>NVWV01000020.1 GCA_002746305.1 Bacteroidota bacterium | reverse complement strand
ACACTGATAAACTGACAACACTGATGGGGCTAATATTTCGAGTAATAGCCTTCTAAATCTTTAGAATGTCTCTAATGCCTTGCAAACACTGGTGTTGCGATTGGGTTCTGTCGCATTAATCCCATCTACTTTCAAAAGTAACAGATTTATCATTTTTCTATGCAGCCAAAGACTTAAATGTAGCAAACCAACTTTTCTTTGGATTTGTAAGTTGATCCTTTCTGATAATGTTGATGATTTCTATACCTGCAAGTGTTCTCTGAGCGGATTCAAATTCTTTGAATCCTGTCGTTATCGATATCCGACGTTTAATTGTCCGATGATCCTGTTCTACAATATTATTCAGATACTTAACTCGCCTAACCTTGATCTTCTTGAAGGTTAAACTATACCTGTTCCCTACTTTGATTGCGGCTGTGTTTGATCCACTCTTATCAATATTGATAAGTCTTGGTTTTCAATTATTACCGATTACTTTGTTCAAAAATTTCTGAGCTGATCCCTTCATTCTCCTTTTAGTTAGCAGGAAGTCTACAGTATTTCCTTGCTTGTCTACAGCTCGATATAAATATCGATCCTTGCCGTCTACCTTGATATACGTCTCGTCCATTCTTCAACTGTTGCTAACTGTTCTCTTCCTCCTATGCATTCTGGCTTCTATTGCAGGAGCGAATTTGAATACCCATCTTTGAATTGTAGAGTGATCAACTCTGACACCACGTATTTTTAGTAATTCTTCAACATCTCGATAGCTCAAAGTAAATCTCAATTTGAAATAAACGGCCTGAAGAATTATTGCTCTTGGATATCGATGATGTTTATACATTTCCTGAAACGAAATTACTTAAATTTGAATTCGGTAAGATTAACGCGACAGAACCCCATTTAATGGCAAAGAGAAATAACTAGTAAATGGTGAGCTTTCAGATAATCTGAAGGCTCATTTTTTTATGATAAGATTTCACATTAGTAAATTTTCAAGGTAGACTCAAGCTATGAAAGAAGATGAAATGTACAATGGAGGAACTCGAGAGGAGTTTCTAATGGCAAGGGAAAAACTAATGGCTGAACGACTAAAAGAAATGGAAGACCCCCCAAAATTTACTTCCCTTAGAAGATTTGGATTACTATTTGAAAGAGCTAAGAAAAAATTGGGATTAAAGCACAAATAATAATAGGTAACAGGTTATGGCTGGGAGTTTATCGAGCCTATCTAGCGAGTAGTTCAACGCTTCAATATAATTCTGAACCTCTTGCCAATCATCTCTTTGTTCTGGTTTAATGTCAAGTTCTGAAAGGAGGGCTTCATCTATACTTGTTTGAGTTCCTTTACTACAGACGGCAACCTTACAACCGACAAATCGGATAACGTTGTACATATTTTGTGCATTGGATTGTTCCTTTTGTCACTTGGTTTTGTGGCTCTCAAAGCTTACAGGCTTGGATAAGCCGCATCGTTGTAGTAATTTTGGTTCATTAATTAGAAATGGGATATAAAATACTTATTGCAGATGATCATGAAACGGTAAGACACTCTGTCCAGGCGAATATTAAACTTCGTTATAGCGATAGTATTATTATTCAAGCAAACAGCTGTAAAGAAGTATCTGAAGAAATAGAAAACCAAAATTTTGACCTTTTAATATTGGACCTTAACATGGACCATATCAATCCATTAACTTTTATCTCTGAAATTTTAGAGAAACATAAAAAATTAAAGATTCTGATTTTCTCTATGTATGCAGTAGAGACCTTTGGAGTAAGATTAATGAAAATGGGGGTAAAAGGTTATGCTAATAAAGAAGAGCCTATTACTAATCTTATGAGAGGAATTGATAATGTATTGAATGGCTTCAATTACTGGTCCTCGCAGATATCAAGTCTTTTAGTCGATCAATTAGAGAATAATCAAAGTACAAACTTAATAGATATGCTTTCCGATAGGGAACTGGAAGTTATGTTGTTATTGATAAATGGAAATACTCAAAAAGAGATTTCAAACACATTGTCTATCCATACTTCAACTATTGCTACTTACAAAAACAGAATTCTAGAAAAATTAAACTTGAAAAGTTTCGCAGACTTAGTATTGTTTGCTGCGCGAAATGACCTAATTATTTAGTTTAGGCAATTCCAGTACTATTGCATGACCTGAAGCCTTATATACTTCTACTTGGATATTACCTCCCATTTTTAACAGTAGGTCTTTAACAATAATCATCCCTAAGCCTCCCTTCAATGATAACATGGTTGGAATAGAATCCAGTTTAGATGACAAATTCTGGTTTACAATTATCATGTTGTCCAGTGTATTGTTTTTATTAATAATTTTTATTTGATAATGCTCACCATTATCTTTTGCAACTATGGTAATGTCACCTCGATCATTGTGCTTAATCTGATTTTCCATAAGATTATAAAATACAGATCTTAGCATTTGATAATCAGATTTGATAATCAAATGTTCAAGAATTTTGTTGCTGATAGTAAACTTATTAAAAGATTTATTAAATCGCAGTGATAAGATAATTTCTGAAACCAGTGAATGTAGATTTACTTTCTGAGTCTGTACTTTTAATTCATGCTTTTGAATTTTTACCCATTGCAATATATTTTTCATTACAGAATAGATTTCCGAACTAGATTCTGATAGTACGGCAATTCTTAAATTCCGTTCTTCAGGTTCATTGGAGGTTAACACTAATTCTTCCCCTACATTATTCATTAACTTTAAAGAGCCCATTACGTCATGGGTAATCATGCCCATTAATTTTTCCCTTAATATAGTTTGCTGAACTAGCTGAGATTGAGTGCTTATTAAATTCTCTACAGCGACATTAATCTTTTTATTTTGTCCTTCAATTACTCTTTTTTGTTTGCGAGTTACCAAAAACCGATTGTATCCAAATGCCAAAAAAGCTAACACCAAAGTCAGGCTCCAAAACAAGGCATATTGTTGCGTTTTTGTTCTTTGCAATTCTGCCTTATTGATCGTCAAAATAGCTTCAAATAAAACGCTATCTGCGTGGGCCTTTTTATCATATGTATATTTATATTCCTGACGAACAAGAGCTATCTTATTTTCTTCACTTTCTAAACTATCTCTAGATGCAACATATAATTCATACATGCGCAATGCAAGCATATTCTTATTAGTGGCTTTATATGATTCATACAGCACATTGGCGGCACGTTCTATTCCTACTAAATTACCTATCTCCCTGGCTATTGATAATGACCTATTGCCATTTGTTATGGCTTTGTTATAATCTCCACTTTTATTATAAAATGAGGCAATCATATCAAGGGTATTTGAAGTCCCACTTTTATCACCAATTTTTTCCATGATTTCTAAACCACGGGTATAGTAATCAATAGCAGCAATATTGTCATTCTTGTTCTCAAAGTTGCTCCCTAAATTAACTAAAGCCTCCGCCTTTCCATGATCATACCCTATTTCATTACAGATGGTTAGGCTTTGAGTGATGTAGTTAATTGCCCTATCATAATCACCTCGAGCCCCGTAAGCATTACCCAAATTGCCCAAAGAAACACTAATTCCCAGCTGGTTATTCATTTCTTTTTCAATAGATAATTCACGTTTATAGTAGTCTATTGCCTTATCGTAATCGTCCAGTTCTTCATAAACAAGGCCAATATTGTTTAAAACAGGAGCTAAAGAACTTCTATCTTCTATTTCTTCCAGTATGGTTAATGCCCGAATAAGATAGCTTATGGCTTCGGCATAATTACCTTGATCCATATAAACAGTCCCGATATTGTTTAGAGCTTTACCAATATCTAGTTTCCTTCCTTTTTCTTTCTTGATAGTCAAACTCCGATTAAAAAAATCAAGAGCATTAGAATAATCATCCATCTGATAATAAACGGTTCCAATATTGTTCAGTAGCTGTGCTACTCCAAGGGTAAACTCAATTTCTTCATATAAGGTTAAGCTACGCTTATAATAGTCAATGGCTTTATCATAACTGCTTTGAAAATAAAAGTATGTACCGTGCATTTTGAGTGCACCAGCCATCCCTTTTTTAAGCCCTTTTCTTTTGGCAAAGTTGTACTGTAGCCTTGCACAATAGATGGAACTGTCAGGAGTTCTATAAAGGTAATCGCGTGCAATATTTTCTATGGCATTAAGTCTGCTGCTATCAGGTTTGTCAGGATCATTCCATACAGACCACATAGAGTCCAAATTCACCTGGGTGAATCCTTGCAGGCTTATTAGAAGCATTAAAATAAAAAAGTTTCTTCTCATGCCTATTTGGCAACAAATTTAACAATAAATGAAAGAAGGTAAATTGACGAGCAGATGTAAACATATATCTACAATGACTACTGTGTTTAACTACAAGATTCAACACAATGATACTTCACCTTTGCTGTATGAAAAGAATTATTAATATTAAAACTGTACTACTACTAACTCTTCTAGGTGTCTGCTTTACTACTTTAGCTCAAGACTGGAACGAGCTTCAAAAAATTGTAGCCTCTGATAGAGGAACTGGTGACAACTTTGGCGCCACATATAGTGAAGTTATTGCTATTGAGGGTGACTACGCCATAGTTGGGGCTTCTTTTGAAGATCACGATGCGACTGGAGGCAATTTCGCATCAAATGCAGGATCTGTGTATATCTTTAAAAATACCAACGGCATCTGGAGCCAGGTACAAAAAATAGTAGCCTCTGATAGAGCAGCTGAAGACCAATTTGGCACGTCAGTGGCTATTAGCGGGGACTACATCGTTGTTGGGGCTTTTAATGAAGATGAGGATGCAACAGGAGCCAATTATGCATTAAATGCAGGATCTGCGTATATCTTTAAAAATACAAGCGGTACCTGGAGCCAGGTACAAAAAATAGTAGCATCTGACAGAGAAGCATATGACGCATTTGGCGTTTCAGTGGCCATTAACGGTGATTACATCGTTGTTGGAGCTTACTCTCAAAATTATGATGCAACAGGAGCCAATTATGTAGGAGTTGCCGGATCTGCATATATCTTTAAAAATACAAGCGGTACTTGGAGTGAGGTACAAAAAATTGTAGCCTCTGATAGAGGATCTATGGACCTCTTTGGCACGTCAGTGGCTATTAGTGGTGACTACATCATTGTTGGGGCTCCTCATGAAGATGAGGATGCAACAGGAGCCAATTTCGCATCAAATGCAGGATCTGCATATATCTTTAAAAATACCAGTGGTACATGGAGTGAGGTACAAAAAATAGTAGCCTCTGATAGAGCAGCTGGTGACAGATTTGGTCATAGTATTGCCATTAGCGATGACTACATCATTGTTGGGGCTTCTTTTGAAGATCACGATGTGACTGGAGGCAATTTCGCATCAGATGCAGGGTCTGCATATATCTTTAAAAATACAAGCGGTACCTGGAGTGAGGTACAAAAAATAGTAGCATCTGATAGAGCAGCTGATGATCTTTTTGGCTGGACAGTGGCCATTAGCGGTGACTACATCATTGTTGGGGCTTCTGATGAAAGTAATGATGCCGCAGGAGCCAATTTTGCATCAATTGCCGGGTCTGCATATATCTTTAAAAATACAAGCGGTACATGGAGTGAGGTACAAAAAATAGTAGCCTCCGATAGATCGATGTCGGATCGTTTTGGCCAAAACGTGGCCATTAGCGGTGATTACATCATTATTGGGGCTGGTTTACAAGATTATGATGCAGCAGGAGCCAATTACTTAATAGATGCGGGGTCTGCATACATCTTTAGAAAAGGATGTGCTGGTGATGAACAGCTAGCCTTAGTAGCTGACTCTACCTACACCTCTGCTTACTCAAATACAGATGGCAATGGATGGACACATTATTGTAGTAGTGGCGGTGAGCTACTTTTATCCCTTGATACAACTGGAACTGGAGCCATAGTAGATGACAATCAGGTGCAGATTAAATTAGGAATAAATAAGACCTATAGTTACGATACTGCAAAWGGAGTGGTGGATAATACCAATGGATATATAATGATGGAGCGTGTGTGGGATGTAAYTCCTACCTCACAACCAAGCACAGGAGAAGTTGGGGTTAAATTTTATTTTACCAATGAAGAATATGATAGCTTGGTAATTAAAGCTGCAARCCATACCAATAAATTGGGAARTGSYGCAMSTACTACCATATCTGCTGTCACTGATATACAGTTTTATAAAGGAACTGGTAGCGTGTTTGCCTATCCTCACGATCTTGTCAGTATAGTCGAAATAACTAATGGTGCTACACCAGACACTRTAAYRTGGAAGTATGCTGCAAAAGGMAGTGATCACAGTGCTGARTTTMTGGTTTCTTCCTTCTCTGGAGGAGCTSSTMTTGTAGGAGCAGGGRATAATYCTCTTCCTGTARATCTGGTATCCTTTACCRCMRAGTTRATGACGCCTACYRCAGCTATACTCGAATGGACTACAGGTACAGAAATTAACAATGATTATTTTGATATAGAGCGAAGTATAGATGGATTTACCTTTGAATTAATAGACAGGCATTATTCCAAGGCAGAGAATGGGAATTCAAACAGTATGTTGAATTATACTTATCTGGATAATCAGGTTACTAACAATRATAAACMATGKATTTATTATCGTTTAAAGCAGGTTGATTTTAATGGAGARCAGACYTATTCTRAAGAAAAACGCGTAAGTTTAGAGCAAGGTTTAGAGGTTATAATTCAACCCAATCCAACTAGAAACGTTATATCTGTTTATCTGAATARAGTTAGTGGAGTTAAATACTTGCAGTTATCGGAYAGTAAAGGGGTAAGCTTATATCACAAACAGGTAAATGRACAAACCACCTTTACTATAGATGCTTCGCAATACAGCCCGGGGATCTACATCTTGCAAATTATAGGAGATCATAGTCAAGTACAAAATAAGAAAATTATAATACGATAACTAATAATATTACTACTACTTTTTATTAATTAAGTAAATTCTTTGATTAAAGCGACTTCTTTGGAGGTCGCTTTTTTTATTCATCAGTAAGCAGATCTAAGCGAACTAAACTGACGGTAAAATAGAGTTAATATAGAATTAAAAGCAATACAGATTTATAAATTAATCATGTGATTTAGTGGCTGTATCACTACTAAGAATGCACTTCCCGTTTTCGAGTTAGATCCATATAGTTATGTAAATCTATTAACTAATTGCAACCCATTTTGCGTAAAATAAGTTGCGCCAATATTATTCAGATGTAAATATCTATCTACATTAATAGCGGTATTTATTTACAATCTTTAATTCAATACAATTCTACCTTAGCACTGTTAAAAAAATACTAATTATGAAAAAATCTATTAGTCCTTATTTTGAGTTTAAGAGTGAAATAATTGCCATCTCAGTTGTGATAGTGTGCATGATGATACTAACTGTGCTACTTGTTATATTGTAACATTGACAATTTGGAGGTTCAGTGACCTCAGCAGTCTATGTGGCTGGGATGTTTGAAATTTAGACTCTGGTTACAGGGTTTATAACTAACTACTTAATCATAATAGAGTAGTTAGTAGAAGGAACTCATAATAGAGTAGTAGTTTAGTTGGGATAACTATTACATAGTTATTTCCCTCCCCCCAAGGAGGAGAGTCTTTTCATTATCTTCTTGGGGGATTTTTACTCGTTAAACCTTTACCGATCAAAACCTCTAAAAAAATAGAACATAAAGCGGCTTCAAGCAAAGTTTGAGACGCTTGATTTAAGTAAGAAATGGTCTATAACAATAATGAAGGTGGAGTGTAACCTGATTAACAAGTTCCTACGACACAAGCAGTAGACAATAAAAATCTATGTAAGCATAACCTAAGAATGGAATACACCTTAAAAATACTGGTATTTATGTTTGAGTCCTATTTTATTCAGGGATTATTGTATGGTCTGTATTTTGTTTTTAGAGAAACAAAAAGAGTAGAAACTTTGGTTGAAAAAGCATATATACGTCAAGAGTTATTTTGCTTTTGAAGTTAATAATATCCTGGCCAGTCTTTGTTCATAAGCTAATTAAATGAATCTATAAAAACTATAAGAAAGAGTTGAAAATTGATTTGAACGAAAAATAATTATTAAGGGGACTACTTTTAATATTTCGACAATTGGATAGTAGATGGCAACAAACCATTTTCTGGCAGCGGTCTAGCTTAAATAATCACAATGACAGGTAAGCTATTTATATATTACATAAGTTTAAAGTACAAAAGGAAGTCTTTATCTCCTAGGGAGATGAAGACTTCCCCAGTTGTACTAATCTTAATTAATTATACAAGGGTATCTAACAACCTTGTGTTATCATCAGTACAAACTTGTAAATATCAAAAGATAGAAATTGTAGTATAACATATGAATTCAGGTAGTAATTTTACTACGTTATTTGTGTTTTAAGTAATATGTGGGAATATAAAACAACCAATTTGGCCTTTAAATATTGGATTTTAACATGGATTATTCTAGTCCATTAACTGTTCTTTCCGAAATCCTGATGAATCACGAAAAATTAAATATTCTAGTTTTCTCTATGCATGCGCCGACAACACTGATGACACCTGAATTGAGAAATTGAAGTCTAAAATTTCAACAAAACTTTGGAGACCTCAGTAATCAAAGGCTTTGAAGATTTCAAGTAATGATAATATAAGTTGTTCGGTAAAGCGAACAACCTAGATTTCGAATACAAGCAAACGCAACGCCAGTGTTTGCAAAGCATGAGTGACATTCAAAAGAGTTTCGAGCCCATTGCCTGGAGTTTTAGGGTCATCAGTGTTGTCTGCTCAAAGAGACGTTCACTTAAGGAGCGGAAATTTAACTTAACACCTCCTTATTTGGAACTTTCTCTAAAATGCAGACAATACTTGCATTTGATACTTTGTACAAGAAAAAATAAATGTCAATAGTCAATAAATGACTTATTCGGTATAGCAAACAAGTAAATTCAAGGGGTTAGGGATTGTGAGGCCATGATTTTACTTAATGAACTCTTTTTGATATTTTGAGGTCCGTCAATAGGGACATTACTACTCCATTTAGGCACTCTTCATTTTTATCCTAACGCATTGTAGTCTTTTAACTACAATGCGTTAGGATTTCTACTACCCAATACTGTGTTTTAGGCCTGCATATTTGAATTCTATTTATACGAGTAGTAACCATTTTACAACAAATTCGCGACTATCTGCTCCGAAACAGTATGAACAACAATATGAACCACTTAACATTAATATCAATTTTCGCTTTCAGTCTTTTTACTTTCTCGGCTTGCTCTGATGACACCAAAGAAGTAGTACCTACTGTAGATATACGTGACCAGATGGAAGGTATGTACACTTACAAAAACACAGACTACAATGCTGATGGAACTACAGAAGAATTCTTGGGGACTGTGGTTGTACAAAAAGGATCGGGTAGTAACTCGATAATAATCTTGGAGGATGGAGACACATTAGATGTAGGTATCAATCTTACGGAAGTTAGTAATGGGATATCTTTTGGTCTGGAAGATTATACGGAAACTATTGATGGTCAGGTATGGTCATCTAAAGGTTATGAATTCATAGAGCTCGATGGAGTAAAGTACCACGGTGCTTATGACTTTTCTACTCAAGAACTTGGTTTTGCTTTTAAGGTATATTTAGACGGAACTTGGTTTTATTCGTCTGTTTATGTATTGACAAAAACATAGGTTCTGTTGCATTAAATAACTTATATATATATATGAAAGTTATACTTCTGTTTTTTTATTTTTTTGTTCCTAGTTTGCTGGTAGGGCAGACATTTCCATTTACTACTTCTGGGACAATTATTAACGGTAGTGCACTGACAGGATGGACACAAATTGCAACACCAGATTACTCAAGCACCACTGTTAATGGATATCATGCGGGAACACCGTGGTCTACTACGCTACCTAATGCACCGGGAGGTAGTTCTACTTTTCCCGTAGTTAGATCTGCAAATATTCAAGAAGGTATTTCGACTACTGCTACTGGCCTTACCTCAGGGGTAACTTATACTATATCAATTAACTACATGTATCCACTTGCCACAGGTACTTATGGCTCTCGATTTAACAAGCCGCCAGGAGCATGTGCATATGTTAGTTTTGACGGTGGGGCAAACCAGAATTTTTCTATATACGGAAGTTCCTCCTCCACAAGTATGGTATACTCAAACGTTCAGTGTAACTGCTACTAGTACTAGCATGACCATCGAATTGGGTGCGACCACCACATACCAAAACGTTGCTGCAGTGGCATTTGACCTTTCTTCAACTCTATTGCCAGTAAATATAATTTCTTTTGTTGCTCATAGAAAGAAAGACTTCGAAGTAAGTTTGGAGTGGTCTACAGCTCAAGAGAAGGATAACAGTCATTTCGTTATTGAAAGAAGTTATGATGGAATAACCTTTGATAATATTGGCGTGGTGAATGGGCATGGAAACAGCCAACAAATAATAAATTATACGTTTTTAGACAATTTAAACACGTTGAATAAAGCTTTTTATAGACTACATCAATTTGATTTCAATGGTGCCAGTGAATATAGTAAAACAGTTTCTATTTTTAGTTATTCGTTAAACAATATGGTTAAATAACCTCCAATCTAACTTCAGATACTCTATTTTCTCTGCATTTGAGGGCAAAGAGCTAAGTGTAGGATTCTTAAATAAGGTGAATAACAAAATTAACGTTGCCAATTTACCTCGGGGTGTATTTGTCATACGTCTTTATGGCAACAGTGGTGAAATTAAGCACTTCCGAGTTGTAAAATAACAACTTAACAACACTGATGACCCTAAAATTTCAGGCAATGGGCTCGAAACTCTTTTGAATGTCTCTAATACCTTGCAAATACAAGTCTTACAATTGACTGCAATCTCAATATATGCCGTTCTGTAAATCGAACTAAGGGTTACCGAATATGAACATCCTTAACACCAATGTTTTCAGGGACTTACACAAACCTATATGACCCAACGATGATTGATCTTTTTGCCGAGTTTATCTGTCCATCAAATAAAATTTTTAAGGTAAATGGGTTCTACCATGAGGAGTGGTAACATTGACAGGAATAGAAATCATAAACATCATCAGAAATAATCAACTTACAGATCCAATGAAAAGTTGATTTGCTACATTTAAGTCTCTTTCAGCTTAAGAAAATGGTAAATCAGCTAATTTTGGAAACAGTAGGAATTAATACGACAGAACCAGAATTTATGGTAGGTAGTTTTTCTGGCGATGGTGCTGGTGCAGGCGATGGTGTAGGTTTTATACTACACGCTGCTGCGATTTAAATCCGTCTATTTGCACCGTGATTTTATAGTTAATCTCAATATCAACCGGTAGTGAGTTCGAAATTTCTATTTAATAAAGACATAAGAGTATGAATATTTCAAAAAAGTAGATATGGTTTTATTTCAAAAAAAAGAAATATTAGAAACGGAGGTAGTAGTAGATTTAAAGTATCCTTTGTTTTTTTCTCTAGAATTTAAAATTGGCTTAACAGTCATAGTGGTAACACTAGCCCATATCTATAGGCTAGTTAGTTTCATTTTATAGTTGGATTATTAAGATTTATATGATGATAGAAAAAATTATATCAATAGCCCTATTTATATCGTATTTGATAGTGCTACTTTTTGTCTATATGGTATATATACCATTAAAAAACACAAAAAAATTGGTTTGCTAATTAACCAATTCTTAAATAATAAAGTTAATTCAAATTAGCATTTTTTAGCAGTTTATGAGTACCAGGCTTTATGAGCCTGTACTTTGTTTAGGGGTCATCTATAGTAGTGTGTAGGTGGCCCTTTCTTGTGTTGGGCTGCCATTTAAAGCCAAAGTAACCAATTGTTTGGGGATATCGAAATTTTGAAAGAGGTGGAGAATCACCTTAAGCAAACAAGATGACGCTACTTTGAGTGACTCAATTTTTATGTTCCGTAATCCGAACACCGTTTTGCCATGGATATCTACTAGTAACTGCTCATTTTCTAACCAGAGCTTTGATGGACCGACAAGACTGATGGGCAAACACGACGAGGCTACTCTCAAGTCAAAAATAACAAATTCCGACAAGAGCATTAGTAAAGACGACTATTACAAAGGTGTGAAACTGAACTATTGGATGTTCGATATATCGAACATCGTTTAACATAGGGCATTTCAGTTACTTTCAATTTGTCTTTTCATACTGAAATTTTATAAATACATTTGAGATTGAAACTTATGATTTGAATACAGATTTAGTCAGGATGTTTAATCACATTTCTGATCACATCCGTTCATTTTATTCATTTCTCTACGTTCTTTGACAGCATTTTTAACCGTTTTGATATTAA
>NVWV01000019.1 GCA_002746305.1 Bacteroidota bacterium | reverse complement strand
GCCATCACCCACAGAATAACAAAATCCAATAGTATACTTTGCGGCGGCAAACCCCTGCGCCGCAGCAGAACTTAAATATTCAAACGCTTTCTCAGCGTTCTGCTCTACGCCATTACCCACAGAATAAATAATTCCAATAGCGTACTCCGCATCAATACGCCCCTTCGCCGCAGCAAGACTTAAATATTCAAGCGCTTTCTCAGCGCTCTGCATTACGCCACGACCCTCAAAATAACAAAGTCCAACGGCATACTCCGCATCAACATGCCCCTGCGCCGCAGCAGAACTGAAATATTCAAACGCTTTCTCAGCGCTCTGCTCTAAGCCATCACCCACAGAATAACAAAATCCAATAGTATACTTTGCGGCGGCAAACCCCTGCGCCGCAGCAGAACTTAAATATTCAAACGCTTTCTCAACGCTCTGCTCTACGCTATGTCCATAAAAATAATCAAGACCCTTCAGATACAAAATTTGCGGGTCAACCTTAATATCAATGACATTATCTAACTTAAAGGCCTCAAATATTCGCTTGTTTTTGGAGCTAAGCTTATTTTTTTCCAGAAAAAAATTGTCATTAGCTACCAAAAATAAATTAGATAATTTAGGAAAATCATTTAATCCTATCTGTACCATATCAATCCCACATTCGGTTAGCTAGATCCTGCTCGGCTTCGCCGATAGCATTCGCATAAACGGCCGTTGTTTTTATATTGGCATGTCCCAGCCATTTTTGAAGCATATTCAACGGTACACCTTTAACAATGGCGTTTATCCCATAAGAATGCCGGATACCCTTGGCCGTCTGGTGCTTTCCCTCTGAAATGCCCGAATCTATCATAATAGGTTTAATGATATATGTAGACGCATGTTGCCGCGACCAGCTCCACAAAGGTACGTTAGCAGTTTTTGGCCGCTTCTGCGCCTCTCTGATGTCATGTGCAATGTTTAAGGTATCGAGATAACCAGAAGGCATCGGAATGATCCTATAAACACCCTCACGGCGTTTTTTAAGACTACGAACAATAATCGCATTACTTCCAAGATCGATACTCTTAGGGGTTAATTCAAGGGCTTCAGAAATTCGGCAACCGGAATAAACCAAAGTTTCGCAAAATGTGCGGATATGGGCAGCGCGTTTTTGTGCTTCAGCTAAAAACATGGTTCGTTCTTCAGCGTTCAAATAAAGGCGATTTCCCGTGATGTCATAAAGTGTAATTTCGCTCATATATTACAGTATACATGCAGTAATGTAATATGACTATTTCAAAAATCTCAAACCATTGATTTTGTTGATAACAAAAAGCCTGGTTTCATCGAGGATCTGGACAACCAGGTTCACCGGCCGTAGCAAAAAATCTTACACTATTACCAATAGTGTAAGATTGTCATTTAAAGATGTTTTTCAGGGAGCATTTTGCTATGAAGAATACGTGTAATAAAAATRTCATTCTTTCTCTGCCGATAATATACAACATGACTAATATATCGGTAGAAAAAATAACTCCTCTTTGTGGTGTCGTGAGTAAAGACACGGCCACGATTAGGGTTATCTGCAAGGAAATTTAAGATTTCTTCCAAACCATTCATATATTTATCAGTTTGCTGCTCTCCAAAATCTTCCAGACTTCGCATTACAATATGTGATATATCCCTATCGGCCAGTTTTGATTTTGTATAGCTATTTAGCATGAAATTCTATCTTGGCTTCATTTACAATATTGCTAAATGACCGTGTACTTTCCCCGCTGTCTTCACCCTCAACCAGTGCATCATACAAAAATTCCATCTTGGCTTCCTCTAACTCTAAGAGCCGCAAAGCAGAACGAACTGCTTCACTAACTGAACCATAACGCCCACTATCGGTTAGTTGCCCTAAAAAACTTGTAAAATGATCACCCAAATTAATACTTGTTGTATTGCTCATATCATATTCCTTTTTGTCCTTCTCTCTATATTACTATATTATAGTAATTGGTGCAAGCAACAGAATTTGAAAAATTAAGATAAATCTTATCTATGCCCTATACGGGCTAAATCCCTGAAACGCGTCAAGTTCGCCTATGGCTCTCCACTCCGCAAAGCCTCGAACCGGTGGCGGCTTTACTCCGTCAATTCAGGTTTAGAAAACAGTGCATATGTCGTATTTTTACCCTGCTTCTCGGAGCCATTTTCGCAAGAACGTTGTTAAATCGTTTATGGTTCTAAAATCCAATGGTCTAGTGCAACGGCCATTTTATTTTAGGTTCTAAATGATTTATCATAAGTGATGAAAGTGGCGGGACGCTGGGTAAATCCCCCTGCTTATTGGAAACAGGAGCAATCACTTATCTCTTTGATTTTTAAATAATTGCAATCTTCAAAGAAAGTAGGTAATTCTAGATGCAGTGACAGGGCTTTATAACCCTTGAAAAAAATGACTGGCTGACATGCACCCAACCAGCCCTCTCTAAGTTGAGAGGGTGGCGGAATACAAAAGCGGCTTGCCGTGAATACGTCGCGCATCGTTTTTTCAGATGTTATAAACCTCTCAGCACCAAGATGTGTTGACCTGTCCGGCAACATACTAGGCAAAAGTAGAGCTATGACAGAAGCAGAAGAACGTGAAATCAATATAAAAATCGGTAAAAATTTAAGAGCAATACGACAGCTCAGAAATATAACCCAAGAAAAGCTGGCCGAAAGCCTCGGCGTTACTTTTCAGCAAGTGCAAAAGTATGAACGGGGCAAAAATAGGGTTACGGGCGGTAAAATGGTGCGTATTTCCGAAGCTCTTAACGCCCCAATCATGGATTTTTTCGCGGGGATAGTCGATGAAATGCCCACAAAAGCAATTTTAGAAATTTCACCAGAGCGAATGAAAATTTTGAAAATATTAGAAGAACTCAATAGCTCCGAAATTGAAAAATCACTGCGCCTATTAATCGATGCTTTTATAAAAAAGTAGTCTAATTATAGGAAGCATTTTTCATCACCCCAATATGCAAAAATGCTTCCTATAATTAGATTTAGAGCTGTGTGGTCAATATTATAATTAAAAACCGTTCAATAAGATGCATAATAAGAAAATTAAGCACTGAATTTAACACTGGCAATTCTTGCCAAGCATTTGCAGCCTAACAAACCTCACTATCATTAAAAATTCTAGGCTCTGATAGACAGTTATATTTAATTTTGAGTGTATGGCGTGCGCGGAGCGCACTTATAGGCCATATTCTTTTAGAGTATCTGCCAAAGGCAGATTCCTTATAGAGCCACAAAGTGGCGTACACATGGGCTGAAAGCCCTATGTGTTTTAATTGTGTTTAGACTCGTGTTTCCGATTTTCGGAAAATACATAACATACTGAAATTAAATATAAAATCATACGTATTTTTTACCTCCGGTGTGTGAAATGACGAATCATGGTGTGTGAAATGACGAATCGTGGTGTGTGAAATGACGAATCCGGAAATATGCTTATCCACAGCTTGGCGGTGTGTGAAATGACGAAGAATTTGACGTGGTGTGTAAAATGACGAAGTCTACACTTGTTAGTGTGTGAAATGACGAATCAATTATAGCGCAATATGAGCCAAGAACTAGAAAAAACTAGCCGTTCCCCCCTCCTCCCAGATAGGCATCCTGAACCGGATTTCTTTATCTGCGATATTTTTGATGCTGCCCCAAAATCCGATACTGCATCGATGGAATATCCATTGTTCTCGTTGTCCACAAAACCCGATATGGCAGTACGTGAATATCGAAATGGTGAAACATGGATCAAAGTATCCCCCTCTAATTTAGGACTGGCGACAGTCCATGATCGCGATATTTTGATCTATTGCATATCGCAATGTATGGCACGAATGAATAACGGCCAAAAGATACATAAAACACTTCGGTTCAATGCCCATGATCTTCTTAAAACCACCAATAGGCAAACCAGCAAAGAAGGCTATAATGGTTTCAAAGCAGCTCTAAAACGATTACAGGGTACACAAATAGAAACCAATGTCACCACAGGCGGCACAGAGCAATGGGAAACATTTAGTTTCATAGATAGTGCCAAAACTATCAAAGAAACCCGTGACGGCCGTATGCAAGCCATTGAGATAACTCTATCCGATTGGGTGTTTAATGCCCTGCATGAAAAAAGCGGCGATATTCTTACAATCTCACGCGATTATTTCAGACTACGTAAGCCATTAGAACGCCGCCTATATGAGCTGGCACGTAAGCATTGCGGTAAGAATGGAAAATGGCATTTTAAAGTCGCTACGCTACACAAACGCACCGGATCAAATTCTACCCTTAAAGAATTCCGCCGAATGCTAAAAGCTATCATCGATGCAAACATAAAACATAATCATATCCCTGATTATACTTTTGAGCTGCAAGGTGATTTGGTAATCATCCGGCCTCGCGGTAATTTTATTGAAGCCTACGCAGAACAACCCTCTAGGTTGGATCAAATTATGCTGAAATCTTCAACATACGAAATCGCGAAACAATTTGCTGGCGGTTATGATTTATATACATTCCTAGAGCCTGAATGGAAAGAAATGTTAGCAATTAAAAACTCCATGCCAGAAAATCCAGACGGATCATTTATTGGCTACGTTAAATGGTATGTCGGGAAACATGGCAGCGCAAAATAACAATTTTTATACGCCTATAGCCCTATAAAAGTATAGGTGTATACAGTTATAGGATTGCTTTTTTACCCTTTTTGCGGAAGAGTAAATTTAAGGCTTCTTCAAGTAGAGCCTGATTAGTTGTACCCTCTTCGGCTGCAATCATCCGAAGCTGCTTTTTTACATCTGGTGCAAAGTGACCACCAACCAAAACCGTGTCCGCCCTACTCGACTTCTTAGCTTGTTTTTTAACCTTGGGCTTAGACTTTTTCACAGGTGCCGGAATATTTTCATCCTGACTATTATTAAGCGCGGCTTGCAACGAGTTCATTGTCTACGTCCTTCTCATTATTTAATTGTATAAGTGTATACTTGTATAGGGCTATAATTTCCTGCGCTGCAAGGCTGTTAGGCTCTGTTTCCTGCGCTGTCATGCCTTCCTGCTGCGCTCTGGCATATGCTTTTCTTTGGTGTAGCTCAACCGGAGAGAGTTTAACGCCAAGGGCTTTAATAATTTCCCGCGAGTCCTCCAACTCTTTACCAACCGGAGGGCAAAAATTAAGCACCACGGCACAAGGTTTATTGATTGAGTTCATCAGCTCGACAGTCTGGCGCATTGACCGAATGTCAAAGACATCTGCACGGGTCGGAATCAATACAAAATCGGAAGGATGAGCGGCATCCATTGCAATGTCCCGATGAATGGCTGGACAATCCAAAATTACTAGATCGCACCCTGCCTCGCGTAGTGCATCCAGCATATGAGGAAGCCTAACGGCCTTCACGTCTTTAACTGCTGGCGTTTGCTCTTTCCTAATGTCGCTCCAAAAGCATGATGTAGCTTGGTCGTCCAAATCCAAGATGGCCGTGTCCAGACCATCATTTTGAGCCGCTACGGCCAATGCTGTAGCAATGGTGGTTTTACCCGCGCCGCCCTTTTGAGTAATAATAGATAATATTTTCATGTTATAGCCGTATAAGTTTATAGATGTATAGGTGTATACAATTATATTTGTATAGGCTTATAGGATGAATGAACCGTAAACGATTATCAAGGATTCCAAAAATTCTACTCACAGGCCGGTGATTTAATTACCGGCTTTTATCGTCACGGTTTTTATTCTTCCGGCGCTCTTTGGCTTTGGCCGCATTTTCTCGTTGCGTTTCAGCATAAGATTTTTTCAACGGCTCCGGAGTTTTTGAAACCGGAGGAGGGGACACAATACGGCCATCGTCGCCAGCATCACCAGAAGATTTATTTTTGGAATTGTTCTGCTCTGGCACTGGCTGACGTGCTGCGTCAAATTCTGTGCGGTATTCTTTGCGAGCATGAGCAATTTTAACCTTGTCCTTGAATGTTTTTTCTCGCACTACAGGAACAGGGACAGCCGCCAAAGCATGTTCCCGCTCTTGGTTGCGTTTCTTCCAATCCGACTTCAAACGTACTGCATTTTCTGCATGTCGTTCTTTCAGCGCTGTACGTTCGCTAATCAAATAGGCTCTATTTTCGGCCAGTTTGGATGCACAAGCCGTTTTAAGACGTTCGGTGGCTCGTTGTGCGGTTAATGATTGCTCGCGCTCTACGGCCTTCCTTGCCCGTTCCTGAGCCTCGTCGAAAAGCTGTTTTCGGCCACCCGCACCCGTGGCCGCCTGAAAGGTTTTGACATTGAAGCCGCGTTTATGGCCGCCAATATCAACGGCAGACGCAACAACGGTTTTAAAGGCATTGGCCGCGCGGCCAAAGAATGAGCCTTCCAACCCGTCAAAAGTCTTGCGCTGCGCTTCCTGCTGCTTGCGTAGCTCGCGCATTTTCGGCCTAAATTCTTCACGGGCGGCGGCTTTTGCTTTGTTAATCTGGGTTTGGAGCTGGCGAGAAAGATCAGRTTTTCGGCCTCGATGCGCCTGTATCAATTCATTCCAACCCTTGGCGTGTTGTTTGGCCGTTGTCCGGCCAAGCTCTGCAAGGATTGAATCTTTCTTACGCTGCTCGGCCATAACAGCCTTGAGGCGATTATTGTCGTTCGATGCGGCGCGGTGTTTCTGTTCCAGCTCGTACGCATTGCGCGTTTTGCGCTTGCTGCCTTTGACATACTCGCCATTGTTGCGCATTTCTTTATTTTCCTGACGGGCAGGGGTCTTTTGATCTGTGCCGTGGCGTTTTGAATAATCTAACGCCCATGCTTGGGCTTTGCTATGGTCGTTATTGGTTGGCAAAACCCTGCCATTTTGTGGGTGAATGCGGTTTATCATCAGGTGTAAATGATGATTGTCCGTATCAGAATGAGCATACATGACGGTTTGATGCTCGTCGGCAAATTGGCGGCTTTTAGGTTTATTTTTTGCGCGCATCTTGGCCGGATCTGCACCAAGACGTGACAGAAATTCATCTGCGGCCGCTCGCATGTTGTCGGGATCTCGCGGCTCGTCTTTGTCAAATGACAATACAACGTGCATGACTGCGCCGTCTTTGGGGGCTTGGCCTGTACGGATTCCGGCATTTTGTTTGAGCTGATTTTGTGAATAGGCGGTTGATGCCATGATTTTCCAAGCTTGGTTTGGATCTTCGGCCGCAACATTGCGGGTGTCCATCCAATCCACGCGCTCCGATGTTTGAGCGCGATCTTGGTCATGGCTGCAATATTGGTGCAACCCTTTAAAGCTGTGACCAGCTTTTGAAGATGGGTTAATGATTACAATCATTAGGGCATGTCCCGCAAAGCATTGTTAAGGGCTTCTCTGGCCGCGCGAATTTCTGCTCGCAGCTCCTCGCCGATTTCGTGCCAGTATTGCGAAAAATCGCGGCCTTGGTGAGTAGCGGCCGTAAGTTGATTAACATTGTTGCCGACCTCTCTCAATGACAACGCGTAATTATTGAGGGCAGCAATATATGCGGGGTTGGTATGAGAGTGAGAAGGGGGCAAAGCCACGCCAAGAATCTGGCGGCGCATGAATTCCATGTCATGTAAGCCGGATAGATTGGCACGATCACGAGCGGCCTCACGCTCTGCTTGCGTAAAGCGGAGATTATAACGCACGGTGCGTTTTTCATCTGCGTTCTTTTTTGGCCGTGCCATGTCTTTTCTCCATCGTATCCAAGGACGGTTCCTTGGGCGTAATAGAACGTCGAAACGTTCTTCGTTAATCCAACACCCGAAATGTTGGCGGCATCCAAACCGCGCAGGGGTGGTCATGTTTCCAAAGCAGCTCGAAGGCTCTTTGGTCGGTTCCAAGGGTGAAACCTTGGGCGCAACCCAACGTCGAAACGGTTGGTGCGGGATTGGTTCAGGAAGGGGACATCCCCTTATCCTGATCGAGGTTCAAAGGGCGCGAAAGCCCTTGCCAGACTGCTTGAATTACCCCTATGGGGTGATGAAAAGCAGGTTTATGGGTACCATAAACATATCTGGCTACCCTAATTGTCTAAATTTTTAACATAACAACCATAAGTTTGCAAGTATATGGAAAGAGATTGCCAAAATCACCCAAAGTCAACGACCCTTATATGCGTCTTATTGGTCATAAAATGGCTACCACAACAACGAACATTATCGGCTGCGGTCATTGTGCTTATTTCGCGCTCGCTTCGCTCGCTCTCGCTGTTCTTCGACATACGATTTTTGCTTGCTCTGCGTTTCACGTGATCGATCAGCAATAGACTGCTCGATACATTGTGCCATACGATCAGACTTAAATCTGTTCGCATCGATGGACGCTTGTATCCAACTTTTTTGCTCAAATCGTGAAAGATCGATGTTGTGTCCAGCCTGTTTGCCAAGCTGTTTTAAATATTGAAATTGTGTCCGGCCATTGCCCTCACGGAATGGGTGAGTACGATTCACGTCCCCGATAAATTCCGCCGCTTCTTTGGCGAAATCTTCTCGACTAAGGCCGCGTAAAAACTGCTGGGATGCCAGCCGTTTTTGAACATCGGCCATAGCCATTTCGATCCGGTCTTTTGGATGAAATCCACTATCGCCCTTACTAAATTCGACTTGGCGGATCTGTCCCGCCCAGTCATAAACATCTTGAAATAGATGTTTATGGATGCCCTGCAAATGGCTCAAGCCAAAATCACCGGTAGGCACACCCTGCCGGACGCGCTGCGAGACAAGATAAATTTCAGCATCCGCAAGGGCTTTACCGTCAATAAGACCTAACTTATTGCGTAAAACGTCACTATTGGGGTATTTGTAAAGGAATCTGTCTCGATCTTCATTGCTCATTCAGCAGCAAAGACAGAAGACGATTTTTGTTGTAGCTGCTCGATGAGGTAAGTCGTGCATTGCTCATCTGTCCAGCCTTTGGCCTCGAACATTGCAAACATGGCTCTATGTTCGGCTGTGGCTTCCATGCCTTCAACAGCATGGCAGGCGAACGCCTCTTCGAGGCGGTGCGCCGGACTTCCATATTCTACAGTAGTTGAATCATTATTTGTCATGTCATCATTGTATCATAAAATAGCGAAAATTCAAACAAAACTACCGTCATGCTGGTAAAGCAGATAAAAAACGCTTATCTGCTCCTTACTCGCCTCCGCGCCTTGGCTTTGGCCGCATTCGCTTGCTGCTGACGAACATAGCTTTGGCGTGGCTCCTGTTTTACAGGCGCCACCGGAGAAATAGCCTTATCAGGCTGTTTGACGGGGGCAGGGGTCGCCTTTTCCTGTCGCTTGGCCTTCGCTTCTGCTGCGGCCGCACGCTGCATTTGTGCATATGTGGGTGTATCATCATTAATGGCCTTAAATTGCGCCTTGGCACGTCCCTTATTGGCCGAAAACACATGATCCGTTTGCAGCTTCTGGGACAACTCACTAAACCGCTTGTGTCCAACGGTTAAGGCATAATTTCGATCAGCCTCAATGTTAGAATGCACTTGCGTTTCAACAGATCCACCAATGGTATAATTTAGCTCGGTATTGGGCTTTGAACGATTGGCCTCGATGCTGTCCAAATTTGCGCGTGTGATGGTATTATGTTGACCCTCACGCGGGAAATTATTAGGTGATTTTTTCATGGGCGAAATCCTTTAACAAAGTTCCAGAAACCATCTTTATATTGGGGAAGATCTGCATATTGATCCGGCACTGGTTCGCGAATAATCTCCTTAAAGGATTGCCAGAACATGCCCCGCACTTCGACTTTTCCGTCTGGTGAATGATAAGGGTCACCTAAATAACGCCCTGCAAGGTCGCGGCGTTGCCAATAGTTAGGAACGTATAATTTTGCTGGATGTTCTAAAACTCCGGCCATAAACACCAATACGAATTCTTGGGGYATATTCATAACCTCATCAGGCGATAAAAGTTGCCGTTGAATTTTAGTTTTATGTTCAAGATTCCGAGTTTGCTGCGCCATATTCATGCCAGCCTCAAACGGATCTCCTCCATTCATAATGGCATCAACCATTGAATTTTGATTGGCAATTTTCGCCTGTTCGTTGGTCTGAAAATCTTCAATTTCTAAGGTCTGAACCCCTAAAGAATTCGAGACTTGCAAAGCCTCTTGATAACCTCTAATGCCTTTGAAAATATGGGTGCCACAGCTATTCATTATTATTGCTGCTGCATTGCGCCCCAAATTATCCAGCTGCGTTAGAGACTGCGTAATGTATGCCGCTTGAATGCCAAGGCCAGCTGCATAAGTGGCAATCGTTATCGCTAGGCTCCATTTTCCAATGTTGCCAATTTCATCCAATAACCAGAATTGCTTAAGGGTCTGATTGTCAATATCTCGCCGCTTATAAACAATAAGCGCGGCATAGATGGATTTAATGATCGCGCCAGAAGTCTCGGCGAATTCCATCGATTCCATGATATTCAACATAATGGGTTTAGCATTTGGCCGTGTAAATTCTGAAAGGCAAAAATCAAATGGCGCGGATACTGCTGCCCGTAATTCAGGGTCGGACATACAAAAAAAGGATTTAGAGATCTCACCTTTAATTCCAGAAAATCCGCCAGCATCGGGGCTGTTGGAATCCCGCATATCTATTAACTCTACGGCCACCTGTCGAATAAATGCATCCGGTGAGTTCACCAAAAGCTCTTCAAAATTCAACCATTCGTCTGTTAGGCTCCCGAGCATGGCCATAAGGTCGGCCAGTTCTGGAAGCGTTACGGGCTCACGGCCTTTTTGCCGTGCCTTGGTAACAGTGACGGCCACTAAAAATCTTTGGGCGTTGATTTCAAAATATTCAGCCCGTGGATTTCCAGACAGTGAAATAAAACTGGCTGCAAATAATTTTGCGTCTGGAATAAGTGAAGATGATAAGCCAAAAATATATGATATGGGGTTAATATGATGGGCAATAATATTTTTAACACCGCGCGGCGCAAAATTGATAACTCGACGATTTTGCAGTACTTGTAGCTGTGCGATACTGCCATTTTGCCCCTTCCAATCAAGGCTTATCACATGACCTTTGTAATGCCCATCAACTAACCAAGAGGTGATGAAATTGCTCTTACCGCACCTAGCTCCGCCAGATAGAAGAATTGATGCCTGCTGTTCTACGTAACAAGCTCGCCGATGCTCGTCATAGCCCAAGAATAACCCATCTTTAGCCTTATACAGCCCCGCCCTAGCAAGCATGGTTTGATTTGCAAAAGCCGCCGTTCCATAACGATAATCTGATTGATCGTACATAATTTGTGTCTCCAAAATTTGAGTAAAAAAAAGGGGCCACGCGATTAGCGTAGCCCCTAGCTGGTATTGGGTTTTTTAGAATTTAATATTATCATCATTACGAATGTTTAACGCTCCGCCAATGATCGCAATTCCAACGATGGCAACTATAACAGCAGTACCAACCTCGCCTTCTTTAAAATACCCAAATGAGCCAAAGCTCAAGAAAGTACCAAACCAAAACAACACTATTTTACTAGTAGGCCATGATTTCGTATGTGATTTTACTTTTCTATTTTTTGACATTATTTATTTTCCTTTAAGTTAGAACATTAATGCAAAGCCATAACGACCAGTTGCGGCGACAATGAATGCAATCGCAACCCCGATAGCAATTCGCAGGGTTAAAAAGGTGACGAGCAAAACGGTCAATCCATGAGCAATAACGCCTAGAATGGCGATATCGTCACCGTAGGTGTTGGTCATGAATTTTTCAGCTATTGGCACTGTCAGCTCATAGATCATCGGCGCAACATAAATTGTACCGTATCCAGCAATGGTATTAGACAAAAGGTCTTGCGCTTTTGCTTTACCGTCTCTGGTGTTGGTGGAGCCCTGATTAGACATAAAATAATCTCCCTTATGATTCCAAAATCTACGGGTTTAGATTTCGGGAACATGACTAGATTGTCATGTTTTCATAATTCGAGATTATTATTTGTAGGCTCATATGTCAAGGTATTTTTGAGCCTACAAATTGTATGTTTTATTTTCTAATTTTCAAAAGAAATATTATTAGCCAGCAATTGCTTATTATCATAATCGGCTAAAGCAGCGTGAAGCGCAGTGCGTAGCCACGCTGATGGTTTCATAGAATGTGTTTTCGCAGTTAATTTTAAGGATTTCATTAAATCAGGTGATAATCTAACAGCGATGGACTTTGTAGCCTGAAATTCTGGAAATTTTTGAGGTATTATATTATTAGCAATATTAGTTTCGATAATACTCTGTAGCCATTCTGTCCTATTGATTCCTAAATTATTTGCGACTTTGTCAATATTATTCAACAACTCTTCGCTCAATCTTAATTGCAGCTTTTCAGTTGCTCGGTTTTCTTCTGAATCACTTGGCTTATCTGGATTAGGTAATTCATTCTTACGACGATAAGCACGCGTTAATTTTTGGGGTGGTTTGATTTTAGTTTTTGATGCCTTATTGCGATCTAGGTTCGGGTTTTCTTCTTTAACTCTTAAGTTTACCTCATTTTTCAGATCTTCTGCAAGCTCAATGAGTTTTTGTTTAGCATCAACATGCCCCTGCGCCGCAGCAAGGCTTAAATATTCAAACGCTTTCTCAGCGCTCTGCATTACGCCACGACCCTCAAAATAACAAAGTCCAACGGCATACTCCGCATCAACATGCCCCTGCGCTGCAGCAAAACTGAAATATTCAAACGCTTTCTCAGCGCTCTGCTCTACGCCACGATCCTCAAGATAACAAAGTCCAACGGCATACTCCGCATCAACATGCCCCTGCGCTGCAGCAGAACTGAAATATTCAAACGCTTTCTCAGCGCTCTGCTCTACGCCATCACCCACAGAATAACAAAATCCAATAGTATACTTTGCGGCGGCAAACCCCTGCGCCGCAGCAGAACTTAAATATTCAAACGCTTTCTCAGCGTT
>NVWV01000014.1 GCA_002746305.1 Bacteroidota bacterium | reverse complement strand
AAAGTTTGATTCGAAAAAGAAGAATACATGATATTCTATGGATTTCGGCTTTCATCTTTGGTTCATCGATTATTTCTTTGATGATCTCCATGATGCTTAAGGGCAGAGTACATTTGTCTTCAGAAGATGATTTCATTTCCGAGTCTGTCTTTTTGGCTTTTATTCTAATTGGTTTATGGCACATCATTGAAGCAATCAAGACTCGAAAACGGTATAAAAGATACCTGAATCATAGTAAACTAAACATTGACGAAATAGGCCAGGCATAATGCTAATCTGGAAAATCATTAAGATAACCTTAACTCTTATGGTAGTTTTCATTGTGGGACTTATTGGTTTTGGTATTTATTTTAATACCAGAGCTTTAACACAAGGTTTTGCTCCAGAACCTATCTATACTATCTTAATTCTAACTCTTGGTCTTGCTTCAGGAATCCTAACTATATTATTTCATCTCAAGACTTTTAAGTTCTTGAATGATACTACATCCAATATAATTGAGACTAGACAAAATACGGACTACTACAGTATTGAAAAATACTTCTGGGTCGGAGTTATTGTATTTGGAATCGCGATGGCGGCTATTGGCATACTAACCTTGTACCTATTCATAACAGAACCTCCATCCATATCATCTGACTATATCTCAGTGCTTACGGTGGTAATACTCATCAATATTTTAGGTTTTGGTATCCCACGAGAAGCGTGGCTTATGAGAATGAGAATTAGGAATTTAAAAAATATCACTATGGACCAATTGGATGAAATAGGCCAATCATAAACAACCTATTTGATTGCGATATCCTTAAAATATCCAACTACATTTGAAAATCATGTCTAAATCAAGAAACAGCCGTCGCCAGTTTTTGAAAAATGCATCCTTGGCTACTCTAGCTATCGGTCTGGCACCACTTACTTCTAAGGCAAAAAGTAATCAAACTTCAAAAGCGGACGAATGTGAAAAAACTACTCAGGACTATTATGGTGAAGGACCGTTTTATTCTGAGAATCCACCTGAAATAACCGCAGGAAAACTAGCTTCTGAATCTGAAGCGGGAACAAAAATTAGGATAACAGGTAGAGTTCAAAACCTAGACTGCTCCGAGTATATTCCAGATACGATCATAGACATATGGCATGCAGACAATGCAGGAGAATACGATAACGAAGGATTTAACCTAAGAGGAAAGGTCAAGTCAAATGCTCAAGGTTTTTATATGTTCGAAAGTATAAAACCAGGGAAATACTTGAACAATGACAAGTACAGACCTTCTCATGTCCATTTCAAAATCACTCCCCCTGGATTTGGCACGCTCACCACACAACTTTATTTCCAAGGAGATACAAGTATAGCCGAAGATGCTGCGGCAAAACTCACTTCAGGTCAATATGATGCCACCCACAGAATTATAGCGTTAACTGCAGATTCTGAAGGAGTACTTGAGGGCACATGGGATATTGCTGTAAATGGAGAAGGACTCATAGGAATAGGTGAGCTACATACCACCAAAGGAATGATCTACTCAGCCAATCCCAATCCGTTTACTTCCGAACTAACCATTAACTACGGAGTGTTTAACACCTCGGAGGTAAGCCTTTTGGTATTTGATATGCAAGGTAGACAAGTTGCTAGTTTGGAGCAAAAAAGACTAACTCCCGAGAAGTACAATGCTACTTGGATTCCAGATACTGAGTTACCCAACGGACATTACTTTATCGCACTTAAAATCAATGATCTACAGGTACATTACTTGAAGGTGCAATTTAATCGAGGTGCTCACTAGGATTTCAACGCATATGACTGAACAAGAAACACTCTTTTATTCCATAGGAAACGAAATAAACGACAGCATAAAAAGCCAGATGTTTGGCAAACCATGCTTTAAAATTAACACCAAGGCTTTCGTTTGCTTTTTCCAAGATTGCATGGTATTTAAAGTAACCGGCGAGACACACCAAGAAGCATTGAGTTCGGATGGTTCAGAGCTATTTGATCCTTCAGGAAAAGGAAGAGCAATGAAAGAATGGGTGCAAGTACCCTATGATTACAAGGATAAATGGGCCGAATATGCAAAACAAGCTTATGAATACGTATCAGGACAACAAGCAAGATGAAGAGCCTAGCAACCATACTAAGTCTTGTCCTTTTTTCTAACTTCAGCTATTCTCAAGACTCTAACCATGTTATAGTATCTCCACTATACGTAGCCTATAACATATCTGGGACCACTATGGGCGATGTATTACCTACCTACGGTGGACATGTTAGTCTAGGATTAAATCCTGGAGTACTTATAAAAAAGGGAATTGTTCTTGGTGTCTTTTTTGATTTAAGATGGTTAAAAAATTTAGGGAGCAGCAACGAGTATGGAAAAATAACAAATGCTATAAATACACACATTATAAAGAATCATGACAATGAATTAGACTCTGCTAGATCAGCATTTTTACAAACCGCTTTTAGTCATACTAAAAATGATAAAAAGTATTTCTTAGGAAGTTATCTCGGTAACTGGGGTATTATGTTTAGTCCGTATCCAGATAGATATGGCGGACTTATGTTGCAAGTAAAAAGAGGATCAAGAGAGTTCCCCATTTATGGGGTTTATGGTGACTCCATTCTAGGTGATGATTCAAACGGAAATAGTATAGAATGGTTAAATTTTAAGATTCCCAATAATATTGAGATTCAACTTACATCCAAACCCTTAACCTTCTTCAAACAACGCAAAGAGATACCAAAATACCCTTCGTGGAGAGACAATTTTTTTGTAAGTTTTTTTTATAGACAACCGTCACTTAAAAGGGCAGAATTTGACAATCAACCCTTAAGCAAATTTTTAAAACCTGCGTTCTTCGAACAATACGGAACAAGCCATCAGTTTGGTTTTAAAGTTAGCTTTGGAATATATTAGTGAAAGCTTTTATCTAATTATAATCTTAGTCAAAAAACATTCGGGCATTTATTACTCCAAGTAATTTTCGTACTATCTAGGTATAGTTCTCGTTGTATACCTATAAGTTTCATCAACTGAGTTTCCAATATGCGAATTGTACTTTTACTTCTATTATCTTCTAGTCTTAGTATTGCGTCCTTTGGTCAAGTAAAGATTCATAATCTGGTCTTTAAAACTAATCAGATAACACTTAGCCAAGAACAGAAAACATACCTTACTCAGCTCACACATAATTCAAGTAAAGGACAACGTTTGACCATTTACCCTTTGCAGTATGACGAAATTAGTAAAAGGCATTTTTTCAGTAAGAATGCCCAACAACAAGCAAAAGAAATCGCTAAATTCTCGCAATCCATCGGCTTGATTCTCAAAGGTATGCCTCGTAATTTCCCAAGTAAACATAAGGGAATAAGCATCAGTGTAAATTTGAAATACGATGGAGTTCCTACAAATGAAGCACAAGCAGAACCTTACACCTTACAGGCCAATAGCACGCCCAAACCTTCGCAATATTTCATCATCAATCCCAATAGAGACACGATAATATATGGTAACGAAGGGACAGTGTTGTATTTCAACGCAGGCTGCCTTTTGAGTAAAGATACTGTTCTATTTGAGCTGAAAGAATTCTATCAACTGGCTGACTATATGAAGAATAATCTACCAACAACATCAAACGGCAATATGATTGAGACAGGAGGTTCTATCTTTATCAATGCCAAAGACAAAAAAACTGACAGAACAATTGGTATAGACCCTACATTGGGGATAGATATTGCATTTACAAAAGGAAAAACAGATTCTGAAATGCAACTGTTTATTAAAGACCCAAAGTCAGCAACATTCAATTGGATATTGCCTAAGGTTAAAAAATCTTATAACTCTTGGGAAATGACAGAAACTCTTCTTGATCAAAATGGGAATGTCCTTCTTACCAAAACTTTTACTTCTGAAGTAGAATGGAAAAAGTACAAAAAGGAAAAAGCAGAACAGGCACTTAGAGAAGAAGAACAAAAAGAATTAAAAAGGGAAAATGCGACACTAGTGGACAAAACCCTAAGAACGTTCAAATTGGGGTATATCAACTGTGATAAGTTTATAGACGAGCCCACTTCCAACTTTGCTATGTATACCGACAAGAATCGTATTGCAGAATATTTTTTGGTTTACTCGGATATAAGAGGTGTGCTAAAAGGTCATATTTCGAGTGACAAAGTTCTGTTCTCATCCGTACCCAGTAATCGTAAGGCTACTTTAATTGCAATTTCATATGAAGACAATCTTCCTTATTTTTTTAAATCTGAAATTGTTATTGGCTCCAAAAATGTTTCAGAAGTTCTACTAAAAAGAGTTAGTCAGGATTTTATAAACCAGCAATTGGCATTGCTAAACTGACCAGACGTCTAATGATTGTATCTTGCTACAATTGGCATTCGTCTACCAAAACCAAAAGCCTTGTGTGAAATACGAAGTGTAGGGCTTGCCTGGAATCGTTTGTATTCATTGCGATCCACCTTGCGAATTATTTTTCTAACCAAGGCTTCATCCAAACCTTCTATCTTCATTGCCACAATTTCTTGCCATCCTTTTTTCTCTTCAATGTAGTAAAAGAGTATTTTATCCAATAAAGGATATGGAGGCAATGAATCACTATCTTTTTGGTCATGTCTAAGCTCCGCACTAGGTTCCTTGCTCACAATCTCATAAGGAATAACCTCACCGTATCGATTGATAAATCGAGCCAGTTCATAGACCTGCTCTTTGTACAAATCACCAATTACAGATAATCCACCACACATATCACCGTACAACGTACTGTAGCCTACCGCACTTTCACTCTTGTTACTCGTATTGAGTACCATAGAACCAAATTTATTACTAATAGCCATTAGCATAATTCCTCGACTCCTAGCTTGTAGGTTCTCCTCTGTCACGTTCGGTTCCGTTCCCTCAAATTCCTCCTCTAGCGTCTCATTGAATGCATCAAAAGGCTTTTTGATGGGTATTATGCTATACGGAGATTTAAGATTATCAGCTAGCTTCACTGCATCATCTACCGACCCGGAACTACTATACTTACTCGGCATCATAATAGCCTTTATATTTTCAGCTCCTAAGGCGTCTGCTGCAATAGCATGTACTACAGCACTATCTATCCCCCCACTACTTCCCAGTAGTGCTTTTTTAAATCCAACCTTACCAAAATAATCTTTGACTCCCATCACAAGAGCATCGTGGATTAAACCGATATCATAATCATAATAGTCTTCATGATTATCCTCATAAGTATGAGACGAATCCCAATTGATTACCTTAAAATCTTCCTTGTAAAACTCACATTCTTCGGCGATGTCACCATTTCTATTGATAAACATGGAACCTCCATCAAAAAGAATGTCTGTATTACCTCCAACCTGATTCACATAAAACAAGGGTAAACCGTAGGTCTTTGCATTGAGCTGCATCCGCTTTCTACGCTTTTCTACGTGATTGTAGCTGTACGGAGATCCGCTTAGGTTAATCATCACCGTAGGATTTTGCTTCATTAGCTCATCCATAGGTGTACTTACATATAGTTTTTCTTCATCCAGATTCCATAAATCTTCACAGATGGTTACTGCAATCTTTTCTCCCTTAAACTCAACACACTCAAACAGTTCGTTGTAGTGAAAGTATCGATACTCATCAAAGATATCATAGGTAGGTAATAACGTTTTGTCAATACGTCTAATGAGTTTCTTGTCCGAATAAAAGAATGCTGAATTGTATAGTTTTTTGCCTTTTTCTAGCTTAGTCCAAGAAGGACCACCTACAAGCACTCCTATCCCTTCGGTTACTTCCTGAATCTCTTCCAGTCCTTTCTCACATCGTAAGATGAAACTAGGATAATCCAGCAAGTCTTTGGGTGGATACCCGCATATAGCCAACTCAGAAAAAATTACTAAATCCGCCTTCTCAGCCTTAGCTTTTTCTATTTCCCCTATTATTTTGGCAGTATTGCCTTCTATGTCTCCTATTATATAGTTTAGTTGAGCTAAAGCTATTTTCATTCTGGTATTCTAAATTAGTGTTTAGAACAATATACCTAACGATAAAGCAAAATAATTGTTCTTAGCAGAGGCTACTTTATCCTTTACAAACATATCCGTAAAACTGTTTGTAAAACGAATCCCTCCTTGTAAAGAAGTACTTCCTGCCATTTGATATTCTATTCCTCCACCAATAATTAATGGGAAACGAAATAAGAACACTTTATCATCAAATTCATTGGTTTCAAATACGTCACCCTCCGCTTCATTCAAGTTAAAATCTGATGGATCCTTATCCTTGATATACTGAGGTAAATTATCTGCGGTAATTGACCCTTTCGCATTAAATAGGAAACCCGGCGAAAAGCCGAAATTACCCCAATAGGTCATATCACCAATTTCTTTTGTTCTGAACTTCATACTGATAGGAATCTCCAAGTATTGCAACTTCATTTCGTACTCCATACCGGTCACAGAACCCTTTGCAGATGTATCTTTAAATGTTTGAGGTTCGTTTAATTTCACTTTACTGTTTATTTGGGATAAGAGTATTTCTGTACTCAATCCGTAATTGGGTTTAAAATAGTAATCTCCCATAATACCATAACCAAAACCGAGTGTAGTTCCTCCATTATCTATAGTTTTATTGGTACCACCAATCCAACCAAAATTGGCAGCTCCTTTTAGTCCAAATCTAAATTCTCCTTGTGCAAAAGATAGTTGGGTAACTAACATACCTAAAGCTAGTATTGTAACGTTTTTCATATTGATAGTTTTTTTGTTATAGTGTTTACAAAGGTTATGCCTAAAAAAGTAATATTTCTACACATTGTTTTAATAATTTCAGTGGTTACATTCATTGTAGGATGCCAAGATAATCCCAATATAAAGGATTTATCTGACATCCATCTTGAGATGAAAGTTACTCGGTTCGAGAGTGAGCTTTTTACCTGTAAAAATGTAGAAGACATTCGAAAATTAAAAAGCAAATTTCCAGACTTTTATAGCACCTATGTGAACAGTATAGTTGCTTCCAATGTACAGACTTTGGGAGGTAGTGACGAAGACATAGTAGTCAACCTATACAAGTACATTGCCCATCATCAAATGGACTCTTTGTATACCATAACCCAAAATAAATTTGGCGACTTCGAACAGGAACGAAAAGAGCTTGAAAAAGCAGCGAAATACATCAACTATTACTTTCCAAAAGATAAAATAGAGAACGTTACCACCTTTATTTCAACATTTCAATATGGCAGTGCTTACAACTCCGTAGGCAAAGAATTTCTTGTAGGTCTGGATCTTTACTTGGGAGCAGATTTTGAAGTATATACCATGATTGATCCACAACATTTCCCTACGTATAGAGTCAAAAAATTTGAGCCATACCGAGTTGTTCCGAATTGTGTCCAAACTTATGTAAACTATAAAATTCCAGAAGTCAATAGTTCCACCTTCATAGAACAAGCAGTACATGAAGGCAAAAAGCTATATGTATTAGACCTCTTACTCCCAGAATCTCATGATTCTCTAAAAATCAACTACCTAAAAGGTCAAATAGAGTGGGCAATAGACCAAGAAAGTAACATTTGGTCTTACCTCATCGAAAAGAATGTATTGTTCAATTCGGATAAGAATGAATATCAAAAACACTACTTCAATGACGGTCCATTTACGACTCCTTTTGGCAACGAAAGTGCTCCAAGAACTGGGGCTTGGGTAGGCTGGCAAATAGTGAAAGCTTACATGACAAAAAACTCGGAGGTAACGATAGATGAGCTCATTGCAAATAAAGACTACCAAAATATTTTTCAAAAAAGCGGGTATCGGCCATAGGGTTTATTTTTTTTAGTTGCCTTGTTCCTTAGTGGCTTCGTTTCACAATTAACCATTAATTCTGACTTCCGACCTCTGACTTCTGACTTCTGACTTCTGACTTCTGACTTCTGACTTCTGACTTCTGACTTCTGACTTCTGACTTCTGACTTCNNNCNNNNGACTTCCGACTTCTGACTTCTGACTTCCGACTTCCGACTTCTGACTTCTGACTTCCGACTTCTGACTTCTGACTTCCGACTTCCGACTTCCGACTTCCGACTTCTGACCTCTGACCTCTCAACAAACAACACCATCTACATTTCGACTTCCGCTCAATGGGACTTGTTTCTTAGTTACTTGGATGCCTCGTTACTTAATTTCATAATTAATCATTAACAATTGACCATTAACAATTTCATTTCATTTCTCAAAAAAATAATACTCTCCTTTTGAATTAACCTCCATACGGGGCAACATTCTAGATTTCTCAAAAAAGTCATATCCTGTTTTTAACTGTCGCCAAAAACTATGCAATTCTGGACCTTCATACTGTCGGGTTAAGAGTCTAAAATTCTCGTCTGTAAGTCGGGTTGGGAAAATATGAATGGGAATCTCTTCCTGTCCTTTGTCTCTCGCTTCAACACAGAAAACATAGAGTTCTTTTATCCATTCATCCGTTATGGAAATACAACCAATGGTATTGCAACCGCCGTGTATGAAAATCATTCCTCCTGGTGTCTGCTGGTCAGACAATATGGTATCACTTGCATTGGGATAGTCCACCTTGAGAGATAAAAAGAAAGAACTCTGCGGATTGAATTTACTCATGGAATAGATCCCTTCTGGAATCTGCTTATCTCCCTCTTTCCGCTTGGGCCCTAAATCCCCAACATTGCTACAATACTTATAGGTGGCAACTAGCCGATATGAAGCCTCACTCCTATTCTTAGCCCATACTTCGAGGTCTTCCTCAAATTTGAATGATCGGATAAAAATATCGAAGTCACTTGTATCGATATCCACAGCTCGCAGTTTAGCAAATACATCTTCACCTTTATCCCTATAAGCCTCAAAAACAGTGCGATACTGCATCTGACTCTCTTTAAAAGAAACTTTGGGTTCTTCTTCTGATATAAAAGACATAAGTGATAAACTTAAAAGTAAAAGGTACTTGTGCATTGACTCCTGCAAAGGTGAAATATTAATCGGACTTGTACCACTTGAATCCGTAAGTTTTACCTCCTACAACCAATTGAACCATATAGGCTCCATGATTAGATATAATACCATTGGACGAGAATTCATTTGTAAAACTCCCAGCGTACAACTCTGCACCAAGCAAGCTATAAATATAAATAGAACTCTGGATATTTTTATCCTGCGAAACTTTAAAATAGTGCGATGTACGCATTACTTCAAACCCATCGAATTGCTGCTGTAAAATCGAATTTGTTTTATCCTCAAGAGTCACCAAATACAGGTTATTTCCAATGATTTGAAATTCATCGGACACAAACAGCTCATTGGACGATTCACCAAAACTAACGGCCTCCTTTTGCGAAAACCCAATGGAGTAATCTTTGCGACTCAAAGCGGATAAGTCATCTGATAAAAAACCATTGAATACATGAACCTTATTACTGCTCAAAAGCACCAATGTATCTCCTCTTACGTCCGCTGCTGTTATCCAATCAAACTCCTTGGTTCCTGCTGTCAGTAATATACTATCTCTAAGCTGGGCTACTTGTGTCCCTTTTTTATCCGAAAGCACGTACATATAGCACCAGCCATCATAAGGACTTGTTCTATTTTTGGAGAAGAGGTATAGACTATCCTCATACCAAATCATGGACTCACAATCAAAATTTAAATGACTGGCATTGGGTGGAAATTCAGTTTGATTCTCATAGGTAAAAGAGATAGTATCAGCCGTAATTTCATTGCCAGAAACGGTTTCTGGATCTACCGTCTTGTATATTTTCAGATTGGTTCGAGCATTTCCATTGTTCCCAAAATCGCCAATGTAGAGATTCAGATTGTCATCTTGAGCCAAATCTTCCCAATCCACATTACTAGCATTGGTAACTGTCACTTTATTATACTGCTTGCTAAAGGTATCATACCGATGCAATTGAGGTGTATTGCCTCCATCATTGATAAAATAAAGAAGTCCAGAACCATAGTGTACCATCCCCGAATTTTCTTGGAGATCATCCGACAATTTAACCACTGTTCTTGTGGTTTGAGAAACAGCAACATTCGATAGAATGAGTGAAAGAAAAATATATACTCCGTAGCGTCTCATTGGAACATTCAATAATACTTATTTTCGCACGAACTTGAGCAGTGGTAAATTATATATTGTCCCTACTCCCATTGGCAATTTGGGAGACATCACGTACAGGGCAGTTGAAATCTTAAAAACCGTGGATGCAGTACTGGCAGAAGATACCAGACAGACCAAAAAGCTTCTGAATCATTATGAGATAGAGAAAAAACTCATTCCTTTTCATCAGCACAACGAGCATAAAAACTTACAATTTATAATAGACAAACTGCAAGCAGGTGAAACTTTTGCGGTATGTTCAGACGCAGGAATGCCGGGCATTTCAGATCCTGGTTATCTACTTATTCGTGAAGCCATTGCCCATGACATAGAAGTCATTACCCTCCCAGGAGCAGTAGCGGCTATTGTGGCTTTGGTCAACTCTGGATTGCCTTGTGATACTTTTGTATACGAAGGTTTTTTACCGCATAAAAAAGGAAAGCAAACCAAGATTCTCAACCTTTTAGAAGAGAAACGGACCACTATATTTTATGAAAGTCCTCACCGCATTGTAAAATCACTGACGATGATAAAAGAACTTCTGGGTGAAGATAGAAAGGTTGCTATTGGTAGAGAGCTTACTAAAAAATTTGAAGAACATTTACGAGGCACAGTAACTGAAGTGCTGGAACACTTTGAAACCAAAGAACCCAAAGGTGAATTTGTACTACTTGTAGCAGGTTATGATACAAAATAGAAAACTAAAACTAGCTGTACTTACCTTGCTTCCCGGAATACTTTTCTGGTTAGCATGGCCGCCAAGAGATTTATTCTTTTTGAGCTTTATTGCCTTTGTACCCTTACTCCTATTGGAGAAAGAAACCAACGGTAAAAAAGGCGGTGGATGGTTGATGTATGCTTCTCTCGCATTCTGGAACCTTATTCTTTCATGGTGGGTATTCTTTGCGGAATACGATGAACAAGGTCTTCTTCCAGCCTTATTGGTTACCGGATTTATGATGCTTGCCAATGCTTGGCTGATGTACCTCCCGTGGTGGGGATACCGTAAGGCTCGCAAGTTTTTTGGTGATAAAAAAGCTCTTTTGGTTCTAGTAACGCTATGGCTGTCTTACGAATACTTGCACCTTAACTGGCAATTTACATGGCCGTGGTTTACGCTGGGTAACATCTTTGCAAAGCACAACTATATAATACAGTGGTACGAAATAACGGGAGCTATGGGCGGTAGTCTTTGGGTATTGTTCGTCAATGTTCTGTTTTACAAATGTCTCCAAATGGACAAATGGACCAAATGGATTAAACCTGCCTTGGCAGTAATCATTCCCATGTTGATTTCTATTCCTTTTCTCATCAAATCTCAACTGGATTATCAGCTCGATGTAAACAAAGCTTTGAATGGTTATGAAGCCTTATTGGTTCAGCCCAATATTAATCCCCACGATAAATTCAACAAGGGTGAAGAGGTGAGCAATCTTAAAAAGATGCTAACGATGGTGGACTCTGCGGTTACTGACAAAACGAGATACGTTATCATGCCTGAAACGGCTATTGTGGAATATGTGGATGAAGACCAACCCAATCGGTTTGAAAGCATTCAACTACTTCAAGAATTTACCAAAAAGCATCCAAACACCTACATTATAACGGGTGCTTCTACTTATAATTGGTACGATCAAGGCGAAGAGCGACAAGCTACAGCTAGAGAAACAGAAAACGGCCAGTATTATGAAAGTTACAATACAGCATTAGAGATAAATCCAGAAGGGGAATTAGACATTTACCACAAATCAAAACTGGTACCCGGTGCTGAAAAAATGCCCTATCCTGAAGTCCTTAATTTCTTGGATTTCCTAGCCTTGGATTTGGGTGGAATCTCTGGAAGTTTGGGTAGAGACAAAGAACCCAAAAACTTTGATGCAGGAGAGAATCCCGATGTGGCTCCTTTGATTTGCTACGAAAGTGTATTCCCAGGCTACGTTTCTCAATTTACCCGAAAAGGTGCAGAGATTCTTTTGGTAATCACCAACGATGGCTGGTGGCGAGATACAGATGGATATAAGCAGCATATGTACTATGCTTGCCTTAGAGCGATTGAAAACAGAAGAGAAGTACTTCGGAGTGCCAATACAGGTATCACTTGTAGAATTGATAAGCTAGGTACCATACAAGAACATACCAAGTGGTGGGAACCTACGGTACTTAAAGTAGATGTAAACAGCTTTACAAACATCACTTTTTACGTGGCCTACGGTGACTACATCGGAAGATTCGCGAGCTTTATTGGAATCTTTTTCTTACTTGGAATGTTTGTTAAGAGCAAGAGTAAATTGGGTAAGGGATAAATAGTGATTGTAAAACGAATTGGGTTAACACGATATGCAGAAGCTCTTCACGTGCAAGAAGAGACTCACGCCGAGGTTGTAAATGGACATGAAGACACTTTAATACTGTGTGAACATCCGCATGTATACACCTTGGGAAAGAGTGCTAATGAACGCAATTTGTTGATTCAACCTGATTTTCTAAAATCCATTCAAGCCGAAGTTTTTCAAACAGACAGAGGTGGTGATATTACCTACCATGGGCCCGGACAACTAGTGGGCTATCCCATTATCAATCTTAGAAAACATGGAATAGGCGTAAAAAAATACGTAGCAACTTTGGAACTAGGTATCGTTAATGCTCTGGCTATTTCAGGAATTGAGGCCTACCAAATAGATGGATTAACAGGCATTTGGGTAGGTGAAGCCAATGAAGTAAAACGAAAAATAGGTGCTATTGGGATTCGGGTAAAAAATGGTGTGAGTATGCATGGTTTTGCTTTGAATGTAGCTACCGACCTCTCCTACTTCGATCACATTGTCCCGTGTGGGATAAACGATAAAGAAGTTACCTCCATTCAAAAGGAAGTTCCTAACATCACCATCCAACAATTTAGCAAGGACTTCATATCCTGTTTTCAGTCTGAATGGGAGAAAGCCTTAGCTTTGTAGCAACCAATAAACAATGAGACAAATCCGTAGATTCTTTCTGTACATACTTCTTATCGCAGTTTTAGGAATGGCTTTTACCGTAATTATCGCCAAGCACTATAATTTTAGTGAGGGCGATAGAGCAGGAACCATCATTAAAATGAGTGAAAAAGGTTACATTTTCAAAACCAATGAAGGACAATTAAACACGGGTGAAATCAACAACGGACTTTTTGCTTTTTCGGTGTATGATGACGACACTGCTGTACTTCAGGATTTGAACAAAGCTCTAAAAGGGGGTTATAGAGTTTCAATTCACTATCATCAAAAGAAGATTCAACTTCCATTTTATGGAGATACCAAGCACTTTATCTCCAAGGTGGAGTTGGTACAGTAAGCTAGCTTTTCTTAAGCTCAGCCGACTTCTTCACCAAGGCTTTTAATTCCTCCATCTCCTCTCCTTCTCTTTTTATCTTGGACAGATACTTTGCCACATCTTTCAAATCCTTATTCTTAGCATAATCAGATTCGCTTAGAATCATACCATACAGAGCAATTGCTGATGCCAGCTTTATATTTTCATCTGCATCCTCTAGCTTCTTTGGACTTTCGGTATGGGTGATCACCACCAATTTACTTTTCGCTCCATTGGGTTCTTTGTATCTAAACTTTACGGTGCAGTATTCCTCCAATTCCGTATTCTTCATAACACTCGTTTGGTACTTCAACGAGTCTACTTTCGGTTCTTCATCATCTTCTGCTCCAGCAAGTATTATTTCGTATAAAAACGTAACCGTTCCGTTCTCTCCTAGTTCCCCTGCATCCTTTTTATCATCGTTGAAATCTTCGGCGTTTAACACTCTATTTTCATATCCGATCAATCGGTATTTTTTCACTTTACGGGGATTAAATTCCACTTGAATTTTCACGTCCTTGGCTACCGTATATAGTGTACTTCCCACCTCATTCATAAATACTTTTTTGGCTTCTTTGAAATCATCTATGTAGGCATAGTTTCCATTTCCCTTGTCTGCCAAGGTTTCCAAATTATCGTCTTTGTAATTTCCCATTCCAAAACCCAGAACGGAAAGAAAGACACCCGACTCTTTTTTATCGCTTATCAGATCTTCCAATTCGCCGACTCCAGAAACGCCTACATTAAAATCTCCATCGGTACATAGAATTACCCGATTGTTTCCTTCATCCATAAAATTCTCTATGGCAGTTTTATAGGCCAATTTTATTCCTGCTCCTCCGGCTGTACTCCCTCCAGACTCTAGTTTATAAATGGCATCTATAATATCCACCTTCCCTTCAGCTAAACGAGTAGATGGAAGCACCAATCCTGAACTTCCTGCATATACTACAATGGCTACCCTATCCTCTGGTTGTAGATTTTCCAAGAGTAGGGTTAGACTTTTCTTTACCAAATCCAATTTGTTGAGAGACCGCATAGATCCCGAAACGTCAATCAAAAAAACCAAATTGGAATTGGGTTTTTCTCCTTCTTGCATGGACTTGCCTTTAATACCTATTTGCAGTAATTGATGGTCCTTATTCCATGGACATGTAGTCATTTGTGTAAACCTAGAAATGGGTTCATCGTTCTCCACTTTGGGATAGTCGTACCTAAAGTAATTGATCATTTCCTCTACTCGTACTGCATCTACCGGCGGCAAAGTCCCATTGTTGATGAATCTCCGCACATTGGAATAGCTGGCCTTGTCTACATCTATGGATACCGTGCTCAAAGGCTCTCTTCGCACATTCTTGAATGCGTTTCTGGTTGTTTTTGCGTAGCTCTCGTTACCTCGTGCATTCTGTTTTACGAGTAATCCATCCACATAATTAACCTGCGAATTCCTTCGACCACCAAAGAAAGAAACTTCCCCTCGCCTACTCTTACCTACGGACATTGCTGCTACACGATTTAAACTTCGTGTAGGCAACCTGGATATATCCTTGCTGCTTAGTGTCCTAGAATTTTTATCTTTCTGTACCAAAGGTCTTGATGCTCTTACGACTATTGTCTGTATGCTCATAGTCTCAGGTGAGGTACTCATAAAAATATGTATTGTCGTATCGGACTTTGCAAAAAATGCAATTTTCTTGTTTGCATATCCCAAGTATCTCACCGTCACTTCTACCATTTTAGTTATGTCAGTATTCAGATTTAGAAGATACCTTCCATAGTCATCGGAATATGCTACTCCTTTTCGAAACCCATCTTGAGACCAAACAATGGTGGCATATGCTATTGGTGCATGTGTTATGGAATCCGTAACTGTCCCTGACACGTTCTGAGCATAACTGCTTAGTGTACTGCAACACAGTATCACGAGGGTTAGGAGGGTTAGGGGGGTTAATTCTGTGGAGGTTTGGGTGTTTAAATCCCTTGCGTTGTGGTGTGTGTTTCTCTCTTTCATACTTTTCGCTTTTGGTTCTTCTCAAAGTTAGAGACAGAAATACTAGCTTTTTAGGACCAATTGAGCATTGGCCTGTAGCAGTCAAGGAGTGTTTACAATGACTTAACGAACGAAAAATAAAAGTATTATTTAGACTATTCTCCAGTCTACGGGCTCTGCCAGAAATGCATTGGCTTTGCTGAATGGCTTGCTTCCAAAGAAGCCGGCCTTGCCTCCTGCATATACTTCTGCAGCTGGATGTGGGGCTTCTAGTACAAGGTGTTTTTGGTCGTCTATCAAACCTTTTTTGCTTTTGGCATATGCTCCCCAAAGAATGAAAACTACGTTCTCTCTTTCTTCTGAAATGGTTTGTATGACTTTATCGGTGAACACTTCCCAACCTTTCCCTTTATGACTGGCAGGGCTTTTATGTTCTACCGTCAGAATACTGTTGAGTAAAAATACTCCTTGGTCTGCCCAAGCAGTTAGCTCACCGTGGTCTGGGATTGCACATCCCAAATCGGCATTTAGTTCTTTGTAGATATTTCGTAAAGACGGCGGAATCCGTTTTCCTTTTTTTACCGAGAAACAAAGTCCGTGTGCTTCTCCTTCTCCGTGGTAGGGATCTTGTCCCAAAATCACCACTTTCACTTGCTGAAAAGGTACGGCATCAAAAGCCTTAAAAATTTCTTTTCCGGGCGGATAAATAGTAGCTCCTTCTTGTTTACGTTGCTTTACAAAGGCTATCAGTTCCTTGAAACTTGGACTTTCCAACTCAGACTGCAATACCTTAGCCCAACTCTTGTGAATATCTACCATTAATCCATACCTCTTAGCTTAATTTCTGTATTGTACGGACTTTGTGGTTTCACGTACTTCTGAAACATCCACACCGCAGAGCCAATAAATCCTCCTACAAAAAGTACTAGAATCAATATTTTGACAAGTTTGTTTTTCATTGTTTATTCTAGAAGTCAGCTGTTAGAAGTCAGAGGTCAGTTGTTAGAAGTTAGAAGCCAGTTGTTGAGACTAAGCAACAAAGCCACTAGGCACCCAAAAACTCACTACTTTCTAACCCTTAACAATTAATCATTAACAATTAATCATTAACAATTAACAATTAAACATTAACAATTAACAATTAAACATTAAACATTAAACATTAACCCTTAATCACTCTCCCGGATTCACAAAAGCATACTCTTTTGCAAAACGTAACATTTGCTCTACGTATCCTTCGTCGCTTACCTTCAAATCAGTAAAATTACCATCTGCATCAAACTCAGCAGTTAGTCTAGGCTGTACAAAGCCACTATACGGAGCTAATTTTAAGCTTTCGTAACGCTGTACCACTTCTTTGTGCAATGCCGCGTCTACTTTTACTCCGTAACCTTCTACAAGAGCTTCAGCCGCTTGGTAATCACCTTCAGACTTGATGCGTTGAATTTCTCTCAACAACTCACCAAAGATTATTCTCAACTTAGCGTAGTCGTTTACCACAAAATATGTTTTACCGTCTACTACCTTCTTTTCTATCACATTGTCTTCAAGACCTTTTTCATATGCCCAACTCGCATTCAACTGGCGGTTTCGCATATGATCTTCTTCTATATTTTCACCTTCGTCTAGTCTTCTCAATTGAAGCATCATCCCATTTGCGATATAGCTATCAAATTCAGCCATTCCTACTTCTAAGCTAGGCATAAGACCCAACTCTACCAATTTATCATCGTAGATGTAGTATAAAGCTACCAAGTCAGCTCTTGCTTCTTCCAAGGTGTTACTGTAGTTTTTCAACGTCTCCTTAGGAGTACCTATTCCCTCGTTTATCTTACCAGATGCGTGGCCTATTACTTCGTGCATTGCAGTGTGCATTTTGCTCGATAGTTTTCCGTGCTCTTTGATTCGAGCTACGGTATTGGTATCCAAGTAAAACTCATTCAATGAGCTACTACCGCCCGCAGAGTTGTAAGCCTCTACGATATTACCCAAACTGATAGACTTACTTCCGTGTGTACTTCTAATCCAGTTACTGTTCGGTAGGTTTATCCCAATTGGGGTAGCTGGAGCAGCATCACCTGCTTCCATAGCCGCATTGATTACTCTATAACTTACGCCTACTACTTTCTCTTTTTTATGTTCCTCCATGATGGAGCTATTGTCTTCAAAGTACTGAGCGTTAGCACTTAGCACTTCCATACGTTGAGAAGCTTCTTTATCATTGATTTGAATTACACTTTCAAATGCTCCTTTATAACCTATCGCATCTCCATATACTTCTATGAAACCAAGGATAAAATCTATATCTCCTTCTGTGCTGTTTAACCACTTGATGTTGGTGTTATCCCATTGCTTCAAATCTCCTGTTTTGAAATAGTCTATCAACATACTGATGTGCTCTCCTTGTGCTTCGTTTTCTGCTACACCTTGTGCCTTTTCCAACCAGAAAATCATTCTGTCGATGGCGGTACCGTAGAGTCCTCCTGACTTGTATACGAGGTCTACCAACTCTCCGTCTCGTTTTACCAAACGTGAGTTTAAACCGTGTTCCAAGGGTGTTTTTTCTCCTTGAACTCCCATTGCTGCATAGTGTGCTACTGCTTCTTCCTCTCCTACTCCTTCTCCGTAGTAGTTGTTTGCAGATAGGGCTACCTTATCTACTCCTTTGTCCTTGATTACTTTTTTAGCATCTACAGAAGGATTAAAAATCACTTCTGATAGTTTACTAAACATATCTTCTGCACTCTCACCTTCCAATACTGGCCAGTTGGCATCGGTTGTATTCTTTACCAATTCGTCAAAATACGTTTTGGACATGTTGGGCACTAGTTTTTTCTCAGCATAGTGGTGGTGGATACCGTTGGCGAACCATACTCTTTTCAAGTATATCTCAAAATTGGCCCAATCCTCTGTGGACTTATCTCCACTGTAGTTGTTATAAATTTCTTCCAGAGTTCTCTTGATCTGGATATTGTGCTTGTAGTTTTGTGCGTAGGTAATCTCTCTTCCGCTCAATGCTGCTTGAGAAAGGTAGTATACCAATTCTTTTTGCTTAAGACTTAAATCGTCGATGCCTGAAGCATCGTAGGATAGAATCTTTAGATCAGCAAAACGATTGGGATCTTTTTCTTCTGCAGCGGTTACTTCAGAAGTACTTTCTTGAGGAGTGGTGTTGCAAGCGACAAACGCTAGAGCAACAAATACTAAAAGAGATATTTTTTTCATGATTTTTTGTTGGACGGCGAAGATATGGAAAAGAGTGGTTTTTGGAAATGGGGTTTGGTTCTATATATTCGTAGTGAAGCCTGATACTCCCAGATAACAAAAAATTTAGAATATGGCCCTGATTTATCCTCATTTTGGATGCCTGCGATTGGGTAGCAGGGAAATTTTGTATATCTAGGTGTTAGGCACAAACAGAATAATATGGAAAATAAACAAATAGGAATTAAGTCAATAGTCGTTCGAAAGTTATTTGGACACTATGACTATGATTTGCCAAAAAATGCTGACGAAAAAGACTTAAACAAACTTTTTATACTCTATGGTGATAACGGGTCTGGTAAAACTACTGTGTTAAATCTTATCTTCTACTTACTATCAACTAAAAATAAAAGTGGTTTTAAATCAAAGTTAGCACAAACAAAGTTTAAAAAGTTTTCAATTTTGTTAACCAACGGTATAGAAATAGGGGCTACGAGAGAAAAAAGCGTTTATGGAACATACACATATTATATAAAGAAAAACTCACGTATTATTAAATAATTACTTTTAAAAACACACGATGGTCATAGTATATCTATAGATGATGGTACGAAGGATGATATTAAGTTTAAATCCATCCTTAAATATATAAGTGATTTAAATATTTCAATTTACTTTTTATCTGAAGACAGAAAGACTTTAAACAGTACAATTTCTACTGAAAATAGTGATGAATTTGAAATATCAAACTCACATCTCGAATTATCAAGTAAATATGAAAGGATATTTGCAAAGAAAAAATTAAATGAAAAAAGGCTTTCGCTTGAATTAACAGTTGAAAGATTTATTGATTGGATAAGAAAACAAGTAATTCAAAGTTCAAAAACAGGAGAAACAAATAATGTAAGTATATATTCCGACTTAATTAAAAGCATAAATAAACCAGATGAAAAGGTGCCTTTCTTATCTGTTTTAATTAAAGAATTATCATTATTAGAGAAAGAGAGTTCTAAACTTTCAAAAATCGGGTTAATTCCCCCACGGATTTCATTGACCTTAAAAAATCAATATCAAGTATTAAAACAAATAAAGAAAGGCTACCAGGGATTCTTCATTTATTTATAAACAGTACCAAAGCTAGATTTAGTGCTTTAGAAAATCTTTACGAGACAATAAATGACTTTATTGTCTCGATTAATTCGTTTTACACAAAAAAAACATTGTCCTTTAATTTGTCTAAAGGTTTTGAGATAAGACACAATTCAGGTGATAAATTAAAATTAGAAATGCTATCATCCGGAGAAAAACAACTATTACTTCTATTTATTAATACAATAACCGCTACTGACCAGGCCACAATTTTTATAATTGATGAACCTGAAATATCATTAAATATAAAGTGGCAAAGAAACCTATTAAAAACACTACTAAAGTTTAGTTCTAATAATTATGTCCAATTTATAATAGCCACTCATTCAATTGAATTACTCGCTCCAAATACCAAAAATGTAGCTAAACTAGAAGAGTAACATGGATATAGATTGTAAACGAAAACTAAGTGAGATTGAAGCACTGTATTTTGCAGAACCTGAAACAAAAGATTTGTTTGTCGAAGGCCCTGAAGATGTAAATATTATTGAATTATTTTTTGAATCGAATCAAGTATTCGACATTAATATTATTTCAATCGATAATGTTGATTTTTCAGAGGTGCCTAATTTCGAAATCAAATCAAATAAAGAAAAGGTGCTTTTTTTGGCTGAAACAATTTCTACGAACATTGAAACTAACTTATCAAATTTCACTTGTATTGTTGACAAAGATTTTGATTCAGTTAATGATAATTTTGTGGACAATCCATACATTCAATACACAGACTTTGCAAACCTTGAAATGTATCTTTTTAACTCGAAAAGTATAAATAAATTTTTAAAAATTGGATTAAAAAACTTCCCCCTTCCTTCAAGTATTGTAATTAATACATTAGAGAATATTCTTACAGATATGTTTGCTATTCGTTATTCAAGAACAAAAATAGATTCAAGTTTTCAGTTAATTCAGCCAGATAAGATACTTAAATATCATAAGGGTAATTTAAAATATGACAAAGCAGATCTTTTAACAAAGTTTCTATCGAAGAATAATGCTTTAGCTAAAGCAGCCGATTTCGAATTAGAAATACAGCGAGTGAATGAAAAAAGTACAGAATTAAATGAATCTAGATTATTTATGCACGGAAAAGATTTTTTTGAATTGTTTTTTTTAATTATCAAGAAAATAAAAAACACATATACCTTTAATATTAGATCATTTACAAGAGCCTTTTTTTCATCCATTGAAATAACTTCTTTAATTCAATACGATATGTTTCAATCATTGAAAAAAAAATACAATACAGTCAGGGCCTATCAATCGCCATAGTTAATACGGGTTTAGGTGCTTCACCTAAAGTTTAGTGTATGTTTCAAAGTCCGCCAAATCTTTTAATTTAGCTTTGGAAATGAAAAAATAAAACAAAATAAAAAGATTTGGCTAAGTGCTTAAATCGAAAGTTTATTTACTTTTAATCCCACACTAAGCATAGCCGCAGGAACATTGGCAACAAGCTGAAAAAAAACCGAATTAACCAAAATATGAGCGAAAAAAACAACATTCAAATCCAATTCAATTATCTCGATTTAGAAAATTGTTTTAAGAACTTCTATGTAGTTCCAGATTATCAAAGAGAATATATTTGGGAAGAAAGACAAGTAACCCAATTATTAACTGATGTTTTTGACGAGTTTGACAATAACCACAATAAAGAATACTTTATAGGAAGTACAGTAGTATTTAAAGATGAAAACGGTTGTTTCGAATTAATAGATGGTCAACAAAGAACTACTACCCTTTTTCTTATAATTTGTGCTTTAAAATACATTTACAAAGAATGGAATTTAGACACAGATACGCTTGACCGAATGATTAAGGATAAAACTGTTAATGCTTTGGGAGATTCAATTGATAAATTCAAATTAGAATTACAGTACAAAGACTCTTCGAACATTTTAACAATCATTTCATCACTTTCCGACAGACCAGCGAATTTAAAAGGTTCAGCAGACCGACTATTTAATGCCTATGAAAATATAATTGTATTTATTAGTCAAAATTTTGAAAAAGAAAAGTCTGACCGACTAAAAAAATTCTTTGTTTACTTATATAGAAAACTCAAATTTATTCAGATTGAGACACCAGAAATAAATGATGCTCTCAAAATATTTGAAACTATTAACGAAAGGGGAATTGGACTAAACCCAATGGATTTGTTAAAAAACCTAATCTTTAGACAAGTTGAACGTGATGAGTTTACAAAACTGAATAGTAAATGGCAACAACTAGTTGGGATATTGGATAAAAACAATGAAAAACCTTTACGTTTTCTTCGTTATTTTATAATGGCAAATTATAATGTAAATAGTCCAAAAGGAGATGAAATACTTCGAGAAGATGAAATCTACAATTGGATTACAAAACCAGAAAATGCTACCCAATGTAATTACATAAATAAGCCATTCGATTTTGTCGATTTACTAATTGAAAACGCAAACATTTTTGTAAAATTCTTCAATGCAAATGATGAACACGGTCAAAACATTTATTTAAATAATATTAAAAAGTTAGGCGGTGGTTCATTTCGTCAACATTTAATCTTGCTTTTGGCTGCTCGAAAATTATCAAAACCACTTTTTGACCATTTAGCAAAGCAAATAGAAACATTGATTTTCTTTTACTTCATAACAAGAGAACCAACAAAAGAATTTGAAAGAAACTTTTCAAAATGGGCAAAAGATTTAATTAAAATAGAAACAGAAGAAGAATTAAATCAGTTTATTAAAGACAAAATCGAACCTGAAGTTACTGATAAACAAAATAGCTATAAAAGCAGTTTCTTGATTTTAAATCAACATTCTGTACAACAATACCGTATGCGATATATTTTAGCGAAAATTGCACAATACATTGACCAACAAAGATTAGGCTCATACATTCCTCAAACACTTGATAACTACATTACGATTGGAATTGAAGTTGAACACATACTTCCATTTAAACCAGAAAATGGATTAAGAGAAAAAATTGGAGAAGAATATGATGAAGTAAAAATAAAACTTGGGAATCTGACTTTACTCGAAAAAAGTATAAACGCTTCAATTGGTAACAGTGATTTTTACAATCATAAAGTTGGCGAATATGCCAAATCATCTATATATCTTACTAAATCAATTTCATTACTCGAAAATGTTGGAACAAATACAGCAATTACGAGAATTAATCAACGATTGAAATCTTATGACGATTGGAACAGTTCGACAATAACCGATAGACAAGAATTATTATTTGACTTATCAAAAAGTATTTGGAAAGTCGATTATATGAACTGAATGAAAAAAGCCAGTTGCCAACAACGTGTATAAATCATTGGGCGACTATTAGTTAAATGAAATTTATAGATATAAATAAACATTACGGTAAACTGAAAATGAAGTGCTTCGAAATGCCCAACGCTTCATACACAAACCGTTGTGACGTCATAGCTGCACTGCGTTCCACCGTAACGTCACAATGTTCCTGCGGCTACGCCGTTTATTGGCGACTCCGCTCCGCTACATCGCACAACAAACGACTAAACTCCATAGCATTACTTTAGATAGATCCTCTATCTTCGCTCCTCCACGGAGTTTACCCTCAGGAACATTGGGCATAATTAGAAAAAATGAAAAAAGGAGTGTTGATAAATGACATTGAATTAGCTTATGCACCTATGTCAGCCTATCACTTTAATAAATTAATAAAAGACAAAGAGTTTCAAGATATTTTTTTTGATAGCCATATTTATATAATTGCACAACGAAAAGAGTTAACCTTTAACAATTTTAGTTTTCCCAAAGAGTTTGTTCTTAATTTCGAGATATTACAAAAAGAGAATGATAAAATCATAAAATGCGAACTGCCTTTAACTCAAAAAAACATCGCAACAGATTTAACTCAAATAATTGAATTAAGACTTCACGATAGAAAAAATACACCAGAAAGTAAGAACGGTTATCCTTTTAACGGAACACAAGCGTTTTCAATTAAATCTAAAGATTCACCCAACTCAAAATCAAATTTATTGGCTTGGTTCTCGCCAGATAAATTATTTCAAAAATATTGGAAAGGTCATATCAATGTTGACTTTTCTATGGATTTTAGTAGTTTTTGCGAGTTCAAAGTTCAATATGTAGGAAAATCAACAGAACAGAATATTTGCAAAAGATTATCAAGTCATTCAACTTTTCAAGAGATTTTGACAAATGAGAATTCTATAAGTTACGAAAATATTCCTTCAAACGAAATAATGATTTTATTGTTCAGAATTAAAGACAGTAATACAATTGTAAAATGGGGAAAAGAAAGTAGTGCAAAAGAAATGTCTGATTACTTGACAAATTACCTTTTGCCAAGTGAAAAAACTATCTCATCGGATGCGGAAAAAGCTTTAATAAAACATTTGTTGCCAAAATACAATAAGGTTTTATATAAATCATTTCCAAATAAAACTGACTTGGTAAATTCTGATTACCACGATACAATATTCTATGCATTTAGTGACCCAATAAAATTAATTTATGAAAAGGGAGAAATAAAAGGCGGAGAATTATATGGAGAAAGAGACTATATAACAGTAGAAAACGAAAAATAACTATGCCCAACACCGTATAAAATTAATTGCTAGTAAAAGCCTATTTTCAAAAGTCATTACGGACTTTCTATCTGTGATTTATTTACTAACTTTAGTGCTTAAACACGCCACTAATCATATACAAGACCGTTGTAAGCTATTAAACCAAGAATGAAAAAAGTAATTCTCTATATTATCATTTCTATTTTTCTACTTTCAGTTGCAGCTTTTTTTGTACATCAATATTTCTATTACCGTAATTTCAACAACATTGAAAAAGAACTTATTCAAAATAATTCTGTAGACAGTTTTGAAATGCATACAGGTAACTATGATATTGAAATTGAAGAGATTTATGCGGATTTATACTTGGATGATGGCAATGAAATTAGGTTTACCAATTTGTATTATCCCAATAGCTTCCATGACACTAGCTACGTTCAAATTACTCAGTTAAACGGATGGGGATTTGAAACAAACTCTTTTAGGGAGTCAACACTCGATTACTATATATTGGGATCATTACAATTTGGAAAACATGGTCAATTGAACAATTATGTTGAGAGAAATATTTTTAACGTAGCAGAAGCCATTGATAATCGCTCTGAAATTTATCTCTTAGTTGAGCAAATACCTGAGTATCCTAAAATGGCGGTAATAAGACACTTAGATTGGCATAACAGGCCTACGACTACTTTTATTTCGAAGTATAGGTTAGAAGAGAAACCTAGTTGGAGCCATGACAAATTCGAAAACAGATTTGATAGTTTACTATCAGTATCAACTAAATTAAAAACAGCTTACAACACTGTATATAGCAAATAGGGCGTTCAGTGGTTAACGAAAGTTCAGTGCTATTTACAAATACGCGAAATTGTAAGTTTTGCGTATTTATTAAATAAAGAAAAAATTGTAAATTCGGATAAGTACTAAACCTAAAATAAGTGAGTTTTTATCCCTTACTGTTCATACACAAACCGTTATAAGCAAGTTGAAGAGATACCTATAATTTAAAGAATGTTAGAGATTTTAAAGAATTATTTTGGGTAATAAATAAAGGAAATGAAATCAATTAGTGAATTAATAAACAATGAAGAACCTGGGTGGAAATTAGTTTCTGAACGGATTAATGATGCGACAAATAAAATCGAAATCCTTCCAAAAAATAAAAAACAAGCAGATTCTGCACTTTACCATACTCAAGTGACAACTCGTTCCCCAATGGGAGGAATAATTTACGAAACGGGAGGAATATTAGTTGATAACGGTTGGTTAAGGATTTTGGGTTCAGGAAATAACAAATTAGACAGAACTTTACCAAATTGGAATAAAGGAAAAACTTTTAAAGAATACGGAGAACAACCTTCAATCTTTCTTATTGCAGATGATGTCGTTGGTGGCTTTTTTGGAATTAATGGTGGAGCTTTAGGAGATGATTTAGGAAACGTCTATTATTTTGCACCAGACTCTTTGGAATGGAAACCAATGGATATTGGATATTCGGATTTTATATGGTGGGCTTTTTCTGGAGATTTATCGGAATTTTACAAAAATGTTCGTTGGACAAATTGGGAAAAGGAAGTAACTGAAATAAATGGAAGCCAAGTATATTCATTTTATCCGTTTTTGTGGACAAAACACGAGAACATTAATGATTTAAGTAGAAAAGCAGTTCCAATTTCTGAAATTTGGGAATTACACCAAAAATTTGCTGAACAATTAATAAAGCCTGCTTACAACAAAGTATAAAAAAATAAGGGTTAAGTGCCAAACCCAAAGTTATCGTACTTTTATACGTTGCCTATCCTATTCAGAGCATTGACTACCATTTGAGAAATGAAAATCGGAATTAATAACATATTTACATCTTTTTGGCTCCTCATAATGCTTTCATGTGGAGGAACGCTGACTTATCTATCCATTGACAAACATTTGTTTACAAGTGACCTAATTTTCATCGCAAAATTTTTTGTTGGTCTTATAGTTTTAATAACAATTGGAGTCCTTTTCTATTTTCTATACAAATTCAGAATACTCACCATTGACAGTAATAAAATTGTCGAATTTTATCCGTTTTTATTAAAAAAAGAGAAAATTGATCTGACTAAAATCAAAAATCTGAAATGGGAAAACTTCTTTGCTTCTCGAGGAACAGTTTATAGGAAGGTTACTATTTCTGATTTTAACGGAACTTTAGAAATTAATGATTTAGAGTTTGAGAACTTCGAAAAGCTAACATCTGAATTAAAGATTGACCCAAACAAAAAAAGAGAAATCAATTTAGAACAAGCCAAGTCAAATCTTTCAAACATGAATTTTAATGTTTATCTACTTTCTGCATTTTTAATACTTTTAATGTTTTTAGTTTTCAGAACCATTTACACTAACGGATTCCACCCAATTATGCTCGTATTTTCAATTTGCTGTGGCCTCATATTATACGCATCAATTAAACGAAAATTGGAATATAAAAGAACACTAAAAGCGGCACACAACACCTTATAAAATTAATAACAGTGTAAAGCAATAGTTCTAATCATAAAAACCCCGCTAGCTAGCTTGTAGCTGGCACTTAAATAGCCTAGCACTCAACCCATTCGTTTATGCTTATTCAAGACTTTAAAATACAAACGTATATTTGTCTTGAACGCCACGCAAGTCAGAACTCCGTTTAGCAGTGCGTTAGCTGCAACTCGAGAAACACAAAAAATTACATATGAAATTCACAATAATTACAACTTTGGTCATTTGCTTTTTATCAGCTTGTAAACAGCCAATTGAAAATTTTGCAACTAATTGGAGTAAATCTGTAAAAGAAAAGATTATTGAAGAAAGTCATATTGAAAGCGACAGAATTGAAATCGACTCAACTAGAGATAATTGGCAAACCATTACATATTGGAAAGGTGACATTAAATTGAAAAAATTCCATTACCGACCCTTAGATGAAGATACAGTTGTTTCAATATTCTTCAGTAAAAGTCAAAAATTTGAACTAGTCCGAGAGTTATGCCCAGGAGTAGAAAGGAGTTTTGAAGGCATTAGATACAAGGGTAAGCATTTAGGATTGGCTGAACTTAGGTTTTGTAATGGGAATATAAAGGAACGTGGATTTAGGTTTAATGGAGATGTAGGAGTTTGGAAGGAATATAACGAAAATGGAGAAATAATCAATTCTGAAGATTTCGGAAACACAGACAGGTTAAATGAATTAAGAGAAATAAAATATGAATAAAACAGCAGGTAACATCAAATAAAATTTGATGCTAAACCCTAATTTAACATCGCAGTTCATGTCTTTTAACAAACGTCCATTCCTTTGGAATGTGACAATTTTGAAACCCTAACTGTTTTTAATTAATCGTTGAATTCAGCCAAAGGCTAAATCACCTTTGATATAAAAGCAGAATTCCACATACCATCTATTATTCTTATGACTCAAACCGAGACTTTAAAATACAAACGTATATTTGTCTTCATAGCTCCACGAATCAAAACCCTGATTAGCGGTGCGTAGTCTAAAATAGATACATGACTTAATAATTAACAAGACGTATAACTATGATCGCAAAATTAGAAAACGGCTCCTATAATGTTTACAATGAAGATGGCCTTTTAATTGGGGGAATTAAAACACAATCGAATTTTAATACTACTGAATTCAGTATTGATGGAGAGACATTCAAATTATCACGGAATAAATGGGACACAAAAGTCTTTAAAGATGAAAAAATCATCTATAATTTAAAAACCAATTCCTTTTCTGGGAATACCGAACTTTTGGAAACTGGGCAAAAAATAACTGGTGTGACAGGGTTTAAATGGGGTACAAAAATGGTCGACAAGGAGAATAACACTCTTCTCAAAATACGAAACAAAAACAAGTTCATAAATACCAATCAGTACGTAATTGAAATATCAAACCCGAATGCAACTGATTTTGACATATTATTGACTTTGTATGGACACATACATGGCTCGAATATGAAACTGAAAGTTGTAATACTAAGTATAATAGTAGCTGGAATAATAGCCGGTAGAGTTCTGATTCAATAAAAACACTTTGCACAACATACCACTTGCTAAAAACCGAAAATTTACATTGAACCATTTTGTTTGAACTACAAGTGTGGAATTAATGATTTGAACAAATTAAAAAGAGAGTTGTCCGCATTATTATCAATTGTTGGACTAGGAAGTGTTTATACCTCCTCCCCCATTCCTTTATGCTTATTTTTGGTGGCTGGGTGAGGGAAGTTTTCGTTTATCTGGCTATAGATATAATAGATGAAACTTATTTCAAAACATCTCACAACTGCCTTTATAATATCGACTATGATTTCGTGCAATTATCAAATTGACAATTCGAAAGTTGAAGGTAAATGGAAAGTGGACTCTGCGGTGAGACTCGCAGATGGTCTTGCAGCTCCAAACACGGGGTTATTTCTCATTTTCAAACATGACTCAACCCTTGTAAGCGAAAGTGAATATAGAGGAGTAGATAAAGCCACTTGGACGTTATCTGAAAACAACTTATTGATTATTGAACATGGAGATACTACAATTTGGGAAATTGAAGAATTAACCAATTCAAAAATGATTTTAGTTTCTGATCTTGGAGGGGGTAAACTTAGACTTAAGCTATTAAAGGAATGTGAATCAACTGAAAGAGAAAAAAGATAATATAGATGCCACGTCTCAAACAAATCGGAACAAAACGAAATTACTTTAAGAATAAAATCTGAACAAAAATAACATGAGTTTTTTTAAATCAATATTTAGGACAAAAGAAGAACCAATTACCTCGTACTCTGAATTCTGGAAATGGTTTGAACAAAACGAAAAGAAATTCTACAAAGTTCTTAAAGACCAAGGGAACATTAATAAAGTTTTTTTTGAAAAACTTTCACCAAAACTTAATGAACTAAAAGATGGCTTTTGGTTTCTTGCTGGAATGTACAATGACAATACAGCTGAATTGATTTTAACAGCAGATGGAGTAATTAAAAATATCGTTTTTGTAGAAGAATTGGTTGACTCAGCACCAAAAATGATTAATTGGAAAATTACAGCACTTAAACAACCTTCTGATACAAATCAATACATTGAGATGGACGGATTCAAATTTGATGAAAGCAAAATGAATTTCTATTCAACAGATCATCCGCAAATGCCAGATGAAATTGACATAACAATATCTCATCAAGACTTTAATGAAGAGAATAGAGCAACGATGACAAATGGTGTGTATCTTACTTTAGACAATTCACTTGGAGAATTAAATTCTGTAACTGCAATTGACAATGTCAATATTATAAGTCCAAAAGATGCAGATAGTGAATTAATACCATTTCAGAAACTAAAAGATTTTTTGACTTGGAGAGAGAAAGAATTCGTAGAGAAATACAAAGGGTTACGTCACAATACTGAAAATGACAGTTATTCAAGTCTAGAAGTGACTCTAAATAATGGACTTCCATTACTTGCAATCATTAATACTGATTTATTGAATTGGGACAGCAAAGCTTCTCACCCTTGGATTGCTATTATGGAAATAAAATATGATGGAAAAAATAATAATGGAATGCCCGATGATTCTACATATCAACTTTTGAATGAAATAGAGGACAAAATAATGACACAATTAATAGATTCTGAAGGTTTTCTTAATGTAGGAAGACAGACAGCAGATTCTGTTCGAGAAATATATTTCGCTTGTATTGACTTTAGAAAACCCTCAAAAGAACTGCATAAAGTAAAAACTGAATATCAGGAAAAAATTGAACTGGATTTTGACATTTATAAAGACAAATATTGGCAATCTTTCAACCGATTTATGACAAATAAAACAAAGCCCAGCACATAACAATATCTATAATTAATAGGAGCTAAACAGCTTATACTAAACCCATTGTTTTATGCTCCATTTTAGACTTTAAAATACAAACGTATATTTGTCTTGAACGCTCTATGAATATGACAGACCGTTATTCCTAATCAAAAAAATATGAAACTAAAATTTACAGCATTTATATTAATTCTCGTATGTGGAAATGCTTTTTCCCAGGAAAACCAAGCCGAATTAATGATCAATCTACTTTCCAATGAGAGAATTGCAGACGTTAATGTTGATCAAGAAAAATTTATCAATTCAATCTCAAAAATCTCGGATTATTGTAAGTCAAACTTTAATCATTTACCAAAAACTCAAAAGATTGGATTACTTGTAATTGTACACAAAGAAGGAAAACCTACGTATAAAGTATATTCAAATCCTAACATAGATATTGAGTTAAAGAACAAAACTCTAGAAGAGCTAAATACGCTAGAAATAGCAAATACTAAACTTGTTGATTTCTCGCTATTCATTTCAATAAACAGTAAAAACACTGGTGAAATAACTGATTTTAAAAAGTTTGAAAATCCAAGTAAATTAAAATTATCTGAATATGAAAATGCAGATTTACAAACCAAACTGAAATTAAATAAAGAATATGCCATTAATGAAATTCTTCCCGTATTAAGTGCTTATCAAGTAATTGTAGACGACAAATTTGTAGGAGTCAAAGAATTTGGAAAACTAATACAGGAAACTAATTTTAATACAAAACACGATATTCAAAAAGCAACAAGTTTAAACACCAATTATTGGAGAGCAACATTGGAAATGGATCAAGGAAATCAACTTATTCCAACAACCAAAATTTACACTTTAGTATCTCAAGGCGAATTTGATTATGCAAAAAAGTACATTGAAATTCTTCGTTCATTTTCAAATCCAGAAACTATTTCAAATGAATATTTAGAAAACATTAATTATAGATTAAACTTGTTTAGTCAAGATTTAGAAAAAGAAATCCTTAAAGGAATTGTAAAGCACGACAAAGGAGAGTATAAAGATGCAATCAATATATATAAACATATTCTTGAAATTTACCCCAACTCATCTTGGGCTCTATATGAAAAATATTACTCTGAAAACGCATTAAAACTGAAAGAAGAAAAAGTTTCATTGGATGACAACACAGGTTGGGATTTCGCGAAAATTGAAATTTACAAACACAATCCTTTGTATAACATGGATGTTAGAGCAACCAATGGAAAAGAAGCATATCTCTTGTTTAGGCGGCAAGAAATAAGCGGTTTATTTAAAAACAAAGATGAAAAATTAAGTGACATTTTCGAATATGCAGAAATAGCATGTGATTTGGGTATTTATGATTTTGCAGCACAACTCTTTTGGCTTACAGCAACCTTTGGAAAAGGAGATTCTCAAGAATCAATTAATAACTTTTTATATTGTCTTGATAAGTTAGGAAATACCCAATTGAAATCAAATTTTAAAGGTGATTTTAAAAAAATCTTTAAGAAAATTGAAAAAAAGAAGCAAAATGAAATGGAGAATAGTTCGATATATCAATCAATGAAAAATTAGCGTAGGCTATGCACGACAATGGCTATAGTTAATACTTGCTAAACAGGTTATCTAAACCCATTCCTTTATGCTTATTTTCGGTGGCTGCTGGGTGAGCAAGGCAATTTTGTTTGTTTGGTGGGCACTATTAAAAAATGATTAAGAAGTCACTAATAGCTACTTTGTTGATTATTGCCATTGGATTTGGATTCCTAAAAATTCTGTCTAACGCAGTTAAGATGGAATGGGGACATCATTTCAATTTTGAAAATGAACTTGGCATTGATATAGATAGTTTGGAAATTACTGTTGGAGAGGTAAAAACTATAATTCAAGCTAGATTTGATAGCCTCAGAACTTTAGAAGGAAATATTAACGTACCGCAAAAAGGCTACCCTCACAAAGTGATATTCAAAATATACAGTAGCGAAAAATCCATGATTTTGGAAGCTGATTCATTCAACTGTTACAATGGTGACGGAAGTCATGAATATAAATTGAAAGAATCTGGAGCAGAATATAAATTTTTAAACTAAAAAACAATGGCTATAGTTAATTCAGGTTAAACAGGTTATTCTCAACCCATTCCTTTATGCTTATTTTCGGTGGCTGGTCCAGGGAAATTTCCGTTTGCCTAGTTGGTCTATACATTGCAAAATTGATTTATGAATAAAAAGAAACATATTGGACAAATTGTGTCATTCAGATTTGAATATGTAAATAAAATTGAGATTTATAGAGGTTACATTATTGACTACAATGATGATTGGACATTATTAAAATATAACACCGTTGATTATATTATTGATGGATATATAATCTTACGTAATAAATTCATACTCTCATACCGTCTAGATGAGGAGGAACGATTCTATAAAAAGGTTCTAAAGTTGAAAGGTGAATCCGTTTTACCTGCAGATAAAATACCAATTGATACTATTCAATCTATCCTAAATCACTTGACCGCAAAATTTGGAACATTTCAATTTGACTCAAAAAGTAATCTCTACAGTTATATTGGAAAGGTAAAATCAATTAAAAAAAATAATTTGACAATAGATTCTTTAAGCCCAAAAGGAGTTTGGGCTGAAACACAGGATTATAAACTTGGGAACATTAGAACGATACAGTACGATACAGATTATTTGAATTCACTGCTATTAGTTGCAAATCAAAAAAAGAAGAACAAAAAGAATACAGTAACTAGCAGTGGCTCTCATTAGTCCGAATTACACAGCCTAGCCCCCTTCGGTGGCTACTGGTCGAGGGAAGTTTTCATTTGTCTGGTTGTTAACTGAAACGAAATTGACACCGATAATAAAGAACGGAAATCAAACTAATTTTAAAACCCGAAACCATAAATGCCAAAAAAGAAAAAACCCATAGTTCTAAGTCCTATTGAATTGAAAAAAAAAGGAACTAAAGAGCTACTAGGATACCTTTTGCGTTTACAGCAATGTGAAGAATCATTTGAGAAGTCAGATTTAATTGAAAATCCAGATTCATCCGATAATTCTACGATTTATTTCAAACAAACTGAAAAGTGGCAAAACGCTTATCTTAATGTAAAATCTATTTTAGATAACAGAGAACATATAGACTAATAGTCTGCTAAACAGTATTGGCTTGCTGGCAGGTTACAAAGCAGTGCGTGGCATACAAAACCAAAATGCGGAGAATAAGACCATTAATCTCCGCAAATAATAGTGAGAATAATTCTAAATGCGGCGAACATACTTTAACATACAAACGTATATTTGTCTTGAACGCTCTATGAAAAGCACCTCTTTACACCAAACATCAACACAATGAGTCGAAAAAAATGGACCTCTGAAAAGATATTCGATCGTCTTCTCAAAAATAAAACGAAACAAACCTATTGGGATAATATTTCTGAATTGAGATCAAGACCAACGGAGGAAGTTTATAATCAAGCTTTCAAACTGGCTAACTCTGAAAGTGAAAAGAAAAAAATCATTGGAATTTACGTCTTAGCCCAATTGGGTTTCAACCCAAGGTTTCAACAAACTAAAACTGTAGATTTATATTTCAGATTATTAGAAAATGAAAAGTCACCCAAAGTGATTTCTGCAATTTTGTCTTCAATCGGTCATAACAATGAGAATATTAATGCCAACCAGATTTCAATACTAGGAGAATATAAAAATCATAGTTTTTCGTATGTTCGGTTTGAGTTAACACGTGCTATTTCTGGTTTAGAAAATGAAGATGCCATAAAAACTTTAATTGAGTTATCGAATGACAAGCACGGTGATGTAAGAAACTGGGCAACTTTTGGATTGGGAACTCTACTCGAAATTGATTCAGAAGAAATCAGAGCTGCATTATGGAATAGAATCAATGATACCGACTTTGACACTAAATCAGAAGCTATTGCGGGATTAGCGAATAGAATGGACCAAGGAATAAAGAACGTTATTCTTTCTGAACTCAACAATGGAAATTATGGAACTCAATTATTTGAAGCAATCATAAAACTAAATGATAAAGACTTCTTGCCAGTATTACGCAAGAATTTGAACATAGCTAAAAACGACCCCAACGACATCCAGAGGGGCTGGGCCCCGGTTTTAGAAGGAACAATAAAAGAATTAGAAGGATAATAAACGTGACAATGACTCCATTTACCACTTTAGAATACAAACGTATATTTGTCTTGAACGCTCTATGAATTTGAAACTTTATTAACGGTGCGATATATCTAATTACCTCTACAGAAAATTAATGCTAAGAATTAAAAACCAAACACATTCCACAGAGACTTTGCTGTATGCTCTATCCAGAGCATTAGAAAGAGCATCATTTTACGGATTGCGTTCTTTGATTGTCCTGTATATGATAGGTGAAAGTCTAAAAATGCAACAGTTTGCAGCATTCAAAATTTATAGTTTATTCACCGCATCATTCCTCTTTTCTAAAGTCATTGGAGCAATTCTTGGAGATTTGGTTATTGGAAATAAAAAAGCGTTAATTATAGGTGGAGTGATACAAGCATTGGGTGCTTTTAGTCTTTATATACCGACAACACACGGACTTTATATAGGATTATTCCTTGTCGTTTTAGGTGGTGGCTTATATACCCCTAATATGATTTCAAACTTCGGAAAACTATATTTAAAGAAAACAAAACTTTTAGATGCCGGATTTACAATATTCTATTTAGCCGCCAATTTGGGAGCATTCTTTGGTGTTATGTCAATTGGATATATTGGAGAAAGATATGGATGGAATATTGGCTTTGTTATTGCCGGAATCATAATGCTGCTTTCAATAATCCCAATTCTATTTTTAAAAGATAAAAAAATCGAACAAACAACTGAAAACCCAGTAACTATTAATCAACGAATTATAAATATTTCAATTGCTTTTGTGGTTGTCGGTTTATTTTGGACTATATATGAACTAGGAAACATCAGGATTTTTGATTTGCAATTAAAACTGAGCGAAATATCAACTTTGAGCATTCCGAAAAGTATGTGGACGTCCTTAAATTCAGTTTTTGTCCTGCCCATTAGCATTTCAGCAATTATTTTATGGACTTTCTTCTATAATAATCGACTTTCTAAATTAATAATTGGTTTTATTTTTGGGACAATATCTTTTGGAATTTTATTTTTAATACCTGAAATCCCATTGGAGCAACATACCGTTTTCTATATACTTTCATTATTATTTTTAGGCATTTCGGAAATTCACATTGCACCAATAATTCATTCCATATTAACGCAATATTCTAACCCAAAATACTTAGCAATCTTAGTTAGTTTGGCTTTTATTCCTACCACCTTATTCTCAGTAATTTTAGGTTTGTTTAATGACGAATTGTATGCCAACCCTATTTTAGGATTTATAATCGGAATAATTATGATGATTACTATTTGTATAGGGCTAATAATTTATAGATCCTATGGGAAAAGAAAAACTACCTACAACACAGTATAAGAAATATGGGTTCCTCGCTTTCGCAAGGCGAAAATTAATGCATATTAGCAAAACCATCTCTTGTACCTGCCTGCGACTAGCTCATACACATGTCTATATTAAACCCATTCTTTTATGTTTATTTTTGGTGGCTGTTTCCTGAATAAGGAAACTCTATGTATCATTCTTAATGACGAAAAAAGAATTATCTAAACTAATCCCCTTTGGAATTGCATCAATTCTGGTACTAACTCATGTGATCCAAACACTCTTAGCATCCAGTCACCTGAACAAAGAAGGAAACGAAGTTGTCTATGTGCTTGTAGACACAGTGTTATATGCAGGATTTGGACTAGCTATCGTGTTAACCCTAATTCTTGTGAACAAACCAGTTTGGAAACAGGTATTTGCAATTCTTACGATTCTTGCATTTACACCCCTAATTAGCTTCTACACTCACACCCTTTCATTTGGAATAGGAATCATTTCAATCGAACTAACTGCACTAGCAATTTTAATTCTGCACTTTACCTTAAACCCAGATGTGTTTTCTGCTTTCAAGTCTTTCATCGAAACAAATGAAGAAACTGAAGAATCTCAGAGTAATAAATTTGAGGTATCCGTTCGCCATTTTGAGTCTAGATTTCAGAATAAATCAACTCCCGAACTAGAGAATATAGCAACCGATAATTCCTTAGTACCAGCGGCTGTAGAGGCTGCCAAACGAATACTCGAACGGAATTAAACCTTCCAGAACAAAGGACGAATAAACATAGGATCTATCTGTAATCAGAAAAGTCATTAGATTCTAGCCAGCCAATTAAAATATAAATCCAAAAATCGGTCTTGAACCGTAAATCCAAAAAGAACAGCACTCTTAATACCCTGCGTTTTTATCCAGAAGTTACGACTCCACAGCAACGCTTCACTCCATCTCACAACAAATAACTAAATTCCTTGGTATCGCCTTTTAGATAGATTTTCTATCTTCGCTCCATTACTGATTTTGCCCGCAGAAACACTATGTGTCATTAGAAAATGAAAAAGATAATAATTATATCACTATTTATTCTAAGTGGGATTGGGTCTCTTTATTTGATTGATCCAGCATTTGAGCATAAATTGTCTTTTGAAAATTACGCTATAAAATACGACTGGCGGATATTCGACAACTCCTATTGCAACTTCAAAACTGGTGGACATTGCTTCACAAACAAGACTAACAAAACAAATGCTGAAATAGAACTTTACAGACAGTTAGTCGTTAATTATAATGGAGAAGAAAAAATAGAACAGATGTTAAAAGAGGTTGTAAATAAAACGTACCGATTTGATATGGCTTATAGTGAGTTAACTAAAACAAGAAACGTTGAAATCGACTCTCTAAAAAAATATAAGGAACTTGTATTCAGAAAAATAATGTTAAAATAAAACTAAACTGAATAGGTAGTATGGTCTCAGAACTAAAGGTATTAAAATATAAAGGACACGTGGTTTTTGAAAAAATTGCTATGTCAGGTTTTGATCGAATTCCCAAGCAATATCAAAATAATGAAGCTTGTTTTATGTTTATTAACGAAGGTGAATTTTCCGTAAGAACACCGAATGAATTCCTATCTTTCAAAAAAGGAAAAGGTCTTTTAGCCAAATGTTTTGATTATTTTTTTGAAACCAATACGAAGCAAAAAATAAAAAATAATGGTCGAATTGAGGTGTTAGGCATTCTTCTTTACCCATCAATTGTTGAAGAACTTTTTCAATTTGACATTTCAGATTCTACCCATTATGTTAATTACAATGCCAAACAAATTCAGATAGATGGGCTACTAAATAATTTCAAGGAAAGCATAAACATGCTGCTCGACAATCCAGAGTTAGCAGATGAAGCTTTGATTAAAACAAAAATCAAAGAATTCGTACTACTCATAACTAAAACATTAAACGCTCCATCCCAATTGGATTTTCTAGCTGCTATGTTTAGAAAAAATGATACTGAGTTTAGGACTACAATTAACAATAACATGTATTCTAACCTTTCGGTTGATGAATTTGCTCAACTGTGTGCAATGAGTGTTTCTTCTTTTAAAAGGAAGTTTAAGGAAACATTCAACGAAAGCCCTAAAAGGTATCTGGGAAAGATGAAATTGGAAAAATCCATTAGAATGTTGGCATCCAAAGACACTCGAATCTCTGAAATAGCCTACGATTGTGGCTTTGAAACAATATCCACATTTAATAGATCCTTCAAAACTCAATATGGGGAATCGCCTTCTGATTACCGGCTGAACCAAACTGCATAGTTTCTGAACTAATCTGCAAATAGCAGCTTATTCCTTCTGTCCACCTTTGTATTACAAAAAATATAAAGATGGAAAAATTGAAAAAATTTGGCTCATGGGCAGTTGTTACTGGAGCCTCCTCTGGAATAGGAAAAGAGTTTGCTATTCAATTAGCCGGTAAGGGTATTAACTTAATTTTAATAGCAAGAAGAGAACCTCTCTTGAATGAACTTAGTAAAAAGCTTAAAAACAGGTATAATGTTGAAGTTAGATTTGCTAGTGTTGATTTAAGCAAACCTAATTTTCTTATAGAGATAGAAAACATCACCAAGGGCTTGGATATTGGCTTAGTCGTATCGAATGCTGGAGGAGCTCGAATGGGAGCTTTTAGTAAAATTCCTATGATGGATTTTGAAGCTATGATACATTTAAATGTAATGGCTCAAATGAAAATTTCTCATTGGTTTAGTACACGACGTATTAAAGAAAGGAAAAAAGGAGGGCTTTTATTAGTTTCCTCTACTACTGCGTTTCAAGGGGTTCCTTATGCAGCAGATTATGCTGCCGCCAAAGCGTACATCCTCAATTTAGGTGAGGCCCTGAATTTTGAATTGAAAAAAGAGGAGATCAATGTAACTGTTTTAGTTCCTGGCCCAACAGACACTCCAGGTCTTACCGAAAATCAAGATGCTGATATGGCATCCCATCTTCCTATGAAACCTCAAACAGTAGATGAGCTAGTCACTGAAGGACTGAAAGCTCTACTCAAAAACAAACCATCACACATTGGAGGAAGTATGAACCGAATAATGGCTAAGGTGATGAAAATTTTAATGTCTAGAAAAGCAGCTTCTGCTTTTTGGGGCAAAATGATGTATAAAATGGTAACTATTAAATAATCAAACATGAAAATTATAACAACAATCACACTTTCTATTTTATCAATAGTGAATGTAATGGCACAAAAAATCTCTTCGGACTTCCCCTATGAATCAAAGTATATTGAAGTACACGGTTCTAAAATGCATTATATCGAAGAGTATACTGATTCATCTGACACCGATCAACTTACTTTTCTTTTTCTACATGGCAATCCCACGTCAAATTACTTATGGCGAAACATAATCCCATATGTAAAAGGAAAAGGGAAAGTAATTGCCCCAGATCTAATTGGGATGGGGAAATCTGATAAACCCGATATTGACTATACCTATCAGGATCATATCAAGTATTTAGACGCCTTTATTATACAAAAGGACCTAAAAAACATTGTTTTAGTACTACATGATTGGGGGTCGGCTCTTGGTTTTAATTATGCAGCTACTCATGAAGATAATATTAAAGGAATTGTGTTTATGGAAGCAATGACCAAAGCTCCTAAATGGGAAGATGGAAGCTTCTTTGAACGGGTTCTGTTTAAACGACTACGAGATGATAAAAAAGGGTATAAAATGACAGCAGAAAAGAATTTTTTCGTCAACACATTCCTGTTTAAAGTAGGGACCAAAAGAAAATTGACGAAAGAAGAAAAAGCATATTACCTAGCACCCTATCCTACTGTTGCAACCAGAAAACCATTGGCCGTTTGGCCCAAAGAACTTCCCTTTAGTGGTACACCACAAAGAAATCATCTCATTTTCGAAACCTATGCTACATGGTTAAAAAGCACCACAATCCCCAAGCTACTGCTCTATGCTAAACCAGGAGTGATAATTAAAAAGAAAGATGTAGAGCGAATCCAACAGGAATATCAAAATATTGAGACGGTATTCATTGGCAAAGGGAAACACTACATACAAGAGGATCATCCGCATGAAATAGGAAAAGCAATTAAAGATTGGTCAATTAAACTATAACAACTATATCATTGACAACACCGAATAAAAACACTAGCGATATTAGCACCCCTCGTTAGGGTCAGCTTATAGTTTCAATCAAACCCATTCTTTAATACCTACTTTCGACAACTGCGATTGGCTAAACCGTTTATTTGGATATTGCGGTACAGCAAAAAGCACGCTCGATTTAAGATGAAAGAAACACAATTTTTAATAGAAACTATCGAAAATAACCATCTGTGGGACAATGAAATAGAAATAAGCAGGAATGAGTATTTAAAGGTAAAGGGAAGTATTGATACTAACCTATATTTTATCAAAAATGGAAGCTTAAGGATTTATGTAATCCACGAATTGGAAGAACATACCATCCGATTTGGTTATCAAAATAATTTTATAGTTTCTCTTGACAGTTTTATAACTGAAGAACCATCAGATTTTTATATTCAAGCTATAAAAAAAACGAACTTAAAAATCATCAAAAAAAAGACGTTCAAAGACTTAATTAGTTCTCATACAGAATTGCAAAATATTTGGACTAAAATACTTGAGCAATTAATCCTACAACAATTAGAAAGAGAAAAAGACATTTTAACTTCCTCTCCCATTGAAAGGTATAAAAGGGTGCTTAAAAGAAGCCCTCAACTGTTTCAGGAAATCCCCAACAAGTATATCGCTGACTATTTACGAATGACACCTGAGACTTTATCAAGAATTAAAAAATCTTAATTTCAATCAATGTTTATGGTTTACAAACACTGGACCTTTGTGAAAATTTAAAAGTATGGAGTTTAAGACAACAGAATTAATCGCAGAGTTAATTGAGAAAACAAGAATCAATATTAACAAAGTCGAAAACTATAGAGACTTATCAAAAAATGCATTAAATCACAAAGAAAGCCTAGAAAAATGGAGTGTTTTGGAATGTCTTGAACATCTGAATTTATACGGCGATTTTTATAATCCTGAAATAAAAAGAAGCATTGAAACAAGCCAGACAAAACCAGATAAAACATTTAAAAGTGGACTAATTGGAAACTATTTTGTCAATACAATGCTCCCCAAAAAGAAATTGAATAAAATGAAGACATTCAAAGATAAAAATCCCTCAGGTAGTAGTTTAGACACACGGGTTATTGATAGGTTTATACGTCAGCAAAAAGAATTTCTTGAATTACTTCAAAATTCAAGAAATATTAATGTCACCAAAACAACGACAGCAATTAGTATCTCGAAACTAGTAAAAATGAGATTAGGTGATACTTTTCGATTTATCGTAGCACACAATGAAAGACATTTAATACAAGCAGATAATGCACTAAAACAGGCAATCTGTTAAACAAAATTTACGAGCTAACGTATGCTTTCATTTCACGTATGAATACTAAAGCATTTAAATTCATTAAGACCTAGTAATTGACCAAAGTCAAAGTATATTAAGATGTCATCCTACGTATGAGTCAGTACCCAAAGTTCTACTTCCTCAGAAGAACGCCAATGCTGATCTCGCTTCGTTTTTTCAGAAGCAGCCTTAACTGATTTTTTTAGACATCTTTCCAATTGAAATCTCCCACCTTCGGCTAGTTCTTTCTCTATTGGATGCTCTTTTGACATATTTGTTATTTGAGCTAAATTGGAGAATATGAGAACAAGCTTCCCTTCTGGTAAGAGCCTCTGTTTTGCTCCTTCAAAAAAATCAGGGAATAGCTTTTTATTGTAGTAAATAGCTTCATCAATACTATCCAGATCCTGAGATTCTGGCAACCAAGGAGGATTAAAAACAATCAGTTCGGTCTGTTTTTCCCACTTGCCAAAAAGATCCCCAAAGTCCAATTCTATCTTTCGAGACAACTTTGTATCTCCCATAAATTCTGCTAATCCAATAATCGCATTGGGGTTTGTATCTGTTCCAAAAACCTTTTGAAAACCATACTTTATCATTTGTAAAGAAAGTACTCCACTTCCAATACCAACGTCGATTGCTGATTTCTTGGTCCCGTTGTAACGTTTCAACCAATTGTCGAAAAGCACCAAATGCTCGAATCGTGTAGGAAAGTAGGTGCCATAATACGGATGTATTTTATTTCGAAGTACAGGAATAGAAATTCCATTTTGATACCACTGCCAAGCACTATTTAATCCTTGGACTTGAGGAAAGGACAACAAAAAATCACTAGTTTCTGGATAAAGCTTTTCCAACCAGCCGATGGAAGGAGACTTCTTTACTTCCAATTTATGATTTACAATTTGTACTAAAACAAGATTGGATAGTTTACGGTATTCTGACCGATAAACACGTTGCTCCTGAAAAGAGCTATTCGGAATCTTCTTCCTCAGATGTGCATGCAACTCCTGAAGAAGTGACAATCCATTATTATAAAACTCTGTAATTAGGATTGGATTACCGGCTTCCAATACTTCAATCGCATGCTGGACATCCGTTCCACGTTTAAACAACTCTGTTATTTCTCCAGACACAATAGGTTCTGGTTTGTTCACCTGTAAATCCGTAATCATTGATTGGTTTTCCTTTCACGCAAAGGTAAGAAATCCTTTCTGACGATTCCTGTGATTAATATGATTGGTTAAGATACTGAAATCATTTAGACTTCTATTGCTCCTAATTGGATGCAAGGAAATGAAAAAGCTTGATAAGCTCAAAATAAGTGTTGGGTAACCAAAGTAAATATCATTAAGTCCCATGCCAACTTTAAACGTTGGAACCAGCCTATAAGTAGTCTCTGGCAATTCACTATGCTTCATACATAATATCGTTCAGTTTTATTCAACTAAAACCACTATAAAACCAAAAATAGGCTGACACAATAATTAAAAAAAAAAAGAAACAAACTAATATAGTTAGGATTCCTTATTATATTTGCATCAGCAATATTGCTAAATCAACTAAAATAAATAATTATGAGTAAATCAATCTTTTATCACGCAGGATGTTCAGTATGCTTAAGTGCAGAACGAGACATACTAAATCTTATTAACCCTTCAGATGTGGAAGTCGTAAATTTCTCAGATGATAAGTCTAGAATAGCAGAAGCCGAGAAAATAGGTGTCAAATCTGTTCCAGCCCTGGTAACTCAAAATGGACATGTACTCCACATTAATTTTGGAGCATCTATGAAAGATGTAAAAGGTTAAAAAATTTATACTAAATAGTTAGGAATCCTACTTAAGAATTCCAGCATTAAAACAAAGAAATGAAAAAAATGAAAAATTTAATACCTGTATTCGTAGCAACACTATTAATGAGCAACTCACTGCAAGCTTGTGATAAATGCAAAAATTATGACAACGACAATTTTCAAATAAAAAAAGTCTCTGTTTCTCACAAATCATCAATTTCAAGTACCATTTGGGAAATAGAAGTTGTTGGAAATGCAGGAGAAACCACTCCAACACCAGCAGGGCAAATGAATGGAGCTCCTGTATTGGGATATGTCTTTCCTACAACATTAAAACCAACTGATGTTGGCTTTAATCAAACCGATGGAATTGTAGCTTTGGCTTTAACTTCTCATCCAGATTTTGATGACACCCCACTTTGGGATGAAAACAACGATAAGAATTATGCTAATGACGGACTTGTTTGGCATCCACATTGGGTAATACTTACAGAAGACAAAAGAGTTGACGGAGGACTATCAGTTAAGCAATTCGCTAAAAATGACACCACAGTTTTACTGCCTCCTACAAATCCCGGAATGCCAATGTACATGGATTCTCCAGGTTTTCAAGTGACTACAAAAGGAAATATCATATCAGTTATTGTTCCAGATTACCGTATCAACAACCAAACTGACTTTAAATACGATGGAGTAGCAGTTTATATGCAAGTAAATACTGAAATGGAGGACAAACCGCTCTTAGGTGTTTATAAAGTTTATAGTGTATCCAGTGTGGACTTGTCTCTTCCTTATACTGTAAAAAAGTAAATTATGAAAGTATCTGTTTGGGACACTTATGTAAAAAGGGAAGGTGGATTGGTTATGCATTTTGATATCCTTGTTGATAGTAAATTAACAGATGAAACCACCATTTTCGATTTTGGCAATAATTATATAAAAACCAAATCATTCAATAGTGAAGACCTAACATCTAAGGAATGTGCATTCTGTCATATTGAAAATGCATCAGAATTAGTTACCAAAGAAATTGAGACAACAGGTTATTACATAATTGAAATGGAAAATTGTAATTAATAATTTGAATAACATAATTAGGATTACTAACTTTACCTGCTGAATTAAATATTTGGCAGGTATTTTTATCTATGAAAAAAAGTGTTTTTAACATCGAATTTCAACAGAGCAACATCACAAGTAAAATTGTTGTTGGCCTAGAACGTATATCAGAAGTTTTTAAAGTTTTACTTTGGGAACATGCTAAAGTTATAGGATTAAGCCCCATACAAATTCAAATCCTAATTTTTATTGCTTATCACAAATCTGAACTTTGTAATGTGAGCCATTTGGCAAAAGAATTTAATATTACAAAACCAACAGTAAGTGATGCCATTCGAGTTTTGGATAAGAAGAAATTCATTGTTAAAGACTATTCTTCATCAGATAGTCGTAGTTACTCCATTTTGTTATCTAACTTAGGAAAAAGAACAGTTTCCGAAACCGAAAATTTCGCAAACCCCATTGGAGCCCAACTTGAAAATATCGAAATAGCCGATTTGGAAAATGTATTTAGTACTTTAAGTAAATTAATTTATCAACTGAACCGCAATGGAATTCTTACTGTTCAGCGAACCTGTTATGGATGCAAATTTTACGATAAATCTCAAAACACAGATTATTGTAATTTATTGGAAAAAGAATTATTAGCTTATGACATCCAATTGGATTGTCCCGAATATGAAGAAAAATCAGCAAGTAAGAATGTATAAATCCATTACAATTTTCATACTAAGCGTTCAGTAGAATTCAGCAAAAGGCTAATCTAAACAACTCCGCCTTTGACTAACATACGAGCAAAAACTCAAATTAACATCCACTATCCCGGTATTAACCGCTCAATTTGAGACCTAAATGTACTAACGTATATTTGTCTCGATCATCAACGAAATTGGGATTCCGTTTAGCGGAGCGTTGTATAAAATTAAATTAACAATCAATTAATATTCAAGCTCAGTATTTGAATGTTTCTGATAACACTAAAGAAGAAAAAATATTACATAAAATAACCATGAAAAAAATATTCGCAATTTTAATAATTTCAATAAGTATGTTGGGATGTCAGCCAGAAGGTCGAGAATACATTGAACATAAAGAACTATCACCACAGCTAGAATGGCTAAAAAAAGATGTGATAGAATTTAAAGTACCTATCGAAAAAGAAAATCAGGAATTCAAAATGAGCTTAGCATTTAGATGTGTTGAGGGATTTCAACATGAAGTGTTAAAAGTGAACGTAATTGAAACTAGTCCTAGTGGCAAAGAAGAGTCCAAGGAATATGAACTCACGTTAAAAGATAAACAGGGTAAATATATAGGAGATCCAGTACTCAAATTTTACGATAGTGAACATGTGATAGAAACGAATAAAATATTTGGAGAAAAGGGTGTATACAGCTATAAAATTGAGCATATGATGCCCAACGATCCGGTTAATTCCGCATTGGAAATAGGAGTAATTTTGGATAACGTAGAATAGAGAATAACACTATATGGTAATTGGGTTTCTTTGCAAAGACGGTCCAATATTTAAAAATTCGGCTCAAGGATGTCCCTAATATGTAGTACATTTAAATACCTTACCTATCAAACATAAACTGTTGCAATCAATAAAAAACATGAAAGGTCTTACATTACCAGAAGCCCCTCACTCCATTCAAAAAGGAGTCCCTTTAAAGCTTGTTCTGGACAAACCTGCTGTCCTACAACTTGCAATGAATTTAAAAATTGTATTTAAGGATTTCAACGATACGGGATTTGTGGAAAGAGTTATGCGAGATATTGAACCTCTTGCCCTTAAAGATCGAGGAATTTTAATTGCAAAAAATTTGAGAGAGTTTTTACCCAACAACTACTCTGACGCAATTGCCCATTTACTCAATTCCCTAACTCCTCCACTCAAGGAGACTGATAACCTTGGACTGTCTGGACTATTCTATATGCCACATGTGTCTTTTGTCTCGCTTTATGGTCTTGACCTTGCTTACAATGACAACATTGACCCTTTCGAAACTTCCATGCACGCTCAATATGAATTGACCAAGAGGTTTTCTTCTGAATTCTCAATCCGTGAATTCCTTGTTGATCAACCTGAGAGAACATTTAAGGTTTTATACCAATGGATGGAGAACCCTGATCCACATGTTCGCAGACTTTGTTCTGAAGGCACCAGACCTAGATTACCATGGGCTCAAAAAATCCAATCCTTGGTCCTTGACCCAAGCCCTTCATTCCGGATACTCGAAAACTTAAAAAATGATCCTGATTTATATGTGAGAAGAAGTGTCGCTAATCATATTGGGGATATTGCAAAGGACAATTTGGACATCGCTATGGGAATATGTGAAAGCTGGTTACCCAATTCCTCAAACGAGCTTAAATGGGTCATTAGACATGCTCTTAGACATCCTGCTAAGAAAGGAAATACAAGGGCTTTGGGAATTAGAACTGCCGCAAAAAAAAGCTGACTACAAATGCTAGCAACTTATTGAAAACTGGTACTTGTCTGAATCATTACTGATAAATAGAAAAGAGACAATACTACATCCAGAAGGAATATGTTTTGACCGTTTTGCTTTGGAATCTGCTAAACCATAAATACAGAATGAAGTATATTTGTCTTAATCGCCTCTGGATTAGAAACCCATTTGGTGGTAAGCCTGTATTAATTATGAAAAGAGAACTTTACATATTGACATTTTTTTGTTTTCTGATTAGCCCTGCCCTTTATGGTCAAATGACTTCAGCCAAATTGGATAGCCTGACCCATGATATTTTTAACCAAAGAGTTAAAACAGACAGCAATAAATATGCTTTTAAGTACATCATTGATAAAAGAAAAAAAAGCAAACTATTATCCCATATTGATACTACTAAAGGGGACTACATTTTTATAAAAGAGTCCTTTTTCTATAAAGACCAGTCTACAGTAACTAAAGAAGAATACTTCCACGATGGGGATAGTATACCTACGGTGATCTACGATAGGAATCTTTCATGCGAAGTAGATGATTATTATTATAGCATGTTCGGACTTGAGAGCCAACGAATTCTGGATGAAGAACTATTTACACCCAAAATTAAAAAATTCAAGAGTTACCTGACTTTTCAAGAATTGGACTATAATAGAATTCAGATAAGATCTCATGGTTGTGTCGACTTTGATGCACAAGGAAAAAATTTCGAAAAAAAGAAAACCGAAGAGCTAAAAGGAACTTATGTCATTTACACACTTATCGACAGAAAAAACGACAAGATTTGGATCTCATTTCAATATCCGCCTAAAAACCCAGAATTTAGCATTGTAAGATATAACCCTGTTTGGGACTGGTAAGGTAGCAGATAAATGCTGAACATTTAATTCTTAAGACAATGAAAAACATATTACATCTAATCATAATACTAACATTGATTTCCTGTGGATTTGACAATAAGGAACCAAAGGATTCTACCAAATATGAGATTAAAAATAAAGATCTAACGGCAACTAAAAATGTTGATGCCAAAATTATTGGAGAATGGGGAATTTATACGCATATAATTAACGGAATGGGCACTAATTGTAATGTTTGCCCAAGAATAGAATTTACTGCCTCAGAATCTGCAATTCTGACTTTACCTTCGGGAGATAGTGAATCCTACAAATGGAGTAGTTCAGGGAACATTTTAAAATTGGAACTCATCGATGAAACTTCAGATTATTATTTACCTAATTCCGAATATAAGATGGAATTTAATGAAAAAGAGAAATATATCGAATTGACTCTTTCATTGAGTGAAACAAGGCAATTTATATTAAGAAAGTAAAAAACGGACACTAACGAAGTGTATGAGTTAATTACTTTCTTTTAAATGGCTTTCCCTAAAATGAGTCCAAGTCTAATTCTCTCATAATACCCATCCATTTCAAAATCTTCTCTCCAAGTTCCCCTGCATCTATATGAATGATGTATAAACCACTTGCTATGGGTACTCCTGCACTATTCTTTAGGTTCCAATCAGCCTCTGTAGTCTCGTCATCTTTCTTAATTCTTCTTACCAATGACCCATCCAATGTATAAATTGAAATATCGCACTTCATGGGTAGATTGGTAAACTTCACTCTATTGTCAATCGGACTAGTCTCATACTCTGAATAGGCATAATATGGATTTGGAACCACATTGGCTAAATCAAGAGCTTCTTTACCATTCTCTACTGTAATATCATTGAAGATGTCTTCTGTATTAAACTTGTACGATGGTCTACCTCCATTGATAGCATTGGTTCCTGGAGTAGTTCCATAAGGTAAAGCTACTCTCAGTTTGATGGTCATCTCATTGGGAGGAACAGGTATTCCACTTGGACTTTCTATCATCTCTTTACCAGATTCCAAATATGCCGGGATTACCCAATCACAGTTTTGAAAGAGTTTCGTTAATTCTTTAGTTCTATTGGATGTACTTAAACTTGGTATCGCTGATAGCAAAGTATGGTATGCATCACCTTCATCATAAATGGGTAATTTAGGATGAACACTCGCTGCTATACCTTGATGAGATCCCATTACATAGATGAAGTGTCTTCCTCCAAAGCTTGGATATCCTGAGTTCACAAAACCTGCGTTATCCGTTGGATTCCATTTCATATCTCGGCCATTTTCACCTCTTTGATATGAATCTTCTCCAATCATTATGTTTAATCTTTCTCCTGTGTTCACATTGATTGCATATCCTGGGAATATGGACTTTCCTGCTGGTAATGTCTTTCCATTGTAAGTCATCGTTCCTGTTCTCATATTGAACTTAGGTGTTTGTCCTTCATTCAACCCAGGATCTTCACCCAATTCTAAAACAACAACCTCTGACCATTTAGACTCATCGGGTGTGATAACAATGTCCACGTTACTAAGATACCTCAAACCATAGTYTGCTGTTGCAGTAGSTCCAAAGGTAAACTCCTGAATCAATTGGTCTGGTCGTGCAGAACTTACACCTCTCAAKGTATTGGATGTAAGCATTTGTGGTGCTATTCTTCCATCCCAAATCCTTTCATAAACYSCWGATCKRTCAAKAGCWTCTCCTYYWATTGTATAATCATGCCAYGAAGGATCTKMATAMTYATYAATMCGRCCTTGACTTCCTGCTCTTATCCAATCATACACTCCAAAACCTGYTGCTTGAGTCACGTCTTGATCTCGAACTGCCGTGAGCCATTCATTRCTTGGATCAGCAAATTCTACAGACCAATTGACTARTCCATTRTCCTTATACASTAGKGAATTTRAACCTGGAGCTGCAATCTGTTCAATRGTAACTGCCAKTCCCCAATCAAAAATACTTTTACCTGTAGTAGACTCCARTATAATTTGCTCATTCTTGTATGCTAAKGTWGTATCAGCGAAAATGGTGTCWTTGGTWGTYMRATTTACYAAAATCCAAGCYGTACTATCTGCMMAWARRCTATCYTCTTCAYYTCCKGTATTCTGAGTAACACCAAATGGCACAAGAGATATTTCAAATTCACCTTTTGGAACTTTTAGKGGGTCTATTACCTTAATATCAATAGGTCCATGCCCATTTTCGTACATTGGRTTGGCTACCTTGTTATTCGCTAAAATAGCATCTATAGTCTCTTGYTTAAGCTCYAARTYATTGAAMCCATTTCCTTTTCCAGAAACTCGGATTAACTCAGGTCCGTCTCCATAAAATGATGGARCACTAGAACCACTAAACTTAGGAGAAAGTTGATGTGGWGAAGCAGAAAACTTAGCTACTCGTCGACCACCTAAATAAGGAGAACTTTGACTATTMCCTGCTGCATAAGCCAAAACAATATAGTAATACGTCTTAAAGTTSACTAGAGTCTTATTGGAACTAGTYGCAAACTCATCTTCTGTTATTCTTACTGTATGTACTAAACCTTCATTTGCTCCTCTTACTTGAAGRACTGGCAARTTAGCYCCTACATCKGCYTTAAACTCTTGATTGATAAGTATGGCGAATGAATCATTYAAATCGCATTGRAATATTTCTCTTGCTTTRGAAAGATCATCCAATTCTGATAAACTAACTCCTCCATTTTTCAATTGAAATACTCTATATCCCTGRAAGCTRTAAAACTCTTGTTGGTTAAGTCCATTTAAAATGGTGTCTTTATATCCTTCCGTTTTGTCCGAATTTGTATTTCCAAAAGACARCACTAKTTGTTGATCTTGCTCGTGTACTTCAACATYYGGAGCATCTGGTCCATCTATTAAATCAAAACACGAATTAAATAATTCTTGTGCTTTTTTACTCGCTTCTTTTAGTAAGTCCAAAGAACCATCAGCACCTCCAAATGGAGCTCTCGCCCATACAATACCCACAGTAAGTCGCTGAACAGCACCGGGTTCTAACAAGAACGGTCCTGAGGATTGTATAAATCGCCTATCAGCAGGAGAGTTTCCTGCAATTTTTTCCGTCCATTCATCAGGATGATCTGGATCTGATGTACCGGGGAACATGTAATTAGCTTTTGTACCATCTGTTCCGGAAACACCATCACCTCCATATTGAATATCAGTTCCTGTTCTCCACTTTCCTTGAAGGTAATTATAGAAATCCGTTGCAATACCTGGATTTCCGTTTACCGAGTTTGCATCATTATTGTAGTATACAAATTTGGACATTCCAAGTTCTACTTTAGTTTCAATACCACCGATAATAGTATCAACAGTAGGACCTTCAAAGAAATCTACACCTACAGATGGAGGATTTAATCCATATCCTAAAACACCTTCGTCATTGTCGTCTCCATTGTAGCAAAATCCAAGAGATAATCCGACATCACAACCTACATAATCATCAGCAAAATTACCAAGATCCGCATCTACCCATTGTCCAAAATATGTATTCTTTAGTGTTTGAAATCCTCTATTAACAATACTTGTTGTATAGAAGGTCATATCATTTATTTCATCATTGGTTTCAAATGCAAAAGCTGTAGTCTGCATTTCTACTCCAATAGGCTCACCTTGAGTCTCTGAGTGAATATTACCCTTATCATTATAGATCCACCATAACATTTGATCTGGTTGATCCTCTGGTAAGTTATCTATACTAAGTCCATTACAGTCTTCTCTTAAAATAGGATAATCTCCGTTTTGAGGATCGTAATAACCGTCATTATCTTTATCAAAAAAGGGTGCCAATGAAGATGGTTGACCTCTTCTTCTACCCGGCCAGTTGTCGATTTGCTCATCTGCCAAAACCCCTAATCCATTTTCAACATGCTCGATAATCTTAGCCCCATTTACCTTGTATATTTTATCCCATTGATCACAAGTTGATTTATTGGTATTGGTTGTATTAACATCCAATGGACCTGGCCAGAAATCAGACCCTCTTTGACGATAGGTCATTGCAGCAAGTCTAAGGTTATTAGCTATATCTTCACCACCAATCCAAATCGCTCCAGCGAACAAACTGTTTTTTCGAATAGAGTTCAAATCGTCAATCTTTGGTATCTCATAACGTGCAGTACTTAAATCCCACCACATGTCTCCTCCATTCAAGATTTTGGTTCTTACATTGTTAATATCCAAATCTGCACTTTGTGTTGCAGGATCGCAATCTGAACCAAATTTCATTGCTAATCGAGACCCATCACCCCTCGTCGTTCTTCTCTCATCCTCATTTATGTTCTCCTTTGCGAGTATCACAACTGACAATAAGATGCCAGCTACCAACATTAGTTTTCTCATTTCTTTTTTCATATCTCTTATTCTATAATCTGCGTTGCTATCTTAGAAATATACTCTTAATCCTATTCTTGTTAATCTTGAAATACTGCGTATAGGGAGCACTAAAGTAGAATATGAAATTCGTTTTTTTACGATGTTTTGACCAAAGGAATCTCTCAACTAACAACGGAATTATTCTATTTGAGAAACGAAACTTAATGCCAGTCCAACAGGTTTAAGTTTGGATGCAGAATAGGATGAGTACTTTGAAGTCTTCCCGAGGATACCATATCAGAACTGAGGAAGGGCTAAACAAGGAGCTATAACTTATTGATAAAGAAGCACCTATACACCAACAAAGAGAGCAACTTCTCGATTGATCATACATGTTGGTCAACACTCTTTTCCATAAAAAAACGAGTTTGACTATATCAAACTCGTTTTAAATTGAAGTAATTTTAATTTAGAAAGTCGTTATTGACGTATAATGTGTTTTATCACACTACCTTCTTCAGATTGAATTCGAACAAAGTAGTTCCCCTTACTCAATAAATGAGTATAAGTACTTAGATCTACATTAGAAAGTCCAGCATTAAAATATTCTTTATCCAATTTAACATGTTCTCTTCCTTGCAAATCCAAGATAAATACTTCTAAATCCATTGCTTTTGCTAAGTCAAGTTCTATGACTAAGTTTTCTGCAAACGGATTTGGAAACACTTGAAGAGTAGCTCCGATTAATAGTATGGGATCAATAGAAGCTTTAATACTACTCGCAATCTCAGTATCAAAACTTGTGAAATAGGCAGCTGGTTTTTGTTCGTAACTGACATCTGTTGCCATACTAAAATTTTGAATTCCTCTATGAGCATCTACCAATTTGTTAGTTGTTGGATTCCACTCATCTGTTCCTAAACGAGCAGAGTTCACCGCTTCTACCAATGAAAATTGCTGAATAGAGCTATCGCCATTTAAAGTGTATTGCACACCAGACGGAGGACTTGCTCTAATGACAAGATCTACCGGCACATCCGACTTCAAACCTGAATTAATAACGGTGGCAATGTAGCCAGACCAATCTCCACTACTAGTAGAGCTATTCCATTCAGTGGAGCTTTCAGAAGTACCATCAAATTTGCTAAAACCAGCGTAGTGACTATTGGTTCCGGCATCAACAAAAAGCACATAATCTAGGTTAGTAAACAAAGGAGACCATTTTGTTAATGCACAAGCACAAACCTTATTAGGCTCTTCATTCATGAGCCTAAGATTGCTCAATCGAATAATCACATGGTCTATAAATGGAGCATTTGTTGTGTCATAAGTAACTGTAACTTTTACAACAGTAGTATCTGGGTCCACACAAGCTTCTGAGCTATTGGAGAAAGACATGGCCAAGAATAAAAGTAGGAATACGGGAAGAATTTTTTTAAATTGTTTTTTCATAATTTATAACATTGATTCTTATTATATACGTAAGAATTCATGAAATGGTTGGGTCCAAAAATTCAGAAACCTCAATTGATTTATTTTTTCGGTGGTATACCAAAGGGGTATAAATGACTACTGAGTCTCAGAGTTAGAACATTGTACCTCGTCCTAAAATAAGTTGATATAAAAAAGTAAATCAGCATCAGGAGGATTGATTGTTACTTAGCAAACAAGAAAAAAGACCACTATCTGCAACTATTTGCTTGACAACTGAGCCTAGTAAGGTCTGTTTATGCTTGTTAAACGGGCTAGTCAAAACGTAACACCTATCATTGCAAGCAATACACCACCTTAAAAAGAACAATTAAAAGTCACCATGATTACCAAACTTATTGTCTTAGCAATCTATGTTGCTATTTTATTTATAATCGGAATTTTCGCTTCTCGGAGAGTCAACAGTATGAGTGATTATTACCTAGGAGGAAAAAAACTAGGTTTTTGGGCTATTGCTTTTTCTGCTAGAGCCACAGGCGAATCTGGATGGCTTCTAATAGGCCTAACAGGTATGGGTGCAATGGCTGGATATTCTGGATATTGGGTTGTTCTTGGAGAATTGCTAGGTGTTTTTATTTCATGGCAATTTATGGCTAAGCTATTTAAAAGGCGATCAGACGAATACAAAGCAATCACAATACCAGACTACCTTCAAAGTCATTTCAAATCATCTACAAACACTCTTCGCATCATTGCGGCTTCTACACTGGTAATCTTTGTTGTCATTTATGTCGCATCTCAAATGGATGTAACAGGAATTGCATTCGAATCAATGCTAAATATAGACTATCGAATAGGAGCTCTGATTGGTTTCTTTATCGTTCTAGCATATATTTTTATTGGTGGATTCGTTGCCGCTGTTTGGTCTGATATGTTCCAAGGAGTTCTAATGTTTTTTGGATTGGTATTACTTCCCATAGTTGTTTGGTTTTCTATGGACCACGGAGCTGGAATTACGGAAGGATTGAATGCCATTGATCCCACTTTAACCCAAATAATGGGAAGAAGCGAGAACGGCTGGATGAACCTGTTTACGATTCTCGGTTTCTCCATGATTGGGTTGGGCTTCTTAGGGTCACCACAAGTATATGTTCGTTTCATGTCAATCAAAAGTGAAAAAGAGATTGATAAAGGAAAATGGGTCGCACTCATTTTCACACTATTGACTGATGCAGCTGCAGTAACTATTGGTATTCTTGCTCGAATTTATTTCACAAAGGAAGGTCAGGATCCTGAAGCAATACTGGGGAATAACGGTGAAAATGTGCTAAGCATGATTACCAACGAATTCTTACCTACAATTCTCGTGGCTATCTTTATAGCTATTGTACTCTCAGCAATAATGTCAACTATTGATTCACTACTTATTCTTGCTTCTAGTGCCATTACACGTGATTTTTATCAAAAAATATTTAGACCTGATTTAAAAGATGAAGATTTAACAAACATTTCCAGGTTTGTAACAGTCGCCATGGCCATTGCCGCACTAGGAATTGCCATTCTTTTATACAATCTATATCCTGATAGGCAGATTTTCTGGATTATGATTTTTGGATGGTCAGGAATCGCTGCCACATTCTGTCCAGTAATTATTCTATCACTTTTCTGGAAAGGCTATTCGGAAAAAGGGGCCATTGCTTCTATGATTACGGGGTTTTCGTCGGTGATATTGTTCAAATTCGTGGTATCGAATATTGAAGGAATTGGTCCGTATTTTAAAGAATTAGATGTTCTGGCACCTTCTTTTATTTTGGCTATGTTGGTAGGATTTATTGTTTCAAAAATTTTTCCGCCAAAGACTGTTACAGAAAACCCTTCAATAGGAGAATGAAGGTAAGGAGATAAATGACACATATAAACTAAGCTTCAAAACGAATAAAAAGTTGGAGTATAAGTGTCTTTTAGTTGATTCTAACAGCATGTAAGATGATAAAGAGATGAGTCCGTATTACAATGAAAACACTACACCCGAAATTATTCTGTTGGATTCGGTCAAGGTTAGCCAATACCAAATTGCCATCAATATTGAGCCTTTAATATACCAACGTATATTTGTCTCAATCGACCTGATTAAAATTCTGTTTGACGGTGCGTTATAAAACATAACAAGATGAAACTAATATTTATAACTCTTCTTACCATTTTCTTTACCAGTTGCGAAGGAATGAAGGTATTAACTATTACGATAATTTCTAGTGAAAATGAACAGCCAATTTCTAATGCCGATGTATACTTTCTAAATCGAAAAGGAATTGTCTTAGACTCTGTACAAACAAACTCAATTGGGCAAGTTATTTTTGATTCAGGATTCACAGGCATGATGTTTGGTGGCCCAAAATTTAGATACCGTATTTCCAAAGACGGATATGTTACTTTACACGGAGAGGAAAAATGGCCTCAACGAACTATGAAAATGATGAAACAATAAAACGTTTAAAACTAGGGTCTAGTCAAACTATTTCTTTGAATTTAACCAAAGACTAACCTAAAATATAAAGGAAGATATAAATCAAATGCAAAACCGAAAGTTGGCACACATTAAAACTATAAAATCACAATCACCTGATGCTTTCTGAATTTCTTTCTTTTTTCAAAAATTTCAACTTCATCACTTCCGACGATATTAAAGCACTATACGGTATCGCCAGAATTAAGAAATTTAAGCAAGATGAGCATATCATTAGAGAGGGACAGGCTTTCCCTTACGTCATTCTCGTTTTAAAAGGCTTACTCCGTAATTACATGATAAGTTCCTCTGGTGATGAAAAAACATTAAAATTTACGAATGAAAAGAACCCTACCGGTGTTCCTGAATGTCTTTTTTTGGATTTACCCTCTCCAGAATTCATACAAGCTCTGGAGGATAGCACCGTTATACTCATAGATGAACGAAAGTTTAGAACATTGTCTAAAAGTAGACCCAGATTACTTCAATTGAAAATCCATAATATGAGTAAAGGAGTATGTGAAATGGCTAATAGAGTTCGATTCTATACCATGCTAAGTCCTGAAGAAAGATATCTGGATTTACTCAAGACCGACAAATCAATTATCGAACGTGTGGAAGACCGACATCTCGCGTCTTATATTGGCGTAACTCCCGTTTCCTATTCCAGAATAAAAAACAGGACCAAATCTTAAGGGTCAAGCGGTAAGTAGCGATTAGCTACTAAAGACTTAGAAGATTAAAGGGTTTACGAAATAACAAATGTTATTTCTGAACTGCCTATCAACTCATTCTTTTGCGACAGAATACATAAAAGAAACATATGAACGCAATTATTTGCCCTATCTCAACTGAAAAGATCAATCTGAATGTTAGTCGTATAACCGTATTTATTAATGTGATTCTCATGGGATTGTTTTTCTACACTAACAATCCAATATTTATTGTTTTAGTATTAGCAGATTACTTTATCAGAGCATTTTTAAAGGCTGAATACAGTCCAATTCGATTTATCGCTGTTGGAATCGTGAAAGCCCTTAATATGAAGGGGAAAACCATTGACCTTGCCCAGAAAGTATTTGCTTCTAGATTAGGAATGTTATGTGCACTTGCAGCATTGCTATTTTTCTATTTTGACAATCAAATAGGAACATACATCTCTTTAGGTATGTTAATGGTATTATCGTTTGCAGATTCTGTTTTTAACTTTTGTGTGGGTTGCTTAATCTATAATTATATTGTTTTTCCATTTCACAAAAACAAATAACACTGTACAATCTACAAGGTACTGATGGTTTAATCAAAAGGACTTCCCAGAACACAGTATCTTGAGGCCCTTAATTGGCTATATATTCACGCCTCAAATTTCTAATAAAACGTCAATTAAATAAATTGACGTAATGGCACTTACTGGTAGGACCTTATTTGACCATCCTCCTAACCTCTAAAAACAAATTGGGAACCTGAATTACTTTACATTCTATATTTGTCAAGATCGTAACTAAATACTGCATTTTGTTTAGCGGTACACTTGAAGAAATTATGAAAAGACAAACCATAGTACTATTCGCCCTCATTTTGTTAACTATTCTGAGTTGCAAAAATGAAAGACAATTTTCTGAAGGGAGAAGACTTACAGCATATAAAAACACTGATTTCATCCCTACACTTGAACATAAAATAGGTCCCGATAAAAATTCAGTTTATTGTGTCACACTGCTCTATGCATGGGATCAAATAAGGAAAAAAATTAATCAACCTTTTGAAGTCTCCAAAGAGCAATACGACTTAACACTGTTCAATGATTCAAAGTCCTATATTGATGTTCTTAATCCTGACGAGTATTCTGTAAGTGGGGAAGTTGACGGGGACTTAATCTCTGCACGAGCAGAGTTCAACAAGTCTTTGCCCTTTGAGGTAAGGCCTAAGGATTGGGGACGTAAACTAGTTTTTGATGGATTCCCAGTTGCTTCTTTTGGAATAAGCGGATATGACGATTATGAGCAATTACAAAGTGTGAAAATCGTATACTACGAAAATGACAATAACTTCATTATAAAACTTCTTCCAAGAGATAAACAACATGAAATTATCCTATTCAAAACGGAACAAACTTTCAGTTCCATCGCCGATATGGTCCTCAAAATAGAAATGTTGACCACAATCGAAAAAAAGGAACGAACGGATGACAACCACAGTTGGAAGTATGAATATGCAAACGAAGATGAAGTAGTAATCCCCAAAATTAATTTCAACATCGAAACCAATTATTCTACGCTTGAAGAGACTCAATTCAGGACAAAAGATCAACATTATCAAATAGCAAGAGCTTGGCAACGTATTGCTTTTATTTTAGACGAGACTGGTGCAGAAATTGAAAGTGAAGCAGAAATGGAAGCGGCCACAGAAGCAATCGATGAAGATTATCAAAAGCCAAAACCTAAGAAAATGTTTTTTGATACGCCATTCTTAACCCTGTTGAAAAGAACAGACGCTAAGAATCCTTATTTTGGTCTATGGACCACCAACACAGACTTGATGACAAAAGAGTAATTAGTAATCTGCTTCTTTCATCAATAAAACCCTCCTTAGGCAAGGAATAAAACGTCTAAGTCAAATGATATCATAAAAACATCACCTACTTTGTATAAAATATACATGGAATTTAAAGCAATAGATTTACTAGGTAAGCCATTGTTTAAGTGGGTAACGATTAAACCGCCTATTCAAATACCTGCAAATATGCCTGATAACGAGGCTTGTTTTATATATGTGCTACAAGGTGAATGTATAAACTATTCTGAAACCGATGAAATTAAGACCGCGGCAAATCAAGCACTACTTTCTAAATGTGGAAGCAATTCATTCAAGGCACTCTCCATGGAAGGGAGTGCAGAATACAGTGCTATATCAATCCATTTTCATAAGGATGTACTGGAGAAAATATACGATAAATCTGTTCCTCCGTTTTTCAAGAACAAACAAAGCCAAGTACAAGTAAATACCACAAGCGTAGATGCCACCGAACTGATAAAGCAGTACGTAGACAGTGTTATGTACTATTTTGAGCACCAAGGATTGCTATCAGACGACATACTTATTCTTAAACTTAAAGAAATTATTTTATTGCTTCTACAGAGCGAGAATGCTCCTAGGGTTTTAGAGATAATGAACAATCTTTTCAAAAAAAAGACATTCACATTTAAAGAAATTATCGAGGCCCATATTTGTTCCTCTATCAACATTGAAGGACTAGCCCAATTGAACAACCAAAGCCTCTCTTCCTTCAAAAAAGAATTTAGACGCATTTACAACGACACTCCCAATAACTACATCATTCAAAAACGAGTAGAAAAAGTCGCCCATCTATTACTGATTTCAGATGAGACCATAAGCAACATCGCTTACGATTGCGAATTTAAAAGCATTGCTCATTTATCGAGAATCTTTAAAACAAAATATGGTGTTACACCAACAAAATATCGTCTAAACCTCTCAGTCAAATAATAGAATTTTTAAGTCAAATCTTTCATTCACGCCACTTTTACTTTTGTTCTAATTATTAATCAATTTAATATGAAAGTGAAAAAAATCAACCTAAAGATCCTAGTGCTGACTGTGTTAGCATTAACAACATTTAACTCAACAATTATGGCACAAAAAGAAAAGAAACACAAAGAAATTAAGTTAGTACGAACAAGTGAGGTAATTAACGTTTCTACAGACTCCCTTTGGGAAATTGTAGGACCTGGATTTCAGCATATTGGTATTTGGAATAGGAATATAGACCATGCAACAGGTTCCGGCGATGGTGAATTTGAGGGTGCAGGATGTAGCGAAAGAGTTTGCGAAATTGCGACCAAGGGTTATAGCAAGCTTCGTGAAAAATTAATTCTGTATGATATTGGTAATAAAGAGATTGCTTATAAGGTGATGGAAGGATTACCCGGTTTTGTTTTGTATGCCCAAAACCATTGGACAGTTAGTGAAGTTAGCCCCAATAAATCCGTTGTAAAAATGGACATTACAATGCACGTCACTCCATTCATTGGAACCATAATGGGTAGTATAATGAAAAAGCAATTTGACAAAGCTATAGCTCAAGCATTTGAAGATTTAATAATATATGCCGAAACGGGAGAAATTTCTGAAGCGAAAAAGGCACGCATAGAGGAGTTGGAAAACAAATCAAAAAAATAAAGAATGTATAAAAGTAAGGAGTGAATAACCATTTACTCCTTATTAGTATTAGCTGGTCTCTGGAAACAATCGGGTATCAAAGTAAAATCGCTGCCGAGCAATTTTGCCCTCTTTAATGTTAAAGACTTCACAACAGGGAATAACCTTTTGAAAAGGAGCTACAATCTTCAGCAAAGAGATATGAGTAATCGCATCATTTGCCACAATCATATCTTGTGTTTCAACTTCAAATTGCATTTCAAAAGCCGACAATTCCTTAAAATAGTCTTCTGGATTTTTGGTAGAAAACATTGGTCCTGTGTACCAATGATTATCAGCCATAAATTTTTTTGCCGAAGCAAAATCACCGTTGTTCATTGCACTAAAAAAGCCCTCTACTACTTCTATTGGTTTCATTAAATTATTCATTTTTTAATTGTTTAAATTATTCATTGAGTTTATTGATTAATTTTGTCACTTGTAAAAAGCAAGCGATGCAAATATATCTTCTTACTTGCAAAAAACAAGTGAGCAATGAAAAAGACGCAAAAACGATCAGAATGTCCCATAAGTCGAACCTTGGACTTATTTGGCGACAAGTGGACCTTATTAATCATTAGAGACATTGCATTTAAGGGCCATCGGTTCTATAATGAATTTCTTGATTCTGATGAAGGCATTGCTACTAATGTTCTTTCTGACCGCCTAAAAATGTTAGAAACCAAAGGTTTTCTAGTTAGCAAAAAGTATGAGCAATTGAAGACGAAAAAAGTGTACACACTCACAGACGAAGGCATAGGTCTAATTCCTCTTGTTCTGGACATGCTTGTATGGGGTTACAAATTTGACAATTCACTAGCCGTTCAACCCGGAATAATTGAAAGAATTGAAAACGACAGAGACAATTTCATCGCAGAAATCGTAACTGCTTTGAAAAATTATGACGCTAAGAACTTTTGTTAAATACCATAAACTTAAGCCGTGTTTGAATATTCTAAAGTGGGTAATGATAAACTTAGACTGAATTATTTGAAAAAGAGCAAGTTTCGGATTCTATATGAGTGAAACCAATTTTACTTTTGACTTCTAAAATTTAACTTGAATGAGTACTCAGGAACACATCAATTATGATCGTATTGCAGAAGCTATACATTACATCCAACAAAACTTTGCCCAGCAGCCCACACTCGACGAAATTGCAAATGAAGTACATTTAAGTCCCTACCATTTTCAACGACTATTTACCAACTGGGCAGGAGTTAGTCCAAAAAAGTTTCTACAGTACATTAGTATTCAACACGCAAAACAAATTTTAAATACTTCACAATCAACCCTCTTTGATACCGCCTACGACACTGGACTTTCAGGTACAGGAAGATTACACGATCTATTTGTAAAAATCGAAGGAATGACTCCAGGTGAGTACAAAAACCAAGGAGAACATCTCTACATAAATTACAGTTATTCAGAAAGTCCATTTGGTAAAATATTAGTGGCCTCTACACATAAGGGACTTTGCTATATGGGATTTTCTGACGAACAAGACGATAGTCTTCAAGAATTAAAAAAACGCTTTCCAAAGGCTGAATTTGTTCAACAGAGCGATAAAATTCAACAAAATGCATTGCTCATTTACTCCCGAGACTGGAGTAACATAAATCAGATAAAATTGCATTTAAAAGGAACAGAATTTCAATTAAAAGTTTGGGAAGCACTTTTAAAAATACCAACTGGAAATTTAGCAACCTATGGAAATATTGCTAAAATTATCCAAAAACCAAAAGCCTCCAGAGCTGTTGGTACCGCCATTGGTCATAATCCAATTGCATTTTTGATTCCTTGTCATAGAGTTATTCAATCTACCGGAATATTTGGTGGCTATATGTGGGGCACAACACGCAAAACTGCCATTATTGGGTGGGAAGCATCTCAGGCCAACGTTATAAATTTATAATAATGGAGCACCTTAAAACAAAGCTTACCGAAATCGACTGGCAATTGATTTCAGAATCAATGAACCAAAAGGGTTTTGCTATTATTCCCAAATTACTATCCGACAACCATTGTAAAGAACTTATACGGAACTATAACACTCCTCAGTTATATCGAAAGACCGTGGGAATGGAACGTTATCGATTTGGCTTGGGAGAATATAAATACTTTAATTATCCGCTACCTGAAGTCATTCAAACAATAAGAGAGACTGTATATCCCAACCTTGTACCAATTGCCAACCTTTGGATGAAAGTACTCAAAATTGACCAAACATTTCCAACCACATTTGAAGGTTTACAGGTTCTATGCCATCAGAACGACCAACTAAAACCTACTCCTTTAATTCTGAAATATGGAAAGGGAGGATTTAATACCTTACATCAAGATTTGTACGGAGAGGTGTGTTTCCCTATTCAAACAGTCTTTTTCTTAAATGAGCCCAATGAAGATTATACTGGGGGAGAGTTTGTTTTAACTCAACAAACTCCAAGAGCACATTCTAAAGCAATAGTTTTACAACCAAAAAAAGGAGATATGCTGGTTTTTACAACTAATTTCCGCCCTGTAAAAGGAGTAAAAGGGCATTATCGAGTAAATATGAAACATGGAGTTAGTGAAGTAAATAGTGGAGAACGACATACCTTAGGCATCATTTTTCACGAAGCCACTAGTTAATATGGTTTAACAAAAGATTACAATTATTAAAATATAAATACATGGAATACTTAATGGGATTATACGTTACAGACGATGAAATGTACGGTAAATATAGGGCAGCAATGTATCCTATATTACAAACGTATGGTGGAGATTTCGGCTATGACTTTAAAATAAAAGAAGTTCTTAAAAGTGAAGTTAAAGAACCCATTAACAGGGTTTTTACCATTTACTTTAAGGATGAACAAGCCAAAATTGATTTTTTTTCAAACGAAGAATATTTAAGCATTAAAGAAAAATTCTTCAATGAATCTGTTTCCTCCGTTACAGAAATCGCTCAATACAAAAAATGATTAAGCATTGTGAAATCACTACTTCAGATCTTCATCAAAACATTAGACAGAAAAAAATCATCTATGGTGGAAATAGTAAATTTTTAATTTACGGCACACTACAATGTAAATCGGGTAAAAGAATGAATAAGGGAAATCGAGTTTTCTTTCATTCCATTGATCAAGCTACATCGCAAGGATATAGACCTTGTGGAAACTGCTTAGGACCAGACTACAAAAAATGGAAACATGGACTTGTTTAGTACAAATACCATTTCAAACCTTCTACCCTGTGATGGAGAAGTAAATTACTACGGCCATGTCCTTACAATCGATAAGGCTCAATATTATTTTGAAAGACTTCTGGAACATATTCAATGGAAGAATGACCAAGCAATCATCTTTGGAAAAACCATTGTAACTAAACGTAAGGTAGCTTGGTATGGAGAAAAACCGTTTGAATACACCTACTCTAAAACAACAAAACAAGCTTTACCTTGGATAAAAGAACTATTAGAGCTGAAAGAAATAGTAGCAAAAACCACCGGAGAAACATTCAACTCTTGCTTACTTAACCTATACCATAATGGAGATGAAGGAATGGCGTGGCACAGTGACGGCGAAAAGGATTTAAAAAAGAATGGAGCAATAGGTTCTCTTAGCCTAGGAGCTGAAAGAAAGTTTGCCTTTAAACATAAAAACTCCCAACAAACAGTTTCTATTATTCTAGAAAGGGGTAGTTTACTGGTTATGAAAGGAGTAACTCAAACGCATTGGCTCCATCGACTGCCTCCCACTAGAAAAGTAAAAACACCAAGAATAAATTTAACTTTTAGGACTATTGTTGACTAGGATCAATTTCAAAGTATAATCGTAGGTTCGCATATACCCTACGGTATATTTGTACTATGGTAAGGTCAGAAAAAACCCGACAACTAATCATTGAAAAGACGGCGGCAGTTTTTAATAAAAAAGGCTACACTGGCACCTACCTATCGGATTTAACTGAAGCTACAGGCCTATCTAAAGGAAGTATTTATGGGAATTTCAAGGATAAAAATGAAGTTGCCACTGAAGTGTTTAAATACAATTATCAGCAACAAGCCGGACAAGTCTATGAAAAAATGAAGCTAGTAGAACGGTCAGACGAAAAGCTACTTTTATTCCTAAATCACTATAAAACTGAGTACATACCCATTTTCAAAAATGGAGGTTGTGCAATTCTGAATACCGCTGTAGACTCCGATGATGGCAATAAACCACTCAAAACAGAAGTCACGAACGCATTGAAGAATTGGAGAAACAAACTTGAAGAAATTCTAAATGATGGAATTAAGAAAGAAGAAATTAGAGACCTTGATGTCACCCTTTTTGCAAATAAAATGATTGCATTAATAGAGGGGAGTATTCTGCTAGCAAAAACACTAGAGGAACCTCAAATATTGCTCAACAATCTAGAATCCATTGAGTTAGAGATAAAAAAACTAAGAACATAAAAAATTTGAAGCATCATATACCTTACGGTATACCAAAACTAAAAAACAAAATGAAAAGAGTCGTAATAACAGGAATAGGAGCTATTACCCCTATTGGAAAAAACATTGAAACCTATTGGCAAAATCTGCTTAAAGGAGTTTCAGGAGCACAAGAAATAACACATTTTGATGCGAGCAAATTCAAAACAAAATTTGCGTGTGAACTAAAGAATTACAATCCCCTTGACTATTTCGACCGACAGGAAGCAAGGAAACTAGACAGATTTAGCCAATATGGTCTCATAGCAACCAAAGAAGCAATTAATGATGCCCAACTGAATTTTCAGTCATTGGATACTGAAAGAATAGGAGTCATTTTCGCTACAGGAAACGGAGGTTTTGAAACATTTGAAAAAGAAATTCTGGCCTATGCTGAATCCAATTTTAATCCAAGATTCAACCCCTTCTTTATAACCAAAATCATACCCAATAGTCTATCGGGTATGATCTCAATTAAATATGGACTACACGGCATTAACTATTGTCCCGTAACCGCTTGTGCATCGTCTACACAAAGTATAATTCAGGCGTTTAATTACATTAGACTAAACAAAGCAGACATAATTGTTGCTGGTGGTTCTGAGGCTCCGATTACTGCAGGTTCAATAGGGGGATTTAATGCTATGAAAGCAATGTCTACAAACAATGACAACTTCCAATCGGCATCCAAACCGTTTGATAAAAACCGAGATGGCTTCGTTGTTGGAGAGGGTGCCGGTACCTTGATTGTCGAAAGTCTAGATTCTGCCTTAAGTAGAAATGCCAAAATTTATGCTGAAATTTTAGGTGGAGGAGAAAATTCTGATGCGTTCCATATTACAGGTACCCATCCTGAGGGTCAAGGAGCCTATTTGGCAATGAAAAATGCACTTCTAGAAGCTAGAATTGAGCCAAACAAAATAGATTATCTCAATGCCCATGCTACTTCAACGGGTCTTGGTGATTTATCCGAAATAAAAGCAATAGAACGAGTGTTTCACTCCCATTTAAACAGTCTTCAAATTAGTGCAACCAAATCAATGACAGGACATTTATTAGGAGGAACCGGTGCTATTGAAGCAATTGCCACTTGCTTGTCCGTTCAACAAAATCAAGTTCCGCCAACCATAAACACAAAAGAAATTGACAGCAGTATTCCACCAGAAATTAATCTAACATTAAACAAAAAAGTAGATAAAAATATAGAGTACGCACTAAGTAATAGTTTTGGGTTTGGAGGCCACTGTGCTGCATTAGTCTTGAAAAAGTACATTGATTAAAACAGTGAATAATGATAGCAAGTTTTGGGTTTTATGTGCCTGAGTCACAAAATAGATTTGCACTCATAATTTAATAAGATTAAACAAATGGAAAAATTAAAAGACAAAGTTATTCTGATTACTGGAGCAAATAGAGGAATTGGAAAGTCACTGGTTAAAGCTGCATTGGAAAAAGGAGCGAGTAAAATCTATGCAACAAGTAGAGATTTACTGAGAATGCCTGATTTCAGTGACGATAGAGTAATATCCATAGAACTTGATATCACAAATGAGAGTCAAATAGCTCAAGTTATTAAACATACTTCAGATACACAAATCCTTATTAATAATGCTGGGGTACTGAATCCTGGCACTATAATCGGTGGAGAGCTTAATGGAATGGAAAATGACATGAATGTTAATTACTATGGGACTCTAAAAATGATGAAGGCATTTGCACCCATTTTAGAGACGAACACCCCTGCAAGAATCATTAATATCGTTTCTATTGCTGCTTATTCTCCTCTCCCTTCTATTGCAGGTTATGCAGCCTCAAAAGCTGCTCTCTTCTCTGCCACCCACTCTGTCCGAATTGAACTAGCAAAAAAGGGAATTACTGTTCATACTGTGAACCCAGGTGCTATTGACACAGATATGAATGCAGGCAGTGATTGGGAAATGCCTGCTCCAGATGGAATTGCCAAAATAATTTTGAACGAAGTGGAGACTGACAATTTAGACATTGTACCTGATAACATGGGACTAGATATGTTGAATGCATGGAAAGAAGAGCCTTCAAAATTGGCTGAAATATTTCACAACATGTATCACCAAGAATAAGCAAAAACTAATAATATGGCATCTAGCAAAAGGGCGTTCCGGGATTAACCGAACGTCCTTTCTATTTCTAAAAACTATGTAATGTAAAATTACACACTATATAAGTTCAATAGTTTACAAATCAACACATCATCTTTCATATTAAATATATTTGGACTTAACTAAAGTCTAAAACATTATGCTTGAAATGAGACCAATTTGTGAGAACTGTGCAAAGCCACTATTCAATGAAAGTGACGAGGCTATGATATGTACTTTTGAATGCACATTTTGCCATGATTGTGTAACAAACGTTTTACAAAATGTTTGTCCAAATTGTGGCGGCGGGTTCTCCATACGCCCAACAAGACCAAACAATTGTATCACCAAAAACTGTGTTTCAAATTACCCATTATCCACGAACAAAATTCATAAACCAATAGACTCTGAAAGATTTAAGCCAATTTTAAGGGCTTTTGTAGATGTGGAGCCAAGAAAGAGATAAGAAAAAGTAAGTAACCACCTTATTTTCTAACCACAAATCACAATGAAACTTTATAAAAAATATTTAGCAGGAGAAACCAAAGCGGTATATGATGAAATACACGAGCTGGGAGACAAAGCCTTTAGTATGGAGCATATGCCTGAAATCGAAAAAGTACTAACGGAAACTTTTGAAAGAGTTGCCTATAATCTGAGAATAATCTATCAAGAACTATTGGCAATTGGATATCAATTTAAAACTAATCCCGAATTCAATTTTGAAAAATCTCTTCATTTACCATTAGAAAACACTAATTCTCTAATCCAGAAAATTGATTCAGCTATAGCTCCTTTTGGGTACATACCTCTATCATTAAAATATTTCTATAGACTAGTTGGAGGTGTAAATTTCACTTGGGACTATGCTATGAATAAAAATCTCATGTGGAACGTAGCTGACCCAATATGGATAGCTAGTATTGATAGTATTGCTGATGATGTTACCAATAAATTTTGGGCGGAAGAAATTCAGGAATATATAGATTATGATATTTTAGAACATGCCTTTTTAGAATTATCAGCTGATGAGTTGCATAAGGATAACATCAGTGGCAACCCTTCTTACATCATTGAAATCACAAAAAAACCATCTATTGATGGCAATTTTTTGCGTGAACCAAACGACACTACATTTATAAATTACCTTAGAATATGTTTTGATAATTGTGGGTTCCCCGGACTAACCAGGAATGATTTAAATGATCATCAAGCATTTTTTGACATTGTAAAACCTAAACTGAAAAAAATTTAAGTTAAACAAAATAGGTGTATAATGTTCTTACTCAATGTAAAGTTCTGGTTCCTCAATCGTACATCCAGTATATGAGCGAATTAAAATATCCACTTCCTCCCTTCAATCTGGAAACAGCTACTCAAAAAGTACAAATGGCAGAAGATGGATGGAATAGTAAGGACCACATAAAAGTATCTAAGGCTTACACCCTTGATACAGAATGGAGAAATCGCTCAACTTTTATAAATGGCAGATCCGAAGTACAGGATTTTTTAGCTGATAAATGGAAGAATGAATTGGACTACAAGCTTAAGAAAGAGCTTTGGGCTTTTTTGGATAATCATATTGCAGTAAGATTTGAATACGAGTATAGAAATTCTGAAGGGCAATGGTTTAGAGCTTATGGTAATGAGAACTGGCAGTTTGACAAAAACGGACTCATGGAAAAACGCTTTGCAAGTATTAATGATTTGCCAATCAATGAAGAAGATAGAAGGTTATAGCTCTTTCCAATAGATTTAAACTAAAAATGGCAAGCCTACTCGCTTGCCATTTTTAGTTTAATTGAATCCTATACTAGTTTAGATATTGATAATATATACTGAATGTTTCTTGATCCAGTTCATAGCTTAGTACCTTTCCATCAGATAATATAAACATACCTTTATCACTCTTTGCTCGTGGGCTAAAGACCTGATCTACTTTTTCAATACCATATTCCAAAGCATTCCCCACCTTTTCTGCCTTGGCCGAAAACCTATCTAACTTAGAATTCATATTATCCATTCTAGTAAGCATCTTACTGTTGGCCACCAACTCATCTGCATCTTTATCCGCTACCTCCTCTTTAACTATAACTAGATCTATTGGTTTACCTTCAGTTACAACTCCAGTTGATGTATTAAGTTCTGCATAACTTCCTTTTTTTGCTTTATAGTTTACAAACGCAATTGTATTTTCATTATAGCTTCTAAAGGGAAATACATCGTACTTCTTTAGTAAACTAGTCATTTGAACAGCACCCATAGAGCGACTTCTTCCTCCCATCATAATGTTGGCTTCATCCTTCTCTAGAATATTTACCGTTACCAATTCTCCATTTGCATTGGTTTCAAACAATACAAAATCATATACAGTGATTACCAACTCACGACCAGAGTTACCTCCTATCATAAACTCTGCCCCCGTTACTCCACCTCCAGTAGAATAACTCTCACACACAATGGCATATCCACTCCCTGTGGTCTCTATCTTCTCCACCATTACATTCATTTTCCCATTGAAGATAAAGTTACTACGCTTGGTATCTTTCAACTTCTGCTTCATGTTATCCCAATCAAATATATTTTTAGATTTTTCAGTTCCATTTTCATCAAGTACCGTTACAAATAAACCTTCTGTTTTTTTCGCTGTGTAAACAGTGCCATTCAGGTAATAACCAGCCATAACTAGTTTCCCATTATCATTAATAATATCAGATGGAAAAAATGATTGCTCATCTGTGAGACTATACTCCCCTTTCAGATTTCCACTTTTATCGCATATCGATAGTTTCAGTTCATATTGGCTCTTTTTTCTTCCATTATGTTCCATGAGATAAACCATTCCCTCATTCGTTGGAAAGACGTTGACCAACCCAAAGTGCTTATCCTTAATGTATTTTTCTAATCTCTTAGAAGTTACAATTCCATTGGCATCAACATTTATATATTCTAACCCAGACTCTATTACAATCGGTCTACCATTTTGATCTACACCATTCTCTGCATAAGACCTAATTAGCACTATTTCACCAATTTCATTTATGGCAGATTGAGTTATACCATAATAACTAAAAGTTTCACCTGTCTCTATAATCAGATATTCTGGTTCTGAGTTCGGAGCTATCATTACAAGGGTCACTTCTTTTCTACCATTGAAAATCATAGCACTATTTACGCCAGATGATTCTACATCAAAGACACGACTCCCTTGTGGCACCACAATTTCTTGTGTAGGAATTTTATCATCTAAAAAATGCAGTGTATAAATATCCTTGTTATCTAAACCTCTAGCTCCTTCCTGAACCAATGCCCCAGAGTATTTACCAAAATTATATACCCCAACAACTTGAGCTGGATTCACATATTTTTTACGTTTTACATCTTGAGCTAATGTGTTAAAGGACACCATTAAGCATAAGATTGTTACTATTATATTATTCATTGTTTTCCTAGATTAAAAGTTAAGTTTAGAAAGCTTAAGCATATTTGTTCTTACATCGTACTGATAGAGTGTAAATTCATCTCCATTTTTCAGCAAACCTTCTCGACTGAAATAAGGACTAATGACTGTTTGACCAAAAGACACATTATACGATTTACGCTGAGGTAATACTCCTACATCTTTTCCTATAGGATCACCCCAAAAAACTCTATTCTCCGTTTCTTCCTTGCCTAAATCAGGATCAATAAGGGTATAGTAATTATGCATTTGAGCGTACCCCCTAGTTACAATCTTACCATTGTGCATACCTTGATAGCTGAATAGTCCATTTTTTAATAAGTTTTGTCTTGCTCCATAAGCCCCACCAAAACTTCCTAATTCTTGTTCTATATTATGCGACTGTTTCCAAATACGTTTTGGATTATCTGTTGGGTTTAATACATCTAGCAAGTAATAATCCATAAGGATCATTTGTGTGTAATAGTTTATATTATCTACAGATTGAGTAGAACCCGGTTTAGTATACTTACGCTCTTTGCTCAAGTAACTCTCACACATATAATAAGACTTACCCCTAATATTTATAATATCTAGTAGATGAAGTGCAGGAGCTGATTGACTGTAAACAGGAGTTCCATCCTCTCTTTTATCACCTACTTTTTTTTGTAGCTCCACAAAATCTATTAGACTTTCACTCTTTAGAGCTCCGTTATCTGAGCTTATTTTCACAATAGACATCCCCAGAGGAATACCTTTAAATGTTTCAGAGCTTGTACTCCCATAATCACCAATGTACAACCAGTCTCCATCGAAGTTATTCTCAAACTTATACGATTTCAGTTGTGTTTGTTTTAATCCAAGGTTCTCAAATGCTTTCTCTTCACCTGTTGGGCTCAATAAGCAAATTCCTTTATCATAAGACATCGAACCTTTGGTATAAATTATGGCAATGTTTCCATCCTCTTTTGCTGCACACATATCATATCCGTACCTACCTTTCTCTGGAAACTTTTCGTACTTCCACTGTTCTTCAAACTCGGTGTTAAAATGTCGTACCCGGAGACCTACGCCTACTTTTTTTACTTTTACCTGCTGAATAAGTGTAGCTCCGCTATTGGTCAAAAGCATTTGAGATCTCTTGATTTTATCCGTAGATATTGTAGTATGTCTTGCAATTTCTTTTCCCGTTCCATCTATAACTACATACTCTCCAGTGCTTAGTTGAAAGACGGTATTACCTCCCATTTTTGCAGTTTGAATAAGTTCAGGTCTTCTCTTAGATTGAAAAGTTATTCGGTTTAACTCTTCGCCGCTATGATTGTAGATAATCAATTCACTTTGGTCAAATGTTTTTCCTAACTTGGTAAATGTAAAGAGAAATTGATCAGTGGTTTGTACAGATTCAAAAAATGGATATTCTATTTCCTTGTCGTATGTAACCTGAGCCATTGAAAAAATGGATAGATATAGACATACACACGTGAGAAAGTACATCTTATGTACATGAGTTCCCATAATGTTTAAGTTCATATGCGTACAAACTTATATTTATTTCGCTAAATCAGTTATTGGACAAGAAATATGGTTGAAAAGAAATCTACTATAGGAGACTTAGCCCGAACTTTTTGCCCAGCCCTTCTAAATCCTTTACGACCACATCATTCAGTGGAATTCCATTGACAGAACGTTCTTCTTCTATAAGATACTCTTTCTCTCCTGGGACAAATACTTCTTGATCTGCTTTTATTCTATCGGCAGATTTAAAACTCTCAATCCAATGATCCATGCTTGCCTTAAATTCTGAAGCTGGTCTGAACCCTTCTATTTCCATGGCACCTACAAAATGTCCAAGTCCTTTACCTGGCAAATTTGGTAGCATAGGGAGGAAGCTTACAAATGGAGGAACCCATTTTCCATAATTGGCACCCGATAACACTCCAGTCATTACATCTACCAGACTGCCTAGGGCATATCCTTTATGACTACTTAATTCTTCGAGACTCCCAAGAGGTGTTAGCATTCCACCATCTTTCAACTCATCTACATTTTGACTGGTATTTCCATGTTTATCAACCATCCAACCTTTGGGTATCTGTTTTCCCTCTCTCTTAGCTATTTCTATTTTACCTCTAGCTACTGAAGCCGTTGCTAGGTCAACTACCAATGGTCTTCTTTTATCTGTTGGGAATGCATATGCTATTGGGTTAGTGCCCAACATTGCTTGTTTACTGTGGGTGGGTGGGATAAAAGGTGTGGCATTGGTCATCGCCATACCTATCATATCATGAGGTAAAGCCATCATTGCATGATAGCCTGCTATCCCAAAGTGGTTACTATTCTGAATTGCTCCCCAACCACTTCCGTATTCCTTTGCTCTCTCAATAGCTATTCTCATTGCTTTGGGTGCTACTACCAATCCCAATCCCCCATCTCCATCTATTGTGAAGGTAGACTTACGCTCCCTGACTATATCAACCTTTGGAGTCATATTAATTCGCCCCGCTTCCCATAGTCCTACATAACCAACTAGTCGAGATACTCCGTGACTGTCAATACCCCTAATATCAGCATTCACTAGAACATCAGCTGCCAAAGCTGCATCTTTAGTGCTACTACCCATTACACAGAACACGTCAATTGCTATTTGTCTAAGTTTCTCTTTGGTAAACAGTTGCATGAAGCCACAAAAATGCATCTTTTTTTCATCTCCTAATTACTTGATATTAAATTGTTTATAATCAAGCTATTGTAGATTTTAAGATTATTTACGATAGTATGCAACATATTTGCAACGCAACGAGTCTTCCTTTTGAACCAAAAAACTGACAGTACTAACGCTAACGAATTGAATGAACATGAACTCATTGAAGGATGTATCAGAAATGATGTGTATTGTCAGAAGGTTTTATACGAAAAGTATTCACCAAAGATGATGGGTGTAAGTTTAAGATATTGTAACAGCAAAATGGAAGCAGAAGATGTGCTTCAGGATGCCTTTATTAAAATCTTTGACAAAATCAAGAGTTTTAAAGGTGAGGGTTCTTTCGAGGGATGGATACGAAAAGTAGTTGTATTCACAGCTTTAAAGAGCAACGATAAAAGAGTACGTAAGTTTGAACCTGGCAACTTAGATAGTGTAAAGGAACAATATTTGGATGCTTCAGTCTATAGCAATATGGAAACAGCAAACTTGCTTAGTATACTGCAAGAATTGCCCGACGGATACAGGACAGTATTCAACTTATATGCTATAGAAGGATATAGCCACAAAGAAATTGGCAAAATGCTAGGAGTGACGGATGTAACATCTAGAACTCAATATAGTAGAGCCAAACAATATTTAATAAAACTACTCGCCAAATATGGCATAAATAGAATATGAGCAACGAGATAGAAAATATCTTTCAAGAAAAGTTTAAAAACTTTGAGTCCACACCTAGTGCTGGTCTGTTTGATGCTATTCAAGCTAAAAGAAAGAAAAAGAGACGTGTAATTTGGATTTGGAGTGCTGCGGCAATCCTATTCCTTAGCACAGGTATTGGTTTTTCATTATTGAAAGATCAAAACAATAATTCAATAAGTACAGATGACACTCCAACTACGGAAAGTGCGAATACCAACTTAGAGAGTAAAAATACTACATTAAGTATCAGTCCTATTGATGAACAGACTGATATTACTATTGAAAGCACTTTTGAGAGTGAGCAGTCAACTAACTCAAAGGTTGAATTTAATTTGGAAGCAAAACCTATTAACTCTGAGAACTATGTAATTCATGAAATGGAATCACCTATTAGCAGTGAAACTCCAATTCTAGACAAGCCAGATTCTCCGATTTCTAATCAAGAATTAGCAACCCTATTTAAGAAAATAGCATCTGAAAACAAAGGTGCTGACATTACCAAAGCAAAAGTTTTCACTAGAAAAGGTAAGACTGAAGTCGATATTATAGTTGAAACTAAGGCTATAGAGGGTTCTGAAGCCAATATCCCAGAAACAAAAGATGAAGATATCGCTAATGTTACTGAGGCTAACAACGAAGAAAAAAACAAGACTACAACACCCCCGCCTACTCACAAATTGGTTAAGCTATCAAGATGGAGCATTGAAGCTACTTCTTCAATTGGACTTGGAGGAAGAACTATCTCCGGAGCTACCGATTATGTCTCTTTAAGAAATCTTACAGAAAGTGCTAGAATTTCGAATTCATTTACCCTTTCAGGAATTTATCAACTAGATCCTAAATGGAATATTCAGACAGGTTTTATTTTATTGAATAGAAACGAAAACTTCAACCATTCTACTAACGACTATGTTCAATACAATGAAAGAGAAGAACAGAGAACTGAAACTATTATACATCCAGTATTGGGTGAAATAGAGAGAACATATACTGTGGTGGTAACTGATACAATAGTAACTTCAGGGATAAAAACCAACAATATCAATAAGCACACCTTGCTTAGTATACCCCTTATCTTAGAAAGAGAGTTAATGAGTAACAACAAGTGGTCTGTAATGTCAAAGGGGGGAGTAATGGTTAGCATTTATACAAATTCTCAAGGAAATATTGTTAATGAATCCAACCAAGTGAGTTTACTAGAGACTGCCGGTGTGAAAACAAGTGGAACCTATAGTGCACTCTTTGGATTGGGCACAATGTATAAAGCTTCTGACAGAGTTTCTATTTTACTCTACCCTCAAGTTAATTTCGGATTAAATTCGAGTTTCGAAAATAGACTTGCATTTAAACAACGAGAAATTGGCATCTATACTCACCTTGGTTTACGTGTTCGGCTATAAAAAGTGAGAATAGTATCCCTTTCATTTCTAATATTTTGGGCGAGTCTCTCATCCTTGTCTCAAACGGCACACACTACTTTAGGTAAAAAGCATCAGTTCCGTATTAATTCGAATGGATCATTAGGTATCGACATTACTAACTTAAAGCCCGCCTCATTTGAAGATGGAGATCCCAGTAAGCCGTATATTGGTCAAGCTGGACTTTGGATTAGCGTTCAAGATGAATTAAACAATTATCATACTGCGGTACAGTATTTATCCGCAGAAGATTCTTTCGACTTTTGGCCTGGCCCCATTGATACTTTGACTGGTCAAACTGGAGATATTACAACATGGGATAAAGTATGGAAAGTGACCCAATTGGAAATCGATAACCACAAAGCTAATTTCAACTCTGGAGAGTATATTATTCCAGCATCCATTCTCAATTGGCCTGCTCAAGGTTCTGGCGGGTTTTCTAAATTCCTTGCACCATTTGTAGATGTAAATAAAAACAAAACATACGACCCTGAATACGGCGACTACCCTGCTATTAAGGGAATTGAAGCCGCATACACAATCTTTAATGATTTGGCTGATGAACACACTTCTTCTTTCGGTCAGGATATAGGAATAGAAGTACAATTGATGGCCTATACTTTGGCATCATCATCTAAAATATTTCTTGAGTACTTCATAATTAATAGAAGTTCTACTGACTATACCAATGCTAAAATTGGCTTTTTTATTGATGGTAAATGTGGCAATAAGCGGGATAATTATGCAGGAACCTTGGAAACATATCCTCAAACCGTATTCGTATACAATGCAGATTCCTTAGATGAAGGTTTCTTCGAAAATCAACGTCCATATGTATTAGCTAGTTTCCTCAACGAGAATTTAAGTAGTTCCATATGTTTTAATGACAAAACAGGTATAAATGGAAGCCCTGAAATCAATCAAGATTTCATCAATTATTCTATTGGTAAATGGAAAAATAGCACCGATTTGGTGGTTGGTGGAGATGGCACTGGACCTGGCGTTTCAACTTCCATTATATTTCCTCAAAGCGATGAAAGTAAGCCTTTATTTTGGCCAGAGGAATTAAGCTCAAACGATAGTGGTTCCCGTACTATTATGGGTTTCGCATCATTTAGCCTATTCAATGCCGGAGATTACAAAAAGATGGATATTGCCATCGATGTGGGCACAGTTAATTCTTTACAAAATATAAGAGATAGTATTCGAGAAAAATCATCAACAAGTTTGTCATATTTTAAGGAAATTTCTAGCTCCAAAAGGGGCCCAATACAACCTTATTTTGGAATATACCCGAATCCATCTAATGGTACATTTACGATAACAAATGTACCGACAGGAAGCGAATTTTTTATCACTAATAATCAGGGAGTTAAGGTGTTTTATGAAAAAAGATTACAAGAAAGTAAAATCCTGTGCAACATTAAGCTGTCCCCAGGTATCTACTGGGTAGAACTAATTACTGAACAGAATACGAGAGTTAAGAAATTATGCATCACCCAATAATCACACCCAAAATGATAGGAAAAGTACCCAGAAACTCATATCTTGCGGCGTCAAGTATGAATAATACAAGAAGTAAATATCATAATATGTTTAAATTGTTTAAAAAGAGCCTTTTAGCTCTTATGTTTATTGTTCCTTTTATGTTTAGTTCTCAAAAAGTTGAGGCCACACACGTAATGGGTGCTGATATCACATATAAGTGTATTGATACACTTAAATTTGAATTTACAATCACCTACTACCGTTGGTGTGCTGGGGTTCCATTTCTAACGCCGGCAACTTGGATTGAATGTTCTTCAGGTGGTAGTAGTAGAGTTGTAACGCCTACTTTGGATAGTATTATTGAGATTACACCAGTGTGTGCATCTGTAGATAAAGAATGTTCATCGTCCTCATCCACACCTTCTATATCTAACAACACTCAAATCCCTGGAGCTGAGGGTATCGAGCAACATACTTACACAGTCATCATTGATTTTAATATTGTCCCCTATTCCAATATGGTAAGTTGTGGTAAGGTAAGACTTAGAACAGGACAATGCTGTAGAAATAGTAATATCAATACAGGAGCTGCTAATCAACGATTTTTCACCTATGCTGAAATTGACTTATCAAAGTCTCATTGTAATAGCTCTCCTGCTCTTACCTCTGAACCGATTGCTATTCTTTGTTGTAACCAACCATTCTATTTTAACAATGGGGCATTGGATACTACGGACCAAGGAGACTCCATATCTTATGCTTGGGCTAAYCCTTTRGGTMYYGGTTTAGCTAATATAGCTTACTCTGGYACTAACTATGCATATAACCATCCTTTTCAAGCATACTACCCTTCTGGATCTGTTATTSMMCCAATTCCARATGCKACCCCACCTATTGGGATTTATTTRGATSMWGAAACTGGKGATATTATTCTTACTCCTACTCGTTGTGATGAAGTTACCGTAGCYGTARTTGAAGTCACCGAATGGCGGAAAAAYKCMTCCGGTACTTATGAGATTATTGGAACAACTCGAAGGGACATGCAGTTTATCACCAAGACCTGTCCYGATAATAATCCTCCCRYYRTCAATGGACCATWTTCCTACRATGTCTGTGAAGGAGCTCAATTGTGTTTTRATGTAACCACTAGTGAYCCTGTMTTTGTTCCWCCTCCTCCTGCTTCTWCTCCTSCWCCAGATTCTGTAACAATATCATGGAATAGAGCAATATCGGGTGCTACTTTTACCGTAATTAATCCTACAGCTTTACTTCAAACAGGTAGATTYTGCTGGACTCCAGGTGCAGGTACGGCCARTGATCTTCCATATTCCTTTACWGTGACTGCTAGGGATGATGCTTGTCCACTGAATGCTGTTTCTGTACGTGCTTTYCGTATACGTGTAAAACATAGAGCTGAAGCTGCTCGTCTTAGAGATACACTTCCTTGTGGTGTCTATGCCRTAGAAAGTGATCCYATTGATGGGTTTAGAGGTACTCCAGGTTATGAATGGACCATTCTTGATGCCAATCAAACTGTAGTCTTTGATAAAAAAATTGCTCGATTCTATTCTTCCAACAACTTCTTGAGTGTTAGACGAATGGACACCATTCTTTTCCGTAAAGGTGGCACCTATTTTATTCAACATACCATCAAGAATCCTCCCCTGAATTGTCCTACGACATACATTGATACACTCGTTGTTCCTCCTTTGTTGGAAGCCAATCTTTCCATTGGTCCCGATACTTTTGTGTGT
>NVWV01000008.1 GCA_002746305.1 Bacteroidota bacterium | reverse complement strand
TTAAATGTTCAAGGTCTTCAGAAGTTGGATTTAAGTCACCTAGATTCTGGAATGTACTTTATAACTATCTCATCAGCTTCAGGAAGCAAACAAGTTAAAATTATAAAAAGATAGGTGTGAGAAATGCACTGCCGTTTTACTATTACAGTCAATTAAAAGAAAGTCGGGGATTTATCCTCGGCTTTTTTTATTGTCTCGGCTGAGTTTGGTTAGCTGTCCATACTTCGACTGCCGCTCAGTATGACCGAGATTATGAGCAAAAGAAAAAGTCACCTTGAGCGATAGTCGAAAGGTTAGGTTTTATTATACTGAGAATCACATGCTATAGCCTCTTGCAATAAACCGTCCAATACTTCAAAGTCAATATCCTCCACAGATTTGTAGGTGATTCCTGCAAACCATTTGCGTTTTTTCGGGTCGAGAAAGGGTAAGCTATTCTTCATTTTGAGGGCATTCCAAAATACCAATTCCACTCCACCTTTCTTTTGTGGGCTAACATAGCAAACGGGCTTTGTAATACTATAAAAAGGAATTTTATACTTGATGTCAGCTCTTACACTTTCATATTCTGAAATGAAATTGTGCAACATCAAAAACAAATCATGCTGAGAACCTTTTTGATTGTAGATGAAATCAATAACAGTCATTCTAAAAATGAAATCCTTCTATTTTGGGAAAGAAAATTATAGCAAACTGAAAAAGTACAATGCTTAAAATAAGGAGTATCCCAAAAAGCCTAAAACGACTTACTAGGGCATTTTCTTTTTCAGATAGTTTATTGCCATCTATCAGCCGTTTATAGTCTCTGTACGTACGCAATGGCCAACGGTAGAAATTTGTTTTAAAGCCATTGATAGAAAGGATTGCATTCATTTTTCCAAGATTAATATAGAAAAAAGTTGCAAAAATGAGAATGAACCAAAACATTGAGAAACGTTTACTTAAGGAGTTTCAGGCAAGGTGTGCTCTCTTCCTTTATTTTCTTTTTTTAGCCAATCCATTAATGGAGAGAAGTAATCAACCATAGCTTTAGCACTCATTTCTGTTCCCAAGTGTGTTTTTAAATGATCCTTCCAATCACAATTAGCTCCATCTTTCATAAGTGCACGCATAAAATCACCTGTTTCTTTACTTCCATAGTAATTGGTTTTATGTGGGTCTTGATGTAAGATGTTTTTTGCAATGTGATCGTGAAACTGGAAGAGCAAGATATTACTCATTGCGTAATCGTAGTATTGTGCAGCGTCATTATTGATATGAGTTTTACTTGCAGCATCACAGTATTCCTCGCCACGTTCAGTGGGAGGCACTATTCCCTGGTATTGCTTTTTCAATTCCCACCATCTTTTATTGAACTCATTTTCGGGAAGATTCTTGCTGTATAAATCGTGTTCGAATTCTGTCATAACCCCTGCTCCCCATGGGATAAGAACAATGTAGTCCAATGCTTCTTTTAGTAAAGCTTGGGTTTCATCAATTTCGGTATTTTCTGGCATAAGTCCGACTCCCTCTAAGAATGGTTGTTGCATACTTGCCATTCCAATGAGCGTGCCCATTGCTTCATGATATGCTCTGTTTGCACCTCCTCTAAGTATAATAGGAACTTCTGGTGTCGAGTAAGTTTTAAAGTAATATATATGTCCCAATTCATGAAGAACAGTTCCCCACCATCGAGTGTTTGGCTCTACACTCATTAGACTTCGAACATCATTTGCATTGTCCATATGCCAAGCACTTGCATGATTATTCTTGCTGTATGTTGCATCATCTGGTAAAGGATAAAGACTGCTCTTTTCATAAAATGACTTCGGTAGTGCATCAAAGCCCATGCTCATCCAGAATTTTTCACCTTCAGTCATCACCCATTCTGCTCCTTTCTTTTCCAGTTCTCCATCTAAGTCTACACCCTCTACATTAATCATAGAACTCCATTCTTGACCCCATCTGTTGGGTAACCAATGAGCAGGTAAGTATTCTGGCACTTCTTCGCTATATTTTTGAGCAAGTTCGTAACGTGCCCAGGTGTGCAACTCACGGTAGAGCGGCCACACCTCTCTATTCATGTCTCTACATACCTGTATCAGTTCATCACTACTATATCCATAATCACTTACTTGGTAGTGAAAATAGTCTTTGAAATCAAGAGCCTGAACAGTTCCATTTCTAAGTCTGCGTAGGTTGGCAAGTCCTGTTTTTAGTTCTTTACCTACTTCTTTACTCGCTCTCCATGCTTCAAGTCTTACAGAAAGATCGTTAGATGATTCTAAGATTTTGTCGATTTCATTGGTAGATACTTTTTGACCATTTAGCATAAAAGAGTATCCATACAATGCAGTTGTCTGATCATTTTCTGCTTTTATCTTTTCTGCTACAAGGTCTTTTACAATAGATGGGCTACTTGCAGCACCATACAGTATTGCTTTAAGCTGTCTGATTTGTACAGGACTTAGTTCTGATTCATGTTCAAGGTATTTTCTTGCAATCGTTATGTTCTCTGCACTGCCCGTAAATTCTACCATTGCTTTTTCAGCTTCTTCTGCCTGCTTACCAGTAATAGTATCACCTTCTTGTATGTAGGTATTTAGTTTCCAAGCAGCTTCACTAGCCGGAATCATTAATTCTTGATACCTTTCATTGTATTCCGCTAAGTAGCTATCTACTTCTGTAAGAAAGGTTTGGTCTGTTTGTGGTGCAGCGGTGCAACTGGCAAGTAGTACCAATATTAGAAATGTAAGTTTATAATTCATAAAGTGATTTAGGTTATTGGGTGTGAATGTTTTGGTTTCAAAGAAAAGTCAGGATTCTTCCAAAGTCTAAAGTACCAATAAAATGGAAATACAAAATAGGATACAAAAACGAGTAGTAGAATCCAAAGTAATCGATCGTTCTCAGTTGCACTCGAGTCTTTAATAGCACATACTAGAAAGAAAATGAATAAACCAAGCCCGACAAGAGATGAAATCATAATCGTGAGAAAGATTGGAACAAATAGTCTTAAAAAAGATTCAGGGTCATCGGTAAATGGGTCAGAACCTGAATGGTTCATAGACTCCGACATAATGCTGAAAATGAAGCTTAAATACAGAGTCATACCAACGATAAATCCGATTAGAGGAATGAAGGAAGCAATTCCTAAGAATATTTTAGAATTTTTTGACACCCCTCAAATTTATACAAATTCAAGTATACTCTGTTCGGACAAATCTTAATTGAAAATTCCCATAGTGTATTTAGGGCCTAAATAACTATGCCTAATCCAAGGTAGAGACCTGCAAAGTCAGTGGTTTTGAATCGTTTTTTATTGGCGTTGTAGATCCCTTTGTTTAGCCTATCCTCACTAGTTTTTTCAGTGTAAGGATCAACTTGTATGTGAAGCGGTAGAGCAGCGTTCACGCTCATGTCCCAAAATAATTTTTTACTGAGCATAGTGCGGTAGGTATATCCTGCATCCAAAGTTAGGTAGGTGTAGTCTTGCTCGTAAGGAATTAGACTAAGAGGTCCTTCCGTGCCCAAGCTAGGATTAAGTTTGTTATTTGAAAAATCGGAATTTACAAAATGGACTCTTGCCCCAAAACTTATGTGATTACCGATAGGTGCAAGATTGCCTCTATCTTTGAAATGCCCGTTAAAAGTAATGCCAAAAGAATTGCGAGTATATTTAGGAGTGCCTATCTCTCCAAGCCAGGCATTGCCATTGTCTTGTCTTAAGCCAAGAGTATGATCTTGATTTCTGGATGTAATGTCTCTACTATAGAGTATGCGAATGCTTAAACCATTGCTAAATGCATGGGTGAAGTTTAATTGCGGGAATACATTAATCGACATTCCTGTTTGACCATTTTGTGCCTCAGGATTACTCTTATTGGGATGCTCTGTAAAATAGAGAGGACAACCAACGCTTAGTGTATTTTGTTTTCCCATATAAAATGAGTTGACTTCTTTTAACTCGACGAGTTGTCCGAGAACAAGTTGAAAAGGTAGCAGAGCTAGCAAGAAGAAGGTGCATTTAACTAGAATGTGTTTGTGAGCAGAGTTCATTATTTAGAGTTAAATTGGTTTAGAGCATTGTAAATCTGAGCACTTTCTAAGTAGACGTTGAGTGGAGTGTCGCAAAACTTCATATATCTCAAACTTGGATTATGTGTTTTTAAGTCATAAATCTGAGTAAACAAAAAGGAGTACTGTTTAGGTTCAAGTTGCCATCTTAAGTAAGAAGGGAACCCAAAAACGGACATTGTCGAGAAGACGGCTCCGGCTCCACTAAATCTTTTATTGAATGCAATGGATTGCATTGAAATAAAACCAATACTTCCCACACTATCTATTCCCTCAATTTGATTCAAATTTTGACTATTAAAAGGTAGAAAATCATACTCAGGATGTTTAATATTTTCTTGCAAATAGTCGTATAAAATTGCCATTTGGTTATAGTTAGAAGTTTCAAAAAGAGAGTCTGTCATATTTCCAAAGAACTCTAGGTTCATATCATCTTCTTTTGTGAATTTTTTTGCTAGTTTAACTATCTGATTCTCTTTGCTTTCATTGGATATTACGTTTTTCTTTACATTTTTTCTGAGGTCTTGCTTTGAGTAGAGGGGTTTAGCCAAAAGAAGTTTTCCTTCGGACTTGTTGGAATCAACAATATTCTCCGAATACAAGAAAATCTCATTATTTTTATCTCTTAATTCAGTTTGTCTATAGGCTGCATTTACCTCATTTATAAAATTGGGATTGTCCAATAACACAGCTATCGAACTACTGAAATCTATTCGTTGCTTTTTTCGTTCTTTAGTTAGCCTTTCTATGTGTTCTATTGTTTTGAAATTTTCTAAATTGTTTTCAGGATGCCGTACAAATTCCAATAGTGATTTTTGTCGTAGTTTCACGAGAAACTCATCCTTTGGGTTTTCTATACTTAACCTCCAAATTTCTCGTACTGCCATGGTACTTAATTGTGCTTTTGACATTTTGAAGAACATAAAATAAAAACGTTCTAACTCTCCACTAGTTAGTCTGAAATCTGAAGAATATCTGGCCCCAAATTCTGTATTTATTTCAGCTGCTCTTGCATACCACATCATTGCATAACTCCTTTTCAAAAAGGAGTTATTAGGATATTTATTGAGAAGAATGATATTGTGATAGAGTCCATCTAGGTAGTTGCCACTTACAATAAAGGCATTTAACATTTCGGCACGAGCTATGGTTCTGCAAGTTGTGAAATCACTATTGGAACTTAAGGATTCAATATCAGAATAGTCTGCTATCTCAAGAAGTTTTTCGTAGCGTGATTTCATATTGGGATGGGTGCTATTCTTTGCATTGAAATCCCATTGGGAAGTCACCTCTTCCATTTTTAGTAGCTTCACAACTTTAGGTAACTTAAAGTAAGAATCTTCAAATCTAGAATAATCAATTTTGTATTCTTCTATTGGTCTATGTGACATTGCAAGTACATTCATAGATGAGATGAGTAGTGAATCATTGTATCCAGCTTTCTGAGCAAGTAAAAAGCCTGCTTCATCCGCTTCGAATTCAGCTTCTCTTGAGTATTTGAATTGGTCGGATAGTTCCTCTTTGCCTATTTGACCAAAGGATATTTGATCTGAGATAAATTCAAATTTCTCGAGTGAGTGTCTACTTATGATATGTTGAAGCTCATGTCCAAGAATATGAGCTAATTGAGTTTCGTTTTCCAGATGAGCCCATAATCCTGTTGTTATAAAGATGAATCCTTGATGTACCGCAAATGCATTTACTTCAGTAGATTTTAAAGTGAACACTTTTACGTGGTCAACATTTTGGTCACTGACGGCTTTTAGTTTGTCTAGAATTTTGGTAGCATAGAGTGTAAGTGGATCTCCATATAAAACCTTCCCGCTACGGATGTATTTTTTAATTCCATAATTGGTAATTGCAACAAATTCAGATGCGTTTTTTTTATTTAACTTGGTTCCATTATTTAAGAGTTCTGATTTATCCTTTTGAATATCTTCAGCAAGGAGTTGTTTGAAGTAATGTGGAATGGTTCCTGAACACTTTAGTCTGGAGTAATCCTTGTCCAACTGGGCATAGGTTTTTAAACAAAGACATAGAAGAATTAAAGATAGAATAGTCGTTTTCAAAATTTTAATGGTTTTAATAGCTCAAGTCAAATTTAGGCTATTCTTTTGGTTTTGTTTTTGGCTCTCCTACAAAGATTCTGTCGCCATCAAATTTGGGTGCTTGAATAGAAAGCACTTTTAATGGTCTGTGATGCAGGTTCTTGACAGAATGAACAGAACCCTTGGGTATAAATATAATGTCATGTTTGTGCACAATGAATGTTTCTCCATTCAAAGTCATACGCCCTTTGCCTGAGAGGATTTCTACTATTTCAGTATGATGAGCATGGTAATGTGGTTGTACAGACCTTTTGATCCAAATTATAAACGAGCTCTGCATGGAGTCCTCTGCCACCTTTTTCACATATACATTGGGGTAGTCTGTAGAGTCAGGATTAATATGGTGTGTGTCAATTTTTTGAGCATAAACGGAGAATGAAAGAAATGCCGTTAGTAGGATGAATAATAGTCTTTGCATATTTTTTACAATAATAAGGTAACTATTTACTTGCTTTGCACGTTATATCTTCAAATTGAATTGAGGTTACTTTTTATCTTTATATCACTCTTTGCATTTGGCTTTACTCAAGCACAAACCAATGTGTTTCAAGCCAGGTTTAGGTCATTGCAAAATGGTGAGCCAGTATTGTATGCGAAAATTACCAATGCTGGAGGACAGCATAAATTAACTAACATCAACGGTTATGTTTCCATAGAGCATAGTGAAGGAGAAGAATTGGTAATCAGTCATTTAATTTATGATACCCTTAGAATTAAAACTTCCAATTGGATAGGGAGAGATTCACTGGTGTTTTATCTTCAACCTAGAACGTATGATTTAAAAGAAGTTAAGTTCACTATACTCGGAGAGCGATCATTGTTTGATAATAAGTTTGTTAAGAATGACTTAGGTAAGTCGGATGAAGATAAGGTAAGAGAAAAACTTAATATCAATGAGATGAAACAGGAGCTTATTGGTCTTGATCGATCAGCTCAAGGAGGGATGGTGTTAGGGAGTCCAATAACCTTTCTGTATAATCGTTTTAGCAAAAGTGGTAAGGAGAGAACGAAGTATTTAATGCTTTTAGAAAAGGACCGCTTGGCAAAAATAAAGGGCAAGAAATTTGATGATTTAATCATTAATACGTTGACCAATTACGAAGCAGAAGAGCTTGCTAAATTCAAAGAGTTCTGTAGTTTTCATCCTACCTACATTGATGCGGTAGATGCATTACAATTGTATTTTGAAATACTACGGTGTCGTGATGAGTATGTAGAAAAGGAGATTTAATTGTATCATTTCGCTTTTACATCTTCGATACATTGATTCCCAAATAGAGTAACATCATTCCCTGTTAAAAAAGGTGTTATAAACTTCGAAATATCACCAGCACCATTCATCCAATACATTACACATTCGGTATTTGTACAGTGAGACCCATTTGCCACATCGTGATGAGCAGATGTAGCTCTTACGCCATTATTTACCAAACCAAGAGCATGGCCAATCTCATGTGTAACAGTACTCTGTTCTACCAAGGTTTGTTCAGCCTTTGAGCTGCTAGAAGCGTCAATAACAGGTTTGAAAATAGCAAGAACAGAAGTATTTCCAATGTTTAGTCCAAGGACTTGATCTAGGATTTCTCCATCCCTTATGTAGTAACCATCTAAGAAAACGATAGTAATACCCTTGGCAGAGTCCTTGTTACTGTATACTTGGAGATCTTTGGCTAAGTCTAGAATATTCTGACGGGAGTAGCTTTTTTGTTCCAAGACTCCAAAATCGGTCATCTTATTTAATTTTTTAGGACCAGATACCGTTATGTTTTTATCCTTAAGTAAGTTTTGAATATTATTCAACGTAACGTCCCAAGCGTCCCTGCCGCCGTAGCTTATATACGGTTCTGCATTTGTCTCATATCCGATAATTATTTCTAAAGATGAAGTATTACTATAGAAGTCACTAACAAAGTCTTCAAAGGGTTCAGGTATGGAGTCGTCATCCTTACAAGAATCACCCAAAAAACAGAAAAGACTAAGAAGAAAGATGGTTTTTAGCTTAGGAAAATTAAGTTCAACGGTCATTTTTAGCTGCTAGCAAAGTTAATCAAGGATTTAGGATGTTCGATTGATGTATTGAACGGTAGTCTAATAATCTATAAGCATTTGGATGTCAGGCGGTTGTTAAAGAAGTCCTTTGTTTTTTATAGACATAACAATTATTTAATTCACATCTATGATTTTTTTTATTTTGATAAGTATCTTCGCGTCCTAGTTTTGAGATTAACAAGCCTTATATTTTTGACAGTTTCTACTGTTATTTCATATGGTCAGCTACTTCCTAATTTTGGAGGTCAACGAGCTGGTCTTTCTGCTTTGAGTTTTTTAAAAAATGATCTCAATCCATCTTCCTTTGCAATGGCAAGTGCGAGTGTAGCGAATGAAGGGTCATTATTTAGTTCAGAGAGTAACCCTGCGTCACTAGTGCAAATCAAAAATTCAGGAATTGCATTAAGCAATTTAACCATTGGAGCTGGAATAAATCAAAGCTTTTTAGGAACTGCTATAAAACTAGATGGAGGAGGTGTACTGGGTTTCAATGTCAATAGCCTAAACTCTGGATCAATGGAGGTGAGAACTGAGTTTGAGCCAAACGGAACAGGGCAACTTTTTTATGCAAACAATACCGCTGTTGGAATTAACTATGCTCAGCAACTATCAAAGCGTTTTAGCATAGGAGTGGGACTGAAATATGTTTATGAAGGTATAGCAACCTATACCAATCATACCGTTACTGGTGATATAGGTTTTTTATATAGTACAGATTATAAAAACTTAACATTTGCCGTGGTGGTCAAAAATTTTGGAGGCAATTCTCAAATGCAGGGTTCTGACCTAGAAACAGATTTTAATAGAACAACGGTTTCCTTAGAGAAATATACTACACCTACCATTTTTAAAATGGGTTTTTCATTTGTCCCATACGAGACAGATAACAAGAAGCTTTTGGTGGCAGCTGAACTGAATCATCCAAGTGATAATGCTGAGAATGTTCGTTTGGGAGGTGAACTGGGCTTAAGAGATTTACTCTTCATAAGACTTGGGTATAAACTCAGTGTGAAAGGACAAAATTATCCTACCGCAGGTGTTGGATTTAAAACTAGAATAGGAGTTCATCCCCTTTATATTAATTATGGAGTAAATCCAACAAATAAAATGGGTGTACAACACTTATTCGGATTGAATATCCCCTTTAATAATGACACAAGAAATTAAATGAAACTTGGATTTAAAGATATAAGTTTACTGGTTACAATAGTTCTTTTGTCTTCATGTGAGGGCTTCTTTGGAAAGAAAACCAGTACTGATTTTATTGAAGTTCCAGAATATTCTCCAAGAGAAGTAGCTTATGTACCAGTGCAACCAGCTTTGAAATCTTTTGTAAGCCCAGTTGATATAATAGCGGGTTTTGATGAGTTGATTTATGTGGTTGATGAGGCTACCGAAGAAATAATTTCTTTGGATGAAAGTGGTAGAGAATTAGGACGCTTTACATTAAAAGGAGTCCGAGCAATCGCTCAAAATAGAACTTTAGATTTGCTTGCAATAGGAGAAATAGAGACTGAAGTTGCAGGTCAAACATTTGATGTAACATGTATCTATAAAATTGATATGCACGGACCAGGTGCTGATTTTGGATTGCAGTACGCAAAAGTGATTGATACCATTACCCATCCGTTTTATTTTAAGTCAACATTTTCTGCGAGTGATGCAGATGTAAAATTCAATAAAATAACCATTCTGCAAGACAACAGATTTTATGTTACCCGAAGTGGCAATGATAATAATCCTCAAAAATTTGGAGGTCCAGATGATGCAATACTTTTATTTGGTCGAGATGGAACGTACTTAACACCCGTTAGTGTTAATACTCCCAATGGTTTATTTAGAGATTATTTCAAGAAGCCAATAGGGATTTCAAGTTTCATACAACCACCACAGATTTCAGCTTTCGGTCCAGATCATTTTGTCTATACATCTATAGCTGAAAATACGTCTATAAAGGTGCAAATTATCGACTATGTCGAAACAGACTTTGGGGCTAATTATGAACCAAGGATTCTGTTTGAGAATGATAGAACAGTATCTGATGGTAATCTTACCTCACCAGATAAGTTTGAGCGACCGGTTTCTACATTGGTTACGGGAGATGGAACCAATTATATATTTGTTATAGACCAAGCCAAAGACTCTTTCTATCAATTTACGGTAACAGGTTTAGAAGGAGTAAAACCGCCTGCAGGTGCTGCTAGTACGAAGTATCAATTAGCTAGTTTTGGAGGAAGAGGAGAGGGTCTTTCTCAGTTTAATGCACCTAGTGCAGTGGCTTATAAAAATAGGGTTGTTTGGATTTGTGATACCGGAAATAGTCGTGTACTTCGTTTTAAACTAACAACAGATTTCGAATAACTTATTCTGGTTTAATTTTCTTCTTTCTTATTCTAAATTTATCAAACTGATAACGATAGAAAAGTCCAACACCCGTTGTTGTAACATTATTAATATTTCCGAGAGTAGGGTCATTTGCTTGTTTTTGAAACCCTCTTATTTTTAGATTGCCATCTTCGTTTATATCGTATTTTATACTGATATCATAGGGTCTAGATCCTTGGGCAACGGCGTCTACAGAACCCGATACCTCAAGACGATCATCGAGAAATTTTCTTCTTAATGTTACGATAAGTTCTGCATTGCTTTCGTAAGAGTTTTGATAATCTACACCTACCTGAAATCGGGTGTCCAGTTGTCCTAGCCAATTATTTAATTGGCTACTAGCAAAATCACTAAGGCTATTAAGACCGGTATTGGCCATAGGATTTTCCACACTTCCAGATGAAAAACTAGGAGGTATAAAAGTACCCAAAACAAGCAAAGCAAAAACTTGCCTATTTACTTCCTCCGGATCAAGTTTTACCCTTTCAATAACAGTGTTTAGGGAACTATTAGCATTGCCCCCTAAACTACTTTGAGAAGGGAAGTCTAAGTCGAAAGATACTTCAGGATTAAATAATAGTCCTGTAAGTTTAAGGTAGCAGTCAACAGGTATTGCCGCTTCGTAAAGAGATTCTTCTGCCTCGGTAACACTTCCTTTTACAAGGGATAGAGGGATAGGGTATTCACGTTTTATAGCTTCTAGGTTTATTTTAGCATTGTATGGATTTCCATCCCAAAATAGGGTTCCTCCTTGTTTTACGGTGAAATATTTATTGATAAGATCGAGTGCCGTAAATAAGTAACTACCACGATCAATAGTTAACCCTCCATACATATTAAAATCTCCATAAGTGTTGATCTCCATACGCAAATTTCCATGGCCCGCTGCCTCAATTTTATCGCCTAAAAGTTCATCAAATATTAGAGTAATGCTTGCATCATTTGTGATTTCAAAGTTGAAATCCATTCTAACTCCTGCCGTCGATTTAAATGATTTATTAAGTTGATTGTTGTCTAGTTTAAGGTTTACAAACTCAACATAACTTAACTTGCCTCCAGCTTCAGCGTTGTCCAAAGGTATTTTGATTTGTGTCCCCTTTCTACTCTTGGCATTAATTTGGAGTAAGATGTCATCCATTGGACCCAATACTCGCATGTTTCCATCTACAAAAGCAGTTCCATAAAAAAGTTCATTGTCATTCCTTGAAGTATTCATAATCTCAAAATTGTCAAGATTGTCAATGTTGATGTTGAATTTAAAGTCTTTGAAGTTGGAATGAGATACAGATCCTTTAACTTGTCCCTGTTGACCAAATCTGTCATATAGAGTAGCACGGGTAATTTCAAATGAATTATAATCAATAGATATTGTAGCTTGGCCCTGATACTTGGTTTGGAGATAGTCCACTAGAAAATCTAGACTGTCTAGCTCCATAATGCCATGAAGTTGTGGACTTGTCAATGGGCCAGTGATCTTAATATCCGTCGTTGAGAAGCCTGTTACATTAGATGCTAAACCTTGCAGGAATTTTTCAAAAGGCTTTATGCTACTATGTTCTGTACTGAGTTTAAGGTTTAACGGAGAAACTTGATCCGTAAAATCAATGTCTCCAAGAATTTTCATGTCGTTTAGTAGCCCTCCTGTAATGCTACCATCTATTGCGACAGCTAAAAGGTCATCTTTACTTATACTATTCAGAATTAATGTGCCAAGTGTGTCGTCGTCAAGTTGAAGATCATCTACTGTTAAATCAGCTTCAATAATGGGGAACCCTTCTCTATCAGAGACGTCAATATATCCATTGGTAATACCTTGGAGTTTGATGTCAAACCCAGCAATAAACGGAGTTAGATTTTCTAGCTTAAAATCTGTGAGAATAACATTTATTTTATTTGCATTTTCTCCGACTGAGGCATCAATAAATAGTATTTCTTCGCTGTTTCTAAAGTCAAAATATCGAAACTCAGTAATTCCCTTTGAGTAAACAATATTTGGAAATTTGGTCTTTCTAAGAATCCACGGCTTGTTGTAAATGTCGACTTTGGAATTCTCAAAAAATACCTGAACGCTGTCATTTTGAAGAGTAAGTTTACCTGCAAGGATAATATCAAGAAGACTATCCCTTTGGGAGGTAGTCTCAAAATGCACAATTCCATCGTTGATAAAGCCATTTGCATTTAATTTATCAAATAACACACTGTCATTTTGTAATAACCCACCTGTATTAATAGCAAAATTTACAGGAGTTAATCTTCCTCCATTCTTGACAAGAACGTCAATATATGGAGTTGACATCATGTCGTATTTAAAAGCTGAAATATGACTAGTACCCTCAATTTTTCTAGTTGCATGGTTGTACTTAAAATTAAGGAATGCACTGTCAAAGAGTATATCTCCTAAAATCTCCTTAAATAGACTTTGATATTCATTAATCTCAAGAGTAAGCGAAATGTTCTGACTCTCAATACTATCTACTGGAATTTGGAATTGATCAGGTGATACTGTATGTTCAATATAGGTTATGAGTGAACCTAATTCAGAGAGTTTGAATTGACCATTTAAGTCAACATTTATTAGGTCTGATGATAGTGAGTAATGCTTGTTACTGTCTTTACTATTGGCGTTAATTTTTACATTTTTTAGTTTGTAATTACGCGTGTCTCTAACTATTGTGAAACTGTCAAGAGAAATTTCTCCAGTAATATCATCTATGGTTTTACCTTCAAGTTGAACATCTCCATTGAAGCTGACAATATTATCAATACTATCTAAACCTAAAGTTTTTAGGTTAACACTCCTTACATTGGTGTTAATGGCAATTTTTGGTTGATCAGATGACAGGTCAAAGTTGCCGTCAAAGACAAGATCAAAATTGGGGTCAACAATGTTGAAATTTCCTGTAAAAACTTGATTTTTTACATCGCCGTTTATATCTAGGTTCTTATAGTCATAGTTGTTATAGTCAATATGACCAATGTGCCCATTAAGTGAGGTTGATAAGCTTTCTAAGGTTAAACCTTGTCCATCCAAGTCTAAGTCGAAGGAGGTACTGCCAAGTTTGTTTTGATTTAGCAATTCCTTAAGATTAAAATCGTCACTCTTAATATTTCCATTATAAGCAACTGTATTATCTAGTTGCTTGTAGTGTAATCTAGTCTCAATATTCCCAATGTTTGAGCTAATTCTTGCGGCAATGTCAAAATCTGAAATTAGACCCTTGAATGTTCCTGTATACGAAATCTTCCCCAGACGCAAAAATTCTTGTGGTGGCTGTTCTAACTTCAATAATTCAACGAGGTCATTTGCATTACTGGTTATACTTCTTGCATTAATATCAAATTGAGTTGAATATATGTCTGGTAATCCTATTAATCGAGCACTCCCCGCAAATTTAGTGTGACTTCCTACAGATAATTGAATTTCTCGGCTTCTTAGATTGGCAATAGTACCATCTATCGTTCCTGTTGCAGATAAAAGCTCATCATAGCTCTTTAAAGAGCTGCTAAATAAAGCTAGGTCATCTGTATGTACAACAGCATCTGTGAAATTGAATTTCACCTTAACAACCTTAATAAAATCAGAAAAATCGGCATATGATTTATATCTAAACTCTAGAAAATCTTCAATATGGCTTTTTGGCGTTTTGATTCGAAGTTTATCAAATCGCATTGTACTAGGACTGATAATGGTATGAGCTGTTAACTCGTCTATTATTAGTCCTGACTTTTCAGTTCCAGATATGTTTTCGAGTATAAAATTTAGGGAATCGTTAATAATCTTGAAATCGTGTAAATGCCCATTTAAATTGGAAAAGAACATGTTATTCTCGTCAAATGCTCTGTCGTTTGGTGGGGAACTGTTTTTGTTAAAATAGTGGAATGAAGTATTTGTTATTTCAACCTTGTCAAATGATATGGTCTGTGACGAGCCTTTTTTTCCTGACCTTGGTGGGGTAAAGTAGTTTATTAAATATTGAATATTAAGGATGTTAGAGTCCTTGGGAATACCGATGTAGATACTTGCATTATTAATACTCACTTCATCAAATTGAATTAGACTACTGGAAAAGGAGAACAAGTCATAGTTAACTTTAAGTTCTTCAATATAAATTAATGTGTCAGAATTTTGATCTGCTATATATAAGTTGGTAACCACCAGTCTTTCAAAGTAGTCTAAAGTGATTTCACCAATAGATACATCTGTACCTAGTTCTGAACTCAGATATTCAGTCGCTTTATCCGCAGCATAGTTTTTGAACCATGAAGTTTGAAAAATAACCAATGTAATAATTAGCAATCCTAAAAGGACGACCAGTATTTTCAGTGGTATTTTAACTATTTTTGGCATCGCCATTTTGGTTCAATTTATCAAAAGAGTACAAACATACTTTGGAAGTAGTAAAGAACAATTCACAACTCACTATACTTGGTATAGAATCGTCCTGTGACGATACATCAGCTGCGGTACTTAGTAACGGCAAAATATGTTCCAATGTGGTAGCCTCTCAAGATATTCACAAAGAATTTGGAGGGGTGGTGCCAGAATGGGCCAGTAGAAAACACCAGTTGAATATAGTCCCTACTGTACAATCAGCATTAAAAAAGGCAGACCAGAAACTAGAAAATATAGATGCTATAGCCTGTACTCAAGGGCCTGGTCTTATGGGTTCTTTGTTAGTAGGGCATTCATTTGTAAAAGGGCTAGCTCTGTCTACTAAAATTCCTTTTGTAAATGTAGACCACATAGACGCTCATGTTTTAGCACATTTTATTGATGATGATATTCCAGAATTGCCATTTCTATGTTTGCTGGTCTCCGGAGGTCATACTCAGATAGTTAGGGTAGATTCTGGATATGAAATTACAGTTCTTGGCAGAACAATTGACGATGCAGCAGGTGAAGCTTTTGACAAAGCAGGTAAAATGTTAGGTCTATCATATCCGTCAGGTCCAATTATTGACGAGTTATCCAAAAGTGGGGACCCTTTGAAGTATCAATTTAATACACCCAAAGTGAGCAATCTAGATTTTAGCTTTTCTGGACTGAAGACATCAATTTTGTACTTTCTTCAGAAGGAGATTCGTAAAGACAAAAATTTTATTAGCGAAAATAAAAATGATCTCTGTGCATCAATTCAACATACTATTGTGTCTTATTTAATGTCCAAGCTTTCAGAAGCAATAATAAAAACAGGAATTACAGGTATTGGAATAGCGGGTGGAGTAGCTGCCAACTCAGAATTGAGAAAAGCATTGACTCAGTTAGCTGCAAAATATGAAGGTGTAGCATACGTCCCTAGGCTGGAGTACTGTACTGATAATGCTGCTATGATTGCATTTGCAGGGAAGATTAAAATAGAAAAACAACAATTTGGCACACTTAGTGATGTGTGCTTTACAAGAAAATGAAATATTTAGGATTGATTATATTTTCATTATTCAGTGCTGTCTTATCGATGGCTCAGGACAATGATACGGCCGTACTTAGTGCGAATAAAGTCTCAGAAGTTAAGAAGTTTCAGTTTGTCCATGCCTTTGCAGACAATAAAGATACCTGTCTTTTGGACTATAAAAAATATGATACTTTGACAAGAGTAACCTATCATAAAGTGGATATGAGATGTATGGGATATCGAAACCATGAAGAAACCATTCTTGTCTATAATGATTTGGGTATAGACACTATCTATTCAAGAAGAGACGATGAAGATTTCAGTGTTTCCAACTATAGCTATGATGAGTCTGGAAAAGAACCTAAGGGGATCCATACATTTTTTTATCAAACCAATGATAGTATGACAATTACAAATAGGTATTATAAAAATGATACTGGTCGATTGGATAGTTCATTTACCGTTTCTGTATTACAGGATGGAAGTAAAGTGTTCTCTCGTAGTGAGGCAAGGTATAATGAGCAAGGTAAAATGATCCAGCTCATATCCGCTGATGGAGATGGGGTCCCGACTCAGGTAAGTACTTATGAAATTAGTAAAAGTGGATTTTTATTGAGTACAGCTTTTACTACATACGGCGAAAAACCATACTTTGTTCAAACGTATTATGAGTACAATCAGAAGGGTCAAATAGCGAATAGTATAAACACTGTGAATCAAAAACAAGAATTTTTTTATGATGATAATGGATTGATAATAAATATATTAGCATACAATCCGAAAGGTAAACTTGAAATAGAATATTTGTTTAAATATCAATACCACGAATGAATTTACTTTGGATTTTCCTAGGTGGTGGATTAGGAGCAGCTAGTAGATGGTGGCTTACCGGAATGATAACTTCTGATGGTTTTCCATACGGAACACTGACGGTAAATCTTGTTGGATGTTTACTAATTGGCTGTATGAGTGTCTTTTTATTGGAACATCCTAAACTTAGTTTACTCTTGATAATGGGATTTTTAGGTGGGTTTACTACATTTTCTAGTTTTGGTTTAGATGCATTTAAACTTCTTGAACTGAAAAATTATAAGACGTTTTTTACTTATGTTATGCTTAGCAATGTTTTAGGGATTCTTCTCGTTATATTAGGGCATAAATTAGTGTCAAATATTATTTAAATGAAGAAATTACTTGTTATACTTTTAGTTGGGATACAGTGTTTATCGGTGTATGCTGATAAGCTAATAATACCAATGGATGCTTCTCAAAAGAATCATCTTAAGGCATATGGAATTGCATATTGGGTTCTTGCACAAGACGAGGAAGTAGAGTGGCTTCTCAATTATAAAGGAGGCAGTTTTATGATGGATGATTATGAAAACATTGAGAAGGAATGTTTACTTAGGGGAGTAAGTTTTAATACCATAAGTGAAACTAGAGCAACTAATTTAAAAAATGAAATTGCAAATCCAGCGGTTAATGCTGACGTAGTGAAGCTTTTGAAAGTTCCGAAAATTGCGGTTTACTCTCCGAAAACAGCTCAACCATGGGATGATGCCGTGACTATGGTACTGAAATATGCAGAGATACCGTATGACTTAGTCTTTGATGACGAAGTTCTAGAAGGTAAACTCCCAACCTATGATTGGTTGCATTTGCATCATGAGGATTTTACCGGTCAGTATGGTAAGTTTTGGGCTAGCTACAGAAATGCTAGTTGGTATAAAGAGCAGGTAGAGGAAGCTGAAACAATGGCAACTAAACATGGCTTTGAGAAGGTGTCCGATTTAAAGTTGGCAGTGACAAAGAAAATCAGAGATTTTACAGTAGGAGGAGGATTTTTATTTGCAATGTGCAGTGCAACAGATAGTTACGACATTGCAATGGCAGCTGATGGAGTGGATGTTTGTGAAAGAATGTTTGATGGAGATCCAATGGATCCCAATGCCCAATCAAAATTGGATTATTCAAAAGGATTTGCCTTTAAGGATTTTAAAGTTGAAAAAAATCCTATGACATATGAAGTCAGTACCATAGATGTCAATCCTAGGACTCGAGGAGTACGTGAACCAAATGATCTTTTTGCTTTGAACGAGTTTAGTGCAAAGTGGGATGTGATTCCAACTATTCTTACTCAGAATCATGAGCGAATTGTGAAAGGTTTTATGGGGCAGACTACTGCATTTAAAAAGGATCAAGTGAAAAGTACCGTGATAATAATGGGGGAGAACAAAAGCTTAAATGAGGCACGATACATTCATGGTACAGTGGGTAAAGGCCAGTTTACATTTTATGGTGGACATGACCCCGAGGATTATCAGCATATGGTAGGTGAACCTCCTACCGATTTGAATCTTCATCCTAACTCTCCAGGTTATAGACTCATATTAAATAACATTCTTTTTCCAAGCGTAAAAAAGAAGAAGCAAAAGACGTAAGGTGTCTTTTTACCTGTAATTACTCCGTTTTTCATATGTCATGAATAGTTCATCTATTCAGGTTTGGTACTATTTTTAGGGATTATTTCGTTATATTTAGACATAGGGATGAAAGAATATGAGGAGATGGGAATTGAAAATAATGGTTTTACTGTTTGTATTTACGGCAGTTTGTTTTTCGTATAATGAGATAATCTGGAATCAGAATATCTCTTTAGATTGGAATGATTTTAGTCACAAACCTCAGAACGACTATTACGCTGCTCTTACCGCTTCAGGGATTTCTTATAGCTATACAATTAAAGAGACGAGTTGTGACATTGAGATTTTTGCGGTTTTTGATAGAGACGAATCTTGGGTGAACTATGAAAAGGCAACTGAGATGTTGTTAGAGCATGAACAATTACATTTTGACATTACTGAAGTTTGGGCTCGAAAGTTGAGAAAATCAGTTTTAGAAGCTACTTATATTGATAATCAGGTATTAGATGAACTGTATGAAGAGCACTTAATGGGGTTGATAATAATGCAGGCATTTTATGATGAAGAAAGTCATCATTCATTGCATAGAAATGAACAAATAGTTTGGGAAAAAAGAATTCAAATAGAGCTTGAAAAGCTAAAAGAGTATACAGAACCAATGATAACAAGGTCGTATCACATTATTGTTCAAGGCCGTTGACCAAAACTAAAAGAGCAATCCAAAATGGATTGCTCTTTTAGTATATAAATTTTATGAAACCTAGGCTTGCCAGGTATGTTCACATTTTTGGCATTTTGTAGGGTTTCTATCAGCAAGTAAGGCTAAAAGACCAAGTGGAAAAAAGCAAATTGCTACAGCAATTTGCCAAGCTTTAAAACCACCTCGCTTGGTAAGTTCATTGCATTTAGGACAAGTTAAATTTGACATATATTAAATTATTTAATGATTAGTTGAGTTATCCAGGTTAACAAAAGATAGGTTATCAAAATTTTGTTGAGCCATCCAGATAGTCTGTCCATTGCAGATGAACTACCCTCTATTGACAAAGAAACGATTCTTAATGGGATTTGCAATAAAAAAAACAATGTAATAGGGATAGCTGAGCTGTTGAGAGTCATTGCGTTTTGCCAGTTGCCAGAAGCCACTTCATTGAGCCCTCTTGTGATACCACATACTGGACATCCAGCCCCAAATATCTTTTTGAAAAGACAGAAATGAGGGATGGATTCACTAAAGTTTAAAATGCCCTTTTGAAAAAGTTTGAAGAATAGAATCACCAACGTATTACTCAAAAGGATGTTGAGGTCTCGTTGAGTCTGAAACTTGGATGAGAGCAGTCCAATTAAAAATCTAGGAATAAATGCAAGTTCCATTGCTACTTGGTTCTAGCCTATATGCCGTAGTCTAACGCAGCTAGGTTAAGTCTCATTCCAATTCTAAAAATATTGTTTTTTCGATTGGATGAAAGTAGTGGATTGGATTGGTTTCTTAACATTACTGAAGCATCAAAGAACAAGTTGTGCCAAAGCATATAAGTTGCACTAATATTTATTGTGGATATTTGATTGTTAAGTCCTTGGAATAGGTGTACGTCATTTCGATTTAGTATATCTTCTGTCCCTCGAGTAATGTCACCTCCAAAATTAGTGGATAGCCTATTGGTATCAATTCCCTGAGATGAGAAGATATAGGATGCACTTAGATTAAGTCTTTTTAAGGGTTGATATCTGACAATCGAAACCACTTCTCTGAAATTAGCTCCCAAAGGATGTGCCAATGACTGGTTGTAATGAATCCAGTTCTGTGAACGTTTTTCATGTTGATAGACATGAGGACGTACCTGGTTAATTTCGATCTGAAGATCTAGATTACTTATGTTGGCAACATTAATGTATTTAAGTCCAGCCTGGTACCCCCATTTGTTTACCCATGAAGAGCTTTGTGAGAAGAACTCTTTTTTGATGAATTCATCAAAAATTACTTGACCATAAAAGCTAAACCGACTTAAGAAGTTCCACTTCCAATCTGTTCCCAACATTACATTGTCCGTACTGTTTAGACCATGCTCTGCTGCTCTGTAAAAAATAATGGGATTTAGATAGTCAATCTCATATCTATTGGTTTCTAGACTATCTTGTCTATCAAAAATCACATTCTCAAAGAGACCAATTGTGAGATTTTTTCCAAGGTTAATACTTAAATGGTGTAGAGCCGAAAATTTCCTAGCAGTAGGTGATTTCTCGTCATATCCTTGGTAGTCTGTATGTACAGAATACAGATTCATATAGTTAATCTTCCAAACCTTGGTGTTTATCTTAAAGAAAGTATTGGGTGTTGCTATGTCGGAGAGTATAAGTGAACGATAACCGTTGCCAATAAAATTTTTATCGTGACCAAATTGAACAGTAATCTCTTCAATGGGTGATGCTGTTACATATCCAGCAACATTGAAAAAGTCACGAGCATCGTTTTTGTAGAATTTTGCTAGTGTAGCTCCGGTTACAGAAAAGTCATTTTTAAACTTGTCTCTTAGGTAGTTGGGGAAACGGACTTGGTTTTCTAGAACGTAACTGTAAAACCCAACCTTTTTACCAATGTTTCCTCGCAATTCAAAGCCTCTACTGTTTCTATATACCGATAGAGAGTCTTGATTGTCTGTCCCGCCCATAAAGCCAAGTACTGGATTCATGATAAGCTTGAACCGTTCTTGATTAACATATACTAGAGCATTTTCGGTTTTGAAAAAATGTTTTAGAATAGGTTTTCGTTTGAGTTCTTCTGAGTCCTTATGCCATAGACTATTGTCTAGTTGGAGGTATGTTTTATTGAATTGGTCCGCTTTGGATGTTGAAACTAATTTCTGTGCAAAACTAGAAACAGCATCTCTACGGTATGGTTTTATTCCGGTAAAGAAGTCAGTGCTCATAGTGCTACTGAGAATTTCATATCTATCGGTTAGGTGATAATTAAAGTAACCAGAGGTTAAAGGTGTTTGAGCAGAGACCTTAAGCGAGATTAATGCAACAAGAGAAAGTATAATCTTTTTCATTTTGAATGACAAAGATAAAGGGCCAATCTCATACTTATTCCACGTATATTTCTATGTAGCAGAAAGTCGAAATCTTATTGTTTGTATTAGATTTACAGAGTGAAAACAATAGTTAAGTTTAGTCTTCTATTTCTTTTTTCAATCTACGGCATAACTATACAGGCCCAGTCCATTGTAAAACATTTTACGATAGAAGATGGACTGCCAAGTAATGAAGTACATTACGTACACCAAGATAGTTTTGGGTATCTCTGGTTTTGCACAGATAAGGGCGTGTCACGGTATAATGGAAGTGAGTTTACAAACTTTAGTATTACTGATGGACTAACTTCAAATGTTATATTCAAGGTATTTGAGGATAAACATTCAAACCTATGGTTCACATCTTTGGATGGTGGTATTAATATTTACAATCATTCAACTCAGAAGTTTACTCCGTTTAAGCATAATGATTGGTTACTGTCGAAGCATGCTAAACAGTTATGGACTGAAAAAGTTGGTTTTTATGGTGATGATGTTTATTTTTTTATGAGTGTAAATGAGAAAGTAGATTCAATTTATCATCTAACAGTTAATGACGTTTTGAAATCCTATTCTTACACAGAATTTATTGAACATGATGAGTTACAGTTAGACAATCTAGTTTTTTTGGGTCCGAGCTTTAGAGGAAGTAGAATGAATTACTTGACAGTTCGGGCATCTAAAGCTCATAGTAGGCGATCTGTTCTTCTTGCAAGTGTTAAGAAGGCAAAAGTTCAGGTAAATGGCCGTCATCCGGTCTTAACTGAAATAGATGAGCGGTTAGTACTAGCACAAAATAACGGTGTTTTTGAGATAAAGGATGATGGGAATTTATTTCCCGTTTTTAAAGGAGTAGACGCCACTTCAGTGATTAAAGATCGACAAAATTTATTGTGGGTTACTACTTTGAATCAGGGAGTTTATGCTCTAGCTATGAATGACTTTGTAAGTGCAGTTGAAAGTCTGGGTCTTGAAAAGAATGACAAGATTACTTTGGGAAAAGGTCTTGGAGGTAATATGCTTATAGGCACAGATAAGGGGAATTTGTTTTTGATAAATGATATTGGAGAAAAGTTGAATAATTATAGACTTGAAAATGGTGGGGTAAAGGGGCTGTTTTATAGTCCGGATTCGAGTGTACTGTATTTTACCGATTTTGAATTGAGCTATAAAAGTGGAGTATATATTGAAAATAACAAAGAGAACTCAGTGTTGAATTTTTTGCCATCTGAAATGATATTTCGTGATACTGTTGTAAACAATGACTCAATGAGTCTTTATAAAGGTGTTTTATATAACTTTATTAGTGGGGCTGGTACAAGTGGAAGAGAATTCTCAAATCACTTGGTCCAATTTTTTATAGAATCTAATAAATATAAAGAGCTTTTGGACTTACACCTTATGATTAATATTACTGTTCCTGAATATAAATTTGGCAAAAACTGTGTATATATCGCTAATAGTCAAGGTCTTTTGAAAGTGTATAATGATGAGCGACCTAACGAGATTATAGACTTAAAAGTGTCTAAAAATACGGTTGGTGTAGGTGATTTGGATGTGTTGAATGATTATATATTCTTGTCAACCAAAGGCTATGGTGTGCAGGTGGTAAAGAATGATACGGTTATGGCAAGCATTACAGTTGCAGATGATCTAATATCGGATAAGGTTAATACCGTTTTTATAGATAATAAAAATGAAGAGGTCTGGTGTGGTACGGATAAAGGAATTAGTATTTTTAAATACCAATTGAATGAAGATGGAATAGAGTTTAGTAAGAAGCTTGATTTAACGAAGGATGATGGGTTGTTTTCTAACTATGTCAATGATATCTCTCCCAATGGATCCAAAATTTTTGTAATGTCAGATCTTGGAGTGACTATAATTCCTAAGAATCAAAAAATAGGTGATGTGTCCAGTCTGATCTTAAATAAATTGGGGATGCACCAAGAAGATAGTTTGTATTTAGAAGATTCAATCACACTGGCTTATGATCAAAATAACGTAGAGTTTTTTTATGAAGCCGTTTCGACAAAGAAGGTTTCAAAAATGTACCGACATCGGTTGATTCAGGATAGTGATACTGGAGAATGGGTGCTTACAGACCACGCAAATTTTAGGATAAATAACCTAGCTCCTGCAAGCTATGGATTTGAGGTATGTGCTAGAGCGGCTAATGTATCATGGAGTGAGCCTGAGTGTTTTAGCTTTATCATTACTCCTAGATTCATAGATCGTTTGTGGGTAAGAATTGTGGTGTTTTTACTCGTATTGGGGGCTTTTTATGGGTTTTATAGAATCCGAATAAGTCAACTTACTGTGAAGAGTAACTTAGTAGTTGCTAATAAAGACTTAGAACTTAAAAATATAGAATTGGAGTCGAAAGCTCTACGAGGTCAGATGAATCCACACTTTGTTTTTAATGTGTTGAATTCAATCCAAAAACTGATCCTTAAAGAGAATAAAGAGGATGCAAATCAATTGCTGAGTAAGTTCTCTAAATTGATTCGATCTTCACTTCAGTATTCCAGACTGGAATTCATTCCAATAGAGGATGAAATTACCTTTTTGGAGAATTATGTTTCCATAGAAGGACAGCGATTCCCAGGAAGGTTTGAGTACAGTATAAATGTAGATCAAGAGCTTTTAGAGGAAGAAGTAAATGTCCCACCATTGTTGATACAACCCTTATGTGAAAATGCAATAAAACATGCTTTCGTAAATGGAACAGGTGAGTTGAAAATAAGTATTCAAGGAATAAGTGAAACACTACTTGAGGTGAAGGTTATAGACAACGGGATTGGTATATTGAATAATGTTAAAAAAGCTAAAAATCAATCATTGGGTTTGGAAATCGTGAAAGGAAGATTGGAGTTGTTTGTCAGTGAAGGATTTGAAGCAAGCATGGAAGTAGAACCATTAGATGCAGAAACAAATGAAGGTACAGTGGTCACATTAGTGCTTCCTTACAAATGAGAAAAGTATTATTCATATTGCTTCTCGTAGTGCTGAAGATGAATAATCTGTCCGCTCAGTCCAGTGTAAATCATTTTGCCATAAAAGACGGTTGGTGTACTAGTATTTGTTGAGATATAGAAGTCACAAGACAATGGTTTGAGATTATGAACGTTAAGAAGAATAGCAAGGGGGTATCAAAATGTTTAGATTTAAAATGCATTAGAATAAGAAATTTAAAAAGAGTAGAACGACTCTTAAGGACAATTGAAATAACCAGATAGGGCTAGATATATGAATAAGATAAGAGCAGTATTAATAGATGATGAAAACGATAGTATTGAGGTGATGAAAATGCTGTTGAGTAAGCATTGTCCTCACGTAGAGATCATGGGGTGGGCAAATTCTGTTGATACAGGCTTTAAAATCATTAAGGAACATTCTCCACATTTGGTCTTCTTAGATGTTGAGATGCCAGGTAAGAGTGGTTTCGAACTACTTCGTGAATTGCCTGAGAAAAATTTTCATGTGATTATGGTGACTGGATATGAAAATTATGCGATTAAAGCCATTAAGTATTCAGCCCTTGATTATATTTTAAAACCAGTTGATGTTGAAGATTTGAAGAATGCTGTAGCTAAATTAGATCCTTTAAAATTGTCCTCTGACCCCAGATTAGCTCATTTTGGAGCTTTACTAAAAGAAGATACCCCAGTTTATGATAAGTTAATGATTTCATCTCTTGAGGGGTTTAAAAATATAAACCTAAGTAATATAATTTATATGGAATCGAAGTCGGGTAATTATTGTATTTTTCATTTATCCAATGGTTCTTCAGAAGTGGTTACCAAGTCGATGAGTCATTTTGAAAAACTATTGCCCAAAGATAATTTCTACAGAATACATCGGTCTCACTTAGTTAATCTGAATAGTGTCCTAAGTTATGAGAACACAACCGGGGAATTAGTGCTTACTAATATGCAAAAATTATTAGTGTCTGTAAGGAAACGGTCAGAATTTAAGAAGAAAATGAACGCTTAGAGAGTTAAATATAACGCTTAGAGAGTAAGTGGAATTTTACTTGTGTGATGTCTGTAGAGGGTCAATATTCGCATCGAGTCGAACAATAATTTGGCCTTCTCAATTGACCCATTGAACATCTTTGATGTTTTTATTTATAGTTCAAGCAATCAAATTTTAAATAGTTAAAAGACCACTTTAAGTGGTCTTTTCTGCGTTTAGAGATTAATACCCAACGTTCACTAAACTAATTGATGGTTCACTAATTTTTTTGCATTTATGAATGCAAATTTGAAACAGAATAAGGGTAGCCTCTCTATTGACTATGGAAACTGAACAGGCTGAGCAATACTTTATTTAACATTTTTTGACTCTTATACTCGAAAGTCAATTCGCAAGAATTGACTTTTATTTTTTACGGGCATATTTTGTGGGTTTTGATAAATCATTCTTTAGTACACTGTTGTATTTTCGCCACAGTGAGTACACAAGTCAAAATACAAGAGTTAACCGCTGAGTTAAAGCAGCATAATTACAATTACTATGTATTAGCCAATACTACCATTTCAGATCAGAGTTTTGATATGAAAATGAAGGAACTTGAAAAGCTAGAGATGGCATTCCCTCAGTTTGCAGATGCAAATAGCCCTACAAAGCAAGTGGGAGGAGATATTACAAAGAATTTCAATACAGTGCCTCACAGTACTCGAATGCTAAGTCTTGGCAATACATACAATAAAGAGGAGTTGTTGGATTTTGATGTACGGGTGGCCAAGTTAAATGGAGGAAATGCTTATCAGTATACAGCCGAGTTGAAATTTGATGGCTTTGCCATTGCATTGCGATATAAAGAAGGGAAATTGGTACAAGCGATTACACGTGGAGATGGAACACAAGGAGATGATGTAACTTCAAATGTAAAAACGGTAAAGAGTATTCCTCACCAATTAAAAGGAGATTTTCCAGAGAGTATGGAAGTGAGAGGCGAGATGTTTATACATAAAGCAGCTTTCGTAAAAATGAATAAAGATCGAGCTGCCAAAGGGGAGGATTTATACAAAAATCCTCGAAATACAGCTGCAGGTACCATAAAGTTACAAGACAGTAGTGAGGTTGCCAAAAGACCATTGGATGCATTTCTATATCAATTGGTTGAGCATGGGAATGAAGAACTAAGTCATTGGGATAGCCTATCCCAAATGAGACAATATGGATTGCCTGTGAATGATGCTACAAAGTTATGTGACGGTATTGAGGATGTTTGGGGATTCATAGAATACTGGGATAAGGAACGTAAGAATTTAAGTTTCGAAATTGATGGAGTAGTAATCAAAGTCAATAGCCGCCTACAGCAAGAAGAAATGGGCTTTACGAGTAAATTCCCTCGTTGGGCAATGTCGTATAAGTTTGAAACCGAGCAGGCAGAAAGCAAGTTGCTTAGTATTACCTATCAGGTAGGAAGAACGGGAGCGGTAACACCTGTGGCAAACTTAGAACCCATGCAGTTGTTAGGTACCACTGTAAAGCGAGCAAGTCTCCACAATGCAGATTTTATAGCTCAGTTAGACGTACGTGTAGGTGATACTGTTTTTGTAGAAAAGGGAGGAGAGATTATTCCCAAGATTGTGAAGGTAGATACAAGTGCAAGAGAGGCAGGGTCATTGCCAACTCTATTTACCATTACTTGTCCCGAATGCGAGACTATACTTGAAAGACCAGAAGGAGATGTGGTATATCGTTGTCCCAATGTAGATGGTTGTCCACCTCAAATAAAAGGTAGAATAGAGCATTTTATAAGTCGTAAAGCTATGGACGTAGATAGCTTAGGAGAAGGGAAAATAGATGTGTTATATCAATCTGGATTGGTGAAACGAGCTGCGGATTTGTACGCTTTGACTCAAGAGAATATGCTAGGACTTAGCAAGGCAATAATCAATGAAGAAAGCGGTGATGAACGTGTAGTTAGTTTTAAAGAAAAGACAGTAGAGAACATCTTAGATGGAGTTCAGAAGTCTAAGAGTCAGCCTTTTGAACAAGTGCTATTTGCTTTAGGGGTTCGTTTTGTAGGTGAGACTGTAGCTAAGAAATTAGCTTTCCATTTTAAAAATATTGATGCACTAATGGCTGCAGATTTTGAAGAACTCAATGGTGTAAGTGAGATAGGATCTGTGATTGCGAAAAGTGTGATTGATTATTTTGAGATAGAGGCCAATCGGGTAGAAATTGATTTGCTAAAAGCTGAAGGATTGATCTTCGAAGTTGTAGAAAAAGAGCTGTCAAGCAATGCTTTGGATGGAGCTAAAATAGTAGTGAGTGGAGTCTTTACACGTTTTAGTCGCAATGAACTGAAAAGTTTAATAGAAGACAATGGCGGTAAAAATGTAAGTTCAATTTCAAAATCTACTAGTTTTATAATAGCGGGAGATAGTATGGGACCTGCTAAAAAAGAAAAGGCAGAGAAACTAGGAGTTAGAATGATTACAGAAGATGAATTTGCAATTATGTTAGAGGGGAGTTGAATTTTATATCTTTGGAGATATGAAAATATTGACTCTAATTTCACTAATTTTAGTTACTCTAACGGCTTCTGCTCAGTTGGAGTCGTTTCCTACACAAAATGCAACTTGGCACAATTTGTTTACCCAATATACGGATGACGGTTCTGGGAATGTAGTCTATCATCGCACATCTCACTATTATGTTAATGGAAAGCAGACCATAGATGGGGTTGAATATTGTCAACTTTATGTGTCAATGAAAGATACTTTGGATTTTAAATTATGGGGACTATATAGAGTAGAAGGGGAAAAGGTTTATATAAGAGAATATAATGGAGATTTCCTGTTTTATGATTTTGGTTTGGAAGTTGGAGATACTTTTAATGCTGGAAATGGTGGAGTCTTTACTGTTCAGAAAGTTGACAGTTTACTTCTTGAGGATGGCGTACATAGGATTATAGACTTTGGCTCGGCTAGTTTTATTAGAGGAATAGGTTCTCCTCAGGGACTTTTTTCCTTTATGGGAGTTAATGTTTCTGGATTTAGCAATGAACTTGTCTGTTTCAGTAAGAATGGAAAAGCCTTGTATCCTAGGTCCTTTGACTCAACGTGTTATGAAATAACAAAATTAGGGATTGAAAAAACGAATTCTATTAGAGTTAAAGTATTCCCAAACCCTACCAATGGCTTCATTCATATTGAGGGAGTTGAAAGTGGAGATCGACTGGAATTAGTTGATGTATTTGGCAGGTTAATTTTTGTTGAGAAAAACAGTGATACTTTGGATGTTCGTAATGTACAGTCTGGAATATACAAACTCATAATTGCCAGAGATAATCATATCTATACATCAAATATTGTGATTAGCCGATAATCTGTTATCCGTGGTTCGAGTGTGCCTCTTTTATTTACCTTCGCATAGTTGTCAGATTTTCAAATAAATATAGGTAGAAGACGGCTTGCTAAGCACAAGCAAAAAGACAAAAGTGAGTCGCTTAAAGCCATGGCAGAAGTGCGGGAAATTGGGGTGGTTTATAATGTAAATAAGACATCAATACAGCTCTTAAATAAGGTAGTGCATCACTTTGAGGCAGAAGGGAAAGACGTCATTACTCTAGGGTTTTTAGAGGAAAAGGAATTGGGAGACCTTATGCCTACCTACAAGGAAGAATATTATTGTAAAAAGGACATCAATCTTTGGAAATTACCCAAGAAGGAAAGTATGTCAAGATTCCTTTCTAAAGACTTTGATTTTTTAATCAATTTAGATATGGAGGGACGTAATGAATTGCAGGGAGTCTCTACGTATTCTGCTTCGAAAACACGGATAGGAAAGCACTTTAAAGCATATCCATTTGCTCAAGATTTTATGATAAAAAGCTTGGCTGATACGGCAGAAGAATTATTCAATGATCTTAAAAAATACATCAAATAAATGAACAAGTTTAGAGGGCTGGGTGTAGCCATGATTACCCCATTTAATGCTGATAAAAGCATTGATTTTGTTGGATTGGAGAAATTAACCAATCATCTTATTAACGGTGGAGTAAACTATCTGGTAGTGATGGGTACAACAGGAGAAAATCCAACCATAAGTAATGAAGAGCAACAGACAATCCTGCAAAAAGTAAAAGAGGTAAATGCAGGAAGATTGCCAATTGTATTTGGAATAGGAGGGAACGATACTGCTGCTGTGGTGAACAGACTGCAAGAGGAAAACCTAGAAGGTGTGGATGGGATTTTGTGTGTAAGCCCATATTACAATAAACCAAGCCAAGAAGGAGTTTTTCAGCATTATAAAGCAGTAAATGATGCAAGTCCCTTACCTGTGATTATGTACAATGTTCCTGGAAGAACTGGGTCAGTTGTGAGTGCGGAAACAACGTTGAGAATAGCTGAATTGACGAATATAGTTTGTACAAAAGAGGCAAGCGGTAGTTTGGATATTTGTATGGATATTATTCACAATGCCCCTGAGGGCTTTGGTGTCATAAGTGGAGATGATCACTACACACTTCCATATATCGCTACAGGTATGCAGGGAGTTATCTCGGTAATAGGGAATGCGTATCCCAAAGAGTTTAGTCAGATGGTTAATTATGCTTTGGATGGTGATTATAAAAATGCACGTCATTTACACTATCAACTTCTACCTATGATAAAAGCAATCTTTAAGGACGGAAACCCTGGAGGAGTTAAGTATGTCTTAGCAAAACTTGGAATCTGCGAAAATTATTTTAGACTGCCCGTTGTGCCCGTAAACCAGGCTACGATGCAAGCGGCGGATAAAGCAATGCTTTAATCTAGTTAGACACTCTTTTCTTGTGCTTCTTGATTCTTTCCTTTATTATTGAGGAAGATGACATCTTTATAGATGTCTATTTAACCATAAAAAATAAGTTTGAAGTATGAAAAAGGTAATGTTTGTAGCACTAGTGGCTGGGTTAAGTTTAAATGCAATTGCTCAGGGTCTGATTAGTGAGACCATAAAACAAGAAACTCCGAGTTGTGGTAGTCACGCATATATGGAGCATATTGACCATCAGAATCCAGGTTTTATGAAGTTGGCAAATACTCATTTACAGGATATGAGTACGCAAGTTGTCAATCAAAAAGCAAAAAAAGGGGATGATGAAATTTTAGAAGTTCAAGTTGTGTTTCATGTAGTCTATAACAACGCAGAAGAGAACATAGGTGATTCCGTTTTTGAGGATCAGATAAGCGTGTTAAATGAATGTTTCAGAAGACAAAATGCAGATACTTCAAATCTAAGACCGGCCTTTGATGGTTTGGTCGGAGATGCTTTAATTAACTTTAAGCTAGCAACAGAGGATCCAATGGGGAATCCTACAAATGGTGTGACTCGTACATCTACAAGTATAGAGTATTTTGGAGGTGTGTTGCCTTATGGGCAAGGTCAAAATGCTGAAATAGTAGAATGGATTAATGATACGTTTTACCGCAATATATCACGTATATCTCAATCTGATAAAGGAGGAATGGACCCATGGGATACGGACAGATATCTAAATGTTTGGGTAGGAGACCTTAGAATACTTGAACCTAAGGTAAATAACGCCAAAGAGATTTTATTCTTTGCTTTAGCCACACCACCAGTAGGCCACCGAAATTTTCAGAATCAAGTGGGTTTGGATGAGTTATTTGAGGTGTTGGAAGATGGTGTGTTGATGCATTATCCTATTGTGGGGCCCAACAACCCAGTGTTACTTGAAGCTCCCTATAATGGGCTTAATGGAATAATTACTGAAGGCGAAATGCTTGTGCATGAAACTGGGCATTATTTGGGATTGAGGCATATCTGGGGCGATGGACCTTGCAGTGCTGATGATTTTATAGATGATACACCAAAGACCAATAATTCTAGCCAGTATGTATGTAATAGCACAAGGAATACATGTGTTGACACTATCAATGGGGTGGATTTGCCTGATATGATTGAGAATTATATGGATTATTCTGGTAGTAGCTGTATGAATTCCTTTACAAAAGGGCAGATTTGGGTAATGCGTGAGGTTGTGAGACGAGGAAGGACGAGTTTTGTATCCACAGAAAAGTTAAATAATGATTTCTTTAATGTATATCCAAATCCAAGTAGGACTGGTTATACTGTTAACTTAAATCGTTTTTCTCAAAACACTACCTTCTCAGTGTTAAATATGCAAGGTAAAGTGGTAGATACAGGAATTGTAAAATCTCAAAAATTCAAATTAGAAATTAATGCGTTACCAGGGATTTACTTTCTAGAAGTAAGAAATGGTGATATCGTTCAGAGAACTAGGGTGATGAAACTATAGGTTAAATAGTCGCAATTACTTTTAGTTCTATACCAATGGGTGTTGGTAGACAGTTGATTTCCATAGTTGTGCGACAAGGTTGATTGTCTTTAAAGTAGTCAGCATACAGCCGGTTATATGTTTTAAAGTCGTCCTTCATATTCGTAAGAAAGACGGTCACATCGACAATGTTATCCCAGCTACTTCCAGCGTCTTCGAGGATATTTTTAATATTATTAAAAACAGAATGGCATTGAGCTTCTATATCATAGCTAATAATATTGCGATCCGCATCCAATTCTACTCCAGGTATTTTTTTTGTTCCTCTCTCTCGAGGTCCTACTCCACTAAGAAACAGTAAGTTCCCAACTTTGCGTGCATGCGGATATGCTCCTACAGGTTCTGGGGCTTTACTGCTGTTTAATATGTCATTGTTCATTTATCCTCTATGGTAATTTTAACTTGTTTGGTCTTTTTTAGAACTGTTTGATCCTTTTTTGGTTTTGAATCAGTCTGTTTTGAAGGTGGTACATCCTTAGTAATCTTATCATTAGATGTAGTTTTTGATGCTCCTTTTTTCTGTTTTACCTTGGTAACTGTAAATTGCTTAGGTAGAACTATTTTTCGCGATGGAAGTCCAGTATTAAGTGTGAAAAAACCTGAAGAGTCTGTTGTGCTCTCTAGGTGTGCTGCTACAGCAATTTGAGTATTGTTTGGAGAAATAGCTACAGCATTTATCTTGTAATTTGGAAGCTCGTAAGTCTTAATTTTAGTTCGAGTTTTTAACTCATAGAGGTTCACGGTTCCATCTAATCCACCACTTACTAGATATTGTCCGAAAGGATCAATGTCTATATCCGTAACTGCCCAAGTATGATGTTCAAATTTGATTTCCTCTTTTGAATTTGCGATTGCCCAAATCCGAACGGTCCTATCCTTGGATGAAGAAACTAAATATTTGCGATCTACCGTTACCAATAAATCAGTTATGTCGTTGGTATGTCCAACGAATGAGTTTACAAGTTTTCCGAAAATATCAAACTGGTTGATGGTAGCATTGCCTTCAGCTGCTATAAAAAAACTCCTCCTATCAATAGCAACAGCCGCAGCACAAATAGGCCTATTACCTCGTATCTGCATTACCTTATCTTTCGCCAAGTCGTAGGTTAAAAATCGCCCATCATCTCCTGCACTAAATATCGTTCTCATTCCAGGGCCATAAATCAGCTTATTGATTTGACTGTTGTTAATTAGAAGTGTGGTGTCTAAAGTTGCTACTGCAAAAAAGGAATCATTGAACTCATAAAAATTTAGTTGACCATCCTGTCCCCCAGCAATCATCCTAAAACCGTCTCTGCTGAAAGCTATAGTGTTGATAGTACCTTGAAAATCATCAATTTGTTGCACAACCCAAGCAAATGAGTCATTGCTTCGAATTTGGATGGATTGATCCCAGCTTCCTGTTACAATATACTTGCCATCAGGACTAAAAGCAATGCAAGTGACATCATCAGAGTGACCAGCAAAATAAGATAGACTATCCAATTGTGCGTGACAACAAATTGAAATGAAAAATAGTACGTATGAAATTCCTCGCATTTGTGTGCTAAGATACTTAATTTTTATAAAACAACCACTTAGCAAGTTCTTTGTATGTAGGTTTTTTACCGTACATAAGAATCCCTGTTCTGTATATTTTACCAGCAAGCCATATTACTCCAGTAATGGAAGTTATCATTACCAGCATGGATACTATTATCTCCCATAGTGGTGGGTCAAATGGCATTCTTACCATCATTACAATAGGTGATGAGATCGGAATAATAGACATCCAAGTGGCGAGGGTTCCATTAGGGTCTCCAATTACTATAGAGAATGAGATAGCAAAGGAAAATACCAATGGAAGTGTAATCGGAAGCATAAACTGCTGAGTATCTGTTTCACTGTCAACGGCACTTCCTATAGCAGCAAATAATGCACCATAGAAGAGATAACCTCCTAGAAAGTAGAATATGAATGTTAGAAATATCTTCAAGAGTGGGAGGCTGAAAAAAGCTTCTATGTTCTTAGCGAAATCAGCGTCCAAATTTTGTAACGCAGGATTAGATGAAACTTGTTGTAGAGCTTCAGCATCCGCCATGTTTATTCCTACTAGAAGGCTAATTATTCCAAAGAATAGAGTAGAAAGAACTACCCAAATTCCCAATTGTGTAAGACCAACCAACGCAATCCCAATAACCTTACCCATCATAAGTTGGAAAGGTTTAACTGTACTGATGATTAACTCAACTATTCTACTGGTTTTTTCTTCGATAACACCTTTCATAACCTGTACTCCATACAGAAATATGAAAAAATATATCATGAATGCGAGAGCAATTCCCAGTACCGTGTTAATGCCAAGATTACTAGTTTTTACGTTGCCATTTTTGTCCACCTTAAAAGGGTTGATATTAACGGTACTCTTTAGACTATCGATAGACTCTTGAGATACCCCCGCTTTTTGCAGTTTTTGGTTTTTAAGGACATTTTGAAAAGCCCTTTCAATAGCTTCATTATCACTTACACTAAGACTGCTCATACTTTCGTACTTGAGGTTAAGAACTTCGTCTAGTTTAAAGTCTTTGGATATATAGAGTGCCGCATCTATGTTATCACTATTAATTAAATCATCAGCTGAATAGTGATTCTGAAAAATGAAGTCAAGATTTTTTTGTCCCTTCAGTTTGTTTTGAAATATTCCTGATGCATCAACTACCGCGATGTGTTTACTTTCGCTGGACGTACTTTGACCAACACTTACCCAAATAATGATGCCATAAAATGCGGATATAAGTAATGGAGTTAAGAGGGTCATGAGAATAAAACTTCTCTTCTTTACTCGAGTAAAATATTCGCGTGCCGTTATGATCCAAATATTATTCATCGTGACTATCTGTTAAGGTTAAAAATACATCCTGCATACTTGGAATAACTTCCCGGTACTCCTTAATATCCATTGAAGGATTTGCGAATAATTGAATGTCTGCCTGACTATTGTTATACTTAAATCTAAACGTATTTAAGCCATTAGAAGAAATCTGTTCTACTATAGAAATTCCTTCAATAATTAAGGGATTGATATCTCCTGAATAAGTTATCTCGTAGGTGTTATCTTTAAGGCTGTTTCTGACGTCCATTACAGTACCTTGAGTAACCACTTTAGACTTGTTAAGCAAAACTACATTGTCACATATTGCCTCCACATTTTCCATCCTATGGGTAGATAGCATGATGCTTGCACCTCTGGCTTTTAGATTTTCAATTTCATCTTTAATTAATTGAGTATTTTTTGGATCGAAACCGGTGAATGGTTCATCCAAAATAATAAAATCTGGGTTATGCATTACAGTGACTATAAACTGTATTTTCTGCTGCATTCCCTTACTGAGTTCTTCTATTTTTTTCTTTTTCCAGGTTGATGCTTCAAATTTGTCTAACCACTCATTAATGGTGGATTTCGCATCTGAGGCACTCATCCCTCTAAGCTTTGCGAAGTAGATCAGCTGGTCATAAACGCTCATTTTTTTGTAGAGACCACGTTCTTCAGGAAGGTATCCAATTCGTTTAATATGGTTTTTGTTAAGTACTTCCCCATTCAATAAGATTTGCCCCTCATCAGGTGCAGTGATTTGGTTAATAATCCGTATTAAAGAAGTTTTTCCTGCTCCGTTTGGGCCTAATAATCCAAATATCTTACCCTTTGGCACGTCAAAAGTCACTTTATCTAGTGCTACGTGATTGGCGTAGAATTTGGAAACATCTTGTATCTGAATGATGTTCATTTTACAGCAAATGTAAAAGTATTTACGACCGTTTTATGTTAAGTCGATGAAGAGAATATGAAAAAGGAGGAAAGGAATAATTAGTCCTTATTTAAGTGCCAAAATGCACCGAAAAGAACATTGAACTGAGAATAGAAAAACTGTTGTTTTGCGTTATCAGCTTTATCATAGGTAGTTCTAATATTTGGCATGTTTACATATCCTCCCCTAAATTCAGACTGTATGTAAAAATGGTTGTAAAACTTAAAGTTTAAACCAATTTGGGTGTTCATACCAAAACCAGCAACGTGAAATTCATCGTGCCTTTCATAACCGAATAGATGGGCATCAGTTTTAGGATACATTACCCCAACTCCAACTGCCTCCGTAACACTCAAAGTGACTTTCTTATACTGTAAAAGATGGTCAAATCGTCCTATTTCTACATTACTATAGTTAAGTCCATCCGTATGCTCCATCTCCAAAAAACCGGGTTCTATTAAAATGTCATCGTTCGTATAAGTGCCATTGTATGGATTGTTAGTTTCGTTTATTTCACCGTCTATCTTGACCGTTTGACCCTTTTGAACCACATACTTCATATGATCTACACCAAGTGATAAATGGTAATGGTCATTGAAGTAGTAACCGATTCTGAAATTATATTGAGGTATGGTTACATTTTTGGGAGAGAAATAGGTGTTTATGTCAAATTCTGCTGGCTTATCCTTTGCTACCACATCTTTGAGAGTAAAGGCATAGTTGTCTCCACTAAACTCAATATCAGATTTGTTATACCATTCTCTATTCCAACCCCAATGAGCATAAAATTCCCCCTTTTTGGCGGTAGTTGGAAGTTTGGTAAAGGATTGCCCAAATCCTATAAATGTGATTAAGAAAGCGAATAAAGTAAGTACGTATCTCATTGGTTTAAATAGTGCAAATATCTATAAAAGCTACTTAAAAGTAGTATGACTTTATTCAGCATAATTGTAAAGTTTATTTGACAATTTGTAAAGTTTACTTTACATTTGATGTATGAAATCACTTGTTTTACTTCCAAATGGCTTTAAGAAAGTTGGGTGGATACTGTTGGCTTTGTCAGTTTTAATGTGGTCTTTTCATTTAATATGGGATTGGGAACCGAGTTGGATGGAATTTAAGACTTGGTCTATACTCAATAGCCAGTTTTTAGGTGAGAGTTCATGGATGTCTTTTAAAAGTCAGAATATGTTTATAACGGTGGTGGCTGTTATTTTTATTATTGGGGGGTTAGTTGTTGGGTTCTCAAAGGAAAAAGTGGAAGACGAGTTCATTACAACTCTTAGGTTAAATTCGCTCATGTGGGCGGTGTTGGTTGGTTATTTAGTCTTGGTGTTTTTGTATTTGACGGTATATGGTTTAGCTTTTTTAAATGTTCTGGCATATCAAATGTTTGCAATTCTTTTGCTCTTCATATTTAGATTTCATTATTTGTTGTATAAGCATAATTCTAAAGGATAAATGAAGAATAACGTGAAAATTGAGCGAACTCTTAAAGGACTAACGCAGCAAGGATTAGCAGAGATTATTGGGGTGAGTAGACAGAGCATCGTTGCAATCGAGCAAGGTAAGTACGTGCCTTCTACAGTGTTAGCTTTAAAATTAGCTAGATGTTTTGACAAGAATGTTGATGATGTTTTTGAGCTAGAGGAGAATGATTAAAAAGATTGTATTCTTGAAGTATGAGACTTTTAATCTTGTTTTTAGTTCCTATAGTTATTTCCTGCAATCAACAACCAGAGTACTGGGACCTATCTCATTTTAATTTTGTTGAGGATGCCCTAAGTGATGAGGAAGCTGTCAAGGTTATTTATAAGAATACTTGGCTAGATCAGGATCATTCTTTGGATGCGTATAATCATTATGTCATAGTTTCACAAGAATCAGGGGATACTGTTAACCTACTTTCTCTGTTCGTTACACCATTCACAAATGAACAAATGGTCTTCAATTATTTTAGTATTAATAGTTCCTTGGTAAAAGGTCATATCAGTGCTTTTAGTCACTCAGATTTAGATAGTATTTCAAATGAAGATACTTCCAGCCTTAAAATAAAAGAACGGACGCTAAGATTCAGAAATGTATTAAAAGGTAGTTATTTTGAAACTATCGCAAACAATGATTTCCCAACTGTTATCGGAATGCTAGGTAAGATATATCCTTAAAGATTCTCTAAAATATCTTTGACCGTGGACCTTTTACGGTAGTTTCTATCAAAGTGTCGCCATTTGATTACTCCATCTTGGCCAATAATATAGGTGGCAGGAACGGGGAGTCGTTGAGAATCATCCGAGTGACTTTCCTTTAAATCATCTCCGAAATATTTTTTGAATTTAGCTTCCATAGCTTTATCCGGAGCCCATAAAACATCAAATTGTTTCATGATTACATACCCACTATCATATAGAATGGTGGCCTTTAAATTTGCTTTTTGGGTGGTCATTTCTAGGTATTTAGGCTTTTCTGGTGAGACTATTACCACTGTAGCCTTTTTAGCCGTTATTTGGGATAAACTGTCCTGAAGATTATTCATATGTCGGTTGCAGTATCCACACCATTCACCTCGAATAAAAATAACAACCACATCTCCATGTACTAGATCATTTTTTAAATGATAACGCTTGCTGTCTTTATCGATAGCATTAAAATTCACAATGGTGTCGCCGACATTAATTCCTTGAACATCTTTCATGAAAGGTGTTTGGGCATTTGCCATAAAGGCAATAAATAAGGCAAATAGTGTTGTGATTTTCTTCATTGTATGCATGTACGAAAGTATTAAGATGTACGTGTCAATGATTATTTACTTAGTCGATAGAATGTAAAATATTCAAATTGTGATTGTACGAGAACAATACAACGCTGAAATCTGATTTCTTAAAGTTAGATTTGAACTAATTCTTGATTAAAACTATTAAACATCTAATTGTAATTGTAGGCTGTGTATACTGGTCTGCAGCTCAAGGGCAAATTCATATCAATGAGTTTGTCTCTTCCAACGTAAACGGAATAACTGATAATAATGGGAAGCACAGTGATTGGATAGAATTGTACAACCCTTCCAATGTATCTGTTAATTTGGAAAATTATAGTCTTTCTGATGAGGATGAGGAGTCTCATAAATGGTTTTTACCACAGATAGCATTAGATCCAAAGTCATTTTTGGTCATTTTTGCATCGGGTGATGACATTAAGGTCGTTAGTGAACTACATACAGATTTCAAAATAAAAAAGGGAGGAGAGAAGCTCTTTTTGTACAATAAATTAGGGCAAATTATCTCACAGACTCCTAAAGTAGCATTGGCTGATGATGAATCTTATGGAAGTGCATTTGACGGTTCCTCAAACTACGTTAGATTTAGTGAATCAACTCCTAGAGTTTCTAATGGTGAAAGTAAGAGTGTATACGCGAATAGAGAGTCTGGATATTATCAGGACTCTTTTAACTTGGAGTTAATAGGTCTAAATCCATGCCTAGAGATTAGATATACATTAAATGGGGAGACACCTACAAAAAACAGCGTCCTGTATGCCAGTCCAATCTGGATAAAGAGTCAAACAAACAGAGTGAATAGACTTAGTATTGTTCCAACAACTCCTTTATCTGGCCCTCAGATTTTAAATTTTTTTAAGTGGAAAAATCCTGTAAGAGTGAATACAATTAACGTTGTCAATTATGCAGGTTTTTGTGATGATACCTTGGCTACTTCAATTTATCATAGCACGTTCATAGAAAAAAATATCGGCGATATACATGACTTCCCTATTGTTTCTATTATCACAGATAGTCTGAATCTTTTTGACCACGATACGGGAATCTATGTACCTGGACTCACTTTGCAAAATTCTAACTGGACAGGTGGTTTTCCTCCTGGGAATTATGGTCAAAGAGGACGAGATTGGGAACGAAATATTCATGTAAGCTACTTTTCTGAGAATGAAGAATTAGAATGGTCTACGAAAGCAGGAATTAGAATACGTGGAGGAGGTAGTACGAGTTTCGCTCAAAAATCATTTACGTTATATTTTAGGAGTGAATACGGAATGTCAAACATTGAATATCCTTTTTTTGAAGACTTCAATTTTGATGAATACAAACGTTTAGCATTTAGAAACTCTGGGAATGATTTTGTGCAAACTCATTTTAGAGATGCCTTGCTTCAGTCTTTGTTAACTGATTTTAATTTTGAAGGTCAACAGTCAAAGCCTAGTGTGGTTTATTTGGATGGGGAGTATTGGGGGATACACAATATAAGAGAGAAGCAAGATAAGCACTATTTTCATGAACTTACAGGTATAGGTAAAGATAGTTTTGATATTGTAAATACCTGTGGAGATATTGATGAAGGAGATAATACAGATTTTCTCGCACTTCAGGATTATGTCAATGCTAATTCTTTAGTGGATGATGCAAATTATCAATATGTCTCCTCTAAGATTGATGTGGACAATGTCATCGATTATTTTATTGCTCAGATTTATACGGCTAATTATGATTGGCCTTATAGCAACATGAAACTCTGGAAGTCAAAAAGACCTAACTCCAAATGGAGGTATATCATGTATGATTTGGATTTTACTTTCAATCAGGATAATTCTTCAGGCTTTTGGGTTAATTCAATGGACCATGTCACTGATATAACTACATGGGAGAGATCAGAATGTTCTAGTAGAATATTTAGAAAATTACTTGAAAATGAGAAGTTCAAGGAAGATTTTTTAGCTCGATTTGCATTCCACTTGAATAATTCATTTAGTGTTGGGAGGGTAACTGCTGCTATTACTGAATTTGAGAATATTTACAGACCGGAAATGGAAGAACATATCGCCAGATGGGGCTTCCCAGAGAGTATGACCGCTTGGGATTTTCAGGTAAATGCTCTTCGAAGTTTTGCTAAAGAAAGACCATGTGTAATGTTGGAAGACTTGTTAGAGTTCTTTGAGATCAGTAAGATGGATTTCCAATGTATAGATTCATTGAATAGTAATTTTACGGTGGATGATATAATTGTTGCACCCAATCCAGTGGTAAACAATACACTGGTTGTAAAGAATATCAATCAGGATTTAGTAGATGGAGACTTTGAAATAATTGACAATCAAGGTCAAGTTCTTATTGCGGGTGAGCTGGGAGTTTATCCTTTGCAAATTGATCTTTCATATCTGACGAACGGGTTTTATTGGATTCGAGTCAATAGAGGAGGTAGCATAGCTTCAAGTAAGTTTGTTTTAATGAGGTAGTCTCCTCTAAGGCAAAACTCTCAATCAAGCTTTTTGGTATATCCACCATCAAATAAGACCTTTGTAGAAATGAATCAAAGGCAAGTGGATTTTAAACAACTCATATCTCAAGGAATACCTTCCGTTTTACCAGAAGCAAGTCGTACCAATAGAAGTACGAATGACTCTGGAAACTCAAATGCCCCGAAGCGTAAAGATATTTTAAGTTCAGATGAGAAAGTATTATCTGTGAGAAATGCTCTGCGTTATTTTTCAAAGGAGTGGCATGCTGAGCTTGCACCCGAGTTCGCCAAAGAATTAAAGGATTACGGACGTATTTATATGTACCGTTTTAAGCCAAGCTATGAGATATATGCTCGTCCAATAAATGAGTATCCGGCGAATTGTCAGCAAGCAGCAGGTATCATGTTGATGATTCAAAATAATCTAGATCCGGCTGTAGCTCAACATCCAGAAGAACTTATTACGTATGGAGGAAATGGGGCTGTCTTTCAGAACTGGGCTCAATATCTTCTTACCATGAAGTATTTAAGTGAAATGACAGAGGAACAAACACTTCATCTGTACAGTGGTCATCCCATGGGGTTATTCCCAAGTGGTAAAGAAGCTCCACGTGTAGTGGTGACTAATGGTTTAATGATCCCCAATTATAGCCAACCCGATGATTGGGAAAAATACAATGCTCTAGGTGTTACCCAATATGGTCAGATGACCGCAGGTAGTTTCATGTACATAGGTCCACAAGGCATTGTTCACGGGACTACAATTACAGTGATGAATGCCTTTCGAATGAAGTTAAAAGAAGGTGATACCTCAGCGGGTAAGATATTTTTAACCGCAGGCTTGGGAGGAATGAGTGGAGCTCAACCCAAAGCAGGAAATATTGCAGGTTGTATCACAGTATGTGCCGAGGTGAATTCAGCTGCAGCTCATAAGCGGCATGAACAGGGATGGGTGGATGTGCTGTGTTCTGATATGACAGAGCTTTTGGTAAGGGTACGTAAAGCAATTGCTGATAAAGAAGTGGTAAGCATAGCTTATGTAGGGAATGTAATAGACATCTGGGAGCAATTCGCAGAAGAGAAAGTTTTCATTCACGTGGGGAGTGACCAAACGTCCTTACATAATCCTTTTGCTGGAGGGTATTATCCTGCGGGATTAACCTTTGAAGAGAGTAATATAATGATGGCTGAGGAACCAGAAAAATTTAAAGAAGAGGTTTATTCTTCTTTAAGAAGGCATGCCGCTGCGATTGATAGACATACAGCTGTCGGAACCTATTTTTTTGATTACGGAAATGCATTTTTATTGGAAAGTAGTAGGGCAGGAGCAGATGTAATGGCAGCAAACGGGATTGACTTTAAATATCCCAGTTATGTACAAGATATTTTAGGTCCGATGTGCTTTGATTATGGCTTTGGTCCATTCAGATGGGTGTGTACAAGTGGCAACCCATTGGATTTGAAGAAATCGGATGAGATAGCTGCACGTGTAATGCGTGAAATTCAGAAAACTGCACCAAAAGAGATTCAGCAACAAATGGCAGATAATATCAAATGGATAGAGGAAGCTGATGGAAATCAAATGGTAGTGGGATCTCAAGCCAGAATCTTATATACAGACAGTGAAGGTCGAATTAAAATAGCGGAGGCCTTTAACAAAGCGGTTGCTTCTGGTAAAGTAAGTGCTCCAATAGTGCTGGGTAGAGATCACCATGATGTTAGTGGTACAGACTCGCCGTACCGTGAGACAAGTAACATATACGATGGAAGTAAGTTTACAGCAGACATGGCTATTCACAATGTAATAGGCGATAGCTTTCGTGGAGCTACTTGGGTGAGCATACACAACGGTGGAGGTGTAGGCTGGGGCGAAGTAATGAACGGAGGTTTTGGAATGCTTCTAGACGGCACAAATGAGGCAGATGCTCGATTAAAAAATATGTTGCTGTATGATGTAAATAATGGTATTGCAAGACGAAGTTGGGCTAGAAATGAGAATGCTCAGTTTGCTATAAAACGAGAAATGGAGCGTAACGATAAGCTTAAAGTTACATTAGCTAATGGAGTAGACGATGATTTATTGAAGGGGTTGTTTTAATGCTCTCTTTCGTACCTAAATAGTATTTCTTTAGTACTACCATCAGATATAGTAGCAGCAATACAATCACCATCTTTATCATAGGTTATAATTTTAGGAAAGTCATGTTTCAAATTCTCACAAATGAAGTTGGAATCAGATATGCTTGTGGCACTAAAAATAACAGCTGTATCATTTGGACCACTTACTTTGTATTGCCAAATATTATCACTTAAATAAACATCAATTCTCTCTTGAAAAACAGTGTCTTCATTTACAATGGTGAAGGCATTGCAAATGAATCCTTCATTTGTTTTTGACCAATGTTCAAAAGTGTGTTCTCCGGGTTGTCCATTTGTCCTTACCCAGTCGCCTAAGAGCCAATCCATTGTTGGTTCTGTTTTTTCTTGAATTTGATTTTGAGCAGATTGGCTGCAAGAAATTAGTAGAGCAAAGGGGATAATAAAAGCAAACTTCATGTCGCGAAAATAGGAATTAAAAAAGGGAAAGGCTCTACGCTTTTCCCTTTTACATTTAAGTATTAACAAGTTGATTTTTTTTAACCCTTCTAGTTAAATAAGTTCTTATTTTTTTCGAGTTAGTTCCATATTTATAGAGATCAATACGTCTTCTCCTACTACAGATGTAGCAGCCCAACTACCTGTTCCTACACCAAATGAAGTTCTATTGATTTTAGTATTTATTGCGATTCCCAATAACTCAGAATTTTTCATAAATGGGTGGTCCATTCGTCCTTTAATCTCTATTGGGAAAGCTACTTTTTTAGTGACATCTCTTATTGTTAAATCTCCAAGCACATTAAGTTTACCATCTTTCATAAGAAATTTATCCGATGTGAAAGTAATGTTGGGGAATTTTTTTGCGTTGAAAAAATCAGCAGATTGCAAGTGCTTATCTCGTTTTGCATCAGAAGTATTGACACTAGTTACGGGGATAGTAAAAGAAACTGAGCTTCCTTCTAAATTATCGGGATCAAACGAAATAGTTCCGCTGTATTCCTTGAAGTTGCCTGTTACTGCAGAGAAAAAATGGTTGATAGAGAAATTAATTCCAGTGTGTGTTTTGTCGATTTTCCAAGAATGTGCTACGGCGGCATATGCCGTAATGGAAGAGAATAGTATAAGTACGGCGAGTGTTCTATTGAATATTTTTTTTGTGTTCATGGTCAGATATACGTGGAGATGCATGTATTCTTACAATGGTGCTCGGAATTTATAAATCTAGGGAATGTAATCCCTGTTTTTATGAATCGGAATGCAAATCTTTAAGAGCGGTTTCAAAACTGCTTTTATGATCTCTTGCTACTTTTATTTTAGTTCCGTTTTCAAGTATAACAAGGCTTTCGTGCCGGTTGTACTTTTGAATTGTATGCATGTTAAGAAGGTGACTTCTATGGACTCTATAAAAGTGATTCTGATTTTTCAAAAGATCTTTGAAAAATTTTAGATTCTTGCTAATTAGCATATTAGATCCGTTAATTAGCTGTAATTTAGCATATGATCCGTCTGCCTCTATATACGATATCTCATTTACTTTAATAAAAATCAGTCCATCAGAAACGGGAACAGCAATTTTTTCGATGTAGTCAGAAGCTAAATTAGTTTTTAAGGTTTCCAATCTGTCAAACATTGTGGTACTAGAAAGTTTTGATTTTAGTCTTTCTACTGCAGTTTCCAGTTTGTCGATACGAATAGGCTTCAAAATATAGTCTATCGCTGATACTTCAAAAGCTTGAATGGCATATTCACTATAAGCGGTCACAAAAATTATTTCAAAATCAACCTCTCTAAAAAAATCGAGTAGCTCAAATCCAGTATATTCGGGCATCTCAATGTCCAGAAAAACAACATCAGGTTTGAGTCTATTGATAGCTAGTACTCCTTCGGGGACATTCTCACATTGAGCGAGCACCTCAATTTCACTGCAATGGTCGGTAAGTGTAGTTGACAATAGTCTCCTTGCTCTTTCCTCATCATCTATGATAATTGCCTTAATTGTTTCAGTCATTGGTTGTTCAAATATGTAATAAAGGTTTGAATTTATACGCTACAATTCCGTGAACCGTTGTGTTGACTTTATTAAGCGTAATACGAACTGCTAACTTGGGATTTTCAATACTATTTTAGTGCCAGTGGGTTCGGTCAAATCTTCAATGTTTAGATGTATATCTAAACCAGAGGATTCTTTGATTAATTCCAATCGATTTTCATTTGCTTGCATAGCGAAACTTGATGGTTTATTCTTTCTGCGACTATTAATCTCAGTAGATTTTTGTCTTCCTATTCCATTATCCTCAATAGATAGTAAAATGATAGAATCTTGTCTTTTGACCTCTATTTTAAGGTTTTTCGATCCTTTTTTATGCAGTAAGCCATGCTTTATAGCATTTTCGGTATAGGGTTGGAGCAACAGACTTGGAATCATAATTTCGTCAGAATCTTCTTTTGAAAGTAGATTGTTAATGGTGTATTCAAAATCATCTCCAAATCGAAGTTTTTCAAGTTCAAGATATAGTTCTGTAGTTTCTAATTCCTTGTGTAAACTTATGGTATCTACTTGGGAGTATTCTAATGTTTTTCGCATAAGCTCAGCAAATTTTCCAAGGTAGATATTTGAGTTGCGTATGTCTTTTTGGATGATTAGATCTTGTACGGAATTGAGAGCGTTGAAGACAAAATGCGGATTCATCTGAGAATTTACTGCCCGTATCTGGCTAGCTATTAACTCTTTTTCTATTTTTTGTTCTCTTAATTGTTGGGTAAGTTCTTTACGTTGATACCAAAAATATAGGAATAATCCAAGGATAATAACCAAAGCCAATAAGGTTAAAATTCCAATTTGGAGTTGTTGCCTTTTTAGTTGCTCTTCTACCTTTATTTGATGAAGCTCCAGTTTTGCTTGTGTCTTTTCTTGTTCTTTTGTTCTGTTTATCAGGTGGTTAGATGTAGCAGTTTTGTTAAGTTTGTGTTGTTCTTGATTCAGTTTACTGTATTCTTCAAAGTAAATGGTTGATTTTTCGTATCGCTCTAGCTTTTTATGTAAATGAGCTAATTTGTAGAGAATGTTTACATGAAGTCTTTGTAACTTATGCTTCTTTACTTTGTCTAAGGCCAAGTGGTAATAATGAAATGAAGAATCGTATTTTCCTAGTTTTGAAAATCCATCAGCGATACGCATAAGTGCAAAGCATTTGAGGTCTTCATAATGTCTAATTTGGGTTTCTTGTAAACCCTTTTTACAGTATGCTATACTTGAATCTATTTCATTTTTAAGATAAAATAATTTGCCAAGATTAATCACGCCAAAACATCTTTCCTTAGTTCCATAAATGCCAATTTGTTTTGCCATCATGTAGCTTTTTCGTACATATTTTTCTGCACTATCCAGTTGTGTATCGTTGGAGTAGATATTTCCTAAAGTGGTATAGTGATTTACAAGAGCTCTGTCTATTTTGGATTGAGGTAGATGGTATGTAGGAGTTAGTTCTATAGCTTTTTTTAGGTAAATGATACCCAGTTCTGGCTCACCTTGTAAGGCAATCATACCTCCTGCAGAATTATAGCATCCCGGCTCTATAAGACTGTGATATCTTTTTGCAATTGGAAGTATCTCATCTATTATTTCTAATGCTTCCTTATAGTTACCTTCTATGGTCTTTTGAATTGATTTACGAAAACGGAAATGAGCATAAGATTCTTCTTGATTTAGATCTGTTGTACGGATGATAAACCATTCGATAAGTTGGCGTTTTTCATCGGGATTGAAATTCGTATCATCGACGATGGTATACGCCCAATTGGCAAAAAATGTACTATCGGTCTGATTAAAAATTACCTGATTCATACTGTCCATTTTTGAAATGGATTGGGCATTTAGACAAGAAGTCCAAGCAATTAAAATGAATATGAGAATCTTTCTTAACAAAGGATTAGATGCGTGCAAAGTAAAAAAAAAGAGTCAACTCTATATTGACTCTTTTTTAACAAATGAAAAGGTTTGTAACCTTATTTCTTTATAAAACGAGCAGATGATGTATGGGTATCATGGTTGATTTGGAGAATATAAATGCCACGGGGCAAGTTTGTTACGTCGAGTTGCTTATTGGGTTGAGTAAATGTCCTAACAGTTTTTCCTGTGATGTCGAGTACATTAATCTGATTGAATGATTTATCAGTCTTGATCGTAAGAAATCCTGAAGTGGGGTTTGGATAGATGTTTACTCGTTGAATCTTGTTTTCAGAGATCCTATTTGCTTTTTGTTTACAAGCGTAAGCTCCTCCTTCTTTGCGTGTATCATCGTAAAATCGAATTGTGCCATTGTTACCATTACTAGTTTGATCCATGACGTCTCCATTGGCATTGATGTTTTCGAATGTATAATGAGCCATTAATCCTGCTTCTTGTCCAGTCAAGCATGCTTTGTATCCTGCGGATATTTGGGAGTCAGATTTTTTATAGTTCCAAATTCGGACTTCATCAAGATTTACTTCTCTGAATGTGTAAAAATGGTATGGATCACCTCCAATGGCTAGGATTTCATTTTTATTTTCAAAACGTAGTTCTCCTTTAAATTTGGTAGGAGGAGGAGTTCCTGCTACTGTGCCATTTATGTAAAAATCTACGTCTAACACATTTCTTGTACTGTTTAGCCCAAAGGAAACAGCAACGTGCACCCATTCGTCAAAAGGGACTTTAGCACCATGGTTTATTTGGATTACTCCATAGTCAAGACTAAGTATGAATAATGCAAGCTCATCGCCAAGTACGTTGAATTCAAATCCACCACTTGTACCATGATTACTTATTATTTCTATGTTTTTGAGCGAGTCTTTGTCCGTAGGGATGTAGATCCAAGACTCCAATGTGAAGTTACTATCTAATAAAAGATTCGAGGTGCTATCTGTGGGAATTTCAAGGTAGCTAGCAGGTTGGCCATCTCCGAATTCAGAAGTGATTTGCTTTAACAGCTTATTAGGAGGTGCTATCTTGAGCGAATATGGTCGTAAGTGAGCCAAGAAGTACTACGGATAAGAGTATTATTTTTTTCATGTTTACTTTTTATAAAGCAAATGTGCTTTAGCACAAGATTTGATACAATGACAAATGGGTAAGCCGTCGTTTTGAGTTTGTAGGCCGTTTATAGAAACAAAAAAGCCGGCTTACACCGGCCCACAAATGAAAAAAGGTCCTCACCTTTAGTCTTTAGTTAATCTATGGAGTTATTGCTTTATAAATCGTGAGGTTCTGGTACCATTCTGTTCATCCGTTTTAAGAATGTAGATTCCGGTCTGCAGGCTTGATACGTCAATAGTATTGCCAGAGGATTGAAAAAGGACTTGGCCAGAAATATTCATGATTTTAATTGCTTTTATTGGTGTTCTAGATTTTACTGAAATCATACCTTTTGTCGGGTTTGGGTAAATGGTAATCTTCTCTGAAGCAGATTTTCGTATGCTCGCAGAGCCTTTAGATTCATAACATCCTAGATCTATGTTGGTCCCATGAACTCTTGGATTTCCTCCTAAATCTAGTGTCGGGATGATGTTAAATCCACTGGTATCTCCTTCGTCTTTTGCCGGTGAAGTAGCTTTTATTCTGAAGTCGTCATTGGCCAAATCCATGAACTGAGCATTTTCAAGAATTATGTTGTCATTAATATGCGATAAGTATCCTGTGGTATCATCCATAAGAATATTGGAAAGACCAATAAACGAAAAACCGTAATTCTTGGTATCTGCATCGAAAGTGAAGTTGTTTTGTGAACGCTCATTGTCACTAAAAATACAGTTTCCTAAAGTCATATAACCTTGTCCGCTTCCCCAACGTTTAGATAGGGCTAGTATTGGTTTGCGAGTCTGAACAGTAGTGCCCGTATTTTTATTTTTAGCCCATGTTGTATTTACTCCAATGAGAGTCATTCTGCCTCCATTGTAGGATATAGCACTTCCGCCGTGTCCATTACCTCCAGTTCCCATTGGTAGGTCTTTTATTGTATTGTTGTCTATAAGGCAATTAGCAATATCAACAGTTAGATTTTTACCATCGGTATGAAAAAGAAAAGGTGCCCCAACACGAGCCGTATTGTTTGTCAGTCGGCAGTTGGTCATGTTTAGATACAGTTCTCTTCCTTCTGATGATGCATGAATTCCTGCACCACCTACGGCTGTATTATTCTGAATGACGCAATTTTCAAATTTTACATTAGTAACATAGCTCCATAAAAGGACACCAGCACCCATACGGCCTGTTTTAGTACTTCCGCTACCATTTGCATTACCATCTTGAATGATTATACCATTGATGTATGCATAATGTATGGGTTGATTGATGTTTCCTAGAGGCCCCATAAAGACGTGATATGCATTGTTTGATGGATCGTTGTCATTTCCTAAGTCGCCAGATAAAATAGTTTTGTTGTTTACCCAGTCTCTATCTTGTATGCTGGTTTCTGTCCCATCGCCAGAAAAGCCTCCGTACAGGGATATATTTTCAGTTTCCCAACCGAAGACAGCATTTCTATTCGTTCCAATTCGTATATACTTACCTTTTGCCATCCATATTTGACTACTGTTTGGTGCGGATATGAATGCAGTTCTGGCATCCGTATAGGCATTACTCCAACTAGTGCCATCACCTGTTCCTGTAGCGGCATGATTTACATAGATTATGTTAGCAGGTTGAGCAGTTTCATTGTATAAAAGAGAAATCTCGGCATCGGAGAGGTTTCTGTCGTAGAAATATACATCATCCAAATTTCCGTCGTAATTGGCGGTAGGCGAGAGGTATAGTGTTGCGTTTTTTAGGAGTAATGAGATGTTTTGAGTGTGTGTTATTGTCTTATTAGATAGAGCGGTATTTAACGTGCCATCTATAAAACAGTCGAATTTAACTTTGTTTGCTGAGGTAAGTTCTGTTCGGACTACTATATGATGCCAAGAGTCATTATCAAGGTCGTTTTGAATAGTGGCAGCTGAATGTCCGGTATATGATGAAACAGTCCCAAGTCTGGCATTCCATCCAAGAGTGACATCCGTTCCGTTAAAAGCTAATTCTATCCTAAATCCATGCGAATTATCTCCGTAAACCTGAATAATACGTTTGGTTTGTGAAGTGGTTATTTCAGATTGTTTCATCCAAAAACTAAGTGTTGAATTATTAATGTTATTGCTTGTGAAGTTACTTGTATTTCCTCCAGGCAGTCTTGTTGATGTGCCTATTTTTAATGCGTTTTCCTCATTGAAACGATCTGAGGTTCTAGAGACACTTCCAGATGATTTAGAAATATTGCTTACTCCTGAGATGTCCGAAGCTAGATTACCAAAAGTGAAGTAATACTTCATTTTCTGATCATTAGTGACCTGAGCCATACTCATTATTGCAGTTGAGATAAGTAATAAAGAGATAAGTATTGATTTTTTCATTCTTCTATTATATAGTTATAGTTCAAAGGTGACTTAGGGTGGGAGGGGCTACAATAGCAAATACATAAGTCGTTAAGTTGAGTTCGTAAACGGTAAAACAGAACAAAAAAATGAGCTAATGATAATTAGCTCAATGGATACATAATTTGACTTCAAAACAGCAAAAAAAAAAGGGAGACTAAAAGTCCCCCTTTTACAAATGAAAAGCTACTTATTCCTTAATTAGCTTCGAAAATCCTGTGTGGTCCTTAGATTCTATAAGGAGAATGTAAACTCCAGAGGAAAGTGAGGAAATATTAAATGTAGAATTATTATCTATGGTCATTACTTCTAAACCAGATATGTTCAACACGGTTATTTTAGTAACTGGTTGATCCATTGATACGGTTACCATGTCCGTTGCAGGGTTTGGATAAACTTGTATGTTTTTTACAATGTTCTTAACGTTCCCAGTTTGCGTTTTTGGAGCTGTTAAAACCCATAGTTCTGAGCCCGCATTGTTTGCATTTGCTGTGAAATATAATTTGTCTTTGAAAACAAAAAATCTTTCTACGTTAATTCCGTTGGGCCCTGGTACCGCCTCATGACATGCCGTGTCTGTTGAGTTGTAGGACCATATTTCACGACCTCTTGTATCATCGCTGGCACTAAAATACATTAGTCCGTTATAGGTTGTCATGAATCCAGGAGATGAGCCGTATTGAGAATGTATCTCCGCAACTATCTTCGGTGCATTGGTGCCATCAAATTCATAAAGCTCAGGCTGCTGTGCTCCAAGCCATGCAGACATGAATAATTTGTCATTATATATGTGGAGATGTGATACGCTCCACAGGTTGCTTGAATCTACTAGTGCAGGAGGATTAGTTCCGTCATAACTCCATAGCATCGACCTATTGCTGTTATTTTCATTTCTGGCAACGAAATATAGTATGCCTTTGTATTCAGTGAAAGACCTTGGACTTGAGTAGTCGCTTGAGTGAAGATTGGCCAGTTGTGTAGGAGCATTTGTTCCGTCCCATTCGAACAGTTCAGTCCCATCCGTTCCATTGTCAGCTGAGAAATATAGCTTTCCTTTATATTCAACATAATTGCCAGGATTTCCATTTCCTCCAGCAGGATTGATGTCTGCAACTTGCACAGCGGTATCCCCATCCCAAGCAAATAATTCTTGCCCATCACTTCCTCTAGCGGTAAATACTAGCTGGTCATTAAATTCATAGAAGTCTCTAGGGTATGAACCGTTTGAGGAAGAGTTTATAGACGTAACTTGGATTGTAGTATCGCCATCAAATTCAAACATTTCATGTTTGTTATTTTGCCATTGACCTCTGTAATACAATTTGCCCTTGAATTCGGTTATTTGTTCGGGATTATGGCTTTGTGTTCCTGGCAGACGGTCCATTACTATGGATGGGCTCCCAGTACCATCGTATTCCCAAAGTTCTTTTCCGTGAACACCGTCATCTGCCGTAAAATATAGTGTGTTATCGTATTCGATAAAATAGATTGGCCTAGAGGATTGGTTCCCAGGAGAATTATCATAAACTAGCGTTGGTGGGTTTGTACCATCATACACTCTTAATTCCATACCTGATACTAAATCTCTTGCCTCGAACATTAATTTGGTTCCAAATGCAACGAAGTCTCTAGGGTCAGAGGTTGCTGATCCTGGTAGAATGTCCAAAACCAATTTGGGCGTGTCCACACCATCATATTCATACAGTTCATAGCCTGTCTGACTATTAAGTGCCCTAAACATCAGCTTATTACCAACTACTGTAAGGTCTGTTTGAAAAGAATTATTTCCAGCACCATTTATTTCATGAACCACAGAAGGTGCGTTTGTGCCATCAAATTCTAATAAGTTATACTTCCCCCATTGAGGGATCCCATTAAAATATAACTTGTCGTTATAAGATGCGAGATGAGATGGATAAATATGTCTTCTGCTCCCAGACCAAATGTACGCAAGCTGAAAACTGTCTGAAGATGTGAATTCGTATAAATCCGTGATATTATCTGTTCCTTTAGCCCTAAAGTATAAAGTATCGTTAGAAACCGTCAAGTAATCTGGTTTTGAACTTATGGTGTTGCTGCTTCCCGTGGTTTGAGTATTGACATTGTATTTTTTTGGAGGATTAGTACCATCATACTCATATAGTTCTATGTCTTGATCGGCATCAGTTGCAACAAAGTACAATTTATTATTATAGACTGTGAGGTTTGTAGGAGAACTACTCCCTGATCCTGGGTTAATGTCTGCAGCTAGTGTAGGAGTGTTTGTTCCATCGTATACCCATAGTTCGCGACCATTGGTGATTTCTGTAGCAATGAAGTATAGCTTATTGTTAAATACGGTAAGATGTTCTGGAGAAGAACTAGCTTGTCCTGTGGAGTATATGTCGTATACCATTGTAGGTGCATTAGTGAAGTCATATTCCATTAGCTCTTGCCCTTTCCAAGTCAAATAACCTTGGAAGTAGATTTTGCCATTGAAAACTACTAAGTTCTTGGGATTTCGTCCTGCTTCATTTGAATTCCCTGTTACACCAGGAGCCAATGTTGGAGCACTGCTTCCATCATATACATGTAGGTAATCGGAGTGTTGGTCGGTAGTGGCACCAAAGTAGTATTTCCCATTGTGAGCTACTCCTTTTTCCATATCCGAGTCTAAGGGTTTTAAGTTGAGGTCCGCCACCATTTGGATGGTTGTTTGAGCATTTATGGTTAAACAACCGATAAATACGAGTAAGGTAAGTAGTGTTTTTTTCATGGTTTCATGTAAATATATACTTCAAACTAACCATGTAGTCCTAGAGAACTTAAGTCTTAGTTTCCCAATGGATTGATTTATTTCCCAATGGATTGATTTATTTCCCAATGGATACTTGAGAAAACTAATGCGAGACTACGAATTCAAATTCCGCTTTTTTGTATTTGGAGAGTTTTGCTTTTTGTCCGTTAATTAGGGATATACTCAATTCAGATTTAGAATATGAATCAACATGCTGAGTGTTAATAATCCAAGACTTGTGACATCTGAAAAAAAGCGAATTTTCGGCAAACAGCGTCTCAAAGTGTTTTAGATTTTTACTTAAAATGTAAGACTCGCCATTGTAGGCATGAATGGTACAGTAAGCACGACTAGCTTCTATAGAAACAATGTCTTTTATGAATATTACTTTTTGACCCTTAATGGTAGGAACTACAAGCTTACTTATGGTGTTTGATTCCAGAGTTTCCATCATGGTTTGATAGTTCAAAGCCGCAACATTGTTTTTAGCTTTTCGTTTATACTTTTCAATAGACTCAGTAAGTCTATCTATGCTGATGGGTTTTAGAATGTAATCTACCGCTGCTACTTCAAAGGCCTTTACTGCGTAATGATCGTAAGCCGTAACAAAAATGATTTCAAAATTCATCTTGTCAAAGAATGAGGTGATTTCGTATCCAGCATATTGTGGCATTTCAATATCTAGGAAGACCAAATCGGGTTTAAATGCCTTTATGGAGATTACTCCTTCTTCAAGGTTAGAACACTTGGTTATGATCTCTATGTCATGGGAAATTCGAGCTAATAGACTGCCGAGGATATGTCTAGCACTTTCTTCATCGTCTATTATTATTGCCCGTATTTTATTTGACATTATGCGAATAATGATATTTACAAGTGTTTAGTGAATCTAATTTTTACGAATGGTCGTTTTTTTAAACGAATAGGAGTCTTAGAATAATATTTTGCAAGGTATAGTCAAATGGACTTTAGTTCCTCCCTCTTCCGTTTTAATATCCTCAATTGTAACTCCTAGTTTGTCTGTTCCAAGCCTTTTTTGCATTAAGGTAAATCTGGTATTAGTTGATTGAGTTGAAAAGGACATATGTTTCAGTTGTTGTCTTTCTTGAATCTCAGAGGATTTAGCCCTGCCAATACCATTATCGATAATGGTGCAATGGAGGAATTCTTCATCTTGTTTGAATGTTATGGTTAAATTTTTCAAACCCTTTTTATGAAGAAGGCCATGTTTAATGGCATTTTCTACAAATGGTTGAATAATTAAAGGAGGAATTTCAAATCCGTTTAAGTCGTTATCTGCAATATGATAGTGAAAATCGTTGTCAAACCTCAGTTCTTCTAGTTCTAAGTAGAGTTTTAGGGTGCTAATTTCTTCTTCAACGTCAATCCATTCTGTATTAGATTGATTCAAAACAGATCGTACCAAAAGAGCGAATTTGCTAATGTAATCATATGCCCCATTCACATCTTGTTTTAAGACTAGTGATTGTATTGAATTAAGACAATTGAAGGTGAAATGAGGGTTCATCTGAGAGCGAATAGCTGTTAATTGACTATTTACTAATAGACTGTCCATTCTTTCTTTTTTTACCTCTTCACGGAGCTTTCTTCTTTGAAACCAAAACCATAAACCAATTAGGCCAATTGACATTATGAATAATACTATCCCTGTAATTTTGGAGAGTCGTGCGTCCTCATTTTGTTTTACTTGTTGGATACGTAGTTCATTTCTTTCCTGTGCATCTTTGTTTGCCAAATCGGTATAGTAATTTGACATTGCATTGGTGTTTTTGGAGTCAAATGCTCTTTTAGCATTGAAATATTTTTCGTATTCGTAAGTTGCATTTGCAAAGTCCCCAAACTGTTTGTGAATTTTAGATTTAAGACGATGTGCAGATGCTACGGTTCTATAGAAACCATACTTTTCGGAGATTTGTTTTGCGAAATCAGCATGTAGCAAAGCAGAGTCCTTTTTTTTAAGTTTTAAATATCCTTGCGAAATTTTGAGGTGACTATAGGCCAGTATTTCCGAGTATTTAGTGGAAGTGGCAATCTGTTTCACTTGACTACTCTTTTTAAATGATTCTAGATAGTTTCCTTCGGATAGGTCAATATTCGTAAGATTCAGAAGACTGTAGCACTTTTCTCTAATAAGTGTGGAATCCAAGCTTGCGATACTATCGGCTTTTAGAAAATTCAGTTTGGCCTTTTCTATTTGATCAGAGCCGTAATAAATGTTCCCAAGAACCAAGTGGTTGTTGATTACGCAATAGTTGTATTCTTTCGTGTTGCTTTTGAAGTTTTCGACAAGGTCGATTGCCATTGTCATATTCTTTAAGCCCTCATCAATGTCGCCCAGATCTGCCAGCATTCCTCCTGTTGTATTATAACAATGGACTTCATAAATAGACCGATGCTTTTTGAATATCGGGAGGAGATGTGCTACGATGTCTAGAGCTTTAGTGTAATTGCCCTCTAGCGTATTTTCAATAGATTGTTGGTATGCAAATTTAGAAGAAGTAAGTTCAAAGTTCAGTTCTGCTGTCCTTGTCTTAATAGTTTCCGTAAGTTCTTTCTTCTCAAACTTGTTATAGCCTCCATAAAGAGGTATATAGTCAACCATTTCTTCAAAGAATTCAATATCGGTGGATGACTTGATTTTTTTTAATAAGGAATCTTTTTGAATGCTTTGAGCTGAGATTAATGCAGATGTCGACGCACTGATAATTAGGATAAGAAGATATCGTCTCACTACTTACAAAGCTCTAATTATGTATGAGAATGAATAGCTTTTATTTACAAATGGATATTTCTGTTTACGAACAGACATGAAAAAGCCCGTTTTTAATACAAAACAGGCTTTAATTTTTTTTATTAAAAGCTAGTTAAAAGAAGTCTTTCATTTTGTCAAAAAAGCCTTTTTCTTTACTTGGGTCTGGGGTGAAATTCTCAGAGTCAAGTAGCGTTTTCAATAAAGCTTTTTCTTCTGAGTTCAGCTTCTTAGGAGTGAATACATTGATATATATTAATTGATCCCCAGTTTTGTAACCGTGAGGGTCTGGAATTCCTTTGCCTCTCAATTTGATGATTTTTCCACTTTGTGTACCTGACTCGATTTTAAATCTCGCTTTACCAGAAACAGTGGGTACTTCTATTTCGGCTCCTAATGCAGCTTGGGGAAAGCTAATGTGCAGATTGTAAATAATGTTATTGCCATCTCTTTCAAGAGATTCATGCTTTATTTCTTCTACTAGAACGATTAAGTCACCAGCAATACCGCCAGGCATTTCGTTACCACGTCCTTGTACATTAAGTTGCATTCCGTCAGATACCCCCGCTGGGATATCAATAGTAGTTGTGACTTCTTGAGTGATGAGACCCATACCGTCTGCTCCTGGAGGAATGTTCTTAATCTTTTTTCCGTTACCTCTACACGTAGGACAAGGGCTACTAGTCTGCATTTGTCCAAGAAAGGTGTTCTGAATTCGGCTCACCTGGCCACGGCCACCACAAGTGCTACAGGTATCAAAAGTGACACCGTCAGCCACTACTTTTTTCTTGTACTTAATCTTTTTCTCGACCCCGTTAGTGACATCTTCAAGAGTAAGTTTTAGCTTTATACGGATATTTGACCCAACAGCTTGGCGTGTTCGGCTTCTTCCACCTCCACCGCCTCCAAAGAAGCTTTCAAAGGGACTTCCACCTGCTCCGCCGGAGTTGCCGCCGAAAATATCTCCAAAATGGCTGAAGATATCGTCCATATTCATCCCGCCACCACTAAAGCCGCCTTGACCATCCATACCTGCATGTCCAAATTGATCATAACGCTGCTTTTTTTCTGCGTTACTTAATACTTCATATGCTTCCGCTGCTTCTTTGAATTTATCTTCTGCAGCTTTATCATCGGGATTTTTATCCGGATGGTACTGGATAGCTTTTTTTCTATAAGCCTTTTTTACTTCAGCTTCTGACGCATTTTTATCAACACCAAGTATCTCGTAAAAATCTCTCTTACTCATATTATTCTCCTACAACCACTTTAGCAAAACGGATTACTTTATCATTAAGCTTGTATCCTTTTTCTATTTCATCTACTACCTTGCCTTTTAATTTTTTTGATGGAGCAGGAATCTTAGTTATTGCTTCATGGATTTCAGGGTCAAATTCCTTCTCGATGGATTTGAAGGCCTTTAGTCCTTTCGCCTCTAAACTAGTTTTGAATTTGTTATAGACTAAATCTACTCCTTGTCTTATAGTTTTGACATCTCCTTTCTTATCCATGTTTTGAAGTGCTCTCTCAAAGTCATCCATAACAGGAATAAGGTCTGTCATAATATCCTGCCCTGCCGTTTTGAATAGCTCTATTCTCTCCTTTGAAGTACGCTTACGGTAATTGTCAAATTCCGAATAAAGTCTTAGGTATTTATCATTGAGCTCAGATAACTTTTCTTCTGCACTAGGCTCTTTGACTTCAACTGTCTCTTTTTCAGTATCTTGTGTTGATTCGTCGGCTGTGTTTTTAGCCTGTTCGTCTTGCTCTTTTGTTTCTTCTGACATCATTTAAATGTACTTTTACAAGGAAGGTGTTGCAAAAGTATTGCCAGTTTATATTGTGTCATATTGACACAGTATTACTCTGCCAAGTGTTTGGCTAATTCTTGTTCAAGTTTAGATCCAAAAAGTCCCTTGGCTACGATTCTTCCATCTTTATCAATTAGGAGGTTGTGGGGTAAGTAAGTAAAGTTGTAAACTTCAATAATAGGACTGTCCCACTTTTTGAAATCACAAACATGGTTTTCCCAACTTAATCGATCATTGTGAATTGCTTTTTTCCAAATATCAGCTTCTTCATCTAAGCTTACACTAAAGACGGTAAAGCCTTCTCCAATGTCAAAAGTGCTATTTTTATATTGGTTGTAAACTTTACGAACAGTATTGTTTTCAATGCGACAAGGTCTACACCAACTGGCCCAAAAGTCTATAAGTACAACCTTACCTCGTAAACTGGAGAGTTTTATAATTTCTCCTGTTGGGTTTTTCATTGCAATCTCAGGAGCAAGATCACCAACTGCTGGTCTGATTATGTTCTCTTTTGCGGTAATCCCAGCGGAAAAACAGATTAGAAAACTTGCGATTGTTATGATTTTGAAGGTACGCATGTACTAAGAACGCGTAATTCGAGCCCCGATTGCGTTTAGTCGAGTGTCTATGTCTTGGTATCCTCTATCAATTTGCTCAATATTATGAATAGTACTTGTGCCTTCAGCACTCATCGCTGCGATTAATAGTGAGACGCCTGCACGTATATCAGGAGAAGCCATAGTGGCTGCTTTAAGAGGGACTCTTCTATCAAGTCCCATAACGGTAGCTCGATGAGGATCACATAGTATAATTTGTGCTCCCATGTCTATCAGATTGTCCACGAAAAATAATCTGCTCTCAAACATTTTTTGATGAATGAGGACATTGCCTTTGGCTTGCGTACACATTACAAGAATAACACTTAGCAAATCAGGAGATAAGCCTGGCCAAGGTGCATCTGAAATGGTCATCATGCTACCATCTATAAAGTTGTCTATTTCAAAATGACGATTTTCTGGAATTATAATATCATCATCCTTTATTACAAATTGAACTCCTAATTTTTTGAATACTTTAGGTATCAAACCCAATTGATCAACTCTGCAATTTTCTATTGTAATCTCGGATTGGGTAAGGGCTGCTAGACTAATGAATGAGCCTATTTCAATCATATCTGGTAGTATAGTATGAGTACACCCACCTAAACTACCAACTCCCTCTATAATGAGAAGGTTACTACCAATGCCCGAAATTTTCCCTCCCATTGAGTTTATCATTTTACTCAATTGTTGTAAGTATGGCTCGCAAGCAGCATTGTATATGGTTGTCGTGCCTTTGGCCATGACAGCAGCCATTAATATATTAGCCGTGCCAGTTACTGAAGCCTCCTCGAGAAGCATGTATGCTCCCTTTAGGTTTTTTCCTTCAACTTTATAAAATCCAGTTTCCTTATTATAGAAAAACTCTGCTCCGAGATTTTCAAATCCAATAAAGTGAGTGTCAAGTCTTCTTCGGCCGATTTTATCACCTCCTGGACTTGGGATGTAGCCAATCCCAAACCGAGCCAATAATGGACCTATTATCATAATGGAGCCTCGAATAGCAGCACCTTTTGTTCTAAATTCTTCGCTATGGAAAAAGTCCAGATTTATCTCATCTGCTTTGAAGATCCAGTTGCCCTTAGCTTTGTGTTCAACCTTAACTCCAAGCCCTTTAAGAAGTTCAATCATACGCAGGATATCTCGTATCTCTGGTATATTATGTAGTTCTACTTCCTCGGCTGTAAGAAGTACCCCAGCCAGTATTTGTAAAGCTTCGTTTTTTGCTCCTTGAGGTGTAAGTGTGCCTTTGAGTTTGTAACCGCCTTCTATCGTGAAAGTTCCCATTTATCTTTTCTTGTATTTCGGGTTAAAGTTTTTCTTTTTCTTGTTCCCTTTATTGCGGTTGTTGTTATTACTATTACGGTTGTTGGGTCGTCTTACTTTTTCAATATGTATGTCAAGAGAATCAGGAATTACCTGTAATTGACCTTGTGATAAATCTGCCAAATGTTGTACAATTTGTTCTGGAGTTAAATCTTCCTCGTTCCAGTTCTTAGACGAGTTTACCATGAATGATGCGATGTAGTTGATATACATGGTTTTTAGTTCCCCATCTTCCATGTCCTTAGCACCATCTATCATGTCGATAAGATTACGACCGTAATATCTATATTTACTTAGTACGGCTTTATATCCAAGATGCTCAGGTGGGGCCTTTTTAGTAGCAGGCTCAGGTTTTGGGTATTCATTGTCTATATCCAAATCGAAATGAGCAATTTCATGCATATGGTCCCAAACAGTCTGTTCATAGTCTGTTTGGTTCTTAATATCAGGGTTTAGATTTATCATTACCCTAAAAACGGTATGGGCCAAGATATTCCTTTTATCTCGGTCTTTTTCTAACTTAAGGTGCTCAATCATTTCTTGGACACCTCTGCCGTATTCTGTTAGGGTGATTTTTTCCTGCTGAGTATTATATTGTAATTCCATTGTGATTGAAGCAAAGATAAGTGGAGGAGGGATAATTCTTAGGTTTGTAACATATTATTTTCCACTAAATATAGTTGGTTTGGTTAAGAATTAGAACATTGTATTTTAATTCCGTTAGACGTAAAAACTACTTTATGGTCACATGTTTTCGAGTTATTTATACTGCGTATAAAAGTGGATTTTTTCGTCGATAAATGGGACTATTGGGGATTTTTTCCGAAAGAATATCAATACATTGCAAAATATTTTAACCAATATAAAACAACAAAAACATGAAAAAAACAATTTTAACATTCGTAGTTATGGCATTTGCTGTAGTATCATTTGCACAGAAGCCAAGTGATGGAAACCTTGTAACTGAGGCTAATTTCAACTTATCTAATTTTAATAATAATTTTACTTTACCATCTTTAAGATTCAGGTATTTTACCTCTAGCGATATGGCTTTCAGAGTTGATTTAGGTGTTAATGGTAATTCAACCACTAATAATTTTATCGAGAATGCTGACGGAACCGGCGGAACTGGTGACAATGTAGTTAAAAATTCTAGTGTCAATATAGGAATTGGTGTAGAAAAGCATTTTGGTGGTAATAATAGATTCTCTCCGTTTGTAGGTGCTCAAGTAAATTATGGTATGGGCAGTAGCACATCTGAAAGTTCAAACTCCAATGGATCTTCTTACATCATGGATTATTCCGTAAAATCTGAAGCCAAGAACAGTGGATTTGGTGTAATGGCCATTGCTGGTGCTGATTATTGGATTGGTAATTCATTTTATGTAGGTACAGAAATAAACTTTGGATTTAGAGCAAATACTCAGAAAGAGGGTACTAACGAGGTTACAATTTCAGGTACTACTACTAAAACTGTAAATCCAGAAAGAAAGTCTTCAGGATTTGGTCAGGGTATTACACCTGCATTCAGAATAGGATTTATTCTTAAATAATCTAGACGGAAGATATGAATAGGTTATTTATTACTATCCTATCCTTCTGTTTGTTAGTGAATGTATTCGCTCAGAAACCAAGTAAAGGAAACGTAGTTACTGAAGTTCAGATGAATCTGAATGTCAATAATGGTGGAGGTTTCTTTACATTAGAGAACATGTTATTGCCAACTCTAAGGTTTCGTTATTTCTTAAGTTCGGATTTAGCTCTTAGAGCAGATCTGAATGTGAACAGTACGTCAAGTACCTCTAATTTCTTTGAGAATGCGGATGGAACAGGAGCTACTGGAGAGTTTATTTTTAAACAAAACATGTATGGATTAGGACTTGGAGTGGAGAAACACTTCGGGGGAAATACTAAGTTTTCACCTTTTGTAGGTGGTAGCTTTAATTTTGGACTTGGGTCCAATACTACTGAGGCTTCCAACTCAAATGGGGGATCTTATTTAGCAGATACCAAAGGGGAGTCAACCAACAAGACTTCGAATTTTGGTGTTATGGCATTTACAGGTGCTGATTACTGGATCAATAATTCGTTCTATGTAGGTGGTCAGATTAACTTGGGTTTTTCTGCTACAACTATTAAAGAAGGAGATGCTGAGACTACAATTGCAGGTACAACTACTAAGACGGTAATACCAGAAGGTAAGACTTCGGGATTTGGTCAGGGTATAACACCGACAATTAGACTTGGATTTTTATTCAACGGTGGAGTCAACAGCAAAACAGATTCCGATGGAGATGGTGTTCCGGATGTAGTTGACAAATGTCCAAATACTCCCAAAGGAATGGTAGTTTCTGGAGAAGGGTGTCCAAACATAGTTAATGTGGTACGTTCTTTAGCTAAGAACATCTACTTTGAAACTTCGAGTGACGTTATTAAGTCTGAGTCTTTTAAATCTTTGGATAAAGTTGCTACTATTTTACTAGCAAATCCAACGGCAAATTTATCGATTGAAGGACATACGGATAGTCAAGGAGATGATAATATGAATATGGACTTATCAAAACGTAGAGCTCAATCTGTCTTAAATTATTTAAGTAAAAAGGGTGCTGATGTATCACATCTAGTTGCTCAAGGGTTTGGTGAGACTAAACCAGTTTCGTCCAATGATAATAAAGAAGGAAGAGCTCTTAATAGAAGAGTAGAAATGCTTCTGTCATTTTAGGGATTAAACATCCAAAATAAAAAAGGGTCATTTGCTTTTGCAAATGACCCTTTTTTATAGACCAATATTCTGAATTAGAATTTTATACAAATATTTTTAGGTTCAGTGAAAAAGTTAAGAGCTTCCCAGCCTCCTTCTCTACCTACTCCACTGTTTTTCATTCCTCCGAATGGTGTTCTAAGGTCTCTTAACAACCAACAGTTTACCCATACAATACCAGTTTTTAATTGGTCGCCCACTCGATGAGCTGTGTGCAGGTTAGAGGTCCAGACTGTTGCTGCAAGGCCATACTCAGTGCTGTTGGATAACTCAATAGCCTCTTCCTCCGTATCAAAAGGTTGTATCGTCACAACTGGGCCAAAAATCTCTTCTTGATTAGTTCTGCATTGTTGGTCCAATCCTTCTATAACCGTAGGTGAGATAAACCATCCATTTTTATTTTCTCCGTCTAGTTTCACGGCCTCTCCTCCTGTCAGAATTTGTCCTCCTTCGGATTTAGCAATTTCAATGTAGCTCAGTATTTTATCATAATGTGGTTTACTCACAATAGCCCCGAGTCTAGAAGTCGGGTCCATAGGGTCTCCAACTTTCATTTCTTTCACTTTTGCTACAAATGCATCTCTGAATTTTTCATATATCCCTCGTTGGACTAAAATTCGTGAACCACAAAGACAGATTTGTCCTTGATTAGCAAATGAGCTATTGATACTTGTTTTTAAAGCCTTATCAAAATCGCAATCATTAAAAATAATATTGGGATTTTTACCACCCAATTCTAAACTCATCTTCTTGAATTTTGGAGCTACAATTTTTGCAATATGAGCTCCTGTGGCTGTACCTCCAGTAAATGATACAAGGTCAATTTCATCACTTGAAATTATACTATTACCTGTGCTTGAACCAAGGCCATGCACAATGTTAAGTACTCCCGCTGGTAATTTTATTTCTTCGCAAATTTCTGAAAGAAGGTATGCCGTCATTGGTGTGATTTCAGAGGGTTTAGCCACCACTGTATTCCCAGCGGCTAATGCTGGTGCAATTTTCCAAGTGAAAAGGTAAAGAGGCAAATTCCAAGGAGAGATGCAAGCTGCAATACCAACTGGTTTTCTTAGGGTATAGTTTATTACGCCTTCTGCCGTATGGTGACTCTCAGAAGCATAGTGCATAATAGCGGTAGCATAAAACTTGAAATTATCAACGGCTCGAGGTATGTCTACTGACTGTGCAAGCCATAGAGGCTTACCATTATCAATACTTTCTGCTAGAGCTAGTTCCTCTAATCTTGCTTTTATTCCATTTGATATTTTTTCGAGCCATTCAGCACGTTCACTATTTCTCAAGGTAGACCATTTTGGGAATGCAGCTCTTGCACTCTGAATAGCAAGATTAACATCCGTTTGGTCTGAATCTGGAATAAGAGAATATATTTCACCAGTTGCAGGGTTGTAATTATCTATGTATTCACCACTGGTTGGAGCTTGTAACTTACCGTTGATATAGTTTGCTATCTTTTTCATTGGACGTGTGGGCAAAAATAAACAAGGAGGTGGTATGTAAGTTTATTTCAGAAATAATACTTTTGCCAATAGATATTAGCGATAAGCGTATAATTATTAATAACAAAGACTACTATTTAGTATTTTCAAATGAACTTATTTGTTTCCAACATTGATTATAAAATAACTGAAGACGAACTGCGTGCTCTTTTTGAAGAGTATGGCGAGGTTAAATCAGTTAAAATTCTGAAAGATATGGAAGACCAGAAGCCTAAGGGCTATGGTTTTGTGCTTATGGGCTCCAATTACGAAGGGCAAAAAGCAATAATTAGATTGAATAAACGTAAGATTAATGATCGCCAATTAAGCGTTCAAGAAGCTCGTCCAAAACCAGGAGAAGAACCTGAAAAGAAGGAAAGGGTTATGCGACCTCGAAGAAAACGTATTTCTAAAGATTAAGCTTAATTTACGGTAATATTTTACCGCTACACTCCCCAAAACCAACTCGTACTCCGTCCTTTTCACAGTAAGCTCGGATAGTTATCGTATCACCGTCTTCAAGGAAGGTACGCGTTTTGCCATTTTTAAGTTCCATAGGCTCTTTGCCTCCTTTACTTATTTCAATCATACTGCCATAGCTATGTTGATCCCGTCCCGATATAGTTCCACTAGCCATCATGTCGCCTACATTAACGTTGCAACCATTTACTGTGTGATGCGTTAATTGCTGGGCCATATTCCAGTACATATACTTAAAGTTACTTTCACTTATAGTAGTTTCTTCATCTCCTTCTGGTGTAATACCAACTTCTAAGTTGATATTAAAATTCTTTTGACCTTCATATTGTAAGTACGGAAGAACGGTAGGCTCTTGTGGTATACTCTCACATCTAAACGGTTCTAAAGCTTCCATCGTAACAATCCAAGGAGAAATGGTGCTTGCAAAGCTTTTACCAAGGAAGGGACCCAATGGTACGTATTCCCAGCCTTGAATATCTCGAGCACTCCAATCGTTGAATATAACCTTCCCGAAAATGTGATCTTCGGCATTGTTAATGTTAATAGAATCACCAAGAGTGGTTGATTTACCTATTATAAAAGCCATTTCCAGTTCAATGTCAAGTCGTTTGCTTTTGCCAAAACTGGGAGTATCTGCCGTAGGTGCTTTACTCTGACCACTAGGACGCTTAATTGGTGTCCCACTAATGATAATACTACTAGCCCTGCCATGGTATCCTACAGGAATGTGTCTCCAGTTTGGAAGTAGTGGTTCACTATCTGGCCTGAATAGTTTTCCGAGATTTGTGGCATGTTCAATACTGCTGTAAAAATCAGTGTAGTCTCCAATTCGAACAGGCATACACATATCCGCAGACAACCTGTCTACAATTACCTTTTCCTTAAATTCAAAGAGATTACCTTGAGCAGTCAATTCTTTAATTAGGCAGTGTCTTAATGACGTCCATGCATCTTTACCACAATCTATAAAATCATTTAGAAAGTCAGATTCAAATACAGAAGTGTCAAATTCTAAATCCGTAAACACTCCAACCTTTGCAGCTGCGTTAAGGTCAATTATATAATCACCAATTGCTACTCCTGGAGTAGGCTTTTCATCCCTCAAGAAGATTCCGTATGGAAGATTATGTATACTAAAATCAGAGTTTTGGGGTATATCTATCCAGCTATTCATTTTAATAGTTATTTAAAGTGGTCCGAAGGTATGAAATCACTTCGCAAAAATGATAAAGAGAAGAAGACTATTTCGAAATTCTATAGTATATGGCTGGATGGTTTTTGCATGTCTCCTCTTTCCAGTAGTGCATGCCAAGCTTTTTTATGACTTTAATAGATGCTGTATTGTCCTTAATTGTTCTAGCTATTATTTCCTGCATATTTAGTGTCTTAAATCCATACTCTATGCAGGCTTTGGCAGCTTCTGTTGTATATCCATTTCCTCTAAACCGAGGAATCAATCGGTATCCTATATCAATAAAATTACCATTGTTTTTTAAACCGCACCAGCCAAGTATTTCATTTGTTTCTTTCAAAACAACAGCCCATCTTCCATAGCCATGTTTTTTGTAATGATCGTAGGTAGCCCACGACTCGGCAGCAGCTTCTATGGATGTATACGGGTCATCTAAAGTGTACTGCTTAATAAGTGGGTCGAGATTTAACTCATACATGGCAGAAGCGTCATGTACTGTTATTTCCCGAAGAATGAGCCTTTTAGTCTCTATTCTGAATTTGTTGGCCATGGAACTTTAGTCTATCCTATATTTACGAATATAAATCGTTTGTTAATTCTTCAATTGATTTAATGTGTTTACCATAGAACCAATGTGCAGCTAACCAAGTGAGGAAATATGCTGCTGCAAGAACAATTAGAAATACGATTAACATTATCAGTAGGAATTGAGGCGTAAATCCATTGCTAATATAGTCAGCATAAAAATGATCGAATAAGTTGTGAGAACCAATACTTGCTCCTAGGAAAATCGCAACGGGCATCATGGTGTTATTGTATGCCTTGTACATTTCTAAACTAACATTAAAGTTGAAACAAAACTTCTTTAAACTATTTGGGTCTGTTAGGTTTATTTTCTTAATACTCAGATATACTTTGATTGCTCGTACAAGATATAGAGCTATGTTTATACATCCAATAAAGGATAAAATAACGAATAAGGTTTGGGATATAGGTTCCCGTTCTTCGGATAATACCATATAAGTGGCCAAAAGAATCCCAGAGATTGCATACCCGATAATCTCCATGATTAAATTAGTGCTGATTTTTTGTATTGGAGAGGCTACTCTTTTTTTATCCTTTAACGATATTATCTCTGCGGTCGTTGGGTTGTCTTCTTCCCAATTTTCTTTTATTTCTTCTAAATTCATGTTTTATCTATAATTTTTCTTAATTTATTTTTTGATCTTGAAAGACGTACTCTGGCGTTTACCGTTGTAAGTCCAAGATTTAGTGCTATTTCTTTGTGCGACAGACCTTCAAGGTATAGGAATACCACAGCTCTTTCTATTTTGGTTAATTTTTTAGCGGCTTGGTAGAAGGTCGCCATTTTATCATCTTCAAAACGGGTCGTTGCAACATCAGGTGTGTTCACAGTGATTTCTGAAGTTTGAATTCTTTTTTTATCTTTTTTAAGGAAAAGAATTGCCGTATTAAGGGATACAGTATACATCCATGTTGAGAATTTGCTGCTTCCTTTAAAGGAAGAGAAAGATCGCCAAAGTTGAAGGGTGATTTCCTGTCTTAAGTCTTCTTTATCTTCAAATGAGTCTGTGTACATATTGCATATTTTATGCAGTATGCCTCTATGCTCATTAATCAGATTTAAGAAATTAGATTCCGTGTGGTCCACAATGTTGTCGGATCAAATTTATTATTTGACTGAGTATTTTGGCGTAATAGTATATCCTTTGTTTTTTAGAAGTTGGATTAATCCATTAACACCAACAAGATGAGCGGCATCTACCGCAATGAAATTGCTTTTATCCTTTATCATATCAGGTAATTGAGCCTGAGATAAAAGTCCCACAACTAGGAGGAATAAAGTGGTGATTGATTTTAGTTTCATATTAATAAGTTCATTGTTCGGATTCATTAGTATAAGAACAGAGATAAACGTTACATTTAATTTATTAATCATTACTAAGTGGCTGACAACTAGCGAATTGAATTTGTAAAAGAATGCAAATAATGAGATTGAAAGGTGATGAAAACTTGTATCTATATTGAATGTAGGAATTATTCTTAACTCATTCTAAGTGAGCAATTGAATTAATTCTACTTTAGGATTACGATTACAAATCCAATTTATAAACCTCTTCCAAAATACTCATGTGAGTGGCCCATTCTACTTTTTTTACCTTTAACAGTGACCTGTCTTCAGGTTTTATAATGCTCTCAAATAGTGGGGTTAAAGGAGAAACTCTTACCTAATTTCTCCGATTGACAAATGCATGAAACTAATTTGCATTTATCAAACTTCCTGATCCCGTGATACTCTTGCTTATTGTTGGAGTGCCTTTGTATAAGATGTTTCCGCTACCTTCTATAGTTGCATTCAGTGTGGTACTCGCATTTACTTCAGAAGTACCACTTCCGCTAATACGGGTGATGACATTATCTGCTTGGAGGCCAAATCCGTTGTAATCGCCAGAGCCATTTATGATAGTCTTCACATTATCTATTCCTCCAATAATTCGTTTGAAATTTATATCACCACTGCCATCTATTTTAGAGTTTATGTTTTGCAATCCTGAAAGGTCATAGAGTTCAATGCTTCCACTTCCACTTATTTCTAGATTTAGGGTGTTAATGTTATTGAAATCTTCAATAGTGAAGTCTCCAGATCCATCCAAAAATACGTCAGTAAGTTCAGGCATAGTTACCTCAATAGTGAGTTTATAGTCTTTGTAACAACCTCTATTCAAATCCAATTTGCAAACTCCCCCAACTTCTCTTGCATGGATACTCTCAAGGATGTTTTCATCCCCGATTGCTTCAACTTTGAAACGATTCCCTTGGAGTATGACTACATCAAATGATCCGTCAAGTTCTACTCCAGTAAAGTCCGCAACATCTATGTTTCGGGTATCTCTTTCTCCGTTTCCTTTTATGCAAATACTTCTTTCACAAGCGGAAAAGATGACCAATACAGCCACGATTAAAGATAATTTTAGTGTGTTTTTCATGATTATATGTTTTAAAATTCTATTCTGTAGTTGAAAAATGGAAAGAGTCCCGTCATAGTCCAGCTTTCTATAGTTTGTTTTTTACTGTTGTAATAAGTCCCTCCAATATTTTCTCTAGCGGAGACATTTTGTATATCCAGCATTATGCTATGGTTGGATTTTGCTCTATTAAACTTGTAGCTAAACCCTACATCGAATCTGTAGTAAAGAGGAGTTTGTTCTCCAAATGGATTTTCTTTATCTCTTACTGTACCACCTTCAGCTATTGATTCTTGCAATAGGATAGGAGTATATCGGTTGCCGCCGTAAAAATTTGCTTTCCCATTGATTCCAATCTTTCGATTCTTCTTCCTCAAGTTAAATTCTTTTCCGCCTAGTAAGTTAAACTGATAGTTTCCGTTGTATTTGGTGCTAAATGATTTGTTGGTAGCTGTCTTGTATGAACTATTGAATATGGTCGCCGTAAGAAGATAATAGTAGTTTTTGTTAAAGAACCTTTCCAAAGTAAAGTCTAAGCCAACATTTGCCCCAGTACCACCATTCATGAGATGAGTAGTGTCGCTATTGAAAATGGCATCCCAGTAGTTACTGGTATTTAGTACAGAAACGTTAGAGCCTGATGCAATGGATATTGGGACATCAAAAAGAGACTGATAATACACTTCTGTTTTGATTCGCACATTTGGATTTAGCTTATAATCCACTGCAACTACATAATGCCATGCCTTTGTAAGTTCTAAATTTTTATTAGGTCTTGTTTCATTTCCATTTGCATCTTTAGATTTGAAAAGGTAAAGAGCAATATGTTCTGGACGGGAGTGTTTACCAATGGATGCAGACACCGAAAGTTTGGGTGAGGCTTTATAGCTAAGTGATACTCTAGGTTCTATGCTGTTGGCACTCGTCGCTCCTAAACGAGTAAGATGGACACCTGTATTTAGTGTTAACTCTTTGGTTAATCTGTATTTCCATTGAGCATAAGCTTGGTATTGTAATGAGCTATTTTTATCATCAAAAGCGATGAACGTACTGTCGTCTTCATAGTCATGAAATTTACTTAAGAAATTATAGTCCAGTTGAGAAAGTACAACTCCTGCTCTAAGTGTATTTCTAGAATTGAATTTGTAGTTGAACATCATACTTAATCGAGCCTGTGTTTCTACATTGGATATGTCATCCTCATTAAATCTAAAAACGGTATTTTTTAGAGTGTCAATAACGAGGGATTCATCCAAAATGGATATTTTGTTGTAAGAATGGGAAGCCACTGTCTTAAGATATCCTTTGTTACTAAAATTGTAAATGTGCTTGATGCCTGTAGTATTCACAAAACCGGTTTCTGTAAATCCGTCGTAATCATCTCTGGTCTCTTCAGAAGTATCAGTAGCAATAAAGTCATCATAGTTTTCTGTACCGTTTTGACCCATTACACCGAAAATGCTAAATTGACCAAGCTTTTTGGTGGGAAAGTAAAAGTTATAGGATAAATCCTGATAGGTAGGCAGCAAATCTCCAACTGGATTAAGTCCCACGGCATTTAGAATTCCTAAAGTAGAATAGCGATAGTTTATTAGGTAAGATCCGTTGTAGTTTTTACTGAAAGGACCTTCTGTAGATAGTTCAACTCCTAAAGCTCCTATCATAAATGAATTTTCTCTTTTCTCGTTATTACCTTTTCGCAATCGTAAATCAAAAACTCCAGATAGAGCGTTGCCGTACTCCGCAGGAAATGCTCCTGTGAAGAAATCAGAACCGCCTAGTGTACTGCTACTAAGCATGCTTATTGCTCCTCCTGATCCGCCTCCAGCTGCAAAGTGATTTGGATTTGCAATCTCTATTCCTTCCAGTCTCCAGAGTACACCTTTGGGAGAATTACCTCGCACAACTATTTCATTGAATAAGTCGTTACCACCACTAGAGACACCCGCAAAATTTTGTGCCATACGTGCAGGGTCAAATGCTGCTGCTGCATATCTACTGGTTTCTTCCACGGTAAATGATCGGGCACTTAATGTAGCCATTTCATTTAGTGGTTTTTCCTTGCTTATCTTGCCTGTCACTACAATTGTTCCAACACTCGCAAAGGATTCTTGGAGTTCCAAATCAAGTACGAGTTCTTTTGCAGATTTCAGTTCAATTTGGGTTCTTATTTGGTTCTCATAACCCAACATCTGCACCGTAATGTTTATTCTTCCAACTGGAACATTCTTGACAATAAATAGCCCTTCTTCATTACTTATACCCCCTGTTTTATTCTCTCCATAGAAAACCGTAACCGTCGCTCCAATAAGTGGAGTCTTGGTGTCCGCATCTTTTATAGAGCCTCTAATGTTTTGGGTAAGTTGAGAAAATCCAGACAAGGAGGTTCCAATGAGCAATACAATTGCAATTATTTTTTTCATTATGGTAAGATTTATTTTATCGGTGTTAAGTGTCCTATTTGTATATAGAATGAGGGAGTATTAAGTTACAAGGGGTACTCTATTTAAACCAACCAAGTTTTAAATTGGCTGCTATGCTAAATCCGTCAAGCTGAGTAACGTCCATGGGAGAGGTGTTAATTGTGTTGGTGAACATATATGAACTGGTGATTCCAAATCTCATAAACTTGGTAAGATTGAATTCTAGATTTATTCCAGGTTCTATGTAGATGAAATCTTGGACAAATTCGTCTCTGTAATTATGGTCCCAATCTCGGTAACCCAAAGAGTCCTTAAAGTATTGATTTTCTCCACCGCCAAATGCAATAGGAAAACTGAGATGAACCACTCTCTTTGGAAATATAATAGGTTCAATAAGTAAACCTCCATATCCTCCAACCATCGAATACTTTTTGTTATCAATAACAGTGTTTTGAAAGCCAGCAAATCCACTACCTGTTACTCCTAGTGCCAATCGGTGGTTCAATATCACAGCAACAGAACCTCCTGTCTTAGCCGTAATGTTATCTCCTTCAATGTTGAGAACTCCAGCAGTAAATCCTGCATAACCTCGTATGTTTTTAAGTTTAAAAAGTGCATTATAATCCTCTTCATCTTGTCTACTTTGAGCTTTTACATCTATACTATTAAGTGATACGATTGCTAGGATGATGATAGAAATATAGTTTCTTATTGATCTCATATTAACATATACCGAGAAGATCTGGTAGGGTTGCATTTTACTTGAAATAAATTTTAGTTTTTTGACAAGTGAAGTGATAGGTGCAGTTCGCAGCATTGACATCACCTATATGTGCATCCAAATTGAGACTTTTAGAAATTATTTTGAGGTCAGGATTTACATTCTGAATCTGCCCCTCGCCAATCATACCACTGATTTTTTTGTTATTACTACCCTTTTCTAGACCTATTTCTAAAGTGCAGCGTGTAGTAGTTGCCATAAATGAACACACCTCTTTGTGTACTTTTTTAATGCGGACCTTACCGTATTTTAAACTAATGGAAGAGGAATTTAGCAAGTCATCAATAGATACTTTGCTAAGAGACCCTACCAGATTGAAATCTCCCACCTCGTCTATATCTATTTTGTCGTTGGATGAGGATATTCTCAATTGATTAACGGTTTCAAATTCATATTCTGTGCTTTTGGATGAGAGGTCTAAAATATCTGCTTTCTCTATTTCCAATTGACTGAAAAGGAGATTCCCTTTTAGTTTTTCAACCTCAATGATATATATATTCCCAAAGTTTGAACGCAGATGGTTTACTTCTTTGAGTGAATTGGCTCTCAAATTACCATGGCTCAGTTCAATGTCAAGCTTTCCAGTATGATTGTCAAGGTATATATCTCCATATTTATTGGTAATAGCCATTCGCATTCCCCTAGGCACTTTTATTTCATAGTTGATTGTGATTTCATTCTCCACTCCAACTGCCGACATAATTTGATTCAATCCTTTGCTAAAAGAGGTTTCCGATATGACTGTTGCTATATCCACTGAGTTTCCTGATTGTCTAAAATTAATATTCGTCTTAGCAATACTCTCTTGCAGTTTAGCTAAAGATTTAGACCGACCACTTATGGTTGCGGTTAGCACTACGGAATCCTTGTCCCAACTCGTAATATTTATATTCCCGTGTTTATTTCTTAAAGACAGTCGTCCTCCCTCTCTTAGACTAATGGCTTTGGTGTAAGTTTTTGAGTCTTTGAACTGAGCAGAGCAAAGAGTAGGTACACTAATTAGTAGGATACATACTAGACTATATTGATAAATCTGCTTCATTTTCATTTTCGTTTAAAAGTGATAATATATTTTCCAAAACTTGAAGTTTCATTCTATACGTATTCATTAAGGCTTCAACAATCTGTTGGTCATCCATTTCTTTTCCATATTCAGAGAATAGTTTTCCCTTCTCGTCATCTAGCATTTTCAATTCAGATTTTACTTCATTTAGAATGGAAGTATCAGATATAATTAGATTGATTTGAGTTAATGAAACGGTTACTTGACTTTCGTAGTATTGGTCCAATTCTACTAATTCAGTAGGAAGGTTAGAAGTCTCAAGAGTAACTTCATTATCCATTTCGTTGTTGCTATCATTCAGTAACTGATATCCACCAAAAGCTGCTAATGCAAGTATCAAAAAGCTTGCAGCCACTCTCATTATTTGCATTGGTATTCCAGCCCGTTTGCCCGTAGCTATAGGGATGACTTTTTCTTCTTCACGTTCCTCCTTAATGCGGTTCCAGAGATCTGGACTAGGGGTTTTAGAATCAAACTCACCTTTGTTTTTTTTAATAAAATCTTCTAAATTATCCATGTGCTTGTGCTGATAATAGTTCTTTTAATTTCTTTTTAGCTCGGGCATACTGTGATTTGCTGGTGGAGTTACTTATGCCAAGTATCTCACCTATTTCTTTGTGGTCATACCCTTCCAGTAGGTATAAACTTATTATTTCTCTGTATCCATTGGGGAGATTCATGATCCCTCTGTTCACCATTTCTACAGAATATTCTATTTCGTCTTCATTATATTCCTCATCAGCAGCTTTCATGGCCACTTCATGCTCATAGTCCATTGTATAGTCTATTCCTTTCTTACTCTGATGGTTGATACAGCTGTTGATTGCTATTCTATTGGTCCACGTATAAAAATTAGAATCTAACTTGAAACTCTTCAAGTTTTTAAAAATCTTTATGAATGTCTCTTGTAACATATCTTCTGCTTCTGGCACATATCGGAGCATTCGCAGACAGGTGTTGTACAAAGCACCAGAATACAGTTGGTACAATTGGTACTCTGCATCAGGATTACCTGTCATACACTGCTGTATTATTACGATATGCTCTTTGGGCGTGCTAATACCTTTGTTGTTTTAAATGATATACAAGGATAATAGGAGAGGGTTGCATTTGGAAGGAATTATTTTAATGCAAGTACTCCATTTGAGACTTTTAATTGTCTCATACTAAAGAAAATGATGTTGGATGGCTTAAATACTGCTATTCGAACATGGATGATGGACCTACATCACCACATTCACAATCCTGCCAGGTACTACTATTACTTTCTTAGGTGGTTTGCCGTCTAGCCATTTCAGTACCACTTCATTGGCAAGTACATTTTTCTCAATGTCTTCTTTGCTCATGTCAAGAGGGAATTCAAGATTTGTTCTCGTTTTGCCGTTGATAGAAATAGGGTAGACCTTGCTACTCTCTACAACATGGCTTTCATTATACACTGGCCATTTTGCATCAGCAATGAAACCTTCGTTGCCTATTGCATTCCACAATTCTTCTGTGATATGAGGAGCGAAAGGAGCTAATAGTACAAGCACCTGTTCCAAAACTTCTTTGTTCGAGCATTTTTGACTGCCTAGTTCGTTTACACAAATCATAAACTGAGCTACAGAAGTATTGAAAGAGAAGTTGTTTATATCGTCTGTAATCTTCTTAATGGTCTTGTGCAAAGTTTTTAATGAGTCTTTGCTCGCTTCATCATCTTTCCACAGTGTGTTCCCGTCCAAGTCAAAGAACAATGCCCATAGCTTACGCAAGAAACGGTGTGTACCGTCTATTCCTTTGGTGCTCCAAGGCTTACTATCTTCCAGTGGTCCGAGGAACATTTCATACAGTCGAAGCGTATCTGCTCCGTACTCCGCACAGATGTCGTCTGGGTTGACAACATTGAACTTGGACTTGGACATTTTTTCGACTTGTGGTTCACAGATGAAAGTACCGTCAAGCTCGGTGATTATATTTGAGTCTGAGAAATGGCTGTATTTTGAATCTGCTTTAAGACCATCTAAATTTACTATGTTCCTTTTTACAAGATTAATATCAATGTGTCGCTTATATATGATTGATGGTTCTAATCTTCCGTAGCTATACTCTGTTTGGTTAAAAGGCTTAAGGGAGTTTAGTGCATTTTCTTCCTCCTGTTTGATGAAATCATCAAAACTCTTCTTAAATAATGGATTGGCTTGGAAAATATCATCGGTTGTTTTAAAATCGCTAATTCTGTTTTTTGAGATTAGTATATACTGTGTTTTAACTACTTTAGCATCTTGAAAGACTTTAAAGTTTCCCTTTTTGGCTTTAAGACTTACTGACAAAAGGTAGGCCATCATACTCTCCCCTTGAATCATTCCTTGATTTACCAGTTTCTTGAACGGTTCGTCAAATTGAATGTAGCCTCTGTCATACAAAAACTTAGTCCAGAAACGGCTGTACAGTAAGTGACCTGTGGCATGTTCGGTTCCTCCTATGTACAAGTCCACTTGATTCCAGTATTCCAAGCTTTCCTTTCCTGCAAACTCAGTATCGTTGTTGGGGTCCATATAACGTAGGAAATACCAACTACTTCCCGCATATCCAGGCATGGTATCCGTTTCTCTCCTACCAGAAGGGGTATTTACCCATTCTTCATTACTAGCCAAAGGGCTTTCTCCTGTACCTGTAGGTTCATAGCTTTCTACTTTCGGTAATTCCGTAGGTAGATTAGTGTCTACTGTAGGTATTCCATCTTGATGGATGATTGGAAAAGGTTCTCCCCAATACCGTTGACGACTATATCCTGCATCACGCAGTTTGAAATTTATCTTTCGTGTTCCAAAACCACGTTCCTCAGAAAGTTGAATGATGGCAGCAGCTCCTTCTTTTACAGATAATCTGTCAAAGTTTTCGCTATTCATCAAACGACCACTTTTAGCATCGTAGCTTTCTTCTTGCACGTTTATTTCGTCTTCATCATTCGTGTCCTCACGAACCGAACCCCCACCGATTACCTGTATAATCTCTAATCCAAATTTCTTTGCGAATGCATGATCTCGCTCATCATGAGCAGGTACAGCCATAATAGCTCCTGTACCGTATCCACTTAATACATATTCAGATATATAAACGGGTAGTTTCTTTTTTGTAAATGGGTGCTCCGCATACGTTCCTGTAAAAACGCCACTTACTTTTTTATCCTTTTTGCGTTCAAGCTCTGTTTTGTTTGCAGCAGTTTTTGCGTATGCCTCAATCTCCTCTTTTTGTTCAGCGGTTATAATTTCAATTACCAGTTCATGATCGGGTGCTAAAACCATAAACGTACTACCAAAAATGGTGTCAGGTCTAGTTGTAAATACCTCGATCTTGGATTTTGAACCTATGAGATTAAATTGGATACTGGCTCCTTCACTTCTTCCTATCCAGTTGCGTTGCGTTTCTTTGATACTATCAGTCCAATCTATTCTGTTTAGTCCTTCGAGTAAACGGTCAGAATAGGCGGTGATACGCAAGTACCATTGCTTCATGAGTTTTTGAGTTACTGGATGTCCACCTCTTTCAGATAAACCATCTTTGACCTCATCATTTGCTAAAACAGTACCAAGAGCTTCGCACCAGTTAACCGTAGTTTCTTTTTGAAAAGCAAGTCTGTAGGATTGTAAAACAGCTTCTCGCTCTTGTTTATTCTTATTTTCCCAGTCTTCAGCGGTGAATTTTTCTACTTCATCTCCGTTGTGTTGGATACTTACATTCCCTTCATTTTCGAAAATGGTAATCAAGGAGTTTATGTCTTCGGCCTTATCTGTTTTGGCATTGTACCAAGACTCAAAGAGTTGAATAAAAATCCATTGTGTCCATTTGTAGTAAGAAGGGTCAGTGGTTTTTATCTCTCGACTCCAGTCATAACAAAAACCAATTCTGTTTAATTGTTCCTTGTAACGAGCAAGATTCTCTTCTGTAGTTACTGCGGGATGTTGTCCAGTTTGGATAGCATATTGTTCTGCGGGTAGACCAAATGCATCAAACCCCATTGGATGTAATACATTAAAACCATTGAGCCGTTTGTATCTACTTACTATGTCGGAAGCTATGTAGCCCAAAGGGTGTCCGACATGTAAGCCTGCTCCACTGGGATAGGGGAACATATCCAAAGCATAATACTTTGGCTTACTGTGGTCTATAGTCGTTTTGTAAATGTCTTTGGCAGACCATTCACCTTGCCATTTGCTTTCTATAGCTTTAAAATCGTATGAACTCATTGATTTTTGGAAAGCTGCAAAGGTAGTAGAACAAGGGTTATTTAGTGGAAATCTTCTTGATTTTTAAGTAGGGTAGTTGAACTACATTTGAAGTAGAATGAGCGGGACTAAGCCAGGAGGTTTTACAATTATTGCTACACTTTCGTTGGTAATTTTCTTGCTTGGCTTACTAGGGGTTCTTATTATCAATGCCACTCAACTCAATAATCACATCAAAGAAAACCTTCAGGTAACGGTTTTTTTTGATATTGGTTTACAGGATAAACAGGCTCATAGTATCAGCGATAGTATCCAAAGACTTCCATTTGTTAATGAGGGAAAATTTGTAAGTAGTGAAGATGCTGTTTTTAATTTCAAGAATGAAATTGGTGAGGATTTTGTAGAAGTTTTAGGTGATAATCCTCTTCCCGCAAGCTTGGAAATTACGTTGAACCAGGAGTTCACTGATGAAGTAAGTCTTATGCGACTTGAGCGAGAACTTGCTGGAGGTAAGGGGATATTGGAAGTGAGCTATCCTAGAAATGTATTTCAACAAATAGATGAAAATAGACGTGCAATTAGTCTATGGTTAATTGCATTGAGTATTATATTGGTCTCAATAGCAGCAGTACTTATGTCTAATACTATCCGGATTCTGATTTATTCTGATCGATTTTTAATAAGGAATCAACAGTTAATAGGTGCGACTGAAAAGTTTATTATGAAGCCATATAAAAGAAAGGCATTGTTTTGGACCTTGATTAGTTTTGTCATTGGGGTGCTGTTACTTGTAAGTACAATCTGGATGTTTTTTTCGTGGCTTAATGCATCTATGGACTTAAATATGAGAGCAATAGGGTATCATTTTACAGAAAACTGGTATCAATACATTTTGATGTTATTTTTGCTCCTAATTGGTGGCTCGGTTGTGATATATGTTTCAACACACTTAGCGACTAGAAAATATTTAAATTTAGATTCGGATAACTTATACAATTAATACTATGTCAAAGGATAAAAGCAATAATACAGAAGCTCAAAATACAGTGAAATCACAGTTTGTATTTGATAAGCAAAACTATAAGTGGATGATTATTGGCTTTGCGGTAATTGTATTAGGTTTTATCTTAATGTCTGGTGCTGAAGGCGATATTGATGATTTTAGAAGAATTACCTTGGCTCCAATTGTAGTAATAGGAGGCTTTATAATAGAAATATATGCTATTATGAAGAAACCCAAATAATGACTTTAATTGAGTCCATTATCCTTGGAATCATCCAAGGTCTTACCGAATTTTTACCGGTAAGTAGTAGCGGTCATATTGAATTAGGCAAAGCAATCTTTGGGATTGAAGAAAAAGAAGCAGGATTGCTTTTTACTATTGTACTTCATTTTGCAACTGCCTTAAGTACCATCATTGTTTTATGGAAAGATATCGTTCAAATCTTTAAAGGCTTATTCCAGTTTAAGTGGAATGATGAGACGAAGTTTGGTCTACTGGTTATAATATCTATGGTTCCCGCAGCACTTGTAGGAATGCTGTTAAAGGATCACATAGATCACTTTTACAATGGCAATGTATTCCTAGTAAGTATTATGTTGCTTATTACAGGTGTCATTTTATTCTTTTCAGATAGAGCTAAAAATCCTGTAGGACCTGTAACGTTTAAAGATGCTTTTATTCTTGGTGTGGTGCAAGCAATTGCAATTATGCCAGGTATAAGTAGGAGTGGAAGTACTATAGCTTCAGCTGTAATGCTAGGTATTGATAGAGAAAAAGCTGCACGATTTAGTTTTTTAATGGTACTGCCCCTCATTTTTGGAGCAATGGCAAAAGAGTTTAAAGATTATTTTGATCTTTCGGTTGCTGAACAAGCAAGTGCCTTAATTCTTGATTCTACGATACTAGCGGGATTTGTTGCAGCTCTTGTTGCTGGATACTTTGCTTGTAAATGGATGATAGAAATAGTGAAAAAGAGTAAGCTGTCTTATTTTGCTTATTACTGTTGGGCAGTGGGACTCATTGGAATCATTTCCTCACTAGTTTAAGACAAACTCAGGTAGCAATACCATTGGTGGTATGTCTACATAAAACACTTCGTTATTTTTTAAATTTTCAAATGTGAAGTAACCAGTCATTGATCCGTATTCAGAAGATACTGGACACCAAGATTCATATTCAAATTTCTCACCAGGATCTATAGTGGGCATTTGGCCTATTACACCTTCTCCTTCTACTTCTCTTTCTCCAAAAAGGCCATCAGAGATATACCATTGTCGCCGCGTTAGTCTGATGGATACATTGGAGAAGTTTTCTATAGTTATGCGGTAGCTAAAGACATAGCTTGCCCCTTGGACGGTATGACCTTTTTCGTGCTTTGGCTTTGCGAGCACCTTAATTTGTGTACGTATATCTGAATATTTTTCCACTTTGTAAACTAGGTACAAGTTAAACACATGATTTTCATATATGTTGTATTATTATTGTCAGTATTTACATTTGTAGGATAGAAATGAGTACATCTTCCAATCTCATCAATAAGGCTGTAGAACAACTTTCGAAGTTTCCTGGAATTGGGCAGAAAAGTGCTCTAAGAATGGCTCTACATTTACTTAAAAGACCCGAGGCTGATACGGTGGAATTGAGTCAGGCAATTCTTAAACTAAGAACCGAGATAAAATTCTGTAAGCAGTGTTTTAATCTTAGTGATGCTGATTTATGTAATGTGTGTAAGTCTCCCTCTAAAGATCAGGGTCTAGTTTGCATAGTAAAGGACTTTCAAGATGTTATTGCGATAGAAAATACAGGCCAGTACAATGGTCTATTTCACGTATTAGGTGGTCTTGTATCGCCAGTAGATGGAGTAGGGCCCAGTGATGTTAAAATCCCAGAATTATTGGAGAGAGTTTCTGAGGGGACAATAACAGAAGCTATTATAGCTCTCAGTTCTACATTAGAAGGTGATACGACAGAGTATTACATTGCTAAGAAACTTAAAGCGTTGGGGGTGAAAGTTTCGACTCTTTCCAAAGGCATATCGGTTGGAGGTGAGTTAGAATATGCAGATGAAATGACTCTTGCTCGATCTATTAGAAATAGAGTAAGTCTAGATTCCTGACTATTTATTTGCTTGTACTACGTAATACGAGGCTGTAGTGAAAAAATTTCGTATAAAGGGTATGGCACTTATTAGACCAATTTGCTTTCTAGGTTTCAGACCGAATTTGGTTTCATAGTTGGGATTGATAACATAATCTGTTTTTTTAAGAACTGTATAGTTATTCTCTTTTAGAATCCTATTTAGTCGATCGATGGTGATACGGGTATCGTAAATTTCCAGCATTCCTTTTATTTGTCCATCAGTTTCACCAAAGAGTTTAAGTATTCTTTTGTAAATAGGTCTAGGGACAATATGAAAGTACGGTAGCTTAGAGAGTAGTTTGCTTTTTAAAAGCTGCTGGTGTCCACCAAAAGGATTGTACCAAGGGGGAAAACCAATAAAATAGAGTCCGTCTGGTTTGATAAAGTCTCGACATCTGGCCATGAACTTAGTTTGGTTTGGAATATGTTCTATCACATCCCGAGATATGATAATGTCAAATTCCTCTGAGATGACAGAGTCATATATGTTTTCTGCAATGAGTTCGAGATTTGCTAGATTGGGATGGTCACTAAAGAATTTTCTTCCGTTTTCAATTCTTCCTAATGAGAGATCTATGCCTACAACTCTTTGGCAACCCAAGTCTAAGAAAGGTTTTAGATTTCCTGCTTCGCCACAACCAATCTCTAAAACGGAGGTGTTTTTGTCAATTTTCTTTAATGTGTTAAGGTATGGGATTACATATTTTTTTGTAGTCAGTGCTTGCTCATCAAAATATTGTTTTCTATTGGAATGTCTTTCCTGCATTATCTTTTGGCCTAAAGGTTAATTTTGGTCATCGGGTTTAGATTCATCTTTTCTGTTGTTTCTACGATTGGGATTGTAGTTTGACTTTTTCTTTGACTGAGTGCTTTTTTCTACCTTGGGCTTATTCTCATTTTTAGGCTTATTTGGGTCATTCCTATTCCCTCCGCTCCTGTCACCCTTTTTGTTATTGGGTATTTTTTTACGGTTGCTGCTATTTCTGTTTTGAGGTTTTCTATTGCCACCCTTTCCTTTAGATTTTCTGTTTTTATTATCCATTCGGGTGAGGTCCGTATCACCTAACAAATCGTCTTTAAACTCTAAAGTCTTAAACGCTATTTCAGCACCTTTGGCTGTATCGCTTAATGTCATAGGAGTCTTACCTTTTTTGTTCTCAGCAATGATTTCGTTTACTCGGTCAATGTTTACAGGAATCCAGTCAAAGCTATTTTCATAGCAGTACCAAGCGGTTCCTTTGAGAATATCAATTTTGCGAAGACTTGCCAGACCAGATTCAGTTTTTAATTTCACCTTTTCAGAAGGGAATTCTTTTAGTTTTTCACTGTACAGTTCAAGTTCATAGTTTAAGCAGCATTTAAGCCTACCACATTGTCCACTTAGCTTAAGCATATTAATGGACAGGTTTTGTGTTTTAGGAGCACTCATACTTACAACTTTGTAATCTGTAAGCCATGTACTACAGCACAACTCCCTACCACAAGATCCGATTCCTCCAAGTCTTGAAGCTTCTTCCCTATAGCTAACTTGAAGCATTTGAATTCTGCTTTTGAAAGAAGATGCATATCGACGAATAAGGTCTCTAAAATCTACGCGACCCTCAGAGGTATAGTAAAAAGTGACTTTTTTACCATCTCCTTGGTATTCAATATCACTTATTTTCATTTTTAACTGAAGTTGAAGGGCAATAGTCCGAGCTTCTTCCAATGTCTTTTGTTCGGCATCTTTGAATTCTTGATACTTGGCTATTTGCTGTTCAGTGGCTTTACTCTTTATTGTTCTCATTTCAGAGTTGTTCTCATCAACTCCATATTTTTTCAGATGTAGTTTTACGAGTTCCCCACTTAAAGATACTTCACCAACATCATAACCGATGTCTGAATCCACTATTACTTTGTCTCCAGTAAATAGCTCTAAGTTATTTATATTCTTATAAAATTGTTTTTTACTGCCCTTAAATCTAACCTCTACTATATTAAATGGCGTATAGTCTTCTGGCAAGACCATGTCCGTTAACCAGTTGTATACGTTTAACTTATTACAACTTCCAGTGCTACACCCACCGTTGCTCTTGCAACCGGGGCTATGACTTCCGTTGTTATTTCCGCAACTTCCACATCCCATATTTATATCTCTTCTTGGTTTTAGTTCATTGGTAAAGAGCGTATTATCTATACTGCTCCTAATATGTATAAATGATTATTTATACAATTGTCAAATATATCCAAAAAAGGGTAAAAGGCTTAGAAATAAAGCTCGTTGTAGTGTCTAATAAATTTAGTTCCCCACTTGATTGGGAATTCATTTGGTTTTGTGAAATTTTGCAAGTGCTGTACATCTGTACAGAGTGCAGGTATGTTCACTCCTGCTCCCATTAAGGCAACAGTAGTGCCCTGAATTCTAGGATTTATTTCAACAATAAGTGGTTTGTCTTTAATACTATATTTTACTTGAATTCCTATTGGTCCATCGAGTCTCAAGCTTTGTAATATTTTGTAGCAGTAATCAATAACCTCATCATTCTTCTCAATGGTTCCCTCAACGCTTATTCCATTATTCATTTTTTCTCTTAAACGCGGAATGATGAATTTAACATCACCATTTTGAATGAGACAATCTACGGTATATTCTCTCCCAGGCAGGTATTCTGAAACCAACAACTGAGGAAATCTGTAACTTGATAATATTGAATTCAGTTTACTGCTGGATATATGGGTTGAGTTTGGTTTGTGATTAAAAAGTAAATCCCCTTCGTTTATATCCGAACCAACAATTCTAAAACCTCTACTTCCATTTGCAAAGCAAGGTTTGACAATAAACGTTGTGTCCGAGTTGATATAGGGTTTTGCAGCTTCTATATATTCTAAGTGGTTATTTACCACACAGAATGATGGGGTTGCAATATGGTGCTTATCCAAATGTGCGTAAAGTTTACCTTTATCATTGGCAACACTGAGTTCATCAAATTCAGATACAAGAACGTTGATGTTGTTTTGGATAAATAGTTTTTTGTTTTTTGAAAGGGGTAAGAGTTCCTTAGTCGTAATGGGTAGGATAGTAGATATTTTATGCTCAATGCACTTCTGTAGTATTTCGGGTATATACTGTTCTGTATCACCAGAAGGCACTGTAAAATAGCTGTCAGCTAAGATCTTTCCAGCTGTATTTTCTTGTATATCACAAGAAAAGATTTCAGTGGATGAGTTACTTTGTTTAAGAGCATTAAGAATTCCAGGAGCACCAGGAGCACCGCCTCCAGTTACAAGAACTCTTTTTATAATTTCCATCGTACTACCTCGAAAACTTCAGCAAAATCAGCATTGATTTGCACTCCTCGACTTAAAGATAAACCTTTAATAAATTCCGGATTACAATAAGGTCTATGAGCCTGAGATTTATACTCTTTGAGTGCTTCTATTTTCTTATTTATATGCCGTGCTTCTAGTGTATTAAAACATGTTGTATTAAATACTAAGTTATTCCAGGGCATTTCGTAGCAAAGAATGCTGCCAAACTTAAATGCTCGGAGTCCTTCTTCTGCAATTGTTTTATGGTCCTGATGTATATCATTAAGAGAGGGCATGAGAACTAAATCTGGAGCTATAGTCTCTCTTAATTGTATTAGGTCATCTAGTATTTCTTGTCGGTGGTACGTGAATGTACGAACCTCATAATCGTACATAATTAGGTTCGAAGGTTTAATTCCCAAAGTAAGAGTTGCTGCCTTAACTTCCGTGATTAGAATGTCTTCTGGAAACTGCGGTAAAACGGATTGCTTGCAAGCAGAGAATGTAGCATAATAGACGTCTTTTCCTTCCTCCACCCATTTGTTGATGCTTGCACCACAGCCAAATTCCCCATCATCAGTATGAGGTGCCAGAATTAGTATTTTTTGAAATGAATTAAGCATCTTTCTTACGTACAAAGTTATACCTCAAGTTTAGAGAAAGGTTAAAAATGGCAATCTTAGCATTTGCATTTCGCTGAATATGATAAATTACTTCATTGATTTGCTCATAACTCTTTTCAATACACGCAGCATTTAACGTACCTGAAAATTTCCGAATAAAATCTTGTTGGTCTTTTTCTGCTTTTATAGTGTAGTTATCAATGGTTTTATAAAGTAAGCTTTCTCGAAGTATTGACAATCCATTGGTCAAGAATATTTGCAATTGTACTCTTCCTAGTTTATGCATGGAGTCTACAAGAGAGCTTACCGTTTTGAGGTTGTTGCTATAACATGCTAACATCCAGTCTCTAAACATTTCAGAATAGTTGTCCTCTACACTTTCTACTAAATCAATTGCTTTTCTAAAGTTTCCTTCTGCTAAATATGCAATTTGTTCGGCCTTTTGAGGATCTAATGAATACTTGGCTTGTAAAAATGCCATAGTTTCTTCTTCAGTATACTTCGGTATTTTTACCAATTGTGTTCTACTTGTTATTGTAGCTAGCAAGGCATCTGAATTTTCGGCAACTAATATAAAATACGTTTTTTGAGGTGGTTCTTCAATCAGTTTTAGCAAAGCATTGCTTTGTCCTGCTAAATACTCAGGCATCCAGATTATGAGTGTTTTAGCTTCACCTTCATAGGGTTTGAGCGAGAGTTTTGAGATAATATCGCGGGTCTCCTTACGTGTTATATTGGGTTTCTTGTTTTCGTCGTCAGCAATGTTCTTAATCCAATCGGACGTATTGAAATATATGCTTTCTTGTAATTCTTTTCTCCATGCTTCCAAAAAATCGTTACTCACGGGTTCCTTCCCAGATGATTTCACAACAGTGGGAAATGTGAAATGAACATCAGGATGAGTATGAGAACTTATTTTACGACAAGAGCTACATTCTCCACAAGAGTCTGTTTCAGATTTATTCGAGCAGTATAAATATTGTGTAAGAGCCAATGCTAATCCAAGTTTACCACTCCCCTCAGGTCCTAGGAATAGCTGGGCATGTGGTAACCTATTGTCCCTTACATTAGCGAGTAGCTTTTGTTTGATTTTTTGAAGACCGTATATTTGGGATAATTGCACTATGCTCTAGCCTCTTTGCTTTTGGTAAAGAACTCTTTTTTAATCCAAAAGAATAATGAACCAATTAGCAGTAAATACAAGATTGTATTACCTCCTAGCATTATACCTCTACTAATTGAATAAGTTCTCGGCTCAAAACTAAAGATTATCTCGTTTTCTCCCTTAGGTAATGAAAGTCCTCTTAAAACAAAGTTGGCATTTTCTATGGTAGCAGGATTCCCGTTTATTGAAGCTACCCATCCATCTTTATAAAAGATTTCTGAAAATACTGCGAATCCAGAGTGAATACTATTCGATTTGTAAATCATTTTATCTGGATGATAACTTATTAACGAAATAGAGGCCGAACTATCAATTTCTAGCTGTTTCGATGAAACATCAGATTGTGTTGCTTCAAGTATTGCTGTAGACTTTGGATTAAACGTAGCCAAAGCAAGAATTACACTATCTGCGTTTTTTAAAGTATTAATGTTATTTACAAACCACGCATGACCTAGATTGTTTGAATTTATCCTATATAAATCTGCCCCTTTTTGGTCTTTCCCAATTATGTATTTAGTATTAAGCATATTGAGAACAGAACTATTTTCGTAACTGTTGTTTCTTATATCATTAACAATATGCCAATCGTAAAGTTCTTGGTATCTTCTAAGCTTTGCTGGGTGATAACCTCCTATCGACTTATGGAACAATGCTGCCTTTGAATTAGACATTACATTAGAAGTTCTCACATCCAAAACTCGATAATAACTGGTGTCTGTTAGGATGGCTAGATCAGCTGCGGAAGGAGTTGCCTTCTTTTCATAGACTCTTTTCTTTACAAAATCTTCATTGTTTAAGTATCTTTTGTCAATAGACCATAAATCAACCAATATAGCAAGACCAATTCCCAGAATTAAATACTCTTTTTTAACTTTATTTTTAATGAACAACCATAACAGCAAAAATACTGTCCCGGCAAAGAATAAGGATCTTAATCCATCAGACTGAATAAGGTCTGATCTTGCCTCTTCTAGCAAGTAGGTTTCTATTTTATATTGGTCGTATATATCTTTATCAAAATCTTTTAAGACATTTCCAGTTATTGGATCAGTCACTTTATGACTAAAGTCTGTAAACATACTGCTCATGAAAGTAAGTAGAACTAAAAAAGCACCTACTATTATACCTGAAAATTTAAGACTCTTTTGAAGTCTCTCTTTATCTGTACTCTTTATAAAGTGAGATAATCCTACGATAGCAAGGAGAGGCACACACCATTGACCAAGGGTAAGTGACATACTTGGTACTCTGAATTTATTATAAAGTGGAAAGTGATTGAATAGGAAATCATTGAACCAAGCAAAATTATTCTTACCCATTGACATAACTAGAGATAAAATAAAAGCTATAAGTATCCACCATCTAATGGGGCCTCGAATAAAGATAAATGCCAGAATAAAAAGAAGAAATACGCTCGCACCAAGGTAAACAGGGCCCACCGTGAATGGAAGTTCCCCCCAATATGCAAACGGAAAATTTTTGATAGCTTTCTTATTTAGTTTTCCTTCAAAAGCAGAATTTTTACCAAGGTCAACAACTCCTCCACTTCCAGCATAGTTTGGTATGATAATAGCCATTACATCCTGCCAGCCATTGCTCCATTGAAAGGCGTAGTTATAGTCTAATCCGCTGCCGCTGTTTTCTTTAACCTGCACTCCGCTGACTCCCTTAGAAATAGTTAAATCTGACTGGCCACGAATAGTAGATTCTGAATATTCTTTTGTTAAAAGAATATTTGGAGAACTAATAGCAATGCCCAACAAGGCTAACAACAAGGATATCCCAACAACTTTAAAGTAGGAACTGAGGTCTTTGTTTTTAAGGTGTGTGATAAATTCGGCTATCATCCAAATCGTTACCATTATAGCTAGGTAAAATGATATCTGAATATGATTTGATACCAGCTCTAGGGCTATCCCTACTGCAAGGATATTGGAGCCTAGAAGATACCTTTTGTTTAGTAAGAATTTTAGTCCGGCTAAGACCAATGGAGCGTATGCAATTGCTTGCATTTTTGTGTTGTGTCCGGCTTCTAAGAAAATAAGATTTCCTGTAGTATATGTAAATGCAAATGCTCCAATAATAGCCAACCAATGCTCTACTTTAAAAGCTAAAAACATGATGTATGCACATATCAAGCCAATAAATAATTTGTTGAATGGGTGATGAAATGAGGGCTTCATAAGCACCTTTACAGGGTTACTATGCCCTTTCGTGCTTATTTGATAGGTGGGCATTCCTCCAAAAATAGCATTCGTCCAGAGCGGAGTTTTACCTTCTTTTTTATAATATGCATCAGTTTCAGAGACAGACCCTTTGAAGTTAACTACATCACCTTGTTGAATTGCTTTCCCGCTTAATACTGGTGGCATATATGCATAAGTTAGTACGGCAAATACTAAAATAGCCAATAAATGTTTTTTATATTTATTAAATGTCAGTTTCATTTTTACAATAATTTATTATTTAAAGAAGTAAGACAAATATGATATTTCCAAAGAGAATTAGTAAGTATTAGGATGACTAAATTTCAGAAACACCTATTTTACCTACCAAACCTGAACTAATCCAGTACCTAAAACGAATTAAAATTATACCCTTCATTGGGGTAAGTTTAAAGAAATACAATATTGCTAATAAAAAGGTCGCTATCCATTTTAAACTTTCTAAGATCAGAGCTTTTATGTAATAAAAAAGGCCTAGTTCTTGTGTTCTAATTCTTTCAGAATTTCCTGTACCAGTAGCTTGACGCTTTACAAATGAGATTTCAGTGCGTTCTGGTGGTGCAATATGATCTACTATTAAATTAGGGTCATATCTTACGATGTGTCTTTTTGCATAGATACGCTGAAATAGGTCCTTTTCTTCATTGCCTTGTAGTCCTCTTTTTATTCTGCCGAGTTTGGGATTAAAGATGCCTACTTCGTCAAAAAGTGTTTTAAGAAAAATCATATTTGATCCTCTAGGGTAGTCACTGTTCTTATAGATAAATGACTCATTACCACGGTAGTAATATCCAAACATGGTATTAATATATTTGTTTTCCCACCTTGGAGGAGTGGACTCGAAGTGTACGTTTATTATCCCTCCAAATGCCTGGCACTTTGGGTGTTGATATATGAAATCTGATATTTTTTGAAAATAATCCTCTTTCATAATAGCATCATCATCCACAAAAGCGACATATTTACCTATAGATTCTTGTATCCCTCTATTTCTAGCATAGGAAAGACCTTGTTTTGTTTCCAAGAAATATTTAAAAGTAAACCGAGGGTCTTTATCCATTAGATTTTTAAAATAATCTCCGGACCCATCGGTAGAATTATTGTCTATAAATATTATTTCAATATCGTTTTTATCATAGTTTTGATTGAAAATACTGTCGATACAATATGGTAGTAACCTTACTCTATTGTACGTGCATATAATGATACTTAGAATCATGTGTGAATAATATTTATTTTCGCGTCCGAAAATAGATGAATAATAATAAAACGGTCTACTTAATAGGTAATGGCCCTAGTTTGAATGAGATAGATGTTGCTGCTTTGAAAAATGATATTACAATTTCATTTAACAGAGCTTACATCGCATATGAAGATTGGGGGTTTGATCCAACCTATTATATGATTATTGATATTCGTGTTTTAGAGAATATTTACGAAGATGTGAATAGATTAATAACACACTCGAAAATAAAGCGTTTTTTTATTAGGGATGTAGATGGTACAGAAGACTGGAATCACTCATGTTTTTCTACAAGAGAACACATTGTGAAATCTGATAAAGTGACGTTTATTACAACTAATGAACTTATTAAAGGAATGAAAGCCAATGTTTCCTTTGAAGATATGGGGTACTTTGGTGATGTAAGTGTATGTAGTTTGCAGGTCCTTTATTTGCTTGGGTATAAACGTGTCCTTGTGCTAGGTTGTGATGCAAATTATGAAGAGAAAAAACTTAAGGGTGTCAAGATAACTGGTAATGAGTATGTTTCGTCAGAAGACAATGATTTGAACCATTTCAGACCGGATTATTTTGGGAAAGGTACTGTGTATAGTAAACCATTTGGAGATGGACATTTTTTGGCTTGGATAAAAATGGCTATTTCCTTAAAGAATGGTCTGGATTTTGAAGTGTATTCAGGTAGTAAGAATTCAAGGTTAACCAATAGGGTTTTTCCTTTTCTAACGATTAAAGACTTTAAAATGGGTGTAGTTAGATCTTGGTCCCTTAGTCGTTTATATTTTGAGCGGATAATCCTTAAGTTTTCACAGCTATTTTAGTTCTGAATATTTTAATTCTTAGGAACGATGATTATTATTAATTCTGGATGCTAATAAAATATACATGATTAAATAACTCTAGTTTAATCAAAGAGGTACTTAAAAACAAGGAGTTAATTTTTGAAAGTGAAGTCTTAAATAAATGTCAGAAGTTGTTTTATCTAAGTAAGTGGAATGCTCCTTTTTTGTTTTTAATTCTATTGCTGCAATCTTTCCAACTAATTGTATAAATGTATGTTCCAAGTGCAGATGGTTCATTTTGAAAAGTGCCATTCCAATTATTTAAGGGGGAATGACTTTCAAAAATTTGTTGACCCCATAGGTTATAAATTTTTAAAGTAAAATCTTCAACCTCAATTATTGATTTATAAAAAGGAAAATTCTCGTTCAAATTATTTTGGTCTGGACTAAAAGAATTAGGAATTAATAGTTCATCAAAATTTGTCTTGGTAGACTCGGAAATTAATATTGTGTCAGCAGCTAAGCATCCATCATCATTTGTTACCATAACCCAAATTTCGCCAAACTGATTTAGTGGAGAATATCTTTTATTTGAACCATTGCTCCATTGATATTTCGCAAAATGTCCAGCATCAAGAAAAGCTGTTGAACTTTTACATAAGGTGGTGTCCTGACCCAAGTTTACTTTAGGCACTACTCCTTTTATGATTTTGATTGTGTCTGACTCTTTACAAGAGAATTCATCTTCTACGATTACTGAGAATGTGCCTTCAGATATTAATACTGTACTTGAAGAATCGGAACCCGTAGACCACTGGTATGAGACAAAGTCGGAAAGACTTAGGACCAATTCTATGCTGTCGCAGAAGGTGCTATCCGGACCTAAATCTAAATCAATTTTTGATTGGTAGACGTAGAAAGAATCTACGTTGGGACAATTCTTAACCGTTCTAAAATAGAATCCTTCTGCAACTATTTTATTGTCTATTACCTGCAATTTATTTGAGTCTAACAGTAATTCGCTATTTGTTAAATCAAGCTTTAGGACTTCCCCTTTACAAAGAACTGTATCAATAAAATTAAGACTATTGTTTTTGGTTATGCTCACGTGAAAGGTGTCAGATGCTGGGCAATTATTTATAGTATAATTTACCCAATATGTGCCGCTTTTTTGGAGCATTATTGAATCAATAGTACTCCCAGTACTCCATTGATCTAAATTCCCCTTTTTGTGTTGTAACACTATTTCAGATTGATTACACTCAATGATATTTTCAATTGTACCTGTTACTTTTCGATAATCAGAAAAATAGCCATAACGAGTTCCTGAACCTGCAACACCGTTTATAAATCCCAAATGAAATAGGTGAGAGGGATTTGAAATATTAAGAACTTCTCCGGCTGAAATTTGAGATTGTGTGAGCTCAATCCTCGCAGCATACCATCGGTTATTTGTGCCAGGGACAGATGTAAAGGTTGTAGAGTTTATTGTCAAACCTCTATTGTTTGTAAATGAATTGATTCCTGCTTTACTTGTAAACAGTACTATTCCTAACTGATCTGGTGTAGACCTGACCACTGATGTGGAAAATGTTCCAGTGCAATTGACAGGAGGTAATATCGCTCCAGCTAATTCGCAACCGAAACCAGAAGTATGCCATACGTATATGGGTTTAGAACTCCGAATATAAGTTGAATTTTGCGTAAGATTAAACTCATAGTACTGGCCCTCATTTAGAATAGCACTTGGTACAACTGAGGAACCTATAAAAATTTTCGTATTGGGTTCTGTAGCTACTATTGTGGCTAACTCTCTATTTCCATCGAGAAATCCTTTTACGGCAATATATTCAAGGCCAATATTATTTATTGAAACTATTTGATCGCCTGCTACATCTCTGCACTGTCCTAGTCCCTCTAGTAAATCATCTTTGACTGTAATTGCTATTGGATAGGTTGCTTGGACCTTTGACCCTGCTAAATGCCCTGATCCTAATCTTGATGTAGCAACAGCTGAATATGTTTCTCCTTTGTTTAGTGTAATGCTAAATGAAATATCTTTAGCATGACCAACTATTGACTTGTTTGGAGTGATAGTAATTTGGTTATTATCTTGTGTGGAAACTATGTCAAATGAGCTCGTAGCTTGTGGTGAATACCTAGTTGAATTTTCATAAGTCATTTGAGTAGGAATATAGAATAATTCACCTAGTGCATTGCCGCCTTTTAAACTAAAAATCTCAGGGTTGCAATTACATTGTTGACTAGCTACCTCGTAGTAAGCAGTGATGTAATTGTCTGATTTTATAAGTAATCCTGTCTTCAAAATCTCATTTGAAGGCCTTGTTTCTATATTGTTAATGTATGATGTTAAATCAACTGATTTAGTTGATGATGCAGGAATGTTTACCGTGATTTGAACAAAAGAAGGGTTGGCAGGCTGGGTAATGACTACTTTAGCTGATTTATCTAAAGTAGTGATCCTAATAATTATTGGCTTATCAAAATTAGAAGTGTGTTCTGAGATTTCTGGAGCTGCAAACCAAAATATAGAATCTACTTGACTAAAACTTGATTTACTAGTAAAAGAAAATAGTATGAGCAGTAAAATGCTCCAATTCTTAGCAGATTGTATGTTTACATAATTTTTTAATAAAGAGAGTTGAGTATTGGTCATAATCTGCAACAAATATATGGATTTTAACTAAAAAAGTATTGAATTGAGAAGGTGATATTACAATGTCTAAACAGGGAATTGAGCTTGAATATAAATATTTATGGTTTATAAATTCTTTTGCAAAGAATATCTCAGTTTCTGTACTATTTTCGTTTAACTTATGTCATTTTTGTCAAAATCTGTAAGAGAAAAAATTATCAATATATCGGGATTTGACTATCCTCAGTATTTTAAAGAACGGGTTTATAAATCGTGGTTCAATGTAAAGTCAGCTAATTGGGATAATCAGAAATTTAGGGAAACAGAATTAAGTGACTTAAATGAAAATAAATTGATTTTCTCACACATTGGGAAAAGTGGTGGAGTTATGCTTGATGTAGGAGCAATGTTCGGAGAGTGCTCTTTACCATTTCTACTTCACGGTAATTGGAAAGTTCATGCATTTGAGCCAGATAAAGACTCTATTAAGACGGAAAAATTAATTTCTTTAACAGGAAGGTTTAGTGATTTTAAACTTCATAATTTAGCAGTAACAAGTGAGAGCGGAAATTTTATAGATTTTTTTATTTCTCCTGAATCAAAAGGAATATCTTCAACTCTTAACTTTACTCCACAACATCAAAAATCCGATACTGTTAAGACTGTTTCGCTCACAGATTTTTTGCTAGAAAAAAAAATTGACTCTGTTCAGTTTTTAAAAATAGATGTAGAGGGTGCAGATTATGAAGTGTTAAAAGGTCTAAATTTTAAAAAATGTAGCCCTGAAGTAATATTAATTGAATTTGAAGATAGGAAAATGGCTGAAAATACAAAGGAAGATATAGTTGATTTATTGATTAGCGAGGGATATGAAGTGTTTGCCTCAATATGGGATCCAATCGTTAGATATGGTGTGAAACATTCGTTTTCAAGAATTGAAAAATACCCATTTACTATCAAACAAAATGAATGGGGGAATTTTATCGCTGTAGATTCAAGAAACAATAGGTTCTTAAAAACTTTAAATTTGTTAAGTAAATAATGAAAGTTTATCTCCTAGGTTATATTCCACCATTCTACAAAAAGAAACATACTAATTTTTGGCCTTGGAATTACTTGACCACTACTTTTAATGAGTTAGGCTATGAAGCAGAACATATAAATGCTTCTAAAATAAATTTTAAAAAACCTGCCATTTTTATATGTTGGAATGCTCCTGATAGCATAGAGTTGATTGAGAAATATAAGCCTCATAAAGATAGTGTTATAATCCAAAAATTAACCTCATTTGATGCGAGTAAAGAGTCGGAAGGAGATTGGACTGATGATCCACTCACGTTCTTTAAAAACTGGCATTGGCCTCAGTATAAAAAGTTGGATTATCTTGCTAAAAGTGGATATCGATATTATGCTTTTGGAGCTAAATCTGATATAGAGACGTTTCCAGTTAAATCTGAAATTGTGAATAGACATGCAGATAGAATTTTCTGGATACCATGGGGGACGATGACATTGTCCTATGATAAGATTATGCAATCTGAGCCGATAATGAACGGTTTTGAATATGATGCAGCCTTTGTAGGAAGTAAATGGGGCACAGCAACTAGGGGTAATATTAAGGAATGGGAGAGATATCTTCAACCAGTATTAGATGCGAGTGAAAACACCATATTAGCGGGTAGAGGCACTAAAGTAGGTGCCGTTTCAGTAAGTAAGCACGTTGAGTTTCTTGAAAAATCAAGGTTATGTCCTATTATACATGCAACCTCTTGGAAAGTAGAAAAAGGTATTATGGATCGTTTTTGGACCGTATTCTCATTAGGAAGATTTGGTGTGGTGGATAATGAAGGCGTGCTTGATTTTTATAATGAAAATGAAGTAGTTTTAGAAATGGACCCAGATGAATATATTTCAAAAAGTATTTATTATATGAATAATGTTGAGAAGCAATTGCCTTACATTCAGGCAATTCAGAAAAGAATAAAAACGGAATACAATCAACACGAGGTTTGGAAAAAAATCTTGAATAAGATCTCGAACGAGTGAAAGGGATAAAATATTCTAATCTAAGTGCTACTTCATTACTCTCGGTTCAATTCGATAAACTTGTATTTGTAGAAAAGAATAATAATACACTTGCTCCTTTTAAAGATATAGAAAATTTGTGCCCTACTTATAATTGGGCCATTCATATAGAAGATGATATTAAGAGTGTAAGACAAAATAAAATAGCCTTCTATCTTCAGAGTGATACATTGGTGAAGAGTGTCCTGCCTATCCTTTCAAAATTTGCTGATAGTGAATTTATAATTTTTATACCAGAAATGGATCGGGAGAATAGTGATACTCAGCTAGTCCAAGAGGGTATTTCTTATGAGGTTTTTTCTGTGACGAAATTAAAAGCATACAAACCTGACATCTTAGTAGTTCTCAATGATTGGACTAAGCTTGCGAAGTATGTAATACTAAAGGCTAGAAAGCTTAATGTGCCGACTATTTGTATACAGGAGTCTATGATAGATTTTGGTACAAAGGGACGAATGCAATTTTCTGATGCCGTATTTTTACAAGGATTATGGTATTTGAGCAAGTTAGATGTCAAACTATCATTTATTACAGGGAATCCTAGATATGAGCACTTACTACAAGAAAGCTCAAATAAGAAAAATAGTGTTTTGATTAATTGCAACTTTACATATGGGATATATGAGGAGGTAAGAGAATCATGGCTGTCTGATATATCCAATGTTTTAGATGGGTTAAATATCCCATTTAATATCTCTCAACATCCTAGAGATAGGGGCAACTTAGATGCATTTAAAAATGTTTTATCTAGTTCTGCATCAAGCATTCATAGTCAACTTAAAGACTCTAGCTTGGTAATTACAAGATTTAGCTCACTTATTCATGAAGCACTTTTTTTTAAAATACCAGTAATCTATTATAACCCTCACAATGAATCTCAAACTGATAATGTAGAAATTGATGGTGTAGTAGTACGTCTTGCACGAAATTTTGACGAACTGCTATCAGAAGTGAAGTCATTTAAAGCTTCTGAAGTAGATGAAAAAGAGTTTGATACATATTTATACAGAAATTGCTTAAGTCCAAAGGGTACTCTGTTGCCTTCTGATACTATTGCTAACATATTGAAATCTGTCCAAATACCTGTAAAAAAAATATCCCTAATGGATAAAGTGAGAATGTTTATGTATCAACCAACTATTAGAAAAATATCATTGTTCCTTAGACGTAAATAGTTCTTAAATTTGCATTCTTGAAAATATCCATTGTTATTAGGTGCTTTAATGAGGAGGAGCATATTGGGAAGCTCCTTACAGGGTTAGAGCATCAAGATTACAAAAACCATGAAGTTATAGTCGTAGACTCCGGTTCTACAGATTCTACTGTTGCTATTGCTTCTAAGTTTAATATAAAACTTATTAAAATAAAGCCAGAGGATTTTTCATTTGGATATGCGTTAAATGTGGGTTGTGCAGCAGCTACTGGAGATATTTTATTGTTTGGGAGTGCTCACGTTTATCCCCTTTACGAAGATTGGTTGAGCAAAATGGCAGCACCATTTATAAAGGATAAAGAAGTAGCCTTGGTATATGGAAAGCAACGTGGAGATTCTAGGAATAAGTATTCTGAGCATCAGATTTTTAAGCAGTGGTTTCCTGAAGAGTCTAACAATAATCAAAAAATACCTTTTTGTAATAATGCAAATTGTGCAGTGCGGACAAGCCTTTGGAAAGAGCAACCATTTGATGAGCTCCTCACTGGCTTAGAAGACTTAGATTGGGCAAAAAAAATTCAAGTGAAAGGGTATAAATTAGTGTATGAAAGTAATGCAACTATTATACATGTGCATGAAGAAAAAGCTGCAAATATTAGAAACAGGTATATGCGTGAGGCAATAGCACTGAAACGTATAAATCCAGACACTTCTTTTGGTTTTCTAACAATGACTCGTCTTCTGGTAATAAACATTTTTCATGATATATCTCAGGCGATTGAAGAACGTGTGATATCTAAATTTTTTGGAGAAATATTTATGTTCAGGTACAACCAGTTTATTGGAACATATAATGGATATAGGGAAAAAGAGGTTAACCTAAATGAAAAACTACGGAACAAATACTATTATCCTCCCAAAAGAAATGTGATTGCAAAATCTTCTTTAAATCAACAACCTATAGATTACAATGAATAATGAACTTATAGATATTTCATTATCCATCACTCCTGATTTGGTGAAATGGCCAGATAGTTTTGGATATAATACAGCTCCTATGCTTAAAATAGGTGGAGACATTGAGGCCAATGTTACTAAAATAGAAATGGATGTACATTTTGGTACTCATGTAGATGCTCCTTTACATTTTTTAGAAAATGGAGAGGATATGAGCACTATGCCATTGAGTAAATTGGTGGGTAAATGTTTTGTAAAAGATTGTAAAACAGCTAGTGTTATTTCAAAAGAATTGGCATCTAGTATTCCAGAGGATGCTCAAAAAGTATTGTTTAAAACTACTAATTCGTTACTTTGGTCAAATCCCAATCACGGATTTAAGGAAAAATTTGTTGCTTTGGATAAGCATGGTGCCAAAATACTTGCTGATAGAAATGTAGATTTGATAGGAGTAGATTATTTGTCTATCCAAGGTTTTTTTGAGCATAATGATACACATAGAAATTTGCTACTTCAAAAAGTAGTTCTTTTAGAGGGAATAAATTTAACAAATGTTGATGAAGGATGGTATGAGTTATACTGCTTACCACTCAAGTTAGATAAAATAGAAGCAGCTCCTTGCAGAGCTATATTGAAAAATATTTAATGAATAATATCGTAGCCATACTACCTATGAAGCATTCTTCGGAAAGGGTGCCAGGTAAAAATTATAGAAAATTTGGAGATAAGTTGTTGTTTGAGCATATACTACAGACACTTTTATCTTGCGAAAAGATAGACTTTGTCGTGGTAGACACTGATAGTGAAACTATTGTAGATAGGTTGAAATCGGATTACCCAACAGTTAAAATTTTGGAAAGGCCAGAAAATCTTAGACCTGGGGATACTCCTATGAATGATGTACTGCTTAATACCATAAGTCAAGTACCGTCCAAGTTTTATTTGCAAACGCATAGTACCAATCCTTTGCTTACCAAGGAGAGTATAGATATCGCAATTGATAAATTTCTTGGGAAGTATCCCATTTATGACTCCTTGTTTAGTGTAACGAGATTACAGACTAGGTTATGGAATGAGCTGTCGATGCCTTTGAACCATAATCCAAATATCTTACTACCTACTCAAGATTTGCCGCCTGTGTTTGAAGAAAATTCGTGCATTTATTTGTTTACAGAAGAAATACTGCGACAAAAACACAATAGAATAGGAGATAGACCCATGATGCATGAAATAGAGCCGATAGAAGCTCAAGACATAGACACAGAACAAGAATATCTGATAGCAGAAGCCATTCATAATAGTCAAGTGAAATGAAAATACTAGTAACCTGTCCACCTATGTTAAAACAAATAGACGCATATCGTTATTTGTTTGAAGAAAAAAATATTGAGCTTGTAGCTCCTCAGGTACTACAGGTAATGACGGAGGACGAACTAATAGAGATTCTCCCTGATATGGATGGATGGATTATAGGGGATGATCCTGCCACAGAAAGAGTTTTTAAGGCGGGAGTGGATGGGAATCTTAAAGCTGCTGTAAAATGGGGGGTAGGAGTAGATAATGTAGATTTTGAGGCTTGCAAGAAATTTAATATTCCGATTATTAATACCCCTGGTATGTTTGGCAATGAAGTGTCTGATGTGGCCATAGGTATGATGCTCAATCTCACAAGAAAACTACACATTATAGATTCTGAAGTAAGAAAAGGAAATTGGGTTAAACCAGTTGGCAATTCTACAGTATACAAAAAGGTAGGGATAATAGGTTTTGGAGATATTGGAAAGGCAATAGGTCGCAAACTAAAAGCATTTGAAATGAATATAATTGCCTATGACCCAAATGCAAAAACTGAGTTTGGAATCCCCGTAAAGAAATTTCCAGAAGGAATTGAAGAATTGGATTATTTGTTTTTGGCTTGTGCATTAAATGACTCTACTCATCATTTGATAAACGCTGATATTTTGAATAAACTTAAGAGCACAGTTATTATTGTCAACGTATCTCGTGGTCCGTTGATTGATGAAAAAAAACTTATAGATTGTCTAAGAAAAGGAAGTATAGGAGGTGTGGGTTTAGATGTTTTTGAAAATGAACCACTTTCAGTATCATCAGAATTGATGGATTTGGACAACTGCTTTTTTGGAAGTCATAATGGGTCAAACACAAAAGAAGCAGTAGATAAAACAAGTTATAAAGCCATTGGTTTGTTATATGGTTTTTTAGATATTAAATAATATGAAGCAAAAGCAAGTTTATATATCTGGGGCAAATGGAGGTATAGGGTCTGAACTTTGTAAAGCGTACTATGAGTCAAATCACTTTGTCATAGCATCAGATTTACAAGGGGAATGTTCCCATTCATACTTCTCAAATTATCATAGCGTTGACCTCGATAAATTTGTTTCGGATGAGACTTACAGAAAAGTCAAATTCTCAGAAATATCAAGTGAGAGTGTATCTATTTTGATAAACAATGCAGCTACTCAAATCGTTAATGATTTTGAAGATTTCACCATAGAAGAATGGACAAAAACCATGAATGTGAATGTATCTGCTGGTTTTGTTTTAATAAAAAGTCTTTATAGTCAGCTTTGTGCGAACGAGGGTCAAGTAGTTAACATAGCGAGTATACATAGTCAACTTACCAAGCCTAATTTCTTTGCATATGCTACATCAAAGTCGGCACTAGTAGGCATGACAAAATCATTGGCAGTAGAATTTAAAGGAAAAATAACTGTAAATGCAATTAGTCCTGCTGCCGTAGGTACAAAAATGTTAAAAGCTGGGTTTGATAACAAACCAGAATTGCTGACAGAACTTGCAGAGCTGCATCCTTCACAAATTATCGGGAAACCAGAACATATTGCTGAATTTGTATTACAGCTTACAACTCATAACAATCGCTATCTAAATGGCTCCGTAATAAGTATAGATGGAGGAATTAGTAGTGCTCTGTTAGATTTAGAACCTTAAATACAAATGGGTGTAGTTATAAGGCAAGGAGCTAAATCAAGTGTAGTAAGTTATTTTTCAATAATATTAGGTTTTGTAAACACTATAATAATTTATCCGCTTACTCTTGAAATTGAACAACTTGGGGAAATACAATTTGTGTTGCAATCTGCAATACTTATCCTACCTTTTTTACTCTTTGGTTTCTCCTCAGTTAGTTCTAAGTTTTTTTCAAAGTATAATGGTTCAAACAAAGAAGTTTCAGGTTTTTTAACCTTTTTATATATCCCGCCCATTCTAACAGGTTTTTCATTGATAGTCCTGTATTATTTGTTTCATGAGTCAATATTTGATTTTTTTAATACAGATAAGGAGGTAAGTAAGGAAGCTTTAAATGCTATCCCACTTATCGCTATTTTTATGTCGTTTAGTTCTATTTCAAGTAGTTTTTCTGCCAATCTGAAAAGAATAGCAATACCCAATTTTTTAAACAATCTTATAAAAATAATATTGCCCATTTTGTGCCTTGGGTATTACTTTAAGCTATTTGATTTTAGTATTATTTATTTAGTTTTAGTGTTGTTCTACTTAATACTTATCGTTATTTTCTTTTTATATATTAAAAGTATCAGTAAAATTAGTCTTAACACTAAATTTACAAGAAGCCTGAATAAACCAAGATTATTGGGAATGTTAAAATTTGCCAGTTTTGGTGTTCTTGCGTCTATAGGCAGTCAGGTAGCCACTCGAATAGATAGTGTAATGGTAACTACATTAAAATCTACTTATGATAATGGGATATATTCAGTAGCAATGTTTATTTCCAATACCGTGATGGTACCACTTACCCTTGTTGCAGCTATTGCAACACCACTTATTGCTTCTCATTGGCAATCTAAAAACATGGATGAACTAAATATCATATATCGTAAATCATCTATCAATTTATTTGTATTGGGTCTTGGAGTCTTCTTGGTTATATGGGCTGCTATTGACCCTCTTTTTGCTATGATGCCGAGAGGTTCAGAGTTTAAGGCAGGAAAAATGGTTATACTGATTTTAGGCGTTGCTAAATTGCTTGATATGGCGTCTGGTTTGAACAGTCAAATACTCTCAATGTCTCCGAAGTATGTTGTTTTTTTTTATTTTGTATTAGGTTTATCTTTTCTCAATGTTTTTTTAAATATTAAGCTTATTCCTTTATTTGGGATTAATGGAGCTGCTATTTCCACTTTGATATCACTAAGTGCATTCAATTTATTGAAATATTTCTATGTCAAGTATAAATATAATTTGGATCCAATTACTTTGGATTTATTTAAAGTAGGAGTTCTAGGGGTAATGATTTTTATTATGTTAGAGTATTCGCCAAAATTTGGATCTGAATTGATGAATTTATTCATACCTCCTGCGTTAACTCTTGGTCTATATGTGTTTGCAATATTGAAAATGAATGTTTCTGAAGATGTTAATTTAATATTTAATAACATTCTTAAAAAAGTATATTCTTTATTTGGCAGATAAAAAAGCATGTAAATTTTTTACAATCTTCTATTTCTCTATACCTTTGCACCACAACTAATTGAAACAATGTTGAACATTATTTTATTTGGCCCTCCAGGTGCAGGAAAAGGTACCCAGAGTGCTAAATTAATTGAAAAATATAACCTAATACATTTGTCTACTGGGGATGTATTTCGTTATAATATTAAGAACGAAACAGATCTTGGTGTGTTGGCTAGAAGCTACATAGACAAAGGAGAGTTAGTGCCTGATGAAGTTACAAATGATATGGTAAAGGATTTTATCATAAGAAACGTGAACGAGCAAGGTTTTATATTTGATGGATACCCAAGAACTATTGCACAAGGGGAGGCCCTTGATAGAATGCTTACTGAGCATAATACGACAGTTACAATGATGGTGGCTCTTGAGGTGGATGAAGACGAATTAGTTAAGCGTTTAATTGAAAGGGGAAAAACAAGTGGTCGTGCTGATGATCAAAATGAAGACACCATTCGCAATAGATTTAAGGTGTATCAAGAAGAGACAGCACCTGTAGCAGTGTTTTATTCTGATCAAGAAAAGTATCGTGGAGTACATGGAATGGGTTCTGTTGATGAAATATTTGAGAGATTGACGCATGCAATAGACTCACGATCAGAAGAGTAATTCTATAACTTCTTATTTATCTAGAGATACTGAAAATCGTAAACCATGAGCAATCAAAATTTTATAGACTATGTAAAGATCAATGGCAAGAGTGGTAAAGGGGGAGCCGGAAGTCATAGCTATTTTAGGGATAACTTAAATGCTAAGGGAGGACCTGATGGAGGCGATGGAGGTAAAGGAGGCTCTATTGTTTTAAAGGGGAATTCTCAACTTTGGACTCTGCTCCATTTAAAATATAAACGCCATGTAGTTTGTCGAGATGGAGCACCAGGTAAAAAGAAACACCAAACAGGCAAAAGTGGTCAAAATCAAATCGTGGAGGTTCCTCTTGGAACAGTGGCAAAGCATCCCGAAACATTTGAAGTTCTGGGCGAAATTACCGAAGATGGACAAGAAATAGTTTTGCTCAAAGGTGGTAAAGGTGGATTGGGAAATACCAATTTTAAAAGTGCTACCAATCAAACTCCTCGATATGCTCAACCGGGACAGCCAGGTAAAGAAGAGTGGTTTGTTTTAGAATTGAAAGTACTGGCAGATGTTGGCCTTGTCGGTCTCCCCAATGCTGGAAAATCAACACTGTTATCTGTAGTCTCTGCAGCTAAACCTGAAATAGCAGATTATGCATTTACAACGCTAACTCCCAATCTTGGGATAGTAAAATATCGGGAGTATAAGTCATTCGTAATGGCAGATATTCCTGGAATAATTGAAGGAGCAAGTGAAGGTAAAGGTTTGGGACATCGCTTTTTAAGGCACATAGAACGAAATGCAGTTTTGTTATTTATGATACCTGCTGATAGTGACGATATTAATAAAGAGTATCAAATACTATTGGACGAGTTGAAAAAATTCAACGAAGAATTGATGTTTAAAGAACGAATTTTAGCAATTACTAAAAGTGATATGTTGGATGACGAACTTGAAGCGGCTATGCGAAAAGAAATTGATGTAGATTGCGATTACGAATTTATATCTGCTGTTTCAGGTAAAAATATTCTAGAGCTCAAAGACAAGCTTTGGAGTATGATGAATGACTAGACCTACTTTCTTCTTTCCCTTCGTTTTTTCTTCTTAGAAGACTTTGTATCCTTGAACATACCTGCTAAACCTATACCAAATGGTTGGTCTATGTTAAAGTAAAGTTGCTTTTCTTCATCATCTATCTTTAGGGTCATAACGTCGTAGCTAGATCCATTTTTGCTTACTAATGCTTGACCGCTAAATTTCCCGTCGAGTTTATCTATAATCAGATACTCATCTTGCACCGAGGATACTACGAAAGCCGATTCTTCAGATTCTCCATCACCACTGTTATATGGAATAGAGAATATGGAGTAGTACATCTTATAATATTTGGCCGAAGAAAGAGAGTCGTCTGCCATTCTATAAGAGTAGGCAGTGTAGAGAATGGCTTTTAAGTTTAATGCTGAGGATTCGATGAGTTTGACCCCTTCTTGGGCTGCTTTATTATACTCTTTCTCGTCAAGTAACTCGGAAATTATTTTGATTTCGGACCCTTGTCCATAGGGAGAGTAATTATCTTGATAAGCGACGCCATAATAGATAGTAAATAGGTCTCCACCACCCAAAGAGTCTCCAGCAAATAATTGTGTTCTAAGACTATCGTACAAAGATGGATGGTCAGATAGCATTTGTTTTACCTCAGAGAGTGGAGTACCATAAGGGTCTTGAGCACAGATGTTGGAACAAAAAAATAGAGTTAACAAGCTAGTTAGAATTGTTTTCATATCGCTAAAATACTAATAATAGGGGAAAACCAATATTAGGTGGATAAGAGTGGAAACAGTATATTCTTGGTAAAGAGAGTTTTAGTAATGGGTTGGTGATTATATTTTTAGCTTTGCGTCTTAAATGAGACTTTTAGACAAAATAATATTTCTACTTCTTTTTGTAGGACTACTTTTCATAAGTCTCAATAGACATTCACATCATCCTATTTTTAATTATCATTCTCAAATTTTTGCGGATAAAGCAGGATATCACGTCTATCTACCAGGCTACTTTTATTATGATATGGAGGCGGATAGTATGGAGAAGTCCTTGGTTGAGAAGACTGGTAATGGATTTAGGTTTGAGGAGAATAAGATTATTACCAAGTATCCAATTGGAGTGGCAATATGCCAGTTGCCTTTCTTTGCTTTAGCTAGCGGTGTAGATGCTGTAAAAGAGATAAACTCGAATCAAGGCTTTACGGATACTCATCATCTTGCATTAAACTGGGCAACTGCTGTCTGGGGTGTATTGGGTCTTGTTTTGATTTTTTTAACGGCTATCAGATATTGGAGTCTATCAAGGAATAGAGCCTATTTGTTGGTGTTTACTCTGTTGTTTACAACAAACCTTCTTTACTATATGACCAGAGATTGTGGAATGTCTCATACCTATTCGTTTACTGTTTTTGCGGCAATCCAGTACCTAGTTTTTAGTTGTTTGGATAGACAGAAAATTGCAACTAGGGATGTCCTTTTGCTTCTACCTTTATTCTCATTGCTCATAGTACTTCGACCTCTAAATTTACTGTTCGTTTTACTGCCTTTGACTTATATCCTATTAATTCATAGAAATAAGATTAAGAGGCTGAAATTTAGCATACGCCTTTGGGGATGGATTGTTGGAGTGATACTAGGAGCTATTCCACTTCTTTTACAGATAAGCTATAATTACTATGCCTATGGTAAACCAATAGCAGATGGATATGAAAATGAGAGTTTTTCCAATTTAAGCAGTATGGATTTGTTGATGTTATGGTTTTCACCTAATAACGGAGCCCTTTTATACAGCCCATTATTAGTGCTCGTTTTTGTGGCTGTCATTCAGCAATTTCGAGTGAAGAACTATCTGTCTTTGATTTATCCGATTTTCTTTTTAGTAATCAGTTTTACCTATGCTGCATGGTGGTCCCCAGAGTTGGGATGTGGATTTGGTCACAGAGGGTTTACAGAACATTTGGCATTTTTTGCCCTTCCCATTGCAGGTTTTTTCTCAAGTTTGTCTAAACCAATAGTGAGAATAACTTGGATAGGAGTCATAGTTGTAGCAGCACTTCTGTTTGTAGCTCAATTTAATTTTGACGGTTGCTGGCAGTCAGAAAACAATTGGAATTGGGGGCTGTTTTTTAGCTTCTTCAGAATTTAGAAATATTTCTTTAAATCCCTTAAATCTAAGATTATTCTGCAGTCTTCGTGCACGAAATCATTCCAATCATCACAAATCCAGTATGCCTTCCAGCCAGAACCCAGAGCTCCTTTAATATCTGCTTCAAAATTGTCTCCGACATAATGACTTGTCTTTAGACTGCTTCCTGCATTTAGAAGAGCTGTTTTAAAAATTAAAGGATGTGGCTTTTGCACTCCCACCTCTTCAGATATTGTCAGTGTTTTAAAGTATTTACCCAAGTCAGAATGTTTTAATTTTCTTCTTTGTGTTTCTGCAAACCCATTGGTGATCATGTGGATGTCATACTTTCCAGAGAGATAGTCAAGGGTTTCTCTCGCACCAGGTAAGAGTTTCGTTTTTGTTGGGCAGATTTCTAGATATGTCTCCCAAATATTAAAGGGGATTTTGTCTTCAGGTACTCCCATTTCACGGAATGTATCTTCAAATCGTTTTGTTCTAAGAACTTCTTTGTCTACCTTATTTTGTCTGTAGAGCGACCAAAGGTTGTGATTGTGACGAATGTATATAGCTATAAAATCGTCTATGTTTCTTCCTGTAAGCTCTTTGATTTTATAAACATCATACAATTCTCGTAAAGTCTCGTCTGCGTTAGCATTAAAGTCCCAAATGGTATGATCTAAATCAAAAAAAATATTTTTTGGCATTTTTTTATGATCTAAAGTTTAGTGCCAAATGATAAATCTCCAGCATCTCCTAATCCAGGGACAATGTATCCATTTTTGTCTAGTGTTTCATCTATTACACCAATCCATAAATCAGCATTGGGGATATTGGAAGTTACATAGTCTACACCTTGTTGACTACCTATTACAGATACTAAAAACACCTTACTTGGCTTCCCTTTTTGCATAAAAGCTTCATAGGTCTCAACAAGACTTTGACCAGTGGCAAGCATAGGGTCACATATAATAAGAATGCGGTCATTTATATCTGGGGTCGCAACATATTCCAAAATTATTTTAAAAAGACTACTGTTTGTTTTTGATGTGTGCTTTCTATATGCAGAAATGTAAGCCAAATCAGCTTGGTCAAACATTTCATTCATACCGCGTTGTAGAGGTAATCCGGCCCGAAGTATTGTTGCAATGATGGGCTGTTCTTTCATTTTTTTGGCTTGAGCAATACCCAAAGGTGTTGTCGTAAAATGAAGTTCACTTTCCATTTGTTTACTTATTTCGTATGCAGCAATTTGTCCAATGCGTTCTATGTTTTTACGAAAACGAGCACGGTCTTGTTGTATGTCTTTGTCTCTTAGTTCACGCAGAAACTCATTGATAAGAGAAAATTCCTTAGAAAGTATATGTACCACAGATTTTATTTTGAGACGAAAATAAAGCATTCAATTATTCTATGATTCAATTATTCAATTGTTAGTTTTGTTTCATGGATTTTAAAGACCCGTTTGTAGTACAACTTATTGACTTGGCAATAGCGGAAGATATTGGAGATGGAGACCATTCGAGTTTGGGGTCAATACCTGAAGGGACACAAGGCCAAGCACGTCTTTTGGTGAAAGATGAGGGGGTTCTTTGTGGTATTCCGTTGGCAAAGCACATTATGGAACGAATGGACTCTGAGGTTGCTTTTAATCAATTGATAGAGGAGGGAGCGGAAGTGAAATTTGGAGATATTGCATTTACAGTTAAAGGAAGTGTACATAGTATTTTACAGGCAGAGAGGTTAATGTTAAATTTTATGCAACGAATGAGTGGAATTGCAACAGTTACCAAACGATTGGTAGATAAAATAGAAGGAACGAATGCAAAGTTACTGGATACACGCAAAACAACTCCCGGACTTAGGACTTTTGAGAAGTACGCAGTAAAAGTGGGTGGTGGTGTAAATCATAGATTTGCTCTTTGGGATATGGTGATGCTTAAGGATAATCACAACGACTATGCTGGTGGAATTACTAAAGGAGTAAAACGGACTAAAGAATATCTTGAAGCCAAAGGAAAGAATCTTAAAATAGAGGTGGAAACACGGAATTTAGAAGAAGTTCAAGAGGCAATGGATACGGGTTTAGTGGACAGAATAATGTTTGATAATTTTTCGCCAGAGCAAATGGTAGAAGGAGTGAAGCTGGTTAACGGACAGTGTGAAACCGAAGCAAGTGGGGGTATTACCGGCAAGACTATACGTAGTTACGCAGAAACTGGAGTAGATTACATTTCAGTTGGAGCTTTAACCCATTCAGTGAAAAGCTTGGATTTGAGCTTAAAGGAATTCTGATTAGAGTCTTTCCATAACCCCATCTACATTTATCTCATGCACTCCCTCAAAATTAACCAATTCCATATCCAACTTACTGCTAGTTACAGCATCGTAAAACTCCTTAACAGACGCTTCTGTTCTATACGGATCATGCACTCCACTGAAATAAGTCATCTTAATAGGGTCAAAGATTCCTTTCTTAATGTTTAAATCAACATCTGGAGGTACTAACCCGCTACAAATTAGGAATTTACTAGGTTTTATATCACTCTCTGCAAGCCAACGAAAGGCTGTAGCTACACCTTGACTAAATCCCAAAACTACAATTTTATCCCAATCCTTTTCAGCAGATAATTGAAGGTGAATGGCATTCAAATAGCTTAGGTAGTTTTGAATGTCCTGCTCACGATTCTCCTTTGTCATCCAGCTTGCTCCAACTCGACCTTTTGTGCCTTCTAAATAAAATCGGTGAAGACCTTCAGGTGCCACTATAGTATAGTCCATAGTCTCAGCAGGTTTAAACTGCCGAATAAAGAACTTGGCAAGTTGACCGTAGCCATGAAGTACATACAATAGTTTATTCCCACTACCTAGCCGCTCTAGTGTGGCCTTTTGTTCAAATGTGATTTGTCGCTCCAAGTATGTATTCAATAAAGCTGCGAAATTAACCTCAAACCAAGTCAATTATTAAAGGAAGAATAAATTTACTTTGCAGAGTGAACAGTATTTCTCTCATCGTAGCTCGAGCTCAGGACAATGCCATAGGAAAAGACAATGACCTCCTTTGGAAGATAAAGGATGATTTAAAGCTATTTAAAAGCACAACAGCAGGCCATGTAGTGATACATGGTCGGAAGAGTTTTGAGAGCATTGGAAGGCCATTGCCAAATAGGAGTAATATCATTATCACCCGAAACAAAGACTACAAAGCAAAAGGGGCATTTGTAACCAATTCTCTTGAAGAAGCTATTGAATTGGGACATCAATTGGAGCAAAATGGAGAAATTTTTATTTTGGGAGGTGCAGAGATTTACCGTCAGTCTTTGGACTTGGTAGATAGGATGTATCTGAGTGAAGTTAAATCTGAGTTTCCAGAAGCTGACGCGTATTTCCCAGAGCCTAATTTAATTGGTTGGGAACAAACTCAGTGTGTTCCGTATGAGGCAAATGAAGTTAATGAATTTGCATTTGACTTTTGTATTTGGGAGAAGTAAGTGTGTTAGTATAGTCTAACCCCTTCTTTGGGTTTTTTTAAGTCAATCCAAAAAATATGGATGGCATCGTTTTCGTCAATACTTCCATTTTCATTTTTGTCCAACCTAGCTCGTATAAGCATGTGATCATTATTTGTGTCGTATTGTGAACCCATAACACTATACTTTTTGGGTATAAGCAATGATTTATTCTTACCATCGATATCGAAATGATATAATCTTCTTAAGTCTTTGTGGTTGATTAGACTATCGTTATTAGAATCTTCATCGTATACAGAAACAAGATAGTAGTCTCGTGTTATAGGTTGATTATTGAGGCTATCTTGACTTTCAGATGGGTAATATAGGTTGTTAATGAGAACTGGTTTCTCGAAGAATAAATTGTTCTCGTTTGAATCTCTGTTGTAGTGAGATATGTTGAGCATATTGTATCCATAAGTAGCCTCTAGTCCAGGCATAAAGTTAGTGTAGTGATTACCTGTATATTCATTATAACTGTATATGGTGTGGTATGCATTACTGCCTGTGAAATACTTTTTCGTTTTTGGACTATAGTTTAGCTTAAATATGGAAACTAGCCTATGTTCCTTGTGCCCGGTATAAAGCACTTTTCCTGGTCGAGTTTGAAGATCTTTGAATTGCTGATTATTTTCCAATTCGTTGCTGTTTACATTTTCATTGGTCTGCTCAAGAGATATTCCCTTTTGTTTTTCATATTCATGAGATGAGCATGCGGCTAAACCTAAAATTAAAAGGACTACAAGTGAGAACTGGATTTTCATAGGGTAAAAGTAAGAATTTTAAGAGTAAAGTAGAGATACAAGATGATTCGTCGTGCTATTATTTGCTAGAGATATTTAATCTCTTCGCAATCATAATTTATTTTGGATCATTTCTTTAATTTTTACTGCTTTCTCGAAATGATTAAGTTTATGTTTCTTAATCCACCACTCTGCTACTTCCATAAGTAGTTTTGGATTATCGTTTTTATTCGCGAAAAAGGCGTAGAATGAAAGTCCTACATTTTCTCCTTTCTTCAAAATTTTATCATTACAAACGGCTGTGATTTTTTGATTGATTGCATTGTTCATTATTTAGTGAAGTTCTGTAGTTTCCAAAATTCCCAAAGGTAAGTGTTTAAAGTGTTGTAGCTATAAGTTACTTAACGAGTTCGTCCTTGTATTCTTCAACTAAGTAAGTTCCCCACTCTGCAATTGATCCAAATATCGGGATGAGTTCTTTCCCCTTTGAGGTTAAACTGTATTCAACTCTTGGTGGAGTTTCAGCAAAGGCCTCTCTGCTAATTAGTTTGTCTCGGAGCAATTCATTCAGTTGTGACGTAAGTACTTTTCTAGAAATGCCAAGGATAGTAGCATCTAACTGTCCAAATCTTTTACTGGATCTGTTTAAGCTGTAGATGATTAACGGTTTCCATTTTCCGCCTATTACGGATATGGCTTGAGTTAACGAACATGTTGGATTGCTACAATTCATATTTTTAGGCAATTGTTACTTGTAGGTAACCACTTTATGTCTAAATAAAATTCATTTGTTACATAAAGTAACTGTTAATAGTAACTTTGCGTAACAAATATAATATAAAAATATAATTATGAGTAATAAAGTAGTATTAATTACAGGTACCAACAGTGGATTTGGATACCTAACGGCAAAGGGAGCAGCAGAACGAGGCTATACTGTTTATGCAACAATGAGAGACATAAAGGGAAGAAATGCTGAAAGAGCAAATGAGTTACAATCCATTGATAACATTAATGTTATTGAGTTGGACGTAACAGATTCTGAAGGTGTGAAAAATGCCTTAGGAAGTGTAATTGAAAAGGAAGGAAGATTGGATGTTTTAGTTAACAACGCAGGTTATTTTGGAGGTGGATTAGCGGAAACATATTCGGACGTAGATCTTGAAAAGATGTACGATGTAAATGTGAAAGGAACCTGGAGAACTATCAAGGCGAGTCTCCCACAAATGAGAAAGCAAGGAGAAGGTTTGATTATTAATACATCTAGTGGTTTAGGTAGATTCTCGGCACCTTTTATGACCGTTTACAATAGCACCAAATTTGCCGTTGAGGGACTGACAGAAGGATTGCATTATGAGGTAAGACCATTGGGAGTAGATGTGGTATTAGTGCAACCAGGGGCGTTCCCTACTGAGATTTTCAGTAAGGTAGCATATGGTTCTGATCAGGCTGTTGCCGAAGGGTACGGAGAGTTAGCGAAAGTTCCTGAGCAAGTTAGCCAAGGAATGGGGCAAATGTTTGAGGCTATGAAACCGGACCCTCAAATGGTTCCAGACGCAATTTTTAAATTGATGGAGACCCCTAAAGGTGAAAGACCATTGAGAACAGTAGTAGATGGAATGACTGGAGAGTTCATAGAAAAGGCGAATGCTCAGGTGAAAGAAGGTTACGATAATTTTATCACAGCTTTTGGGATGAAAGACCTACTGAACTAGAAAAGTAGTAAATTAAGTTTAGGCCCTTGTTGCATTTGTTCAACAAGGGCTTTTTTTTGCTCGGATTAACGAACCTTGTCGTAGTGTTAAGATAAAATATGACTGACTAGTCATAAAGTAACGTATATTTGTGACCGTAAAGTCACAAATGCCTAAAATAACTTTCACCAATCTAAAAGAAGACAAGAAGAAGATACTAGTAGACGCCTTTTTAAAGGAGTTTGCAACGCATACTTTTGATGACGCTTCTCTAACCTCTGTTGTTAAATCATTAGGTATTGCTAAAGGAAGTATCTATCAATATTTTGATGATAAATTGGATTTGTTTATGTATTTGATAAATGAATGCACGAGTACCAAGATGAAATATTTTAAGGATTTGAAAAGGGAGGATTGTTCTGATTTTTGGGTCTTTTTCCGATTGTTATACTCCGAAGGGATAAAATTCGATTTAGAAAACCCATTGCAAAGTCACTTTTTACACAATTTAGTGAGCAGCCTTAATTCTCCGTCTATCAAAAGCCTATACGATGATTTGTTAAATCAGTCTGTTGCAGGTTTTGAAAAAATGATAGAACATGAAATTAAATTAGGCTTATTCAGGGCCGATTTACCGATTAAGACTATGGGCTTTTTACTCTATAAGTCTGGGGTTGCAATTCAAGAACAAATGCAAGTTTTTGGGGAAATCAATCCAAAAGAGAGTATAAAAAATAACACCCCTGTTTATCAAGGGAAGGTGGATGTACTATTAAAGACAGTCGATGATTATATCCAACTCTTAAAAAGGGCATTTGACAAAGAATTATAAACTATGATACGAGTAGAAGATTTGATATTTCAATATCCAAAGAATGACTCTCCAACTCTAAAAGGATTGAGTTTTGAGATTCAATCGGGTGAGGTGTTTGGATTTTTGGGACCCTCAGGAGCTGGAAAAAGTACAGCCCAGAAGGTGCTTTATAAAATATTAACGGGTTATCAGGGGAAAGTAGAAATAGAAGGAAAAGATTTGAACCTTTGGGATAGTTCTTTTTATGAAAAAATAGGAGTCGGATTTGAGTTGCCAAACCATTATTTGAAACTATCTGGGAGAGAAAATTTAGATTTATTCGCTTCTTTCTATCCTAAGAATTCCGGTAGAGACGTTTTAAAATTATTTGAAATGGTTGGACTTGAAGATGACATGAATAAACCAGTCGAGGCATATTCAAAGGGGATGAAAATGAGATTGAATTTTATTAGAGCCATTCAACACGACCCTGCAATTTTATTTTTTGATGAACCTACTGCAGGATTAGATCCAGTAAATGGACATAAAATGAAGCAGCATATTTTGGATTTAAAGAAATCGGGGAAGACGATTTTTATCACAACCCATAATATGAATACGGCAGATGAGCTATGTGATAGGGTTTCTTTCATTGTAGATGGTGAACTTAAAATAACGGATACGCCCAAAGCTCTGAAAACTAAATATGGTAAAGAAGCCGTAAATGTGGAATTGAAGAATGGAGAGAGTGACGAGTTCTCTTTGAAAGACTTGGGAGAAAATGCTGATTTTATCAATTTCTTAAAAAAAGGTGAAATAAATCGGATTCACACTTTGGAAGCCAGTTTGGAAGAAGTGTTCATTAATGTTACCGGTAAAACCTTGAAAATATGAAGATACTTTCACAACTAAAGTGGCAGTTGATGTTACTTCATAAAAATAATATTATCAATATCAGTATTGGCGTTACTGTGATTTATGGCGTCATCTTATTTTTAATAAAGGATGTAGGTAGCTTGGATGTAGTACTGATTTCAATTGTTTTAAATGACCCTTCAGTAATTGGTTATTTCTTTATAGCATTAGCCATTTATACTGAAATAAAACATGAAATATTGCCTGCAATATTTACTACCCCCATTAATTTACATCATTACATCATTTCCAAAGTAATGGCTCTTTCTGTTGTTGGAATAGTTTGTGCTCTGGGTCTTGCTTTTTTTGTCAAAGGTTTCGATTTTGATATTATTAATTACGCCATAGGAACTTTAGGTATTTGCCTTTTATCAGCTCTTTTAGGTCTAATCATGCTCACCTTCGCTTCCGAATTTTTGAAGTTTGCCATGATATCCATTCCTGTTTTTTTAACATTTATTAACGTTCCATTATTGCAATATTTGGGAGTTTTTGATATGGGATTATTGAAGTATGTATTCCCAGCTCAAGGTAGTATCAATTTAATAGACAATGGGATTAGTGGAACGGAAATTAACTTATGGGCCACTTATATTTCCATCTTTTTTTGGATTACGCTATTTTATAGTTTGGCCTATAAATTATTCAAAAGAAAGGTGATTTGCCAATAAAGGAAAACTCCATGAACAAGAAAATAATAACACTTGCCATATCAGATTTTAAACTAATTTTTAGGGATTCATCGTTAAGAGTATTTTTAGCAATGCCTCTGGTCTTGTTTGCTGTATTTATCTGGTTTCTACCAATCATGGTAGCCCAATACGAATTTTTAACGCCCTATCTGTCTCTTTTTTTAATAGTTGGGGTAATTGAGAACACTCAAATGTTTAGTTTTATCAGTAGTATGGTTCTGATTGATGAGAAAGAGACTGATGTTGCCAAGGTGTATGGAATAGTGCCTTTAAGTAAGGTGGAGTATATAGTGTCGCGACTCTTAATCCCCTTTCTAATAACAGTGGTACTCAATATTATTTTGATTAAGCTCCAGTCATTTTACACTATTGATTGGGGGACAAACGTGGTTATATCTGTTCTTACAGCTTTAGTTGTGCCTGTATACGTACTAGGGATTAATTCAATAGTTGAAAATAGAATGCAAGGGATTGTTTATATCAAAGCTTTTAATATGATTGTTCTTTTGCCAATTGCATCCTTTTTTCTTCCCGAAAATCTGAAGCATATCTTAGGATTTTTGCCTACTCATTGGATTTTTCAATTGATTCATGGTGCGGCAAATAATACGGCAACTCTTCCATTCTTGTTAGTTGGTTTTCTGTTTTTGATAACCCTTTTAATTTGGGTCTCAAAGCAATTCATTCGTAAGCACTTCGTATAAGGTTTCCCTTTATATTTAAAGAATACTCCCCTACATTTAGGACTTATTCAGCAACAATGTGTTTTATGTTTTTATACATTTTTGGCGGTAGTTACGATTCTTCTAACTTCACTTAAGAAAATATCAGGAGCTGTATAGTTTGGGTTTGTTTGGTATAAATTTACTTCATGGCTAATACTTTCAATTGTATTAATAAGATTGTCATCTTTTATATTCTTTGTAAAAAGTAAATTAGTGGGTTGAATGAATCCATTTTTTATAGAACCATCTACTTTTTTGTGACACCTGCATGTATTTTGCTTATTGACTATTCCACAATTTTTATTTAAAAAATTGTGCAAACTCTTCCGAGCCCGTGAGAGTTTTTTTCTAAAATTTTCGGGTGTAATATTTAGTATTATTCCTCCTTCATAACCATTGAATTCTAGTATTTCACCTATGATATATGTTATGCGACTTTCTTTGTTCAGACATTGTAGCATGGCATTGGAACATCCAATTTTTGCTTCTTGAATTAATAAACTCTGCTCTGCTTTGTTGGTTGTATATTCTATTGTGTTGGAGAAGCCTTGATTTAATTGGAGTTCATATTGATCAAAGTTCAATGAGCCTGTATTTTTTTTCTTTTTAAAGTTAATTAGGTTGTTTGAAGACAATCTGTAAACCCAGGTAGTGAAGGCACTTTTATTGTTGAACTTGCTCAAATTAGTAATTACCTTTATCAATATGTCTTGTGTAGCGTCTTTAGCATCATCAGGATGCCACAGCATCCTGATTGCTAAGTTATATATGAAGTCTTGAATTTGAAGAACAACTTCTTCAAGTGCTTTTTTATCTCCTTCTACAGCCTTTTTTACTACTATTTCTAAATCATTCATTTCGATGAAAATACGCAATAAGTATTCCGGTTGCCAAAGTTGCTACTGTATCTATTACTCCAGAAATTAGCATTGGTAACGGAGGCATGCTTGACCAACCAGCTACAATTAAGTGCCCTGCAATAAAAGCAATTCCTCCAACCAATAGACCCCAAATTATGCCTTTTTTTAGCCATTTTGCATCTAAAGAAAAATGCCTGTAACCAATTACCATAAACAGTGTAAGTAAAAAATATCCGCTTAGTAATGATGGCATTTCCAACCCCTCTTCTTGTTTTCGAATCATTCCCTCAAACATTGGGTTTAATAGCGGGTTTAGAACAAACATTGCAAGCATTGTTGCAACAATATTGTTGACTAGAAAACCAAGCCCTAAACTTAAACTGAACTGTTTCATATTTATTTATTGTTCAAGTATTGATTTAAGTTCTTTTAATTCTTCCGTTAAACCAGGAATTCCTTCTCGTTCCCAGGCAGTGTCAGGCATTCCTGTGGGTTGAAACAATGTAAAAATATATTCACATCCATTTTGGTTTTTAATGAGTCGAGTTGGAATTGGTTTGCCATCACCTAGAATGATGTCGATAGTTCCTGTTTGTTCATTGGCCCTAAGTTCTAATGGCATTTCTCCAAATGGTGTTATGGCTATAAATCCATTATCCGTTTCTTTTACGTCTTTCATAAAGTTAATTGCCCATTCCTTTTGAGTTAAAGGATTTGAGATGTAGTTGAATACCTTTTGGTATTCAGCGTTAATACTAATGGTCTGTGTTGTTGCTTTTTTCATCTTTTTATGAGTTTATAAAGTTGTTATATACCCTTTAGACAAAATTTAAATGAGAGTGTGACAATTTTTATTCTTTCGAATTAGCACCAACAATAAAAAGCGGTTAAAGACATGCTATATCTTTGGTTTTAGTATTCATTTAGCAACAATTTTTATTTTCTTGAATAGGTGGACAAGGAACAGTTCCATAAGAACAATAGACACAACAATCTCCCTCTTTTGGTTTAAAAATTATTTTACAGTTGTCACATTCGTAAAAGAATTGACAGGCATTTGTAGGCATCTCTTCTACTTTTTTATGTTTGCAAGAAGGGCAAGTAATTTCCGACTTTAATGTTATTTTCATAAGTCTTATTTGGTGTCAGTTACCGTGTATCCTGTTGAGTTAATTGCTTTCTTAATGTCAGTTATACTGGTCTTTGTTCGGTCTAATTCTACAATCACATTTCCCATTTCATAGGATGCTTTTGAACTTACAATACCACTCAGTTTATTAACTTCGTGATTCACATGTTGTTCGCAACTGGTACAGGTCATTCCACTTATTTTAAATACTATGGTTGAAATGTTTGAGTCATCAACTATCCTAGTTTGGTTTTCAGTGTTTGGATAGAATGTTTTTGAATAGTATGGAAAAGCCAACATAACAAGTGCGAACACGGTTATAAAGCCTAAAAATATTTTTGATTGAATGAATTTCGGCTTTTCATCAGTATCACAATCGCAGTCTATTTCTTTTTTTGGCTTTAATTTTTGATACCAAGCAAAACCAAGAACCAAAATAGTCAATCCGATTAAGTAAGGTCTGAACGGTTCAAGCCAAGAGAACGTTGAGGCAATGCCGCTTGTTCCTGCTATCAGTGCTATAACAGGTGTTATACAACATAGCGAAGCTGCAGCTGCAGTCAATAAACCTGCTCCGATTAATTTTTTTTCAGTCTTCATAGTACTTCCAGAATTTTATTATTGTCGAGAATCTTAAAAAAAGGATTTAGTAATTGCTCATATTCAGGGGTTAATGAGTGAAAAACGGTTTGTGCTTCCCTTTCAGTTTCTATTAGGTTTCTATCCTTCATTTTTCTCAAATGTTGAGAGACAGCGGAAATGTTCATTCCAAGAATGTCGCTTAAATCACAAACACAAAGTCTCCTTTCTTCAAAGATGAGGTACAGTATTTTCAATCTAACGTTGTTTCCCACGAGTGAAAGCCCATTTGTTAAATAATCAAAAGTGTCATTTAATGTAGAGACAGTCTCTTTGCAACGGTTTATTTGTGTAATATCTGCTTGTTGTCGAATGCATGAGTTATTTAACATACTACAAATCTAGCTTTCTTGCGTGTTTTAGCAAATGCTTAAATACGGATTTTAGAATTTACTCAAAATGATTTTTTACAATTAAGAATACTATTGAGACTCTGCTTTTATTCCTCAAATTGGTCAAAAATCTGGGAGTATACAAACAATGCGGCCTAGTTCTATCCTATGGCCTATTACTCTGCCAGTTTGTGCACAAACAAGTACAAATGGTATCGTTACATCTTTTCCCTTGACGATTCTTGTTTTTTTTACCTCCCAAACGAAGGAATTGTGTTTGCTTGAGTATTCTAATGAAATACCTTCCAGTTTTCCTTGGTATTTTTTGTTGTCTTCCGCAATTTGTTTTGCTTGGCAGACTGTGATTATACTGTCAAAAGACCCATTTTTTTGTACCTTAGGCAATTGGTGGTCAGATATTACATTGCCCTCCTTGTCATAAACTATTGAGAGATAATACCGCATACTGTCTTGGACTTCAAAGTAGTATTGAAATGCATACTTTGCTCGTTTGTCAGAGAGGTCTTTACGAGTAAACCCTCTTTCACTTTTTATATTTTTATAGTTCTTGAAATCAATGATTTGACAACTGTAATAATTCAATTTGCATTTGAAATTCTCACCTACTCGTTCCAGTAAGTAATTTTTATTTTTGACACGAATTTCTTTTGGAATTTCATTTGTATCCGCCTCAGTATAAGGAGTATGAACAATCATGCTAAAATGATCCATGTTGCCGTTGTAGCATCGAATTTTTACATCCCCACATTTTAAGTATAAGTGCTGGGCAAAGGAACTCCAACAGAATAAGAAAAATAGTATGGTGATTGTGTATCTCATTTTCAATAGGGTATACAAACGACATCGCCACTTACTCATTTAAGCGGCTGCTATACAAATATACTTAATACGATAAAATGCGTATTTTAGTTTGTCTTGATTTCTAATCCAATTTTGACTCGCAATATTTTTTTAATGAAAGTAGTGCTCCATGACGTTGTTTTTTTTGTTGGGATTTTATCATTGGATTTAATAACCATCCCATAAACCCTTTGGTTTTATGATAAAATATAAATTCAACTGTGGTTTGTTCACCATCAACCTTTGTAATTGCCATACTTGCTCCTGGGTATTTCAAAATTTTTGTGACTCCCAAACCTTCGTCACTGTCAATCATAAATGAAATACTCCTTCCATCTTCTTGTGCAATACGGTGTTCCATAAAACTACCATTCCTTTTGCCAAATTTAGCGTAGATTTTTCTTCTTGTTCCGACTCCCTCTTGTATTTGTCCTTCTTGAAGAAATACTTCAACGCTATCTGTAGGAGGGGACCATTTTTCGAGAACACTAGAATTGAAAATGGCTTCCCACACAATTTCTTGTGATGCATTTATTACTATTGATTCTTTACCTTGGATTTTACCTAATTGTGGGCCAATATAATTCTCTGTGTTTTCCATGTTTTGTTTTTGGGCCAAAGCTGAAGTAGTGATAGCAAGTGCTAGTACTATAGTTAGTATGTATTTCATTTTCATTCTTTTGATATAAAAGGGGCAACAAACGCTACCCCTAAAATTAGCGGATGGATTACAAAGTAGGTGAAGATTCGTGTCTAAATTCCTCTGCATCATAGTAAATTTTGACACTTTGAATTTTACCATCTTTGATTTCATACCATTCGCTCATATCTAGTGTAATTGTTTTTCCTGATGGCATGGCAACCTGCATTTCCATTTGAGTAATCACAAAATTCCCAGCTTCTACGGCCTGCTTCATTTCATTACCCCTTATCATTGGCATAAAATTCTCATTTAGTTTAGCAAAGGCGTCCAGTCCATTTACTTGGTCTACTGGTCCTGTAAATACAATATCATCTGATATTACCTCTTTCCAAGAATCTGTGCCAGACATCATTCCTTGTCCAAACGCTTGGAATACTTCCATTGGTGATTTTTTCATTTTTTATTGATTGTTAATTTAACTTGTTATTTCGAAGCAAAACTAAATATTAACTTGGAAAAAGCAAGTTAACTGAACAATTAACTTTTAATTTCGAAGTTAAAAGAGAACTATTTACTACCTTTGAAAAATGAAAATGCGATCACATTGTCCTATAAATTATGCTTTAGAGCACTTCGGAGATAAGTGGTCTTTATTAGTAATAAGGGACTTAATGTTCATGGAGAAAAGGCATTACAATGAGTTTTTTGAATCCGGAGAAAAAGTCTCGACAAGTGTCTTAGGAGATCGATTAAAACAACTGGAGGAATCTGGAATAATCAGTAAAGGACAGGATACTGTTAAAAAATCACGAATTAAATATAGCCTTACCAAAAAGGGGATTAAAATGCTTCCTTTCATGGTAGATATGATTTCTTGGAGTGGGGAACATGACAGTGAAACTGGAGCCGATGATATCTTCTTGGCTCAAGCAAGAGATGATAGAGACGTTTTGTTAAAATCCCTCCGAGAAAAACTTGAAAAAGAACATTTGATGGATGTATGATCCGGTTGTCTTAAGTAATGTAATCGAGGATTTTAATAGAATCAATAACTAGATAGTCTTACCTAAGTAATGTAACAGTTCCTCTTCTATTAATAGTATGTCTCGTATGAGATATACAATTTAAGGTATATGCGATTCCAGGCTTCTCCACTTTGTCCAGACTCAAATGTTTTTCACCCCAATGATTATATACCATAAATGAATATTGCATAGGGTTATTTAATCCAATGGGCCTGAATCCCTCGTTTAAATTATCAAAATTGCACTCTTTGCTATTCTCTTGAACTTTTAATTTTCAGTAAATATGTTTTGTTGTCCTCGGAATATTTCATGGTTATTCCGTTCAACTGATTGGCATTATCCCTGAAAATAATTGAAAAAGTACTAGAAACTAAATCCAGATTTTTGGAAATATCTCCCGTTGATTTGCCCTCTATTACTATCTGTTCCCCGTTTATATCACGATAAAAATCTTTTAACCTATCAGAAGCTAATCGACCATGTGTGATAGAGTTACTAAAAGCTCCGAAAATAAATACTGATTTGGGTTCTTTTATCGAGATGTGATTTAGATAGTTGGGTAAATCAATCCTGTGATTTTGGGAGGCTATACCGCGTTTGATAAAATCAAATTGGTACAAACAAACTCCGGAGATGATAAGTACAACTCCCACCTGACATATTTGCTTAAGTTTTTTCACTCTTTACATTGCTTACTAGCACTTAACCTATGAAACGTTGAGTGCTTGAATGTATTGTATGGTTTAACACTCGTTGCTCAATAGGAGATTCGTAAAAGTCGAAACATCTTATTTTTTAATTTTACCCTGTTGTCAAGTTTAAGGATTTTGCACCTCAATCTGGAATAATTGGTAAATGAATACTCTTCAGGGATTACAATCCAATCCCAAGGTTTACCGGGTCCATAAAACCATATCCTAGATCATTAGTCCAATATCCATAGGACCAAACACCAGAAGACCGAGTTGTGTGATTTTCACTATTTTGCCAATAGTAAAAATCTTCATTCCCAGTTTCTGAGTTTCTGTAGATTCTGGTCTCAAAATGTAAGTGTGCTCCACCCATAGTTCCAGAGTATAAATTTTTTGATATGACCTCTCCTTTATTGATGTATTGACCATCCAATTGCAAGGATTCGCTATTGTCCAAATCCAAATCAATATGGGCATAGATCGTAACTATTTTACCAATGATATTATTATCGGTATCTTTTATCTCACTGGTTAGGCTCAGGTAGTGTCTGTATTTTGGACTATCTCTATAGGTTTTTATTAACCCATTATGAGCCGCATACATAACAATGTTAGTTGGATTGGTAGGATGTAGGTCTATTGCTGGATGATGCTGAGATGTATCGCTCATTCCAATACCAACTCCAAACTCTCTTTTGGTTGAGTGAGCGGCTATTTCGTCATTCTCATTTTCAAATGGATGATTGTAATCGTTAAGTCGAGCAAAATGGACCAATTTGTTAATGTCGTTTCTCAGGTCAGTCGCATTTATATTGTAATAATGAGGCGTTAGAAAGTCAGGATAGTCACCATCTTCATTCACTTCATAAGTAACCTGTTGTGTTAAGTCATCTGTTTCTTTTTTATCGCATCCTGAGAATATCAGTATTGCAAGAAATAGGGCTAGAGAAGTTTGATTCATACGTATATGTTTTGTCTAAGAGTAGTGGTGTGATATTGCATTTCAGCTTAAGTTTTATCTAGCGAAAGGTACTATTTTTCTTGGATGATAGAGATCCAAGGTCTTTGTATCTTACCGTAACCCGATGTTTAATTGCTTAATTCTTCAACTGCTTTTTTTGCTGACTGTGCTGCAGTATGTACTGAAACCCAGTCTTCTCCGTCGGTGTAAGCTCCTCCTGCAAAATGTATTTTATTGGCAACAGGTGTGCCGAGTTCTCTAACTGTTTTCCAGTCGGCATTGTCTGTCATGTAACCAGATTTAATAAATGGTTCGTTATTCCAATTTTGTGAAATGTGTTTAACATAATTTGGGGTTGCTTGGTTAGAATAAATACCATCAAGCTCGTTTAGAATAAAGTCTTTCAAATCATTATCAGAGAGTGAGATGTAGTCAAGAGCTGGTTTCCCTACAACGAACAATCCAAGAATATGTTTGGCAGTATTTTGGCCAAGAGTGGCATTGTAATAAATCTTCTCCCCATCAGTAGCCGGAGTAATTGGGAACTCGTGCTCATCATTATAGAATTTAGTTGAAAATTCAAAAAAGGCTTTAAATCCTTCCCAAATAGTTGTGCCGTTGATAGCATCTATCTTGCTCTGTGGTAGGCTCGGTGTGAAATTAATATCTCCATCTTGAAGGATTTTAAGTGGAACGGAAACAATCACTCTATCGGCTAGATGCTCTCCGTTTTGCGTGGTCACAACGACTTGATCATTTGAGTAGTCAATAGATTGTACAATGGTGTTGTAAGAAATATGGTTGGCCACCGATGGAACGATGTATTCCTCAAAGAAAGAGTACCAAGAAGAATTTACGAATTTTCGATCTGGGTCATCGGCCACAGTTTCTATGTTGACTTGTACGGAGGCATTATTCACGATTTCTGAAAAGATAGTTGTATCCGTTTCCAACCATTCAGCTCCTAAAGGAATAGGGAAGTCAGCGAAATCAGTATTTATCTTCATTCTGCCTCCATGAATGGCTGATGCTTCCAAAATTTCATATTCAATACCTTGCTGTTGTAATAAGTATCCTGCAGATAATCCTCCGGCACCAGCACCTATTATAAGTACTTTTCCTTTAAATGATTGTTGAATTTTATCATCATCAGAACAAGATATTAACGGAAGTTGAATGGGAATGGCCACTCCCAGAATTCCACAGATTTTGATAAACTCTTTTCTTGTCATTTATTTTAGTTTCAATGCTCACAAAAAGTTGCCAATGAAATGTAGACTTGTGTGCAATTGAGACAAATATACTCAAGAGTCTAATGATAAGTTTGGGATTACTTTATTCATCTCATAGTAGGCTCTGAAAGTAACTTTAAATGACTTTTGTAAGTAGACTATATGCTAAACCTACGCTAGTCTAATGGGTATGCAGATGTGTTTGTGAAGGAGGATGGTCGTTTACATCTGTGTCAGGCAAATTGCTCATCTTCGTTCGTGGTCTTAGGCCAGATTCTTATTGCTTAATAAATCTGGCGTATTGTACTTGTTTCCCATCACTTACAATTAAAATATAAATACCCTTTTCTAGATTTGATACCTTCAGCTGGTTCCCTAGTTTAACTTGGTCCATTACCACCTTGCCACTGGGAGTCACTATTCTAATTCCAGCACTACTATTACTCCAACTCACATAGGTTAGAATGTTGCTTACGGGATTGGGATAAACTTTTATTTTTTTTAGTTCGATAGGGTTTAGAGAAGCTGTCAAATTTATGGTCATACAATCAGTAGTATCGGTGCAGTCTGAATGAGCGACAATACAAGCGTAGCTTCCATTTTTCTGAGGAACTAGATAGCTGTTAGTATCACCAGTCAAGATGGTAACTGAATCGTCACATTGTACCCATTGAAAAGTGGCATCGGTTTCACGTGAGAATAAGGTGTCATTTTCCCATGTCAAGTCTTCATTAAGGCATATGCTGCAGTCTTCGCTAAATCGAGAGGTTAGATCTTTGAACCAGGTTGTGTCGCAATATTGTTTGTCATCTACTTGGAAACAGCAACCGTCGTTTTGGGTTAGATCCGTTGCCATGAAAGCGTTATTGCCATTTGCTAGGTTAGCAGATGCTAGTGAATTTTTCCATAGTCGCAAGTAGGTTAAATTGTTATTGGTGGAAACATCAAAGGAGGATAATCCAGAGTAGGAAACGTCGATATATTCTAACAACGTATTTACACTCACGTCTAAGCCTGAAGTATAGAACTTATTTCCTCCGATCTCTAGGCGAGTGAGTTTAGTGTTTTTACTCAAGTCTAAACTACGCATTTCACATCTATCCAATTTTAAATACTCTAGATTGGTACATCCAGTTAAATCTAAAGTACTCATGGTAAATGCAATAGCAAAACTAAAATTGAGTTTTTTTAGTTTCGTATTTTGAGTGATATTCAGATGTTTAAGAAATTTTATGTTTCTTGAAGAATTGGTAATATTAAATTCCTCTAAATCTGTAACTCCTGAAAGGTCTAAGCTATCCATTACTACCCTGTTTCCTGTCAAATTCAATATTTTGATTTTGGGATTGTGACTTAAATCTAGTTTTAGAAGTTGGTTCTGTTTCAGAAACAAAGTTTCCAATTTCGTATTTTGAGATAAATCTATTGAGTCGAGTTTGTTATTATATAAGTTTAAGTAGGTGATGTTTTTGAATGCCTCTATTCCTGTAGCATCCGTAATATTTGAAGAGACTACGGTTAGATTATCAGTGAAATTTAGAGCTTCACTTACTTGTATCTCTCCATCCGAGTTTGTATTTAATGCAGCATTTTGAGTTAATCGTGCTTTGAAAACAGAATCTGGAATAAAGACATTTTGGGCAAATGTTGCGGTGAATAACCCTACAAGAGCAAAAGTGGATAATATTGATTTATACATACGTCAAAGACAGTATGTATGCCAGTATAATGCAATAGACAATTCATAAGCTGTAGCTATGAGTTTATGAGTCAATCTAGTTGTACAACAAGATTTTAGCTGAAACTTTTATCTCTTCTTTCTTTTTTTATTTTTCCCATTTGAAAAATTGGAGGAGGCTTGAGATTTCATTTCATCATTAAGAATTAAGATTACGTACTCTTTGAGTTTTTTGTAGTCTATGTCATCTGTTTCCCATCCAATCGGATAAGTGTAGTGTGTGTTTGTGGCTTTGTCTATTCCGCAGAGTACATGTTTTGTACCATCAATCATAGAACCTGTTTTTTCAGTTAGAATCTTTCTCTCGACTTTTGTATTTGATTTGTCAATTAGAAAAAACTGATAAATGGGTTCAGCAAATTCTGTGGGCGTTTTGTAATATTTCATCACACTAACCCTTTGGTCATTCCAGATAAATTCGTCAACTGTTTCTCCCCTAATGTTCATCATGTCACCTGGAAGTTGTTTGTTTTTATATTGGGTTTTTAGAATATCAAAAATGCTGTCTCCTTTCGTATAGTTTTCGTTCGCATAGTATGCTTTAATTAGCTTAGCATAAAGGTTGTATTCTTTAGGTACGATAGAAAGGACTTCGGTGTATGCTTTAATTGAATTGATGTAATTTTTAGTGTCAGTATATTCTAACAATCCAATTGATTTTAAAATTTCAATATATGAAGGGTCCGCTTTGTTAATTAGAGACGCACTTATGTAATATTCATCAAGAGCCTTTTTGAAGTCTTGTTGAATATGGTAGATGTTCGGGATTTTAAAATAAGGGTCGCCAAGTTCAAACTCTAATTCTCTAGCTTTATAAAAATAGACTAAAGCCGAGTCATGGTTTTTTTGATAATAAAAGGTATTTGCTAACTCAGTGTAGTTTTTTTGTCCTTTTGGATTTTTTTCAATGGCAATTTTGAAAACTTCAATTGCCTTAGCGTACTGTCTATCATACCTTAAAGATAGTCCCTTGTACAAATAAATATAGTCATCGTCCAAACCTTTGGCAATGGCTTTATCGTACATCTCAATTGCTTTCTTATCATTTTCAAGTTGAAAGAAGGCGTACCCAACATAGTATAATTGGTTTTTACTTAGTTCTTCAGACTTACTTGCAAATGTTATTAGTTCTTTAAAATTTTGATTGGTGTATAATTCTTCAACTGTTTGTGCATTGATGAATCCAAAAACAAACGTTAAAATAAGGAGGAATGTTAATTTAGTTTTCATTGTTTCTTTAATGTGTGGTTTTTCATCGCCCAACAAAGTAGTCTGTTTGCAATAAAGACAAATATACATTAGAAGACTTATGCAAAAAGAACCTAGACTTGTCTGTTTGAGATAGGTACTGTAATTTTTGGTTGAGATGTAAAGCTAAATTTTTTGATGGAAGCTTAATTGTAACTGATTCTTACCCCAATTGTCAGTTGTTTGGTTCATAATACCACACTGCACTTTGATTCCTTTTTTTATCATATACCCAATCGATGCATAGAACCTATTTCGATCAAAAATTTCTACGCTATTCCCATTCCCAATAGTCCGTTGTCCATTTATAAACAGCTCATTGTAAAGAGCAAGATAAACAGTCTTGTCGACCATTTTCGCTTTATTTAATGGGATGTTTAGGAATAAATTGTACCTGTAGCGTGTTCTGAAATCTTGATTTTCAACAAATCTTTGCTCATATCTAAATCGGTGATTGGTATAGATGCGATTGCCGAATTGAACAGGGTAGAGGAATTCTTGATAAATTCTACTCTCTGAAGAAGTGGAATTTTCAGATCCAAAACTTCCAGTGGTCACATTTCCATAACCGAGTGTGAGTTTAATATCGCTCAATTCTGGTTTATAGGTTACTCCACCACGAAGTAAAAGCTGTTCAAGGTCTCCGCCAATATCCCAATTGCGATATTGAATGTCTCCTTGAATGCCCCACGGACTTTCCTTAAACGTGGTATTGAAAAAATACATATACCATGCCCCTAGTTGGTCTTCATTGATTTGAGCTTTTCCAACCTTCGGCAGAAGGATGAAAATACAGAAGATGGATAGAATTATACTTTTATTCATTTAATTTTAGGCACTCGGCTCTTTCATTCATATTGTTTTTATCATTAGGATGTGCTAACAGTTGGTTTTAGGCCCAAAGTGAGGGTGTTAAATTGGTTCCCATAGTTCAATTTTGTTTCCTTCACTATCCAGGATATGTACAAATTTACCGTAGTCATAAGTCTCAATATTGTCAAGTATGGTTACTCCGTTTTCTTTAAGTTTACTGACAAGCCCTTCAATATTTTGAACTTGGTAATTAATCATAAATTCTTTTTTGGATGGTGAAAAGTATTCATCTCCTTTTTTGAAAGGTTTCCATTGCAAAGAATTTATTTCGTCTGGCCTGTTAATGTTTCTTGATTCAAAACTTGAGGAACCCCAATCATTTATTTCAAGTCCTAAATTTTTGGCATACCATTCATTCGTTTCTTTGGGATTATCAGAGAAAAAGAAAATCCCGCCAATTCCTGTCACCTTTGGTGTTATATCGGCAGAGGAAGTAGAGCTCTCCGTTTGATTGTTTTGTTCTTCCATTTGTTTGTTTCTTTATTGATTGAGTTGCAACGTGTAAGAACTGCTACAATCCATATTAGGTTATTCATTTTACCAACCAGTTTTACTAATAAATTTTCCTTTTAGCCGTGGCATAACGCTTGCTTAAACTGATTTTAGAGTCTGTTAGTGATTGAGACAAATATACGTGAGTATATTTAGGCCTCAATGGGAGTCATAAGAATAGGGATAGTAGTAAGTTTAGTGTCCTAAATCAAATAGGAGCCAAGAAAGAAGAATTGGTTTGAGTCAGTCTTTGGTTGAATTAAATGGAGTTTGGGGTATGAATTTTTTCGCAGAGAAATAAGACATAACAATGAAATATTATGTTTTGATTAAGTACTAAATTAAGAATTGTTTTACAGGTTTTAGTACAGTAGTTTTATTTTTTTTGTAAAAAAGAGAACTACTAAAGCTGTTAAAAGTATGAATGATATGTAAAATAGACCAAAGTATATCTTCTGAATAATGGCATCATTATTACCTAAATAATAGCAGAAATAATATCCAGCTAATAGAACACTCGATGAAAATGTTAGCACGAAAAGTGCAAATAAAATAGAGGTGATTTTCTTGTTTTTTTTGTAGGATTTTACAACAAAAAAAACGGTTAAAAGACATACTATCGTTAAGAAAATATAGATTAGTATGCTGTACATTATTCTTTCTTTTTTAGTAAAGACATCAGTGGGATGAAAAATATTAGTCCATTTAGAAAGGCAACTCCTAACAAAACGAAACCTATCCAATTTAAATGTTCCGGTAATGGCATTGGCTCAATTAGCTGATAGACTGTGCTGAAAATCCAAAACAAAAGAATTATTGAGGCAAGGACTTGGATAACTTCAATATTTTGTTTTTTTCTAACTAAATAATAGCCTAAAAATAGAGCTAAAATTAACAGATTAAAACTAAAATAATTATTCAATGAATAAAGAGACCAATTAATTGTTGCACTTTTTTGTTCAAGATAATTGCCCCAATTAAATTGGAATGGGATAAAAAAATGATATAGACCCATGAGGACTGTTTGTAGAGTTCCCAGTCTTAGAAGTAGTATATTGGCTTTTGTCATTGTTTAATTTTTTAGGTTGCATATAACTAGATAAGGACTTTCTCTATTAATCCAATCAGTAGGTTTCGAAAATAAGCATAAATAAGGTTTACAAAGGTTTGCAAAGGTTTGAGAGGTAAGAGTGGTAATTGTATTAGAGTTTTGGTTAGGCAGTGAACGCTCTTTGCTATATATAGTGTTCGCTATTTTTTATATTCTTTAATCCTGGAGCAGCACTCAACCTTTAGTTGATATGTATATCCTTAGGCCAAGGTGTTAACTATACAGAAAGCATTTGCTCCACCCAGGACTAGTTCAAATATCAATCCTTGAATTATCAAACTATTTGGTTTGCCATCTAAGCCAAAGCTCACGACTCTGCCTACAGCGAATCCTAGGAATAAAAGGATCGCGAAAGAATGTGAGGTTAAGGAGATCTCAGGGATAAAAGTGCCCATCAAAATAATTACTCCAGCCAATAGCATTACAGAACTGACTCCTCTCATTTCGTTAAGTAAGTTGACATCATTTTCCAGCTTGATTCCAGAATTTTTTAAATAAGTTTTAATTGGATTAATAAGTCTCATTGTGCCTACAAAAAGCAGTAAAAGGCCTGATAGCGATAGAGTTACGATTTTGAAAATTTCCATTTTGATTTGCTGTTATATGTTTATGAGTGCATAGGTAAATGGGGTGTGTGACAAAGGTATGTCAGGGGTGTTTTTAGGTCTTTACATATTTTTCGAAATACTTTTGTAAAGTCATATCGTGGGGAGAGAAAGATTCGCTTTGAGCAACTAGTTTTTCGATGTAGTCGATTCTAAATGCACGAAAATCTTCTCTCAACCTACAAAAGGCTATGAGGAGAAAGTCGCCATTGATACTGTATATAGCAAAGGGTTCAATGTCTCTAGTGGTTCGCTTACTTTGAGAGGAAAAATAATCTATCCTTAAGACTTGGAAATGGATAATGGCAGACTGAATCTTCATCAGATTATTACTCGATTTTGTTCGGTTGTGATTACCTCCAAAGTAAATTCTATCGGAAAGTAGGTCAGCATTTCCTTTTTGAGAATGTCTCAAAATAGATTTTATTTTCTCAATAGCACTGGATACATTGTCACTAAAGGATTGATCTTTATTATTAAGAGCTAGCTGCTCCACTGTAATTAACGCATTTGCTTCATCCTCTGTAAATAGAACAGGAGGGAGATGATAGCCCTCCATTATAGAATAACCTTTACCTTCTTCGGTTATAATAGGTATTCCAGATTTTTCTAGTGTACGGATATCTCGGTAAATGGTTCTTACACTTACATTATGCTTGTCGGCAAGATAATTCGCGGTGATTATTCTGGTAGATTGTAGCTGAGTAATAATGGCAGTTAATCTTGAAAGTCTTGGTTTATCTTTTTCTTCCATTCTCCTTTTTGACTATTTCATTAAATATTCCATTCATCCAAATTATTACCAGCCGTCGGTATATAAACCATTACTTCCAGCTTTTGCGGATGTTACTTTTTTAGTTGAATTGGTAAAGTTTCGACTTTTCGGAATTTATATGACTCTTTGTTCTGATAACAACTATGTGGAAGAATGTCATTCTCATTAAGGAATAAAAAAGAAATTCGCTTGGTCTCTTTCTTATGAATTGCAACTTCGGATTTTCCAATTATATAGTAGGCCTGCTCAGTTGATAATGTGCCGCTAATCCAATTAATCAATCCAAGAGTTACAGATTCTGTTTTGTTGTGCTGCAAAAATCTTGAGTTTAAAGCATCAAATGTTGGATTTGGTCCGTCAAATAATAGTGTAACGGAGTCTGCTATCATTAGGGAGTCTACGAGCTTACCATTTAAAAAGGAATAGTACAGTTTGTTATTATGAGATGCCCGATTAACAGTAACATTTGATTTAATTTCTCCATTGTCAAAAGCTATTTCTATCGATATGTATCCGAGACTATCCATTTTGGATTCAGAGAATGCATATATGCTAGGATTGGTTAGAAATATTCCCCGTTCTTGAATTATAATGGTGTCTTTGTTTTGTTCAACTTTATAATACTGATCTTGGGCTTTCTCCTTATTAATTGAGTAATCTGCCGCATAAAAAGTTGTTTGTCCCAAACAGGAAATAGTCATTAAACTAAGAGTAAAAGCCGTTGTGAAAATTCGAATAAGATTCATTTGTTATGTTTAGTGAGTAATTATTTCATTCCTATCAATTGGTGGTAAGTGAAAGCTAGAGAACGATAGGTATCAAAAATAAGCATAAATAGATTTGGGAGGGTTGTTAGGAGGGGTTAAGCATGGAATACCCTTGTTGTTATTCAATTTTCAATCCTTTGCTACTTAATCTTAATTCGGAATATTTTGAATTAACATGTAGGGTGCCTTGGTACTTGAATATTTTTTGATACCTATTTAGGATGTCTATTTTACTTATGATAAGTTCCCCCTCGCTAGAGTTTTTAAGGAGAACAATAGTGGAGTCATTTTCCCAAAAAGCATTTTCTACCCATTGCAATGGTCCATTAAAGCCTATTCTCGTGATAGTCTGTTTATTTAGGTCAATTAGGTTGATTTCTTGGTCAGGAGAGAATATCGGAATGTTATCTTTATCTATTGTCCATTGATAACTGTCAAAGTCTATATATCTTTTTTGGTTTGGACTAAAGACAATAAAATCAGTATATATTGGGTCAAATTCTTCATCAAAAATTCCAAATACATTTCCTCGAATAAAGTTTAAAGTATCAGTTCGTTCTAAGGAAAAGTTACCCAATGAGAAAGAAGAATCTAATGATTTGTAATAATTAGACCAATTCAACAAAATGTCATTTGAGATTTTACTAGTATCCAATTGTACTGATTCCATATCCGATACTTTGATCTCAGGAGTCGATTCGCTTTTTTTTTCTTTGTTCTGTTCAGTGCAAGAACTAAAAAAAGTTAGAATGATTAGTATGTAGATTATGTTTTTCATTAGTAAGTACAACCGCTAGATAAACAGAATTCTTCAGTTTCCTCAGGCGATAGATACCAAAAATAAGCATAAAATAGATTTGAAGGGAGAGTGGAGTTATGAGTCTAGCCTTTAGAAGCTATGTTTTATACGCCGTGTTGTGTGTAGTTACTAATGATTTTTATTGTAGCGTTGCTTATGGTTTCGTTTGCGATTATTCTTTGAATAAGCATCTTTTTTTACATTTTTTAATGTCGTATCGGGATCATCACTTAAGTAAATAGACACTCCTTCACTAGATGTTATTTCAAGAACTTTTTCGTATTTCTCTGGTAATTCTAAGCTTATTGCACTCTTCCATATTCCTTTTCCATAAACCGCTATTTTTTCTTCACTCTCCAGAACACCTTCGTTATATCTAAGTTTTTTATTAAAACCTAAAATGCCTTGACTTTTATGGCCTTTACTGTCAAGGAATTTTTCTAAATTTTCCGTTGCATCGTCCCAAAATCCAGAAGAATAGCTTTTGTCTTGGACAATGTAGCATTTAAGATTATTGTCATTGATAAATGCAAGGTCAGTTCCCTCCCTAATAAAAAATTTACTGGACACTTCTTCTTCAACAAGAGTTTTCCAATGGCTATTCTTCCCGGATGAAACCCGCTGCTCAATATGTATGTAGTAATAGGAACATTTGCGATGAGATAAAGGAGAAATCAGAGGCTCATCAAGAAATTGAACATGACCAACGATTTTTCCTATTTCACCATTTTTAAAATCACCTAAACTTTTGAATTCAGCATTTTTAAGTTTTCGTTTGATTCTAGCTTTTTTACTAAACAAGTAACTTAGTATGACACCAATAATAATTATTACTATAAAAATGAATATTGTTTGACCCATACTTAAAGTATTAATAGTGCAGTTGGTTGTAGTACATTCTTGAATTTACTCATCAACCAAATCTTCAGAATCCTCAGTTTTCCAGTCATAGGTCTCGAAAATAAGCATAAATAAGGTTTGAGAGGTTTATGGGGCTTATGTATATTCGATTGGGTTACACACTGAATGCCCTAGTTGTTGCATACCGTGTCCGCAACTGACTTATGTTTAGTTAAAATGCATTTTCATTCCTTCGTGTGATTGTTTGAAACCTAAATCTTTGTAAAATTTAATAGCTTCTGGTCTTTTTTTGTCGGTTGTCAATTGGAGCAAGTGTGCATTTCTTTCTTTTGCTCTAGTAATTGCCCATTGAAACATTTTTCTTCCAATTCCCAGTCCTCTTTTGTCCTTTCGAATTCGCACTGCTTCAATTTGAGCTCTTATTCCACCTTGGTAGGTTAGATATTGTATAAATGTCAGTTGTAGTGTGCCAATGATTTGAGAATTCTCATTCTCTACAATTATCAGTTCTTGATTTTCATCAGAATTTATTTTCTCAAAGGCCTTTAGATATTTTGATTGCAATGGAATTTGAAAATTTTCCCTTTCCCTTCCAAGTTCATCGTCAGCAATCATTTCAACGATTATTGGAATATCTTTTTCTGTTGCCTTTCTAAATATCATTTTATTTTTTAAGTTATTCGGCTACCGCCACCAATCAAATCACGAGAATCTTCCTGTTACACCTGTCGGAGTATCGAAAATAAGCATAAATGGTTTTGGGTGTTAGTATAGCACTGAACTATCAAGAAGGAGCAATTGTCTTATAGGTTATCTACTTTGTTATGGGCTGGCTTTTTTTATTCGTTCAATGAGTTTGTTATATTCCTTGTTGTTCGAATTTCCATCTTCATCAACTTCAAAATGATTCATCAGTCCCCATTCTATGTGGTCAAGAATTATGTTTTTCTGCTCTTTGTCTCTGATTTTATCTAGTTGCTCAATTATTAAATCAGGTTTACAAATGAAACAGTCTCCGATATAGAATGAAGGCATTTCACTTGCGGATCCTTTGTCAGCCCACATTGTCGCAAAAAATTGGTCTATTATTTCAGTATCATCGGTCGAACAGAAATAATGAGGAATTATTTCAAGTATTGGGTTATACTTGGTGTCATTGTAATGCTCTAGTTCTTTTATGGTTATTCTGTAAGCAAGACTGTCTTTCAATTTCCAAGCAGTTCTAAAGTTGTCAGCTAAGGTTCTTTGTCTGTCGAGTACTGTGGTTATAATATTCTTAAGTGCCTTATTGTCAAGACTCTTAAGTTCTTGAATTCTGCTTTTATGTATAAACCCTTCAATTTGTCTCCCTTTCCAAGCTGTTACATGAGCCCAAGCTGTTTTTTCGTCAAACGTGAAGTAGAAAAAGTCTTCTTTGAATAAAGTGTCAATTACTTCAAAGTCCGTCCCCGGTCCACTACGAACATTTGTGAACCCTTCCAAATCTTTGATAATAGCAGGTCCATTCTGTGCCAATATAGATATAGAGCAGAAAGTCAAAAGGGTTGATAGGCAGTATTTCAGTATCGTCATTTTTACTTGTCTTTAATGATTTGTGTATGGTTATGGGCGACTTTTGAAGCCCTTAACTTTCGGTTTAACACTGTTTGCTAAGCTGAAGCTTTGCGAAAGTGAGGAAGGCCTATTATTTTTATACATTGCTACGGCTTTTTTATTTAAAACCCAATATTTTGGTCAATTCACTTTTAAGGTTTGTACATTCACAACATGTTCTACCGTCATAATCAGTCAAGTTCCAGCCTAAAATTATAAAATTGTCGGTTTTGTAAATATTTGGTGTTGGGGGATAGAGCGTTGACCTTAACATCAAATGATTCCTTAATTTTTTTTCAATATAAGTAACTAATTCAACTGGATAAAAGTCGAAATTTGGTTTTAAGCAATTACTGTCTTTTTTATTTTGAAATTTTATAGTTAATTCAGTACTGGGCAACCAATTTTTGACTCCAACAGTGTCTGTTTTCCCTTTCACAAATTCAATTTCCCAATGGTTAATATTGCTCAATTTATTAATGACAATATCTTGCTTGTCCTGTCCTTTTAAACAAGATGAAATTAGAAGTCCAAGTATGACTATTACTAGCTGTTTCATTTTCTTTTACGTCGTACAGACTAATCAAATACTCTGAATAATCCTCCGTTTCCCGGTAGCGGAGTCATTGAATGAGCAGAATTAGATGGTGTCTAGTTATGGGTTTTGTAGGCACATTGTTATTGCCTTTTCTTTTTGAATGTTTCAAGTCTGTCTGTTGTAAATTTAAAGTCAAAATAATGAGATTCATCTACTCCTTTATATTGTTTTTTGTCCAAATGGAAATAGCAGTCTTCGGTTATTGTTAATTTTAGCTCATAGGTTTCGGATATCCATCTGCCTGTCTTGGATACTGGCTTATTGTCTCGTGTGCAGTTAATTGTGCCGTTTCTCAGCTGCAAAAACATATGACCTATGGCCTTGCTATATTGTTCTTTAGCTCCTCGGTCAGCTAAAGTGGCCTCATGAAAGATGTTAATGAATTTTTTTGTCAGATGGGAATAGTCAAAGGGCTCTAATTTTTCAACTGTTAGAGTATCGTTGTTTGTTATAGCGTAAATGGTTTTTAGTCTTCCCGAATTGTACTCGTAATTGCAAGTTCGTTCGCAGTAGTAGAATTTAGTCTTGGGTAAAAATTTATTTAATATTGTGTCGGTAAGCGGTCTAAGAAACTTGTTTGTCCCTGATGTTTCCTTGTCCAGAATTAACAGAGAGTGGAGAGGGGCATAGGTTTCCATATAAAATGCTTGTGTATAGGTTGTGTCAGCATTAAATCTTGTTGGGTTTTCGTCAAGTAGATATGCAAGTAGAATGCTATCGGTATCTCTATCCTCTGAACTTTGTCCGAAGCCTATTGTAGTTATCAGAATTAATATGATAGTCAAATATTTCATTTTTTTTACTGTCAACCGAATTTCCAGAATATCTCTGTTTCCCAAGTCACAAGTCTCAAAAATACAGATAAAAGATTTGAAGGTGGGACGTTCTAATAGCACTACGGATTTAGATGCCGTGTAAGGGGCTTTCTATTTCAATAGTTGGATCAATATCCCAATTACTCCAATCCCTAAGCACAATGGTGAAAACAATTTCGAATCTGTTTTTCCAAATTCAGTATTCTTTATTTTCTTGAAAAACCCAAGATATTTAAAGTCGCCAATGGCACGAAGAATAAAAATGGAAGGGATAATCCAATATGCATAGTCTGTTACCCAGTTTGGAATTTGAATATGGATAAGGCCGGACTTTAGAAGATAAAGTAGTCCAAATGTGGTGAGAGCAAGAGCTACTAGTAAGGTAGCAAATTTGGGAATTTCAAGGGTGTTCAACTCATTGGTTTTTGTAGGGATTACCTTTTTTAGTCCCCAAGTATTTCCGGAGAGCCAGTAGAAATGGAAGCCGCCAAGTATGGTAAAAGTTACAAAGAGAACTAAAGATAGAATAGTGATGATCATATGTATGGAACTAGAAATTGTATAGATAATGTTATGCTGCTTAGGCAGTGTTTAGTACAAATGTACTAAAATATGGTATATTAGTACATTTGTACTAGAAATTATATCTTTGTCGTAGATGAATGATACAAAACAGAAGATTTTATTAGCGTCGTTATGGCTTTTTAATGATCGTGGAATTTCAGCTGTATCATTAAGGACTATTGCAGATAAAGTTGGAATTAGTGTCGGTAATTTGCAGTATCATTTTAAGAAGAGAGAAGATATCATTGAGGCACTCTATTTTCAGTTAGTTAAGGAAATTGATAGTATCATTTTTATAAATGACGATGATCTATTGAAGTCATTTTTTAATATTTCAACAGAGATGTTTACCATACTGTATGAGTATCATTTTTTTCTACTTGACTTTGTTACCATCGTAAGGAACAATAAAAAGATAAAAAGTCACTATGCTGAACTTTCACAACATAGGGAAAAACAGTTTTTGGAAACAGCAGAGGTGATGATAGAAAAAGGTTTGTTTCGTGAAGCTTCTTTGGAAAAGGAATATCACAACTTGTATAAGCGGACAGAGGTCATTAGTAATTTTTGGTTTTCCTCTATTTTGATTCAAGCTGATGTTTTGTCAGAAGAGGCGATACGACAATATGAATTACTCGTGAGCCAAAGTATTTATCCGTATTTGACAGAAAAAGCAAAGAATCAGTATGTCAATATTTTTCCGCGTCAACAAATTTGATTGGAGATTACCACCCAATCCATAGAATCTTCTGTTCCCCAAGTCGCCTGGTCTCGAAAATAAGTATAAATAGGTTTGGGGAGGGCAGCTGATTTTGCTACTGTCACATTTTCCTGGGGCCAAATTGGTTGTAGTTATCTGAAATCTTCCAATACTCATGACATTTAGCTTGTAGTTCTTTGAAAAACTTGGAATTGGGCTTTGTCGTCTCTGGTGATAAATCGTAGAACTCCTCACACATAGTATAAAGACTCTCTAGTATTGGTTTACTAACAGAACCACTTTTATAGACAACCACACAACCTAGAGGAGGTCTTCCATTTTTCACTTCACTCATTGAAATGGCTTCAATGTCCTCAGTAAAACTATCCCGATCGTCGACATCTCGGAAATCATACCCTGAATGTGAATTGGTGTTCAACCTAGAATAGGTAATCGTTCTATTTTGCACTGCTAATTCTATTAGCATCTCTCGTATTTCTCGGTTAACGTATATCTCTTCCAAAATGTATATGGTATAGGCTCAAATGTAAGACTTTTTAGGTGGATGATTATGAGGCGTGCACTATTAAAAATAATTGAAAATGGAGATAGGACTATTTGATGATTTCCTTGTTTCTGCAATTCAACTGAATGGTTTGCACTCTTTGCTCCGCAGAAGTTTTTCGAAAGTGAGGTAGCCAAATTTAAAAATTTGGCGGTCTTTGCAAATAAGTACAACCCTTGCGATTTTAGACTTATTTGCTATGCTTTATACACCCTGTTAGGTGTAGTTGTCTTACCAGAATTTCCAAAATGGCTTTTTAATTATGGAAAACACCCTACTGTAATTGTAGTCAATATTATCGTAAGCTTTTTCCCAAACAATGCTCTTTATTTCAATTCTAGAATCTAAGGAACCATTCCATTCTGTTTGAAATCCGTTCTCTTGTAATAATTCTATAACCCTATTAGCTATTTCATATCCAATTTTGTCAATATGCTGATTGCTGTCATAACCGATAAATAGTGTTCCACTAGCTTCTATTATCCTTTCTAAATCTTGAGAATGGTAATAACAGTATCCTTTGGCGATTATCCCACTAGCTTCTAATTCTTCTATTATTTCTCTACAATCAGCTTCTCCGTCCTGCCTTGTATGTCCAGCTTTATGCAAGCTGACTATTGATTCTTTGTTCAGTTGGTCAAATACTTTGACAAGTTTTTCAAAGTCGGTAGGCTTTTTCCAATTTTCACTATTTTTTTGATGAGAAGAGAACTGTTTTTCAATTTCCATTTTAAACCAGTAATCATCAAAATCATCTTCATCATAGAATAGTTCGCTTATACTTTCAAAAAGGTCTTCTTTACTTTCAAATCCGAAAAGAATATCCCTTTTTAAATGTTCAATAGCTTCCTTTTTTATTTCTGATTTCACATAGTTTGTTTTTAATTGCCTAACGGTTAGGTATAAGCTTTTTCAAATCAAATCATCACTTCGCTAATTTGGAGAATAGGCTCTATATTAGTGTAATTAGGTACATCACTCATTATTTTATCAGCATGCGGACCAAACGAATTCTGAAATATTTCAATAGATTCAAAATATAAATTTCCCATAGCCTGATATGTTGCCGTTGAACCTGGTTCTCCCCCTGCAAGCCCTTTTTCAACAGTTGCACCGATTACAGCATCACCTAATAGCTCTGCAACCATTGGCACATGTTTGTTGCAGTAATAGTCCATATCAAATGTTTTTCCTTCTCCGTCAGGGTATAGTATACTTACCTTAATTGTTCCTTTTTTCATTTTTTTTTCATTTTAATTGTTCTTACTCCTATGGCTTTTCAGTTTCGCCCCGTTTTTTTAGTGGGTTCTGGACTCCACTTACTCATTATAACATTATTTAGTCCTATCTTTCAGTTGTTTATAACGCCTGACTATGAATAGTACGGGAATAAAAATACGAAACTTTTGGATTAAACACCAGAGCTTCCCTATTAATTATGGATATTGTTAGCATTCGTTTTTATTTTATCATTGACTTAAGTTGCCCTATGGCCTTTTGATAACTTCCAATCTCAAAGTATAAAGATGTGATTTCAATTTTCTCATCGGGTTCATCTTCAGTGGGATAACCCTCACTATACATAAAGTTTAGCCATTCTACAAATCGTCCGTGGTTAACTACCTCAAACATAACTGCCCCACATTCTTCATCTCCGCAGCAAGCACAGACATACGCCGATTGAAGTCCATTATCAAAGTCTGATTTTTTAAAATTTATAAGTCTCTCAGCATAGGCTAATTCAGATTTTTTATTGTTACCCCATCCATAAGGTGTAATTGGATCTTCAATTTTACCTAGGTGTTTGGATAGGGAAATTTCATCAATTATGAAGTCAACAAATGGCCGATCTTCTTTTAAGTCTTTGTCCTTTGGTAGAAACGATCGTCGGAATTCTAATTGATTAAATTTAATTTTCATTTTTTTATGAATGCCAACAACCGAATCCAGAGAATAACCATAATCTCTTGTTTCCTCAGTCGTAGGTCTCGAAAATAAGCATAAATAGATTTGGAGGGGTTAGTCAAACATTGGGTTGAGCAATGGCGTCCATATTCACTATATACAGTGTTGTATACCGGCTATTTTGATTCAAAATTGTTCCAAACCTCATGTAGCTCTTCAAGTTCAAGTTCTGTAAAATAATTTTCAAAAAGGTCACAATGACTCAAGTAGCCTATACAATCACCAAATTTTAAATATTGTGTTTTAGGAATACTTTTTTTAGTTAAGCACTTCTTTAGCAATTTTACTCTTTCTAATTCATCGTCTTTTATGATTATATCAAGACATTCAATTTCTTCCTTTGTTAGCCGTTTATTTAGTAATTGACTTTCTTTTAGTCTATTCCAATCTCTACGAGCACTCATTCCTTGATGAACATTTCTGAATCGACCTTTATCTAAGGCATATTTTAAGGGGTCCTTTCTTTTAAAATCAAGCGATTTCTTATTGATTTTAATCCAGAACTCTTCAATGTCCATTCCAACACTTTCGTTCCAAAAAGTTAAATAAGCACCAATTAGGGATTCTAATCCTGCGTGACTTAAATCCCGCTTCTCAAGCGATTCATTAATTGTTTTAATATTCCAAGTATCAGAATTATTGAAAAGTTCTTTTGTTTTGGAATTCACAACTGATGATTCTTTCATTATTTCATGACCAATCTGAATCATCTCAAGAAAGGCAATAGCTTTATTATGTGTTGTTTCGGTTAATGGCATTTTCAGTGGTGTACAACGGTCTTGTGTATGAAGCGTAGGTGTAAAAAGACGCCAACTTGGCGGTCTTTTTAAATAGGAGTGAACCTTATGGCTTTAATACCCTTTGCTATGTTTATTCACGTGTGTTTTCATTCAGTTCCCTTTCTATTATCGTTTGTATTTCTTTTCTTAAAATCCCTTTAGTTTGAGAAACGTTCCATTCATTTTTTTTACTCAAAGTAATAAAGAACGGTTGACATTCTGATTTTGTTACTAAATAACACATTAGCGTTCCAAGGTCATTCACTTTTGAGTTTCCACTGTACCAAATAAAAAGTCCATCGTTTGTAAATTCCGATAAGTATCTTTTTAGGTTGTTTTTACTTTCTTGGTAAATGTGCAAAGTTTTGAGGTTTTCCTTTTTCATATACTGTTCAGCCGCTTTTTGATAAAAATCGGAAGATTCAATACGATTCGGATGAAAAGGTGGAATAGTTGTTTCTCCTTTCCAAATGGATAATTCAGACATTATTGTTCCAGAAAATTTCATCCATTTTTCGTCAAACCAATTATCAATTCGATTCACAAAAACGTCATTTGGTTTCCAAAGCTCAATTCGGTTCTGAATTATTTTCTCACAGTTGAGGATGAAATTCGGATTATCGTTATCTTTTTTAGTTAGCAGTTTCATTCTCACATTGTTTACAACGCTCGTATATGAATAGTTGCGGTTTTGTGTACGAGTATTTTTCACAGAAAATCAGATGTAACAAAAGAGCACTTACTCTTGATCAAGGGCTAAATTACCCGTTATTTTATACTGTCTTGTAGCAGATTTTTATTCAATTGTTCGATTTAATTGTATTTCGTGTAGTTTTTTGGTTAAAAATCCAAGCTTTTGATTTTGAGTGTGAGTCGAAATAAAACTTGTCAAATTAATTTCATGTTTGGATTTCATATCTGCCTCGAATACCATAATGATATTCGCCTCGTTCGCACCCTTAATTGTAATTATAGTGTATTTTCTTTTAAAATCTTTCATAGACCTTAACTTACTTGCTTGATATGCTGGCCAATCTTTGGAAGTTCTTTTTTTATTTTCCATATTTTTTTCAGCAAACTTGTCAAAGTTTCTTTTAATAGATTCACCAAGGAATTCGTCAGTGCATTTGAATTCCAATATCTCAATTTCTTCTTGCTCAAATCTTATCCAAGATTCATCTACATATTGAGGTGCTATTAGAATCTTATTCAATTCAGAACTCAAATAGAGAACAACCATTTTCGGGAATTTCTTTTTCTCTTTTTTGAATAAATTCAGTAAACTCATTTAGGCTAATTTCGGTTTTAGGTTGACAGTTTTAAAATATGCTACAATGGCCAGATGTAAGCAGTTTTCTTGTTTTTCCAGTCTATTGGTCTCGAAAGTAGGCATAAATTAGAAAGAGGGGAGGTTTGAGTAGTACCAGTTGCTTTGTGTGTTTCGTATTGGTAAAGAGAAGTCTCAGTTTATCAGATAAAGGAATAGTGCCAAGAATAGTAATATGATTCCCAACCCAGCTTTTAAGGGAAATTGTACGACGCCAAAGGTAAAGTCCATAATTTTTTCTAATCCTGTGGTCGCTGAGGGTATAGAATTTGAATGATTTTTTGGAGCATCTAATTGGACCTCTGATTTATAAAGTTCTTGTATTAGCCTTTCTTCATCAAAATTAATTTTATCAGAAACTAGCGTTAAAATCTTTTTTATTATTCTATTTACAATTCCTCCTACGAATAGAACTTGATCTGATATTATTTTAGACACCATAGGAATTATGACTATGTGAATTACTCCTTTAAAGAGTAAGCCAAGAACTTCCTTTTGGTTTTCTTTATTAACTTGATTCTTAATGTGATTTATGTCAGTTGCAGCTGATTTCATAATGTCCAAGGAATAATTAAGTATACTCAAGATGTCTGATTTCATTTTCTGTACCAGAAAAAGTAATCCTGTAAACACCCCAGTTGTTAAAAAGAGAATTAATCCTACGATTCCATAAATTAGATATTCGATGTGAACTAGGTCAAAAATGAAAAATCCGCATATGAAAATTACAATTGAAATTAGAATTGGTCGAATAACCCAGTTGAATACATATTTTGGAAAAATCAGTAGCTCCGCGAAATTTTCAATTGTTTTCTCATTGCGGTATTTTTGTACATCAATCCCAAGTTCATCTTTTATTCTATGGTCTAGTTTTTCTACATCTTTTTTTGTTCTTATCTTCATTCTTTAAGATTTTGTGTTTATTTTAATTTCGACCTACACTTTGTAATCATGGTTAGCTGATGTCTTTTAACTTAGCCTTAATTCTATCGATTTGTTTTCAATGTCAATTTCAATCCACTCTTGTTCAGAATTTAATGGAGGAATACTGTCTGTCAAGTCTTTATCCTTCGCGTATCGTTTCAATGCTTTTTTCCCAAAGTAAATTATAGTTAGATAAACATCTTGTCCGTCTTTACCTATCCAAGCTTTCGTTTCAATTTTTCGATTGTCATTTACATGTTTTTTAGTTAGTTGGATTTCTGTTGGCAAACAAGAAACTCCATCACACCAGAACCCTCTTAATTCTTGATCGTCTGACTTTTCCAACTCTTTACAAATTTGGTATTCCAATTGAGTACAAAACTCCTCATTGAAAGGTGTTTTTATTGTTTGTTTGGTCTTTATCATGTTCAATCCAAGACTGGTCCTATAGTCGCTTTCGAAAATATGCATAAATGGATGGCGGGTGCTATGCGAAGGTTTAGCTATTTTTCAAACTCAAACCATTTTTTAAGCATATAAACCGTATCTACGGTCTGTCCCTCTCGTAAGATCTCAATTTTTAAAAAGTCATCTTCGGTAGTTACGTATTTTAGACTCATGTCCCTCATTTCATTGGTCTCATAAAATGCTCCATATGTGCAGTTAAAAGGGTTGTTTTTTACTTCATTGGTAAATATGGATATAAGAATCATTTTTTTAGAATAGATGTCTGTCTGGTTATAGCCAAAAATTCTATGGTCCTTTTTCATGTTTGCAGCTATCCAAATAAAGCTGTCTTTTGTGATATATGCCTTACCCATAAATGGAGAACCAATCTCTTCAATGGTTTTAACTGAACCATTACAGGCATCGCCTTCTTCCATACCTGCTACCCATTTTTTTAAGGTATTGGTGCGTTTGTCAGTCAATTCCTTTAAGTAAAATGCCCTGCAAATCGGATGAATTGAACCATATCTTTGGTCGGAGTAGTTGGGGTATTTCATTTCCATTTCAGCGTCTCGAAATTGTATCCAAATCCGCTGCGACTTTTTTAAGTTCTCAATGAAAATGGAATCCGTTTTATATTCGGAGAGTATGGTCTTGTAGATATCGTTTAGTTGCTTGTCTGAGGTGCTAAATTCAGCATAAGCTTCTTGATTCATTTCCGCTTGAGTCTGCGGAAAACAGGTGAAACTTAAAGTGAGAAGTACGAATGTTAATATGCTTTTCATTGTTGGTTTAATTTATCCTAAGGTGTTGTTAAATGTTTTTAATCGACTTCATTTCTTATTTCATTTCCCCAATAATATGCGAAACTATTAGCAAAATTTTCACCTCTTTGTTTTTTATACTTTGGGCTCCAATATCTTTGATAAACACTATCCATTTGATGTCCGATTTCGTGAAGAAGCAAGCCTTCTAAATAATATTTCTTGATTTTTTCTTCCGTCCATTTTAAGGTCCAACTTCCTTTAGAATGAATTAGTTCGGGTTCATAAGCAGAATACCATTTCAGAGTTTTGTTTGTTGGTTTTATATTTCCGAAATCCATTTTTAAGTTAGTTGGAAAAGGATAAAGCACAATTAGATTAACTCCACTACCGCAAATACAAACTGAATAGAAAATCCGCAAGGATTTTAGTAAATAGGTTTTGCACTAGCAATTAATTTTATACTGTGTTGTAATTAGTTATTTTTTCAATTCTTATTCTGTGAAATCTTTGAAGTATAATAGGGTAAACATTTCCGATTATATTTAATATTGTCATTATTAATACAATGAAATAAAGTTGATTGAGCAATAGAATAATTGAGCATATTAAAATCAAAAAAAAAGCTCCTAAATGTCCAAATTCTGATTGCTTTGTTTGATAAATGAAATTATTCAGTCCTTTTTTTGTTCCATTAAAATATTTTTTACGATTATTCTTTTTACCCCAAAAAGTGATAAGAAGAATAGTTCTAAAATATTTTAATCCAAGTACTTTATATAAGTATTCATGAAGTTTTGGATTCTTTATTTTGTAATAGGGCTCTGTTAATAATCTATTTGTAGGATATGCAAAGCCGATAAATGCAAATATTCCTGTAATGAAAAGAGTTAGAAGAAAAGATATTATTACCATTTCTAGAATACTAAAGTCGTTTAGCTTGTTTGAAATTAAATAACGTATTAACTCAATGGTTCTGTAGATAAGAAACATGGAGCATATAGGTAAAATTATTTTCTTTAAATTTTTCAATTTTTTTAATCAATTACAATACAACGCTAAACAGAGTTCCTATGTATGTGACGGTAGAGACAAATATACTTAAGTATGTTTAAGTCTCAAATAGAGCTGTAAATGTTGGAATAGTGGTGCATTCAGTTGAATTTCCGAAGCACCGAGAGCCTGAAAAGGCGAAGTGGTTTTGGTCAGTCTTTGGCTGAATTTAACTGAAAGATTGTTATTAGAATAGTAACTGATTTTAAGGTGCTATTTTTTCGATTGAGTACAAGACATCAACTTTCGGTTTTAGCACTCTTTGTTATCCTGAAGCTTTGCGAAAGTGAGGAACCCTTATTGTTTTTAGATCTTGTTGTAAGCCATTTTTGTTCTATCTGAATTGTTTTGGTTTAAGTTTTCTACTAGCATTTTCTGCTATTTCAACAATTCTTTTTTGTCTAGTTTCAGTTCTTTTAGCAAGAACAATCCATGCTAATAGAATTTTCTTTGCCGATTTACTTAAACTCTCGTAATATTCCAAAGAACCCACTCTTTCGTCAAACTCTTTTTTTAAATCTTCTGGAATGACAAGTGCTTCTACTTCATCTATAATGGACCAAGAGCCATTTTCCTTAGCAGTTTCAATAGTTTTATATCCAGCTTCTTGCATGAGATTTTCTGAAGTTAAATAATCCACTTTATCCTTATTTATTTTGGACCATATGCTATTAGGTTTTCTTCTGCTGAAATATTGCATATACCTTTCTTTGTCAATAGTCTTTTTAGTGCTATCTATCCATCCAAAGCAAAGTGCTTCATCAACTGAATCACTCCAGCTTAGGTTGTAGTTAGGAGATTTTTTCTTATAAAAAATGAGCCATACTGATTCTTTTTTATTGTGGTTTAACTCAAGCCATTTTCTCCAATCCTGTTTGTCATAAGGACAATAGTCTTCAACGTCATTCATACTTTAGTTTGTACTTTGTTTTAATTGGCTACAATGGTTGGCTATGCTCAGTAAGGATTCGTTGTAATTCACATTTAATTTTCATTGCTTGTATTTATTTCCAATTTACTGCCAAAGCCCGTATTGGGTATAGCCCTTGCGGGCATTTCGTCATTTTAATTTCCAGTCAGATAATGCGATTGTAATAATTATATCAGTCCAAGACTCATATCCTGTCAATTTAGATTTCACAGGTAAAACAGTTGTATCAATCCATTGATTATGTCCGACAATAAACATCATTGCTTTATATTCTAAATCCTTTTTAAATGGGTTAACAATTTTAAGCATCATTGATTCACTTTTTCTGTCCTTTGTGTTTTGAGTGAATTCTATTTCTATAGTTTTTTCAGGGTTTAAGTTTTTCTCAACTACTTTCATTGAAGTAATTTCTTTTTTCTTTAACTCCACTTCAACAAATACTTTTTCGCCTGGGTAAATTTGCAATACATTTTCTTTCACAAAATAGGGAGATTTGTCAACTTGCTGTTCGTAAAATTGTTCTCCATCAACTGGTAGTTTCAGAACAAATTCTTCTCTATTTGTCTTTTCATTTTGAGCATAGGTAAATCCCAAGGTTAAACTTAGAATTATCGTCAATAGCGTTTTTAGGTTCATATTTTCTCTTTTTTTAATGAATGCTAACGCCTAGATATTCAGAGTTTTTCATTCATTTAGTCGCAGGTCTCAAAAATAAGCATAAATAGATTTGGAAGAGGTTAGGAGAGTTAGTTGGGTTTTTTTGAGAATTTACATTTCGGAAAATTTGAACAGCCATAAAATTCGCCATATCTTCCTTTTCTGATAACTAATTCTCCTTTGCAATTCGGACAGATTAATTGTTTTACGTTCTTCCTTCTTTCCTCAATATTTCTTGTTACATACGTGTTGTGTTGATTTTTCTCTTTTTTATCCGTAACAATAAATTTATTTAGCTGATTTACAATATCCTCTATTTGGTCAATTGAAAGACGAGGGGTTGTGTTTTTCTTTATGGTTTCTAGGAGTTCGTGTTCATATACGACGGGTATTTCGGAGTGTATGTTTTTTAATTCAGCATCTCCTGCAAAGACAATAATTGAATGATATTTAACCTGCTTGAAGTTTGATAGTATCTCTTTGAGAAAGAATATGTGAGCCCAGTTTTGCTTAACAGGGTTTCTGAATTTTTCCTTACTTGTGTAGAATGTTTGAGTCCAATATTCTGATTTTTCTCTACCGTGAATCCAGCCATCATAGGTTTTTGTCTCAATAACGAAGATTCCGTATTTTGATATGATCAAATGGTCAATTTGAGTGCTTTTTTTGTCTACTTTTATATAAATGTCATTAAAGGTTTTATACTCGTTCGAGTTCAGCTTTTGTAATAATCTTGAAACACTATATTCTCCTTTCGCACCCTTTATTTTTGGAGAATTATAGTCGTAAGCAAAAACTCCAAGATACTTGACAATTAGTATTACAAAAATTAGTATTGCGACAATTAAAATGAAACCAAATCCCACTGTTAGCTAATGATTAGTTTTACGATTTTTTAAGTTTATCTGATTTTTCTGGAGGTAAAATTAAAATCTAGGGTAAAGCGAAGATAGAGAATCTATCTAAAGCGATACTAAAAAAAAAGTAGTTGTTTGTTGTGCAATGTAGCAAAGCGGGGTCGCCAATAAACGGAGTCAGCTGCAGGAATACTAACACTGTGCAGCTATTACGTTATGGCGGTTAGTGTATAATGAGTCTTAATGCATTTTATATAGTGTTAGGTTTTCGTTATTCTACTTTCCCAATATTCATTATCATACTCTATCAACCATTGACATCGTATTCAACAAACAATGAGCAATAATTAATGGCCATATGTTACGACCAAATTTCACATATGCTATTCCCATAATCAAACCAATGAGACCAACTGTTATGGACCTCTCCGATAAATCGTTAGAATGCCTGAAACCGAAAATTACAGCCTGTAAAAGCACAGCAAGAATAGTTGCTACAGAAGTTTTAGAAAATAATTTCTCAAACCAGTTTATTAAAAAACCTCTATCCAATAATTCTTCTAACGTTGATTCGATTAAAACCATTGGTATAATTGCAAAGAAAAGTAACCAGTTTCCCTTTAGGTCCCCAAATTTAGAAGAGGAATCTCCTCCGGAAACTTCTTGTTCAGAAAGAAAAGGTAAATAGTCTTTAATAATGTGAAAAAACATTATTGATAGAACTGTAGCAATTAAAATGCCGATGGAGATTAATAAAGTTTTTTTAATACTACTAGGTTTACTTAACCCTAAATCTTTCCACGAGATATTTCGTGCTCTCATTCTCCAAGTCGCAATGGCCAAAGTCGAGAACGACCAAAAAAGACCATTTACAAGAAAATGAACATTCGGAATATATATTTCTCTAATTAAAAACATCACTGTGATATATATAATTAGGTCAAATAAAAATCCTTTATGATTAGTTGTGTCTGAATTCAAATTGCTCTCAATTTCCATTTTGTTTAAATTCATATTTACCGTTTAGTATTTATATATGACGATGTTTAAATCAGAACGGTTACAAAATCTCATCATTTATTAATGAAATATAACAGCTCAGCTACGTTAGTAACGGAATTCAGAGAAATGAACTTTTAATCTTGCACTCTTTGCTTCGAAGAAGCTTTGCGAAAGCGAGGTGTCCAAATTGTTTATTGCCATTGTTGTACAACGTTATTTTCTTTCTTCAAAATATTTAATCAATTCAATATTTTTTAATTCGATCCAAGTTAACATATGTTGTACTGCTTTATAACGAGCTGCACTTTTTGAATACCAATCTTTTTGAGAGAAATAGTTAGCCATTTTTCCGCCTTCTTCAAATTGATAATAATATCGTGCGTAAATTTCATTTCTCATTATTTGTAGTTCTTCTTTTATAAACCTTGAGAGGTAAGCAGAATCAAGGATGGAAGTAGAAGCTTCTATGTAATCGCCATTAAAAAAATCACTCAATTTTTCTTGTCTTTTGACTCCGATTTCATAGTCATATCCAGGCCAAATGCTCCAAGAATTGAAGACCTTTATTCCTTGATATATTGTAGGTGAATTAAATGTAACGAATTCACCATTATACTGGTCCGAATAGAATTTACCATTAATAATTTTAACCCCCGTTAAAGTTATGTATTCTGTGTGAAATTTGAATTCAGAGGAATCGACCAATCCTGATTCTAAAGCGTAACCACCTTCTGACCAGTGTGAAGGGAAGTGTATTTGAGCTGTAACAGTAGTATCATTCACAAGGATTATCAAGAAATTCCCATCGTTGGGTTGAAATATGTATCTATCCTCATATCCTTTTATATCATCTTCTATCCACGGTTTAACAGTGGTTTCATCAACATCACGATCTCGAAGAAGTTGTCCATTTGCCAAAGAAGAGGTAAACAGAACTGTTAAAAGCAATATTTGGTTTAAGGACTTCATTTATATGCTACACCAACTAGATATACAGAATAACTCGCGGTTTCCTTCCATTTCCTCAGTCGCAGGTCTCGAAAATAAGCATAAATAGATTGGGAGGTGGGTGGTATAGCACAGAACTATCATAAACCATTGAACGCCCTGTTTGCTATATACAGTGTTGTATGTTGGCGATTCTAAATCGTTGCACCACCTACGCTAGTGGCTTCAACTTTCCAAGAATCTATTGTTTCTATGTTCTCAATCTTCAATATTTTATCCCAAAATGCATGACCTAAACTGTCTTGGTATATAATTTCAGGTATTCCATCTTTGTCAATGTCAATCAAAGCAATGGGTGTAAATAATTTATAGTCATTATTGGTGTATTCATTTTCAAGATGAGCTAATGTCCATTCGTTTTGATTGTTTAAGTAAGCTATAACCAGATATCTTTTTCCATAAACGACACATCTTGTATTGGGGAAGTAATTCTTATTCTCATTTTTATTAGCTGGAATTTTAAAATAGATATATTTCCCTTCAAGTGTATCAACATAACTAGGTTTCCCGTGGTCGATAACTAGCTCATTCATTTTAAATAAAAAGGTGTCCAGCTTCATTTTTTCTTCTGGTAAAGGTGCCCAAATTTGAGAGCTATCAACTTCCCAGTCGACATTTTTTGAAGTGTATAAACCAATACCATCCAGACCAATAGTAGTTTTGAGTTCTAATTCATAGCATTTTGTAACATCATAAAAATCTTTACTTACTACTTTTGATGTGCCAACTATTTCACCAAATTCATTGAGGTTGTACCACTCTGTTTGTGCGTTTGCCCATTCTTCGCAATAAAACTGTCCAGCAGACGAAATAGTGTCATTATCAATTACAGCAAAAGGAACATGAGGACTTTGGCCTAATACATTTACTGTTGATTTTGAAGTGCCTACACCTACATTAGTTTGAGACCAACATATGGATGTTGAACATAAGATGGCTATAATAATAAGTGTTTTCATTTGTTTAGCTTTTTACTTGCATACCGGTCTGTATCTGAAACGTAGCGTATAAAAGTACGATAAACTTTTAATCTTACACTCGTTGCTTCCCGAAGCTTCAATGAGCAGAACGCTCTATTTACTATATGCAGAGCTAGCTGCTGTATTTACTTTATTCAAACTTCACAGAAGTCATTGTCAACGAACCTCCAACAGGCTTATCATTAAACAAGGTTACTTCTTCGTTTTCTTCTTTCAAAGCCAAGGTGTAGAGCAATGGTAAATAATGTTCTGGTGTAGGAATAGCCAAGTTAAAGGCTTTTCCTTGAGATTTAAAATCAATCAAAGGTTGAAAATCCCCACTTAAAATATGCCTTTTCATTTTTTCGTTTGCTTCAGTTGCCCAATCAAAAGCGAATTCTTCATTGAGTTTGTTCCAAGCGACCATTCGTAGGTTATGGACCATATTTCCACTTCCAATAATCAGCACACCTTTTTGACGAAGACTACTTATTTCCTTTGCAAGCTCATAATGATAACGAGCAGGTTGGGTATAGTCTATACTCATTTGTATAACAGGAATATCTGCATTTGGGTACAGATGTTTTATAACGCTCCACGCTCCGTGATCAAGTCCCCATTTATCGTCCAAACCAACCTCTGTTTTGGTGATTAGATTCTTTGTTTCTTTTGCCAGTTCTGGATTTCCGGGTGCGGGATATTGAACATCGAATAACTCTTGAGGAAAACCACCAAAGTCGTGAATGGTTGGTGGATTTTGCATTGATGTTACAAATGTTCCTTTCGTTTCCCAATGGGCAGAAATGCAAAGAATGGCATTTGGCTTTGTTATTTCTTCGCCAATTTTTCTAAATCCAGCAACAAATTCATTTTCTTCAATTGCATTCATTGGGCTTCCATGTCCAATGAATAATACAGGCATTTTATCTGTGTTATTCATTGATGAAGTCATTTTATTTAAATCTTTTAAATTCATAGTAGAACCTATTAATGGTAATAATGCCAACGATTTTAAAAATATTTTTCTATTCATTTCATAGAAATTTACGGAAATTGCTTGTTCAGGTTGCAGTTAACGGTTTGTGTATGGTATCGTAGCATCCCGCAGGGTGTTATGTACTGTTTAGTTCTTTGTTTTTTTTTCGAGCTTAGCAAGCTCTCTTTTTTTGGATTCAGACACTTCTCCTGTTTCTGCATAAATTTTCCAATCTTTCACAAATACTTTAAGAAGTTTTGTGAAATTATTCTTGATGGGAATACCTAAAAGTACGCCCTTTAAACCTATTAAATCCGCAGTAATATTTGTCGATACTCGACAAGAATTTTCGCTTATTCTTTCAACTTTTAAAGCATTTTGAAGACCTTTTAAAAAACTCGGCATTTTATCAATCTCTGCAGACCAAGTAATCTCTTTTTGTTCTTGGTCATAATGTACTATTCGTTCGTCTGCCTTTCCGAATTTACCAAGGTCACAAAATCGACCGCCTGCAGGTGCTCCTTCAAAAGTCGTAGAAACAGAATCGTTGTTCCAAGATTTATTTACGCCTGGTCCCCACGCTGCAATATCAAGAAAGTTTGGTCCGATAATTTTCCATGCTTTTTCAGCAGTTGTATTAATTTCAATTGATTCTTTTATATCTAATTTTCCCATTTTTATCGATTTTAAATTAATAAGTTATTGACTATAAGTAGATAATGGCCTATTTAATTTGGTTAGTTATTTGAAACTATAAGGCTTCTTTCCTCGGATGTGGTTTATCATTCTCAAGATAGTATTTTAATTCTTCCGCAATTTCACGTGCAGCCGTACTAAGTTTTTTCTTTATAATCGGAGTAAGAAGAGAAACTATAAAGTTCTTTGGATCTACCTCAAACTCTATGATAACCGTTGTTTTATTTTCTCCTAAACTTTTAAGAGACCAATTGCCAATTGCTGTTTTAGCTATAGGAGGAATGCCTTTGCTTATATGATAAGATAGGATGTACTTGTCAGGATCAAATTTATCTAATTCTTGAATCGTTTGTCCTCTGTTAGTAGTCGTGTCTCGATGAGAATAATTCAATCCAGAAAACTTTGATGGCCCCCCAGGTTTCGAAGTTTTGAAATTAGAACACCAAACGTGGACCTTTGCGAATTGATTTCCCATGATTTCCCAAACATCTTCAATTTTTTTATCAATAATTGCTTCTCCTTTTACATTTATCATATTAGTTTTTTGTTCTTAATTAAACACAAAGACCCGCTAAACGGAGTTCGCAACTTATGTGGCGATAAAGACAAATATACGCAAGTATATTAAGGCTCTAGGTAAGCAACAGAATGGGGATCCATTGCGATTTGGCATATGTTCATTTGAGTTTAGCTCGTATGCCAGCAAAAGGTTGAATAGGTAATAAAGGGATTAAATGTAATGGGCATAGCTGTGAGTTTCACTGAACGGTCTCAGCTATGAGTAGTTGCGTGGGTTAGCACTTAACTTTGCAAGTACACCTGAAACTGAAAATTCTGCAGAAATTTTCAGATGCAATAGGAGCAAGCAATGACTTTTAGCCATTGTTGGCATACGTTTTTTTAAATTGTTATTTTTTTAATTTCGCAATTGGAGTTCCTTTAAGACTCTCTCTAACTAAATTGGAAATAAAAATAGTGAATGATTCAATATCTCCTTCAATACTTGCTTTTTCCAATGAATTCATATATGTTTTGCGTTCTTCGACTGGAATTACTGTCCAAGGATATCCACCGGATGCAAGCATTAAATTCATTAAAAATCTAGCCATTCTTCCATTGCCATCCATGTAAGGATGAATATATACAAAGATAAAATGACCAAGTACAGCCCGAACTCCTGCATTACTTTCGTTTTCCAATAATTCGAAAAGGATTGGCATTGCGACTCTTACTGCATCTTTATTCAGCGGAACATGTTGTGATTGTGAGATGTATACTTGATTTGTTCTGTATCCAGCCAAATCTGATACCTTTAAAATCCCGACTGTAATACTAGGAGCAAATAATTCTTGGTACCATTTAGTATGATCCTGGTCCGCAACGGTCCCTGAATTGGCACCACTTAGAATTTTTTTAATACTACTTTTTATTGATTGGGTGGCTTGCCAATAACCTCTGGCAGCCATTGCATCTCGTTGATTTTTATCTTCGTTATTTTCTTCGATATTCCAATTGCCACTTCTTACTTTTTCAATTAGGTTCACAGATACAGTATACCTTTCAATAGATAAAGAATGGTATGCATCAGTCAGATATATTTGGTCCACAGAGTTTAAATATTCTTCGTGATTTTTGGCAAGTCCTGGACCATCAGGAAAATTTTGGATTACTACTTTTCTGTATTCTTCCCACATGAGTTTTATTCTATTTGCATATGGTGATTTTTCTCTAAAGGATAGTTTAATCGATAGTTTGTTTTCAAAAGGGTCTATTTCTCTCACATTGAAATCTGCCATTTTCATTGTAGATACAATTTCGTCAGCTATTCGTAATTGGCCAATATTTCGAAATGCTCCAGCTAATCTGCCTGCAATTACCGAATGTGAGCCATCTAATAGTTGTTTAAGTAATTCAGATGAGTCAGGTATTAATGCTAAAATAGTCCTCATGTCAGTCGGATTTTTTTCAAACATTGTTGGTGAACAATTAATTAAAGCAGAAGTAATAGTTAATATTCTGATTCCGTCTACTTGTATTATCTCGGCTGTATTTGGTAACGGAGATTTCATTTCAAACAATGAGGTGTTATGTAAAAGGGGGATGTTCTTATTTGGTGCTTTAGGGCTACGAATAATTAATTGACTTGGAACTGCGTTATTTCCTGAGTGTATTAATATTGATTGCTCTGCAGAAATACAATAACCATTGTTATATTTATCTTTTAAATATCTTGAACAAAACTGCCAGTATGATGTGTACCAAGAAGTACTATCCCCTAAATTCTCATTTGGATTTGCTGCGATATACCAACCTTTGGCGACTTCTTTTAAAAATCCATTTTTGGTAAGTCGTTCGCGATGTGTTCTGTTTATTTCAGATGTTTTTATTGCTACAATGTTTTGTTCTTCTTGAATTTTGCGAAGAATCTGAAGTGATGCTGCAAGTTTTTCTCCTGGTGTAGCCATATGAATAAATGCTGTTTTTTATTTAATTGCAGTTCTATTTTTTGTCAAAATTAGCCTAGCTAGATGTACTGTAATTAGCCTTTCGTGTCGAATGAAAATTAGCCTTGCGTGACGTTTCAAAATTAGCCTTGCGTGCAAATATGCTAAAACTTATTCGAAATGAAAGATTTATAACGGATTTGTTCAAATGTATGCCAGTGTTGCTTTGGGTAAACGACGTAGCCGCAGGAAGATTGTGACTTTATGGCGGAATGCAGTGCACACCAACTAGATTTACGGGATTTCCCCAATTCCCTTTACCCAGTCGCAGGTCTCGAAAATAAGCATAAATAGGTTGGAGGGGTTTGTATAGCTGAGACCTTTCATAAACTACCGAACGCTCTATTTGCTATATACAGTGTTACCACACGTTTTTATTTAAATTCAAGTTCTTTTATTCCGTTCAATAATTCATCGAAATTATTCGAGACAGATTTGTCCAAATACAGAGTAAATGAAGACTTCATTTCGTTTTGCATTGGAATATGAATTCCTATTTCTCCTTCTTCATTTTTAGTAATATTGATTTGGAACCGATTAATGGTTTTCTTATCTACTGTATATCTGTAAATACCATCATCTTCATTATATGTAGGAGCCCAATGTCCATATTCATAATGAATTACTCCTTTGCAGGTTTGGAAAGTGCCAAATGGATCTCCTTCAGTTCCATATCCACCAAATAGGTGTGTCCAATTTTCGGGAGTTTTTAGTTTGAAAAAATTAGTCTCAATAATTTGGTCAGTCGAATTTTCGATTTTGTGATATTTAGTAGATAGAGTTCCTTTGAAATCTATTGAGCCATATTGAAATAGAATAAAAGCGTACCCAACAAGGATTAGGAATCCTGTCAACAAAATGTATTTAATCCACTTTTTTCGGTTCATTTTTATGTGTGGCAACGGTCCGTATATGAAACGTAGCATCTAAAATACGATAAATTTAATCTTGTACTCTTTGCTTCAAAGAAGCTTTTTGAAAACGAGGGAGCCCAAAGTAGCACATTTGGCTGTTCCCTAATATTCTATTTGGCGGACTTTGTAAGAAGCTATAAATTTGGGCTAAGTATCAAAATCCGTATTAACTATGGCTATTGTTATCTACTGGCTATGTCTTGCATTGACGTTATAGTCAATTGGGGAATAGGTCTAAGTTTATACTTTTTAAAGACAAAGTTTTGTTTTTCTCTAACAAGAAGTCAGTGGATGTATTAATGGATGAAGTGTTAACTAATTTTACTCCTTTTGCAATTTCTATATGCTTATGTTTTTCAGTAAGTGTTAGGTGGTTGGGTTTAATGATAATTAAGTATTCCAATTGTGGATGAGATAAAACAGGTGAGCTGCTTTGCAATTGAGTTAAGGAATAAATCTGATTAATAGGAGCTAGGCGATTGTCAATAATAATGCTAAAAGGTTCTGTTATATTCTTAATCAAGTCTTGGGTTTCTTTTAAAACACCTTGAATGTCTTCTTGAGTAATGTTAGAATGAAAATGTGTAAGTGCTGCAAGTTGGTTTTTTACTAACCAACCTACTTTGTAGTTTGGGCTTTTCATTTTGCTACATTTTTCTATCTTTTAATGAAACTAAAATGTGCTTACTTATAAAGAACAGTATTAATAAAATACATACTAAGCTGAGTGACATTTTTGCGGTACTGCAGATACTAGAGATGTTTACTCCAAAAGAACTGATGTGCGGGAAGCGATTCATCAAAATTAGTTGTGAAATATTTTCTAGAATATCTGAAACCATTAAAAATAATGGTAAAGTGATGTACCATTTTTTCTTTTTTACTAAGGCGGATAGCAATAAAGAAAACCCCAATCCAGATACAGTAGTATATAGAAAATCTACAATTAACATTTTACCATAATAACTCCTTCCTGATTCTCCTAAAGTTTGGTATAAACTCTTAATAAAGTCAAGATTATAAGAGAATAATTGGTCTGGATTTTTTACCCCATTTGAATAAATTAGAAACTCAGGGAGATATTTAACAATTAATATGGCTTGTAGAATAAATCCAACTATTAATACCGGAATGGCGATTTTATATTTTCCATTATTGAAAAGGAAATTTGTTATTTTTTTCATCTTTTGATAATTTTTTATGTTAAGAAACACAAAATTATCTCTACCCTTTTCTATTCTTGTTATCAATTGATAACAGTTTTGTTATACTTCAAATTTTTTTTAATTCGACTGAAAGAAACAGGTGTAATTCCTATATAAGAGGCAATATGTTTTTGTGAAATGTAACGCTCTATGTTTGGATAATATTTAAGAAAATTCAAATATTTATCCTTTGCTTTAACCTGTAAAAGGCAATCGTCTCTGTTGCTTAATCTATCAATTTCTTTTTCCTTGATTTGTTTCCCTATTTTTGATAAGTGCTTGTTTTGAGATAAAAACGCTTTTAATTTTTTGGAATTGAAAAACAACAACCTTGTATCGCACATTGCTTGATAATAATACAACGACTTCTCTTCTTTAGTTCTAAGTGCGGAAGTACTCATGAATTCGTATTCTTGAAAAAATGCGGTACTTTTCTCATTGCCTTCATCATCAATTAGAAACCCTCTTACAACTCCCCTTTCTATAAAAATCTCTTTGTCAAACCGTTCGTTTTTTCTGACAATTAATTCACCTTTTTTAAAATCTTGAGAATCTACTAAGCTGTTTAGCATTGACCATTCATCAGAAGTCATTTTGTCATTACGGTTAATATATAGTTTGAAGTTTTTCATACTTGTAGATAACGGTTAGTATAAGAATAGTAATGGCTTAAATATACTTGTTTTTGGGTTTTACACTCGTTACTTCACAGAAACTCTGCGAAAGTGAGGTAGCCCAAAGTAGCACATTTGGCTATTCCCTAATATTCTATTTGGCGGACTTTGTTAAGATGCACCAACTTTGGGTTTGGTACTTTATCCTAATTGTTTAATAATAATATTTACCGAATAATCAAAAAATCTATGTCCATTGAATATTAACAATATTCCATGTCTCTGCATCATAAATCCTCCAATAGACAACACTATTTACTAGGTCTTTAACTATTTGAACTTGAGTGTAAATTGGATTTCCAGTTTCACTATTTCCTAAATCAATCCCTTTTATCAAGCTTGCCGAATCCAGAATTCTTTTACTTAGGTAGATGGCATCATCATTTCCAGTGACATGACTAAGTGAAAATTCGAGCATAGTATTTACTTTTGTAAATCTGGAAGTCGACATCCAATCACCAGGAATACCAAGCATGCCTTGTCCGTGAAATTGATCTCCTGAATCAGGAAGGACAGCATTTGGAAACCAATTTCTAATGTTTGCATAATTGTTTTGATTTTCCAGTTGATACTTTAAATTAGGATTATTCGTCAATGCCATGGATTTGTTAAAGTATGAAACCGGTGTTTGGTTTTCATATTCAACAACAAGACTGTTTCCAAACTTGTCAAATACTATATAATGATAGCTCCAGGGGCTCTCAATATTTACAGTGGTTAATAAACTAGCAGCTTCATTAATAGTACTGGCTTGTGAGAGAACCCAGTTCACCATATCATCGGTCGAAATAGTTGGACCTGGATTATTTATAGGATAGCTTGAATTGGCCAAGTTCCCACTTATTGAAAGTCCAGCAGAATTGATGCCTTCAAATGGAATTGGGTAAGGACTGTCCGAAACAACTGAGTCAATTGTAAAAAGACTTAATTGAGACTGCCAACTCACTCCATTATTGAGTACGGAGTTAAACTGGTGCCCAACCGGAAATTGGGCAGATTTGTATACAGTATCTTGGTCGTAATCAAGAGACCTTCCTGTAATAGCAAATGTTTTTGAATTGAAAGCTAGAAATGAAGTACACATAGTGGTTATTCTTAAATTATTAAAAATTTAGTTTAAGTAATTAACTTAATTATTTCGTGTTGTTTATTAATTGGGGCTAACGCACAGCTAAACGGAGTTCCGAGTAATGTGGAGGTAGAGACAAATATACGTAAGTATACTTAAGGCTCCAGGTAAGCCACAGAATGGGGATCTATTGTGATTTGGCATATGTTCATTTGAGTTTAGCTCGTATGCCAGCAAAAGGTTGAATAGGTAAAAGGGATTAAATGCAATGGATTTAGCGGTGCGTTCAGTTGAATTCCCAAAACCAATGAGAGCCTGAAAAGGCGAAGTGGTTTAGGTCAGCCTTTGGCTGAATTCAACTGAACGGTTTGTATATATGCAGTGCGACCGTCTAAGGAGCATCGCCGTATATACATTGTTCTCTGTATTTTTATATTTTTATAACTTTATATATGCCAGTTTCACCGTTCTCAAATTGAACAACCACCGAGTATACACCCATACTAAGTTTTTCCATATTTATTTGATGAGAATAGGCTTTCGGATAAGATTTATCGACTGTTCTTCCGTCATAGCCTACTACCAATATGCTACGAATGAGTTTATCTGACTCGATTCTAATAAAATTTACAAATGGATTAGGAAAAATAGTTATCTCAGAATCTGTATTAGCATTATTTGTGCTCAATAATACATTCGAATAATCCACTTCACATATTAATTGTGTGATATGTACTATAACCAATTTACCTTTAAAATTTTCTGGAAAATCTTGATTTGAACTGGTAGAATTTAGTTTTAAAATGTATAGAATTGTATCGGATGCGTATCTGGGAAGTGTGCTGCTCGGCCCTGTAGGAATAGAAATCGTGTCGCCTAAGTCATTTGTAAAAAACAAATTTGCGTAAATGTCAATGTTATTTAGATTATCTGCATCGAGGGTCAACAGTAACAAAAAGTAATTCCCCCCAGGCGTTTGTGGAGTTGGCGGAATATCAAAAATGGAAACTATTTTGTAATCTTCGCAGCTTACTTGTCCGTATGAGTGACCAAGAAGGTTCAGTATAAAAAAGGAAATGAACAGTATTTTTTTCATCTTATTTTGTTTTTAATTGCAGAGAACGGTTTGTATATGAAACGTAGCGTTAAAAAAGAGGCTAACTTTTCGGATTATCACAGAGCTATTTTTTATTTTATTCATTCTTAAAAGCCAAAAGTAGCACATTTCGCTATCACGTAATATTCTATTTGGCAGACTTTGTAAATGAGCACTAATCTTTCGGTTTAGTAGAAAACCCGCATTACGCATAGTTTTTGTTGGGCACCGTTTTTAATTTTTCATTTCTTTCTGTATAATATCATACTCTGCATTCAAAATTTCCAGCCAAATCTTTTTTGCGTGAATAAGAAATGTGTCAGATAATTGGCTAAATTCTTTCTCACTTTCATATCGTCCCGAAGTAACAGGAGGGGGCCAATAACCGTTTTCATCTTTCTCATAGTTTTCGAGATTTAAGTCATTGGGGTCCGGAACTGCAGGACCATAATCTAATGTATACCCGACTAATCTATGCATACTCCTGTCAATATTTACAATCAAAATTCTACGTTGAGGGGAGACATCATAAGTGCAACTTAACGTATAGGCAAATGTTACTTCCCCCTTGTTGTCATTATCAATGTCTGATATAATAAGTTTTTTAGTATCACTTTCTGCAACTACATCAGCTGCTCCGCAACTAATACTATCGATATATACTTGTTGTTCCAAAAGTGTTCCTTGTTGGTTTTCTTTAAATTTATAAAGTCTGAATTCCGCAAATTCGTTTGGAACATCAATCAATTCTGTTAGTACACAATGCCAAGTTCCATTTTTGTCAGTCCAAGATTGTTGGTCTATAATATCTCCGTTAACTTTTGGTAGTTTTATGTCTGTATCGATTAGCTGAAAAACAGTATCCTTAATCTCTTCGTGTCTTTGATTTAAGGGTTCACAAATTTCATCAGTTTGTGATTCCGAAGGTTGATTTTGTCCGCAAGCGATCAACAATGTCAGTAATACGGTTGTTAGTTTTTTCAAGGTCTTTTTTTATGGTGTCCAAGGTTTGTATATGATTAGTTGCGTGTTCTAAGTAACTAATTTATACGTTGTTACCTGCTGGTATTTGGTTTTTTATTGCAATAGCACAAGTTATTATCCAAATAATAAATATGGTTTCTACAATTCGCTGATATAAGCCAATATATTCAGGATTTGAGCCAGAGGACAACAAATAGATAAACAGAATGCTTATTATTCCATAAGTGATTGCTTGAATTGATAATTTATTATGATTCGGTAGTTGTTTCAAGCCAACACCAATCAGGATAATACTAATAGGAACGAATATATATGTCAATAACCCTGTTAGATTATGAATTACCTGAGAAAAGCTTGGATCAATAGATTCTTTGTTACAACCGCTATCACAGGGGAAGAATCCAACAATTACTGTGGCCAAACCGTAAAATATTCCCAATCCATAAAATCCGATTTTGGTAAACTTAGACGGCTGAAAATATTTAAATCCAAGAAAACAAAAAATAGTAAGAAGAACTCCACTCGGGATAAAACCAAAGGTTCTTAAAATAATTCCATACTCTGTATCAATTGCATAGGTTTCACTTATATATTGGCTTGTCAAGCTATAGTTTTCAATTAGCATTCCACCAACGATTGAAGAAACAACAAAGAGACTAACTCCAAGTATTCCGATAAAAAATGTAATTTTATTACTCATATGTACTTATTGGTTTTATTCTTAAGTTTTTCAACTTGCAGGTAACGCTTAGTGTATGGTGTCGTTGCATCCCGTAGGGTGCTATGATTTCATATACATTGTTGTATGCAGTTTTCATTGTTCTAGCTTCAAAAATTGTACAATCCCCAATATGCAAATCCTAAAACCAAAACGAGGTATACTATATTATTTGAAACCAATATTGCTTTAATCCAAAGCTTGATTTCATCTGATTTTAGTCTGTTTATTGTATAGACTAAAATAGGTCCAAATGTTAGCAAAAGTAAAAATGGAGTGTAAGACGAAGCACTTATTAAACTTGAATTATAATGTTTATAGGGAACATCAAAATAGAAAATGCTTTTATTCGTAATTAACACTGCGATATAAGCAATAAGTATCAAGTTTAGTAACGAAAATATCACAGCTGATCTAAGAGAAACTGTTGCATACTTTTTTTTCCAAATTGGAGAAATACCTAAGACAAAAGAAAACAGAGCTAATAATCCTGCAAGAATTACAAGTAAGATTCTTAATTCAATAGTGTTTGAGGGGGTTTTATAGTTGACAAGTCTCTCAAATTCTGAGTTTTTAGGAAATAATTTTGTAATATTCAGGATGTGATCTCCTTTTTTTAGTTGTTCAGACAAGTCAAATTGTAAACTCTTATCATATGAATGGTAAAAGTAGAGGTTTACTCTTATGTCTTTCGTATCCCATATTGAAGTAAGAAGTGTGCCATCTCCATTTCTTTTTCTACTAACGTGCATCGTATCTGATAAAGCTGTACCATAATCTAATGAAGGTTCTATTTTGTTTGTTTTTAAAAAATCTTCTCCGTTTCGGTATCGGTCAAATTTTCTAGCTTGCTCATTATCTGTTATAGAAGGACAAAAGTTGGCGAGAACATAATTGGGGTCATTACCTTCAATAAGTTTGTAAGGTTCAACAATCAAATAGTCGCCAGAATTGTCGATATAAATGAAGATGTCATCAATAAATCTACTATGGTCATATTGCTCAATGTATCTTCTAACTTCTTTTACATTTTCACATTTATGCAAAATATTTGTTAAGTATTCTATCTCATCGGAGATTTTTAATCTGTCAGTAAATGGGTTCTTTTGTAAAGGATAGTATGAAGTCAAGCGTGAAAATGTAAGACCTGCTGTATTCATACCTGATTGTGGAGCTGTTCTGTTAGCAGATACTTCTCTTGCTCCGGTAAATGCGGCACCGTATTCTTTTTGTTGCTTCGTATTCTCAAACCATATTTTTGGTGTAGTTAACCAAGCATCGTGGTTACAGCCAACCATTGTTTTTCCGTCAATGGTTATTTTGTACATACTACAAGCCTGTACCTTGTTGTGAGCCAGAGTCAAAATAAGAATGACAAGTAGACATATATGGGATTTTTTAAGCTTCATTCTTTCAAAACGGTTTTATGTTTCTTTTAATTACATACAACGGTTTGTGTATGATTAGTTGCGGGAAATCAACAATGATTTTCCGCCAAGGAAATTCGGTAGCAATTAATTATACATATTGTTGGCGAATCGTTTTTCTTTATTTTCTAGTAAGAGAGCCAATTACAGTTTCATAATTATTGTCAGCCACGTTATCAAATTCTGGGTCCCTTACAACTTTAAAATGTTTTTCCCATGTTGCTTTTTCTGGATCGATTTCCTTGATTTTATCAGCCATTTCTTTTGGAAGATTCATGCCTGAAACCAAGTCAGTAATAATTGGATGATCATTATACGTTAAGACATTATTATCATGAGTGATATTGTCCAAATCCGAATCGGGAAAAGTTAAAACATTTAGAGTGTCAAGTGAAGTATTGGATATTACAACAGCATGGGTATAGAATCCATGTTCCACTTCATCGTTAAAAGGTCCTCTGCTATAATATATAACCGTTACTTTTTCATTATCTATTAATGCAGCTTCAGAAATTTTGAATTTGTTAACATCCCAAAACTCGTACTTTGAAGAGCAGCTAGCAAGGGTTATTAATGTTAGAATTAAATATATCGTTTTTTTCATATGTATTTAATGTTTGCCAACGTGTTTGTATATGGTTTGTTGCGTGTTTTAAGCACCTAATTTAGCGAATACAAACCGAATAGAAAATCCGCGAGGATTTTCGTAAGTAGGCTAGAACTAGCAATAAATTATATACGGTGTTGGCAACTGGCTTTATTTCGTTTTGTTTTTCAGTTTCCTAATTTCGGCAATCAATTTCTGAATATTTTGTTTGGCATTTGCCATAAAAATAATATCATCTTTTGTTCCACCATTTAGTTCAATATCCTGACCTCTTTCAGAATTCTTGTAATCATCTTTATTTCTGACGTTTGTCATTATAAAATCTGAACCCGATTCGTGTGTTATTCCCTCAATCATTGGAATCTAATTTCCTTTAGTCGAGTTATTTATTCTGCGTTCTATTTCACTCAAGTCCGATTCAGTCATACTTTTTTAGGTCTAACAAAATTATTTATTTCGCATTCTTCCATCACTACCTTGAAGTCCTCTCGCACCTGCTCTTATTGCAATCATTCTTCCGTCGCTACCTTGTAATCCTCTTCCTCCCGGTGGAATCGGAACCATTCTACCATCTGAACCCTGAAGGCCACGATATCCATCTGGAATAATTATTGCCATTCCATCACTTCCTGTAAGTTTTCTTTTCATATTAATGTTTTTTTTTAGCTTGTTGCCAACGTTTTGTATAAGAATAGTAGCCGATTTCGGGAGTAGAATTTTTCAATTTACTACTAATGTTGTTGCGGGCTACAATGTTCATATTTACTACTATTTCAGGCTATTATTTTATACTTTGTTAGCGGCTGGCTTTTTTTAATTCATTTAGAGTAATTATTTCACTTCCTTTTTTGCTGTAATAATTTAGCATTTCATCAATCTTTCTTTTATCATAACTAGTTATACAGTCAGACAAAACACTCACTTTATATCCAGCCTTGGTCAGTTGATTATTTGATGTTTTTACACAGGCAACGGCATCTGCACCCACAAGGTAAAATTCGTTTATTTTGTTTGATTCGATAAATTCTACAAACTCCCCACTACTTAATACACTTCCTTTGTTTTTTGTAAATATATTTTTTGATGCCATTTTTAAATCTGGGGCTAATTCAGAACCAACTGTATTCGGTCTAAATGTTCTCATTTTTTCGGACAAGAACTCATGTCGTATGTAAAGAACGTGAATCTCATTTTCTACAGCCCAATCGATAGACTTATTTATATTATCAATTATTTCTTTATAGTTTTTTGTTATGTCATTTTGGATATCGATGATGACTAAGGCCTTATTCTGCATTTGTTTTTTCATAATTTGTAATATTTTATAGTGTGAAATACAAAGTTACAATACAGCTACTCTCATAAAATTGCCATTTGGCAAGAAATCATCGTACTATCTTATTTCTTATTCTACTCAATGAGGTTGGGGTAATGCCTAAGAAAGTTGATAATTGTTTCAAAGGAATCCTGTGAAAAAAATCTGACTTTTTCATTAATTCCAAATATCTTTCTTCAGCTGTTAAAGTTTGGTGCATAATCATCATATCTACCACTTCAAGAAATGCATTTTCCCATAATTTTCTACCAAACTCTTGCCATTCATTATATTTAGAGAATAGCTTGTCCATATCATTTCTGCTAATTGCTAATAATTCAGTTTCCTCAATAGCTTGAATGTTATAAGAAGAAGGTTTGTTTGAATTTAAACTTGCAATATCAACTATAAAGTTCTTTTCAAAAGAAAACCAAGCGGCTACTTCTTTTTCATTGTGATTTAAATAAACTCTAACTCCTCCTGATTTTATGAAATAATAATAGCTCATAAATTGACCGTTTCGTATGAGAAATTTATTCTTTTTTACGTTTTTGATTTCAAAGTGACTTATTACTTCTGTAAGTATGTCATCTGTAATGTTAATTCTTGACTTTATGTATTCTTTCAGTAAGTCCATTTGTGAAGCTATGATATTTGTTCCGCTTGTGGCTAACGGTCTTGTGTATGAAACGTAGCATATAAAAATACACTAAATTTCGAATTAGCACAAAGCCTAATTTTTACATTTTGTTTTTACTTTTTCTATTTTAAAAGCCAAAAATAGCACATTTCGCTATCGCGTAGTATTCTATTTGGCGGTGTTTGTAAATAACACTGAGCTTTCGTAAACCACCGAACTACCTATTTGCTATGTAGAGTGTTATACACTATTTTAAGTTTTTAAGATATGCTTCTAATTCAGTGATAACCCATTCAGGTTCTCCAAGATGAATGTAGTGACCACTATTAGTAGTGCTTAATATTTTCACATTGGGCTTATCTCTTTTCCAATCGGAAGACAGCTTTTTCCTAATTTGGATGTTCTTTTTAGTATTAAAATTATTTCCCTGGTAAGAGACGAGAATTGTGATTGGAATATTTGTAGGTAATGGATTCTTTCTCATTATTTTGTCAATGTTATAAACTTCTTTCCACTCGTTGTAAACTCCAATTGGTTGTTTATTATAACTATTATCCCATGCCGTCTTCATTGAATCTGCAGATTCTGGAGGCATTTGTTTGAAAACCTCTTCATATACGTATTCATTGGTCGGGTCGATTAAGAACAGGCCTACAACTTTGGATGGAAATGACTGTTGATACTTTCTAACAATATGACCTCCAAGAGAGTGACCTACTAAAATGATAGGTCCATCAATTTTATTTTGACTGATTAAATTGTCTAAATCGTTCACTAAATTTTCGATAGTCCTTGGATTATCTGTGGCTGGAGATTCTCCTATTCCTTTTCTATCGTAAGAAATCGTTTTGTAGTTGTCAGAAATTCTTGTTTGAATACTATCCCAATTATTCAAAGGAGTTCCTAATCCTGACTCAAAAACGATAGTGGGACTTCCTGTTCCTTTGATAAGAGTGTTAAATTTTATGGTATCGTCCGTTTCTATTTTACCCTCTGTTTTTAAATAATGATCCCGTGCATTTTTATTGTTTGTATTCATGCAGGATATAAACGGAATAAATAGTAGAAGACTTAATTTTGATATTTTCATATATTGTGTATAACGGTCTGTACATGAAACGTAGCGTATAAAAGTACGATAAATTTCGTCCCGAGATCCATTGGGATTGCACTCTTTGCTTCGTAGAAGCTATGCGAAAGCAAGGTAGCCGAATTATGTGTAGCCATTGTTATGTTCTTTGCTCTATTTTTCGGATCGCTAATTTGAGTTTTTCCTTATCAAACCCTTTTTGCAATTCAGTTAATATTAATTTTTCCTTATATCGTTCTTCTAATCCGTTTAGTGATTTATCATCGTCAATTATCAAGAAATCTGAAGTTTTGTGTTCGTTAATAAATCTTAATATTTCATCCTTTCTAGTCTTACAATCTGGGTATTCAGGCAAGAAAGCATGTATACAACTTTTAATGTTTCGATTTTCAAAAATCTTATTGAATTCAGTTAAGGTCTTTACTGTTCTTCTTGAAGAGCTCAACCAAATTTCGAAATCAGATAAGGACAAAAATGTATTTAAATTATTCACACAATTCATATTGAATTTCGAATATCCATCAGAATCCATTTCATCAGCTCTCCAGGGGGGTGTAGTAATTAAAACACCATCTAAATCGAGTATTAAAATGGAATTCATCAATTCTTGATTTCTATCAGGTCAATTAATTCAATAGTGCTTTTATATATTTCCATTTTTTGTTTTTCACATGACGCTCCTTAAATTGTGCCTAACGCACCGTTAAACCGAGTTTCGAGTTATGTTGAGATAGAGACAAATATACGTAAGTATGCTAAGGCTCTAGGTAAGTAACGGAACGGATAATTATATGACAAGTTGGGCAGTAGAAAGTAATTAACTTCTAGTTAAGCACTCTTTGCTTCGCAGAATCTTTGAGAAATCAAGGAATCGTTACAATCTCTATGCTCAGTCAAATATTGTCTTAATTTTCTCGAAATTCCTACCAATTATAGCCAACTCCAACATATTTAATTCCTTTTTCAGAGAAATATTCCTTGTAGATTTTTACCTCATTTCTGATGTTACTCAAATCATTTTCAACTTTAGTCTTGTCAAGTTGCCAAGTTCTATTTGAGTTTTCATCACTCCATGTAACAATGTTTTCTTTGTGTTTTACATTAATTCCTTTTATCCAACCACTGCACTCAGGGATGCCACAGCAACATGAAAAAATGAAATATTCGCCATCTGAGTTCATACTTTTTAGGAATACATCAACATCAATTATATCACTTTCAGAATATGGTTTTTCTCCATTGATTAATATTTCCAAATCACCTTGCATCCAAATATCATCTTTACCCATTTGAGCGGCCTGAACTATTAATTCTATACTTATGCTGTCACAAGTGTCTTTCATATATGATTTTAGTAATGCTTAGGTAAATGGTATATAACGTTTGGTGTCTGGTTAGTTGTGTTGGTAAGGACGTAAGTTGCAAAAATTAACAGACTTGAAAATCTGCAGGATTTTTCAAGTACAAAACTAACCAAGCAATGAATTATACATGTTGTTGTGCTTTCGTTATTTTTTTCTGTCAGCATCAAACCATTCAAATGAATTCCAACTTGGACTTATTCCACCCAGTTTTGGAAAATTCAAATCAGGATTGTTTGATTGTACAAGTCCAATTAATTTTTGTCCAGTTACAAGCCAAATTCGAGATTCATCCGCAATATTATCAAGAATTCCTTCTGCAAATTTTCCGTCTTCTTCTACAAAGTTGTCGAAATTCCTAAAAACTAATATTAACCCTTTATATTTTTTGTTATATAAATCCCCAAGACAATCATTGAATGCGTTTAAATTCTCTCCGTAATAATCTGGGAAATTTAGAGCAATTTTTAATTTCTGATGAGCATTTTTACGATTCCAATTCCGACAATTCATTTCTGTAATTTCAAAATTATTATTACTAAACCAAACTAAATCTTCATCCAAAATTCCATTTTTGAAATATTTACAAATAGGCCCGTCTTTCAGAATTTCTATATCTCTTTCTATTTTATCTTCTTTTAATTTCATTGACAGAGTTAAAATCGTACGTTTTGGTTAATGATGCACAACGGTCTGTGTATGAAACGTAGCATATAAAAATAGACTAAATTTCGGATTAACACAGAGCCAAATTTTTACATTTTGTTTTTATCTTTTTTGTTTTAAAAGCCAAAAGTAGCACATTTCGTTATTACGTAATATTCTATTTGGCGGTCTTCGTAAATATACATAAACCTTTGGGTTTGGCACTTAACCCATGCTTTGTTGTAACCAGTTTTTTATTCAATTAATATTCCGTTAAAGTCGAATTTATAAGTCCTATTTCCCCAATCAGTTGCTTTAATATATGATTCCGTTATTTCAAAATCGTCAGTTCCTTTTTCGGTTGTAAAAATATCTGCACCACTTTTTTGCCACATTACTTCTCCATTCAAATTCAGTCGTGAAATTTCCATTTCTCCGTGAATAATATAACTTTCATTAAATTTAAATATTTCGAAACAAGAGGCTGGGTCTGCTTGAGTTTTCCAAATTAAATCCAAGTTGGGAATTGACAAACAAAAGACAGAATCCGAGCAACAAACTATAATCCGGTCTTTTTCTATAATTTGAGAATTTAGATGAATCCCAGTTCCGCCACCAATCGAACCTATAATTGCAGAACTAATTAATTTTCCATTTTCAGATGATTTTAGTCCGATTTTTGTCGGAAAGATGTATTCAGATTCCATAAAATGAATTTTATCATAAGAAATAAAATTATCAGTAGAATTCTCCGAATAATTTTCGTCTCTTATTAATTCAATCGTGTATGTTCCTGATTTAGCAATCATTTTTTCAAGTTGGTTACAACGTGTTTGTATAGGAATAGTAAGGGATTAAAAACGCACTTACTTTTCGGTTTAGCACTTAGCCAAATTTATAATTTTTTCTTTGTTCAATGGACACGCAAAATTGTAAATTTTGCGGACCTTGTAAAATGCACTGAATTTTGATTTAAGCAATAAACCCTTATTGTTTTTACACTTTGTTATGCCTTTTTTTATTATTCAATCTGTTCAGAATTTATTTCGGCTGAAGAAAAATCTTCTGCTTCAATAGGTTTGTCGTTTAATCTTTGCAACATAGATATTTGTCCAATATGTGTTAAAATGTCTGAAAGAGGACCTTGTAAAAGTCTTTTTGAATAGTCAATTCCTAATTCTTTGGTATCGAGAGTTTTGTCAATTTCCTTCAACTCCATTTTAAACCTTTCAATTTCCATTTGGAAGTTCAATTTTTCGGGCGTTTTCTTATCAAATGCTTCTTTTTCAATAAATACCCTTGTAGAATTTAGAACGTCATACATATGGTTTATAATTTCGTTTGAACTTCTACTTCCTTTCCCAAGATTAAATTCGCCAAATTCATTTTTCGCATCCTTTACGGATTTTAAGAACCTATAGTTTATTGTAGCAATTGTATGTCTTAAATATTCATTTTTCATTCGTGTTTCCTTACAGTTTTTAGCAATATTTTCGTTTTTTTTAATTGGGCATAACGGTTTGTATAAGAATAGTAAGGGATTAAAATGGACTTACTTTTCGGTTTAGCACTTAGCCAAAACTTTAAACTTTGGGTTAAGAACCAAAACCCGTATTAACTATAGCCATTGTTAGCCACTGGCTTTTCATTCAGTTCAATTGTCTTTTAAAACTACAAAATAAGAAGTTCTGTGTTGTTTCAAATGGTGTCAAATGGTCTTCTGTAACGCACTTTATTTTGTCAAATCCGTTTTTTAATTCGAACGTTAATTCCTCTTCATTGTATTGTTTTATTTCGAGACCACTGCATTTTTCAGGTCCATTTTTTGAAAAGGTTCCGATTGTCAAGAATCCGCTTACAGAATTTCTTGCGGTTTTCATGTATTTTTTTATTTGGTCAGTCTTTGTGAGAAAGTGAAAAGTGGCTCGGTCGTGCCAAACATCAAACGTCATATTTGGTTCAAATTCTGTAATGTCGCTTACAATCCAATTTACTTTATTTGCTTTTTCACCAAGACGGTTTTTTGCTTTTTCAAGTGATTTAGCAGAAATGTCAAGTACAGTAATATTTTCAAATCCTTCATCAAGTAAGTAATCTACAAGTTTACTGTCGCCACCTCCAATATCAATTATTTTCGCAGTCTTATTTAGTCCGAATGATTGTATAAATTCAATCGAAGTTTTCGGTGTTTCTTGCGTCCAGCTTACTTGGTCTGGATTTTTAGTTTCATAGACTATTTCCCAATGTTTCTTTCTATCTAATTTCATAGTTATGTCGCTTTTTTTGCTTGTGGCTAACGGTCTTGTGTATGAAACGTAGCGTATAAAAATACACTAAATTTCGAATTGGTACAAAGCCTAATTTTTACATTTTGCCTTGCCTGTCGGCAGACAGGTTTTTAATTTATTCATTCTTAAAAGCCAAAAGTAGCACATTTCGCTATCGCGTAATATTCTATTTGGCGGAACTTTATAAATAAGCACAAACCTTTGAGTTTAGCAATTAAAAGCTATGTTTTATATACTTTGTTACCCAACGTTTTTATTTCGGTCATATAATTCGGTTTCATTTCTTTCAAAAGCAGGTTTTGCTATGATTTCTTCCCAGTTTTTGTCTATTTCAGGAAATTCAGTTAGCATTTTATTAATAAAAATCCGCCAACCATCGAATTCCTCTGTCGCATAAGATATTTTATTATTAGACTCTATTTTCAGACAAATATCATCTGTTGTTAATCGGTCAATTTTAAATCCTGTCAGTTTTTCAATCTCAGACCATTGGAATTGAGAAGTTTCCTCATCGTAATTGACCTGAAATCCGTTTTCAATCAATTCAATTTTTTCAATCCGCTTTTTCTTTTTATTCCAAAACATTATTCGCTTGGCATTGTTACAAATCCTGTCCAAATCATAACTATATAAATCAAGCACATTATTGATGCTCCTTTAAAAAACAGATTAAAAAATTTAAAAATGATTGGTGCTTTTTCCACCAAACCTGTATTATTTCGAATGTGAAAACCTTTCATTTTTCTTGTAATTATTGGTCCGATTGTTCTAAAATAGAAAAATCCAAAGGCAAAAATAATGATAGTCCAATTTTAAATTTCTACGGCTTTTTGTCAAATGTTGGGTAACGGTTTGTATAAGAATAGTAAGGGATTAAAACGCACTTACTTTCGAATTTAGCACTTAGCCAAATTTAACAATTTTACCGTTATTTTTCTTTTAACCGTCAAATTTTAAATTTGGCGGACTTTGTAAATATGAACCAACTTTGGGTTTGGCACTTAACCCTTATTATTTTTATACTTTGTTAGCTGTAACCTTTTTTATTCGCCCCTCTTTAGTTGGGTAAAGTCTTTTAATTCTTTTCCATCATAACGATATAAAATTCCATATCTGCCACCGAACCAAACATTTCCATCTTTGTCCTCTGTTATAAATCGTATTTCAATAAGTTTTTGGTCTTTATCAAAAGGAACTGATTTAAATTTCTTTCCGTCAAACCAGGAAACGGTACTTTCTCTAAAACTACCTATCCATAGTTTACATGTTTTGTCTTGATAGAAACAAGATATATTTTGCCATTCTTTTTCCTTAAAGTAACTAAATGAGCCTTCCTTGTATGAAATCAAACCATTGTCTAAAGTTCCAAACCAGAGGTTTCCATCAGAGTCATTAAAGCTTGAAAAAATCATATCATCAGAAAGTCCATTTTCTTTTGTGAAATGAGCAAATGTTTTCCCATCATAACGACTAATTCCTCCGTGTGTCATTGAGGTAAACCAAATGTTTCCATCATTATCTTCAACTATACTTTGAATTACATTGTTATAAACGCTGTCCGTAGGATGTATTCGACCTTTGAATTTCAGGTGTGATGTGAATGTTTTGCCGTCAAAATGGTAAGCACCACTAGCCAATGTACCTAGCCAAAATTCACCTGTTCTGTCCTGTATTAAAGATAGCACTTCTTCTGTTACTCTACTTTGTAATCCTGTTTCTGGAGACACACTTGGAATATCTTCTTGTGGAAGTGGAAAATTACTGAAGACCTTACCATCATAGCTACACAATCCTTTGGAAGTTGCAAACCACAAAAGCCCGTCTTTGTCTTCAATTAACGAGTTTACTTTATTTGAGTAAAGCCCGTCTTTTTCTGTGAAATTGATAAATGCAGAGCCGTCATACTTATAAATTCCTTCGGTTAATGTAGTAAACCACATATTTCCATCTTTATCCAACAACCCAGTAGTAACAATATCTCTATCGTCACGATTTAATGCTACGAATACCTCTCTATTATTATCTGTAGTACTCGGTGATTTTTGTTGATTCTGTCCATTGCAAGATGAAGTAAATAGGGTAATCAATATTATTGAAAAATATTTGAGTTGATTTATCATCTTGTTTTTTGGTTACAGCTAACGTCCAGTATAAGAATAGTAAGGGGTTGAAATGTACTTACTTTCGGGTTTAATTATACTTGATTAACTGCACTTTTGATTCTGCAACTAAACCCTTATTAGCTATAGCCATTGTTACATGCTGGCTTTTCTTTTCAGTCTGTATTTTTTCACCTTCGCTAATTCTTGTTAGTAAAACTTCCAATTCCGAGTTCATATTCATGTTACGCTCCTTTTTTCGTCTTAAAATTCCTGCACAAGCTTTAGCACTCAAAAAGAATTTATCTATAGCATGATTTGGTTCAATTATATCTTTTAAATCTCCGAAAATTGGATTATTTGGAATATTAGAAGAGTTTAAAAATTCAGTTTGACTTATTTGATTTGTTCCGTCAAGTAAATACAATAATGCATTTTGTTTATTCTTTTTGGGTTGAATTGATTTTTGCCATTTATTAAATCCGTTTTTTGTTTTCACATCCATGAACTCGTTAATTTGACTACCAATCCATTTAACTACAGGAACAGCCCAAGAATTACCAACCGCTTGAAATCTATTTGTATGACTATTTCCGTTAACTTTTGTGTAGTCGTCAGGAAAACCCATTAGTCGTTCACATTCTAAAGGTGTAAGTCTTCTAATCTTATCATTTTCAGATACATATAATGAACCATTGTAGGCTGCTGCATTTCCGTTCCATTTAGTTCCGTAAGCTGCATATAAACAATCTGTATATTTTCTGAATACTTCAAATTTTACTCCTTGTTTGTAAAAAACCAAATCGGTTTCTTTTTTAGGTTTTTTTGTTGAAAATAAGTCAGGAACATTTAAAGATCTTTTTTTAGCTTTTAATTTCAGTTCTTTTACAATGTCTTTGTTGTTGAATTCAAAAAGCACTTGGTCTGGTTTGAAGTCTTTACCACCTGCAAGAACATATAGCCTTTTTCTTTGGTGAGGAAGTCCAAAATATTTAGCGTCAATTACTCTCCAAGCAACATTTCTTTCTTTTCCTTCTAAATAACCTGATTTACTCCATTTGCTAACTTTAATTTCTTCATCAAAACCTGCTAAACCTGCAATGAAGTTTCCAAAAGCATTTGTTTTGTCATTTAACGCACCTTCTACATTCTCCCAAAGAACAATACTTTTGTCTTTTCCATCTTCCAATCTTATTTTATCGATTGCGTTAGCAATTTCGATAAAAGTCATAGTTAATTGTCCTCTTTCATCAGCAAGTCCATTTTTCCAACCTGCTAATGAAAATGCCTGACATGGTGTTCCTCCACAAAAAAGGTCAGGTGCTTCATATTCACGATTTAGAATTGAATTAGGTATGTTAATCATATCTCCAACATTTGGAATGTCAGGAAAATGGTGTTCAAGTACTTTTGAAGGAAATTCAGCAATTTCTGAACTCCATAGTTGCTTAAATCCAAACGGACTAAAAGCTAATTGAGAAGCCTCAATACCAGAACAAACGCTACCAAATGTCAATTTTTCACTCATAATAATTTCTATATTTCGTTACAAAGTTACAAAATAATGATAACTTTAGTATGCAGAATATTTATAGTTTTTCATTTAATTTTTCTTTCCAAAGTTCTAAATCGTACCAAGGACATCCAACACAACCATTTTCGTCATTTTCAGTTGTACCACTCCAATTTTCATCTCCTTCATAATACCATTTCGTTCCCATGAAGTCTCCTCGTTTCCCAGTTTTTACGCAACTGTCACAAAATCTAGATTTCCACATATTAGTTTGATTGCTCAACAACTGAAATTTTTTGCTAATTTCTGCTTCTGGCATATCATTTGGATTTGCTGATTCTTTTGTTATCCATCTTTGGGAAGGAAATTTATGGTCAACAATTAGTTCTACAGAAGTTCTGTTTACATTGAAGCAAACTTCCTTTTTGCCCAAAACTTTTTTAATTCGTTCTTTAAGTTTCTCAGACATAGGTGCTCTCAACTCGTTTCCATCTTCAAATTTTGATTGAATTTTAGGAAGCATGACTAAAATATCGTGTATGTTTTTTTTAGAGCATGAAGAACATTGTTTTCTTTTTGAACCAATTATGTAACCTTGTTTTTTTAAAGCTCCTAAACGAGCTGCAGGTTGTGGGTTCGCTGCTGGGACTGGACCACAAACTCTACATTCCCAATTCCCTGAGTGTAATGCTTGTAGAACATTATATGTTTGGGTTTGTTTTTGTGAATCTGTCCAGTTCGAATCACTTTCTGTAATCCATTTTTGTCTATTGGCAGGGTTTAATATGTTATAAGACTCGTCAACAGAATTGTAGAAATCTTCCTCTGTTAAATCCAAACCTTGGAATTTTAAAAATTTAGGAAGTAGACCATGCCATTTTTGAGTTTCATATTCAAACTCAACTTCCATGAATACATCACTCGTCTTTTCTGCAATAAAAAACTCCTCTGCTAATTTGCACTTTTTATTCTTTGCCATTGCTAATTCTTGTTAAGTCTTCAATTTTGACTTCTAAAGCATTAGCAATTTTTTGAATGTTAACCAGAGTTATGTTTTTTTCAGCTCGTTCAATCATTCCAATATAAGTTCTGTGAAGGTCAGCTCTGTGTGCTAATTCTTCTTGTGAAATGTTGAGTAATCGTCTGTGCTTTCTGACGTTTTCTCCGAATAAATTTAGTATTTCGTGTTTAGATTCCATTGCTAACTAAAGTCTGCACAAAGCTAACTTTAGTGTTCAATTCCTGCCACACACTATAGTTAGCATCTCGATTTTTTTCAGTTTGCATGTAACAACTAGATATACGGAATTTTCCCAACCCCTTTACCCAATCGCAAGTATCAAAAATAAGCATAATTAGAAGGTTTTGGTCTTTGGGGACTATGCGGCGGGATTCACTAAATCAGTATGCGATATTACTCTGTATTGGTTTTGATTAAGGTAATGTCTCCTGTTGTATTGTTAAAGACCATTTGTTGTACAGTGATTTGCATCATTACTTTATCATCTTTTAGAATGTCAAGACATTCTAAAGCATTATGAGGTGTTTTTTCTGTGAGTAGATGCGTAGCTCGATTAAATCTGCCACAAGATGTACTTTGAAGCACACCTCCTTCAATTTCACTATTCTGTAATTTTTTATAGTCGTTTGTTACCACAAGAGGTGCGTCTGTTCCAGTGCGTGTAGCATATCGTTTTGGTGTTCTTTCTATCACCACCATCTCATCCGCCTTTGTTCCTGATAATAGGATAAGGCAGTCACTAGCAATTGGAGTTTTTTCCAAAACATCTTTAGCTTCTGTGAAAGATTGGCAGGTGTTTAGAACGTGTCGAATTAGGAATGAAATGGGTAGGTCAATCTCTGGCTGGTCATTGCTGAGAACAGCATTGAGTGTGATTGAAAAACTGCCAGGTCGTGTTCCTGAAAGTGCTCCAACAAAGCCCGTCCATCCTACAGTTTTGTAGATGGTCTTTCCATTTTTTTGAAAATTGAAGATTTTAGAATGTTTACTTAGAATATTATTCTCAGTATGCCAGTCCAAATTTCGAGCATGTAGCACTTCTCCTTCATGGTGTACTGCAAATGCCGTACATCCAAAATAGAATTTTAAAATGTCATAATACAGGTTAGCTATTAAAACCTGATCAGGAGTGAACTTAGATATGGATGCGATGTAGTCAATCTCCAATAAATATTCTTCCGATATGATATCCTTTTTATATTCACCGATGCTCGTAAATATGTCTTGGGCTTCTTCGAAATCATCTAAATAGTATTGCAATAGTGAATTGATATCATCCGAAAATTCTGAAAGAAAATGCCACCTTTCCTTAGGAGGCAGGTCAAGATTTACGATGTGTTCTGAGTTGTTCATAGTCTATATTTTTATGGTCGTACTCACAGAGAGATATTAAATCTGTGAGTACGAAATGGTAAAGTTAACCCCCCTTACGGCTTCAATCTACCGTAGTATCTTGGGAATGGAATAGTTTCCCGTACATGGTCCAGTTTACATACCCACGCTACCAAACGCTCCAGTCCCAATCCGAAACCAGAGTGTGGTACACTGCCGTATCTTCTAAGATCCAAATACCATTGGAAAACATCCATAGGAAGCTTGTGCTCGTTGATTTTCTCTACAAGCCATTCTTCACTGGTCTCACGCTCACCGCCACCTACAATCTCACCATATCCCTCAGGAGCAAGTACATCTACACCTCTAGCAAAACGAGGATCTTCAGGATTACGCTTCATATAGAAAGCTTTGATCTCATGCGGCCAGTCGTATACCATAATAGGTAGGTCATACAGGCGGGTAAGAACCGTCTCATCACTTCCTCCGAAGTCGCTGCCGTACTCAAAGTCACGAGCAGATTTTAGCCAGTTTGGGATATTTCGCTGCTCTTCTTCCAGCTGTTTTAAGTCTTGTTTTTGGCTATCAATTTTGTTTTGATTGAAGTTGATAGCTCCTTTCTTCATTCCTCCTGCGGCAATAGCTGCTTCACGCTCTGCAATGTCTGTTTTTACTTCTGCTATGCGAGCTTCTACATCCAGTAAATCTTGCTCCAAAGTCTTGAGTGAGTTTTGACCGTCCACATCTTTATTTCCTTTCAATACCTCAACAGCTTCGTCGTAGCTCAAACGAGGGAAAGGTTTGGCAATCGTTTCTAGTTTAGAAATGTCTCTACCCAATATCTCCAATTCCGCAGGACATCTCTCCAATACTTCCTGTACTACTGCACGCAAAAAGCTTTCGATGGTATCCATGTTTTCAAAAATGTCACAAAATGCCATTTCTGGCTCTATCATCCAAAACTCGGATAAATGTCTTCTGGTTTTGGACTTTTCGGCTCTAAACGTAGGGCCAAAGGTGTAAATCTTGCCCATGGCCATGGCCATCGCCTCACCGTACAATTGTCCACTTTGGGTTAGGTAGGCAGGTTTGCCGTAGTAATCCGTTTCAAAAAGGTCGGTAGTTCCCTCAGCTGCATTTCCGGTAAATATAGGAGCATCCATTTGTACGAAATCCTGACTCTGAAAAAAGTTGTGGATGGCATAAATGATGCTGTTACGTACCTTCATAATGGCCCATTGTCTTCGACTCCGAAGCCACAAGTGGCGATTGTCAATCAAAAACTCTATTCCGTGTTCCTTGTTGGAAATCGGATAGTCTTTGGCATTTTGGTATACTTGGATTTTGGAAGCATGTAGTTCGTAACCACCAATCTGGCGTTCGTCTACCACTACAGTTCCTGTTATAGCAAGAGAACTCTCTTGCCCAAGTGACTTGGCTTCGTTGAATGACTCTTCGCCCAAATCGTCAATTCCCAAGATGCATTGGCACATACCATGTCCGTCTCGTAAATTGATGAAAACAACAGTTTTGCTTTCTCTCTTGTTGGCTACCCATCCTTTGAGGGTAACCTCTTGTCCTACATATTGGTCTAATTGTTTGGTATGCATTTTGCTAGTCGTCGAAATCTTCCTAATTTTGAAGTACAAAAATAAGTCGTTAGACCTATTTTCTATTACGGATATGATAAAACAGCACTTAAGCCAAAAGCTTCTTCAAAAGCTGAGCCCCCAGCAGATCCAGTTTATTAAACTGTTGCAGCTTAATACGCTCAACTTTGAGGAACGTGTAGATGAAGAATTGTTAGAAAATCCAGCCTTGGAAGATGGGAAGGATGAGGAAGAGGAAGTAGAACGAACCTTTGATGAGGCCAGTGACTTCGATTATGAGGCTACCAAAGAAGAAATCGATGTTTCTGATTATATGAACGACGATGATGGAGGAGTCCAACTAAGTGGTGAATATCAAGGAGACGATGAGGAAAAGGAATTTTTGCCTGCGGTATACTATTCTTCTTTTAGAGAACGCATGATGGAGCAGGTTACTGGTGTGCTAAAGACTGCCGAAGATGAGCAGCTTGCAGATCAAATCATTGGCACCTTGGATGATGATGGTTATTTGCGAAGAGCATTGTCCGCCATCAAAAACGATTTGCTGTTTACCCAAAACATAAGAACTACCGTAGAAGATTTGGAGAGAATCTTAAACTTCATTCAAGTATTGGACCCTCCTGGAGTTGGAGCTCGAGATTTGAAAGAGTGTTTGCTGATTCAGATAAAACGAAAACAAGAAATAGGGAACAATCCCGTATATAAACTTGCTTACCGAATCATCGATGAGATGATGGATGACTTTTCGAAAAAGCACTATGCTCGAATCTTAAAGAAGTTTGATATTACCGAAGACTATCTTCGGGAAACATTGGAGTTTATAGCCAAACTGAACCCGAAACCGGCACAATCTGGGTCGGAAGGAGCTGCAAGCAAGGACTTTATTATTCCAGACTTTATCGTTAAGGAGAGTTATGGAGAGCTAGAAGTATCATTGAATTCTAAGAATGCTCCGGAGCTTAAAGTAAGCAGGTCGTACAGTGAAACATTGAAGAGCTATGAGGCGAGTAAGGAAAAGACTCAGACGCAAAAGGATGCTGTTCAGTACATCAAACAGAAATTGGATGGTGCCAAGTGGTTCATTGATTCTGTAAAACAACGTCAAAACACGTTGTTGACCACCATGCGAAAGATTGTCGAGATTCAGATTGCGTTTTTCAATTCTGGAGACGAGGCTGATCTCAGACCTATGATTCTAAAAGATATTGCCGAAGCGATAGGAATGGATATTTCTACCATATCTCGTGTGGCGAGTAGTAAATACGTGGAGACAGACTTTGGTATTTTTCTACTCAAAGATTTCTTTACGGAAGGAATCACTACCGATAGTGGGGAAGAGGTAAGTAATAGAGAGGTTAAGAAAATTCTGAAAGAAGCGGTAGATGCTGAGGATAAGAAAAAACCGTTGACAGATGAAGCTCTTAAGCTGATACTTCAAGAAAAAGGATACCAAATAGCTCGTAGAACAGTTGCTAAATATAGAGAACAACTCAACTTACCAGTTGCACGACTAAGAAAAGAACTGTAAATGAAAAATTTTCTTCAAGGATTTGCGGTGTTAACTCATCCCATTTTTTTACCGCTTTTTAGCTTGATTATTTATGCACCCTTAGTGGCTGGTCAAGGTCAAGATGCGTGGATTCTTGCTTCTGTTTGGATAGGTTTCGTTTACCTTATTTTACCCTTGGTATATTTTAAAGTGGTCCGAAAAATAAATTTTGCTAATCCGTCTTTGACCGATCGAAAGTCTATTTTTAGAACATACCTATTGGTGAATATTGGTTTTGCTTTGGTCAATGTTTTTCTAATGTCGGAGTACATTAGCTTTTTTCTAGGAGCATCCCTACTGCATTTACTTCTGCGGATTCTTATTTTAATTGACATGAAGGCGAGTTGGCATACTGCGGTTTGGAGTTTTCTGGTGACCGCTGGTCTCATGGTTTTATACAACTTCCAATTTGTGAATCTACCTGTTATGATAGCTTCAGCCTTTGTTGTTTTACTTTTAGTCTACGCTACCCGATATACGCAGAAAGTCCATTCTCATTTGGAGCTAATTATGGGCGTTTCGGTAGGAGCTATTTCGTCTTTACCTATTTTATTCTTTTAAAAAAAATATGAACTTCAATACGATACTTTACACTGCACAGGATGGAATTACGACCATTACCTTAAATAGACCGGAGAGTTACAATGCCTTTACGGATGAGATGAGGACTGAGACGCTGGAGGCTTTTACGTTGGCAGCAGCAGATGAGGATTGTAGAGTCGTGGTGTTAGCCGCTGCAGGAAAGGCATTTTGTTCTGGTCAGGATTTGAAAGAGATAGCAGAAGGAAAGACAGATTTTTCGGGCATCTTGAAAAATGGGTACAATCCGTTAATTCTTGCTATGCGAAGCATGGAAAAGCCCATTGTTTGTAGATTGAATGGTATAGCTGCAGGAGGAGGATGTTCTTTGGTCTTGGCGTGTGATTACATTATCGCAGATGAGCGAGCAAGCTTGGTAGAAGTATTTGTAGGAATCGGTCTAGTATTGGACTGCGGGTCCTCGTTTTTCTTACCTAGGTTAATCGGTACTAATAGAGCGTTTGAACTGGCAACCATGGGCGGTAAGGTGAAAGCAGCACAAGCAGTGGAGTGGGGCATGATCAATAAAGCGGTACCTACAGAAGACTTGGATGCGGAAGTGCAAAGTGTAGTATCATACTACGCTCAAGCACCTACCAAAGCTATTGGGATGATGAAGAGGATGTTGAACCAATCTACCACCTCTTCATTGGAAGAAGTACTTACTTATGAAGCTCATTATCAGCAAATAGCTGGTGATAGTGCAGACTATGCCGAGGGTTTACAGTCGTTTATTGACAAGCGTAAACCAATCTTTACCGGTAAGTAATACAGAATGTATTGTGACACTCAGTCTCAATAGAATGCGTATTTTCGAATTCTAATTAAACTATATGTTACAGAAATTAGTAGGCATAACACTTCTTTGCGTACTTACATTTATGGTTTCCGGTCAGGAGATTGAGCAATGTGGTCATACTGATTATGTGAACTATTTAGAGACTATAAATCCGGGAATCTCGGATAACATCAATGAGACTTTTTTTGCTGCGTTAAATCAGAGTAGGCTTAAAACTAAGAATACACAAGATACAACGTATACTATTCAAGTAGTTTTTCATATTGTATATGGAAACCAAGCAGAGAATTTGCCCGATGAATACATTACATCTCAAATGAGAATTTTGAATGAATGTTTTAGAAGGACAAATCCAGATACAGTCAACACAAGAAATATTTTCAAGCCTGTAGCTGGCGATGTAGGAATCAATTTTGTATTGGCAGAGGAAGATCCCAATGGAGAAAGCACAAATGGGATACTTAGAGTACAAACCAACCTTACGTCATTTGGGGTTTTTCCCAATAATTTGGGGGTAGCTGATCGCGTAAAACTAGAGCCAAGCGGGAGTCCTTCTTGGGATACAGAAAAGTATTTGAACATTTGGGTCTGTGATCTTTCAGCCAGTGGTTTTGATGCTCTTTTAGGGTATGCATACCCGCCTACTGGAGCTCCATTTTGGAATATCAATTCCAATACTACAGCCGAGAGACAAGGTGTAGTAATACATTATAAGGTAGTGGGGGAAGAAAATCCTAATTCTCTAGCTACTGGTGTCAAAACATTGGTGCATGAAGTGGGACATTATCTCGGTCTTCGCCATATATGGGGTGATGGAGGTTGTGGAGTTGATGATTTTTTGGAAGATACTCCGAGAGCGAGAAGAGCAAGTAACGGTTGCTTGCCTGGGATTAATACATGTGCTGAGCCTACAGGAGAGCAATTCCCAGATATGGTAGAGAATTATATGGACTATTCTACGGGTGAATGTCAAAATATGTTTACCCATGACCAAATTGCCTTGATGAGAACAAACTTGGTAACCTTTAGAAGTGGTATTTATTATCGTACGGTTCCGCCGGCACCTCCAGTGCTTGTAACCACATCAGAAACAGGGGTTTTTCCAAATCCAGCGATTGATCGAGTGTTAATTCAAATAGCGGATATAGATACCTCGTTTCAAAATTATAACATGCAAATAGTGAATATGTTAGGGCAAGTTGTAGTAGAAACAGGTTTAATGAATCAGTCTATTCAGTACATGGAAGGATTGGGAGGATTAAGTGGCACTTATCTGTATAGAATAAGACAGGGAGATAATGTCATTAAGACATCCAAAATCTTATTTGGGCATTAGGTTTCTGCAACTCTAAAGCGAACTCTATTTTGTCCTGAAAGTGGGGCTTCTTTAGCTCCTCATTAATTATGTAAATAACTGCATTTTGCTACCTTTGCCAACCTTATGGCTCAGACAGTATTCGACTTAGATTTAATCAAAAAAACATATCAAAACCTTGAAAACAAGGTAAACGCAGCAAGAGAAGTAGTAGGAAAGCCACTAACACTAGCTGAGAAAATATTATACAGTCATCTTTGGGATGGCAATGCAAGCACCGCTTTTACACGAGGTGCAGATTATGTGGACTTTGCTCCAGATAGAATCGCATGTCAAGACGCTACAGCTCAAATGGCTCTTTTGCAATTTATGCAAGCTGGTAAGGCGAGAGTCGCTGTACCAACTACTGTACATTGTGACCACTTGATTCAAGCGAAAATGGGAGCAGATGAGGATTTGCAAAATGCCATTAACACAAGTAATGAAGTGTTTAACTTCTTAGAGTCTGTTTCCAATAAGTACGGTATTGGTTTTTGGAAGCCAGGAGCGGGTATTATACATCAAGTTGTTTTAGAAAACTATGCATTCCCAGGAGGAATGATGATAGGTACAGATTCTCATACTGTAAATGCTGGAGGATTGGGAATGATTGCCATCGGTGTAGGTGGAGCAGATGCTGTAGATGTAATGGCAGGAATGCCTTGGGAACTTAAATTTCCAAAATTAATAGGTGTAAATCTTACCGGTAAACTAAGCGGTTGGACTGCACCAAAGGATGTTATTCTAAAAGTAGCGGGTATTTTAACTGCTAAAGGTGGTACAGGTGCTATTGTTGAATATTTTGGCGAAGGTGCTAAATCCATATCTTGTACTGGTAAGGGTACTATTTGTAATATGGGTGCTGAGATAGGTGCTACTACATCAACCTTTGGTTATGATGAGAGTATGGAGCGTTATTTAAAGGCTACGGATAGAGCAGAAGTTGCAGAACTAGCGAATGGTGTAAAAGAACATCTTACCGGTGATGATGAAGTATATGCAAATCCTGAACAATACTTTGATCAAGTAATCAATATCAATCTAAGCGAGCTTAAGCCGCATATGAATGGCCCATTTTCTCCAGACTTGGATACTAAAGTTGGGGAGATGAAGGAAAAGGCAGAAGCAAATGGATGGCCACTGGATGTAGAGTGGGGACTTATTGGTTCTTGTACCAACTCTTCTTATGAAGATTTGAGTAGAGCAGCATCTATTGCTAAACAAGCGGTTGATAAAGGAATTAAAATGAAGTCTAAGTTGGGAATTAATCCAGGTTCTGAAACGGTGCGGTACACTGCAGACAGAGATGGATTGTTGAGCATATTCGAAGAATTAGATGCTACCATATTTACCAATGCTTGTGGTCCTTGTATCGGTCAGTGGGCTAGATATAAAGATCCTAAGAATGCTCCTAAGAATAGCATCATTCATTCGTTCAATAGAAATTTTAGTAAGCGTGCAGATGGTAATCCCAATACGCATGCTTTCGTAGCATCTCCTGAGATAGTAGCTGCAATTGCCTTATCTGGAAGATTGGATTTTAATCCAGCTACGGATACACTTACCAATGAAAATGGTGAAGAAGTGATGCTAGATGAGCCAACTGGATTCGAATTGCCGCCCAAAGGTTTTGATGTAGAAGATGACGGATACCTTGCTCCAATGGAAGATGGAAGTGGTATAAATATTGTCGTATCTCCGGATTCTAAAAGACTTCAATTGTTAACGCCATTTACTCCAAATACAGGAGGAGACCTAAAGGGATTAAAATTATTGATTAAGACGAAGGGTAAATGTACTACGGATCATATTTCTATGGCAGGTCCATGGTTGACATATAGAGGTCATCTAGATAATATTTCGAACAATTGTTTAATTGGTGCTGAGAATGCGTTCAATGGTAAAACAGATACCGTACGAAATCCATATACGGAACAATATGAGGGTGTGCCTAAAGTAGCAAGAGCTATAAAAGCGAGTGGAGATAGTTCTATTGTTTTTGGAGAAGAAAATTATGGCGAAGGTTCTTCAAGAGAGCACGCAGCTATGGAGCCACGTCACCTTGGTGTAATGGCAGTAGTTGTAAAGTCTTTTGCTCGTATTCACGAGACGAATCTTAAGAAGCAAGGGATGCTAGGTTTAACATTTGCTAATCCTGCGGACTACGATAAGATTCAAGAGCATGATGCCATTGACATTGTAGGCTTGGGTAATTTTACACCTGGAATTCCATTGCAGATTAAGCTAAATCATGCAGACGGAAGTAGTGATACATTTGATGTAAACCACACGTATAATGAGGCTCAAATAGAATGGTTTAAGGCTGGAAGTGCGTTGAACCTTATCAAACAACAAAACGGATAGCCCTCCGTTAATAGATAATAAGTAAATTTGTATAATACAGGAGTGATTTTATCACCCCTAGAGATTAGGATTAAAAATATGAGTATAGGAATAAAAGATAAAAGAAGTAAGAGGTTATTATTCATCATGATATTTGCATTGTTACTACTAAATGTAGGACTCATTTATCAATTGGTGACTAAAAATTCTGAGTTAAAATCTACTCAAACAGAGTTAGTAGATACTGAAGCAGAACGCCAAGAGTTGGAAGAATTATCTGAAGAACTTAGAGTGAATTTGGAGGCTAAAACAGGGCAAAATGCCCAGTTGGATAGCATCATTCAGGTACGCGATGCCGAACTGCAAAAAAAGGTGAGTAAAATACGTTCCATACTAAGTAGTGGTAATCTTACTAAATCTCAACTTGCTAAGGCAAAAAAAGACTTGTCTGGTTTGAGGGATCAAGTAGCAGCACTTACTCTTGAGATAGAAGAATTATCAAAAGAGAACCAATATTTGAAGGATGAGAACTATGTGATGCAAAAGCAAGTAGAGGTAGAGAGAGGTAAGGTAGCTGATATGGCGGTAGTCAATACTGAGCTGACCAAGCAAGTGGCAGTTGGATCTCGTATTTTCTTGAAAGAGTTAGATGTTAAGCCTTTGAGAGATGCTGTTTTTGGTGATTTTAAAACAACGGATAGACTAAGTAAGTTGGATAAGATTGACATTACGTTTATTCTAGCGAATAATGACTTGGCAAGTAAGGGCGAAAAAATGCTTTACTTTCAAGTAGTAACTCCAAGTAAGAGCACTTTACACAACAATAAGTCGGGTTCTGGTACTTTTAATTTTGATGGAGGAGAAAGATTGTATACTGTGAAAAAGGTTGTGAATTTTCAGAATGGAAATGAAAAAGGATCTTTTTCAATACCAAAAACAGAAGGAATGACTTCGGGTAGATACGTTGTTAACGTATTCAGTGACAATCATAAGATGGGTACTTCATCTTTTACCCTTAGATAGTAAATGAGTCTTAGAACAGAGAAAATATCTCGTGCCATTCAACGGGATTTAGCACCGCTATTATCTCGTTATTGTCCTGGAATACTACCAGGTCAAATGGTTACTGTGATTGAAGTGGTGGCTACAGCTGATCTGGGTTTAGCCAAAATCTACATTAGCATTTTAGGGTCCAAGGATAAAGAGAAAAGTCTCTCTATAATTGAACGTCACAATAAGGAGATTCGTCAAGAATTAGCTAAGGTCATTGGTAAAAGAATAAGAAAGATTCCTGAGTTGAAATTTTACTTAGACAATACTATGGACCATGCAGAACTAATCAATAATCTGTTGGATGATCTGTAATCTATAAAGGAGTGAGACTTCCTCTCTTCATTGCATATCGATATCTTTTTTCTAAGAAGAAGGTAAACGCAATTAATATTATTACGGGTATTGCTATGCTTGGTTTTGGTGTTGGTGCTTTTGCCATGATTGTGGTATTGTCAACTTTCAATGGATTTGAAAATCTGGTTGAGGGTATGATCAATAATTATGATCCTGAGCTGAAGATAACAGCACATGGTAAAAAGACATTTACATACACAGATGAATTAAAGGAGAAGATTGAGGCTGTAGAAGATGTGACAAGAGTGTCGCAAGTTCTAGAGGAAAAAGTGGTTATCAAGTACGATCAACATCAAGAGATAGCTAAGATAAAGGGAGTAGATAGGGAGTTTGATGCCGATAAATTTGATTCTCTTGTTGTTCTTGGTGAGTTTAATTTGGGAGATAGTTCACGCTATTTGGGTGTTTTTGGAGGAGGATTATCTAGTAAACTCAACTTGTTCCCAGGAAGTCAAGAGCTGGTTACCGTGTTTGTTCCTAGACGAGATGTGGAGTATAACCCTTTGAATCCCATAGCATCTTTAAGTACTCAGTATTTAAGGGCAAGTGGAATATTCTTAGTCCACGAAGAGATAGACAATGAGGTCTTTGTAACCTCTTTGGAGTTTGCCCAAAACTTACTTACGTATCCCAATGAGATAAGTTCATTAGAACTAAGTTTACAGCCAGGAGTAGATCCTGTAGATGCCAAGGAAGCTTTGCAGGCTGTCTTGGGTCCTCAGTGGAGCATTAAAACTCGAAGGGAATTGAATGAATTAATCTATAAGATTTTTAGCAGTGAAAAGTGGTTTACGTTTGCCATTCTGGCCTTGGTACTTGTGATTTCTTCTTTTAATATCTTTGGTTCTCTGATTATGCTTGTGTTAGACAAAAAGAAAGACATTGGAATTCTCAAAAGTATGGGAGCTCAATCGGGTACCATACGAAGAGTATTTATGTGGCAAGGAAGTTACATTGCTATAATTGGTGGAGGAGTTGGCATTATCCTGGCCTCGATCTTGGTGCTCTCTCAAGAATATTTTGGGTGGTTAAAAATGGAGAATGCTATGGTAGAATCTTATCCAATAGAACTGCTATCCAAAGATTTACTTTTAACGTTTGCTACAGTTTCTATTCTTGGGTATTTGATTTCTATTTATCCTGCTCTAAAGGCGAGTAAGACGGAAATAGTAAACATCAACTAATGTGGAATTGGTTATTTAAAAAGAAGAAGCCAGACGAAATGAAATTTTTAATTGTAGGTTTAGGGAACATAGGGTCAGAGTATGACAATACTCGCCATAATATTGGATTTGAGGTGTTGGATCAATGGGTGAAAGACCATGATGCTGAGTGGGATACAGGAAGATTGGCAAATGTGGCCAAGTTTAAGTTTAGAGGAAAGCAGATCGTTTGTATAAAACCTACTACCTACATGAATCTTAGTGGCAAAGCAGTGAAGCATTGGATGAGTGCAGAGCGAATAGCACCCAAAAACCTATTGGTAGTGACCGATGATATCTCTATAGATGTAGGTAAGCTACGAATCCGAGGAAAGGGAAGTGCAGGAGGCCATAACGGATTGAAAGACATTCAAGTACACTTGGGTTCTGACAAGTACGATAGAATCCGTTTTGGAGCAGGAAATGATTACCCAAAGGGCAGACAAGTAGAATTTGTGCTTGGTAAATGGGGAGAACTAGAATCTATCGACGTAGCTCTCCAAAAAGATAGAGCATGCAAGGCGATTGAATCCTGGATTGTAAAAGGACTCAATGGAGCGATGAACGAGTTTAGCGGCTAGAAGAGCTGATAAACCAATCCTGCCGTTATGTTGTAAACCATGCTAGTGTTTTGGTCTTTAACAAGATTGAACTCATTTGATCTGTTTTCCAATGAAGTGAGTGTCCCTCCTGATCCAGTGATGGTAAGATTGAGATTTGGAGAGAACCAGTGGTAGTAATGCGTATTTATGGTAAACGAAGGGGATAGAACATGTCTGTTGGTATACAGCAAACTAGTACTGGGGGTTCCTTCCAAAACCTTGGAGTATGCGATTTGTGAATATAGAGTTGCCCTGAATACATTTCGAGAATTTGGTTGATATAGGTAGCCGCAACTCCCGCCAATTTTTGTGTCCCAACTGGTAAAGTCGTAATTGTTTAAATCCTCAAAGGTTATGTCCTCATTTTCATAATCAAATTGACCAAATCTCTGTTCGCTATTGTATACTATCCCTGAGCTAATAAAACCTCCAAAGATTTGTTGAACATGAAGTGACTTTTGTTCGGATTTAGAGAAGTTAGATTCTAATTCAATGTTATACTTTTGAATAAATTCTTTAAAGTTATAGTATCTTATAGTGTTAAACTGTCCGTAATCTCTTCTGATTTTTTCAAAGGATGTATTTGAATTAGCAGATATGAGGTGTGTCCACATTTTGCCTGAACTTCTATTTTGATTATTGGTATAAAGCCAATTATCACTTAGCACAGAGAAGTATATAAGCTTGTTGTCAATTTTGACATTGCTCTTTTGAAGAACACTGTCTAAAAGTCTGATCTGTTCAATGTATCTCAGTCTACGGTCAAGGTATCGTTGATTTTTAATTAAGGTAATACCTCTTGCGACTTGCTCTATTTGTTCATTACTAAATTGTTGTCCGGTATGCTTGGTTAGGTCCTGAAGAATAAAAGAGGCAAGGACTGCATCCGTTACATAATTAAGTCGTCCTTTTCCAAATCCTGTTTTTATAGTGATGTCAGTAAAATAGAAACGTTGGCGGCTGGACCGACTAATAGTGTCTTGTAGTTTGTACCTATAGTCTGAAGTATTTGCTCCTGTATTGTTATGTAGGTACCTGTACTTAAATTTGTCACCATTGTAGACTCGTTTGCTATTGGAATAATTAAATCCAAAGGAATTGGATGAGTTAAAAGATTTATTTCTGTCCATGTTGCTTCCTCGCTGCGAGGAGTTTGCAAACTCAAACGAATTTCGGAGTCCCGTTGTAATTGTTTGATTTAATTCTTCTGTGTTGGTGTGTGAAAAATAACTTGGATTGATAGCAAACATAGAGTTCGTATTTCCTCGATTTAGGAAGGTGCTATCTTTGAAAAGGGTATCTTGAATGCTGTTGAAACTTTGATTTCCATTGGAGTTTAAGTTAAAATCAAAGGTCAGTCCCTTGTATTTTTGATACCTGTAGTTATAACTGTTCAGGTCATAGTTTTGAGCGTAGGTTAATGATGTGATAAGTAAGAAACTAAGGAGTAAAATATTGTTTTTCATATGATCAGATTTGGTCATACGAATGTCAATAATCGTGCCTATGAGCTAACTGTAAGGTTATTAGCGTTTTAGGAAGGGTGTAGTTGTGTGATTTAACAGATTGTCGACTAGAACACAATACTATCTCAGCAGAAATCAAGAATTACCTCCTAAACATTCGTCGTTGATGTCTTTTGATTCTTCGTTTACTGGATATTGGTACATCATCATAAAAGCAACTGGTTTGCTTTCCGCCAATTGTTTTTTCAAACTTTAAACCGACTATAAAGTAGCTGTCGTTGTATTTCTCTCCACCCCGTTGAGTTCCTTCTGCTAAGGATAGACCGCTTCGATCTGCAAGAGTAGCTGCTGTAGAGCCACTAAGTTCTGCCAGGGTTGCATTGTTAGCATAAACGGTACTTACATCGTCGAGGTAATCCGTAAATGTCTTTCTGATTCCTACATCCAGGTTTAGCGTAGTTGATTCTCCCAACGGAAACTTGTATCCAACTCCGTATGGAATAACTACATCCAATTTACTGTAGGTGCTACTTCCATTTATAAATTGTCCTTCTGTTCCCAAAGGACGAAGCTTTATCCATTCATCATTTAACTTGGCTTTGGGTTGGTAGAATATTCCGCCTACACCTACGGTTAAGTACATTCGCTTAAGAACAGGATTTCTTCCAAAAGGACGGATTTCTCCTATTACATTAAGCTCTACCAAATCTGTTCTTACACTCAAGTTTCTGATAGATCTGCTTTCGGATTGGCTAAATGCATCATTACCGATAAGACGGGTATACAATAGATTAGTGCCTAATGATAGGCCTCTCATGTTGTAACTGGTGCCTATACCAATGGCAGGTCGAACTGATCTTAGGTCAAAATCTGTGACGCCAAAGCCACCATTTGAGCTTCCTCCTCCTAAATCTCCAAGCATGCTACTGCCGCCTAAAAATAAATTGTAAGACCAAGAGTTTTTATGAAACGACTGTCCAAAACTGCATAATCCTACTCCCACTGCGATACTAAAAACTGTTAATCTCCTCATAATTGGTTACATTTTATGCAAAACGAGCAGAAAGTCTTTGTTGGTATAAATATTGGCTTTTGTAATATTAATATGGCAAAGCAATAAGCACGAATTACCTGATGATGTATCCTATTTGTTCCTTGAGTTCAGGAAGTACTTCTTTCTTAAACCACTCGTTTTTTGCCTGCCATATATTGTTGCGAGGTGAAGGGTGGGGGAGAACAAAGTAATTGGGTAAATAGCTTTTGAAGTTCTTAACCGTTTCGGTGAGTGTACGTTTAGCTGCTTTCTTTAAATAGTAATCTTGAGCATATTTGCCAATCAGTAACACAAGCTCTATGTCTTGCATTTGGTCAAATAACAGTGAATGCCATTGAGGAGCACATTCTGGTCGAGGAGGTAGATCTCCAGATTTCCCTTTACCCGGATAACAGAATCCCATTGGAATTATGGCAAATTGGTTAGTGTCATAAAACGTTTGTTCATTTACATTCATCCACCCTCTTAAATTTTTGCCACTCTTATCATCCCATGGAATTCCACTTGCATGAACAGCAGTTCCCGGTGCTTGCCCTATAATTACAATCTTGGAATTTGGAGTGCCATTAACAACAGGTCGTGGTCCTAATGGAAGGTGTTTTTTACAGATAGTACAGCTTGATATTTCGGTAAGAAGCTTTTTCACTAGCTATCGTGTAAACATCTTACGTTGGTTTATTTTGGTGCTTCTAGTTTTGGGTGGGTTACGATTGTAATAACAACCATCACCTGCTTTCCCACCTAAGATATACTCGAATTTTAAACCCAATAAGAAGTACATGTCATCTTTGTCTGGATTTCCTCTTTCATCCCCAATTACTTTAGGTGTGTTAGACCGATTGGATAGGATAGGAGATTCTATTCCATTGGAGGATGCAAGAAGTACAGGGTCAACATAAACGGTACTTACATCATCCAAGTAATCTGTAAATGTTTTTCTGAATCCTAAATCAAGGATTAGAGATGTGCTTTTTGCCAATCTGAATTTGTATCCAAGGCCATATGGTATTACTACATCGAGTTCGCTGTAAGGTCCTGGGCCATCATCAAAATACTGTCCCTCGGTTCCCAATGTTCTTAGTTTAATCCAATCATCGTTTAATTTAGTCTTGGGTTGATAGTAGATTCCACCAATGCCAGTATACACATAAAACCGATTGAATCCTTTGGTTCTGCTGAATGGGCGGTATTCAGTAAGAAAACTAGCTTCAAACAAATCTGTTCGAACACATAGATTTCTGTCTACTTGAAAATCTTGTGCAGAGTATTCATCATTGCCAGCCAATCTGGTGAACAATAGATTTAGTCCTAAAGAAAAGGCTCCTGTGTTCATATTAATCCCAGTACCAACAGCAAGTCTTGTAGCTCTAAAGTCATAGTCAAAAACACCTCTGCTGCCAATGAAATTGCTTCCGCCTAAGTCACCCATCATATTGCTCGCTCCTAGATATAAATTGGCAGACCAACTATTGCTTTTGTAGGTCTGGGCATTGGAACTGAATAGAATCAGTAAGCAAATAATGAGGGTTTGAATTCTAAGTATTTTGATGGTCTTCATCTTTTGTTTAAACCAGATATAATATGATACGATTATAAATCTTTGGTAAGCCCTTGTACGACTTTATACCCATTGAAAAATTCTTTGGCGACTATTCGCAGGAAGGAGTATGCTGGTACTGCTACTATCATTCCGACAACACCTGCTAGTGAGCCGGCCGCAAGTATTACAAGGAATATCTCTAGCGGATGAGCCTTTACACTTTTGGAAAATATGATGGGTTGTAGTGCGAAATTATCTAAGGCTTGTGCTACTGCAAATGGAATCATTGCAGAAAGAACAAATGACGTCATGCTCAAATCGGGATGAGCTTCTAACTGACCAGTAGCTGCAAGGCTAATGCCAATTAAAGCTCCCAGTAATGGGCCGATGTAAGGGATGATATTAAATATTCCTGCGATCACTCCAATAAGAAGTGCATTTTTTACTCCAAGTATGGTTAAGCCTACCGTAATTACAACCATAACAATGGTGATTTGGATTACAACCCCAACAAAGTAGCGTGTTAGTAAATCTTTGGTCTCGTTGAAGATGGTGCGAATTTTATCCAGATACTTATCCGGTGTAATGCTTGCTACTACATTGTCAACGATACGACCATCCTTTAGTAGGAAAAAACAAATGAATAGAATGGAAAAAGCTGCAATAAGTGAATCCGTAATCCCACTCAAGAACCCCGAAACATATTTGCCTACATCTCCCATGCTAAATATAGAAGAGACCTCCTTTTGAAGGATATTTTGAAGTTCATCTTGATCTATATTGGCTTGTTGCATCCAAGAACTAATAGACTCTATTTGTGGTTGAATGCGGTCCACAATATTCTTGGTGTCTATTTTGGATATAATATGGGCCTGTTCTGCTATTGTAGGAATTACCATACTAAATAGACTAAATATGATCACTACAAAAGTGACTAATACCAGTGCTGACTTTAGCCAATTGGGTAAGACCCAACCTTTGATCTTTACTCTGCCGAGTAAACGCATTAGAGGTCTTGCTACAAAAGCAATAACGGCAGCTGCAAAGAAGTAGTAGATGATGGTTCTTACATTCCAAAGTATGTATCCTAAGACAAGTACTCCTAGTATACCCAGAAAAAGACGGACGTTCTTATTTTTAAGCATTTTTATCGGAACAAATTTCGGTTAAAACTCTATTGGTAGACTTGGGGTGCAAAAACGCAATGACTTTACCATCTGCACCATCTTTGGCTTCTTGGTGGATAGCTTCAAAACCTTCGGATTTCAATCGTTCTAATTCAGTATTTACATCATCCACAGCAAAAGCAATGTGGTGTACTCCTTCACCTTTTTTTTCGATGAATTTATGAATAGAACTAGAGTCTTTTGTTGCTTGGAGAAGCTCAATTTTGACATCTCCTATTTGAAAGAATGAAGTAATGACTCCTTCGCTTTCAACTTCTTCCATTTTGTAATGTTTTGTGTTTAGGAGTTTGGCGAAAAGCTTGTTACTCTCCTCTATGTCTTTTACAGCAATACCGATATGCTCTATTTTTTGCATCGTCACAAGTTTAAGGATTAGTTTTTTGTTATGTATGAATAGACTGTATTTTCTATACAGAAAGTGCTTTGATTGCCTCTTCTTTTGTGGAGGCAAAGGTTATCCTACCTATACGATTGCTCTCACCAATGAAGTCTGCTAGGCTTTTACTTTCTATAGATTGAAAATTTCCAACTATGGCAAGCTTGCAATCGTATGTTGAGAATTTTTGAAGTAAGTCACCTGCTACTTTTGTTTTTAAATCAAAGAATTCATCTGCAAGATGATGTTGGTAAACTAAAATAGAACCACAATCTTCGAACCTACAATTCATCATTACATCTAGAAGAGTGTCGTTGGTCAAGGATGTGCCATTCGAGAAAGGCACGGTACCTATCTTGGTACCATTTATGGTCTGGTATTCAATCATATTTTTGTTCTAGAATTTTGAGATAAGGCAGTTTAATAAATCTTGTTTTATAATACGCCAACTTCTTCCATGCACTCTACCATGGTGTCATATGTACGAGCTATATCGGCATCTAGTCCTATTGAAAATCGAATAAGCCCATCACTAAGTCCCATTTCCTTTTGTTCCTCTTCAGGTATTTCAGACGAGGTAGAACTTCCCGGTGCACTAAAAAGTGTTTTATAGAAACCAAGACTTACGGCGAGGTAGCCTAGATTCTTATTTTGCATTAGCTCCATGAGTTCATTTGCTTTGGAGATGTTTCCTGCATCTATAGTTAACATACCTCCGTATCCATATTCTTCATTTAACATGGATTTATACACGTGATGAGACGGATGTGAAGGAAGACCGGGGTAGACCGTTTTTAATCCTATTTGCTCAAATCGTTCTGCTAAGTACAGTGCATTTTTACTGTGTTGCTGTATTCTGATGTGTAAGGTTCTTAGATTTTTCAGTATAGATGAGGCTCTCATGCTATCCATAGTAGAACCTAGTAACATACATGCTCCAGTATTTACATCTCTTAGTTCATTAATAAAGTCTTGAGTCCCACAAACTACACCACCTACCGTGTCGCTCGATCCATTTATAAACTTGGTTAGGCTATGAATTGTGACATCGGCTCCCAAATGTTGTGGCGATATAGAAAGTGGAGAGAAAGTATTGTCTACCACAAGTTTTAAGTTGTGTTTTTTCGCGAGTGCGGCAAGTGCCTTTAGGTCGGCAACTTCAAGTAATGGGTTGCTTACGCTTTCGCAGTACAGTACTTTGGTCTTGTTATTAATTGCAGCTTCAACAGCGTCTAGATTAGTAATATCAACAAACGAAGTTTCGATACCAAAACTAGGAGTGAATTTTTTTAAGAATGCATAAGTTCCACCATATATGGTACGACTGCATACAATGTGGTCATTTGCCTTGCACAATTGCATGATAACTCCTGTGATAGCACCCATTCCAGATGCTGTGACATTGGCAGTTTCAGTTCCTTCCATGGCCGCAAGAGCTTGCCCCAAATATAAATTGGAAGGAGATGAGTGTCTGGAATATAAGTAACATCCGTCTGCGTTGCCCTCGAATGTGTCAAACATTGTTTTAGCAGATAAGAAAGTATAGGTGGATGAATCTGAAATCGAAGGATTTACTCCTCCAAATTCACCGAAATATTGAAGGTCTTGTATGTGGTTCGCAGGTTTGAATGCCATTGTATATTCTTTTTATGGCTTCAAATTTCGACTAAATAATAGTCCTATACAATTTCTGCTATTGATTGAAACGTGGTATTTGGATTAATGATAGGAGTTATTTACAAAACACCTGAATGTTAGAATTGTGAGAGTATACAGAATCTATTCCGTCACTCTTCAGACTGTAGCTGACTATAGTAAAATAGGTGCCTGTTGTGATTTGCTTTTTGGATTCGGAGTCGTTACAGATCCATTGTGTTTCAGATGATGAATCGTACAGTTTTACACCCCACCGATTAAACACTTTTACATTTATGGAGTGCATATCATTAGTAGTTACAAAATAGTCTTTTGGAAAGCAGTTTTTGTCAAAGGAAATGCCTGGTGAGACAGCTGTGATACCCAAAGAATCTGAGAAGTCAGGATAATAGTCGTATCCCCATTGACAACCTGAAGTAACAGTATTTGCAGTGCTAGTCTGGTCTAAACTTCTGCAGCTAAATAGTATCAAAAGAGTTAAAATGGTGAGACTGAATTTCATACTGTTTATCTAAATTTTAATTAGTCGTTTTACAAGTTTCCCGATATTGGTCTGTATTTCAATATGGTATAAATTGGATTTCATCGGATTGAGATTTAGGGTAAGCCTATTGGAGCTGATTTTATCCTGAGTATAGACCAATTCACCAATAGTATTGAAGATTTTGACCTCTTGTATTTGACCATTTTCAAGAGATAAAGTAATATTACCCGTACTTGGATTTGGATAAATATGTAACTCTTGAAGTGTGGAATTATCTATCCCCATGATGCATGGGGTACAACTGCTCCCTCCACAATCTATTCCCGCTTCATCTCCATTTTTAATGTGGTCCCTGCATGACCAATCTGTTTGTCTTGTGGCTGCTTCTTCTTGTAGATCTGCTTTTATTGCAGTCTGTTCACTCGTCAGGTTGTTCAAGTCTATTGGGTTATACTCAAAAGAGTCCGTCAGCAGGTCATAGAACTCTTGTTCACCTGTGCTTAGGGTGATTAGTTTGTATTGATGGTTTCGGATGGCCCATATTAACTTATTGCCTTCTTTTATTTCCGCATAATTGTAATCTCTGTTGGCTTGCTCAGATGTTCCGGTAAGAAGATGCTTAAAACTAAGACTGTTGTTTAATCCACCGTCTAAGTCTGATCCTGTCATTTCCAAAATAGTAGCATAAATATCAGCAACATTTACCATGGCAGATTCACGTTCACCTTTACGGGTAACGCCAGCACCGGCTACAATAAAAGGAACTCTAATTCCACCTTCATATACAGTGGATTTCCCATGACCCGAGGGATAGTCTCTTAATACATTTCCAGGTGTTCCATTGTCTCCAATAAAAATGATTAGCGTATTGTCCCGTTCTGCTGTTGTCATAGAACTTAGAAGCCTGTTAATTTCAAAGTCCACGGATTCTATCATAGCCAAGAACTTTCGCGTATTCGTAGTAGGATTTGGGATAGTATACATGTGACTTGGCGGCTCGTGAAACGGACTGTGAGGAGCTGCATGGGCTAACCACAATAACCATGGTTTTGTCTGTTGACTAGTCCAAGTAATAGCTCTGTCTGTTAGTGTAGACGTGATGTAGGTTGAGTCCGTAGTTGTAATGCCATTCTCTGTTTTGCTCCATGCGGAGTAGTCCTCTGGGAATGCTCCAAGAAGTCCCATGTAGTAATCTGCTCCATGTTCAGTAGGGTGTAATGGATTGCTCGGGTTGGAGATATGCCATTTCCCGATTACAGCTTTTGCATAAGTGTCGTTTGTTTCTTCTTTTAGAACTTTTAAAATTGAGATGTGAGATGTATCTAAATTCCCAGGAGCTTTAAATACTCCTGTTTTAGAACCATGCTTTCCACTCATAATGCTGGCCCGTGTAGGAGTACATACTGGGGAAGACCAAGCACTGGAAAATGTGACACCGATTGCCCGTAAACTATCAATAGTGGGAGTCGTGGGCAAAAGACTCTGAGTTGTATATCCCTTTAGAGCATCGGTTCCTAGATCATCGGCTATGATAAGGAGTACATTAGGTGTTTGTGCTGATGAACTTAAAAATATACCACAGAATGAAACTAAGATTATAATCTTAGAAAATGTATATGTGTATTTTAGTTGTGTCGTGCTAATTATCATAATTACAGTATTCTTTTGACCTTTCTACGGGAAGTTGATTCCCAAAATCTACGTCATTTTTCTTTTTTATTCTTCCCCAACCAAAAATCTTTTCAAAAAGAGGGAGGGATCCACTGCCTTTCACAGCATTCAGAAAGAATATCTCATGTTCCTTTTCTTTCATACCCATTTGGTACAAACTCTCATCGTGCTCTGTGATCCCTAAAGCGTGGAAGTATTTCATCATGATAAAATATTCGCAGACGTTGCCACTCTCAAGGCTTCCTGCAAAATAATAAGGCATGAATTTGCCAATAACAAAACAGCTAGCCGAAATTACTTTTCCTATGATGTGAAACTTGATTTCATACCACTTAGATACAGGGATGTTATGCAGTTGCATAATTTTTAGAACCTCTGCTCGATGTTCCCATTCGTCATCCTCTATCTGTTTAATGGCTTTTTTTTGCTTTGGATCTTTTACCGATTTGGCATGCCCTATATAAGCAAAGGAAGCAGCCTTTTCTGCTGAGTACGCTTTCTGTAGAAGTTTTATTAGTTTAGGATGGTCGAGTATCATGGAATGGCTTCCAAAATTACTCAATTATATTTCTAACGTACTTCACTTTAAGCACAAAAAAAATGGAGTCTCTTTTGAGAGACTCCATTTTAATATCTTAGATTCATTTATGAATCTAAGAGTCTGAATTCTTTGGTCGCTAAATATTTTTAGTGTTTGATAAATCGATGAAATTCTGTGCCAATTTTAATAAAGTATATGCCTGAAGCTAACGCTGAAATATCCAACACTGCACCTTCATTGCTTTGGTTCAAATAAGTGATGGTTTCTGAAATATTCATTCCAGCAGAGTTGGTTATCGATACTACCGATGAATTAAATTGCTCGCTGTATATGTTCAATTGATTGGTAGCAGGATTTGGCCAAATTGATAATTGAGAGATAGTAGCGGCTTCTATTTGAATAACATCAGAATAAGTGGAAGCACCGTCAAAATCAGTCTGCTTTATTCTATAGTTAACAGTTCCTGTAGCATTTACGTTATCCGTATATGTATAGTCTGTAATAGAATTAGAAGTTCCCATACCCTCAAGAGTATTTACTTCTTCCCATTCTTTATGGTCGTTTAATTTTTCGATAGTGAAATAGTCATTGTTCAATTCAGAAGCTGTTTGCCATTCCAGTACAATATTTTTTCCTGCTCTGGTTCCTTCAAGGGAAGCAAACTCAACAGGTAGTCCAGCTACGGGAGCACATGTTCCCGTCGTGGGAGCCAAATTGAATCCTTCAATTGAAATTTCCATTGAATTACAGTTTAAGTCTGCAATCGTTACGGTGTTACAATCAGAGGCGTTCCTGTAAGGGTTTACAGTGGTAATTAGGGTTCCAGAACCGGGACTGTTATTAAGGTTAAAGAATAATACGTCTGTTCCGCAGGTAAGCTCACCTTGCAGTGTATACATAGATGAGGGTATGTTGGTTCCAGAGAAGGTGACAACATAATCTAACTCCACGTTGTAATTGTATCCCCAAGTACAGCTGGTACTTGCAGGTATAACATCCACAGGTTCTACTGCTACCGAAACAGAGTATCCATTGGTTGAGTTGAAAAAACATTGTGCATTTGACAATAGACTGAAAGAGATTGTGACGAATAGTAGTGTATTTCTAAGTAGCATAATAGTAGTGTTTATGTACTATTACAATTCCAAAAAAGATGCCAAACTGTTCGTTTGGATCTTTTACAAGAATTATAGGTTGATTGGAAGATGCCAAATTCCAAAGAAACTATTAAGGACCAGGTTTCAAACCACAGAGTGTTTCGTCAATGCATACATCCAACATAAACTTGTGCATCTTTAAGGTAGGCATCTGGATAGTGAATTTGAGCTTTAGCTAGTAATGGTCTTAAGCTATTTCGTTCTCCGCTCCCTGCTACCACGATATAATATCCATTGGTGAATTCCTCATAAGAGTCTGTGTGCTCTATACTAACATAGTCTCCTCCATCGTATCTGCCTCTTGGGATATAGTCATGTGTTTCACCACATCCACATATCGTTGTATCCGTCAATCCTTCTTGAGGTTCATAAATGTATCCTCGTAGATCTAACTTGTTACTCATCATTATGGCGGCTTCCTTAGCAGTTTTTAAAGCTGAAGTATAATCTTTAGAAGCTTGTAAAATTAGAAAGCTCTCAGTAACCATGAACTGATCGTAAAGGTCTTCTTCTGTTGGAGTCTCCAAAGGTGCTTCTGTCTCTTCATTCTTTTCTTGTGGGGGCTCGTCAGATAAAACCAGCATTTTGATAGTATGTACTGGTTGGTTTACATACCAAATGGTTACTTCTTTTCTGTTGCCAGCGGTCATTTGGGGAGAAACAAAGTATTGGAAAGTATGGGAACTTCCATTATCCTGTGTGATTTTAACACTCACAGGTAAATCTCCACTTGTTGTTTGTTCAGCTCCAGACATAGTTCCTGTTATTGATTCCCAATTATCTTCTTGTTCTGGGATTTCTTCTTCACCAAGAATGGACTCTCCATTCAATATCACATTTTGGATTTTAGGTTCTAGGTCACTTGTATATTTTATGGTAGCATATCTGTTGTTCAACTTACTCAAATCTTCGATGGCAGGTTCCAGTTCTGTAATGTTAAAATTGAAAGTCTGCATCATCTTACGTTCACTAAATTCCATGGTCAACGTATGCATAGGGTAGGGGACGTCTGAAACGTAGGTAATGAAGCCGTATCCCGTAATAAGGTCATCTTCTGCTACTTGTGTTGCCTCAGTGGTGGCCTCTTCGTTTGTATTTTCCTCAGTTGCAGGATTTAGATCACAAGCTATGATAAATGAGGTCAAAGTGATGAGTACAAAGAGGGTGTTTTTAGAAAGGTAGGTCATTGGGTACAATGTTAGGTCAATATGGAGTAAACTCAATCAGCTCTTTGTAGTATGATGCTGAGATTTTAATTGATAAATCTCAGGGTGCAATTAGACTAGTATTTATGGAAATGAAACTTCAACTGTTACAGTTGGTGGGGAAGTGAAAATTATATCGGTTTAGGGTAAATTAATCACGTTGCTGTGGTTCTGAGTAAGCCATGTTAAGGAAACAGGTGCCATTTTAATGAATTTCCCTTATTATCCTATTAAAAAAACCAATAGAAACCCAAACTTTATTGGCTTTTAGGCGTTATATTTGCAGTTAGATTTAATCTAAATAAAAATAGAGTAGCAAATGGATTTTCCAATATACTTAGACAATAATTCCACCACACCAATGGATCCTCGCGTGCTTGAGGCTATGCTTCCATTTTTTAATGAGAAATTTGGAAATGCAGCAAGTCGTAATCATAGTTTTGGTTGGAGTGCTGAAGAGGCTGTGGACTATGCTCGTGAGCAGGTAGGAAGATTAATAGGCTCTACAAGCAAGGAAATTATCTTTACTTCTGGTGCTACGGAGGCTAATAACTTAGCTATTAAGGGAGTATATGAAATGTATGGTTCACAAGGTAACCATATGATAACGGTTACTACAGAGCACAAAGCCGTATTGGATGCTTGTAAAAAAGTAGAAAAAATGGGTGGAGAGGTTACGTACCTTTCTCCAAATGAGGATGGTTTAATAAACCTTTCTGACTTAGAAGCTGCTATTACAGATAAAACCATCTTAATCACTATAATGTATGGTAATAACGAGATAGGTGTAGTACAAGATATCAAGGCTATTTCAGCTATTGCTAAGAAGAATGGAATTCTATTTCATACAGATGCTACACAAGCTGTAGGTAAAATACCTGTAGATGTATTGGCTGATGGTATCGATTTAATGAGTTTTAGTGCTCATAAGATGTACGGACCTAAAGGAGTTGGAGCATTGTATGTAAGACGTAAAAATCCGAGAGTGAAAGTTACCAGTCAGATGGATGGTGGTGGACACGAGAGGGGTATGCGTAGTGGTACATTGAATGTTCCCGGTATTGTGGGTTTTGGTAAAGCATGTGAGCTTAGTCAAAAGGAGATGGCTGCCGAAGCTGAGAAGCTCAGTGTAATGAGAGATAGGTTAGAAAAAGAGCTTTTAACTATAGAAGAAGCATATGTGAATGGTAATCCAACACATAGACTTCCACATGTAGCTAATATTTCCTTTAAATTTGTAGAAGGAGAAGGTCTCATGATGGGTACTAAGGATATTGCTGTAAGTAGTGGTAGTGCTTGTACGAGTGCATCATTGGAGCCTAGTTACGTTCTTAAAAGCTTAGGTTTAGATGATGAGCTTGCTCATTCATCATTACGTTTTGGTTTGGGAAGATTTACAACCGATGAGGAAATAGATTTTGCTATCGATCACGTAAAAACGGCGGTAAAGAAATTAAGAGATATGAGTCCACTATGGGAGATGTTCAAAGAGGGCATTGACCTTAAAACGATAGAGTGGTCAGAGCATTAATCAATTTAGCAATTGATAATTAACAATTAATAATTAAAAGAAATGGCATATTCAGAAAAAGTAATCGATCACTACCAAAACCCAAGAAACATTGGTACGTTGGATAAAGAATCTAAAACGGTAGGAACCGGCTTAGTTGGGGCACCTGAATGCGGTGACGTTATGCGTTTGCAGATAGAGGTGGATGATGCTACAGGTATTATCAAGGATGCAAAATTTAAAACTTTTGGCTGTGGTTCGGCTATTGCATCATCTTCATTAGCAACTGAGTGGTTAAAAGGAAAGAGCGTAGAAGCAGCAATGGAAATAGACAATATGGAAATCGTTGAAGAACTTGCGTTACCTCCAGTGAAAATTCATTGTTCAGTATTAGCAGAGGATGCTATCAAAATGGCCATCAATGATTATCGTGTAAAGCAGGGTCTTGAGCCAATAGAAGACAATAAAAAACATTATTAACCTAAAAATTGTTACACTGAAGGACCCGATGGTTACAGAGTCGAAGTGTTAACGATTTTAATCACTAGAAATAAACAATGATAACAGTATCAGAAAGAGCAGCAAGTCAGGTAGATAATCTAATGAAGACTGAAGGTCTAAATGAGGATTATTTTATCCGTGTATCTGTTGTTGGTGGTGGTTGTTCAGGTCTTAGTTATAAAATGGACTTTGATAACGACAGCCAAGAAGGCGATCAGATTTTTGAAAGCAATGGATATAAAGTAGTCTGTGATATGAAAAGCTTCTTATACCTGTGTGGTACAGAACTGGATTTTACAGATGGGTTAAACGGAAAAGGTTTTCAGTTTAATAATCCAAATGCAAGTAGAACCTGTGGATGCGGAGAAAGTTTCTCTGTATAGAAGCTAGCAGAATCAATAATATTGAGGAGTACCGTAAGGTGCTCCTTTTTTTTGTGCGTGAATACAAGTTGTATACAAATCGTATATTTTATCATTACTAAAACTCTAACTTTGAAAACGTGCAACGAAACTCCAGAATAATCTCCCGATTAACTGCTTTATGGGCTCTCAGTGAAGCTGGACTTGGAGGAGTTTTACATGCATTACAATCTCCTTTTACAGGTCTTTTTGTAGGTGGATTTGCCATAGTTCTTATTAGCCTTATTGCTTATTTTGCCGAGGACAAATGGAATGCCATCTTTAGGGCGTTGTTGGTTGTGCTTATAATAAAGCTTGCTGTAAGTCCGCATTCACCGCCTACATCGTACTTGGCAGTAAGTTTTCAAGCATTGATGGCTGGACTTATTTATAGTAGATTAAGCCTTTCCAAATGGAGTGCAATGTTATTAGGTGTCGTAACTCTAGTTGAATCAGCTATCCAAAAGTTATTGGTTCTTACCCTTATCTATGGTAATAGTTTATGGGAGGCACTTGATTCATTTAGTGATTATATAGTTGGAAAAATGGGTTTCCTAGGTAACATTTTTGCATCAACTGTTCTTATGTCGATTTATTTATGGCTTTATGCCATATTGGGTGTAGTGATTGGTTACGTTATATATGATATTGTACGTTATCTAGAATACAATCAAGGGAATGTTAAATATCAGATACAAGCCATTGAGTTTGATGATGAAGTAGGAATATCTAAGAAAAGAAAGGGAAGATGGAAGCAATGGGTAATTTTTGGGATGTTTTTTGCTCTTATTGGAGCCTATTACTTCTTTGCTAAAGAAGGAGATGCTGTTTGGAAAAACTGGTTGTATATTTTTCTTAGAAGTACAGGTATTCTTTTATTGTGGTATTATGTTTTGGCACCGATATTTAAAAAATACTTCAGAAGATTTTTGGATGGTAAACAACATAAGGTGCAAAAAGAGGTGGACGAAACACTTACCCTTTTACCTTATTTGCGTAAGGTGACAAGACTAGCCTGGAAAGAGAATAAAGATGAAAAAGGACTTAATAAACTTCGAAATTTTATGGGTGATGCAATCTTGTATAGCATTCATCTCAAAATAGACGAATGATATACATTCTAGCGGGTGATATACGCACTGGCAAAACAATAGCTTTAGCGAAATGGCTAGGAACGTGGGATAAAGTGAAAGGTATTCTATGTCCAGATGGGGCCAATGACCTTCGTTATATCTACAACATCGAAACTGCTGAAAGGCATGCTCTACAAGTTGTAAAAGGGGAGGATAATACCATTCGTGTAGGCAGATTCCATTTTCTAAAGGACTCGTTTAAACTAGCTAACTATATTCTAATTAAGGCATTCGATGAGCAAGACTTTGAATTTCTAGTGTTGGATGAACTGGGTAAGTTGGAGTTGAACGGTGAAGGCTTGCATCAAGCAAGTGATTATATCATAAATAATTATAAATCTGATGATCAGAAGAACTTACTACTTGTAGTTCGTACTAATCTAGTGAAAGATATTATTGCTCATTATAACATCAAGAGTTTTCAGATTGTTGCTAAGGAGATGTTACCTTAGGAAGTAGAACGAGTTTCATTCTGAACTTTGGTTCTGAAGTGTTAAAAGCTTTTCATATTCCTCAATGGTATTCAAATTCATAAACTCTTTGGAATCTTCCATAGGTACTTGCTGATGTCCAAACTTATTTAGAAACTTTTGAAACGAACGTTCACCACTGTTAAAATACTCTTCTAAGCAGGGAAGTGCTTCTATCTCCCAAATGCTAGGAAAGGGTTGCCAAAATCCCTCTTTCTTATTGTAGTGAGTCGTACTAAGTAAATCCCAATCTCTGTGTTCCAAGAGTCTTTCCAAGGTCTTGGAAGTGATTAAAGGCATATCTACGGCCACTACCATGAGGCTTTGTTCTGTAGCTCTCATTGCAGATATGATTCCGGTTAGTGGTCCTTCTTGGGTGTAATTGTCTAGAATGGGATTTTGTAGTCCCAAATTTTGTTGGTCTTCATTAATAGAAAAATATACTTTATCACAATACGGTGTTAGTTTTGAATAAGCGAGTTCCGCTAAACTAGTTTTTCCCCATTGAAGTTGAGATTTATCGGTTCCCATACGAGAGCTTTGTCCTCCGCAAAGAACTATACCTATTAACGATGAACTCAAGAACTATCCGTTAATCGTTCTGTTAATAGCATAACCCATTCCAAAGCCAAGGAGACCACAAACTACGAGACTAGGGATTAAATTATCACTTGCAAGTCCAAATAATAACCCGATTAAAACACCAGAGGTAATTCCTAAAACATAGTTGTTTCGAATCCTCTTTTTGCTGTTGACTTTTCTTCTCTTGTTACCCATAATTGAGGGTTAAGATACACTTTCTATAGTAACCTTTACCAATTTGCTAGTAGGTGTGTGACTTCTAGCGGCATAAGAGTCTATTGGAACCAAAGGATTTGCCTCAGGGAAATAGGTAGCAATATTACCTCTTGGAATAGGGTAGGGTACTATTAAAAATTTACGAGCTTCCCGTTTAATGCCGGTGAATTCACTGAACAAATCCACTTCATGGCTGGTTTTCCATCCACGTTCATCTATATCCTCTTGATTCATCATTACAATTCTACGCTCGTTGTAAATACCCCTATATCGATCATCGAGCCCATATATGGTAGTGTTATACTGATCGTGACTTCTTATAGTCATCATGATATATTCTCCCTCAGCTATGGTATGCTTAGGAACAGAGTTGATAGTGAAGTTGGCTTTACCACTATCTGTATTAAACTTACGTTCTCTGGCTCCATTTGGTAAATAAAACCCTCCAGGTTTTCTTACTCGTTCATTGTATTGATCAAATCCTGGAATGGTGGATTCAATGGCATCCCGAATTAGATCATAGTCTCCACCCATGGCCATCCAGTTTATATTGGAATTGGGAAAAGTTGCAGCAGCTAATTCGGCTACTATTGCTATTTCACTTTTAAGTTGTTTACTTGGTGGTCTTAGTATGCCTTGTGAAGATTGCACTACTCCCATACTATTCTCACATGTTACAAATTGTTCTCCTGTCGTTTGAATATCTTTATCTGTACGTCCAAGACAAGGAAGTATAAGAGCTTGTTTTCCAGTTACGAGGTGAGATCGATTGAGTTTAGTACTCACATGTGCAGTTAGGTTACATTTTTGTAAAGCTTCTGCTGTGTAAAGTGTATCCGGAGCAGCACTAAGAAAGTTTCCTCCCATGGCAAGGAACAGCTTGCATTCACCCTTGTGCATGGCTTCTATTGCAGATACTACATGGTGTCCATGTTCCCTTGGAGCATTTATTCCATGTACCTCATCAAGCTTTTTAAGAAATGGTTCTTTTGGAGCTTCCCAAATTCCCATGGTTCTATCTCCTTGTACATTACTATGCCCACGTACAGGACAAGTGCCTGCACCAGGCTTTCCAATGGCACCTCTCAGGAGCAGTAAGTTTACAACCTCTTGTATATTTCCAACGCCATTTTCTTGTTGAGTGAGTCCCATGGCCCAGCAGATAATAATCTTCTCGTTTTTAGCTATAAGTTCGGTAGCTTCTTCTATAATAGATAAAGGTATGCCACTGGCTTCTACACATTCTTCTAAAGAATGGTTTCTAAGGTCGGCTATTAGCTCGTCATAATTAGAGGTAAAATTTTGTATAAATTCGTGATCAAATACCTGTTCTCCGGCATCTTCTTTTTGGAGTAAAAGCAGCATGATAGCCTTAAGAAAAGCAACATCTCCATTAACCTTAACGGGAACAAATAAGTCAGTTAGAGCAGTTCCTCCTTTTAATATTTTTAGTGGAGACTGTGGGTCAACAAAATTGACCATCCCAGCTTCTGGCAATGGATTTACGCTGATTATTTTACCGCCATTCTCTTTGCATTTTTCCAGAGCCCCAAGCATTCTAGGGTGATTGGTTCCTGGGTTTTGTCCCATAACCATAATGACCTCGGCTTCGTATAAGTCTTTCAGAATAACGGAACCTTTACCAATTCCTACTGTGGCTGATAAACCAACACCACTGCTTTCATGGCACATGTTACTGCAATCAGGTAGGTTATTAGTTCCGTATGCCCTTACAAATAGTTGGTATAAGTAAGCTGCTTCATTGCTGGTACGTCCACTGGTATAGAATAAAGCCTCATTGGGAGAGTTCAGTTTATGAAGTTCTTCTGCTAAAAGTTGGAAAGCATCTTTCCATGAAATAGGTTCATAGTGAGTTGCTCCTTCTTTTAAAACCATTGGCTCGGTCAATCTGCCTAGTTTTCCCATTTTAAAATCAGAGAATTTAGAGATCTCAGCTACTGAATACTGAGCAAAGAAATCAGCTTTGATAGATTGCTTAGTAGCTTCTTCTGCAATAGCTTTGATTCCATTCTCACAGTATTCTCCGAGAGCAGATCGGTCATCGTCTGGATCTGGCCATGCACATCCAGGACAGTCAAATCCCCCTTTTTGATTAATCTTCAAGCTCAGTTTAAAAGCATCAATGGGGTCCATGTACTTTGCCATTTGTTTCACAGAAGAAATAATGGCTGGAACACCTACCGCTTTTTCCTTGGGTTCTTTTAGAATTAGACCAGTAAAATCAAAATTCTCTATTTCTATTTTTTGGGTTTGCGACATTTATGGATACAACTTTTTTATTCTAAGATCTTGAATAGCAATTAGAACTAGTTCCTTGGCTTCAAATATATAAACTAAACGATAATTGTTGACTCACTTAGCCTTGACTGATGTTAGTTTTTTGACCAATCTCCGGGTATTGACTCAACAGAATTAGCATCTCAGGGATTAAAGTGTTGAGTTCTCTACTGAAGTACTTATACTTATTCGGGCTATTCCAACAGGTGAAAATGGTAATTCGGTTATCGGCAGCTTCCTTTGTCCAGATTATTCTTCTGTCCATTTTCTGATTTCTTCATCTGCTACTTTTGATGTTATATACTCGCCTGTTTGATATTGTTTAATTCCTTTTTTTACTTGACTCTCTTCTTTTTGTGAAAATTTGATAGTTTCACCCTCTTCCTCAAGCTGAAACAATCGACCAACCGCATCTATTAACTCTTGATTTGTTGTCAAGGATAGTTTTTGAATAAGAGTAAGCTGTTTCTGTAACGAGTTCATTGGTTTTCGAAGTTAAAGAAACATTTCTGATTAAACCTTGGACAAGTTTGGTCTAAAGAGCCTTAAAAGTCAATAGGAGGTCTCCTATTTTAGGTGTTATTTAATTTAGAAGCCTTGGCTTTAATAAAATGTTTTATAGCAATAAAAAATTGTACAAAGCTCAAAAGGAGTAAATGTTTCCAGTAAATCAACCAGCTGAAGAAGTAGTAAGAATATAGGGGTAGACTAAATAGAGTATAGAATAAAGTAGAGAATGCAAATGCCAAAAGTAATGTAGCGATTTGTTTACGTTTCCCCATTCTGTAATAGAGAATGATTAGTGTAATACCTACTAAGACAAAAAAGCTTTGACAAAGAAAGCCATGCAAACCTCCTAAAATATCATCTGAGGCACCGCAATAAAGTAGCGTTGTGTTAAAAAAGGTGAAAGAGTGCATTTAGATCATGGTCTTTTAAAGTTAATGAGAGTGAGTTAGGAGCTTTTGCGTTTGATAAAATATCGAATAACCATGATAATCTGAATAGTACAAATAAGAAGCAACGGCGACCAATACAAGAGCCATCCGTCAAAAAAATCATAACTGTCAGAAGGAAGATTTGAAATAACATGCCCTAAAATTCCAATTGTAAATATGGAGACGAGTGCAGCCATAAAGCCGTTCTTATTCTTTCTGAAAATCAGGATAAGAACTAATCCAACTATAAAAATAGAAGCTTGAATGACTAGAAATTCAATGAAACTACCAATTGCATTGAGTGCGTTGTTTGCGAACAAGAGTGGGATGCTTAGTAGCAATAAACTCAGTGTAAATAGTGTTTTTTTAATCATCTAGCTGTATCTGTTATAACTGTGGTCTTTTAAAAAGCCAATTAATGTTTGATCGTTTTCCTTTGCAAGGTCAACAGCAAGACTACTGGGTGCCCCAACTGATACTATCGTGGAGATACCTGCCATAGTTGCTTTTTGAATTAATTCAAAACTAGCTCTGCCACTAAGTAGCAAAATGCTTTTTTCGAGGGGTAATAATCCTGTTTTGAATGCCTCGCCAATTAGCTTATCCAAGGCATTATGTCTCCCTACATCTTCATGCATGAGGAGTAAAGTGCCTTTTTCATTGAATAGAGCTGCTGCATGAATCCCTCCTGTTGCACTAAATAAGGACTGCTGCTCCCCTAGTTTGTTTTTAAGGCTAAGAAGCACGGAATCTGTTAGAGTTGCCTTGTTCTCAAAGGTGAATTGAGTTTTGGTATATATGGCCTCAATACTGGCCTTACCGCATACGCCACAACTGCTGGTAGTATAAAAATTCCGTTCTGCTTTTTGGAGCTCAATTTGCACACCTTTTTGTAGATATATTTTTACAATATTGTCTCCATGGTACTTTACGGCTTTAACTTCTTGGTAGTTTTGAAGCAGGCCTTCGGTGAACAGAAATCCTAATGCTAACTCCTCATCATCTCCAGGAGTACGCATGGTCACAGAGATAGCTGTTGGTTTGGTGTCTTCGAAGTGTTGTATTTGTATTTCTAAAGGAGCTTCTACCGCGACTACATCGTCCATCGATATGCTGTTGCCGTTTTTGCTTTTGGTAATGGTAATATGGTGTAGTCCTTCCTCCATGTATTAAGCAGAAGGATTTATGAATAAGTTACTTTCATCTTCGTTCTCACGAGGTTTTAGGCATTGCCAGTCTTTTTCTATCAGTATAAAAAGGTTGTCATCGGTATTGTTAAAACCTACTCGCTCATCTGTATGCCAGTTGGGAAGTAATGTTTTTGGGATTTTGGTCGTCACTTTGTTTCCTTCAAAAGCACATGAGATAGTTTCAGCTTCTGAAGAAACTAAACCATATACAAGTTCACTTTTTCCAAACTTGCATGTACTCCATACTTCTCCTGTTGTCACAAGTGAAGTTACTTCGTCTTGAGCCAATCTAAATCTTACCGAATTATCTTTGATTCTAATTTTCATTTGTTCCTTCTAGCTTTGATTTCTTCTAAAATTTTATCGCCGTTATTTTTGAAAGCAGTTAAGAAAGGGAAGTAGTTATTTCCAACTAACACCGAATGATGAATAATCCCGTTTCGTGCCTTGAAATCGGTATATATTTCTTTTGTTATTGCTTCAGTTACTTGTCCCTTTATGATGTTTTCATACCAAGGAAAATTGTTTTTATAGTATGAAAGGTTGTCCGCTACATCTTCTTTAATAAGAGAAACAATAGTGCTATTTTTCCTTACATAAGTTGAGTAAAAATCGGCTATATTAGTGACTAAAGTATCCGATGAAAATTGTTCATTTGCGTTCATGTTTCGCAATAAGTCGTAACCGCGAGTATTTATTTTTAGTTCATCGTAGTTCAAGTTTAAGGTTACCACTTTGTTGTTGGTATAGATGTAATCTTCGCCACCCCTATTATTGAAAATGGTATCTAGGATCATTAGTTTTTCCATGTAGTATTTTAAAATCCTATCAGTTTCATTGATGTCCATCTCTAGGTCTAATTGCACAATAGCTAAGGTGTCTTCAATTTGATTCTGTTGAATTCTAGCATCGTTCCAGTTATTGATTTGGAGAGCAATAAGAATACCTGCTACTAAAAGTAAAATTTCACCAAAACTATACTTGAGATATTTCAGTAAATTTTCAGATTTCATATGTTTTTCAAATTTATTTAGAAACATACAACCTTATTCAGGCAAGACAATTCCCTTCGCATCCAATTGTTCTTGAGTTAAAAAGACAGGCTTTACCACCATTTTTATTCTATCGTTTGGCAGGTCGCTACCATTTTTTGGTTGGCCTTCTATCGTTTTGGCCACGTCCATTCCTGCAAGTACTCTTCCAAAGGTTGTGTATTGACCATCTAAGAAATGAGCACCATTGATTCCAGTCACTATGTAGAATTGAGAACCGCTTGATCGCATCTCAGGATTGGTCATGTTTCCTGTTCTAGCAGCTGCAAGTGCACCGTAAAAATGTTTGTGAACAGATGAATCTATTTCAGCTGGGATAGTATATCCAGGGCCTCCGCTCCCGTCATTATTTCTATTGTCATCCTTGCTGTTTGGGTCTCCGCCTTGGATTACAAAATCATCTACGCATCGATGAAACTCTGTAGAATCGTAATATCCAATAGATACAAGGCTATCAAAGTTTTCCTTGTGAAGAGGAGTGTCGTCATATAGGTGTATGTATATTTCTCCAAAGTCTGTTGAAATTTCCAATACTCTGAAAACTTGGGGCACATGAAATACTATATCATCATCTTTACACGATGCTAGAAATACAAATGCCAATGCTATTATTATTGTTCTTTTCATGATATTCAATTAAAATCCAAATAATCCTTTTTTACGACGAGAGCTAGAAATGCCTAAAACCCCGAGCAATCCACGTGTTATCTCTCTTATAATAGTTCGTCCGGCACTACTATTCATCACTTTCTCCAGAGTAGATTTTTCTTTTCTTGTGCTCTTTCTTCGTGTTGATCCCTTGGTTGTTTTTGCTTTCTCTACAGCTTCTTTTTCTTTTTTGGCTAGTTCCTCAGCGGCCTCCATTTTCTTATTCAGCATTTCATAGGCACTGTCTCTATCTATTTCTTCATTGTATTTTTTCATAATAGTAGAAGAATCTAGAACAGCCTGCTTTTCTTTTTCAGTAATTACATCCATCCGAGAAGATGGAGCCGTAAGTAACGTATGTGCCAGTGGGGTAGGAATCCCTTTTTCATTTAGCACGGTTACAATAGCTTCACCGATACCCAGTTTAGTAAGAAGTTCATCTACCTCGTAGTGGTCTGTAAGTGGATAGTTTTCCGCGGTAAGCTTTATAGTCTTTCTGTCCTTTGCGGTAAATGCCCTTAAGGCATGTTGTATTTTCATACCCAGTTGAGACAATACATCTTCGGGTACATCTGCTGGATTTTGAGTGACAAAGAAGATTCCAACTCCTTTACTTCGGATTAACTTTACGATGGTCTCAATTTGACTTAGTAGAGCTTTGCTTGCTTCTTCAAATATGAGATGGGCTTCATCAATGAAAATTACCAACTCGGGTCTACCACTATCTCCTTGTTCAGGAAACGTAGCATAGATCTCTGCCAATAGGCAAAGCATAAAGGTTGAAAATAGCTTCGGTTTACTTTGAATATCATCCAAACGTAGAATGTTGATGTACCCCATTCCATTTTTATCTATTCGCAGTAAGTCATCTACATCAAAACTGGTCTCACCAAAGAAACGATCAGCTCCCTGTTCTTCAATTGTGATAAGAGCTCTCATAATAGCTCCAACGGATGATGGACTAACTCTACCATAGTCAGCTTCTATAGCATCCTTGCCATCTCCACTTACATATTGTAGTACTTTTCTGAAATCTTTAATGTCTAAAAGGGGCAAACCTTGGTCGTCGCAATACTTAAATATGATAGAAACAATCCCGCTCTGTACATTATTTAGTTCTAATATTTTGGATAATAGTACGGGGCCAAACTCTGATATAGTAGCACGCATTCGTGTACCATCTTGTTCCGAAATGGTGAGTATTTCACATGGGTATGCCTGTCCTTTCCATGGACTTCCAATTTTAGCGTGTCGTTCATCTATTTTAGGATGACCATCACTTGCTTGGGTAAGACCAGATAAATCTCCTTTTACATCCATCATTAAAACAGGTACTCCTTTTTCAGAGAGTCGTTCTGCAATGTTTTGTAGTGTTTTAGTCTTACCTGTACCTGTTGCACCAGCTATTAGCCCGTGTCGATTAAATGTTTTAAGAGGTGCTCTGATTTGAGTATCGACTATAGATTCTCCGTCTAGCATAGATCCGCCAATTAGGATAGAGTCTCCTTTAAAAGTATATCCTGCCTCTATCTCAGCTTTGAAATCTTCTTGTTTGCTCATTAATTTCGTGATGGCAACGAAGATATTAAAAACTAAACTATCAGTGCTCTTACCAAATAAATAAAGTTGAGTTGATAGAGAATCGTACAGGCAAATAGTAGGTATGCAAATAGTTTTGGCTTATTCCAAACTTTAATGCCACTTGACGTTAGGTGTACAAGAGACAATAATGCGGGAAATAGAAAGACAACTTTCATGAAGCTAAAGTCTCTGAATTTGACAGCATAATTGAGGACAAATAGCAGGTATAGAATTACGGTGATTAGATGAAAAATGTGAACCAAACTGATTTGACTATTTCTTCTTATTAAACCGATAATTAAGCCTAAAAAAATCGCAGCAAGTAGCCCCAAATGCAAAATGAAATTGGAACGAGCAAAGTTCTCCATATCGTTGTCATCTGAGATCCATTTGGGTGGATGCCGTTCGAAAACATGATTGGTAAATTGACCCAGCATTTGTGTCCAAATGTTTTGACGATGAGGAATATGGTCATCATATCCATTCTTATTGTAGGGCTTTTCGAGTAGGCTCTGTATTGGGAAAGTAAATACAGCCTCCTTTATAGTATTTACTCCTTTTCTGAATTTGAAACTCCCAGGGGTATCCCAAGTTGCCTTTTCATATGGAGGGTCTACATTGGTAATGAATGGATTCTGGAAGTCTTGGTATTTTTTGTAATATAAACCTGTACTAGCAATAACAATAATTGTAATGGACCAAAGAACAAGTTTACGGAGAGTAGTAGCCATGTTAATTTGTTTGCTCCGAATTAATTTTATTAAAATGACTATTGGAGCGATTCCGCAAAATAGAAGTCCATTTCCTTTAGTTATGCCAAGTAGGAATAGCAAAATGTAAAGTGATAGTTCCGTACGAATCGATTCTTTTTGGATGTAATTGATAAAAACAATACTAAAAGCCATACCCAGTAGAATAACTAAACTGTCGTTGGTGGCCAATGCACCAATGCTTACAAGTTCAGGGTTTAGAGCCCAAAATAGTGATAAGGCGATGGTTAATAATTTGCTTAATTTCAGTCTAATTATGAACCATATGATGAGCCAAGATATGCCAATGCTAAAGAATAAATTGACGAATTGTATAACGTTAAAAATCTCTTGATATTCTGAAGCCCCAATTGCACTGCTAGCAACTTTAATAATGCTATAAAAAAGAGGTGGTTGAAAGCACTCCCAACAATCTCTGGCCTTTGGATATTCTCCTTTCTTTTGCCAAAGAAGAACCGTAGTTATGTGGTCATCATTGACTTCAGTGTTTACTAGTGACAGCAATATTCGTGGGACTGCACAAGCGATAATAAGCAAAATAATAACTTTCTTTGATAATCCTTGTTGCTCCCTAAAGTGTGACATCTAGAATTCAAAATTAGGAGGTTTAAGAAGATTGCAATAACATAATTAAGTAAAGGTGTATTTTTGTCCTAATATAAGATGTCACCAATCATCCTTGTAATCATAATGTTGATTTTATCAGCCTTTTTCTCAGGTCTTGAGATTGCTTTTATATCAGCCAATAAGCTTCGCATAGAGCTCAAGAGTAACCAAGGTAAGCATTGGGCTAAACTTTGCTCGAACTATATCAAAGCTCCTTCCAAATTTATAAGTACCATACTAGTTGGAAACAATGTAGCTCTTGTAATTTATGGTATTACTATGGAGGAGATATTGAGACCCTATTTTGAAAATTTAGGACCATTTCCTGCTTTATTAATAGCAACTTTAATTTCAACGATTATCGTATTATTCACTGCTGAGTTTTTGCCCAAAGCCTTGTTCAGGCTCAATCCAAGTGGGATACTGAGTATACTAATTTATCCGTTTCAGGTGTTTTATGTACTTCTGTGGCCAATAGTTAAGTTTGTTATTTGGCTTAGTAGAAATGTTTTAAGCAAGATTTTAGGAGCTGAGTTCTCAGAAGGAACTCCTGCCTTTGGCAAAATAGATTTGGATCATTTCATTTCTCAGTCAGCACAAAGTGCCAATGAGGGAGAAGAGCAGGAAGTGGATACAGAAATATTGAAGAATGCTCTGGACTTTGGTAATGTAAAAGTAAGAGATTGTTTAGTGCCACGTACTGAGATTACAGCAATTGATATTGTAAGTTCAATAAGTGACCTAGAAGAACTATTTATAGAGTCAAAACATTCCAAAATATTAATTTATAAAGAGAATGTAGATAATATCATAGGATATGTGCATCACCTTGAGCTTCATAAAAAGCCGGAGAATATTAAGTCTGTTCTTATACCAATTCTAATTACTAATGAGGCCAAGTCTGCGAATGAAATGCTCAATGAGTTTTCACGAAGTCAAAAGAGTATTGCTTTGGTAGTGGATGAATATGGAGGAACTGCGGGTGTTATTACTGTGGAGGATATTATGGAAGAAATCTTTGGGGAAATTGAAGATGAACATGATGAAATAGAGGAAGAAATGGAGGTAGTCAATGGAGATGGAGTGTATACATTGAATGCTAAAATGGAAATAGACTTGCTTAATGAGAAGTATGAACTGAAAATTCCTGAAGGGGATTATGAAACTTTGGGTGGTTTTATTCTAGCCAATTTGGAAGATATTCCAGAAGCAGGTGAAGTCTTTATCATTGATAATTATGAAATAAAAATATTGGAGGCTACAGAACAGAAAATTAAGCGTCTAGAGCTTAAAGAGTTGGAGTGAGGTTGTAAAGTCTAATGCTGGTCAATTTAGACTGTTCGGTACTCAATTGAAAGGTGTTTTATGAGAAATGTAAGTGGTAAATGTTTTAACTTGAGAAATATGAAAAACGTCACTAATCAATTAATCACTTTCATTTCTGTAATTTGTTTTCTAGGATTCTTAAGCTTAATCGTCTTTGCTAAAGTAGTCTTTGGAGAATTTGACTAATACCCGTACTTGTCTTTCCAAAGTAACTTCATTCGTTCCCTGACTTTGTTTTCTTGAGGGTTGTTACTTGGATCGTAGAGTGTCTGACCAGAAACTTCTTTTGGTAAGAATTCTTGCTCTGCAAAGTTGTTTTCGTATTCATGAGAATACTTATAGCCTTTGCCATAGTTTAGGTCCTTCATTAACTTAGTAGGAGCATTTCGTATACTTAAAGGAATGGCTAAATCACCCGTTTGTTTTACAAGAGCTTGAGCCTTATTGATAGCGACATAACTGGCGTTGCTTTTTACACTTGTTGCCAAGTAAATAGTAGCTTGAGATAAGTTGATCCTACATTCTGGATATCCGACGGTATGAACAACTCTGAAGCAAGCATCTGCAAGTAACAGAGCATTGGGATTAGCATTTCCTATATCTTCACTTGCAAAAATGAGCAATCTACGTGCAATGAATTTTGGGTCTTCACCACCTGCTATCATTCTTGCTAAATAATAAACCGCTGCATTGGGGTCACTCCCTCGCATTGATTTTATATAGGCTGATATAATGTCATAATGTTGCTCACCACCTTTGTCAAACATGGCAAGCTTTTGTTGCACCGCATCTTCTACAAGTTTGTTGGTGATGGTAATCTGCTTACCTCCTTTAAAATTAACGATTATTTCTAAAGCATTAAGAAGCTTACGGCCATCTCCACCACTTACTCGGATTAAGGCTTCCCATTCCTTTACGGTGATTTTCTTTTGACTCAGAAATTCATCGCGTTTACACGCCTGATTTACCAAATCTTTTAAATCTTCTAATCCAAGAGGTTGAAGCACAAAGACCTCGCATCGGGATAATAAAGCTGCATTGACCTCAAAGCTAGGGTTTTCTGTAGTGGCTCCAATTAAAGTAATGATTCCTTGTTCTACAGCTCCAAGTAAGGCGTCTTGTTGTCCTTTGTTAAACCGATGAATCTCATCTATGAATAGAATAGCACTTCCTCCACTGCCCATAAACTTGGTTTTCTTTGCTTTTTCAATAACCTCCCGGACATCTTTTACACCAGCGTTTATGGCACTAAGCTTAAAAAAAGGAGTCTTGAGCGTATGTGAAAATATTTGAGCAAGAGTGGTCTTGCCTACTCCTGGAGGGCCCCAAAAGATGCACGAATACATGGCTCCACTTTCAAGAGCTCTTCTCAAAGGTTTGTTCTTACCTATGATGTGTTGCTGACCTACCACTTCTTCAAGTGTTTTGGGTCGAATGCGTTCTGCAAGTGGTTGGTTACTCAAACTGTGGATTATTTCAGCCTCAAATGTCGTTATTTTGGAATAAATATTTCATCAAAATGAGTCTGAGTTTTGCATAGGCTCTTATTTTTCTTTTTTTGTATTTGAAATAGTTCGTTTTGTTGCTAGTTTATGTTTGGAAGTAATGGCTTCAATTAATATGCGTTATGTTCTTGATTTTAGATTTAACTGAAAGTGTATTTGAGGGATTATTTGAGGGATTATTTTGGGGTTAGTTGAGGAGTTATTTGGTTAAATTGCGGACTGAATAAGTAGAGTATTATGAATATCATTTTTGCATCTCAGAATGCAGGCAAAATTGCAGAGATTCGAGCGAAATTACCTTCATATACTATTGAAGGTTTAAACGCTGAAGAGTTTCCGGATGAACTATTGGAAACAGGATCTACCTTAGATGCTAATGCATTGCAGAAAGCCAGACAGGTATTTAAGAAAACAGGCAAAAATTGCTTTGCCGATGATACAGGTTTGGAAGTAGAAGCATTGGATGGTGCACCTGGAGTCTATTCTGCCAGATATGCTGGCGAGCAAAAGAGTAGTGAAGATAATATGACTATGTTGCTTGGGGAGTTAGATGGAAAAGCCAATAGAAAGGCTAGATTTAGAACAGTTGTTGCTCTGATTTGGGAAGGAGAAGAATATACATTTGAGGGAATTTGTGAAGGGCGAATAACCACTTCCAGAAGTGGAGCCGAAGGCTTTGGCTACGATCCTATTTTTCAACCTGAGGGTAATGAGACCACATTTGCTCAAATGACAATGGAACAGAAATCAATCATGAGTCATAGGGGCAGAGCAGTAGAAAAACTAGTTGAGTTTTTAAAGCTCCACACTAAATAAAGTCTACAACTAGACTTGTTTTACTTTTTCTTCTTACTTGGCTTTGGTTTTAGACTGGAAACGAAGTCCAACCCCTTCTTTAGATAGATTGATAATTCGGAAGTGTTTTCCAATAATTTTTGTGGTATGGTTACGTAACCATTCATCACTGCATTGTGCTGAATGAAAGGAGGAGATTTGTGCATTTCTTCAAAGGTGGTTTTATCTTCTATTGATAGACGGATACCCAGTTTACCTTCTTTATCCAAAAAACTAAACATATGTCCGTTATGTGATGTGTAGGGATTTGCCTTCCCTTTTCGTGTGATTTCAGGTTGTAAGGCAATTGCTTGTTCGTATAAGTTTAGATTCTTTTCGTGTGATGCCATTTTGTATACTAATAGTCTCAAAAATAAGCAATCATACTTTTTGTCGTTTACCTTTCGTTCCATTAGGTAATTAACCATTATGAAAAAATATACTGTTCTTGCCCTGATACTCTTCTCTATTTTTGGTTGTGAAAACAATAAAAGTGAAAATAGTAATGATGATTTATCATTCGGTCAAAGTTATCAATGGGATGTTGAAGCCTCTGATGCAGGATCAGCCGTGACGCTTGGCAATGAGAATAATTCAACTGAACAAAAACGAGACTTCTTATCATCAGAAGTAGGAGTTACAGCAAACTTAAAGCTTATAAAAACGGGTAGAGTAACCTTTGAATCTCAGGATTTACAGAAAATAGGAAGTGTAATAGATGAGGCTATTAAAGCTACAGGAGCTTATGCAAGTAATGAGAATGAAAGCAAGACACCGTACAGAATTACACGAAGTATATCAATACGTGTTCCGTCTAACAAGTTTGATGAACTGCTTGCCAGAATTTCACAAGGAGTGGACCGTTTTGACGAACGAAATATATCGGTAAGTGATGTTACAGAAGAGTTTTATGATTTGTCTGCTCGACTAAAAACCAAAAAGGAAATAGAAACTCGTTACATACAAATACTAAGTAGAGCTGGTAAGATTACGGAAATCCTGGAAGTAGAAAAACAGATTGGTGAAATTAGAGAAGAAATAGAACGGGTAGAAGGGAGACTCAAGTACCTTAAGAATCAAGTAAGTATGTCAACACTTAGCATTAATTATTATGAGACTTTGACCATCGAATCTCAAAACAATTACGGCTTCGTGTATAAACTCAAAAATAGTTTTGTTCGAGGTTGGGATGTTTTATTGGGCTTTATTCTAGGACTAATTACCATATGGCCACTTATCCTTATTGGATTCTTAGCATTTTTTGGAATACGAAAGCTAAGAAGAAAAAGAGCGAAATCTAATAAATAGGCTAGTTACTTCTTTATTGCTTCTTCATACATATCAATCCAGTCTTGGGTACTAATTTTGGTCATAAGTTCACCAATTAACTCAATTGGGATATCATCTATTTTCTTAAAACGCACACAGCTTTTTCCCATGTCAAGTTTGTACTTGCATCGACTCTTATATTCTTCTACGAACCATGTTAGAATTTCTCTATTCGCATAGAGCCCCATGTGATAAAATGCGATAAAATTCTTTTGAGAAGCTATACTGGCAAAAGGGAGAGGAAGTTCTGGATTTACATGATAACCAGCTGGATAGATGCTTTTTGGGATTACGTATCCGATCATTCCATAGTTCATGCACTCCTCCAGTTCCGGTGGCATGTTGTCGTTTATCACTTTTCGCAATGCCGTGAAAATATATTTTCGCTCATCTGGGATATTTTGTACGTACTCGTCTGGATTATTGCCTGGAACTTGCATGGATTTTATTATTTACCTCTCAAAGAAAATATATTTTATCTAGAATGAATAATATTGCATCAAAGTAGAAAACGATGGGAAGTAAATGGCAAAAGAATATAGCAATAGGGGTGATGATACTTGTGGTGGTTCTTATTCTTGTAAAGCTAGTGTACAATTACAAAGTGAGCTGGGTTATATGGGAAGATGGTGATAGAGATTTACTGATCAATTCGTGTATCGAAGATTTGGGAAGTAGATCCGTACGATTTCCGAAGCAAACTCAAGAATACTGTGGATGCTTTAGTGATGCTATGATGCAAAACTTTAGTAAAGCAGAATATGAAGTAGCAAACAGTAAGTCTAATTTGGAACAACAAGAAGAAATGCTTCCAGTTATTTTAGACTGCTATAACCTCTATCAAGAGGCTATGTTTAAAGCCAGTAAAATTGATTAACGAACTTATTAGTTACTAGTAGATAACTCTAGATTATCCCTAGCTCTTTCTTCTGGTCTGCATTTAATGGAGCAGGAGCGTCAATCATAATGTCTCTACCCATATTGTTTTTAGGGAAAGCAATGACATCTCTTATAGAATCTGTACCTGTAAGCAAAGCCGCAAGTCTATCCAGTCCAAAGGCGATTCCACCGTGAGGAGGAGCACCATATTCAAAGGCGTTTAATAAGAAACCAAATTGTTCCTGAGCTTCTTCTTCAGTGAAACCCAGAAGATCAAACATTCGTTTTTGAAGTTCCTTATCATGGATTCTGATACTTCCGCCACCTACTTCCATGCCGTTTATTGCCATGTCGTATGCATTTGCTTTTACAGAACCAGGATCACTTTCCATCTTGTCTCTATCCGCAGGAATAGGAGATGTAAATGGATGGTGCATTGCATGCCATCTGTCACTTCCTTCGTCATACTCCACCAATGGGAAATCAACCACCCAGCAAGCGTTAAATTTATCTTTAGGTCTGAGACCCTGAAGTTCTCCTACGTGCAGTCTCAATTCATTCATTTGCTTCCGAACTTTTTCAGCCTTTCCGCTAAGGACAAAGATTAAATCTCCAGGCTTACTATCTGATTTTTCAGCCCATAACTTTAGTTTGTCTTGATCAAAGAATTTGTCAACTGACGATTTGAAACTTCCATCATCATTTACTCTACAGTAAATGAGGCCAAGAGCACCTATTTGTGGTCGTTTCACCCAATCCGTAAAAGCATCTAACTCCTTGCGTGTATATTTGTTTCCACCTGTCACGTTGATGGCAACAATGCTTTCTGCATTATCAAAAACTCCAAAACCATTTCCTTTTGCAACTTCATCAAGATCTACCAATTCCATCCCAAAACGCATGTCTGGCTTATCACTTCCGAAGCGTATCATAGCTTCATCGTACGGTATTACTGGGATGTCTCCTAAGTCTATGTTTTTCACATCCTTAAATACAGAACGAATCATTCCTTCGAATGTGTTGATTATATCATCACGTTCTACAAAAGACATTTCACAGTCTATTTGTGTGAATTCAGGTTGTCTATCCGCTCTGAAATCTTCATCTCTGAAACATTTTACAATTTGGTAGTACTTGTCCAAACCACTTACCATGAGCAGTTGCTTAAATGTTTGTGGGCTTTGTGGCAACGCATAGTATTGACCTTCATTCATCCTACTAGGCACAACAAAATCTCTTGCACCTTCAGGAGTAGATTTTATCAATACTGGAGTTTCTACTTCTATAAAGTCCGCATCGTTTAGGTAGTCACGAACTGCTTTGCTTAACTTACTACGTAAGACTAGTTTTTCTTTGATTGGATTTCTCCTCAAATCCAGATAGCGATATTTTAAACGAATCTCTTCACCGCCATCAGTATCATCTTCTATGGTGAAAGGTGGAGTAAGAGCGGCATTGAGAATCTCAAAATCGGATACTTGAATTTCAATATGCCCAGTTGGTATTTTATCGTTTTTGCTGCTTCTTTCGATTACTTCTCCATGCACTTTAATTACAAACTCTCTTCCCAAAGAGCGAGCTCTTTCATTCAACTCCTTGTTAAATTCTTCATTAAAAGAAAGTTGAGTGATACCATATCGGTCTCTCAAATCAATGAACGTCAATCCTCCGAAATCTGTTCTTCGTTGTACCCATCCGCTTAGGGTTACTTGAGTGCCTATATTTGATACGCGTAATTCGCCGCAAGTATGTGTTCTGTGCATCGCCGCAAATTTAGTTGAAAGCCCTTTATATAGCAGTAGTTATTGAGGTTAAAATATGAAGCCATTAAACAAGGAGTTTTTACATCAAGTTAAATGCTTTTTTCTTTATCCTTTTTCTCCCTTTTGAAGGTATAATCGTATTTGAAACCGATGATGTTTGTTGTCTTCGGAGAATCACCAATTAGTCCTTTTTCCATTCGATAGAATAGTCCAAAATCACCAACATGTTTTGTTCTATATTTGGTTCCTAAGGTAAATCGAATCTTGTTGAGCCCTTCATCATTTGATAATCCGTTAAAAATTTCAGTTGATACCGTTGGGTCAAATTTCCAGTTTTTAATGTTGTAGGTAGAAGCTAATTTTAATCTAAAATTGGTTTTAGCTGAGTCGGTAGTGATTCCCAGCTCATCCTTGTTTTGATATCTTGTTCGGTATTTCATTGTAAACCGACTGATTTTGTGCTTGTATTCTAGGTCTGCTTGCCATCTAAGATGATTCTCATAACCTTGTATTTTACCTTTATCATCATTGTCTCGTATATATCTAGCCCCAATACCAAGAGACAGCTTTTTTGTGAAGTTATACTTTAAACTCAGTTGAGTAAAATAAGCGTCCACAGTACTTGAGTTGTCTTTGAGCCTAAGTTGTTCATTGAGACTAAGCTTTATTTTTTTATTTACCTTGTAGTTAAACGTTGCAGAGGTCCAGGTTTCAAAGTCACGTACAGTATGATAGGTGCCATTCTGAGCTAGTCCTGAAATGGTGAAAACAAGAAAGATACTCAATAGGGTATGTTTCTTTAATTCAATAATCATTGTTGGGTGTAGTATTTTATGGTAATTGTGGTAGAATCTTTTAAGAAATCAATGTCTCCAATTTCAATCTCTTCAATGGTCAGACCAGTGCGTTTTTCAAGATCCATTTTTAGAATTTCAAAATTTTCAGGTTTAATATTTTCTATCTTCTCGTATTGAATATTTTTTGTGGTGATACTGCGAATAACCCAAAGTCTTTCTATTACGTACAAGGCAATAACAACAGTTGCATTGGCACCCAAAATTTCGGCATAGCTCATTTTTTGGTTTGCCAAAGAGTTGATGACAGAAACCCCGATAATTACAAAAAGATAAGTCATCTCTTTGATAGGTATTGGGTTGGTTCGGTACCTAATAATACCGAAAATGGCAAATAGACCCAATGCCATTCCTATATCAAGTTCATATTTTTTAAGTGTAAAACAAAGAAAAAATACTATTGTACCGATCATGTAATAGGTGAAAACATAGTCCTTTCGCTTTGCTGAGGTGTAGTATAACCAACGAATAATTAATGTTAAGAAAATGAAGTTTAGTATAAAACGAAATGTCATTTTATAGAAGTCGTTATCAAACAACGGTATATTAAGGAATTCAGTCATTTTGCTGTTAATTTATCAATTTTAAGGAATTTAGATTTAAAGAGATTCTGCTTTAGGTTTGAATTGGTGCTAGCCATTCCTATGCAGTATTTACTTATGCTGTATGGGTTTATACTTCTAGTTTTTAAAGTGGTAAATAACGGAGATAATCTGTTTAACTTTTCTTGCTTAAGCTCTATTATAACTAAATCATCATTGAAGGGGACGTTATTGTAGGATAGGTTCAAGTCAAAAGTAACTCGTTCCTTTAGTTGTTTATTTATTAAAGTAAACCGAGAAAATTGGTTTTCAATAGACTTCTTTAAGCTTAGATGTTCACCTGTAATGTCTGCTATAAACTTAGAAGAATTAGCATCAATTTTGCTACTAATCTTCTCTACTTTTATTCTTTTCTTGATCGTATTGTTTTTACTATCCTTCTGCTTAACCTCTAAAAAACTTAGGTCTGATTCTACATATTTTCTGATTCTAACTTTGGTTCTGTTAGAAATTCCGTTATGGTGCATGTGGTAGAATTGTGATTCTGGAGTATCAAAGTATACTGAGTTATAGGTCATCAATCTATTGGAACCTATTTGCAATATTTTATAGTCCGTTTTAACATTTATTAGGATGTCAGAGATAGAGCTTCTAGTCACTAAAAATTTAGTGTCAGTTCGTTTCATTAACGAAACATCTTTCATTTCATCTAGTGAGATTGGGTCAAATATTTCTAAGTCCTGTAATTCCAAGTTAGTGCAGCTACGCAAATCTATTATTAATTGAATGTAAAGTTAGATTAGGTTTAATAACAATAAGACAACGTATTGATTTCTTTGTTTAGCATAAAAGTTTACCTTGCTATGAATTATATAGATAATAGAATTATCGATTGAGTGAGATATTTATATCATACTACAACTCTCCATATGGGGAGTTGATTTTAGGTACTTATAATGAGCAATTGTGCCTGTGTGATTGGCGATATCGCAAAATGAGAGATGCCGTTGATAACAGAATTAAGAAAATACTAAATGCATCATTTACAAAAGGCAATTCAAAGGTTTTGGAAGAAACAGTGAGACAGCTTGAGATGTATTTTAAAGGTGAGTTGAAACAATTTAATTTGCCTGTATTGTATGCAGGAACTGATTTTCAAAAGCAAGTGTGGAGTGAATTGATGAATATCCCATATGGGAATACGGAAACGTATCTAAACCTTAGTAAAAGACTTGGTAATGTGAAAGCGATTCGAGCTGTTGCCACGGCGAATGGTGCAAATGCCATTTCTATAATTGTTCCGTGTCATCGAATCATTGGAAGTGATGGAAGTTTGGTAGGGTATGCAGGGGGATTGCCCGCCAAGAAGAAGCTCTTGGATTTAGAAAATCCTGAGAGAGATAGACAGTTGGGATTATTTTAAAATGTCTATTCTGGTTTAAGCTCACATTGTAAATACACGGTCTTATTTTTTCTTTAACTATTCATTGTAACATAAAATCTGATAAATTTGGATGAATGAAGATGCTAGGTGCATTCATATTTATCTTTTTAAGTCACTTCTGTTTGGCACAAAGAGACAGTAGCGTCTTTCATCATAGGGTAGGAGTAGGCTTAGATAGTCGAATTGCAAGTTCAAATCTTAGACTTACTTATTCCCCATTTAGGTTTGCTGAACTGGAGTTATTATATGGAAAAAGTAAGTTCAATGGTGATGTAAATAACTATAAAACAAGTACAGTTACGGGAGAATATCAAGGGCTTGGAGTGAAAATCACTCCTCAGGAGTTTATTTTTAAGGAAGCAGGGAGTCCATGGGTAGTCAGCTCATTTGTTGGAGGAAGATTTATGACGGGTAATACTGATATTATTCTTAGACGAAAGTTTAATGGAGATATGTTTGAGGATTATACGTATACCGAAGCATATGAGAATATTTCATTTAGCTATTGGGAGCTTAATTTTGGAATGGAGTTAATCTATTCTGATAGGGTGAGCCTAACTTTTATTCCAGTGGTAGTTGGAAGAGCAAAAACTGCTTGGATAGAAAGATTAAAACCTGAATCATCAGGTGTTCAATTTAAGCCTAGTTATTTGCCCCTTGATGGTCGAAAACATCCATTTAGTTTAGGTGTTGGAATTACTTTTTTTATCCTAAAATGAAGAAGATATTTTTATATACCGTGTTAAGCTCTCTGTGTTTGGCTGCGATTTTTATTTTTTCTTCCTGCGAGGAAGAGTTTTGTGTTGGCTATGCTTCTGAACCTATGGTAATTGTTTACTCAGATTCTATACCTTTTACAGTGAAGTACAGTAATAAAGTAGGAGTCAATGGAACTATAAAGTCTGAATTTTTTAAAAATAATTTCTCAAGTTACCACCAATTGAAAATTCCTTTTGATATGAATGCAAATGCCATGATTTACTCATTTTATGATACATCCTACTTGGGTGATTTGAAGTTAAATTATGGCTTGACAACTGGGTATTGTTCAGTCAGTGAATCGTATCTCTTGGTTTTTGATTATGTAGATGTGGATACGATTTCTACATTTAAAGGTTTGTATAGCCTAAATAAGTACGGATACTCTTGGATTGATAGTTTGGGGAATATTCAATATTCGAGACCACGAATTGATAGTATAAGAAGTCTAAACAGTTATTTGACAAAGTTCGGGGACAGTAATCCAAGGTTGTTTTTCCAACCTTGATTATATCTAACGATATAAGTTGTTTTGAAGGCTTGAATTATACCTATTTAACCTTTAAACTCACATTCTCATCTCCCTCTTGATATGGAAGCCAAGTGATAATGAACTGGAGCATTTCATCTGTGGTCCTCATTCCTGCCCCTCCATTGTTCAATCTTTCTCTAACTTCAATGGGTGGATTGTTGGGATTGTTTTGGTTTTCAATTGTGTTGTCAAATTCTGCTTCAATGTAAACGATACTTCCGGCGGGCACTTTTAGCATTTTTGGGAATGTATAAAAGTACTGCCATCTGAAATCCCATTTGGGAATGCTAATTAGCCGAATAGTGTCTTTATTGGGTTTTATAGCATATGCTTTAAAACTCTTTCCCAATAAGTGCATATGTGGATTGATGGTTAGTATACTAATGTCTTCAGGTATCTTTAAAAAAGAAGTGTGTTGGGTCACCTTATTTGGAGGGACTACCAAAGGTGGTATAATCTTGCTTGCACCATTTGTTCCTAGCATTACTTCATTTATTGGTCGTTTAGGCGGTTCCTTACTGAAAAAAATATTTACTCTGCTATGGTCCCATTTGTCTTGGGGTATCGGGCCAAAATGAATGTCATCTGCCGTCAGAATAGACTTTTTATTCATTGTAAATCCTCCAATACCCTTTGGGTATATTTGAGCCTCTACCCCAGGTAGATAATTTACCGCAGAGTTGATTTGAGATGGTCTGGTTCCATTGTCATTTGCAAGTTGGAGTGCATTGAATTGTTGAATGTAGTCCGTTTCTGGTAGCTCCAGATTTAGTAATCGATTTCCTTGTGTAATAGATGTTTTTGCACCATCCTCATAGTTCAGTAAACGGCCATTCATATGATGAACGAGATTGTTTTCGTTTGGTAGGAATTCCATTGCACGTACATACTTTCTCTCATCAAGTTCTATGGGAAGTGTAGCTATATAAAATTTGTCGCGACTATTGCCCGTAACCAAAATACTGTCAAACCACACAGTTGTATCAGGGTTTCCTACTCTGCTGAAATTATTGAAAAGCGGAAGCGATGGTAAATGAATAATGTCTCCTTGCGGTGCACCTCCATTTATCCAGTCTTTGATTTTTTGTTTATCCCCTTCACTAAGATACTTTTCATCTAGAAAGTGCGTGTAATTAATGTCTGCTGGCCAAGGTGGCATTAACCCACTTTGTGTAACCCCCAGTATGGTGTTCTTTTTCCTATTTACCTGATTGAATGTAGTTAATGAGAAAGGAGCTGCTCCTCCACTTCTGTGGCATGGGGTACAGTTCTTGTATATAATGGGAGCAATGTCTTTGGAGAAAGTGAGGTCTGTTTCAGTACCACAAGATAGTATGATAGATACTGCAAAAGATAAGATGATAAACTTCTTCAAATCGTGCAAATTTAGGTTATATCGGGAATTTGGTGAATCAAGTCACAAGTATATTGTAGTGTCCTATGCTTTTGAATAGATTTGTACGACATCAATTTTATGGAAGACGAATCAATAAATAGTTTGAGAGAGGCTCTCAACTTTTCTCCAGATAATATTCCTTTAAGACTTCACTTAGCGGATGCGTTTTTAAAATCGGGAAGATTGGATGAAGCTAGCACTGAATTTAAGGAGGTTCTAAAGACTTCAAATAGCCGGACCGCTAAGAAAGGACTCGCAACTGTAGCATTTCAACTAGGTGATTTTTCCTTGTGCAATGTTATTTTGGAGGAACTTTTGACTCCAAATACTACCGATATCTCGATTTTGGTTTTGCATGCCAAAGCTTTGGCTAAGGAAGGTAATCTTGGTGAAGCTGTGGATGTATACAAGAGAGTTAAGGTGTTAGACGAGAATTATTCTGATGATGATTTAGATGCAAGTCTAACCGTACGAAATGCAGAAGAAATTGCATTTTCGGAAGACGAAGAGTTGGATTCGAGTTTTTTAGAAAGACCAGATATAAATTTTGCGGATGTAGGAGGAATGCACGATCTGAAGAAGCAAATTGATCTAAAGATTATTCAACCATTGAATAATCCGGAAATCTACAAAGCATATGGGAAAAAAATAGGAGGAGGAATTTTACTTTATGGCCCTCCTGGATGTGGCAAAACCTATCTTGCAAAGGCCACTGCAGGTCAGATTAAGGCTAAATTTATCAATGTAAGTCTGAACGACGTCCTTGATATGTATATAGGGAATAGTGAAAAGAACTTGCATGAATTATTCGAACTCGCGAGAGCAAATACTCCATGCGTATTGTTTTTTGATGAAATTGATGCATTGGGAGCTAGCAGAAGTGACATGAAGCAGAGCAGTGGTCGTCATTTGATAAATCAGTTTCTACAAGAGCTAGATGGAGTAGAATCTAATAATGATGGTGTGTTAGTACTTGGAGCAACCAATACTCCATGGCACTTAGATACAGCGTTTAGAAGACCTGGAAGGTTTGACAGAATACTTTTTGTTCCTCCACCTGATGTAGAAAGTAGGGAGGATATTTATAGAATTGCGTTAAAAGGAAAACCTCAGGATGCCATAAATGTTTCTAAATTAGCAAAGGTTTCTAAAGATTTTTCTGGTGCAGATATTATGGCAGTGATAGATATTGCCATTGAAGGGAAATTGGAAGAGGCTATTTCTGAAGGAGTTCCAAAGCCTTTGATAACCAAAGACCTCTTGGAAGCAACTAAGAAACATAAAAGTAGTATCAAAGAGTGGTTCTCAACCGCAAAGAACTTCGCTTTATATGCAAATGAATCTGGTCAGTACGATGAAATTTTGTCTTACTTGAAATTGATGAAATAGTATGGATGAACAGATAGAAAGAGCCCTTTTATTACTTAATCAAAATAGGCCCAGTGAGGCACGAAAGATTCTACAAGAGAGTTTAACACAGAGTCCAGAGAATGACTCTATTTATGGGTTGTTAGCTCAGCTTGAGTTGCAAGAAGATCAAAATGAAAAGGCTTTAGAATATATTAATGCAGCGATTGGGCTGGATCCGCAGGATTCAGATTATTACCTTACCAAAGGCCGAATTTTTGTGGCAAAACAAAAATATTCTGACGCGACTAAGTCGTTGATAGAGGCTATTAGACTAGATCCTAATAATGCATTTGCATTTGCTTATCAATCTTTGGTGAGTAACCATCAAAAGGACTTTTCAATGTCTTTAGTACATGCAGACAAGTGTTTGGCAATTGACCCGGAAAATGTTTTAGGTCTAAACCTTCGCAGTACTGCTTTGCTTAAACTGGGTAGAGAAGAGGAAGGCTATGATACTATTCATGGTGCATTACAAGAGGATCCCGAAAATTCCTTTACCCACGCAAACTACGGATGGGGACTCCTTGAAAAGGGAGAAGGAAAGAAGTCTTTAGAACATTTTAGAGAAGCATTGCGTTTAAATCCTACAAATGAGTATGCTCAATCTGGAATGGCAGAAGCCCTAAAGTCAAACTTTTTTATTTACCGTTGGTTTTTGAAATATCAATTTTGGATGGCCAATCAAGTAGCTCGAAATCAATGGGTGTTTATTATAGTCTTCTATTTACTGTTTAGATTCCTAAGGAGATTTGCAGATGCAAACCCAGAGTGGTCTATGATTACGACACCTATATTGGTTGTTGCTGCAATTTTTGCATTTTCTACTTGGATTATGACTCCTTTGTCTAATCTGCTTTTACGTGTGAACACATATGGTCGGCATTTATTGGATGAAGAGGAAAGGAAGAGTTCAACATATGTTGGTTTTAGTCTTGGTATTGGTCTTTTAAGTGGACTTGTATATCTTTTTACCAAAGATGTAGTCTCACTATCTGTTTTTATTTTAGGCATAGCGATGATGTTACCTCTGGGGAGATACTATACACCTTCTCGTACTCGTAATTTATTCAAAATATACGCCATTGGATTACTTGTAGTAGGTCTTGCATCCGTAGGAGGAATAGCCCTTACAGGAGATCTTTTTAATGTGATTAGTACCGTTTTTCTATTTGCCTTTATAGCCTATCAGTGGGTAGCTAATTTTCAAACAATTAAAGAATGAATAAAGTTAATTTAACAGAGAAGTTTTCTCAATTTTCGGATCATTGGAATCCTAAGGTAGTCGGGGAGTTAAACGGCCAACATGTTAAATTAGCCAAACTGAAAGGTCAGTTTGTGTGGCATAAGCACGATATTGAGGATGAACTTTTCTATGTTGTTAAGGGAGATTTAGATATTGAATTGAGAAATAAGGTAGTTCATTTGAAAGCTGGAGAATTCTTTATTGTGAATAAAGGTGTGGAGCACAGACCTGTGGCAAGAAAAGAAGTTCATGTGTTGCTTTTTGAACCAGTGAGCACAATTAACACGGGTAATAATGCAGGAGATTTCACAAGAAATGATCTAGAGTCGCTGTAAATTCGCCTGCGTGGTTATTTTCGCAAACTTAATGGCAGAGAAGTTTATAGATATAGAGAAAATTCTATCGGAAAAGAACCCGAAACTATTCAAAAGACTTCCAAAGTTTATTCTCAATTACTTGAAGAAAATCCTTTGGGAAGATGAGGTGAATAGGATTATTTCTGAAAATGAGGGGGTTTCTGGTGTTCAGTTTTGCAGAAATGTGATTAAGGAATTTAATATTAACGCTGTTATTGAGGGTATAGAGAATGCACCCAAAACAGGTGGAGTAACTTTTGCTTGCAATCATCCCCTAGGTGGAATGGACGCCCTTGCATTTATAGACCAATTCTCGTACTACAGAGAGGATATTAAATTCATTGCCAATGATGTTTTATTAAACCTCAAGCCAATGCAAGATATTTTTGTAGGTGTTAACAAACACGGATCTACGGCTTTTCCCTCTCTTAAGAATGTGGACTCTGTTCTTGCAAATGATGAAAGTGTTGTAATATTTCCAGCAGGCCTTGTCAGTAGAAAGAAAAATGGAGTAATTGAAGATTTAGAATGGAAAAAGACATTTGTGACCAGAGCAAGAAAGCACAATGTGCCTATTATTCCAGTGATTATAGATGGTAGACTGTCCAATTTCTTTTATAATCTCAGTAATCTAAGAGAGAAGGTTGGTATTAAGGCTAATATTGAAATGCTCTATTTGGTAAATGAACTTTTTAAACAAAAAAATACCACTATTAAAATTATATTTGGGAAACCAATTTATCCGCAGGATTTAAGTACAACTAAAAAAGATAGGGCAATTGCTCAAGATATTAAAAGAATAGCTTACGATCTAAAGAAATAGAATGTCAATCAACTTGGATTACATAGCGAAGCCTCTTTCGCTTGAGATTATTAAAAGCGAGCTTACCAAGGAGCGTTTTGTACGTGATACCAATAAAGGAAATAATGAGATTTATATTATAAATCATCATAACAGCCCAAATGTTATGGCTGAAGTCGGTCGATTGAGGGAAGTTACTTTTGCGACAGCAGGTGGTGGTACTGGCAAGTCTTTGGATTTAGATTTCTACGATACCAGTGAAAATTGCTACGAACAGCTTATTGTATGGGCTCCAGAGGCTCAAGAGATAATAGGAGGATATCGATTTATCGATTGCGCTAAAGTTGTAGGGACCAGTCCATTAGCTCTTTCTACGCAAAGTTATTTTAACTACTCAGACACTTTTAAGAAAGACTATCTTCCTGTGACTGTGGAGTTAGGAAGGAGCTGGGTGCAACCCAATTTTCAACCAAGAGCTGGGTCACGTAAAGGAATTTTTGCTTTGGATAATCTATGGGATGGTCTTGGGGCCATTGTTGTAGATACACCGCATATTCAATATTACAGTGGAAAGGTGACGATGTACACGAGTTATAATACGGAGTCTCGTGATGCTCTGATGTATTTTATGGAATCTTTTTTTGAAGATAAGGACAATTTAATTATACCCATAAATGCTCAAGAAATTACTACTGATATTTCCGAATTTAAGGATACGATTAAGGGGTTAGATTATAAGGAGGCTCATAAGGCTTTAAACAGTTTTGTTCGAGAACGGGGAGAAAATATTCCTCCACTTATAAATAATTATATGAGTTTGTCTCCTACGATGAAAAGTTTTGGAACGGCCATTAATCCAGATTTTGGGGGCGTAGAAGAGACCATGATTCTTGTTAAAATTGCCGATATCTATGAGGCTAAAAAAGCCCGTCATGTCGATACTTATAAAAAAGTATAAATCATTCGGAACCTACAAAAGTAAGTTCATCTGAAAAATTAAGGAGTTTATAGCAAAGCACGTTTTTGAAGCAATAAGGAGAGTTAGTATGGTGTTTTCAATCAAACTAATTTATCCAATTCATGATTGCACAACTCAAACAAGCTAAGCGTTTCAACGAAACACTTTTATTATTATTTTTCAGTTCATTTTGTTTAGTACTCTCAATTTATAGAGTAGCCATATCGGCAACACCTACATTCTTATTTCTCAATTGGAATCTTTTTTTAGCGTTCATACCGTGGGCTGCAAGTAGTTTGTTAATTATCTATCCCAAGCTGCAGCAAAAGAAAATAGCTGTGATTAGTTTGTTAGGTGTATGGTTACTGTTCTTTCCCAATGCACCGTATATTCTAACGGACCTGTTTCACTTGAGGTATGCTACATCCACTATGCCTATGTGGTTTGACCTCTTACTTATCTTATCATTTGCATGGGTAGGACTAATTTTTGGTTTTATGAGTTTATGGGACATTGAAAAAATATTAAAAAAGTATTTGATAAAATCTAGGCTGAAGTGGTTGCTTAAATATAGACTGTCTATCCCTATTTTTTCATCGGTTCTGTTATTTATAGGGAGTTTTGGAATTTATCTGGGTAGATATCTCAGATGGAATAGTTGGGATATTATGCAAGAGCCTCTGGCCTTAATTTATGATATAGGCGATCGGTTTATTAATCCGTTCAGTCATCCACGTACTTGGGGAGTTACATTGTTAATGGGTTTATTTCTCAACTTGGTGTATTGGTCACTTAGGTTAATAAAGTATAGAAAGCATTAATTTTGGGACTATGCAAATTGACTATCTAAATAGTGCCAAACAACAGTTCCTATATTATAAAATGCTAGGAGATAAGACCATCGCACAGTTGTCCGATGATCAACTCTTTTGGCAGTACAATGATGCAAGTAATACTATGGCTGTAATGGTAAAACATCTTTGGGGTAATATGCTAAGTAGATGGACAGATTTTCTGACAACAGATGGAGAAAAGGACTTTAGGAATAGGGATGCTGAGTTTGAATCAGATATAAAAGATAGAACCGAATTACTTGCTAAATGGGAAGAGGGATGGGCTTGTTTGTTTACTGCTTTAGATTCAATAAATGAAGAAAATTTCAGTACCATTATCTATATTCGAAATCAAGGACATAGCATTCCTGAAGCTGTAAACAGGCAAATGATGCACTATGCATATCACGTTGGCCAGATGGTGTATTTAGGCCGAATGATGAAGGGAGATCACTGGCAAAGTCTTTCCATTCCCAAAGGAGATAGTAAAGCTTTTAATGCCGAAAAGTTCGCTCAAGAAAAAGGGAAAAGACACTTTACAGATGAATATCTTAAGTAATGGTTAATTATGAATTGTTAATGGAGGTATTGTTTTAGAATGGAAAGAGGCTGTTCTGAAATTTTCTGAAAATGTGCTCCAAACAAAGATTGAAGCCAATTTGAGTTATATAGTCTCAATATCTCAAATCTCAATACTCATTTCTTTTAAAAGACTAATACTCCAAAACACAGCCAATCGGTTCAGTTTTTTTGACTGTAGGGATACTGTCGGCTAATACAGCATCTATTGCATCTTCAAGATAGAGTTTGTCCCAAGTTTGCTTATAGCTTCCCAGTTCTAAAATACGGTCATCCATCATCCCTCTGTATATAATATTGGCAGTGCTGTCGATTAAGAAGAATTCAGGAGTCACAGTAGCATTTAGCTGGTGAGCAACTTCATACTCGTAGTCTCTAAAGATACGAGGCTTAAGTTTTGTACTAGTGGCAAACATGTTGAGTTCCATAGGTTCGTAGTATGTGCCACTGTAAACCGCTAAGAATTGTATCTCAGGATATTCTATTGATAGCTCAGAAAAAGGAGTAGACATGGTTTTACAAAGCGGACAGTCGGGAGCAATGAACATAACAGCCGTATATTTTTGTGAACTTAATAGCTTCATGAAGTTTTCGTTTGGAGGTGTGCTTTTACAACCCCAAAGAGTAACTATGATTACGAGTAAACTAAGCTTTTTCATTTAGTGGTATGTAAACAGTGAATGTGGTCCCTTTGTTTACTTCGCTTTCAAATGAGATCTCACCATTGGCTGTTTCTATGATTTTGCGACACATAGCTAGACCAAGTCCCATACCAGAGGTTTTAGTACTAAAATTAGGTACAAATACCTTCTTGTAATTCTCTTTAAGAATTCCTTTGCCATTATCTGTAATCTGAATGTCAGCGATGCCTCTTTCTCTAACCTGAACTTTAATTAGTCCTTTTCTGTCTTCGGGGATAGCTTGAATTGCGTTTTTAATCAGGTTATTGAAAACTCGTCTGATCTGTTCAGGGTCGGCATGTATCATTATACCTGGCTGAATGCTGGCACTTATTTCAATATTCTCTGATTGACGGAAAAGATCAACCGTACTTTTAACAATCTCTGATACATCAAAAATTTCAAATTTATCTTCTGGCATTTTAGCGAAATTGCTAAATTCACTAGCCATATTACTCAGACTATTAATCTGTTCTATGAGTAACTTACTTGTCTTCGCAAACAGAATATCCAGTTTTTCACTAGGTCCTGCTGTATACGCTCGTTGAAGATGTTGTACACTTAGCTTCATAGGAGTAAGAGGATTCTTAATCTCATGTGCCACTTGTTTTGCCATTTCTCTCCAAGCACTTTCTCTTTCAGTTTCTGCCATTTGGTTGGCACTTTCTTCCAACTCCAGTACCATTTTGTTATACTGCTTTACCAATTGGCCTATCTCATCGTCTCGAGTATATGTAATAAGTTCATTTTCCCCACGTAGTTCAGTCTTCGCAATTTTCTCTCTGATTAGAACTAGAGGCTTGGATATTTGCTTTGATATAACATAAGCTATTAATACACCTCCTAGTAATAAGAAGAAGTAAATGTTTAGAATGTTCACTACTAAGTTAGAAATCTGTTTATTGAGCTGTTCGTTTTTAGCGAAAAAAGGTGTATTCAAGTAGCCAATAACTTCATTTTTACCATTAAAAAGAGGGACATAAGCACTTAAGTAATTAGAACCTTCTAGTTCTTCTTGAATAAGAAGCTGTGAGTTTTTGTTTAGCTTTAATTCACTATAAGCCTTAGGATTCATGTGATGTCCTAAGATTTGATTATCAGTTAAGTAAGGTTTTGTGCTGCTTAGTAACTTTCCGTTTTGACTGTATAGGTTGATGTCTACATTATAGGTGCTACTCTCTTCATTGAGCATTAGAGTCCGTTGCTCAGCATCTTGAAGCTTACGATCCAGATCTACCTTGTTTTGAAGACGCGTGCTTATACTCTTTACTTTAGTCAGTAATTGACTTTCTAAATTTTGATTGTAATTGGTTCTGATATAGCTGATAATTATATAAACTGAAAGCAAAAGACCTGCTAGAAGTATGATGGTAAGAGAGGTTTGTATTCTTGTACTTAGGTACTTGGATGAACCAGGGTAAAATGCTTTAGCAAGGGGATGTTCTTTATTGAATAGAAGTCCAGTAAGTAAAGACAGAATAAAGCTGAGAGGAAGAAGAATAAGAAGTGTGAAAGTGAAACCCGATAGCCAAGAACGAACTCGATTCTCAGTACGGCTTAATACAACCTCGTAATTAGCCTCTTTGTACTTATTATGTTTTATCTGTCCCAATGCAAGTAACGAACCTTTCTCAATTTTAGGAAGTGCATCCAATTGATATGGATAGCTTCCTTTTTGGCTAATGAGTCTATTGTTAAAGTAGATACCATATGAATAATCATCTAGTTTTGCTATTGACTTAGATTCTTGATTTTTAAATACTTCAGGGTATAAGAACTCGGACTGTACTACTCTAGGTTGAAGTAATATAAAGGTAGTTCCAAAGTGCCCATCAATGTCGCAATTTTCATACTTCGCGATATAGCCATTTACACTTATGGGGTCATCTATCTGGTAGAAATAAGCACTAGCCGTTCGCTTAGAATTGTTATTATAGACATAATCTAAGTCTTCATAATCATAGATGTTATTTTGATTTATATTTTGCCCTTCAGGACCAAATGACAGAAGTTTAAGTTCATATTTTTCCAAATAATTACTAAAATAAAGGTGTTTAATCCTACTCTCAATAATGTCTTTTTTGTAAATGAAGTTTTTGTAATCCTCAGGAATAAGGAATTCTTGAGCGAGTTCATTCTCAAAAGATTGGAGAATTTGTTCAGCACGTGAGTCCTTATTCTCAATTAGACTTGCTGCAAAGTTGGCTGCGTATGTAGCCTCTCTAGATCGTTGTCCTAAATATACAATTGAAGCTGTAAGTATCGTTGTGATCAGGAAATGAATATAGATACTAGTTCTAGCTTTAAGTCGTGATGCAATAAGAAAGAGACTAAATATAATCCAAACAACTGGAGAAAGTAGAGAAACAAGATTTCGATGTCCATCTAAAATCTGAAAACCGATAAAAAATACTAATCCAAGTGCTAAGCCTATTTGTGTTTTTCTAGATTTTAAGTTTTCTCCAATCTTACTCTGGTAGCAGAGGGCACATATTACAAGAAATAATATGCTGATAAGTGCAAGTCCTATGAAGGAGTATGAACACAATCCAAAGAGTTTTTCAAAATCAAAAGAAATAGAGGATTGTCTTGTTAGCTTGAGTCCCAAATCAATGAAAAAATCAGCAAAAAAGAACAAGCTTGCTCCTAAAACTACAGCCACTATTGTATTGTTTAGAAGTAAGATGCTCCTGAAAATAACAAATAGTAGGGAAGAAATTGTGCTTACATGCAATAGGAGTTTAAGCACAATACTCTGATCGGTAGCTAGAGTGAAACTTTCAGAGTTTACAAAGTAAAATCTACTGAATGATTCACCACTTAAGTAGTACGTGAGAATATCGACGCCAACTACTAATCCTGCGGCCACGTACATTAGATAGTGCTTCTTCTTGACATTGTAGAGTACCAGAAAAAGAAGTAGAAGGCTTACTAATGCACTCATCCAGAGTGTTTTTCCAATACTGTTAGTTTCTTTGGTGAATTTGAAGACTACCTCATCATTGCCCAAAATAGGTAGTTCTTGAGAATTAAGCTTTGTGTTTTTTAGGGTGGGGTATTTTGTCATTAACCTAGAATGCAAAGAGCCATCATTTGCAAGTCGAAAGGCTGCATAAGCATTCTTCTTATTAAAAAGGACATACACGTCGTCTCCAAACTTGTAGATTATAGGGGAGTTTTGTTTCTGTAAAACAGTGTCAAGTCCAAACTTATTGCTATTCCAATAGGTAGGTTCGCCATTATTCGTTTGAACGAGATACCACCTCTTTGATTTTAGAGATTTAGCTTCCTTAGCCGATGGTGAAGTGAAATCTACAGGAAAAACATCTGTAAAAATAGTGTTGGCTTCAGACTCCAGTTCATCAATAAAACTGCCCAAATCCTCAGATACCGCAGTATCATCTGTCTCCTTGGGAGTGGAAAGGATACTCCTATATAGTAGAACGGTTATTAATATACCTGTAAAGATCCACGCTATTTGAAGTATACGTTTCAATATATACTGTTACTATTTAGATAATTGATTACATAGTCAGATACGGCATCTTCTAAAGAGTGAAAGTCTTCCGAATAGCCTGCGTTTGTGGTTTTGTCCATCTTGGCCTCGGTAAAGTATTGATACTTGTCTCTGATGTCAATTGGTGTAGGAATATAGCTTATCTCAGGGGCTTTAGTTAATGCTATAAAAATGGCATTTGCTAAATCATTGAAAGTCCGGGCTTTTCCTGTTCCTGCATTGTATATGCCATTTTGATTTTGGTTTTCATACCAAAACCACATTAGACCAAGTAAGTCTTTTACATAAATGAAATCTCTAATTTGTTCTCCGTCTTTATAGTTTGGGTTGTGACTCTGAAAGAGATTAAGCCCTCCGTTCTTAGTAATTTGATTAAAAGCGTGCATGACTACACTAGCCATTCTGCCTTTATGGTATTCATTAGGTCCAAAAACATTGAAGAATTTTAGACCTACCCAAAATGGAGGAGTTTCTTTCTGAGATAAAGCCCAAACATCAAAGTCTTGTTTGCTTTGTCCGTAAGGGTTAAGTGGTTTAAGAGCTTCTATACTTTCTTCATCATCAAAACCTTCTTCTCCGCTACCATAGGTTGCAGCCGAAGATGCATATAAGAAAGGGATGTTATTTGAGACGCAATGTTTCCATAAAGCTTGACTATATGCCATATTAAGCTTGTCAAAAATTGCTGCATCAAATTCAGTAGTGTCAGTACGTGCTCCGATATGGAATACAAAGTCTATTGAATGTCTTTCAATATCATGCAAGAAAATATCTCGATCAATTTTAGCTGTAAAATTCTTACCCTCCAGGTTCCTAGCCTTTTCTGTTTTACTAAAGTCATCAACTAAAATCAGGTCATTTAGTCCTTTTTTATTGAGGAATGAAACCAAACAACTTCCAATAAATCCTGCTGCTCCAGTTACGAGTATCGCCATTGGGGGCGAAGTTAAAGCTAAATCTAGAAATAAGCGTAAGCCTAAAACCGACATTTTATGTTAAAGTTTAACTGAAAAAAACTTAATCTTAGACTTAAATTTGCAGTGCAATTTTATTCGATGGCAGAAAAGCTAGTTTACGTAACCAGAAAGGTGCATTTTAATGGTGCACATAAACTCTTCAATCCCAATTGGACTGAGGAGCAAAACGATGAGGTATTTGGTAAGTGTGCCAATAAAAATTGGCATGGTCACAATTTTGACTTATTTGTCACTGTAAAAGGTAGACCCAATCCAGACACAGGTTTTGTAATGGATCTCAAAAAGTTGAAAGTAATACTTCAAGATAAAGTGGTCTCTCAATTGGATCACAAGAATTTTAATCTAGATGTAGATTTTCTGAAAGATGTAATGCCCAGCATAGAAAACATTGTTATGAAGATTTGGGAAGAAATCGTAAATGAAATGCCCGAAGGAGCAGTACTACATTGTATTAAACTCTATGAAACTGAGAATCAGTATGTAGAGTATTATGGTTAAAGATTACTCAGAAGTTCTCAATCTCTTGATTGCCACAAAGTGGCTAAACATTACCACTGGAACAATAAAGGCTGGTAGCCAAACAAAGGGGAAATAAAGTATTCCAACATTGGGTTGGTCAAAAGCGATTTGTTGAATGGGTGTTGGAGCTGCAAAGAGAGCTGTAATTACGATGTTGACGAGAAGAATAAGACAGGCCACATTCCAGATTAAAAGTATTTTTTTGGAAACTACCTTCCTGTTAAAATATAGGTAGACAATGATAGGGGCAGTAATCCCAGCTAGGATGTCAAAGTTTCTTCCTTCAAAGGTCATTACTTCAGGAATGGTCTTGGCAACAAAAAGCCAGTATAAACAGAGCTCTACGGGTATTCTAACTACATGTAACCAAGTAAGTACTTTTAGATTGAGAGATGCTATGAAAACCTTACCCTTGGCAGTAAAAAACAGAATTCCCATGGCGACAAATGTTGGGAATAAAGCTAGAACTAGTCGAGGGGGCATTCCATCCGTATTGGTGTAGAAATAGAAAAAGCCAAGTACACCTTGAAGTACAAGCCAGCCGATAGAGACAAGTAGAACTTTTTTAGATTGGTTACTTGCCTTGTAAAATAGTATTAAGGTAAATAGTGTCGCTAAAATGAATACTATGGTCACATATAAAGGTAAGTTGTCTATCATCCGTTTATTCTTTTACAGTGCAAAGTTGAAAAAAGACACTGATATTAGTCTTGTCATTAGACAAGAAATCATTTTTTAATGATATCTCTTCTTATCCTAGAAAGAGAAGAATCTGTAATGCCTAAATAAGTTGCGATGTGTTTTAGGGTCGACATTTGAAAAATCTCGGGATGTTCCTTCATGAGTGTTAAATATCTGACCTCCGCCTTGTCTGTAATCATTGATAGTGAACGCTGTTTTAGTTTGACGTGATTTTGTACCAATCGTGTCCTTCCTGAATCTCTGAAATCTGCTATAGTATCGAACAACTCTTGAAATTTAGAAAGTGTGATTCTCCATAGTTTTCCAGACTGAAGAACTTCGATATTTTCCTTGGTAGGAGTTTGTAAGAATAACGATGCGACCTCCCAAAGGATTTGTCCTTGTCCATAGAAACCAGTTGTTATGTCGTTACCACGAGTGTCAATTGCGTAAGCTCTTAAAAAACCAGATTCTACAAAGTAGTATTCAGATGCGTATTGGCCTTCAGATAATAGAGTGTCTCCTTTGTGGCATTCAATCAAATCGAATGAGTTAAGAACGGTGTCCAATTCAAGTTTGTTTGCAATACTGGGTTCAAATACTTGATGAATAACGGATGAATTCATATAGGTCGCAAGATATGTAAAGAGGCTTAATAGTGTTATAAGTGATTATTTACTTACTTATTTTTGGATTTCATATAAATCAGTCTATATATTTGTAAGCAATTACTCACTAACAATATGACAGAAAAACAAAAAGCAATATTGGATAGTGCATTAAAACTTTTTGCAAGCAAAGGGTTTGATGCAGTTCCTACTAGTGCAATAGCCAAAGAAGCAGGAGTTTCGGAAGGGTTGATTTTTCGCCACTTTGAGAATAAGGCGGGCCTACTTAATGCATTGATGCAGGTAGGTAAGGAAAAACTTCAAGAAGAAATGGAAGCTTTAAGTCAGATTAACAAGGCTGAGGATAAGATTGTGGCTATTATGGAGATGCCATTTCATATTGACGAAGAGGATTACCCCTTTTGGCGATTAGTTTATTCACTCAAATGGCAAAATGAATATTATGATGATGAGATGGGTAAACCAATGCGTGATATTTTAATTGAAGCACTTACAGAATTGAAGTATCGAGATCCCGAAGCCGAAGCAGATCTGATCTTGGCCTATTTGGATGGATTTGCTACCACTGTTTTGCTTAAAGGAGACATAGTGGACAAGGATAGATTACTGCAAACACTAAGAAAGAAGTATAAATAAAAAAGGATGAAGGTAATAATAACAGGAGCCACTGGGATGGTGGGGAAGGGTGTGCTACTAGAATGTTTGGAGGACGATCGAGTATCTGAAGTGCTTGTGGTGAATCGGCGTTCCTTGGCGATTAATCATACTAAACTCAGAGAAGTTTTGCATTCAGACTTTGCAAATCTAAGTGCAATTGAAAATGAGATGAGTGAATATGATGCATGTTTCTTTAATATGGGAGTAACCTCAATTGGAAAGACGGAGGAAGAATATGCGAAGTTTACGTATGATATTGTTGCACACTGGGTAGAGACACTATATAAGTTAAATCCGGATTTGGTGTTTAACTATGTTTCTGGTCAAGGCACGGATTCGTCTGAAAAAGGAAAATCGATGTGGGCCAGAATAAAAGGTAAAGCAGAAAACTATGTGTTGAACAAGGGTTTTAAAGATGCATATATGTTTAGACCGGGTATGATTATTCCTGAGAAGGGAATTAAAACCACAGCTACTTGGTACAGTCCTATTTATTTTATTCTACAGCCTTTTTACCCGCTGTTCAGAAGAATGAGTAGTGTTACAACTACAACCAGAATAGGTCAAGCTATGATTAACTCAGTGACTGTAAATCAAGACTTAAAACATTTGGAAAGCGGAGATATCAATAAGCTTAGTAGTTTGTCGTAATATTTTGAGATTTATAAAGCAATTTGGGGGTAAGCTTACCCCTGAGCGAACGTCACGGTATGAGCAATCTCCCCATTGGAGAGAAGGTGTTTTTCAAAATTTAGAGACCACTACAATGGATATTACCGTAGGGGAAATTCCTGGTTTATTATACAAGCAAATTTTTAGAAAAAAGGGTAGAGAGCCAGAAACTTCATTGCCCATTTTGCCATTTGACAAGAAAGCTTTTTTAGCATCTTCGGAAAGAATTAAAATGATGTGGTATGGTCATTCGGTAGTATTGATGAGAATTGCGGGCAAGACCATTCTTATAGATCCGATGTTAGGACCCAACGCTTCCCCAATTGCACCTTTTCCTACGAAACGATTTTCTGAAAATACATTGAACTTAATTGATGATTTTCCTGAAATTGATATTTTACTCATGACACATGATCACTATGACCATGTGGATTTAGCAAGTTTTGAAAAGCTAAAACCCAAGGTAAAACAATACATAACTACACTAGGTACTGGTCGGCACTATGAAGATTGGGGAGTTGATCCATCCAATATTACAGAATTAGATTGGTGGGAAAGTATCAAAGTGGATGGCATTGAAATACATTCAACTCCATCTCGTCATTTTGCGGGTAGAGGAGCGACCAATCGAGCGAAATCCTTTTGGGGAGGATGGGTGCTAAAATCAGCAAATGAAAATATATACTTCAGTGGTGATGGAGGTTATGGAGATCACTTCACAGAAGTAGGACAACGCCTTGGCCCGTTTGATTTTGGGTTTATGGAATGTGGTCAGTACAATGAGCTTTGGCATCAGATACATATGTATCCAGAAGAAAGTGTGCAGGCAGCGAACGATGCAAAGGTTCAAAATATTATGCCAGTCCATTGGGCAGGATTTGCTTTGGCTCAACATGCATGGAAAGAACCTGTCGAACGTTTCACAGCGGAAACAAATAAGCAAGATCAATGTTATATAACACCTAGATTAGGACAGATGTTTACCGTAAATAGTAACATGAGAGAAGCTTGGTGGGAGGATTATAGTTAATATTGGTAGATCATAATTATTCATCCAATTACACGTATTATCTTCATTAGTTTAGGTAATTTTGAATCAATAAATGAAAGAAGCATACATAGTAGATGGTATTAGAACAGCCTTTGGTAAATTCAGAGGTACATTATCAAGTATCCGTACAGATGATTTATTAGCACATGTACTTAAAACTTTAGTTGAGAGAAATGAAAGTATACCTAAAGATGCGTATGAAGATGTAATCATAGGTTGTGCCAATCAAGCAGGAGAAGACAATAGAAATGTAGCTCGAATGAGTGCTCTACTTGCCGGATTGCCGTGGTCTGTTCCAGGAGAAACGATTAATAGATTGTGCTCTTCAGGTATGTCTGCTATAGTGCATGCGAATAGAGCAATAAAAGCAGGTGATGCAGATATTATAATAAGTGGGGGAGTTGAACATATGACTCGAAGTCCATTAGCAATGTCTAAATCAGCTACTCCGTATGGTGGAGACTCAAAGATTTATGATACCAGTTTCGGTTGGAGATTTGTTAATCCAAAAATGGAGAAATTGTATGGTACAGAAGCAATGGGCAAAACGGCTGAAAACCTGGCCGATAAATTTGATATTAGTAGAGCCGATCAAGACGCATTTGCGGTTTGGTCACAACAGAAAGCTGCAAGGGCTAGAGATAATGGGAGACTCGCAAAAGAAATTGTCTCAATCGAGATACCTAGAAGAAAACAAGACCATTTGGTTTTTGATCAGGATGAGTTTATAAAGCCAGACACATCCGTTGAAGGTTTATCAAAACTTAGAACTGTTTTTAAAGAGAATGGGTCAGTTACTGCCGGAAATGCAAGTGGTTTAAACGATGGAGCTGCTGCAGTGATTATAGCTTCTGAAGATGCGGTTAAAAAATACAACCTAAAACCACTAGCTAGAATTGTGAGTAGTGCGGTAGTAGGAGTAGAGCCAAGAATTATGGGAATAGGACCAGTCATGGCAACGCGTAAAGCATTAGAAAAAGCAGGGCTTACATTGGATGATATAGGTGTAATAGAGCTGAACGAGGCATTTTCTGCACAAAGCCTAGCTTGTACAAGAGAGCTAGGATTGGCTGATAATGATCCTAGAGTTAATCCCAATGGAGGAGCTATAGCAATTGGTCATCCACTTGGAGTAAGTGGAACAAGAATTACGCATAGCTTAGCCTTAGAACTTCAAGAGCAAGACAAAAGATACGGACTAGCAGCAATGTGTATTGGAGTAGGTCAAGGATATGCCATTATAATTGAGAAAGTATAATCCGAATTTTAATATTAAAATTGTTAAATAGAAAATGAATATTCAAGAAATAGTAAGTCGGTTGGAAGAAGGGAACAGTCGGTTTGTCGCTGATAAATTAGATGGCAAATTTCAAGATAGTTCCAGAAGAGATGAATTGGTTAAAGGTCAACAACCACATACCATCGTGTTAAGTTGTGCAGATAGCCGAGTGGTTCCAGAACTCACATTTGATGCAGGTTTGGGAGAGTTATTTGTAGTTCGAGTAGCTGGAAATGTCGCAAATACATCAAGTATAGCAAGTATAGAATATGCAGTAGCTCATTGCGGTAGTCAAGTGATTGTAGTTCTTGGTCATCAAAGTTGCGGAGCTGTTACAGCGGCAGTTGCAGGAGGAGATAACGGGCCAAACCTAAATCACCTACTTGGTCATATTAACCCAGCGATAAAAGCAGCTCCAGAGGGAGCTCTAGTAAATGATATTGTAAAAGTGAATGCATGTATGTCAGTTGAAGATTTACAGTCTAAATCTGTGATTCTAAAAGAAGCAGTGGATGCAGGAAAAATAAAGATAATTCCAGCGTACTATAATCTAGATTCTGGTAAGGTAGATCTTCTATCCTAAGGATAGTCTACTGAATAAAAAAATCCCAATGCAAGTACTTGCATTGGGATTTTTTTTATAACTAGGTATTAGAAAGAGCTATTCCTCTTCTTCAGTTGTAGATTCTTCTAATGCTGCAGCCTCAGCTTCTAATGCTGCTTGTGCTGCTGCCGCTGCCGTCTCTAAATCGGCTTTGGCTGATGCTTCAGAAAGTTCTTTCAACTTATTTAGACCATTAGTCCAGTCAGCACCCATTGCTTCTTTCATATTCATCATTGGAATCATCAGGTTCATTGGCCAAGGCATTTCACTAGTGAATCCCCACGTAACCTTAGTTCCTCCATCACTCTCTTCGAGGTCAACATAAGCATTTCCTAAACCGTCATTAGGTTTTTCAAATTTTAGAGATGTTCCCAGATGCTTATTAGCCTCAGATTCGGTGATAGATTGACATCCAACACCTACTGTTTCTACTTCACTAGTCCAGCAGTTTTTAGAACCGATAGCACCATCTTCACCTTCCCAAGTTTGTTCTATATTCTCGTCTTTGGCCATCCAAGGGCTCCATTCACCCATACCTCTAAGTGAACTTGTATGTTGCCACACTTGTTCGGGAGTTGCATCAATTTGTACAGAATCCTCATATCCGAATTCTTTAGTCATAAATTTAGTGGCAATTAGAGCAATTACTAAGATGGCTACTAGGCCAATTAAAATCTTTTTTAACATATTTTTGTGATTTGGTTAAAGACAAAAGTATAAAAAAATCCCACTACATACCATGTAGTGGGATTTATAGACTGATAAAAGTCCCTTATTCTTTGATTAATTTGTTCGTTACTGTTCCTTCTTTTGTATTCACATTTACAAAGTAATATCCAGATTCCAATCCTTCTAAACTAATGGTAGTTAAGTTGGTAGCTTCTTTTGAAATAACTTCTCTTCCAGCAATATCAAATATGCTAACACCAGTTACTTGATACTTGCTATCTACAGATACCGTTACTTCATTAGCTGCAGGATTTGGGTACATAGTGGCTGCATTTTTTGGCAATACATTTTTTATAGATAGTTGAGATAAGGTAATGTCTCCATTAATAAGAGCAATCCGAGGACACATATAGCCACAAATAGTATCGATGTAACCTCTAGCCTTATCTGGTCCCATACCTGGGTTAGAGACTACACTATTCATATGAGCAGAAATGTCCATACCTCCAACTTCTCCAACTTTAGCAGTTGCCAATGGAGATGTTGGATCCCAAAACTGCCAAGGTCCAGCCTCATTATTTAACACGGTTTCATTTAAGGGTCTGATAATAGGGAAGAGTCCTTCTACCTCAGTATTTACGGTGATTTTGTCAAAAGGAGCAGCATATATATAGTCAAACTCTTGACCATAGGAAGCTCTAGCCGCTTGTGTATATACGTCATTAGCTTTAATACCTTTTATCACATCATTGTTTCCAAGAACAACTGCTTTTTGAATATAAACATTTGCACCCTGTACATCTACTACATCTTCATTGGTAGTAGGCACAATTACGGTACCTTCACTGAAAGGAGCAAATGGGTCTCTTATACAATGAAAAGCGATCATAGGAGCATCTCCAGCTTCTAACCAAGAAGTATCAGCAAGTGCACCGCCGGCAGTTACTACAGAAGTTATGTCTGAAGAAGTTGCACTGGTGGGATAAAGGTTTAATGTTCCCCCAAAACCTTCAATGTTTCCTACGTTCATAGTATCAATATATGAAGGTCCTACTCCTCCAGCTCTAAATTTGGTTAATTCCATTTCTTCGGGCTTGTCCAAAGTCTCATATGCCAAAGCAACATAAGCTCCGGTACCTTCTCCATATAGCGTAATGTTATCTGCGTTTACACCGTAAGAGTTAGTCCCTGCCGCATCATCACGGATGAAACGTACTGCTTTTTTTACATCATGAATAGCTCTGAATACTGCGTTTAATAGTTGGCCTCTTCTTACTTCTACACTAGTAGCAAGTGGATTCCATCCTAGTCTATAGTCTACAGATACAGCTACATAACCTCTCTTTGCCCATTCAGTACAAAGTACTATCGCAGAACTGTCAGTTTTGATACCCACTGGAGAACCATTGATAGGAGGAGGAAGGAAATTTCCTGTATGTATGAAAATAATTACTGGTCTGTTGGTAGAAGCATCTACAGAAGTTTTGGCCTTATAAACATCCATTTTGACCACAGTTACTTTTACATCTGTACTCGCGTCAGCAGGATTGTAATGACTGGCGGGTATTGGTTGGCTTGTGGCAATGGCAGTTTTTATAGCTGTAATGTCTTGAAGTATGTTTGCAGGATTGTCCAGAGTTGAAGTTAGGAAATCAATGTTTGTTCCATATTCTATGTCTGAGGTCACTTCGATGTCAGCATCGGAATAGATGGCATCTATATACCTTGTTTGGGCATTAACAGTTAAGGCTGCGAATGCAATTGAGATGGTTAAAATTAAGTACTTTTTTTTCATTTGTATTTCGGATTATTTTATTGGCAATATATGGCTTTTTAGGAAAAGCTTATTTTTTCTTAAAAACGAGGTTGTGTTGTACGGATAAATAGATCATTCGTCCTACAAAAGGACCTCCATAGACCTGATAGTTTAGGTTCTTTAAAACACTTCGTTGAGCATTTTCTCCGTTGGTATCGAATAGTGGCATAATACCTAAGATGTTTGACCCTCCAAGTTTAAAGGTCGTATTCCATTGAGGTGATTCGTAGTTTATTTGAGCGTCCACCATGTCATAAGTAGGTATTACCCCCGTAAATTGAGGTGAACCTTCGAATACAAAACCTTGAATCCATTTGTAATTAATACCAAAACCGAAATTTTCACCTTGGACAAAAGGAAGCTTTAGTCTAGTCCCACTAATGCTTAGGTTGAACTTATGTTCTGGTGTATTAAATGCAGGTATAATTGGGTCATCAGTACCTTTCTTGTTCAATACATTCCAAGAGTAGTTCCCTCCTAAATTGTATTTTTTGAAGAAATAATTTAGACCTATAGCTATTCCTTGTGTGGTTACTATTTCTCTGGCGTTGGCAGCTACACGATAGGCACTCACAAATGAAGGAGTCTGTGAGGTTGAGTTGAAAAAACCTGCATCTAAACCAATATTATAACCAATAAAGTCTTTATAAGAGGTGAAGTAATAGCCTGCATCTATGAATAATGATTGATTTGCAATATTGCCTTTGTAACCCAGTTCAACTGTACGAGCTTGTTCAGGTCTTATTGGGTCTACATTGTAGTACTTTAGAAGTGTCCTATCTGCAATTCCAGCATAAGCATCTCTGAAAGACTGTATGTCAATAAGGGAGTCATATCCATTTAGGTTTCCAAGTAAGGTTGCTCTACCTACATCATACAGGAGATATTGGTCCGCCAAGGTTGGATTCCGTATCGCTGACGAAAAAGAAAATCTCAAAACATGGTTTGGTCGATGCTTGTAGATGAAAGAGGCCGCTGGAGAAAGCAAAAAATCAAAGTTCTGATTTTTGTCAATTCGTGTAGTGATATTGGCAATCATACGGTCCAATTTCCAGCGTTTTTCAATACCGCCATAGGCTCCTACTTCATAGTTTGTAATTCGAACATTACCGGTATCTTCTAAAATGGTTCCTTTGGAATCGGGTCTGTACATTCTACCATTTCCTCCCAAAGTTATTTTACCAAATTTATGCTTAAAAATATACTGGCCTTGTAAATGATATAACGCCGATTTATCATAAAATCGGGTACCTCCTTCTGAAAATAATCTGCTTGTAATATCTATAAAAGCTGTGTCAAAATCTGGTGTGCCTGGATTTAAACGCTGGGCGTCAACTACACCACGAGCCTGATTATGTACTTCTGTTATTGCTGCTCTATTGTTATCTATAAAAGGGAGATAAATTGTGTTGAACCAATCTTCTTGACTGCCATGTACGTTGGCATCATACTTTTGGTAACCCTCTATGCCTTCTACTTCTTTATAAAAATTAAATGGCCCCTTTCTCCAAACCCGCTTATATGCATTATACCAATCGGCATCGGTGCTTATCTTTTGATTTAATCTGAAAGCCGTGGTTACAATGTCGTAGGTGTTACCCGCATTTTCATTGGTGCTATAAGCTCTGATGAAAAATTTGTCTTTACTTTTGATTTCAACATGGTTTTGCCAAAAGCGAATGCCATCTAGTTTATATCTATTATCTCCTTGATATACAGTAGATCCTGTGCTGAAATTGAATGTGTAATCCAATTGTAAACTGTCAGAAAATCTATAACTTAAGGTAGTGTTTAATTTTAAGTTATCGGTGCTATAATCTACCAACTCCTTTTCTTGATATCCAGACCTATAAAAGGTCCCAATTCCAGCAGCATTGTCAATGGGAGAACTTGCTCCAGCAGGATTGTCATAGTCACTGTTTCCATTGGTAAGAACTTCATCTCCATATACATTTACAGCATCATAGCCTCCAGGGTTGTTTTGATTATGGTCGCTATCAAGGGAAGGGTTGTAATTTTCGGCTTCCCAATCTTGAGCTTGCATATAGAATGCATTTACTTTATACCCAAAGGTTTTATGTCCTTTGTCATTGGTGAAATAATCAGCGTAGCGAATAGCAAATTGAGAAAGGCTACGTTCTCCTACCTTAACTTCCGTCAGTATACCTGGGAAATCATAAGACTCTTTAGTCTCCATACTGATAACTCCATTAAAGGCATTAGGTCCATAAAATGCACTGCTAGCTCCAGCTATAATATTCACTCTACTAATATCCAAATCACTCACTCCAAGAAAATTTCCCAAGCTGAAATTTAGTCCAGGTGATTGATTGTCGACTCCGTTAATTAATTGTAAGGAGCGAACAGGACTTGTACTATTGAAGCCTCTGGTGTTTACCACACGAAAACCTAGACTTGCAGCGGTAACATCAACGCCTTTTAGATTTCCTAAACTTTCATAGAATGAAGCCGCAGGAGCATCTTTTATTGCTTTAATACCCATGGATTCAATCGTAAGAGGAGCTTCTTTTTGTTTTTCTGTAACTCTACTCGCTTTAACCACAGCACCAGTCAAGACATTTTCCTTTCCTTCCAACATTGAAATTTTTAGTTTTTGGCCTGCAGACTTAACAGTAACAAGTTGATTGTCGAAACCTAAATAAGATATTTTTAGTGTCACAGGAAGAGAAGGTACTTTTATGTTGAATTTACCATAGTCATCCGTTATTGCTCCAATTCCTTTTACACTAGGTACAGTAATGTACGCACCAATTAGTCCTTCTCCTCTGTTGTTTATCACCTTGCCACTGATACTTTGGCAAAAAGAAGATGAGGAGCATATGCTAAACATGCTAATAAGTAGAATCGTTAATATTTGAGAATAATTAATTATGTGATAAGACTTTTCTTTTTGCATTTAGATGATTTACGAAAGCCGAAAATAACAATAATTATAATTCATAAGGTGATTACTTAACTTTGGCATCTAACTAATTGAATAACAGAGTGAAAAGAATTGTACTTGTTCTCCTTTTGATTACAGCAATACTGGGAGTTACTTATATCGTTGGTCCTAAGCCGGATCCATTGCTCCTGAATCCTGATATTGAAGATGCCATATCCGCTGATATTGGAGAAGTAAGTGATGTTGCATCTTGGATTATACAAAAGGATGAAAGCAAATCAATTCGTACTGGAAATGAATCCCAGGTTTATTGGGCAGATTCTATAAATAAACCAACAGAGTTCGTTTTACTTTACCTGCATGGATTTTCTGCATGTCCAGAAGAGGGAGCTCCGATTCATAAAGAGTTTGCAATACGGTATGGTATGAATATGTATGCTCCTTTGTTGGCAGAACATGGGCTAATAGAAACTGAGAATATGATTAATTTCACTGCAGAAGCTTGGATTAATAGTGCAAAGGAGGCATTGGCTGTTGCTCAAATAATGGGAGAGAAAGTAATCGTAATGGGGACTAGTACAGGCTGTACCTCAAGTCTGTTTTTAGCATCCGGAAAAAACAATATTCACAGTCTAATTTGTTATTCGCCAAACATTGAGGTATTCGACCCAAAAGCTTCTTTGCTTGCAGGTCCTTGGGGTCTTGAAATAGCTCGGGTTGTTAAAGGAGGAAATTACCACGAATGGGAAGCTCCAGTAGAAGCTCAAAAGTATTGGCATACAAAATATCGATTGGAGTCTGTTGTGGAGTTGCAAAGGTTAATAGAGGGAACTATGATTGATAAGACATTTAATAAAATAGAAATTCCTACATTGGTGTTGTGTAATTATAAGGATGAGGTGCAACAAGATTCTGTGGTATCTGTGCCAGCGATGAGAGAGATGTTTACTGCATTGGGAAGTAATCAAAAAAAGTTTGTGGAGTTACCGGATGTAGATAAACACGCTTTAGCTAGCAAGTATTTTTCCAAGGACTTGTTAAATGTTTCAAAAGAGACCAACCTTTTTGCTGAGGAAGTGTTAATGTTGAGAATATTAAAGAGATAAGAGTATGTATGTAAAAAAGAATTTTGGGTTTAAAGGTCTTATGAATTTTACAGGTGGTCATATTATATGGCTGACTGTATGGGCAATTGGGGCGACCTCTTTTATCGAAGCATTACATAGTATTGGTTACGAAGGATTTAAAGTTCCTTGGTTACCCTTGTCTGTTATAGGTACTGCCGTTGCATTTTACTTGGGTTTTAAGAATAATTCATCTTACGACCGAATGTGGGAAGCTAGAAAGATTTGGGGGTCAATTGTAAACAGCAGTAGGATGTGGGGTTCAACAGTGAGAAGTTACGTGTCAAATGAATTTAGAAAAGAGAAAATGAGCGATGAAGAGTTACACAAAATTTCTAAAACGTTGATATATAGACATATTGGGTGGCTGTATTCCTTAAGAAGCCAGCTTCTTATTTCGACGCCATGGGAACATATTAATCAAAATAGAATGGTCAGAAAAGCTACAGAGGCTAGAAGAGAATCCTTTGGTATTGGTTTGTTTGCAGACGAGATAACGAAGAGTGAACTGCCTCAATGTCTCCCAGAAGATGAATTGGAAAAATTAACCAATGCACAAAATACAGCTACGCAGATTATTGATAAACAAAGTCAAGAACTTAAAAAACTAAGATCTAAAAATATTATTGATGATTTTAGGCATATGGAACTACAGAAAATTTTGAATGATTTTTATACGCATCAAGGAAAAGCAGAACGGATTAAGAAATTTCCTTTCCCAAGACAATATGGGAGCATCAGTTTTGTTTTTGTAGGGATCTTTATCTTTTTGTTGCCTTTTGGAATGGTTACAGAGTTTCACGATTATGAAGATTTTGGAGACTGGGGTGCATGGCTTTCTATTCCTTTTACCATAATTGTGGGATGGGTATTTCTTATGATGGAATTAGTTGGGGACTATTCTGAGAACCCATTTGAAGGTTTGCCAAATGATGTACCAATGCTCTCTTTGTGTCGTACAATAGAGATAGATTTAAAAGAGATGTTGGGTGAAGAAGAATTGCCAACTTCTATAGAGCCCATTAATGACGTCTTAATGTAAGACTGTTTTTCTTGTCTCCTCATTTATTCTAACGGATGATGGCTCTTAATTAAGGGTCATCATAATCCAAATTGATACAGTGGTTTGTGAGTATCGTTTTGAGGACCAGATTTTACATGCGACAAAAAAGCTATAATATAGAATTTAAAATTAAGTCAATTTGAAACTTTTGTAATAACAAAGTCATCGTACTGTAAAGTATTGCATATGAGGCCGTCCCATACTATAGGAGCATTGTCATATTTTATTTTATAGTGTCATATTTTATGTTCTTGGATTCAACGTTGGAGGGGGGGGTTGAGAAAAAAAGAGGACAATAGTCAGTGTCCATAGACAGAGCTAAATGGTTTATGACATAAAAAAATTAGATTCGAAATATAATTATTCAAAATAAATTTTAAAAAATCGAATGAAAAAAGATTACAAAAGAAATTGGCGTTTCAGATTTAAAACAGTCGTTTTGGTAGGGTCTATGCTTTTTGCAGGATCATCTTTTGCTCAACTAAGTGGTTCTTATACCATTGATGCAGGTGGAAGTGGTGACTTTACTAGTTTTACAGCTTTAGCAGATACATTGACATCTGATGGGGTAAGTGGCCCTGTTGTTGTGGATGTTGTTGCAAGTTCTGGTCCCTATAGTGAATGGGTCGTGTTCGAAGATGCAAGTGGAGCAAGTGCCACTAACACAATTACTATCAATGGTAATGGAGAGAAAATTACGTACACAGGTACCTCTTCAAGAAGTCAAGTTATCACATTTAGTGATGCAGATTACTATACTGTCGATAATTTGGTAATTGAGAATACCACAACTAACTACGGTAGATGTGTGCAGATTAGAGATGTCTCAACGTACATTACAATTAATGATTGTGAGTTGACTATGCCTAATCTAACAGCTATATATACGGCTAGTACGTATATTCTTTTGGGAAATGGTACCAATACATCAGTATATACTTATGCTAATGCAGCTGAGTATTGTGTTATTTCAAATAATGTGACGAGTGCTCCAGTTAACTATGGTCCTTATTGGGGAATCTTTTCAGCTGACGTTAATAACAATTCAGATACAAAAGGAAATATCATTGACAATAATGAAATTAAGAATTTCGCTTATTATGGTATTAGAACTTACTATGTTGATGCAGGAAGTGTAATATCCAATAACAATATACACAATACGGGTGCTACAACTAATTATACTCAGTATGGTATTTATGCATATCAGTATTATTCTGGTGGTATGACTATTACAGGTAATAAAATTCATGACCTAAGAAATGGTCTGACTAGTACTAAATATGGCCTTTATTATTATGGTTATTATGCTGTGAATGGTACAAGCCCTGCTTTAATAGCAAACAATGTTATTGACATAAGTGGTGGAGGTACTGTATACGGGATGTATATTTATGGTCCATATTCAGAACAAGTTGATGTTATAAATAATACTATTAACTTGATGAAAGAGCCTGGACAAAATAGTACAGGAACTGTTTACCCTATGTATGCAGGTTATATTAATGGTACAGTACAAAATAATATTATCTATTGCGATTTCAATAAAACTGCTGGTAATATGTACGGAATATTTGGTTATGATGCAGGTGCTCTAGGCGGAACTTCTGTTTTTATTAACAATGATATCCATTTAGAAGATGTTACTGGTGGTGGAAACGTAAACTATGCAGACTATGCTGGTCCTACGTACGCTACTTTTGATGATATGACAGGTGCTTTTGGTACCGATTGGTATAATGAACCAGTATCTTTTGTTAACAGATCTAGTGGAGATTACAGAATTACAAAATTTGGTTTATGTAATCTAGGTGTTCCTTTTACAGGAGTAACTACTGACATAGAAGGAATAACACGAAGCATTACTACTCCAGATATAGGAGCAACAGAGTTTGATTTGGATTTTTCTGGATCAAGCATTGACTTCATTACAAATGCAACTGAGTGTGGTAATTTTTCTAAGGAAATAGGGATTACAATCAAAAATGAAAATACATTCCCAGTATCAGATATTCCAGTAGCATATGAAATAAATGGAGGAACTATTGTAAGTGAAATAGTACCCGGTCCTATTGCAGGCGGAGCGTCATACAGTTATACTTTTGCAAATGTTCCTACATTTAATACTTCTGGAACGAACTTAGTGGAAGCTTATCTTGACGGTAACGATGATAATCCTGGAAACAATAGCAACAGCTACAGTTTCATTATAGAGTCATCTCCAGCAGGAGGCGATTTATTTTTGTCTACTCAGTTTGATGGTTATTTCAATAGCGGTTCTCTAGGAGATCCAGATGCAACAGTAAAAACATACGTTTCTGTGTATGATATTTCTCGACCAACTAAGTTCTCAACTTCAGGACCAGGTCCTTATAGCTATGTCGTAACTGCAACTACCGTTGGTGGTGGTGCAGATGTTACTTCACAAGGTTTTGGGATACTAGGTGGTTCACCTGAGAAACTAACGATTAATCCTGAGATTTCATTAGCAGGTGAGACTATCTGGATGGAAATTGAAGTTACAGATATTGGTACTGGTTGCGATTCTGCTTTTGGTAGATATTTATATGTGCCACATACTCCAGTACCATCTTTTGATGCTACTGATATTTGTTTAGGAGATATTGCACAGTTCAAGAATACTTCAACATTAGGAGGTGTAAACTACATTATTACAGACTGGGATTTCAATGATCCAAATGCAGCAATAACAGATGATAATTCAGATATCTTAAACGGTTTCTGGGAATATTCAACTTATGGTAGTGGTGTTGTAGTTGAGATGACTGTAGCAAACGGAGTTTATCCTAAGTTTGAGTATGGCACTAGTCATACCATTAATGTTACACCTAAGCCAGAAATTGACTTTAAAGTATTGAATGCTTGTGAAGGTACTCCAGTATCTATTATTAATTCTACTACTATCTCAAATGGAGATCTAATTACTTACAGTTGGGATTTTGGAGGAGAGTATACTTCTACGTCTTCTAACCCATCATACACATTTGCAACACCAGGTCAAAGAAAAATCACTTTGAATGCAAGTGCAAGTGGTTGTGATGCGTCACTTACTAAGAATGCATATCAATTTGAAATGCCAATTGCAGATTTCTCAAGTGTAGGAAGCTGTAACTTTGTAGATGTTGAGTTC
>NVWV01000018.1 GCA_002746305.1 Bacteroidota bacterium | reverse complement strand
TATAGGAACCACTTAGTTGAGCCATAGCAGATCCAGCAAATAGCATGGAGCCAAATACGGCTAAAGATTTTAATTTGAAAAGCCAATTTCGTTTGTAATTTTTTTTCATACGCTTTCTTTTAAGATTGATTTTGTTACGTTTCTTAATTATTATAAGTGCATCAAATATATACAAATATTTGAAAAAGCAATGAAAACCCCTAGACATCTGACTTTACCTGCCTTAATATGACACAGCCATCATCCTCTATGACTAATAAATGACTATCTATATACCTAATTTGTTTCGCAGATTTCCACGAATCTAGAATAACAATATTTTTAAAATCCAGTTTTCCAATCACCTTTTTTATATATGACTCCCCTTTTTTACTCCCTATTATTAAAAAGTCCCCTTTTATCTCATTATTTATATAAGAATGAGTCTTATCGAGAATCATGTACGACTTATTATTGAACCATATTGTACCATTATCCAAAAACGTCAAAAAACCCATTGACATCTTTTGATTTATACAATCTAGAGGAAATACGGAATAATTATCCGTTAACCGTTCATTGATTAAATAAGGATTTACTATAAACTCAAGCTTTTTACTCTCCGATTCATAAATCCCTTTACTCGCTAAGAACACAATCTGCTTGTTTTGTCTGAACCCAATTAGAGTTTCATTTCTCACATCGAAACATACAACTTCAGTTCGGTAAAGACTTCTCTCAAAAACATAGTCACTCACCAGAAATGATATTGATAAAACAATCACTAGCACAAAGCCTTTTCTCCATTTTTGTAGTACCGTAAATGTCACAGCAACAATAAGAGCATAAATCAACAACATCTGCGAAAATGTTATGTGCACATTCTCAAAAAAAGCAAACGGAATATCTTGAATGTAGTGTACGATACTTGAAATAAATTGAATATAAATACTGATAATCTTTGATAGAAATTGGGCTAACCAATCACTCCAAAATCCAACAGCAATAAAGAATATTCCAGAATACAGTATCACGGTTATAAAAGGTATAACAATAAGGTTTGAGAACATAAACAGATTAGGGTACTGATGAAAGTAGTACAAGCCAATTGGGAAGGTGGTAATCTGAGCAGCAACGCTAACAGATAACAATGAAATAACTTTATTCCCCAACCAAGAGGATTGAGGCCAAAAGGAGCTAAAATAATCCTTGTAGAAAACAATACCAATAACAGCTAAAAACGAAAATTGAAAACCGACATTGTATAAATTAAGTGGATTGAAAACCAGTAAAACAAAAGCTGCAAATGTTAGTGTATTATAAATATTTGAATTTCGATTCCATGCATTTCCACAAATTACAATACCAAACATAAGTGCTGCTCGTGATACTGAAGGGGCAAAACCTGTTACAAGACAATATATGAACAGTGAGACAATTACCACAATTGATTTAACAATTAACCATTTACCTCTGCTTCTTCCCAATCCTATTAGAGAACTTAACAAAATATAAATAATACCAATATGCAAACCCGAAACCGCCAAAACATGAATAGTTCCTGTTTTTGAAAATGCACGCATCCAATCCTCATCTAAATCTTCTCGGTATCCAAATACTATGGCCTGAGCAACTCCTTTTACAGATTCATCTTTAAAATATCGATTAAATAACCTCCTTAGTTGATCTTGCAAATAATAACTAAGCGAGAACAAAGTGCTGCTCTTATGAGCTCCTGTAAATACCCAACTACCTGACCTAAAATAACCTTGATGATATATATTCTTGTTGTTATAAAATTTCTTAAAATCAAACTGATGTGGATTTTTAGCTTCTTCTATTGGTTTAAGTGTGTTTTGAATACATAAATAATCACCATAATTTAAGCCTAAACTCAGGCTATCCTTTTCAAAATAACCCTGCACTAATCCCTGGACGTCCACAAAAGTGTCAGAATCATATAGTTTACATACTGCTAGTTGACAGCCAATAGACTTCCGCTTCTCTTCAGGATTTGAAACCACTCTTACAAGTAAGAAGTCAGCATCACTTTGGTGACTAAAATGATTTGAGAAGTTCTTTAATTGATAGTTTTCAGTAACAAGAATGCCTGATAGAAATGTTGCACACAAACCTACTAGTGAAAGAATATAAATTAACACTCGGCTTATATTATTCTTTAGATATAAATGTCCTATTAATAATATAGAACAGAGTAATATGAAAGCTGAAAAAACAGGAATGAGTTCAAGGTCATACTCTTTAGTAACAAGTATACCTAAGATAAATGGGATGAGGAATCTTAATAGGGGTATGTGTCGCCACACATACATGGCTTACATCGTGTACCTTCTATACATCAAAGCTTTCAGCTCGTCCTTAAGATCTTCATTCCCCCACTCCAATCTATTTTTGTATTCATGATAAATTTCAAATGCGGACTCTCTATTTCCAGCTGCATCTAAACTCTTCATAAATTGATTATAATCTTTTGCTTCACCATCAAAGAATCCACTTTGAAATTCAAACCTTTTCGCAACTGAAATGGATTTTGGAATGCTGGATATAGGCTTACTGCTAAACTTCTCAAAGAGAGATAACATCTCTTCTTCTACCAAGGGTTTAGGCACCGGTTTATTTTTAGGCTTTTCTGAAATAATAGGTTCCGGGGAACTTACCCCTCTTCTGGGTTCTGATATAGGAATGGCAACCACTGGCTTAGGAGGAGTTACTTCCTTGGGTATCTCAACTTGCTCTTTGGGAATTGATGTTGGTTCAGGTTCTGACGACACTTTAGCCTTTATCTTTCCCTGTAAGGCAAGCATATTTACTTGATCGTATAAGTCTATACATTGCTTTCGTAATACATCAATATCTAGTTGAGAAAGTTTTTCGCTGTGGAGACTAAGTCTACTGTTATGTATACTTATTAATCCCAGCAATTCATCTATCCTGTTGTGAATGTTATCTCTACTCATAATATTTCTACGAATAAAATCAAATAATATTACTTTCGGCAGCTCTTATCAACACACCATGTTCATCGAACCAAAAAATAACAAAGGCTGGATAGAAGTAGTATGTGGCTCCATGTTCTCTGGCAAAACCGAGGAACTTATACGTCGTGTTAAGCGTGCCAAAATAGCAAAACTTCAAGTACGTATCTTTAAACCTAAAATGGAGACCAGATATGATAAGGTAAAAGTGGTTTCACACGATGACAACTATGTTGACTCTTTTCCAGTGGATAGTTCTGACGAAATCCTAAATTGGGTAGATGGCATAGAAGTCATTGGAATTGACGAAGCACAGTTCTTTGACGAAGGGCTTCCTGCTATATGTAATCAACTTGCCAATATGGACAAACGTGTTGTAATAGCTGGATTGGATATGGATTTTAAGGGAGCACCATTTGGAGTAATGCCACAACTCATGGCAATGGCAGAATATGTGACCAAAGTACACGCTATATGTATGCAATGTGGATCTGTAGCTCAATACTCATATCGATTTTCAAAAACTGGTGGCCAAGTACAGCTTGGGGAAAAAGATCTATATGAACCTAGATGTAGAGCCTGCTACCTTATAGGAATGGCAAAACAAAAAGAGGGTAAACGTAGATGAAATCACCCCAAAAACGATAATGATCCTTTACTTTAAAAAAAGCAGGAAACACGTTTATAACTAGTAAGGTCACCTGCATACTTGTTAAAAGTATAAAAACTAAGAACTGCATATTGTCTCCAAAAAACAAATAACTTGTCAGGAAAGCTGATATTGCTAGACTCAGTCCTATAAATAATCGCAATGAAGTATCACTGTAAAAACCAGCAATAGACAGTGTGCCTGTGCTTCTATCTGCTTCTTTATCAAAGAAAGAAAACAACATAAGATTGGCCAAATTGATAAAAAAGAAAAGACCAAAAATTGGGTAAAAGTCAGAAATTATTACCAACGACTTAATCTCTAGGCAAGGTGAGATTGAAAAACCTATGGTAACAATCAAGGCTATAAAAACCTCCTTAAGAAACAACAGTCTTTTAACTTTTGATGATACCCAGTAATTTATCACAAAATGAATGCACGTTAATGAAATTAACATACCAATGAATCTGTAATAAAATACAGGCACCCAAAATGCAATTACAATTAGAGTAAATGCAACAGTAATAAGAAGCCACTTGATTACTCCTTGTTTTTCAAAATGTTCTTTGTGTCTTAAAGTAGATGCCTTATCCTTTAATTTAATCCCATCTAGCAAATGATCCAATGTATAAATAAACCAAACTCCTAATGAGAGACCAGTTGCTATCAAATAATTAGGTTCTACATCATAAATACGACTGAAAAACAGATAGGAGGTAAATGAGCCTAAAGCCACCCAAATACTATAGGTATTAACGAATTGTATAAATGTGGTATAGAGAGATGTTCGTTGCATTAACGAATCTCACTATTAATCTACGGCGAGTACCTCTTCAACTTCTGGAAGCATTTTCTTAATGCTTTCTTCTAAGCCAGCCTTCATTGTTAGGTGGCTAATACTACATGTTCTACAAGCTCCTAACAATTTCAGTTTGACCACATTTCCCTCGTAAGAGATAAGCTCTACATCTCCACCATCCTTTTTCAGAAACGGTCTCATTGAATCCAAGGCTTCCTCTATTATGGTTTCTGATGCTGTCATTGTATGTTGTTCAAAGGTACCTCTTTTTATCTATTAGCTGCGAGTACTGATAGTTTTTGCACTACTTTACCCACTATGGGCAAATAATTTGAATGCATGTTGTCAAACGACTTATCTTCTTTGATTGGAATACTGCCTAGCATATCCAGCTGAAACTCATCGCACAATGCTTGTCCACCACCTTGTCCAAATAAGTAATACTTCCTACCTTCCTTTTCTGGTTGGAAATAACTCATATTTTCAATTACACCTAACACTTCTTGTTTCAAATGTGGGTTGGTAAACATATCTATTGCTTTACGTGTATCGGCAACCGCTACTTCTTCAGGTGTTGTTACCATTATAACACCGCTAAGAGGAATGTTCTGAACGATACTCAAATGGGCATCTCCAGTACCTGGAGGTAAGTCTATAAATAGATAGTCTAATTCACCCCATTCTACATCCGTACAAAACTGTGTAATTGCTTTGCTTAGCATTGGACCTCGCCAGACTAAGGCCTGCCCACTTTCTACCAAGTAACCTATACTCATAGTTTTAATACCGTCCTTCAGAATTGGTACCATCAGTTCATTATTCATTACAGGTTTATCGCCTTGAGTCCCTAATAATGTTGGGATAGACGGGCCATGTATATCTGCATCTAATAACCCAACCTTTGCACCTGCTCTTGATAGGGTTTTAGATAAATTAATAGCCACTGTACTTTTACCAACTCCTCCCTTACCTGAGGCCACAGCAACTATGTTTTTAATGGATGATAATACGGTATTATTGTCTCTACTTACCTGCACATTCGAAGTTATGTTCATCACTATCTCTGCATCTGGACTAACCATTGTAAGTATAGCTGTTTTACATGCATTTGCAATACTATCCTTCATTGGGCAAGCTGGCGTGGTAAGCACCAAATCAAAAGCAACTCGATGATCATCAATACTCAGATTCTGAATCATATTTAGAGTTACTAAATCCTTATTCAAATCAGGGTCATCAACATAACTTAAAGCCTTTAAAACTTCCTCCTTTTTAATCATCATTTTTTTCCTAGAAAAGGGAACATACGTTTATTCATCTTTATTACAAACCACTTCACAAACTTGTATTCTCCCATTAAACTTCCTATGATAAAAAGCAATATCTGATAAATGAAGTAAACCAGAATAATAGTTCCTATTAGTTCATACCATACTAGCTCACCATAGGTAGATTTATCAAAAAGAAATCGTGTTACAGGTTTTCGAACAAAACCTATTGAGCTTCCTGTAATAGCAAAGATTACAAAAATCCAAGCCATTCGCTTATTTGACTCAATATTCCACTTTAGTTTCAACTTTTCCCAGATTGACTTCATTAATAATGCAAAGCTATTTTTATTAATAAAACTACTTACTAAACAATATAGTTTTCCTAGAATCCGTTTTTTACCAACTAAGATCATTGAAAATGAAATTTATAAAGAAAACTACCTTAGTGTTCCTTCTTATATTCTGTACTTTTCTGATGTATCGATACTTTAGGAATTCTTACCACATATCTCGAAATGGTATTCAAAAATATGAACATGCCGAAATATACATTCAGGCTGGGCACGAAGGAAGAACTAAGGGATCTACAGGCACCTCTAGCTCATATGGCAATGAAATAGATTGGACTCCTATAGTAGCTGATGAGGCCACAAAAATTCTCAGGGAAGCTGGTATAACCGTTATAAGAAGTAAGGCCGATCGAAGGAAATACTGTGTTGTTGATCTGGCACTGTCCATTCATTTTGATGGATGTGAAAAACAGTGTGCTACTGGAGCATCTATTGGTTACGATGACCCTACAGACAAACCAGCTGCAGATGAGTGGAAAGCTTTCTATTCCACTTACTACAAACACAAATGGCATGATGATAATTTCACCAAAAACCTTAGGTACTACTATAATTACAAATACACCATTACCCGAGATGCAGAATTGGTTCTTGAACTTGGAGACTTAACATGTCCAACCCAAGCCAAATGGATGAAAAAAAATCTTAAAAATTTAGGACATATAGTTGCCTATTTCGCTGCGAAACGGATTGGTAAGGAACACTTGATTCCGAAACCATATACTATCTAGAAATACCTCCAACGTTTAATCTTTCAAACCAAGACCCCAAAGTATACCTCAAGTCTAATAAAACTATGAAGTCACGTTTACAAATCCAGATAGTCAAAAATAAAGAAAGGGAAGCAAATGCTCCCCTTTCTATTAAACTTAGCTTTTAGTTTTTGGTATATTCTAGTATACTAGTTTAAAGTCTACTCTACGGTTAAGTGCTCTACCATCAGCTGATTCATTGTCAGCAATTGGCTTGGTCTCACCATAACCTACAGCTGTCATTTTGCTTTCAGAAACACCCTTAGATGCAATATAACGTTTTACAGCATCTGCTCTTTTTTGAGATAAAGTAAGATTCGCACCATCAGCCCCCTGGCTGTCAGTATGACCTTCTATAATCACATTTGCTTCTTTGTACTCAATCATAATCTCTGCAAGTCTATTAAGATTTTTAAATGACTCAGACTTAATAATGTCTTTACCACTTTCAAAGTATATCCCTTTAGCGGCAAGCTTTATTTCATCTTGAACCTCCTGCTTGATTTCTGGACAACCTTTGTTTGCAACTACACCTGGTGTTGCTGGACAAACATCAAGGTGATCATAAACACCATCACCATCACTATCTGGGCAACCTTCGCCTTCTTTAGTACCTGCTTTCAGAGGACATTTATCTTCAGAGTCTTGAATACCATCCTTATCAGAATCTGGACATCCATTAAATGCTGCAATACCTGGAACATCTGGACATTTATCATCTGCGTCAGCAATACCGTCACCATCCTTATCATCCTTAGGACAACCATCATTATCTTTAGGTCCTGCACTATAAGGACATTTATCAATGTGATCGTAAAGACCGTCACCATCACTATCTGGGCATCCTTCACCTTCTTTAGAACCCGCTTTCTTAGGACATTTATCCTCAGAATCTGGAATACCATCTCCATCTGTATCAGGACAACCATCAAAGGCCGCAATACCAGGAGTGTTAGGACACTTATCTTCTTCATCAACTATTCCATCCTTGTCAGCATCATAAGGACAACCTACTGTATCTACAGCATAACCTTCAGGAGTATTAGGACAAATATCAAAGTCGTCGCTAATTCCATCATCATCAGAATCTGTAATTCTATAACCAACGTTTCCATTGTTACCAAAGTTGAATACAAAACCAATGTTATGATATAAATACATATCATGAAGCGGCTTGTTCCCTTCTTGTGCACTGTTTAATCTTGCTCCTGCTATAGCATAGGGAGCAGCATCGTAGTTATCGTCAAAAGTATAATTAACTTGCTCGCTGATCACAAAATCTAAAGCATCAGTAAGTCTAATCTTAGCTCCTAAACCAGCATTCCAGTGCGATGCAAACCATGTTCTACTTTGAGTATATCCATCAGGTACTGAACCTTCTGTAAATTTTGATATAGACTGCATACCTCCCCATCCAGCTCTTATATAAGGCTTAAACATTGCGTCTTCGGGTAAGATATAGCCATTGTTAAACTTATAAGTAACTCCAAGCATTACCTCAGATATTCTTGATCTAAAACCTTGTCTGTAAGTTACAGCTCTCACTGTATCATAACTTGTCTTATAAAAACCCAAATCTCCTGCAGCACCATATAGATTGAAATCAAAAGATGGATTTAGATACATTCCTAGTGCACCTCCTACAGCTTGATAATCAGGACTCACCTTAAAGTACGTGGCAGAACCAAGATCCCCATGGTATTCCCTTATGCCTCCGTTTATTTCTAAACCGAATTTCTTATTGTGTGATTGGGCATCCGCCACAATGGTGAATATTGTTAGAGTTAATAGTAAAGTTAGTAAGTTTTTATTCATAATAAAACGTCGGTTTGTCTTGTTTAAAGTAAGCAATATTACATTAATTTGACAAATCTCAAAAATAATTTTAAAGTTTCAACTCCAAACCTTTGTTCCCTCCGAACAATTCTTGCAAATATCAATGTTACTACGTGACTTAAGTATGAGTCTTCTAAAGCGATTGTACTCTTCTCCTTTCCAGATTGACTTGAATGTCATTTTTTTGAGTTCCCCCAGTCTATAGGTTGCATCTTTGTCAAAACAACATGGTACAACCTTTCCGTCCCAGGTAACAACACAGCCACTCCACATTCTCCAACAATGACTTAATAACCCGTTTTTAATTTTATATGTAAGACCCTGTTTTTCGTATCTGGTATACTTTGGATTCTTTGGTAATAAATCACTTCCCTCCTCAAAATTATAAATCTGAGCAGTTTTTAAAGCCAAATGATCTACACCCACCTCTTTCGCTAGCTGCTGAATTTCTTCTATCTCATGTTCGTTATGCCCAAAAACTATAAACTGCCATATGATAAAAGGTGTTTTACTTCCTGCTGACTTCTTCCATTTTACCATATTCCTAGTACCTTCTATCACTTTATCCAAGCTTCCCCCTATTCTATACTTTCCATAACTTTCTTGCTTCACACCATCAATAGATATAATTAATCTGCTCAATCCACTCTCAATGGTTTTCTTACAGTTATCATCTGTCATATAGTGAGCATTTGTTGAGGTAGCTGTATAGATGTTATGTTGTGTTGCATAACTCACCATATCCGTAAAATTTTGGTTCAGGTAGGGCTCACCCTGGAAATAATAGGTGATATAGGTTAGCTCATTGTGTAGTTGATCAATTACCCTTTTGTTCAACTCTGGTTCTAACATCCCAATTGGTCTACTAAAAGCCCTTAATCCACTTGGACATTCTGGACATCTTAAATTACAAGAGGTTGTGGGTTCTAGCGAGATAGATATAGGATAACCTCTGTGGTAATTTTTTTTGGTCAGTTTACTAAGGTGATAAGAGACGAAAATTTTAGTCGCATTCCAAAGTCTTCGCGGTTTCAGTGTTTTTAGGTAAACAAAACCATCTATAAGTTGAGCTTTAGACATCATACTTAAGCAAGTTCTTTCCTTTTCGAAAAGAAATAAAGGCCAAAAGTCAATAAAAGAACTGCGTATAAAATATTCAATACCCATCCCATAATTCCTATCCCTAGCGTATAGAAACCTGTGAATATTGAGAATATCATTCCTGCAACAAACAGATGAAGTCCAATAGTCTTATGTAGCCTAAGAAATACGACTCCAACTAAGGATAATAAACACCCTATTATTCTAAATAGGCTATGCTGTCTAAATCTCCGTTCTGTTAACGATTCCTCAATGCTAAGAATATATGCTTCAAAAGCTTCAGTCATTTTAGGATCTGACTCATAAAGTTCTGCCTGCTCCTCTAATCCTGAAATTATGGACTCTCTCATTGTTGGTACATTTTCGGATGAACTATAAGAGCCTACATTATTCACCGTTAAAAAAGCCAAGAAAAATGTTAACCCTATGCAGATATATTTATATGTTTTGGAACCGTTCACTTAGGGTACAAAGTAAACAAAAATGACCTCGCAAAGTTGCAAGGTCATTTCATATTTTATAGAGTTTTGACGTTCTTAGACTCTTTGCTCAATCCTTAATGTCAGATTGTTGTATATATAAAAAATCAAAAGCAATAAGGTAAAGCCAAACATTAAGTGTGGAATATTGCCCCCGCTGTTTCCGTTACCATTTATTATAATAGGTATTGAGTTCTCATTATCGTTTACACTTCTAATCTTGTCAGTACCATTAGCTACATAATCATAAAACTCATTGGTATCCCATTGAGATAATTTCGCTAATTGGGCTAGTTCCTGTCTTCTTCTTAGTTTCAGCTTTTTCATGTATGTCTTTCCATCCGTACAAGATAAATTACCTGTGGCTGGATGAGTAATAATATATCGTGCTTGATACATTTCCTTATTGGGTGTTTCTTGAAAGAATAAGTCTTCAGGAAACTTATCTAGTGTATATCGTACGTGAAGTCTTGTAAAGAAAGTGGTAATACCATTTCTATTTGCCCAAGGAACACCTGCCATAATAAACTCTTTGGAGTAAGGAGGGTTTCCTACACACGGATCACACTTTACTCCACCCCATGTAGGTGTAACATTCCAGGCATACTCCAAAAACACTGCATTTCGCCCTTCTCTACTGTATTTATTTCTAAATACATCTGCATAAAAATTGCCGAAATTTGGTTTCACAAAAGTTGGCACCTTTTTGTTTGTTGGCATTTTCACAGTTCTATAGTTGGTACATTCTACCCTTCCTTGTTTTGAGAATGCATATACTATCATGTCTTGCTCTCCTTTTGAATTTGCCATGCCCAATCGAATGGGAAGCATAAACTTATCGGATTTCACTTTGATTTGTAAAGGGCGTAAAAACCCTCCATTTGACTTAGGATCGTACTTGTCTAGATTTACTTTTACCACAAAAAATTTCAAGCCGCTTTTAATGTAAGGCTCCAATACCTTCTCCGCTTTTAGTGGGATTTTATACCCATTGTCAATCAACCAGTTTTTCAAACCACTGGATTTTTTTGCACTTAGAAGAAGAATTTCATACTCCTCTACACTGTACTGTGCTTCTATTTTTACTTTATACTTTAAGGAATTCACACTTCTTTTAGCTAATGAAATATCCTTCATTGACTCTTCCTCTTCCATATCATAGAATGCCACTTCTGGGGTAGGGGGAGTACACGGATTAGCATCGAAATATTCGACAAGTCTTGGTGCAGAGTATGCATCCAACATTTTAAAAACTGAAGCATCTGCAATTCGAATGTCTTCTCTAGCTAAAATATTGGGTACTGGTATGACCATCGCAAAATCTTTTACATCACCGGTGAAATCATTGCTCATGGTTATCGTAGTGTTCTTGCCATCTCTTACTAGTATAACCTCTGATTTGTTGTTATACAGTTCTGCTCCTGCCTTGGCCACATAAAAGCCGCAGAAGGCTTGTGCTATCTGACCTATAGAAAATATGGCCATCATCGATAAAATTACTTTTTTCATATTGTTATTTTTAAGTTGCTATTTTTTTAATTTTCAATTCTTGAGGAGTATTCCATTCATACTTTTTTGCCTTAAATAGTCTATCAAATAGAGGTGTGAAAGGACTTAGCCCAAATAGAATCCACACTGCCGCAGTCTGCACATAAAAGAAGTTAGATGCAATGAATAAGGCTACTGCTAGTACCACGGACCACAATATTCTTGCATGTTTGTGATTGGGAGTTGTCATAGGGTCAGTAATCATAAAAAACGTAAAAAGAAGCAGTGTCCCATTACTCATTTGATGTACCCAAACCGTAGGTTCCCATCCAAGATATACTACCTGTCTGATGAATAGTAAACCCCCGAAAACCAGCAAAAAGGTAAAGCTAGTATCCATTCTGCCCACTTTTAGAATCATCATAAGCCCAGCGGCTCCAACAAAGAACCACATGAGTGTACTACTACCCCACTGACCTGGACTTACCCATGCTTGATCTGTAAGAAAAATTGCCGCTATTATTCCAATGTTAGCTGGGTTGAACACGTGTTTGTTTTTAACCTTGATTAGAAATTTTGATGCTATTGCTATTCCTGCGGCAAAAACTGCAACTTGGACAGTACCCGTCTTTAGCAATAAACAAAGTCCTAATGCTGTAATTAATGCACTCTTAACTGAACTGTATTTTTTTGTAGTTAGTAGGCTAAATATAAATTGGACAACTACCGCGGTTAACACAATGGCTCCATATTTAGCACTATCACTATTCCAGCCTAAATAACCAACGCCATACAGCAAGAAGGACCCTAAATACAATATTTGAAAGTACCTAGGGTCTCTCGCCTCTGTTGAAAGTTTTGAAAATGTTCTTTGTATCATTTTGAGGTAGTATATACCCCAACTCTAAAAAAGGTAAACAATCGCAAGGCGATTTCTATTCCACTGGCGTGGGATAGGATTCATTCAGGAAGGTTTCAGCAAGTTATATATGACAGACTATCCGTACTATAAAAAAATGACATATCTTTTTATAACCTTTACAATAGACATGTCTTGGTCAAGTTATGCCTTCCAGCAATCATGGAAATGATCACTTACCATACCTACTGCCTCCATGTATGCCATGCAGGTCGTGCTCCCCACAAACTTAAAACCTCTCTTTTTTAGGTCTTTGCTCATGGCATCACTTTGAGGAGTTTTGGGCTGAACATCTGCCCATGTTTTTACTGGAATATGCCACGTTTTATAATCTGTAAATTGCCAAATGTATTTATCAAAAGAGTCAAATTCCTTCTGTATTTCTAGGAATCTTTGGGCATTATTAATTGCAGCTTCTATTTTTCCTCGGTGCCTAATAATGGCTGGGTTTGCAACCAAAATCTCTATTTCTTTTTCACCGTATCCTGCAATTCTATTTGGATCAAAATTGTCAAAAGCAAGCCTAAATCCTTCTCGCTTCTTAAGTATTGTATGCCAACTCAAGCCTGCTTGAAAAGTTTCTAGTATCAGGTTTTCAAACAACGCCCTATCATCATGGCATACCTCTCCCCATTCTTCATCATGGTACTTTACATACAGTTCGTCTTTCAGACACCATTCACATCTTTTCTTGTCATCTTGCGGGTCGTAAGTTACTTTTACCATCTTGAGTTATGCTAAAGGCAAATAACGATAATCCCTTCTTAACAAGTAACAAAACCACTTTAATAGAGGTTATTGCTCAAATGGAAAAAGAACTGCAAATGAGCGGTGAAAATCATGTCTTTAAAAACGAAGGTGCCGAAAAACTCATCCTTGAATTATCCTCTTTTTTGAAGACCATGGATACTGGCAGCAGAGTGGAGAATCTATTGTATCGAGTGGATGTGAATCTTAGCAAATTAGATGACAATCTACCACACTATGAAGCGCTGGCAACACTACTCTGGAATCGTGTCTTTCAAAAAGTTTGGTTTAGAAACCAGTTTAAAACTGGATAGAACCAGTAGTATTCTTTTCATATCAATTACTAAACGATAATTTTCCCGTCCTATCCTTAAACCTGAGTTCAATTAATCCTTCTTCACATAGAGTGCTTACGGTAAGTCCTTTACAAGGTGTAGCATACTTTACCAAACCTAGTTTTGTCAAAATTCATCTGATTTGTGTTTATTTTATTAAACACCTTCATTTATTGCGGTTATTTTTCTTGTATTAATCCATTAGTACTACAAAAAATCACCTTATACTTAAAGGTTTTAATAAACTATGCTTTGAATTATTAATCGAACTCAGGTCTTAAATAAAACTAACAAAATAGGCCGACCGTTGGTCAGCCTATCCTTATTATTTAACAATATCAAATCTAAAATTTGATTAATTTTTCTTGCCCTACTTGTCCCCTTTCGGTTCCTATCTCTACTGTATATACACCTGCCTCTAAACTAGATGCATCCAGACTAATATGAGTATGATCTCCTTCGAAAAATTGACTAAACACCTGTTTGCCATTTACATCCACAATCACAACTGAAATCGCTGAAACTACATGGTCAAAGTCTATCTTAAACTCGTCCATTGTCGGATTAGGATATAGCTTAAGATTCAGCTTTCTATTCTTTTGCTTTTCCAATGCTTCTAACCTTTCTTTCTCCTTCTCCTCATCTATTTGCTTCATCGCTGGCTCTGACAATTGGTTAGACTTATATTTTTTCGTTGTGCCCTTGCAAAAGATCTTCAATTCAGTATCCCCAACCTCATCAAAAGGCTGAAAATTGTAAAAGTTATCTTTTATAATTAGACTAATTCCTTCATTCACCTCCGCAGTTTCATCAATCTCAATGCCGTCATACGCCTCTATAATGGCAGTATATCCAGACTCTACTGCTATGCCACCCACTATTTTGACACTTTGAGCCCTTACATATATAATATTACCTATTACTTCTGGCACATAGTCACTATTTATAGTCATAGAAGGTCTTATCATACCACTCAGCTCTAACTCACCCACACGGTATTTAACAAAGTTCTGCAGATCAGAATTTGATATATACTCTCCATTTGTAGCGATAAAATCCACTGCATTATCTGCATCATAAAGTAAATATGTAAAAACCTGAGTTGTATTTTTCTGTGTGCCGTTATAGCCTTGAGACACAAAATACATATCAGCCATTACTTTGAAAGTAATACTCTTTAAGATTCGGCCTCCATTTGACAGATTATTTGGCTGAGCACCTTGACTATTACTTTGATGCTTCCATGTACCCCCTACCAAATATTCTCCCAACAAATCAAAAGGAATCCAATCTGATGTGAATGTTGCATAAATCTTATCTGTATTAGGATCCACTGCAGTTTTTAGTAGCTTTAGGTTACTAGACCCATAAATCCCAAACTCCTTAAATTCAATAAAATTTTCTGGAACTTCGTAAGTGATTTGATACATCCCATGAAGCTCATTTTTATCAAAATTAAAATCTACGGCATGATTAAACCTGTACCTCAAAGGTGATTTGAGCTTTATATAATTTTGTGTTTCAAAATAACTAGAAAAGTTTCCTGCTTTACCCGTAACATACGTACGCTTATAAAAAGAAACTTCAGGTGTTTCCAGCATAGCAAATAAGCCTACGGGTTGATTATACACCGGGATTTTAAGTGGCTGTGCTACACTTCCATTAAACTTAAATGAGCCGGGAGTATATAAATCTGAAATATCTACATTATCTGTATCTTCAATAGTGCCAGATATTGTCATCTCTGTAAATGAAGCAGTTGGCATACTAGGTTTAACAGGAGCTTCTTGATTGGTATTAAAAGATGCAAATACGGCATCCGAGAGAGCACCAACCCCACCTTTTAGGGTCTTGCTTAGCTCATTGCTATAAGATTTGGCATCTTTTTTCATTTGCTCATACGCTTCTTGTCCATCTGGCTTAGAACTTGAGCTGGCTGTTAACCAAGTTGTAGTACCAGATGGAGAATTGGCATCCTTGTACCATTGCTTTGCACTTTCATAATTCTTCTTGTCAAAATTTTTATTAATAACTCTTACGGCATTTGTACTTAGCCCTTTCAATATATATGAAGGTACCAGCCCAGTAAGCCCACTGTTTAAGCCTGTTTTTCCCAAGTCCATTAAGCTCCTCAAAGCAACATTGCCCAAGGAATTGTAATCAGCAAGGTCTGTTTTATACTTTTCCAATTCAGAATTATAATTACCTAACATTCCATCCAAACTTTTATAAATAAAGGCCCCATTTGTTCCGGAATTATTGACGTCCGTTACGGAGTTCATATTTAAAAAATCTGTATACGTTGGGTTTCCATTGGCATCCTCAAGAGGCAGCTCAGTGGTGATAGACCTTCCTGTAAGCTTCACGTCAAATGATTCTATACCAGAAAGTGTTACATCAAATAGTGAACTGGGATTATCGCATACACAAGCATCATACCCAAGCTGTACCTCGCTTACAAACCACTTATTGCTACTGTTACTCTCATCTTTATGATAAGTACTTATGGCTTTTCCTCTAGTCTTCTGATCTAAAGGTGTGTCATAATTTTCTACATGTCGAAAAACTCCACTTACAATATCATCTGAATTTTTATTATGATAACCGATAGTCAGTTTCACATCGTCCCAAGTTCCGATGGGTGCATATAGATTTGAAAAAACCCTAAGTTTACCTGTATATTTATTATACAGCATAAAATAAGGGGCATTGTTATGTGGTAGTCCTTGTGGACCCCAGATGTCATTGCTAACCTGAATCTCCTGCCCATTAGGATATCTACCTGTATTGAGGAACATGAGCTCCCACCCATCTTCCCAATGCCAATCGTGCTCATTTAAAGTTTTATTGGGATCGAACAAATACCCATACGAAAAAGGGGACTGCATAAGAAACGAACCTACTGAATAAAACCCTGAACCCGGAGTATTATCCCATCCTGCATTTGAATTCAGGCTTATTGCATCAAAAGCTCCACCAGCATTTGCAGCCCAATCAAAAGCTGTATTGAGTAAGGGATTATTAGCATTGGGTTGCCATGCATCGATCTCACAGTTCTTAGGGTCATCCGGATTGGTACTTATATCTCTTATCTCATTGCAGTCCTCACATTGTGAGTAGCTTATATTAAAAGCTAGTACTGCTATTATTTGTATTATTAATCGTTTCATATCATTTTATTTTTCTTCCTTTAAACGTATAACTTATCGACTCTTCATTCCCTAAGCCAAAGGTGTAACTCGCCTCTACTTTTAAACTCTTAGGGTCGACCTCTAGCGAGCCATTCCCTAATTTTGCTCTTGCCTTAGCCTTGGTAAAATAAATCTTTGAATTAAACTGGTATTCATTCTGAAATCTCCAATTGGTATCTCCATACGTCCGCTGAGGGTCGAAGCCTATATAGATGATTCTGTAACTGGAACAGGAGTCTGAAATCACATCAGGTTTTTCACTGTGCTGTATATTATTCCAAGCACGAGTACTGACTATTACACTATCCGTATACCCTTCAAACAAAACTTTGAAGTCTCCGATTACTAGGAACTCACAGACACCTTCTACAAAATGGATATACTTCACAATGGTATCCTTACCGTCATCTTCAGGAAAGCAATCTAGATTTGGCTTACCTTCAACCATTAAAGTGACTTCGATATCATTCTCTTCCGTATCCTTTAAATCGAAAAAATCTCTTGTGAAACTATGTTCCGTTATTGTTTCTAAACCTAGTGACCAT
>NVWV01000007.1 GCA_002746305.1 Bacteroidota bacterium | reverse complement strand
TTAGCTTGATTGTTTAAGTTAATCGTATATGTATTGTTAGTAATGTTTCCATTTTCAACAAGAACTACTTGTTGTCCCATGGTGTTGTAAACAGCGATGYTAATTTCTTCATTTTCAGGAAGRTTARCRTAGATGTTTAATTCACCGTTAGTTGGGTTAGGAGCGATGGTCAATAAATCTTCTAAAGCGATATCTTCCACACTATTGGTTCTTACTTCATAGTTGTGTYTAATMTCAAAGATCAATGTATAATCATCGGATACGTTACCTGAGTTRTCTTCAGTTCTGAATACTACAGARTARATWCCMRCTTCAGATTGATTCAAGTCATTGTAAATAAGAGTATGATTRAKCATTAAATCCTCAGGAGCATCRTAATYATCTGAGAAGTTAATATAATCRAYASCTCTAATAGAAGAACCTACACCAAGTTTAACAACTGCACCATTTTTACCAGAGATAACCGGTTTGATATCATCAATTACGTTAACGRTTCTGGTTTTRGTAGCAACGTTACCCGCAGCATCTGTAGCTGTATATACGTCTGAGTATGTACCCAAAGTAGACGCATCTACATTAGAAGTAGCTGTTAAACTGATTTCAGTACTGGAGTACAAGTTATCAGTGGCAACAGCAGTAACAGGCACATATGTAGTATTAACTCTGTGGTTAATCACATCTAGGGTACGAAGATCAATAACCGGAGCGATGTAATCTCTCACGACATAATCGATACATTGTGTTGTGATATTACCACTTTCGTCTGTAGCGGTGTAAGTAACCGAAGTAGTACCTTGGAAACGAGTATCTACAGCAGCCCCTCCTTGAGGAGAAGCAGGATCAGCGATAAATGTAAGGTTGTTAGCAAGACTATTGTAGTTGTCAGTTGCAGTAGTAATATCCGCGAAGATATTTTGAAGTTGAACATCAACAACCCAGCAAGCACCGGATTTATCAGCAGATGCATTTTCAATTACAGGTAATTCAGTATCTACAACGTGAACAGTTCTGATTGCAGCAGAAGCATTTCCTTGGTTATCTTGAACACTATAGGTGATAATATAGTCACCCAGTAGGTTGGAGTTAACAGAACCAGAAGTAACAATAGCACTAGAAAGGTCACCTTCTTTGTTATCAAGAGCAGAAGCTGGAAGATCGGTCCAAGTAGTACCTACATCAATGGTAGTATCTATAGCCCCAGTAATGGTAATAACAGGAGCAGTTTGGTCAGAAACCACATAAACTACCCGTGTTACAGTCGGAGCAGGATTTCCAGAAGCATCCATTACATYRTATACTTCATAGTATATACCTGGAAGAGTTTGGTCAACATCTGTACTCATTGTGATGCTACCCGTGATATCTCCTTGAGAAGGATCWAAAGCAGTTGCACCAGCAGTAACGTAGTCTGTAGGRTCTTTTTGTTCAATGTATACAGTGTCAGCATCAATMARRGYAATRASTGGKWYATCTCCATCATTTACAACACGAATAGAGTAGTCTTCAAATTCTCCAACWCKRTTRGCRTTTGGATTACTGTTAGCTCCACAAGGTTCGTTTAGGTCAGTATCGTAAGATACACCAACTCTAAGAATAGTGTTYGCTTCAAATGCATTTGCAGGAACGGAGAAAGACCCGGTCCAATTCATAGTGTTAGCAGTAGCTTCAGAAGCTATAGTTTCACCAGCATCATCAAAGTCTCCATCAACATTCCAATCTACCCATATTTTTCTAGACATTGGGTTAACGTTACTAGATCTTCTTACTTCAAAGTTGTAAGTACCTCCAAAGTTAAGTTCAATAGTACCTAGAGAAGAGAAGTCAGTATAAGGAACCCCAGTAGAAGAACTATTTTCATAGATATCCGAAGTACTAGGATCTTCAATGCTAACAAAGCTAATCCCAACATCAGTAGAAGTACTTACTCCAATAACAGGGATACAGTGTTCAACAACGATTACATAAGCAGTTTTCACTATAGTAGCTTCAGAAGCAGGAGTATCAACGGTGTTGAAACCTCTAAGTTGTACGGTGTATGTACCTGGAGCGATAAATTTGAAAGATCTTTCAGATAAGTTATCAGAAGCAGGAGCATTAGCTACCACACCAGTAGGAGGGAAGAAGTTCCATTCCCAACGATTAGCTTTATCACTAATAGCTTTAAAGATAACATCTTCACCCACAGCAGGTCTTTGGTTGTCTGCAGTAAAGTCTAGGTCAGTAGGAGTAGATGGAGCCACTACATCAAATGTTTTGCAAATAGTGCTAGTTACGCCATCACAACCAGTAACTTTAAGACAAAGAGTGTAAGATCCGTTGGTAGTAAATACTTGATTATCCAAATCTCTAGTGGTGTAGGTAATCGAAGGAATAGGGCCAGAGATAGTCCATTCGAAATCGGTATTACCTTCTGCATTCTGAGAAGTATTTTTAATATCTAAGAAAACAGAGTTGTAAAGAGTAGAACTAGGTAAATCGAAATCTGCAATTGGAGCAGCTCCAGTACCAGAAACGGAAGTCCAGTTAGCGGCGAATCCAGAGTCAGTAGCCCCACTAGTAGAATTCCAAAGCATATAAAGAGCTCCAGAATTAGCAGTAATCGGTCCAGTCGGGAAATTACCAGCAGTAAAACCAGTTCCTGAGTGAAGAGGAATACCAAGAGCATTTACCCCATCGTAAATTTTAAGGTTAGCATTAGCAAGTAACTTAAATACGGTAAAGTTAAGAGTAACGCTTTGGGCACCACAAGGAGCAATAAGAGCTTGTAGGTTAGATTCAGGCACGGTGTAATCATTGTTTTCACCCCCTTTATCAAAAATAGTACCACTAGAGGAACTAATAATATTAGCAGGAAGTGAAGTAGCTGGTCCCATGTTAAAGCTAGTTCTTTGTACTGTTATATATGTTGTTTTACAGAAAGTTGCAGAAGCCCCAATAACGTTAGAAGCTTTAAGGCAAACTTGCCAAGTCCCCACATCAAGAGCACCAATATAGTTACCTGTATTGACAAAAGGATTTTTATTTAAGAATGGATTACCACCTCTTAATTGAAATTGATCATCTCCATCTACAGTATCAGAACCATCAGCACTAATGAAAGACCAATCCCAGTATGTAGCTCCATTGGTACTCAAATCAACAAGGTCGAAGAGTTCGAATATTTCAACAACGTTTTTAGTTGAAACGAAGTTAGCAACTGGAGGAGCAATAGGAGTAATAACAACGAAAGTTTTAGTAGTAGAATCAAGTCCCAAGCAGTTTTCACTTACCAGTTTAGCGGTATATGTACCTGCAGTACCAAATACTTGAGTTACGTTAGTAGTAGAAGAAGAAACCCCATCAATAGTCCAGTTGTGAGATAGGTAGCCAGCTTGGTTAGAGTTGACAAAGCTTACAGGAGTACCTACAAAAGAAGTATCAGGTACAAAGAAATCACTACTCAATCCACTAGAAGTTGCAAGATTCACAATGAAATCTTCCGTTTCTCCGTCAATTATAGACCCTGTATATGTACCGGCATTAACAGCTGAGAAATCTGACGAACGTAATCTTATTCGTGTAGAACCATTTGAAATGGAACATGGTACTGTAAAAGTTACACTTGCAGTTGCAGTAGGAATATTACTGTTTGTACCGTTAGGGATAGTTGTCCAACTATTGGATAACCATTCTCCAGATCCATTGAAATTTTGATTTGCATCCAGGTCTATCCAAATACCCGCAGTAGCGGTGCCATCGTCATTTCCAATGGAAGTACAGTTCATTCTTATGGTGTAGGTGCTTCCTGCATTTAGAGTTACCACTGGAGCAGAAGTGCTCCCCCATACAGTAAGGTAGTTGGTGCTCGCAGACCCTGAACATAAATCAGATTTAGTATAAAGGACATTTCCGTCAGCATCTTCAATTACCACAAGAGAAATTGTGGCATCTACACAAGCATTAGAGTTGTGTGCAACCGATGGATATTGTGCGGATGCGGTTGTTGTACTGAAAACCAATGCCAATGCGACCAGGAGAGCAAGAGGGACTCCTCTTTTTAAGAGTTGAAAGTATGATGAATGAGTAATTGTTTTTTTCATAAATATCTTAATTAAATTGTTAGGTTTTAATATGTCGCCAAATGTATACTTTTAGACACAAGGTGTCAAGAAAGGTTGCAAAAAAAGATTTAACTAACGTCTGACGATAAAATAGCACTACTTATTTAAATTGCAGTATATCTACTAGTTAGATCATTTGCTTGGAAATTTACAACTCAATTGCCATATGATTTTGACGATCATATGGCAATTGAGTGTTCTTCGAAAGTAGCCCCGAGACTCCTTATGTCGAACTTTTTTTTGAATCTAATGGACTTGTTATCAATATTTTGTACTTTCAAGTAGTAGAAATTTTATGTACGTTAATCCAAATACAGTTTCTAGATGGAAGTAAAGTTCATACCAGTCTGAGGTTAAGATTGCTTATAACTTATTGCAGCACATCATAGTTGTCACCTCTCCATTTATTTACGCTGTAAAAATATTAGGAATCCTAATTATATTTGCAGCTTGTTAAACAGAACTAAAATGAATAGATCGTCATTTTGGAACTTAATGCATTCGACTTGTCTCAGTTTAAATCATAACATCATAAATTTATAGTTTATATAGTATGAAGAAACTTGAACTACACTTTGACAACGAGCTACAAGGGAAGTTTGAGTTAAAGGATCTTAACATTCTTCTAGTGTTTCAAGTTAATTGTCCGGGATGCTTCTCATTTGCACTCCCATTTTTTAATAAACTGTATCAGGAATTTAACTCTAGTGACGTCTCCTTTTTGGCACTTTCTACTGCATTTGAAGACTTTGATAAAAACACACTAGAAAACACTTCGGACCTAGTTAAAGCTGGCGTTGTAGTAGGGGAAACCAAGTCTTTTTTGAATAAGCGAGGATTTGATAAAGTACCGTACTCACTAAACTTCCCAATTGCCATGGATAAAACAGGTGAAGAAAATACAGTTGTATTAGATAATGCGGTAGAAGTAATATGTTCCACTAATCCAAATTATAAGATATGGCCAGATTTTGAACAAACTGCACTAAGAAAGAGAGTTCATGACTATTTAAATTCATTGGATAAAATATCGTTAACATTTACCCTTAATCAATTAAGAGGCACACCAAGTTTTGTAATGTTTAATTCCAATTATGAAATACTAAATGAATGGTTTGGTCACATTACGTATGATGAGGTAGTTGAAAAAGTACATTATTTTAAATAGGAGAAATAGTAAACTATAAAAGCAGCGATGAATTAGTAATAAAAAAATAACAGAATGAGCCCATATAATTTTATCATTAAGCCAAGGGATAAAGCATTGTCATTTGATGACATTCATTTTAGTAAAAAAAATAAAGCTGTATTAGATCAATTTCTGAGTGAGTTTAAGCATCGAGAAGCACTTCAAACATATGATCTCCAAGTTGATAATAAGATTTTAATGTTTGGACATACTGGGTGTGGTAAAACAGCTGCCGCAAGAGCTATTGCCGATAGACTTGGTAAAAAGATTATTATCTTAGACTTAGGGAATGTAGTTTCCTCCAGACTAGGTGAAACGGCAAAAAACATAACTGCAATTTTCAGTAAGGCTTCAAGAGAATATAGTGTACTGTTTATTGACGAATTTGATGCAATTGGAATTATCAGAAATCACGATCAAAAAGAGTCAGGAGAAATGAGAAGACTAGTAAATTCTATCATCCAATCTATAGATAACTTATCAAGTAATACACTATTCATTGCTGCTACAAACAATAAGGATGCAATTGATTCAGCTTTACTAAGAAGATTTCAATTAAAACTAAAGTTTGAGCTGCCCATACAAGAAGAATTAGATAACTACTATAACTCTCTGTTAAAAAAGTATCCTAGAGAATTTAGAGATATTAAAAGAGTCTACAATATATCTTTTGCAGAAGCTAAGGATATAACTTTAAGATTCATAAAGTTAAAAGTTATTGATTCTGAGGAGGTAAGGCTTAAAAATATTGTAGGTTAGTTTGTCCGCCTCAATGAGACTCAGCAGATAGATTGACGGGAAACAAAATAGTTTAATGAACGAAATTTGGTAAAGAATACTTATAGTAAGGATTCCTAACTATATTTGTACTTCAAACAACATAAAATAAATACAAAATGAGTAAATCAATCTTTTATCACGCAGGTTGTTCCGTATGTGTAAGTGCAGAACAAGACATTATTAATCTAGTAGGATCTTCTAACGTTGAAGTAGTTAATATTGGTGAAGACAGAGACAGAATATCAGAAGCCGAAAAGGCAGGTGTAAAATCAGTACCAGCATTAGTTACTCCCAATGGCAACACTCTTCATATTAATTTTGGTGCATCTATGGCAGATGTAAAAGGGTAAAAAAATTTAATTCGAATAGTTAGGACTCCTATTAACTAGTGAGTCCTAACTATTCTTAACAAAAGAAAAAAATGAAAAAATTTACAACACTATTATTGGTTCTTTTCGTATTTACAGCAAATGCACAGGACTTTGACATCACAGATGTACACGTTAAAAAAGACAATACACTAGACCAACTAATTTTTACCATTGAAGTCGCCGGCTTAGCAGGAGATTCAGTTCCAACAGCTATTGGCTCCCTAGACGGAGCACCTGTACTTGGATATGTCTTTCCAACCACGCTAAAATCTTATGATGTAGGTTTCGACACCACATCAGGCATAGTTGCCTTAGCTTTAACATCACATCCAGACTTTGATGACACCCCATTATGGGATGAAAACAATGATGCAAACTATGCAAATGATGGAATTATATGGCATTCACATTGGGTATTACTAGAAAGCAACACTTCTGTGGCTGGGGGACTTGCAGTCAAGCCTACTACAAGTGCATCTGTTTTACCTCCAACTAATCCGGGAATGCCCATGTACATGGATAGTCCAGGATTTGATGTGATTTCTAAAGGGAATAAGATATCATGTAACATTCCATTATCCAGAATCAACAATAAAGATGATTTTAAGTACGATGGAGTAACCGCACTCATGAATGTAAACACCTCCGACTCAACATTGCCATTGTTAGGTGTCTATTCCGTGTATTCCATAGCCTCAGGTGACCTAACACTACCATACAACATAGGCAACTACACATGTGACACCCTAATTATAGATATTTCATCAACACTAGGAATAGGACTAATAAATTCCGAAACCGTTACTATTTATCCCAATCCAGCCTCCAAAGAAGTGAATGTTCGTATGAGTGCAGGTTTTCCATTAGGGCAACATGAAATCAAAATTTATAACACAACAGGCAGTCTGGTCTATGAAGGAGCCATTCAGAACAAAACCATGTCTATACCAACAAGTAGTATTGGGAAACAAGGCACATACATCCTGAACATAGCAGAAACCAATACAGAAAACATCAGAGGGACTAAAAAACTAATCCTATACTAGTATGAAAGTAGCAGTACGGGACACCTATGTAAAGAAAAAGAGTGGAGAAATTATGCACTTTGACATTCTAGTGCCAGATGAGTTAAAAGAGCCTCAAACCGTTTTTAACTTCGGATTAGAGTACCTTAAAACCAAACCCCTTCAAACACAAGGGTTAACATCAAAAGAATGTCAGCTTTGCCATATTGAAGAAGTAACAATAGAAATGATACAATCCATTAACGGATAAAGGCTATACAATTATTGAAATGCAAAACTGTTCCTAATTTGATTAGGACAACTAACTTTGCCTGTCGATACAATGATTGTCGGCAGGCATTTTTATGAAGGAAAGTACATTCAATCCAGAACAACAACAGACAGATATTTCCAGTAAAATCGTTGCAGGATTAGAACGGGTTTCCGAAGTATTTAAAGCCTTACTTTGGCAAAAAGCCAAAGTAGTAGGACTTAGTCCAATACAAATTCAAATTCTCATTTTCATAGCGTACCACAAACCAGATTTATGTAATGTAAGTCACCTTGCCAAAGAGTTTAACATAACCAAACCAACCGTAAGTGATGCCATAAAAACCCTAGATAATAAAGGGATGATCCAAAAGGATTTTTCGTCATCAGATAATCGCAGCTATACCATCTTACTCTCCCCATTGGGATTAGAAACTGTTGCATTAACCGATGACTTCTCTAACCCGCTCAAAAAACAAGTCGATGGATTTTCCCAACTCGAGTTAGAAAGCCTATCCCTCACCTTGAATGAATTGATTTATAAGTTAAATCAAAGTGGGATCTTAAGCGTACAGAGAACTTGTTTTGGATGTACTTTTTATCAGAAGGACGGCACAAAAAACTACTGCAACCTTCTAAAACAGGAGTTGTTAAATCACGAAATTCGTTTGGACTGTGCAGAATATGAAGAAAGAGCAAAATGAGCCTCTTGCTATCCAAGAGATTAAACAAAACCTGAGAAAGATTTTTCTCAATAAAAGGAATCAGCTCCCTATCTACTATTGAACATTGGGAAGTAAATATTTCAAAACCACAATTGAAATTCTATCCATCTATAATTGAATTCCTGGGATTTACTCCTAAATTTTGTGAAGCGATTCCACAATTAACAAATGAAATTTTCTTAAAAAGAATAGAGTTGGGATTATCACAAAGGGAAATGGCAATAATCATTGATATTCACCCATCAACTTTGCAAGAACTGGAAACTAATAGCAGACGGTTTTTAAGAAGAACAGAATTAAAGTTATTTAAGGTATTGCAGATTTGAAGATTCATTTGCAGAGCATTCACAATACAACTTTTTTTTTAATTTCAAAAAGTCTGAATTTCAAAAACTATTCCTAATATACTAACGAATCCTTTGTTCGGTTTACCAAACAACCTATATTACAATCAATTGCAAGTCCAGCATTTACAAGAGACTTGGATCATTCTAATCTGCGAGAAGGCTCGTACCCGAAATTTTAGCCTTATCAGTCCTGTCTACGATAAAAATGGCACTTTGGTTGATTCTGCTGCATACAACTAGCACCCTAGAATATAATGCCGCTGGATACCCCATAAAAGGATCAGCCATGGATGGAGTTTGACTTTAGAATATGAATGTAAGTAATATACTAATCATTTAGAAAAGAAACTTTAGCTCCATTTTTATTTACAGAACACCCCTTTTGGGGGATGTTTTTGAAGTATTTGTTTGTTGTTCTTTGTGAAATGAATAAAGTACTTCCTTTTATAGCACTCCTGCTTGTTTTCTCTTGTAAGCCTGATGAAGGTGTAGAGTCTGACCAACCAGAGATAAATAATGAGACTTCTAATATAAAATCATACGAAAGAGTTTCCAATTTCAAAGAGATAGGTAACTATAGACCTTACAGTAAACTTTCATTTGAAGGAGAAGGAAATATAGAGGTAGTTTTTTTTGGTACTTCTGATACCTCTGATAATATTTCTGCCTTAACAAGCATATACTATAAGGATGAGGTTCAGGGCCCTAATGAACATTTTGTGATTTACAACAACTTTCAGCAACCAACTATTAGCTATGAAATACAAGGTGATCGAAAGAGCCAAGTTTTGAAAACATTTGAATGGGAAAGCGAAACTCAATTCACATACTCGGAGTACAATTTTGATTGGGATAAAGGTGAAGGTGCTCTCAGGTACCAAACTATTATAACAAGTAATGATTCTGGCTTCTCACATTCCATAATAAAACCTTTAGAGATCGCAGCAAGCAGCTATGACTCTATAGCGTTATTTAATTCACTAGTTATTCGCCAAGAGTATACTCCTAACACTTCTAGTCTAGATGAACAAGCAACCCAGATAATGTTAAGTCCTTATACACTAAATCTAATACATACAGCAAAATTCTCAGAAGGAGATTATAAGCAAAAATTTATTGGACTTGCAATTGGTTCTATAGCTGTTATGTATGCTCTCATAGCTAAAAATGTTCTGTTGAATATAGCAGAAGATAGAATTGCCCAAACCTCAAACTCAAACTTTGTTGATGATATAGAAAACAAAACGAAGTCAGTATTGGATAGAATAAAAAATGCAGGAAGTAAAATTGGGGATGTACTTCCAGCACTTAGCGATTTATTTGGTAAAATAGGAAAAAATATAGGAGATAATATTGAAAGCTGGGATAAAGTAAGAACAGTAACGCCCAACAAGTTCTATAATCAAAAAGATCTAAAACTTATAAATATATCAGGAAAGGATCTTACCGTAGTACAAGGCGAGAAATCTAAAAAGCTAGTAGTAAAATTACAAGACAATGCTGGAGAACCAATTGACGATGTGAGAATTAGATTCAAGTTTTGGAAAGAATACTCTTCAGGATCAGATTACATAGGATCTAAATATTACACTACCCAATCAGATGGAACCATCTCCTTGAATGTGAATGGGTTGGACGAGGAAGATTTACTAGGATTTCATATAGAAGCTAAAGTAACAAATACAGAAAAAGAAGACGGCCTATGGACTCATTTTAATGTAGCTATACTCCCTCCTTCCCTCATAGGCACTTGGGCAATGTATGAAAGAGTAGACCCAAACATATTAACACCTACCAAAACCTACAAAGTGGGAAGCGATGCCGACTGGCTGCCCCTTGGTGCTAGTATTCCTCCACACGATTGTCCAGATTTGCTGTATGCTCAAGTAAAGTACCACACTTTCACAAGAACCTTTGAAGAAAACAAATTCCAATATCAATCAAATAATACTACAACAAGAACCTACACTTACGATTGGAAATACAATACAGGATGCGAGTTTAATGGCACACCAATGTATGAAGATGAGACAAGTACTTCAGATGGAACTGTAAGTTATTCATATACCGAATCTACAAATAAACTCATCATAACTTATGGCTCAAGCCCACGCACTTGGGATGTAACATTCCTTGACAATGACACTCTAGAACTGTCAAATGCTAGTGGAAATATTCAACGTTTCACAAGACAATAAAAATAAAAACCATGAAAAACACATTTTTAATATTAGTCATAATCTCTTTGGGATACTCATCTTGTAAAGATAAAGAAGACAGCCCGTCCACAGAGACGAGCAAATAAGGAGAAATCTTGTGAATTAACTCAACACGTTAATAGAGACGAAATAAAATACATCGCTTATGAAAATGGTAAACCAACTTACGCCTATAAGGGTGAAGCTAAAACTAAACTTAACCTATAACACTAAAGGTAAGGTCACAGAGTATTATAAGCTTGACTATTGGGGTGCTGAGCAAATACAAAAGATAGAGTACAATGATTCTAATATGCCTACTAAAGTCTCATTCATTTATGAAGGTGAAAAAACTGCAGAGCATATATTCTACTACAACTCATTTGGAATTTTATTCTATAAACAAGAACTTGATGTGAATTGTGTGGCAAATAGAAACACGCATTACAAATTTAAAAATGGGAATATAGTAGAAGATCAATGGGTCCCTGTGAGTGGTAATACAGAAACAGTACACACTTATACATTTGATGATGCTATGCCATATAACACAGCAAACCCATGGTGTCCAAATGCAAATAATATGATAAGTTCCAAAACCTCAAACATCATAGACGAGGATGATCAAGGAGACTATAACCATCTGAATATATCTTATACTTACAACGAATTTGACTGCCCAAAACTAGCCTCTGTATCAGGATTGGTATCTGGCACACTTCGTTTCAAATACAACTGTAAATAATCATGAAAAAAATAATCACATTACTTAGCATTCTTTGGTCTTCACAAACAACAATCTTAGCTCAATCGTTTTTTCAAAAGCTAGCTCCTCCTCCACCTGCTGCTCAGATAATGGGTAATATTGACAAAGTGGAAGAAGGTTCTGTGGAGTTTGCCGACATAAATAATGACGGGGATTTGGATGTACTTGTATCCGGATGGAACGGTACGAATAGTATAACTAAACTGTATACTAATAACGGAAAAGGATACTATACTATCGTGGAAAACACTCCTATGGATACCTTATCTTATGCATCAAACGCATTTGCGGATATAGATGGAGATGGAGATCAAGACCTCTTGATAACCGGATGGAATGGAACAAATCGTGTTTCTAAATTATTTGAGAACGATGGAACTGGAAGCTTCACAGTTGTATCTGAGACTCCATTTAATGGCGTATCTGTAGGCAAGGTAGTATTTGTAGATATTGATGGCGATAATGATTTAGACGTACTAATTGCCGGTTATGACGGCATCTCAGACACTACGAGTTTATATATCAATAACGGTACTGGAGGTTTTACAGTTTCAAACACAACACAATTGCCAGGTGTAGAATATGGAGACATAGCCTTTGCTGATATTGATGGCGATAATGATCAGGACCTAATGATCACGGGCTGGAACAAGTCTATAAGAGTTGCTAATTTATATAAAAATGACGGTAAAGGGGTCTTTTATTTGGTAAATAACACTCCTTTTGAAGGAGTAAATTACAGTTCCGTTAAGTTTTCTGATATAGATGGGGACAAGGATCTTGATCTTTTAATTACAGGAAAATCTGATATTACCAGAACAGCAAAATTATACATCAATGGCGGATCAGGAAATTTTACTGAATCTATGGGAACGCCCTTTATTGGCGTGTCTGCGGGTGACATAACAGCAGGAGATGTAGATGGAGACGATGATATAGATTTTGTTATCTCTGGTTATAGTAACTCAGATGCCGCTATTACTAAACTATATATCAATACTTCAGGCACATTTGATACTTCTAAGGTCAATGATTTTTTTGGAGTTTATTATTGCTCTATTCAATTGGCAGATATGGATAATGATGGAGACCAAGACCTTATAATCTCAGGTGATAGGGCATCACGTTTTACATACTATAAGTCTATCCTATACTCTAATGATGGAACAGGAAAATTTAGCGAAGTGGGTAATGAATCATCTCTGGCAGGAATATCAAATGGAGATGTAGCATTCAATGATATTGATAATGATGGAGACTTAGATATAATAACTGTAGGTTTTGAATACAATAGCTCGTTAGATTTTGGAGGGAATAGTAAGATCTATAAAAACGATGGCTCAGGGACGTATTCTCTATTTGATGAAACTTCTATTATGAAACTATATGACGGATCTATCGCTCTAGCAGATATAGATGGGGATAATGATGATGACCTTCTAGTTACAGGGAGAAACGGAAGTACGATAAACACAAAGCTCTATTTAAACAACGGGGCAGGTAATTTTACATTAGTTACTGGAACACCTTTTGTTGATGTTTATAATTCTTCTATTGCTTTTGAAGACATAGACTCTGATGGGGACTTTGACCTTATGATTACCGGTTCAAGAGATACATCATTCATTGATGGAATGCCTATTTCAAAGCTATATAAAAACGATGGTGCAGGAAATTTCACAGTAGTCCCAGAAACACCTTTTGATGATATTAATTTTGGAGCAATAGCATTTAGTGACGTAGATAGTGACGGAGATCAAGATCTTTTTATCTCAGGTTTTAATGGTGAACAACGTATATCCAAAATGTACTTAAATAATGGATCTGGAACTTTCTCACTGCAATCTAATACCACTATTGCCGAAGTAGCAAATGGAGCGGTGGCATTTATAGACTTGGATGGAGATGAAGATGAAGATTTGATAACTACAGGAATTAAAAATAATGGAACAACACAGACATCCCTATATATAAACAACGGTACCGGAACATTCTCAATTGCTACAAGTGGTATAGATTCGTCACTTAGAGGAGACGCTCTATCACATTCAGATGTGGACAAGGATGGAGATCAAGACATTCTAATTTCAGGAGGTAATTTTATTAGACCAGCATTATACATAAATGATGGTACTGCTCATTTTTCATTGGTAGACGGGAGTTCAACATCTACGCATTACCTAGGGAGTCAAGCATTCGACCAAGCGGAAAGTACTGCATCTAGCTTTGGAGATATAGACCAAGACGGTGACCAAGACGTTATAATTATAGGACTTGGTAACGGATTCATTGCTAAAACGAATATATATAGAAATATTTCAAAGGGTACCTCCGGGATAAAAAACAGTACAATACTTCAAACTATTAGGCTTTACCCCAACCCATCACAAGGCTCTCTGACTATAAAAGGACTACCCACAGGTGCATTAATAAAAATCACAAACACACTAGGCCAGGAGATACTGTATACACGTGCTACAGGGGAAACCTACAAGCTTCACATTTTCGATAAGGGGCTGTTCTATGTGACTCTTTATCAAGAGGATGGAACTATAATCGGACAACCAAAAGTAATACTGCAATAATTGTTTTTATTTGAAATCCTCCTATGTTCAGTTTATTCACTGAGCGGGAGGTTTTCCTTACTTTAGATATATTCGAAGAATGCAGAAAATAAGACCGTTACTCTCAATTATTCTGATTGGTTTCACTTTAACTATTTGTGCTCAGAACAGTGTTATTGATAGTTTACAAAATATCATTTTAACCAATGATGATAAATCTATAAGAATAAAAACACTTTATCAAATAGCATTGGAGCAATTAGACGGTGGCTACCCCATCACGGCAAAAGAAACAGCTTTACAAATAATAAATCAAAGAAAAATAGTAGAGGATAAACAGGTTCTAGTCAATACATACCTAGTGCTAAGTAAGAGCTATTCCCAAACCTATGTAATGGATTCTAGTCTACATTTTCTTAAAATAGCTAAAAAACTAGCGTTGGAATACTCATATACTGCTGAATTTTTTAAGTGTCAAGTAAGGTTAGCTAATTATCTCATCAATGAAGGAAACTTCGATCAGAGTGATTCAGTGGCTTCGCAAGCCATTAATGACTTGCTAGATATAAAACAAAACTTAAGTGAAGAACTAAATCAACAATTAGCCCAACTATACGCAACTAGAGGCTTGATACCGCTTTATCTCAACACAAACCTTTCCAAGTGCAGACCCGACCTGCGTAAGGCGATAGAAATTTACGAACAAAACGGAAGTAAATATGATGAATGTTCTGCACTCATTAACCTCGGTTATAGTTTTCATTTTAACAATGAGTTTGATTCAGCTTTACATTACTACTTGGCAAATCTAACCGTAGTACGAGAGAGAGCTTTTCGCAAACAAGAAGTTTCTTTAGTTGGAAATATATCGGATATTTTTCAAGTAACTAACAACCCCGAAAAAGCCAAGTCTGTTTACCTTGAGTACTTAAGTCAAGAAAGAAACTTCTCCCCTGATGAGAAGTCATTAGCATATGCCGGGATTGTAAATATACTTCACGCTCAAAGCAAAACTCAAGAGGCTAGTAAGTATGTTAAGAAACTAATACCACTTACAGATAGCATAAGTAGATTTTCTAAATTTGGACATTGTATAACAATAGCAAACCAATTTTTCCATGAAGAGAAATGGGATTCCCTTGGCATTTACGTTGGTATTGCAAAGAATCACATAACTGGACCTCATGACGCAAATTCACTTTTATACCTTGATGCAATTCTTGACCAACATTCGAACAAAAAATCTGAAGCCAAGAGAAAATTCCTAAGTTTATTTCAAGATCAACAAGATATCGTGTTAAAAAGTCAAGTGTCTGGAAACTTAGCAGAGATATATGAATCTGAACTGAATTTCTCTAAGGCTTTGCATTATTACAAACTTACAAATGAGCTAAATGACAGTTTAGAGAATGTAGAAACACAACGCATTATAAACGATGCTTCCACTAAATATGAAACCGAAAAAAAAGAAGTCGAAAACAAACTCCTAAAGGCTCAGAACGCTGAACAAATGGCCATTACAAAGGCTGTAACCTTAAAAAATCGAAGTTGGAGTATTGCTACACTAGGAGCATTACTTATTGCTCTTTTCTCCGGACTTTGGTTTAATCAAAAAAGAAAAGCTACTCAACAAGAACTCACTATGGAAAAACAGAACTTTAGTCAACGCATAGAGCAGCAAGAAAACAAAAATCTACAAGCCATTCTTGATGCTCTAGAAAACGAACGTACACGTATAGCCCAGGACATTCACGATAGAATAGGGGCTGGAATCAGCACAGTCAAACTGTACTTCGAAGGAATCAAGGAGCTAGTAGGCAAAGGAGATAAGCAGGTAGAAGAGAACTTCAAGCACGTAGACCAGTTACTCGCTACCTCCATAAGTGAATTGCGTAAAGTGTCTCACAATATGATCTCAGGGGTTCTAGCAGACTTTGGTCTAGTGCCAGCACTTCAGGGCTTACGAGATACTATACAGAGCTCTGGGAAAATATCTTGCACATTAGATACTAAAGGTCTAGAGAGCAGGCTGGATAAGAACATAGGAATAAACGTGTATCGTATAGTACAGGAGCTCATAAGCAACTCTATCAAGTATAGCGATTGCACGGATATAGCCATAGAAATGCAACAATTAGAGGGTCAGTTAACACTTAGATACACGGATAACGGCAAGGGTTTTGATCCGAATAAAATAAACATTGGACTCGGATATAAAAATATCCAGTCTCGCATCACATCATTGAAAGGATCTCTGACTAATAACAGCGAAATTCACAAAGGAGCAAGTTATCAAGCATCCATTCCAATTGAAATCACCCCAATAGGTGATGAGACGAATGGGTAGTTAAATGAATATTTATAATACCGAAACAAATAATGGACGAACTCAATATTGCTATAGTAGATGATCATCAGCTTTTTGCTGATGCTCTGAAAAATGTACTCCCTATCTATGGAAATATAGAAAGCATAATAACTTTTACTACTGGGAAACAATTATATACTCACCTAGAGAGTAATAGCATTGATTTAATATTGTTAGATCTAGGTATAAAAGAGGGTGACAATGGATTTGAAATATTAAAGGAGGTTAAGTATAGAAGACCTAAAATAAAGGTGATAGTAGTATCTATGCATACACAGCAAGAGTATATATCTGAAATAGAGAAACTAGGAGGAAATGGTTATGTACCAAAGGATGCTGGAGCCAAAATACTAAACAATGCCATCAACAGTATATTCATGAAAGATGTTTTTTACAATGCTTCTGATGCCGCTTTCGAAAACCCCTTTAACACCCTCTCCTCTACTGAAAATAAAATAGCTAAGGCAATATTGTTAGGCAATAGTAACAAGCAGATAGCTGAAGATCTTTTTAGATCTAAGGAAACTATAGACACACATCGTAAGAATATTTATAGAAAACTAGATGTAAACGGTATAGTAGACTTTATAAAGCTTGGGGTAAAATATGGAATGGTAAGTGACTTTGGTTGACAAATAAGATGAGGCTATTCGGTTCATCAAAAATAAGAAATTTCGGCTCTGTCACATTCCTTAGAACTATTATTTCATTAATAATTTTAACAATATCCTTTTCCGGGTGATTGAAGTAATCAATAGAACAAGGATTCATACTAGCAACCAGCATCATACTACATGGGTAGTCTACAGAAAATTTAGCTCTAGATATAGTAATTCTTCTGTCTTCCAAAGGTTGTCTCAGAACTTCAAGAACAGTTCTCTTAAATTCAGGCAATTCATCCAAGAAGAGTACCCCATTATGAGCCAGACTAATTTCTCCGGGTTGAGGGTGGTTACCACCACCTACTAGAGCAACATCACTTATGGTATGATGGGGACTTCGAAACGGTCTTTGTGCCATGAGGGAGGAATTGTTCCCGAGTCTACCAGCCACGGAGTGTATTTTGGTAGTCTCCAATGCTTCATGAAGGTTCATTGGAGGAAGGATGGTATTCAGCCGTTTAGCCAGCATGGTCTTACCTGCACCTGGAGGACCAATCAAGATAATATTATGTCCACCGGCAGCTGCAATTTCCATTGCACGTTTTATATTTTTCTGGCCTTTTACGTCACTGAAATCAAAAACAAGTTTATTCAGTCCTTCCGCAAAATCGTCTCTTGGATTTACAGTAGTAGGCTCAAATTCCTTGGTGCCTTCCAAGAGTTCAACTACTTGATTCAGATTCTCCAAACCGTATACTTTAAGGTCAGATACAATAGCCGCTTCGCGGGCATTGTCCAGAGGAACAATGAGTTTTTTGTAACCATCTTTCTGAGCTTGAATAGCAATAGGTAAAGCTCCTTTAATGGGTAGAATGGTACCGTCCAAACTTAACTCCCCCATAATTACCGTTTCCTCAAGAAGCTCTGTTGTAATAAGTTCTCCTGCCGCCATAACTCCCATAGCAATGGTGAGGTCATAAGCGGAACCTTCTTTGCGAATATCCGCAGGGGCCATATTGATGACAACTCCTTTTCGAGGGTAGGTGTATCCACAATTTTTCATTGCTGCATTTACACGGGGTTGGCTCTCTTTTACCGCATTATCGGGTAGGCCTATGATTTGTGTTTTTGCTCCTTGCCCTATATCTACTTCTACGGTAATTAGTTGAGCTGAAATCCCGTAAACAGCACTCCCATAGACTTTTACCAGCATAGTAGGTGGACATTAATCATTGACAAAGCCTTTTCTTTTCTGTCCATGGTGTTACATATTTTACCTTTTTACCAGCAATAAAATTCAATGTAGGTGGGGCGAAAACAAGACGGAAACTCTCTCCGATTTGCACATACTTGAATTTTAGTTTTGAACAGTACGTTCCGCTTCCGTGGTCAATTAACATACTTATTGAGCTATTATGAATCTGTACATTTTTTACAGCGTCCACGAGTATGAAGTCTATGTTTGTCCCAGATGGGATATATCTCAAACTGTATTTTTCAAGATTGTTCAATTGAATCATGTCATTGACAATTTCATTCACCCATTGGTCAATGGATTTCTCTTTGTTAGTTTGATAGTTGGAAAGTCCCAAAAGAAAGATAAATGCTAATACTTTCATTTGCGGACGAAGGTGTTTTTAAATTGAGGTTTTTACAATGGAGGGAATACGCCTATTCTTGAGGTGTAAGTAAGCTCATGGTAAGATATTCGGCATTCTTTTTATTTTTTAGCTTTTGTGTTTCTTCTGTATTGGCCCAGAACGTAGCTCTAGAGTTACAAGAAATGAATATCATTTTTGCGGATATAAAGAATCCAATTAAAATAGTCTCGACTATTCCTCTAGAGAAAAGAGTAATCAAAACCAGTTCCAATCTTATCTTAGGAGATGGAACTATAACATCAAAAGTAGATACTCCAGATGTAGGTTATGTGTACATTGGAGAGTCTAGCGGGAACAAAACTCACTGGGCAGATACCGTAGCTTTAAGAATTAAAATCTTACCTCTTCCAAGGGTTCAGTTGGGTGGATTACCTAGTGATGGTTTACCCAAAGGTCGTGCTTCGATTTTAGCACAAACATCATTGATTGCTTCCATGGGTTCGGGTTTTGCTCCACCTAAGTTTAGGTACAGAGTAAGGTCGTATGAACTAGTTATTGTTTACAGGAACAAACATCCATATATTGAGCAAGGTCATTCAGCTAAGCTTACCAATTCCATGCGAAATGCAATGCGAAAGACTCAAGGGGGTGACTATATGGTGTTTCGGAAAATTGAAGTTGATAGAAGTAATACAGAAAGGACGTTTAGAGTGGACCCTTTTTTTATCTTTATAAGAGGAGAAACAAGTAATGAGAATGCCCTTAGTTATGTTAAAATAACCTACCCATACAATGGGAAGGACACTACTATAATTATGGATAATATGTTAAATTATGCATCTCAGGTTTATAACCTAGAATCGTATAAGGCGAATATTTATCAGACGACTAAATATGGGTTTTATAACACTTCTTATACCTTTATTCTGAATGAGGTGCATGAGCGTATTCTATATAATGAATTGGGAAAAATTGAATATAAGGAAGTGTTACATCCAGATAAGGTATGGGAGTATACTTCTTATTATCCCAATGGGCATCCAAAGATTCATACGTTTTACCGAAAAGGGGATGTGCTTTTTGCAAATGACTCATTTGCATTGTGTTGGGATAGATCAAGGATAAATACATTTATACGGGAGACCAATCCTGAGGATTGTTTTATAAACCAATTAGCATCGGAGCTTTATCGTCTATATACAAATTTCAAGATAGCTGCTGATCAGCAGTTTACCCATTACTATGATAATGGTAATGTACAATGTTCTGGGACTCTTATTAGAAAAAGAGGAAGTGAAAGAGAGGATTATGGTTATCCAGTTTGTGCAAGTGGAATTAGGTATTGCGATTATTCGGACCACACAATTATGGATGGACTTTGGCAGTTTTATAACTATGACGGGTCACTATTAAAAACAAAAAACTATGATAAAGGAATTGAAGTTGACAAGTAGAATAGCTTTATTCGGGTTGGTATTGTTTGGTTTCCATTGCCTATGTATGGCTCAAACATCCGCAGTACAGCTTACTGAGATGAATTTGCTTTATAAGGGAATGAATAATCCTTTCAGAGTGGCGGTTGATGGTGTTAAGCAGGAAAATATAGTAGTAAGAACATCAAAAGGACTTCGATTAAAGCAAGAGGATGGGAATCATTACTTATTTGTAAATAAGCACAATAACAGAGAAGAATTGGTTTATGTTGGCAAGGTTATCAAAACAGATACCACGTGGCTGGACTCGTTTAGATATCGGATTAGATACCTTCCAAATCCTACAGCTCAATTTGGTACTCTTCTTAACGATGGACTACCCAAAGACAGGATTAAAATTCTTGCTCAAACGGAGATAATAGCCACCATGGGGCAAAGCTTTTCATATAATTTGGAATATCAAGTGAAAGCTTTTAAGATGATTTTTGCATATGCAGATAAGCCTGCAATTATGATGAGCAGTAATAGTAATAAGTTTACTGGACAAATGTTAAGGGAGATGCAGAAGCTTAATAACCGAGACAGAATTCTAATTGAGGGCATAAGAGTTGTCAGCTCTAAACATGGTTTTAAGGCCAATTTAAGTCCTATAATATTGACAGTTCGATCAGATAAAGCCTATAGCCTTAGACAGAATAAAGAACTTATTTATGCTAAGATTAGACCAGATGAATTATCCAGTGATCCTATATACACTGATAATATATCCTCAGAAACCTTGGACACTTTGCAAAACGAACTTGTAGACTTAGTATATAAAGATGAGTTTGGTTTTAAGCGACTTCGGAACTGGTATTCAAATGGAACAATTATAAAGAAAAGGTACTTTAATGATGATGGGAAGCAGCTCTATGCTCTTGTCAAAAAAGAAGATGGCAAATGGCAGTATCAAGAACGCTATGATGATGGGAATATAAAAGTAACGTGTGTTGTAGATGATAGTGTAGACTACATTGGAAATACTGCTATTCTTGATTGTGACGATTATATTAGTGGACATTGTTATGTAGGTCATTCTCAAGCGAAGGAATGCTTAAGAATAGTGCATCAAGATTTGGAGTCAGCGGTACATCAAATTAAGTATCGTTATGAACTTAATCCTATTGATGAGTTTAAGGAATATTATCCAAATGGTAAGATTAAAACCAAAGGTGTATTGATACTAGGGTATAACAGTGGTAAAGATAAAATGCCGAATACGGACCAAGTAATTTCCAAGGAATATCCTTATCATTTTAGACTTTCAAAAGATATTTCTGTGATGCAAGGTGTTTGGTATTTCTACAATGAAGATGGAACGGTGTCGCACACACGATTGTACGAAAAGGGTGTAAGACTGAAGTAGTGTTTTGAGTGTAGTAAGCCTTTGAATAAAGGCCCCAACCCCTAACCCCCTAACTACTTATATAGTTGAGACTTTTTCTTTTGTAGTGATATTAAATACTATACCCAAAGCCTATTTTGAAGGATCGCATGGGTCTCAGTTGGGTGAATATTTGGTCTTGAGCTTGATATCCTTTATACACCTGTAGTTTGTCATCTGCAAGGATATTGGTAACCGTAAGGTTCGCATTTATTTTATCGTTTTTACCCAGTTTACAAGAGGTCTTGAAATTAAGGCTATGGAATGATTCGGTGTATACATCCGCCACTCTACCTATTCCTACTATATCCAGTTTTGGACCTTGAACATTGTATGATAGATGGACATTGACACCCGTTTTTTTATCGCTATAGTTGATGCTAGCATTAATGATATATGGTGCTTGTCCTTGCATTTCACGTGTAGCTCCTAGTTCTTGTCCTGTTCTCAATTCATTGGTCTTGCCTTCTATTTCCTTATCCGTCATTTTCACTTCTGATATTATGTATGAAATATTGGTGGCTAAAAAGAAGTTTTTGAAGATGCGAGACAGAGAGTCCAGAGACTTTTTGAATTCAAATTCAATTCCGTAGACATTGGCACTTTCTGCATTTCTTGGAGTAAAGTTAGTAGGAGTTTCTGGTGTATAAACTACCGTTTCTATTGGGTTGGTAAAATTCTTGTAGAAACTTCCTAGAGATACTATTTCTCCTCTGTTCATATACCATTCAAAACGTATGTCTAAGTTGGTTACTTCGGTTTGTTTCAAGTCTAGGTTACCGATAAATGTCCTTCCAGAAATAGGGTCGAATATTTGGGCAAGTGACTTTTCCTTGAAAGACGGTCTAGCCAAAGTTCTGGTTCCAGCTAATCGTAAATTGATTTTTGTAGTTGCCTTATAGAGAACGTTTAAGGATGGCAACACGTTCAATTCATTCAATACTTTTTCATTGTTGAATGATTGATTTTGGGTGTTTTGACCAGTGTAGAACATATCGGCTTTTTCTATTCGTATTCCGTAAATTACCTTCAGTCTATCGTGGTTTAGAAAGGGCATTTCATTCATGGCATATGCTCCTACTACATTCATGCTTGCTGCATACTCGTTTGATTTTATCGGCTCTCCAAATACGAAGAAGCCTTCTTTTGTATCTGCATCGAATAGATAATCTTCAAAAATTTGATTTGGATTTCCGTTAAATTTTAGGTTGTAGGATGGTGCCTGAAAACCATACTTGAGTACTCCGAAATCTCGGTTTTTAATGTTGTTTGCAATTCCAAATTGAACTTTGGTCTTTTTCTTATTTTTAAGCTCAAATGTCTTTTCTGCATCAAACTTTGCATTCACATTCACTTCGAATAAGTGCCTGTACAATCTTGATATTTCAGAACCAGCTCCTACGTTGAACTCATAGCCTGATTCTTGAGAAGAGAGGGCGGTGATCCGCATATCTGGTTCATTGTTAGACGAGATACTTGGAGATAGTTTAAAAGTAAACTTCCAATTGCTATCCTGATCTCCATGGATATGTGCCAACATAAGACTGGATAACATTCTTTGGTTGTAGTACAGAATATCCTTATCCAAACTTGCTCCTGCGTCACCAAATGGATTTGCTATGTTATCGTAGTACAGTTTGGAGGTTTTTTTTATTCCATTTTGAGTATGAAAAAGAGTAGCACTCATACTATTCTTTCCTTTTTTGTAGGAACCATTAGCCAATGCACTCCAAAGAATTTCGTTTTCACCTATTGTCCCATTGTTTCTTTCAGCTAAGATTAATTCATTCTTGTTTTTATCAGCATCCTTCAGGTAGGTTTCATATGTGGCTTCGTCGTAGTAAGTATACTTATTGCTATACCCTGCTGCTAAGTTGTAACCCAACGTTCTGTTGTTGGAGTCTTTTTGGTTGCCATAGTTGATGGTAAAGGATGAATTTAAAAGACTTGTTTTTCTTTCTACCTCCATGTTTTTACTAAATGCCTCAGCATTGTTTTGTGCAAGAAGAGGATTAGTAGCCCACTGGGAAACAGCAATTTTTTGTTCCGTAAACGGAAGAGCTCTGCTTCTTTTTCCCGCGGCAAATCCATCTCCAAAAGATCCACTTTGACTTAAAAAATCTTGGTTTAAATTCATATCAGGATTGTAGCCAAAAGAAGCGGTGATTTTGAAGACTTTTTTGACTTGAAAGTCCTTTGTTTTTATATCAACCCAGCCACCGGTAAAGTCACCCGATAAGTTTGGTGTGAAACTCTTGATTACTATTATGTTATCTATAAGATTAGAAGGGAAAATATCCATTTGTACCGTGTTCCTGTCTGGATCTAAACCTGGAAGTTCCATTCCATTGAGTACAGTTTTAGTATATCGATCTCCTAGACCTCTAACGAAAATATACTTACCACCATCTATGGAGACACCTGTAACTTTGCCAGCTGCGGCCGCGGCATTGCTAACACCCGCTTTTGACATTGCCTCTCCAGATACAGCATCCATTAAGTTGACTGATTTTTGCTGAGCTTTGATTAATGCATTATTGGTATTTGTTTTTCTTTTTACTCTTAACGTAAATCCCTTTTGAGATACAGCACTACTCTCTAATTTGATGGCACCCATTTCCAAAGTTTCTCCTTCTGTAATTAATACATTGGGAATTATTTTTGTGTTGTAGCCTATGTAGTCAATTGTAATGGTCTGTGGTCCAACTCCAAAATTGGCCGTGAAACTGCCCTCTACATCTGAGAATCCACCTCCAGTGCTTGTTGAGCTACGAACGGTTACACCGGTTAGCGGTTCCAAAGTTTCTGCGTCTATTAAAAATCCTGAAATATTTCCCCGTTGGGCAAATAGGGTGTTTGATGTGAGGATTAAGAAACTGAAATAAACGAATGTCTGTATAAATCTTTTCATTTTGTGATTGAGTAAAGAGGTACCTAATTGTGTTGTTTTTTAACCAGCAAAACAGCATTGAGAAAATCTCAAGCTGTTTAACTGATATATATATATAATAAGTAATAAACGTAATCTTAGAAGTTGGAAAGAAGTCCTTCAGCATCAGCTAAAGTCCACCCAATGAATTCAGATTTGTCAGCACCATTGGTTGTGCTTGTTACTAATGTATTTCCATCAGCTGCAAACTTTGTGTCTGCTGCAGTGGCATCTCCTGAATCTGATTTGTCAGCAAAAATGTCTTTGATATCTGTCCAAGTAGAAGTTCCTCCATCTGGTTCACCTTCACTGTCCAGTGACCAAGCAGTAGAGTTAAAGCTATTGCCTGAGAGTAATAACGTTCCATTTGTGAAGTTGGTAGAAGAAGCATTGTCATCTAACTCTACATCCGCTTTTTCATTGAAACCAAAGAAGTAGCAATTTTCTACTACACCTTGTGCTTTGCTTCTGAAATCTGTAAATTCACTAGCTGCTGCATTTCCCATGAGTGAGCCGTTCTTAAATGTAAATGAACCTCCTGCATTTTCTGAACCTTCAGGACCGTCAATTTCCAAGCCGTGGTCAGAGTCTGCACCTGCTATGTAAATGAAGTTATCTAGAGTTCCTGAATACGCTTGGTCTACGTCAAAGGCATCGTCTCCTTGGTAAAGGACGATTGCATCATTCACATTTACAGAGCCTCCAAAGAATTCAATTCCATCATCCACATTACCAACTACCTCAATATGATTGATAGTGGTTCCAGAACCAACCCCTCCAAGTGTAAGTCCGTTGATTTCATTTCCTTCACCTATCAATGTTCCTCCAAAACGGATGGAAACGTAAGTAATGGTTCCTGAATTATCAGTTACATCCGTACCTCCATAGTTTCCTTCAGCCACATCAGCAGGAATACCTTCTATTTGTTCAGTTGTACCAGTCTTAGGAGATATAGGAGCGTTTCCTAAAATGATTAGACCTCCCCAGAAGCCTTTTGCTTTAGTTGCATCAAGGTTAGTGCCCGGAGTTTGTACTGAAGTCACTTCATCAGCGATACTAGTAAATACAATAGGGTTAGAAGGTGTCCCTTGTGCATTTAACTGAGCTCCTCTAGCTATAACTAACACAGAAGCATTTGCTCCTGTACCTGCTTCACCTTTTATTATTGTGCCTGGTTCTATAGTAAGAGTTGCACCTTCTTTTACAATTACTCTATCCTTTAATATGTGTACGCAGCTTGCTGACCAAGTTTCGTCTTTAGAGATAAAGCCAGAATGCTCGCATTGGTTTTCTGATTTCACGATTATATTACCATCATCTTTACAGGCGATAAAGGAAATGGCAAGAGTCATAAGCATCATTAAAAGTGTGAATTTTGAAATGTTTTTCATGTGATTTGAATAATAATTTTTTTTGTTCTTTTTTACTACTGCAAGATTTCAGGAATAGTATTATCCTTATGTTACCTAAAAATTATGATTAGAAAAAAATAGTGGAGTTGTGTGTTACCCGAATGTGAAAAGGGCCAATCCAAAGGGTTGGGGAACTAAGGGTATGAAATAATGCGAAGCGTTAGTTGGGTCTTTTGATGACCTATTTACAAGGAGGCCTCACAGGGAATAGACGAAATTTTTGCTATTTCAACAGATTGAGTCTGTTCATTAGCTCCGCTCGGCTACCTCTGCTGATGGGAATTAGCTTATCACCTATGATAAGAGAAGAGTCGTCAATGTTTTTAATATGATTGGTGTTTATCATAAACGACCTGTGTACTCTTACAAAGTTCTTTTTATGCAATCGTTTTTCTATAGATGATAAAGTGGATTTTACCACATATCTCTTTTCATTTATATGAAAGCCTACATAATCTCCCAAAGCCTCTAACCAAAGGATGTCATTGAATTTTAAGTTGACCAGTTTAGAGTCCACTTTTACGAAAATAGATTCAGCTTCGTGGTCCAGCACTTCTTCTGAGCTACCTTGTTCCAAAGCTTCATATTTTTCCAATCCTTTAAGAATATTTGGAAGTTCAACAGGTTTTAAAATAAAGTCAACTGCATTAATCTCAAATGCTCCCAATGCAAAATCACTGCGTGAGGTTGTAACTATAACTCTTGGGGGATTGCTTAACGTTTTTATGAAATCAAGTCCCGTAATCTCTGGCATTTCAATATCTAAAAAAATGAGATCAATTTCCGAGAAATCAACTTTCTTTTTGGCTTCTATTGGGTTTACATACTGTCCAAGTAAATCCAATGAATCAATTTTAGATATGATTCGTTCCAATGACTTTGCAGCCAATTCATCGTCTTCTAGTATGATGCACTTTATCATAAAGGGTAATTTTTCACAAAGATAGAGTTTCAATTTTCCTGTTATCGACAAAATTATACTGCTCAACTTGCACTGAGTGTTACTAGACGTTATGCCTCTTATAGGACCATTTTACAGCTACAAATTTGTAAGGTAACAATGAACTACAAGTAATGATAAATCTGCAAGAACAAACCATATTTATAGTGGATGATGAGGAACTAATCCTAAAGTCCATGAAAAGGATCTTTGATAAATTAGGCTTCCTTGATGTCCGTACCTTTATTAACGGTACGGACTGCGTAAATGCACTTTCTGAAGAACCTTTTTTGATTCTACTAGATTATCATATGGAGGGTTTGAATGGTTTAGACGTATTGAGAAAAGTAAAAAGGTATAATCCCAACACCTATGTAATCATGATGTCTTCCCAAGAAGATATTACCAATGCCGTTGATACGCTAAAATTTGGAGCATTTGATTATATCGTAAAAGGAGATTCGGATGTTGCAAAACTCGAGTTTTCAATGAATCGTATTGTCAAACTAGAGGAAAAAATTCTTGCTCCGCGTGAATCTCTTTTTTCTAAGATTTTTAACTACTTCTAAATCTACTATGAAAAATCTACCACTATCAATTGTAACAATTCTGCTCCTCTCGGCCTGCGGAGGTACTCATAATTTAATGGGAGAAAGGAATCAGGTTATGAATAAGAAAATACTCGAATTGGATTCAGTATTCACTTATAATCCGAACTATCAATATCGTATTAGAAGGGACGATAAAATAAATATTAGTGTATGGGGCCAGGATGAGCTTAGTGTAGGTTCTACGTATGGCATATATAATTCTAATGAGGTGTACGGAAAATACCTAATGGTAGATGCAAGTGGCAATATTGAGGTTCCCAAAGTAGGCACCTTAAATGTGCGTGACTTGACTTTAATCCAATTAAAGGATAGTCTCAAAACCCTGTTTGGAGAATGGATTTTAAACCCTGTAGTTGATATAAAAATCCTAAATAAAGATATTACTGTATTGGGAGAAGTTAGGAACCCAGGAGTGTATGATGTAGATAAGGACCACAATAGTCTTTTTGAAATGATAGCACGAAGTGGAGGCATAGAAGATTATGCTCATTTGAAATATGTAAAGGTGTTTAGACAAGAAGGACCGCATGTGAGGGTAGCTACGATAAATCTTAAGGAATACGGCGGATATTTTGCCCAGAATATTCAACTGTTGCCCAGCGATATAGTGGTTATCCCATCCAAGAAATATAAAGAGTTTGATAGGAGAATATCTATAATTATTCCTTTCACCTCTGCATTAACATCAGCCGCAATATTTAGAAGTGCATTTTAATAAACAGAGTATTTAATAATATAAAAATCAGCTACCACGATGAAAGAATCCTTGAGACTTATACGACCATTCCTACGTGGACTCCCAATTGTAGTCCTAAGCGTAATACTTGCTGTTCTAATAGCTAGAAAGTACCTTACCTACGTTACTCCAAATTATGAGAGTACGGTTAAAATAAAATTGGCGGATATTACCCAAGGTTTTCCAAATAACAATCTGTTTAAGGATCTGGATGTGTTTGCATCTAGCAATAAAATAGCGGCAGAAATAGAGCTTATGAAGTCAAGTGTTCTATTAAATAAAGTGTTAAAAACACTTAGCTTTAATCAGGAGCTGTACAGGGTTGGTGAAATAAAAAATCAAGAGTTATATAATAACTCTCCAATTCTGATTTTTACAAAGAATTTTCAAGAGTTCTTAGATGTGCCGATTTTTATCTCGATCAATGAGGACGATAGCTATGAACTCGTTATTCCATCTACAGAGGAAAGGATCCAATCTCATTTTGGGGACACTGCACGGATAAATAAGAGTGAGATTTTAATTGTTCGGAATGAAGATTTATTGTCAAGAAAAAAGGTTGACGTAAATGGCCTTTATAAGTTCACACAATTGAGCGGCGAAAAGCTATTGGAAAAGATAAAAAAGAATTTGGATGTCGTCTCTGTTGATAAAGATGTGCCCGTTATTTCTATTATTTATAAGTCAGCAATTCCTCAGAAATCTGCAGATTTCGTAAATCGACTTGCTCAAATTTATATTGAAGATTATATAGAGTCAAAGTTCAAAGCCGCAGAAGTTACGGTTGAGTTTTTAGATGATAGAATCCAAAAAGTGTCTACAGATTTATCGCGATCGGAAAACAGAATAGAATCGTATAAAAATGGTAAGGGTATAGTTAATCTTCATCAAGAATCAGAAACAGATTTGCGAAAAATAGCACAACTAAAGATTCAACTTTCAAGTATCAAAATTAGTTTAGATGCAATGCAGGAACTAGAGGATAATCTTCGAAGTGAGAGCAAAGATTTCTTGCTTAAAGCTCCTAATTTCCAGACCTATACAGATTTGTTAAGTACCGAATTGATAAAGAAGGTTAAAGCTCTACAGGCAGAACGTAGAGATCTTCTGCTTATCTATACAGAGAACGAGGAACGGGTAGAAGTGATTGATCGAAAGCTAGGCGATTTGATAGTTTATCTCATAGAAGGTGTTACAAATTCAAAGAGAAATCAAAAAACAAAGTACGAGATGTTAAAGCTCGAAATTGCAAAAGCCCAAAATGCATTTAAGGGTTTTGCAACGAAGCAGAAGAACCTGACGTTAATGAGTCGGGATTTCAATATTTATGAAACATCATATAATTTTTTAAATGAGAAACGGATTGAAGCGGAAATTGCTCGTGCAGCTAAGTTATCTTTTCATCGTATTATTTCGCCTGCTGTACCATCGAAAAACCCCGTCTCGCCAAATCGAATAGTTATTATTTTGATATCTGGTTTGTTGGCACTTATTGGATCAATTGCGTGTATATATTTAGTCCATATGGCTAAGGGTAAGGTAAATGATATAGAAACGATAGAATCCAAATGCGTAATTCCAGTTGCAATTAAAACACCTTTTATACGTGCAAAGAAAGATCTAGAAAATCACTTTTTGAGGGAGGCTATACAACTGGAGTTAAAAGGGTTTGTAGACAAGAATAGTAGAATATGTTTTTCATCTAATACCAATAGAGAGGGGAGACAATTGCATACGAGAGGCCTTGCAAATGCTTTTAGCAAGCAGGGGAGAAAAGTTGTAGTTCTTGATTGTCAGAACATTTTACAAGATATTGAAGGTGCCGTAATAGACTTAAGTGATGATGTTTATCGCTCAATGAGCAAGACTAATTTGGACAAAGTCATCTCAAAACTTACGGTAGGTTATGATCTAGTATTAATAGATAATGAGTCTATGGGAGATGAACGCATTGGCCTTTTGTTGATGAGTTTGGCTACACATAATTTGTATGTAATTGATACTAGAAGAACACGAGCCTCCCACATTCTGGAAATAGATGTTCTGCAGGAAGAATTTGCTATTCCAAATTTGAGCTTTGTTATGAATAAGTACCTATACAGTCCAAGTGTTTTGATTGAGATTTATAAATTAATTATTAAGGTTAAAACGTGCAAAATACTGTAGTTAGAATGTTAAAAATAATACGATATACCTTGAATAACGAAAAGAGTCTTGTACTCTTTGACCAAGCTGTATTCAGTGGTAATTCATTTATTATTACTGCACTTCTAGCTCGTTTCTTGGGAATTAATGGGTTTGGTGTTTATTCTTCCATAATTCTGGGAGCTTACCTTCTTATGAGTATGAGTAATGCTTTAATTATTCAACCTATGCAGGTGGCCTTTTCCAAGTTTGATCATTCAAAAAGCTATCAAGGATTTACACTTTTGGCACAACTCATTATTTGTGTTTTGGTATTTTTATTGACTGCAATTCTAAAGATAACGAGTTCTGATGCTTTCCCTTTTTTGGGAACGTTCAGTCTCTTAAATGCAGGGAGTTTAATTTGTTTTTGGTTATTATATGATTTTTTTAGAAAGCTGTTTTTAGCTTCACAGAATGTCAAAAATACAGTCGTGGTAGATTGTATAATGGCAGGTATTCAGTTAGTTGGAATATTGGTGTTAGGGGTGACCCAACGATTAACACTGGATACCGCCATTATTTTAATTTCATCCAGTTATGCAGTATCTTCATTAGTTGCCTTTATTCTTTCCAAAATAACACGCAAAGACATGGTGTTTAAGCAAAGCTATTTTTCTTATCATAAGAAAGAAGGTTCTATGCTTTTTCTATCCTCATTACTTCAATGGTGGAGCAGCAATCTTTTTGTTGTCACTTCAGGTGTATTCCTAGGTGTAGCGGCCTTAGGAGCATTTAGGTTAGTTCAGTCCATGTTTGGTGTGCTCAATATGTTATTACAAACTTTTGAGAACTATGTTTTACCAAAAGCAGCGATGCTCTTTGCTGTTTCCAAAGATGAATCTAAAAAGTATCTGCGAATCATTACCAAGAAAGCGGCTCTTCTATTTGCCGTAGTATTGATGCCCCTTTTTCTCTTTTCAGAACAAGCAATCTATCTCTTTGGAGGAGAGGATTACATTTCGTATCACTATGTTGTAAAAGCAATGGTGGTCCTTTATATGGTTATATACGTGGGATATTCGGTCCGAATGCCTATTCGTATTCTTACGTTGAATAGATCCTTTTTTGTCGGCTATTGCATTTCATTCGTTTTTAGTCTTATTTCATTCCAATTTTTACTTAGCAATTTTGGGATAACTGGAGCTGTTATGGGCCTTATTGTAAATCAAATTTTAATGATTTCTTACTGGTATGTTAAACTAAAAAAATACAATTTCACAATATGGGGATAGTACACATTATATTAGGTAAAGCCAATCCCAACAGGATGAATGGCGTGAATAAGGTGGTTTTTCAATTGGCAAGTCATCAGGCAAGTGCAGGAAAGGATGTTCAAGTCTGGGGTATTGCAGAGGATACTATTCATAATTATGGTGAACGAAATTTTGAAACTAGGCTGTTCAAGAAATCAAAAAATCCTTTTGGTATTAGTCGTGAATTGAAGAGTGCAATTGAAGAATCAAAGGTGGAGGTGTTTCATTTACATGGAGGTTGGATTCCGATGTATTGGGTGGTGTCTAAGTACTTGAAAAAATATGGTAAGCATATGGTTCTTACTCCACACGGGGCCTATAATAGTATTGCAATGCAAAAAAATGCTTGGATAAAGAAAAGGTACTTTACACTCTTTGAAAAATTCACTTTGAATAGAGTGAATAAAATTCACTGTATTGGGAAGAGTGAAAAAGAGGGTCTTGAAAGTATATATCCAAATGACAAGCAGAGACTTGTTCCATATGGATTTGAAGGGCTCAGAGGTAATCTCACAAATAAGGATAATGGAGAAGATTTTATAGTTGGCTTTGTTGGAAGAATTGACATTCATACTAAAGGTCTTGATCTTCTTACCGAGGCATTTGCAAGGTTCAAGAAGGGAAAAAACACAAAATTATGGATAGTAGGAAATAGCAATGAACTATTGCTATTAAAGCGGCGTGTTTTGGAGCTTGGAATAAGCAAGGATACAATCCTGTTTGGAAGTCAATATGGAGAAGATAAAAATAAGTTACTTCAACAGATGAACATCTTTACCCATCCCAGCAGAAATGAGGGGTTGCCTACCGCAGTTCTTGAGGCTGCCAGTTTTGGGGTACCAAGTGTGGTTACTGAAGCTACCAATGTAGGGAAGTATATTACAAAGTATAATGCTGGGCTATGTATTGCCAATGAAAATGTTAATGCATTAGAAGAAGCTCTTGATTTACTTTATCACAAGTGGGAAAATAAACAGATGGGCATATATGCTCAAAATACTAAATCGATGCTTGAAAAAGAGTTTAACTGGGATTCCCTGGTTAGTCAATTTGATGAGTTATATCAATAATTACCATTTGGCGATGATTTATGATCATTCAACTTTGAATGACTAGAGTTGGTCTCCTATGAATGTTCAAAAGGTATAAGGTAAAGGACCTTTGCTTTTATAAAGTAGAATTACAACTTCAATGATAAAAAAAGTATTCAAAATTATATTCATCCTATTTGCACTTTCGAGCAAAGCTCAGAACGTTCAAATTGTAACTACTGTCACTCAAGAACTGACGGTATGCGATGATCTGGGTTCGAATCAAATTAAGATTACTAATAACTCAAGTTTGTTACTCTCCGATGTAACACTTGGGGTTAAAATGCCAGTTGGTATTGTCTATAACATGGGTAGTTTGAATGAAAGTACTTCTCATAATATAACAGTGATTAGTGTTGTAACGGATTCGGGTATTGTATTTTCAAGTGATAGTCTTGCTATTGGAGATTCAATCGTATTTTCTTTTGATTTTAGGGCAGAATTATCAACCATTGAATTGCAGAATAATGGAACTATTTTTAGAAATATAGCATCCATACAGTATGATAGCGGGCAGACTTCAGCGAACAGCAATGGCTTCAATATTTTATATCCTGTGCTTGCTATTTTACAGGTAACACCAAAGAATCAAACGATTATCAGTGGAACATCTACATCAAGAGTGGTTCAAATTATTAATGGTGGAAATGGAAGATTGAGCTCATTTTGGTTGGTAGATTCGCGGAATGGTGTTGAAGTGAGCTTGGATTCTACGGATATAGGACAACTTTCTGGGGACTCCTTATTGCTTTCAAATTCGGATTTTAGTTCAATCGGTAATTTTGACAATTATTTGGATCAAAATGAGACGATTGAGGTGAGGCAGTATCTTTCGGGTATTAGTTGCACCGACAAGACAGTTACTTCTACAATACAAACACATTGGGGTTGCAGCGGAAGGACAATCGGCAGCTCCACTACGTTTTCCAATATAAGTATTGATTTTCAGACTCCTAGTTTGTCATTGAGTACTTCGGAAAGCTTTGGAAGTTGTTTTAGTGCAGGAACAGCATACAACCAGCAGCTGACCATAATTAATAAAGGAAGTGGAGTGGCGGCTGACGTTGATGTTGAGATATATAAATCCAAAGGAAGTAGTTACAATCAAGATATTTTATCTCGTATAGATGTAAGTTCTATTACGTATAAGCTCGGTGTAAATGGTGTAGTAACCTCTCCTGTGGGTTTAATTGAAACCCCAGCTGTAGACCCTTCAATTGGCTGTTTGGGTTCCAATCCAATTGGAAAGGTCAGTTTTAATATTGGGGCATTAAATCCGTCTGATACCTTGTATGTGAATTGGGATATGATTTCATGCTGCATATTTGGATGTGGTAATCAAGCAGTAAAGGGTTGGAAAACAGTATTGGATTACTCCGACGTTTGTGGCATAAAAAACTACACCGTTAAGAAAGTAGGCCAAAATGAAAATGAACAGTATGCTGCTGTTTTCAGTGAAGCTCCTGCAGATATTTTTGACAGTATAACTGAGGAATATTCTTTTATACTTTCTAGTTTTATAAATACACTACCTGTTGGAAGCGGAGCACATTATAAAGTAGTTTTTGATCTAGAAAGTGGATTACTGTACGATAGTTTACGGTTGCACAGCAATGGGTCAATATGGACTTCAAGCAGTATTGCATACGATTTGACTCAGAATACTGTTACCGCAACATATGATGTTCCAGAGCCTTTTACTATTGCTAAAAGTGAATTTGAATTGACCCTAACGGGAGATTGCGGGTCTTCTGGGTGGAAAAATATAACCATGAACCTCTATTACATTGCAGATACAACGTGTACCTCAACTTGTGATATACCACTTATCTGTAGCTATCAAACTTCTACATACCTGCATTGTCCTGGAGCCAATTGCAATGGATTGAGTTTCTACCATTTTGCTGTAAGTAGAAATAATTTTGGCAGTCCAGACAATGATTTGGACGGGTTGCCTGACGCTTCTGGTTCACTGAATCTAAATCAAATAAAAGAAAATAGAGCCATGGTCGGCGATACACTCATTGCACTGGCAAAAGCTGTCGTGAGTACGGATACGGTCACTTGGGATTATGCTGCGTTCTCATCTCAAGTGAGCTATGGGTCAGTACTTAACATAATAAGTGCCACCTATATTCTGTATGATGCCAGTGTATCTACTTGGGATACTTTTAGTAATATACCTGCAACCACTACTATTAATGGAACGGAACAGAGTTTTTCTGTTAATCTTTCTGAAAATGTATTGGGGAGTTTGAATTCTGCATTTACTACGTTTAGTTATGCAAATGGTGATTCACTCAAGTTGGAGATTTTGTACAAGGTGACGGACAATGTTACAGGGTTGCTAAATGAAAGTACGTTTACCAATGAGTTTTACCTAAGTCATTTTGCAACTCCAACTTTAGCTCAAAAAGATCAGTGTACATTCAGGAATGGTAGGATAACCTTGTTGGGATATGAATTTAGAAATGACAATAAGAATTTCTTTACTCTAAAGAATTGTAGCAAGACGGTCAAACAAAACTTTGGGATGTCTATAGGCACATCTGGGACAAATTATGCAGGTGGAAATTTGTTTCCTTATGAGTACAGGCATTGGAGTCAAATGACTGAAGCTCGGGTAACTATTCCTGATGGTTACATGGTAGAAAGTGCAAGGCTGAACTATTATAGAACTGTGAAAACAAATGGTACATCAAAGCAGACTATTAATAATATAGTTCCAGATTCAACCTTTGGGAATACCTATCTGTACGATCTTGGACAATATTTTGACTCTGGGGCTCTACTAAAAAGTGATGATGGATATAACGGGACTTTGTATCTTGTTTTGAAGCCAACCTGTAGTGGTGTGCCAAGAGGATATGAAGAAGTAGACTGGAAGTTTGAGTATCAAAAAACGGATGCTATTGATGGCAATTCTACGGGTTTAATAAGTGCAATTCCTGATAAGGTTCGATACACACCCGCAACTCTTTCTTTGAGTTCTGTAAATCCAATTCAAGATGCAAATATCAAGTCTGTAAACTGGGATTATAAAGTGAAAAATACCAGTAACTCGAATGCCGAAAATCTATGGGTCTATTTGGAGATTCCATCTACATTTACTGTTGATTCTATTTTTAATGATAATACAAATACGATAGTTGCGGAGTCCAGCGGTTTCTACGAACTTGGGATTTTAAACGCAGGCAAAACTGCTGATATGACCATTTATGGCACTTTCTCAAATTGTGATACAGTAATATATACTGCTTATAGTGGATATTCTTGTGATGGTTATCCTACCAGTTTTGCTGCCATAACCTGTTATTTTGAAGAACTGGAACTAAAAGTAGAGCCTAAAAAAGCTCAATATCAAGTTCGGATTTCGGACGAATTGATGGCTGACCCATGTTTGCCAAGGGTATTATTGACCTTGGATATTACTAGTGTTGAAATAGCTCATATGTATGACATGAAAGCTACTGTTATTTCAACAGATACGTCTAAAATAAAGATCGTGGAAAGTACAACCTTATTTAGAAGTGGAACTGCAGCTTTTGTAGCTGCTCAAGATCCAACCTTCTCTAACAATAGATATTCCTTTGACTTTAATGACTATGAAAGCACGTATGCTACAAATGGCATCCCGGGAGTTTTGGGGATTCCAAATAACAATTTCAAACTACAGTTTACAGCAGAGACGGGAATAAATTTTCAACCGGGGGATTACCTCCAAATTCAATTGGAAGGGGGAAATGCATGTGGTGATACGTTGCCAACCATGAACTTCGCAGTGGACTTAAATTCTAAGTTTGAAAAAGATGGGACCACTGGGATAAATCTGGATATTGGAGACAGCTGGAGTGCCTCTTGGGGAGACTATGATAATGATGGTTACGATGATTTGTTTGTCCCGATTAACGATATTACTAAACCGAGTATTTTGTACCATAATAATGGAGATGGCACCTTCAGTAAGCTTACCTCTGGAAATATAGTGACAGATTTAGGAGGATCTATTGCAGGCACTTGGGGAGACTATGATAACGATGGTTATATTGATTTATTTGTCGCAAACAATATCAATTCAGAAAATAAATTATATCACAATAATGGCAATGGGACATTTACTTCGGTTACCAATAGTCCAATAGTAGATAAAGGAATGTACTCACATGCCGCTGCTTGGGTAGATTATAACAGGGACGGGAATCTTGACCTTGTTGTTAGTGATTTTCATCCTACTCATTTTAATTTCCTATTTTTAGGAGATGGTACCGGTGGGTTTACAGAAGATAAAATTAGCGATGTGGGATTGTCGGCAACATCTGCAGTGGGAGTAGCTTGGGGTGATTATGATAATGACGGAGATCCAGACTTGTTTATTGCAAATACGAAGGGAGAAAACAACCAACTATTTAGAAACGAGTATGGTGTGCTAAAAGAAGTTTTTACAGGAGCGATAGTTTCAGATGGAGGCACTTCCGTTGGGGGAACTTGGGGAGACTATGACAATGATGGGGATTTGGACCTTTTCGTGACGAACTCTAGATTTACAGAAGCTAATTTCTTTTATGAAAATGATGGAGATGGTACGTTTACCAAAATCATCAATTCAGTAATTACATCCAATATTTCAAACTCACATGGTGCATCGTGGATAGATTACGATAATGATGGGTACTTGGATCTAATGGTGGCAAATGATAACAATGAGTTCAATTTTCTTTTTAGAAACAATGGAAACAGAACATTCACCAAAATTACCAATGCGATAACACAAGAAAATTCAGATTCATATGGTACTGCATGGTCAGACTATGATAATGACGGAGACTATGATTTAGTTGTAGCCAATAGAGGAGATAATGCAAACGACTTTTTTGTAAATGCCAAAGGGTCATGTACCAATCATATCGTAATTGAGTTGGATGGGTGTAACTCAAATAGCAAGGGTATTGGAGCATTAATAAAAGTAAAAAGCACTATTTATGGCGTTTCGCTATGGCAAACCAAAGACGTTGCGACTCAGAATTCCGCACTAGGAGGTCAAAATTCATCTAAAATATTGTTCGGATTAGGAGACGCAACTTCAGTGGACAGTATTATAATATTCTGGCCTTCTGGTATAGTAACGGCTCTTGCAAGTGGAACTATAAATGCACTTAATACTATTACAGAACAATGTGGAAGTACAGTCTGTGGGGTGGTATATCATGATGCAAACAGTAATGGGGTTCAGGACTCATCCGAACTCGGAATTTCCAACCGGAGTATCACCGTTACTCCAGGCAATTTTCAAGTGTTTACTGGCGAAAATGGAGGGTATCAGTTTTATTTAGCAGACGGGTCATATTTACTAACGTTAAACGCAGATTCACTTTGGAGTCAGACGAGTCCTGCAAGTAATGGTAGTTTTAGTTTAACCATAAATAATGCAACCCAATCAGAATATTGTGGGAACAATTTTGGGAACTCAACAACCTGTAGTTCGCCAGACCTAACGATCTATTTAGGAACTACTGCTATGCGAAGAGGATTGTTAAACGATTTAAATGTTCGTGTCACAAATGAAGGTGCATATGCATCTTCAAGTACCGTTACCGTGGAGTTAACAATGACTTCCTCAGTCCATCTTATCGATACAACATATTCAAGCGTTAGTTTAATTGGAAACCTAAGAACGTATACTTTTAATGTAGGGGTTATCAGTGCCCTGTCGGATACAATTCTATATCTTAAAGATTCAGTAGATGTGAGTAGTAGTTTAAATGACACAATTGAGGTACTTGCTAAGGTTTTTTATTCAGGGAGTGAATGTGATACGTTGAATAATACTGCAAGTGTTTCTGATTTAATAGTAGGATCCATAGATCCGAATGATAAGTTAGTATTTATCTCAAATAATACTGAAAAGAATAAGAATCAAGCAGGAAATGCTGAGGTGCTAAACTATAAAATCAGGTTCCAGAATTTAGGAAATTATGCAGCAAGAAGGGTGGAAATAATAGATACACTTTCACCTTTATTGGATTGGTCAACTTTTCAAATTGAAAGTGCTTCTCATGAATTCATGGTTTCTATTGTAAATGGTGTGGTTACTTGGGTGAATGAGAATATAGAGCTCCCAGATTCAGCTTCCGATGAAGAAAATAGTAATGGCTTTGTAGCTTTTTCTGTTTCTCCAAGAATTAATATATCTCCTTATACTTTAGTCCACAATTGGGCACTTATTCAGTTTGATAGAAATCCATACATTGAAACCAATGATGCACCGGCAATGGTTGGTTTGAGTGCATTAAAGCTAAAAGGGAACAAAGCTATTATTTACCCTAACCCCACTTTGAAGGATGTGACTATTATTCTGATTAGCATTGACAAAAGGCCTATTGAAATTGCTAGGATAGAGGTGTTTAATGTACAGGGTGTTAAGTTAAATGACTTACAGCCCAATCAATCGAAAGTGTCTGTTAATATTTCTGAGTTATCGCAAGGAACCTATGTCTTTAGGATTCACTCAGTAGAAGGAGAGCTTTTTCACGAAAAAGTTGTGAAATACTAGGTAGGCTTATGGCTCTTTTCAAGAGTCACTTTTAGTGGTTTTTGTAATTATCTGCTTTCCACTCATCTTCTTAATTCTACCACTCACCGTTAGAGCTTTTCACCCCACCTCTTTAATCATAAATGCTCGAATACCCTTGCCATATTTGAAGTATAGTTTTATAAGTAAATGATTAAATCTAATGCACAGTTATGAATATAAAAGAAACAACAGTACAAGCTTGGATAGATGCTATAAGTATAGGCCATACCGAGGAAAGAGCGTTTTATTATTTATGTAATCAAGATGAATCCATTAGATGGATTTGGCCAGCAACGAATAAGAAACCAGTATTCCTTAAGTTTTATAATGCAACGTCATTTAGAGCTCAAGTCTTTGCAGTAGTTGTGAAACTATTATTTGTTTTTAGGTTACAAAGATTACTTGCAAAAAAGACCAAAGCCAGTTTTGATTTTTTCCCAACAGCATTCAATATTGATAGCTCTCGAGAGTGGGCATTGTTCACGGGAACAAAAGGCCCCAATAGGAAATTGATAATTGCGGCATTCAATTTTTCGAACCAATTTTCATTTACTAAAGTGGCATTTGGGGATAATTCATATGAACTCCTCGAAAATGAAAAGAACTCAATTCAACGATTTGAGAAAGATACTTTGCTCCATGTTGAGTTGCCAAAAATATTGTCCTTCTCTAAAGACTATCTTCAGCTAAGTGAGGTGAGTGAAGGTAGAAGAGTATCGGCCTTAGAGGCTAAACATTTTAGAGCACTTCAAGAACTATCACAACGGACTACAGAAGAAATCTTACTCTGTGATACCGAATTTTATAATAGAATGTTGAATGACTACAAGGAGCTTAATGTGTATTGTGATCCTAGACTTCCACAAGCTATGAAACGTAAATTGCATTGGCTTATTAGTTCTCTGAGCGATCAAGAGAAGGTGCATACTAGTATCGCTCATGGGGACTTTACTCCATGGAATTGTTTTGTGACAGAAAGTAAATTGTCATTATACGATCTGGAAATGATGAGGGGTCAAATGCCCAAAGGTTATGATGTATTTCACTTTGTTATTCAGAATGGAATATTGGTTAATCACGATTCGTGGAAGACCATAAGTAAGGAAATAATGGAGGTCATTTGCCCCACTATTTTTGGAGGTGATAAAGAAAAGACCAAATACTATTTGAAGCTCTACTTGCTGGTTAATTCAACGTATTATTTAAATGTATACAGCAAGCAACAAGAGTGGCATACTCAAGTCAATTGGTTGCTTCAGACGTGGAATGAGGCAATTAGTTGGGTTCTAGAAGATACAAACGAATCTCGAAAATTAGTGCTCATGGATGTGTTTGACTTTATGCAAAACACGGAGTACGTGGTTCTTAAATTCAAAGGTTATTTACCGGAACAAATAAGCTCTATGAGTGATGTGGATTTTTGTACAAACCCTAGTAATGCCAAGGCATTAATCGAGTTTCTGGAAAGACATTGCTTGGTTAAAGTAGCTCGGATTAAAAATCTCTCATTTATGAAGAATATTCAGTTGGTTTTAAATAATTCAGAGCTTCTAAGCATAGACTGTATCTGGCGGCTAAAGCGAAAGAACTTGGTGATTTATGATATAGATAGACTCTTGGCAAAATCAAGTGTTAATGTGTTTGGTGTAAAACAACCATGTTGCTTGACAGAAGCTGAGTATGTGAATCACTTTTATGCTTTGAATAAAGCTCCAGTTCCGGTAGCCTATAGAAGCAAGTCATTCGAGTTGGAAACAAGGAAAATGGTTAATGGTTCAAATCCGATTGCAATACAAAAAAGTCTTAAATCAATGCTTAGAAAAAAGAAAGTGAACCAAGGTTTCTTTTTCTTGATAAACTCAATAAACTATCTAATTGATACACTCAAAGATCTCATAGGTCCACGCGGTTTTATTGTTACTTTTAGTGGTGTAGATGGGGCTGGAAAGTCAACATTAATAGAAATTACAAAACATCGTATTGATAAGCAACTTAGAAAATCAGTAGTGGTATTACGACATCGTCCATCTTTGCTTCCAATTATCAGTGCATGGACTCTTGGTAAGGCTGTTGCAGAGCAAAAGGCTGAAGAAAGACTTCCTAGGCAAGGAGAAAACAAAAGTACAATATCTTCACTTTTGCGATTTGGATACTACTACACAGATTACCTTATTGGACAGTTTTACGTATATGGTAAATATGTAATGAGAGGGAAAGTGGTGCTATATGATAGATACTACTTTGACTTTATCAATGATAGCCGTAGAAGTAATATCACTCTTCCAACTTGGCTAATGAAATTGGGGTACAAACTAATTATGAAGCCACATCTTAACTTCTTCTTGTACGCAGATGTAGATACAATTTTAGCACGAAAACAAGAGCTGGATGCTGAGACCATAACGACACTTACCCGCAAATATTTGCAGTTATTCAAAAAGTTGAATGAGGAAGGTATGGATAGCAAGTATTTACCAGTCAAAAATGTTGACCTTGATGTTACGGTGAATGTAATAATGGATGAAGTTAAAATACAAGCTGCTTAATGAGATCAATTATTCAATATATCGTAAAGTTACGAAACCCAAGTTTTCAATTTGATACGGCAGTAGATAATAGAATTTTATTGGAGTTTTTAAGTATTCAATTACTGGGTTTAATAAGAGGTTCTAGAATGTTACTTAAAGGCAAGAACCCCAAGTTTATGCTAAGGGGCAAAGGTGTAAAGTTCATAGCTGTATCCAGGATTAGATTTGGTAAGTTTTTGAAACTTGGAGATTATGTAACATTTAGTGGATTGGGAAGAGAGGGTATTAAGATTGGCAAAAACGTAGGAATTGGTTCATATAGTAAAGTGATTGTGAGTACATCGTTAAATGCTATAGGTTATGGCATTAAGATCGGAAACAATGTAGGGATTGGTGAATTTGCGTATTTAGGTGGTGCTGGAGGTCTAGAAATAGGAGATGATTGTATCATAGGTCAATACCTAAGCTGTCATCCTGAAAATCATAACTATGGAGATGTTAATTTACCCATCCGTTTACAAGGAGTCAACAGGCATGGCATTAAAATCGGGGCTAATTGTTGGATGGGAAGTAAAGTGACTATTCTGGATGGAGTAACTATTGGGGATGGATGTGTTATTGCAGCAGGAGCCGTTGTGACAAAATCATTCCCTGCAAATTCTGTGATAGGCGGTTTGCCAGCTAAACTCCTAAAAACAAGAGTGTAATGGATCATAGCAAGTTTTTAAAGAGGGTTGATTCCCTTTTACTAATTGTATTATTTATCATGGTAGCCGGTTTTTTTACGTGGAGTGAGAATATAGTTATCACTAGAGTTATCAAGGTGGTTACCCGAATTGGAATGACAGTAGCCATATACTTTGTTCATCAAAAAATAGTCAATTATGGAGCAATTAGGTCATTCAATTGGAGCCATATATGGGCTCCAATTTTTTATGTTGGTTACCTGCTATTAGGCCTTGCTTCTATCATGTGGAGTACAGATCCTGGTTACAGCTCTTTACAGTGGGTGATGACTTTGGAGAGTTTCGTTTTCGCGTTTTATTTTATGAAGTGTTATATGCTTTTAGATGAATATTTCCCAAATCATCATATCCGATTTTATAATACCATGGGTAACACCGTATTTGGTTTGATTCTGATATTCATTATAGGAATGTATATTGATCATGATGTTTTTTTTAGGGCTGTAGAAGGGGGTGCCGACTTCAGACTAGGTGGATACATTATGAATCCAAATGAACTCGGAATGCTAGCGGGTTTGGGTCTGTCCTGTCTTATTTTTGATTTGTACCGTAAGCCAAAAAAAATCTGGACTATCATAAAAGTGGTCATTATTCTTTGGGCACTTGTGCTTACCAAATCCCGATCCAGCTTGGTTGGAGTTTTGCTTATAGTTTTTTTTCATGTTAGAAGAAGTAATAGTACGAAACTGAAACTAGCAGTTTACGTTGCAATAGCAGCTATTATTCCGATAGTGATTCAAACTTTAGTATTGAGAAGTGGAGGTCTAGAAGACATACTTTCGATGACTGGTCGTTTGCCTTTTTGGAAAGCATTAATTGCAGAAGGATTGCCCCGTGAGCCCCTTTTTGGTTTTGGTTTTATGCGGATTGATTATCATGATCACTTTGAGAGTGTGCATACGTATGCAGGCCATATGACACACAACACATTTCTACAGGTACTTATGAATTTGGGATTTGTGGGGTTTACAATAGTACTCTTTCAGATGTTTTTTACAATCCGAGGTTTTACCAAACAGTTAGAAGAAAAAAAATTAATGTTGTTAGGAATTCTTATACCAGTAATGATTAACTCCATGACAGAGTTTGGCATTTTTGGAGAAGCTAACTTCGGAATTTTGTTTTATCATTTTTTAATCTTCTCCATCACTTTTTCTAAACCTGATAGACTTACCAAAGTACAGCAATTGTTTTTGAAAAGGAGGAGGCCAGACATATCATTTGGTTAAAAATGACTAGTCGTTTATGAATCGTCAGAATATGACGTTTGAACTTGACAAAAGATTCATCCAGCGACAAACGGATAGATGAGGTTAATACACATCTTCCTTTGTACTATTAATTATGAAAGGAGTAAAGACCATACTAGCGACAACATATGCAGTTCATCCTACAAAGGGATCTGAAGACGCCTTAGGGTGGAACTTTATCCGTCAAATAGCACGATTTAATAAGGTCATTTGTATCACAAGGGAGAATAACCAAGAAGCTATAGATGCTCATATAATGGCTAATCCAGATGTAATATTTGACAATATAGATTTTGTGTATTTTGATACTCCGTACTGGACCCGTTTTTGGAAACAAGGAAGTCGAGGAGCAATGTTATATTATTGGATGTGGCAAAAGGCGATACCTAAGTTTGTAAAAAAACGGGGTTTAAAATTTGATATAGCACACAATGTAGCTTTCCCAAATGATTGGACTCCTAGTTACTTATGGAAACTGGGGAAGCCCTTTGTATGGGGCCCGATTGGACATCATCCACTTATTCCTGCTCAGTACTTAGCTCCTTTTTCCATACGTTATTGGTTGAAAGATAGACTCACTTGGATGGTTAAAAACTATTTCTGGAAATTCTCACCAGCATTGAAACAAACTGTAAAAAAAGCAGATTTCATCTATGCAATGAACAGTAGTGTAAGCAGTAAAATTAAGTTAAAACCGGGTAAATATATGGTTCGGCCGTCTATTGCAACTCAAGATTTTGGCTATGAAATCGATAATTTTAAAGATAGTTTTCATATAATATCGGCAGGTAGGTTTGTACCTCTCAAGGGCTTTGATTTAACTATTTTATCCTTTGCAAGATTTGTGAGAAGTCTATCCAAAGAAGCACAAGAAAAGGTTAAACTCACTTTAGTAGGTAGTGGTCCAGAGGAAAAGTATTTATTGAATTTGATTAAGGATAACGGCATAATTGACAGAGTGGAGATTATTAATTGGGTAGAACGCTCTGAACTTATGAAGATGATGAAGTCTTCGGATGTTTTTTTATTCCCAAGTCACGAAGGTGCAGGTATGGTTGTAGCTGAAGCCTTATCCTTTGCTCTACCAATAATCTGTTTAGGTAATTGTGGTCCTGGAGAATTTGTGAATTCGTCATGTGGTTTTGCTATAAAGGAACAGGATTATGAGACAACCATTTTTGAGCTGGCAATTGCTTTGAAGAAACTATACCATCATCCTAAGAACCACATGCAAATGCGAAAAAATGCTAGAACACATTTTGAGGAGACATTTCATTGGGATAGAAGAGGAGAGTGGCTAGATAATATATATAGAACCTTATAGTTCTATTCCTTTTGCTAAAAGGGTTGAAGAATTTTCATCTTAATTTTAGTTAATTGCCTGTTTAAAACACCCATATCAATGGGTGTTTTTTTGTAATCGAATTATCATTTAGTTGTTCAACCTCAAAAAACAACCGTTTAACTTCCAATCATGTTCACCCCACTACAAGTTTAAAATACCGCATGGATCAGTACCAACTTTGTATTATAAAAATTAAACAATTGCATATATATCAAAGGACTCCAATGAAAATAATAGCGACACATTTATTCAATGATTATAGTGGTAGCCCAAAGGTGCTAATGCAGTTACTTAAAGGGTGGAATAAGCATGGAATAACAACCCAGCTTTATACCTGTGCTGGAAGAGAAGGCTTTCTCTCAGATTTGCCAGATGTGAAGTACTCTTTTTTCAATTATAGGTTTGCAGCAAATCCAGTAATTCGTTTTGTAAATCTTATGGTAAGCCAAATAATCCTATGTGTTAAGATTTTGAAAAATACGGAGAATACCGATATCATATATGTTAATACAGTACTCCCATTTGGGGCAGCAGTAGCTGGTAAGTTGAAAGGGAATCGGGTGATTTATCATATCCATGAAACGTCAATGAAACCAGCTATCCTCAAGTCATTTCTTTTTGGAATTGTGGAATGGTGTGCAACGGATATTGTGTATGTCTCGAACTACTTAGCAGATCAAGAGTCTTTCTCAAATAAAAAAATGCATGTGTTACACAATGCAATAGAGAATGAGTTTTTGTCTAAGGCTGAAGCAGATGCAATCGAAAAAGAAGGATTGAGTAATGTTCTTATGGTTTGTTCATTGAAAACATACAAGGGTATAAATGAGTTTGTTCAATTATCAAATTGTCTTCCTCACCATAATTTTAGGTTAGTTCTGAATGCAAATAAAAATGAGATAGCCGATTACTTTAAGAAGGTAAAACTACCTGAAAACCTTGAAATTTTTGAGACCCAATCCAATGTCCATCCTTTTTATAAATGGGCAGATGTAGTACTTAATCTTTCCAAACCCAACGAGTGGGTTGAAACCTTTGGTTTAACAATTATAGAGGGTATGGCATATGGGAATCCGGCCATTGTTCCACCGGTAGGAGGGGTCACAGAAGTGATTGAGAATGGAGTAAATGGTTTTACGTTGGACAGTGATGATATCGTGGAGATAGCAAATAAAATAGGAGTTTGGACTTCGAATGACAACTATTTCAAATCGTTCAGGAAATCCGCTAGGAGTGCGGTGGCTCAGTATAATGAGGATAGATTTATTTTAAAGAACATTCAAATTTTAGAAACTAAATAAAAGTAAATATTATGGGGAATTGGGAGAATTTATATTACGAAATACACGAAGAGGTAACAACTAGAGGTGTAAAAAAGCAATTTTATCAATTGGTAAGACAGCTTGCAGAAACAGATCAATTTAGAAATAAAGGGGCAAGAGCTCAATGGAACGAAGCTCTATCAATGATTAGGAAAAATGAATACTAGAAAGAGAATAGCTATAATAGGCACTGTAGGTCTACCTGCCAAATATGGAGGATTTGAAACTTTGGTGAATCATCTTGTAATTCATTTGAGTAAAGAGCTAAATATTACAGTTTATTGTTCGAAAAAAAGTTACACCAGAAAGGAGAGACTTACATCATATAAAGGAGCAAGACTTGAATATGTAAATTTGAAAGCAAATGGTATTCAAAGTATTTTTTACGATACCTGGTCAATTATTCACGCTCTGTTTTCAAATGAGGTATTGTTAATACTTGGTGTAGCAGGTGCTTGGATCCTTCCGTTTGTTCGGCTATTTACTAAAAAGAAAATAATAATATCTATAGATGGGATTGAGTGGAAACGTGATAAATGGAACCTACTTGCAAAGCTATACTTAAGATGGGCGGAGAAAATAGCTGTGAAGTATTCTCACATAGATATATCTGATAATGAGAGTATTCAAGACTATACTGCCATGCGGTATGGAACTGTTAGTAGAGTAATAGAGTATGGAGCTGATCATACTTTAAAGGTAGACCCAACACCTACCGATAAACTGGAGTTTCCATTCTTAGGAGATGACTATGCATTTAAAGTGTGCAGAATAGAGCCTGAAAATAACGTGCATTTGGTGCTTGAGGCATTTGGAAAACTGCCGTCTAAAAGATTAGTTATGGTTGGAAATTGGGAGGTTAACTCCTATGGTAGAAGGTTGAAACAGAAGTTCCAATCTTACAAGAATATCTTCCTTTTTAATCCAATATATAATCAACGTACAATAGACTTGTTAAGAGGAAATGCAAGTTTGTATATTCATGGACATTCTGCAGGAGGAACAAATCCTAGTTTAGTAGAAGCAATGTATTTGGGTTTACCAATTATATCATTTGGAGTGTCCTACAATAGAACCACAACAGAAAATAAAGCAATTTATTTCAGAACAGAAGAGGATCTAATAATTAGACTATTGGACACAGCGAATGAAACACTTGAAAAAGTAGCTGATGAAATGAAAACTATTGCCTACAGACGATATACTTGGACGCTGGTAGCAGCTAAGTACAGTAATTTAATAAGAGAGGTTTGTGCTATAAAAAAGAAGCAACGAATTACTCCTTCAATACACCATCTAGGGTCAAGTATTTTAGAAGAATTACAACTGTCACACCTTAAAACTTCAAAACTAATTTTTGAGCGATAATGGAAATACTAATAGAAAATATTGATGCATTAATGGGCTTTTTAACGTCCCTCGTAGTAGTAGCGGTAGTTATACTAGTACTTAAACGTTTTGCAGGGAGGTTGGGATTAGTGGATAAACCTAATGCTAGAAAGGTCCATGCTAAACCAGTTCCAGTAGTTGGAGGGTTGGCAATTGGTATTACCTTCATAATGTCACTATTGCTAAGTTCAGCGTTTTTAGAGGCGGCATCTAGACATATTGTAGTAATTAGTGCGTCCATGTTTTTGATGATTGTTGGAATCTTAGATGATAAGCTTAATCTTAAAGCAAGCCACCGGTTGTTGTTACAATTTTTGTGTGGTTATGCTATTGTATCATCGGGAATTAGATTAACATCGTTATATGGTGTCTTTGGGGTTGGAGAGTTAAACACAATAGTATCTTATGTTTTAAGTATTTTCTTAATAGTTGGAGTGGTAAATGCTTTTAATTTAATAGATGGGATTGATGGCTTGGCTGGCTTTTTATCATTGATCGGTTTTGGCATTTTCAGCTACATCTCGTTTCGTTTAAATGACTTTACATTGTTGATTATTCTTGTTGCACTTATGGGGAGTATTTGTGGTTTTCTAGCATATAACTTAAGTAAAAACAAGATTTTTTTAGGAGACGGAGGGTCCTTGTTTTTAGGGTTTATGATGGTCTCTATTGGTCTACAATTAATTGAGCAATCTAAGGTGGCTACAGATATTGAAGTTGGGAATACTGTTTCAGTCGTTTTTGGGGTGTTTTTAATTCCTGTCTTGGATTCATTAAGAGTGTATTGGGGGAGAATGCAACGTGGTTTCTCCCCTTTTAGAGCGGATAAAAGTCACATCCACCATCTATTCCTTTTTTTTAAAATATCACATAAAAGAGCCACCATGTCTATAGTGTTAAGTGCATCGATACTAATTGCATTATTAGTGGTACTCTGCCGTTCTTACGGCTTAAGCTCAGCCATATTTACGGTTTCAATATTATTTCTATGCGTTACGGCTATACTATCTGGAGTCCAAAAATTAGGAGAGTGGCGAAAAAAAATAACTGAACTGGAAAATAGGTGTTAGTTTTTTAGATTTTTTAACTCCTTAATTGCACTTGAAATTTGCTGCTCAATTTGTAGTAGCAAATTTTGAGTTTTTTGGGTATTTGAAAATTCACTGTCATTCAGGCTCTCTAATTTATAAATTAGAGAATTATCAATACCACATACTCTGTAGGAGCTTTTGGTTTTGTGTGCTGCCTTTTTAAGAGCAGCAAGATCGGTACTTGCAGTTTTTAATTCCTCCCACCTTTCAGGAAGAACTTTCAATGCTGTATCAATCATCTCTTGCTCGTATTCTATTTCTCCATCAGCAAGGTCTTTAATGTATTGCATGTTGAGGATTGGGTTCTTTTGAAACAAAGAATTTAATTGGTCCTCAGTAATGGGTTTAATCCAGACCTTAGCGTATTCTATTTCACTTCCGGAAATAAACTGTGTTTTGTCTTTGGGTAAATAAGCTTCAAGCTTTTCATAGTTGGCATCTGGCAAATTGGAATCGCTTAAAATCGCATCGTAGTTGTGCAAGTCCAATGATTTAGCTTCTGAAAAGGATTTGCAGATAACCAATGTGATATCACTGGATTTGCCTAAAAGCCTTTTAAGAGTAAGGATATCTATTTCATCATCTTCAATATATAGAAGTGTTTCTGACATTTTAAGACTAGTAAGGGTGTTCACTCATATCCCAATAACTTTTTATAGTTTCTATCATATCCTTGAACTGAAGATAGTCTACGGGTTTTATCATGTAACCAGATATGCCTTTACTAAAAGTTGCAAGTTTATCTTGTTGATCTTTAGAAGTAGTAAGAACAACAACAGGTATTTGTGCCCATTGCTTATCTTCTTTCAGGTGTCCAAGAAACTCAATACCATTCATTTTAGGCATGTTAATGTCTAGAAAAATGATGCCTGGTAGATCCTTTAAGTCTTTCAGATAGGCTAGGCCTTCCTCACCATTTTCTTTCACAATAAGTTCGTTAGATATCTTGAGTTGCTTGATTGCCCTTTTAATGGTCATTACATCAACGATATCATCCTCTAAAAGAAGTATTTTCTTATTTGCTAGCATACTGTTATTTATTCTTGGGTATCGTAAAACTAAATGTACTTCCAACTCCTACTGTAGATTTAACAGAAATAGTACCACCGTTTAGTTCAACAATTCGTTTTACAATACTAAGTCCTATTCCAGTACTTTCATATTCATCTTTTGAGGTAAGTGTCTGAAATATTTGAAAAATCTTATTGAAGTAGTTTTCTTCTATACCAGGCCCGTTGTCTTCTATTGCAAAGTGATAGTGGGTATTGTCGTGCGAGAGACTTATAATTATTTCGCCTTTAGGTTTGTCTAAAAATTTAATTGCGTTGCTTATTAAATTTTGGAAAACCTGCTGAAGTCTAATTTTATCATACCTCACAGTTGGCATGTTTTTTTCAAAATGAACGATGCATGTATTTGGAGGGTCCAATGAGTCAATAGTCTCTTCAAGCAGCAGATTTATATCTACCTCTTCTTTTTCATCTTGGAGTCTCCCGACTTTGGAGTATTGCAATACTCCCTCAATAAGATTGTGCATCCTGCCTATTCGTGTTTTTAGTAGTCTCAATAGTTCTCGGCCTTCGTCATCCAAAGCCTCTTGGTAGTCCTGAATAAGCCAGTCGGATAAAGACCCAATAGATCTTAAAGGTGCTTTCAAATCATGAGAAACAATATAGGCGAAATCACGTAGTTCTTGATTTACAACCTCCAACTCTGCAAGGAGTACTTCTTTTTGAAATTCTATTTCCTTACGCTCAGTAATATCTCTTATAATATCTCTGGAGCCTATTAAATTACCATTGTCAAAAATTGCAGTAGAGTTAACTTCTACTGTTTTGATGGTGCCATCACCAGAGATTATTCTCCCTTCATAACCAGAGTAATAACCTTCTGTTTTAAGTTTTTTAAGATAGTTCTGAGATTTTTCTAAATCATCAGGGTGTACTAATTTATTAAAACTAAATTCTGAAATCTCTTTTTTACTATAGCCAAGAAGTTCTTCTCCTGCCTTATTTACTCGCTCTACATTTCCTCCTGAACCTACTACGATTAGTGCATCGTACATGTTCTCTATCAGGTCTTCCAGCTCACTTTTACTGGCTTCAAGCTCTTCTCTTGCTATAACACTTTCTGTAATGTCTCTAACAATATCTCTAGAGCCTTTATAAACGCCTTTTTCGACTATGGCTGATGATGAAACTTCTACGACCTTAATCTTTCCACTTTTGGTTAAAATTTTTGAAGTAATGCTACTCAAAGAACCTTGTTCCTTAACGACATCTCTATTTATTGAAACATCAGACTTATTATCTGGATGGACAAAGTCTTTCAAGAATGCCTTACCTAAGTCATCAGGAACTAGTTCAAATAGATCCATGCAAGAATTATTAGCATTCATAATTACTCCATTTTCATCCAATACAAGCAAGCCATCGTACATATTGTCCAAGAGGTTTTGCAAGTCCATTTGACTTTTTTCAATAGCTCTTTGAGTATTGATTTCTTGTGTAATGTCAAGCACAGTGGCTATGGAACCTACAATGGTATTGGTGGTGTTTTTAAGAGCTGAAATGGTTATTCTGACCCAGTAGTGTAATCCGTCTTTCTTTATTTGTTGGAATTCATAAACTTCACTCTTGTCTTGAATGATATTTTTATAGACCCTATTTCTTAGCTCATCGGTAAAACCAATAGGTTGAAATAGTTTGTAAGAAATGGCTCCAGTCATTTCCTTTTTAGAAAAACCCGTAATTGCAGTCATAGCTTTGTTTACATAGGTAATCCTACTGTTAAGATCAGTTACGACAATACCTTCACTGAGGCTATTTGCTCCAAAGCGAAATAATGATTCACGTTCAAATAATTTGTATTCTGCTTTTTCTCGTTTTAGGACTTCATCCAAAAGAGCTTTATGAGAAATACTTGCTTTTATACTGACAGAAAATTTTTTGAATAAGGATGATAGTTGTGATTTTTCTCGATTTTCTAGTGTCTCATCTTGATGGTTTTGAATAAACAGTATAAGAAGATCTTGATAATTATAAACCCAAATATTAGATGCGTCAAACTCAGAATATGGAACCTTAGCTTTTTCTATAAGATGTACTTGTTCCTTTTTTAGGTTTGATAAGTGGGTGTATAAAGTAGACTCTTTGTTTATTATAGTTTCATTTTCTTGTATCCTAGGGAAAGCCTCCTTGAGTAAAAAAGCTTCCTTTTCATGTCTCCAAGTATGTTGCCATACACTTATATATTGGAAATTTTTACGTTGAGCAACGCTCGAAAAGAAAGTGGTTGCATTTTTGGCTAGATCAAGACTTGTTCCAATGCCTAAAGAAAGCTCATAGAGTTCGGCTAATTCTGATATAATATGAGAATTATCTTTACTCATGAATTAATGCAGTAAGGAAGGTTTTATTGTACAATTCAAGTCTTCCATCTTTGAAGGTAGAAATTTCTCCCATGGATAATATCCCTTCCACAGGAAGATTTTTAAAAGCAGAATGGATTTCAGTAGTGGCGGTATTTATTTCATCCTTGAAACGGTCTTCTAAGTAAAGAACACGTGTTACACAATCTATTAGTATACAGTGAGATGGCTCATAAGTCGTTTGAGATATTGCTTCTGCACAGGAGTCTTTGGCTGCTTGAATAAGTTTTGAAGGTTCCCCTTTTAGAACATACAAGGCTCCATTCTCTGGCACATCATCTATACAATTCATTGTACCGTTACTGTCTACAGATATCGGATCTCTAACTATATCTTCATGTCCTTTCCTGCTTACTCCAAATGGGAAGCCCTTGGATACATTAAAAAAGTCATCTTTAGAAATGGGGAGATCACTGTGCTTGTTCACAATGCTTGCATAGGTTTCATATGCATTCTCCCAATTGAGTTCTACTATTTTACTTGCATTGGTTTCTGTTGCTATCAAAGGGCCCGCTATTCGACTATATCCGTGTTTTAATCCTATGGACACTTTTGTTTTAAGAAGCACTATAATCGCTTTATTCTCATAGATACCTTGATCGTCAAAAATACAAGGTTTCTGTACTAGGTCCAATGAGCCAGCACCAGAACCTATGAATCTAAATGCATTGCCATATTGGTAAAATAGTTTGTTAAGAAATTCCTGATTCCCATCTGCAAGGCCGTCCATTATTATAAAACCAGTACCTTGTTTAATCTCAGAATTTTCAAATTTTATAGTCTCAATTTTAGTGGAATCATGAATTAAGATTTCAAAATCTGTACTAAAATGAAGAAGAATAAATCCTGTATAATGAAGTTCTTCATTTGCAATTACTCCGGGAAAGAATGCTCCAACAACGGGTATTTTGCTAGCTTGTAAATGGGGTTGAATATCCTGAAAACTAAAGTTTTTTTCACAGGCCAAAATTATAGCCACACCGTGATTAAGCTTTTCTAATTGTCGTGTTAGACCTTCTTGGGATGAATAGTACATTTTCACAAATTTACGACTTTAACCAACTATAGATACGAGCTATTTCTTATGGGTATTCGTTGAGTAGTAAAGATATATGTGTTTTGTGCCTGCTAGAATTGTATTTAGTTGAGCAAAGAATCAAGAAATTCGTTAAATTTGGGGAGAGTGAGTTTTTTTAGAAATAAATAAATATTGAATTTTGTATGGAAGGTATTATTAGAGACAACAAGGAAAAGAACCAATATGAGATGGATTCTGAAGGTTCAACGGCAAGATTAGAATATATCATTGCCAAGAATCAGATTTATCTCACGCACACGGAGGTTCCTCCACCTTTGGGAGGAAAGGGAGTAGGTTCAAGTATGGTGAGGCAAGTATTAGAGGATATTGATAAAAGGGAACTTACGTTAATTCCATTGTGTCCTTTTGTAGCCCTGTACATTAAACGAAATCCAGAATGGGTTAAATTAGTTATGAAGGGTATAAATATTGCCTAGATTAACCAGTAGTAAAAACGGTTACAGATAAAAAACGTCAATATATGTACTAATATGAAAGAAATAACAAAGCACTATACCAATGATGAGCTTACCGTAGAATGGAAACCAGGCAAGTGTATACATGCGGCAGAATGCGTTAAAGAGTTGCCAGAGGTGTACAATCCTAAGGAAAAGCCTTGGATTCGTATAGAAAATGCAAGTACAGAAGAATTAAAAGCTCAAATAGCCAAGTGCCCGTCGGGGGCATTGAGCTATTTTATGAATGGAGAGGAGGATAAAGAAGCCCAATCCATGGAAACCAAAGTTGAAATTCTAGAAAATGGCCCATTATTGGTTTATGGCACTTTGAAAGTAAGCGATAAAGATGGAAATACTGAAACCAAGAATAAGACTACTGCATTTTGTAGATGTGGAGTGTCCCAAAATAAACCTTATTGTGATGGCTCACATATCAAGGCCAGTTTTACAGGTTAGCAGCTTAAAACTGAGTGTGGTATTTAACTGGAAACTGATCAGGTATTTCTTCATCGGATTCTCCTAAATTTTGTCTTAGATCAATTTCTACTCCTCTAGCCATGGTCGAAATAGGAACATCATTTGCAGTGCCTTCAAAAGGGTTTTCTCCAGTTCTACCAATTCGTTCCATGGTATGAAAAATCCATGCTACAATAACGTAAAATGGAATGGACATCCAAACAAATAGACTGCCAATTTCAGGATTCGTCTCTGTGAAATCCTTCCCAATCTCTGCAAACTGGGGTACAAGAGCTAAAGGAAGCAGTAGCACAAAAACCCACATGAAAAGATGATTGAGAGTTGCAAATTGTCTGGGATAAGGAAAGTTCTTAATACGCTCACTCTTACCTTGTAATGTTAAAAGTTCTTGTTGGATACTTTCCAATTCTAAAAAGGAAAATTCCCAAATACTACCTTGTTCTTTTAGTTTTCTTAAGTGATGTGACTGTAGATATAGAAGAGCCGTTTGCTTATTGGCTTTGCTCGATATATAAGCGTAGTCACTTTCAGAAATATACGGTTTTATGTCCTGTTCCAAGGTAGACTCTAACTCCGGAGGTCTGATATCCCATTCTTGATTGGTTTTATGATTTACTGATGTCTCCCAAGGTTTTGGAACTCGCATTGCATGTCGCAATGCAGTCATCCAAGCAATGTGACGATAAGTAAGAGTTTTTATTTCTTTCTGAAGTTCTTCTTGTGATAATGGAGATTCAGCATACTCATTATTTATCATGTCTTGAATAAACATTCCAAAGGTTCTAGATGTGTTTATGATTCCACCCCAAATTTTTCGTGCTTCCCAAATTCTACCATAAGCCGCATTATTTTGAAAACCAATAACAAATGCTACAGCGGTTCCAATCAAAGCCAAAGGTGTCCAAGGAATTTTAAGCCATGCTAAATCTAGGAAGTAGTATACAGCTACCCAAGCTGTTATGATACCGATGAACAAGTAGGTTTCAAATCGAGTCCACCAAGCCATCTGAATGGCTGTATAATTCTTTTTTGTAAACATATTGGTAAATCAAATATAGCAAACAGACTATGAGGCTAATTGTTTCTGCCTGCTTTAGATATGTTTCCTAATTTACATTGTTTTTCGAGTGTAGCAGAATATGATGAATCAATGATTCGCAAGAAAAAGTATCAAAGGGTCTCGATTATCTGATTTAAATGTTTTGAGAATGAATCCAGTTGCATCTATTTAAGAACAATTGTTCCATTCTTATATAGGTTTAAAGCATCAGTGAGTAAGGATTTAATCAAATCAATCTGTAGATCTTTATTGGGGTTAACTCGTAGTATCTTCATTCGTGACCGACTCCCCGTTTCCAGCTTTGGATGGTTGAGGTATTTCCCTTCAACAAAGAGAATGTACGGCTCATTTGTATCCTTGTCAGTCCAGAGGTAGCAGAATGGTTTTTTCTTAAAACAAAAGCATGGCATTCCCCATTTAGTAGTTTCGGTGACAACGTCATCATGATCTAAAATAATAGACCGTAAAGCGAGTAAGCAACTTTTATTGGGCTCGTCTTTCTGTATAAAGTAATTATCTATTTCACGCATAATATTTCTATTCTTGATTCAATAACTTTAAGACCTTTTCAACACGTTTTCGTTTGGTTTCTTTTTCGAAATCCGGAAGTCTTGTTTCAAGACTATCTACGAATGTCTTTCTATTCGAATCTTTAATGATGGAACTGGCTCTTTCGGCATACATTGGCAATTGGTTGATAGGGCTTTTAAGCAATTGTTCATTCAATAATGTAAATGTATTGTCCGCATACTTTTCAATAGAGCATACTTTTATCAAAATGTTGATTGCTTGGTCTTTAGTGATTACGGAACCTCTTTCTGAAGCCTTAATGATTTGAGGCAGAATACTGAAAATATACGATGGATTTTCCAAGGTGATAGTACTTAAAGCAGTCATTGAACCCCATTGTATTCGATTGTTCTTACTTTCAAGCAATCGTACAAATTCTTTGGCGTGACTTGAAATTAGTTGCGGATTAGTATTGCCAATTTCATAGAGGACTTTAATGCAGTCATTTTGAATGGCTTTATTTTTATGATTGAGATTCTCAATAAGCTCTTCAATAGCAGTTTGGTTGTGATCATTGATTATGGACTTTGCTAGTTCTAGATTGGGGATTTCGTCTCTCCGATTCAGAGAAGAAGAAAGCTTACTTGTCACACTTGTCTCGTTTTCCATCTTTCAAGTTTAACTATATTTTGGGTAAAGAAACTGGCCAAAAATCCCGGGAATCCCATCACATTCATTTTTGCTTTAACAAAATTATTCATCTGGTCAACAGACCAATCAGGTTGTGTAAACTCTCCATCTACAAAGCAATATGCACAATACTTTTTACTGGTACTTCCATCTGTATTATTCCCCCCACCGTTGGGTAATTTTTTCAATGGCATCCCGCAGCTTTGGCAATTCTTATACGTCATTTATTCGATTTAACATTAATTTCAAACAAATGAAGTCCAGACAAGTGACAACCGTATGTCAGTGGTACTTAGATTATTTTAAAAGTAATTGTGCAATATGATTTATGAATGATTGTAGAAATAGTAATTCAATCCAATTATAGAGTTGATTTAACCATATTGAAAACGGGTTTAGTAGTTTCCGTGTAACCTTGCATCACACAAAAAAATTTTTCTAAGTTTAAGTAAATATGGATTCACTTACCCAGATTATATTAGGAGCAGCAGCAGGCGAGGTTGTTTTAGGAAAGAAAATAGGTAATCGAGCTATGTTATGGGGAGCTGTAGGAGGTACTATTCCTGACTTAGATGTGTTAGGAGGTCTTTTCTTATCCAATATAGACAATGTTGCATTTCATCGTGGAATTAGCCATTCTATATTTTTCAGTATAGTTGGAGCATTGTTGTTTGGTTGGTTAGTACATCTCATTTATAAAAATCCACATCATAAGTGGATTGCAGTAGCCGGTAAAACGGTAGCCGCCATTTTAGTAATATCCGCACTTCAGTTTCTTTTTACACGGTTCTTTCCGGGAAACTATGTGCCTCTTGGTATAGTTGGATTAATTACCGGTCTTATTTTGTACTTCAATGTTAAAAAGCGGTATTTCAATAATCAATGGAAGGCACCAACCGCAAGTATTCGAGATTGGCAGTGGTTGTTCTTTTGGTCTTTGATTACCCACCCATTATTAGATTGTTTTACCATGTATGGCACCCAACTCTTTGCACCTTTTTCAAATGTACGAGTGGCTTGGAGTACTATTTCAGTGGCTGATCCAATGTACACAGTTCCGTTTCTAATATGTTTGATTATCGCTTCACGATATAGAGATAATTTGAACAAAAGGAAATTTTGGAATTACCTTGGGATAGGATTAAGTTCAGCATATATGTTGTTTACCGTATTCAATAAACAACGAGTAAATAATGTCTTTTCTACAGCTCTTAAAAAGCAAAATGTCCCAGTTGAAAGATTTATTACCAATGCGTCAATTCTCAATAACATACTTTGGAATTGTACAGCTGAAACAAAGGACCATTACTATCTTGCTCAGTATTCTTTGTTTGATAAAGGAGACGTTGTTTTTTCAAAGATTAAAAAGAATCATGAGATGCTACAAGGTTTGGATACTGACCGTACACTTCAAACTCTTAAATGGTTCAGTGATGGTTACTTTACGATAAATGAACTGGAAAGTGGATTTCAATTAAGCGACCTAAGATTTGGAACGTTTAGTGGAAAGGGTAAAGGTCCAGATGATTTTTTGTTTCGATTTAAGTTGAGGGAAATAAGTGAGGGGAACTATTATCTCGAAGAAGCTGCGGGAGGACCTCCTGAAGGTCAGGCCAAGGATCTTATGCCACGCCTTTGGAAACGGATGAAAGGGATTTAGATTTTTTAAGGCTCTGGTTATGCCTATCTCAGTATCTTTGACCATCTGCTATGGCAAAAATTCCATTATATAAATATTTCCCAGAGTCCGATTTTAATACGGAGTTGGGAGTAAATGAAATAAGCCATAGCTCAAAATATGATGATTACACAGCTCATCGTCATGGGTACTATGAACTATTTTTCTTTCGGAAAGGAGGAGGAAGTCATACCATAGATTTTAAGGAACTTGCTATAAAAGATTACTCCATCCATGCAGTATCCCCAGGGCAGGTGCATCAACTAAATCACAATGAACATTGTGTAGGTAAGTACATAGTTTTTAGTACAGAGGTTATCAAGAATATACTGGAATCCAAGTACTTCCAGCAGTTTGCTTTCTTAAATAATAATGCGGATCCAATCTCCTTACAATTGTCAAATGATTTGTTCAATGAGATCGAAGCCATGATTGATAAGTTGGCGGACCACATAAATGATTCTATCATAGCCTGGAGTTGGCTACAACTAATTTTAAATTATACAGATAGGGAGTTTCATAAGAACCATAAAGGGATCTCTAGTTATGTTAAAAATTCTGATTATCAACGATTTAAACAATTGTTGGAGCATAACTACCACAAACAACATACGGTTAATTGGTATTCAAACCAATTGAATTTAACGGAGAAAAAGTTAAACTCATTGACTAAGGAAATTACGGGTGAAACGCTTTCGACACTTATTCAACAAAGAATATTTTTAGAGGCCAAGCGATTAATTATGCATTCATCTTCATCCTTAAAGGAGATTGCCTTCGATTTAGGTTTTAATGATCCCGCTTACTTTTCAAGATTCATTAAGAACAATGCAGGGCTTAGCCCAAAAGACTTACGGAATTCCTAAAAGTGCAAGTAATTGTTCTGCTCGTCCAAGTTTAAAGAATTTAATACGCTGAACTTTGAACTATGAAATTATTTGTTCAACTTATTGTATTTGTAAGTCTTACATTATCTGCAAATGCTCAAAAGAAATGGAGATTGTATGACATGAAAGTAGATGTAAAAGAGAATTACAATGATGTCTTTTTTGCAACAGATGATGTCGGATTTATAGTTGGAGATAGTGGGTTGGTTTTAGAAACCAGAGATGGGGGGAAGTCGTGGTCCAAACGAACAGATTTTGATAAAAGCTTTGGAAACATTAGATCTGTACTTTTTGAGACAGATTCCATTGGTTATTTGAACACGGAAGATGCAGTACACAAAACATTGGATATGGGAAAAACCTGGGTACATAATGGGTTTAATATTTATAGGAACTTCATAGATATTTATAAAGGAGATATGTATAATTATGGGGATGCAGGTTTTGGCAGTTTTGCATTATCCATTCACTCCGCCGAGTATGATACTATTGCATACCATTTTGGTTTTTTCCCAATGTATTCTCTAGAAAGAGCAAAGCTTACAGGTGATTCTACTATCGTAGTTATTCAAGATACCGGAAGAGTTTATTATTCTACAGACTTGGGTAAGAGTATTCAACGCGTGTTTTCTCCTCAGGACTACGGGTTTGTGGATGCCTTTTCACAGAGTATTGAATTTATAAATTCAGATACAGGCTTTATCACATATAATCAAAACTTACAATTAATGACCATTGATGGAGGTCAATCATGGACAGTTGATACATCATTGAAAGTAGAAAATATTATAGAACCAAGTACAGGAGTTTTAAGCTTGGTTGATGATGAGTTATATCGTTGTTATCCTAGAATCAGTTGGTTTTATAGAGAGTATGTAGTAGAAAAGTTTAATCGAGTTACAAGTGCATGGGATCATTTGTATAAAGAGGTAGATGGATTTGGAATGGAAGGCTATCGGAATAAAGGTCATCTACATGGCACTTCAAAGACATTATTTACACCGTTGAATAACCTTATGCTTTATTATAGTGAAGACAGTATTACAAGTTCAATTTGGAATGTGAGTAATGAAAATTTTAAACTGTATCCAAATCCAAGCACTGGCAAAGTAGTTATTGACTTAGCGGAAGTAAAGGGTGTTGAACTGTTGCAAGTCCATGATTTAAGAGGTGTATTAATTCAAGAAATGAAAGATTTAAGAGGTGTTAAGCAATACATTTTGGAGGTAGATTACATAGGTGCATGTATACTTACGCTTGTTGATGAAGAAGGAAGAAAATACAGTAAAAAGTTATTGATTCACTAGTGCAGGGGATATAGGTTTAGTCTTTTACTTGGAACTTGTAGCCTGACCCGTGAATATTTAGAATTACCACTGTTGGGTCTTCTCTAAAAAGCTTGCGAAGTTTGGATATAAAGACATCAAGACTTCTTCCCACAAAGTAACTATCGTCTTTCCAGACATTATTTAAAATGTATTCCCGTTTTAGTAGGGTGTTGGGATTGGTTACAAAGAGTTTTAGGATGTCTGCTTCCTTTCGAGTTAGCTGGGTTTTTGAGGTGTCTGTTGATAGAATTAGATTATCCAAATCAAGCACATAGTTAGCAAATGGAATTAGTTGTTTTGTAGTTTGAACGGACTTGCCCCTTTTTAGAATTGCCTTGATTCTTAATGCGAGTTCTTCTACGCTAAAAGGTTTGGTAACATAGTCATCAGCTCCAAGCTTAAATCCCTTTATCCGATCTTCCTTCATGGCTTTGGCTGTTAAAAAAACCATTGGGATATCGGTGTCTATGTTTCTAATCTCAGAGGCTAGAGTAAACCCATCCATGTTAGGCATCATTACGTCCAATAGACATAAATCAAATTGATCTTTTTTGAATGCCTCCAAAGCGGACTTGCCATCAGAGAAATGTGTCACATTGTACTGATAGTTTTCCAGGCTATCTTTTAGTAAAAAACCCATGCTCTCATCATCTTCTACCAATAGTATGTTTTTCTTAGTGCTCATTTATTCAAAGGGTAAAAATATATTAAATGTACTTCCTATTTTTTCTTTGCTTTTAAAAGTAATAGATCCACCATGCTTCTCTACAATTAGTTTAGCATAACTTAATCCAAGTCCGTACCCTTTGGTGTTATGAATATTTTCAGACTCAGCTCGAAAGAATTTTTCGAAAATTCGGGTTTGATTCTCGCTGTTTAGTCCGATACCCTCATCACTTATTGCTACATAAATTCCATTGTTATCACTCTTAGTAGTTATAGTTACTTGAGGTGCATTGTCGGAATATTTTATGGCATTGTCAGTCAAGTTATTAATGACATTAGAAATATGTACTCTGTCTGCATTTAACTTAAAATTATGAGCTTGTAAATCCAAGTTGATTGCTCCATCTCTTTTTTGAATCAAAGGTTCAAAACTATCTGTAATGTGATTGATAATATGGTGCAAGTCTATCTCTTCAAAAGAGAGTGATTCCTCCTTTTTTTCAATGGAAGAAATCTCTAGCACCCGATTTACTAGGTTATGTAGTCGAAGATTTTCCTTATATATGATATCTGCATACCTCTGCAATTTGGTTTCATCCATTTGGATTTTCCGGTTGCGAATTGCGTCTGAGGCAACAGATATATTGGCTATTGGGGTTTTTAATTCGTGAGTCATGTTATTGACAAAGTCTTTTTTCAATAAGGCTAGTTTTTTTCCTTTAACGATTGATACCATGATAAATGTGAAAACTGCAAGAATTGCCAACAAGCTAAATGAAGAATACATCCAAATCCCCATGGAACTTAGTAGATGTGCTGTCTTATTGTTGATTCGAATCTTGAAATCAACATTGTCCTTGTCATCCAATCTGCTTTCACAAGCGATGTCAAAGGAGTTTGAAATGTCTGGAACGGTGTTTCCTAGAATGATCTGATTGTTATTTGATTTGATAATAAGATAGTCATAGGTCACATCAATTTTTTGTGAGATGAAGTGACGTCTAATGCAACTGTCCAACGTAGATAAACTATAATAACAATCCGTTTTTACATAAAACTCAGTTGAAGATATTTTGGTAACAGGCGGAATCTGAGATTTAGAATTACTGTCGAGAGTTAGAAGGTCATCGGCGATGCTTCTAAGTGTAATATTTAGTTTTTCTTCAAACTGTCTTTCCTGCAAAGAGAATGCCTGCTTGAACCAATAAGCTTGGGTGGTAAACAATGCTGCAATGACAATTAGCATGAAGACTAAAATTGAGCGTATAGTTTTAGAAGACATATTAAGGACAAAGATTAGAATAATTATTAGTTCATTGAGGTGGATTTACATTTCGATAACATTTTTTAACATTTCGTTTTCAATAAAAAGCGTGTACCGAGTCTATGTTTGTTATTCAACATTAAAATAGAATAGCAATGAAAAAAAGTTTAATGAAAATCGGAGTGGTAAGTATAGCTGTTGGACTAATAGCAAGTGGTTATATCAATAAACAGTATACCAATGAGGCGAAGGACGTAAATGAACTAGGGATTCTAGATTGCAAAATTGAATCTGAAAGTGAAAATGTCGAAGTACTGGTAGAGGAAGCTACAGCTTCAGTTGAGAATAATTTTGTATATACCATCGCAGGAAAACATGGATTCCCAATAACAAAGGAGAAATTTGAAGATGCAAAATCCATTAAAGATATAATCGACTATTATCCTTCCAGTTGGATAACTAACTACGTGTCCGTTGAGATTTTAGTAAGTTGCAAAGGAGAGGAATTGAGTGTCATTGGTGCTGACGATATTTTGAGTAAGGAACAAAAGAAAATACTAAGTAATGCGGATATAGGTACAGATATAGTAATAAATGTTAAACATAAAACGTCGAATCCTATTACAAGTGAGGTGGAAGATCACGAAATGAACGTTTCTATGACTATAATTCCAGAGAAGGAAGCTGAATATGTTGAGGGATATGATCTGCTAGTTTCCTATTTAAAAGAGAATAGTGAGGAATACTTTTCACAAAGGGATTTTAGTGAGTTAGATTTTACCCGGTTGATATTTACAATTAATAAGGAAGGGATGGCAGAAAACATACACGTAGAGAGAACCAGTGGAAATGATGAAGTAGATGCTGTTCTAGTTGATTTGATTGTAGAAATGGGAGAGTGGAAACCAGCAGAAGATGCCAAAGGTTCGAAAGTGGAACAAGAATTTGAGTTCACGTTTGGTCCTCCAGGTTGTTAGAGATTAGAGTGATTTTTACTCAGATAATCTAGCTTGAATGTGAAAATAAAAGGCTGGTTATTCTAAAATTGTGTAGGTAATAAATGTAACCTTTCGTATAATTGGCGTTATACACCTGTGAAATATCTCCTTCTATTTTTTTGCTCCTTGATTCTCATACAAGGGAAAGCTCAGATTATAGATGAATCTCAGTATCTTTTTTTACTTGATACAAAGGCAGAAACATTGTGTTTGGATTGCTCCGTCAGCAATTGTGAGGCTTTATTTTTTAATGCTCATTTATTCAAAAAGCTGAAGTATCTAACCTTGGATAATCTGGATTATGACTTGAAATATGTAAACCTTTTTAGGAGGTTACGGGTTCTGGAAATTAACAGTCCCGATTCATCTGTAATCGATGTGAGTGGGATCACGGAGAAAGTTTCGAAGTGTAAGAAACTAAGGTCATTGACCATCACAAATAGTACGTGTAAATATCTTGGTTCAAAAAGGCGAAAAAAAGGAAGATATTTTAAAGGGTTCAAAAAGCTTAAGACACTAAAACTAGAAAATATAGTTGCAAGCCACACTGATAGACTGGTGAATGATATTGTCTGGAATTGTAAAGACCTTGATACATTGGTGCTAGTAGAAAGTGGAGTAAACATTTTTAATTATCCTGAACGGGTGAGAGGTTTTACCATTAGGCGTAAGTTAATAGGGCCACGTTTAAGACTTCTGAAGGTGGATGGTAACTTATCAGCCGATAAGGTTCAAGATTATTTGCAAAATATGCCGAGACAACCGGTGTTCAGTTTATGGAGTATGCTGAACGATAGTAAGATTACCAAAGCTTTTCGGGAACCAAGAATTAGACATCTTGTTCTAGCAGATAATGACGTGGATTATAATAAAACCTCCATTGTAGATAGTGATAGTTTATACTGTCAGTATTTATTCCGAAATTGGTTTAGGAGCTATCGAGTGAAGAAGTTATCCATTGATTTTGGAGATAATTACTTACATCGAGATGCTTTTCGATACTATGAGGAACGTATTCTAGATCATACACGTAAAACAGGGATAATTGAAACACTATATCTAAGCACCGAGAGCCCTCTAAATGAAACTTACATGGGAACACTAATGACTGGAGTGGATGACAAATCAGAATTGTTACCGTGGTTAATAGAGTATAAGTTGTTGGTCCAAAAACCATTTTACTGGGATACAAATTCAATTCGTGAACGGAAGAAGGGTTGTCAATATGGTAATGGGTTTATTACTCCTATTCTATGGAAGAATTTGAGTAAAACCCCCAAGTATTTTTCAAAGAATAAAATGAAAAAATTGACAAAGAAATATCAATCTTTCGTGCAATTGGAACGGGTCAAAAGAATAAGAAGAGTAAGATACTATAGGCTTGCAGATGTTGTAGACAACAAAAGGGTTTTGTTGCCTGAGTTAGGCTTTGTCCGTAATGAAAGTGTATGGTCCTATGATGAGTTAAAAGAGTACTCATTTACTATTAGAAGTAGGAGAAAGGAAAGAATAATTATGTCATCAAACCTCTTAGGAGCCTGGCATACATTTAGAGCTTTGGACAGTACGTACTTTTTAGTTTATAAGACTACATCAAAATTAGATTCTACTAAAATTAGATGGTGGGATATGAATGGAGATTCCTTGAAATTTGATTTTACTCGACAAGCAGGGGTAATGGTGAAAGAGGAGCAAAGCAGGGATTATATTAGAAATCAGAAAAGCAATCAAAACAAGGAAGTACTCTCTTCAACGAGACCTGAATTGGGCCTTGACCGCTTAACGTTATTTCTAAAGAAGTTAAATGAGCATCAGACCAGAAAAGGACTGAGGTTATATTCCAGTAGTGAATGGGATGATGTTTGCCGAAATTTTAAGGATGACCCTTGGTCATTTTATTCCAATAGTATGTTTGAAAAAACTTACTTGCCAGAGGCTCTGTCCACTCTGGGCTATGTTAAATTGGATCAAACTTCGTGGTATATGCAATATGATTCTATAGAGTTGTTTTACACACAAATCAATAGTGAAATACGCACGGATCCCAACATCTCAAAAGTGTTTGTTTTTGATTCAGACAAAAAGACATATTCTATTATTTCTGGAATAAACCATGAAGGATGGGAAGTTTATAGTGCTACAAACGCTCGGTATCATTGTATTCTACCTAAGAGATATAATCCATCTATAAGAGTTTTACTTTTAGGTGATAATGAATCCTTTTATTGCTCAAACCCGCACAAAAGTTATAGTGATAAAGGGGAGCAGACCTTCAAATTAGAACCTTTGGAAATTGAGATTATTAGTTTTAATACACTTGCCAAGTTCATTGAAGGCAAACTGTAATGTAGGGAGTGGCGTCATTCAAAGCCTGAATAAGTAGTTGTACTAGAGTTTAAATGTCATAGGAAGGAGTATCGAGATTGATAATTTTTTTCCGTCTTTTTGGGCTTAAGAGGATAAAACTACTTTTGGAGAATTAGATGGAATTATTTGGAGTCTAGGAGGACACAGTCATATGTTTGATATTTTGATGATGGCCTTTGTAGTCACTAATCAATATTAAGAAATAATACGGAAACGTAGAAAATGAAGAAAGCTGTAATATTTGACATGGATGGTGTAATCGTGAATTCAGAAGATTTATGGCAAAGAGCGGAAAAAGAGGTCTTTTCTTCATTGGGGGTAAAAATGGATGAAGAGTCGTGTAATCTGACTATGAGGATGACGACAACTGAGGTAACTGAATTTTGGTTTTCAAAGCATCCTTGGCAGGGTAAGACCTTTGAGGATGTTGAACAAATGGTAATTTCACGCGTCATAGAACTTATAGAGAATGAGCAATGTGGTATAGTTGGGATTAAAGAGTTTATTGAAGAACTTAAATCAAGTGGCCTAAAAGTGGGCTTGGCTACCAATTCACCTTACAAAATAATACCTCGAGTTTTATCTAGACTGGGAATAATGTCAATGTTCGATGCAATTGCATCATCGGAATTTGAAAAGAAAGGTAAACCGGAACCAGATGTTTATTTAACAGTCTCGAGGAAACTAGATGAAAATGTAACAGAATGTATTGCCATTGAAGATTCTAATTCTGGAATTCTATCCGCTAAAAAGGCCGGAATGACAGTATTTGCATTTACAAATTCAGGCAAAAACAAGAATCTAAAAAATGCAGATTATGTATTTCACGAGTATTCTGAATTGAACATGGAAATGTTTATTATGAACTAAATTATTCACTGTTTGACCTTTTTCAGAAAGTGTCTAAGCCTCGTATTTTTTAATTTTGTTATATGATACTCAATGATAATAGAATTACATACAAGGGGAAACCTATGTTTTACCATGCGGAATTCAAAACACCATTGCGAGCATGTGCGAAAATGGAAGAACTTGCTTGTTTTGTTTATATGATTGATGGTACATATGAAGCTTTTGCCTCTTATGGTGGGTTTAAAGTTGGTGCAAATGAGGCGTTAATAAAAAAGTGTGGGAATTACATTGCCAACCTACAAGGAAGTTTTGAGAGTGTTACTATTTACTTCTATCCGGACGTTCTTCATGAAATGTACAAGCATGAAGTCCCTTCTTTTCTTAGTGTAACCGAAGAAGACATAACAATGCCCAAAAAGGTGATAGCTAATGAACTTCTTGACAAGTTCATAAATAACTTATTCATCTATTTTGACAATCCAGAATTAATGGATGATGAACTGGCTTTGTTAAAATTAAAAGAATTGATTCTGATTCTTTTAAAATCAGAACAAGGCGGTAGCATTCATAAATTTCTATCAGAACTCTTTTCCCCTGATAAACTCCAGTTTACGACAATAATTCAAAATAACATCTTTAATAATATGAGTATTGAAGAACTTGCTTTTATCTGTAATAAAAGTCTTTCATCTCTTAAACGAGAGTTTAAAAAAGTATATGATGATACCCCAGCCCACTATATAAAAAATAAGCGTTTGGAATATGCAGAACAGCTACTATCATCAACTTCGAATTCTATTTCTGACATAGCCTTTGATGTTGGTTTTCAGGATGTAACAACATTTTCAGCCTCCTTTCGAGTTAGATTTAAAGATTCCCCGACCAACTATAGATTGAACCAAAGTAGAAAATAGTTGAACTAAAGCAGAAGGTCTTTCCTTTCGTCATTTCCCAACTTTGTACTATCAAAATTTATTAAATAATAAGTATGAAAAAGATAGTTGCGTTAGCATTAATTACAATCACATTTAATTTATCAGTTATGGGACAAAAACAAAGAAAGTACAAGGAAATAAGGTTGGTTACCACAAGTGAGGTTATCAATGTATCTGCGGATTCAGTTTGGCAGATTATTGGTCCAGGATTTCAGAATGTTGGAGGTTGGCTTAAAGGTATAAATCATTCAGAAGGACTTGGTAGTGCAAAGGTAAAAGGTGCAACCTGCAATGCCAGAACTTGCGAAGTAGATTTTCCAGGGTTTGATGAAATTACAGAAGAAATTTTAACTTATAGTGATGAGAAAAAAGAGATTTCGTACACTGCAACCAAAGGAATGCCAGGCTTTGTTGTTTACAATAGGAATCAATGGAATATAAAAGTAGTTGGTCCTAATCAATGTGTTGCTACTACAGATGCTACAATGCATCTTAAGAGGTTTATGGGGTCTCTATTTGGTAGGACAATGGAAAAGAATTTCAAAAAAGCTCTGAAGGAAATAATGACAGAGTTAAAAGCATATGCAGAAACTGGAGAGATTTCTGAAACTAAAAAAGAGCAGTTAGCACAATTGGAAAAGAAGAACAAATAGGTTAAAATTTATTGATATGTTATATAAAATTATGTTGTATGTTTTTGGAGTGCTTAGTGTAATGGGAGCTGTATTGTCAACAAACAAATTCACAACTCCGGAAAATTTGAAGATAGCTCCAGATTTTGTTGGTTTGGCAGCTCTGTTTGGAGCAGCAATGCTTGCCACCGCTATTATGAGTTTTATAATGGCATCAGCTAAAGACCCTAAAATAAGAATCATGGTTTCAAGTGCGACCATTGTATGGTTGGTCTTAAATGTTGGAGCACATTACGCAAATGTCAGTAGAGGAATTGAAGGTTCATTGCTCACTCCAATAGTCTTTAGTGGTTTGCTGATTACTGGTTTTGTAATTAGCATGCTTGCGGAAAGAAAGAAGTTGAATTTATGAAGCAAAAAGAGAAAGACACTTTAAATATTTAGGAAAAATAGAAGTCTCAATAATTAGTACAAGCCTTGATTGGTTTGTACTTTTTGTTTTAAATTTGATTTGTGGTACTAGTTAAGTTAATGAGATGCAATTTTTGTAAACTATGTTTTTAGATAAAAAAGAATAAAGATAAAACTATGGATATAGAGGAATACAGAAATTATTGTCTCTCAAAAAAGGGAGTAACAGAATCAATTCCATTCCCAAAGTTACCCAATGTGCTGGTTTTTAAGGTCATGGGAAGAATGTTTACTGCAACAGAGATAACTACATTTTCGAGTTTTAGCATAAAGTGCAAGCCAGAAACAATAGAGGAACTAAGAGCTGAATATACTGCCATGCAAGAGCCATCGTATTTCAGTAAAAAGCACTGGAGTAACGTTGTGATGGATGGAACAATTCCGGATAAAGTCCTTTATGAATGGTTGAGTCTTTCCTATGATTTGGTGTTATCTAAACTTTCGAAAAAGGCAAGGATGGAACTGACTAAGGAATAGGATAGTGTGGTAAGCAATTTGATTTCCAAACCCATAATGTTGCATATGTTTTTTTTCTGAAATATGGTGCTTGGTTTAATCCCCATCGTCAATAGATAATAGACCATACGGCTATTTAAGAGATTTATGGTTAGACTTAAATATCCTAAAAGGGAGAGGTTATACCCTTTTGGGTATTGTATTAGCAAAGGAAATGCTTCACCTTTGATTTACACCAACTTCATATAAAGCCCTTAGCTCGTAACCCCCAAACCCCTAGACACCCTTTCCCTTTTGTTGTACAAATAGGAAGCTAGGCTTTGTATGAACCACTTTCAAACCACTAAATCATGTATGTTTTTATGGAATAAGCCGAAAATCCAATAAAAGAGTAGGCAACATTTAAATAAATATAAAATGAAAAATTTTAAAATCTTTACAATTCTCTTTTTTACAATTTTGTCTTGCAATGTCTTTGGACAGGGCATCGTAGAAATTCATAATCCGTCTCCCTATAACGTTCAAATTGATTTTGTAGACCCGGGAGGTTTTGCCACAACGGTTACGCTTGCTGCAGGGGGAGCTATTACAACGAATATAACTATAGCTTTTAATACTGTATCTGTAACTAATACGTCTAATGCAGCATGCAATGCAATAGTTTCAAGTCCATTACCTTTTGGTCCTGGTCCAGGAATGTATACTGCAAACGCAAATACTCCTATTCCTCCTTGTAACTTTAATATTGCATTAAGGGAAATAGGGTATCTCTCGTTGCCTATGCAATTTCTGTTAGATATATATTAATAGTAGTGGGGAAGAGCTTTGACAGGTATTTTCTATTCATTTTAGAAAATAAATAGTGTTGAAAAAGGGGGCAATCTCAATAATTATTGAGATTGCCCCCTTTTACTTTTAAGACCTTTAAAAGTCTTATTGATATTCAAGTTCATTCATTTGGTTTTAGAGCGTTTTTTATTACAGTAGATCTTCTGCAAAATGCAAAGTGTCAATTCTATTCTGTTTCACACTCAAAATAGTTGTTTGTAAAGAGTTGTATGTTCCATTGTGCCATAATCTCACAAATTTGTAATCCTTAATTCCGTCTTCATTAAAGTCTAAACGCTCGATTTCAGGGTGGGTTATTTTAAAACCAGTTTTAAGATTTGACGGTTCAAATCTTTTATCCTTTAATTTATAAAGAGCGTGCAAATTGAAATCAAAGGTGTTTTCTGAAAACTCTTTTCTTTGGTTATCATAGAATAATATTTTGCTATTAATAGCACTTGAAGGATGCTTGAGGAGAACAAGGAAAATGGTCTGTAAACTGTCGTGTAAACGAATGGTATTTATATAGGTGTCTTTATATGTTAGGGTACTATCATAAAACTCTATATCAAGAGCATATTCTTTGATTGTATTTTCTATTTTCGAGATAATTCTATCATTCAATTGTACAATTTTACTCTCGTCAGAAAAGTTTATTTTATCCAATTTTAAAGGGAAGGTTGCATCTATCGCAGAAATAATAAATTGATTTTCTTGTTGGATTATTGTTGATTTATGATGGTCAAAATTCTTCGTTTTACTTTCAGAACAACTGAATAACATGGTTAGTCCGAGAATTACGAATAGGGAACTTATGTTGTTTATCATAATGTTTTAATTAACCCAAAAGCCAATTGGTCAATATTTCCAGTTTTCTTATTAAACGCTGAAACATTGGATAGAATTATTATTCCATTTTTATGTTTAACGTCCAAAGCCATTGAGGAAGTATAACCTCCCGTTCCGCCATTGTGCCAAATTAGCTCATTCCCGTTTTCCCTATTCAATATGTGCCAGGCTAAACCAATACTCATGTTGTCATTTACTTTGAAAGTCGGTTGTTGGGTAAGAGTTAGTTCCTTGTTTTTAGTATCAAATTGGGCCAATGCAAATTTGGACAGATCTTCAACAGTTGATAGAATTGCTCCACCACCAGCCAATGCATCAAAATCCCAGTTGGACGTTATTTCTCCATTAGGGTTTAATCCATTAACAAGTTTGTTTTCTACATTACTTCGTTTAGAAGTAGAGTTAAGCATTTTATATTTTGTAAATATGTTTTCTTGTAACAATTTTTCATAAGTTGATTTTGAAATTTCTCCCAATTCGTAGCCTAGAATTCCTGCCCCCAGGTTTGAATATTCATATTTTGTTCCGGATTCTTGCTTTAGTTCAATTTCATCTGTTAAATATTCTGTAAGCTTTTTGGAGTCATACTCTTTATAGGGATTGTTTTGATCAACAGTAAGGAGATTCAAATTGGAAGGCAATCTGGGTAGTCCAGAAGTGTGATTTGCAAGCTCTTTGAAAGATATTTTGTCTTTGACTTTTATGGTGAAGTCAACATAATCTTGGAATGCATCATCCAAATTCAGTTTTTCTGCTATTACAAAATTCGCTAGTAGTGTAGCCGTAAATACTTTACTAATAGAACCTATTTCAAAAAGATTTTGATGATTTTCAGTTAACTGGATGGTGTCATTTGTTCTTTTTATCCCAATGAACTTAACCTTTCCTTTATCAATTATCGCAATTGAAAGTTCTGTGCCATTGGGGAATGACTTTACTTGCTCAAAAATCAATTCAGACTGTTCGAGCGTGATTTGGACAGAGGAATCCTCAAGTCCATTGGTTGCGGTTTTGACTTGTCCAGATGAGCAACTGAATAAGAGTATTCCAACTAAAACTATTAAATATTTTTTCATTGTAAAATGACTGTTAAGGCTACCTGCTAGTAGTCGTGGGTAGCGAATGTAGTTCTTAAATATCCAAATTTGGAACTGCTCTGCTATTGTTGAACCTGTAAGGAGGGTAGTCAATTCTATGGGTTTTACATCCTATGGTATTTTAGCGGAGCGGAAAATTATATAGCTCATAAACCAAGATTCTAGAGTCCTCTTTGTTGTCTTCAAATGCTTAACCAACTATAATCATAAAAATGTAGGTGGAGTGATTTATCGAGTAAATTTATGTGCTTGGTGATTAACAAGTAGGATGTACATTCCTGGTGATAGGTAAGAAATATCAATTATAGTATTTCTGTTGTGAATAATAGTCTTGCTGGTCACATCTCTTCCGTTGAAGTCATAAATATTGATTTTGTCTATTGTGTCATCCTGCCCCACGTTCTTAATTCGTAGTTTCTTACGGTCCATAGTCTGTGAGATAGTAATAGTTCTTTTGGTCACCGACATCAATTTTACTATAGAAGAGTAGTTAAATAAACCATCGTAGTCAATTTGCTTTAGCCTATAAAAGTTTAAACCCTCGAGAGGTGATTCATCTACAAATGTATAGTCTACTTTATAGTTAGTATTCCCCATTCCAGTAACTGTTCCTATTGAATTCCAAAGATGGCCGTCTAAGCTTCTTTCGATGATGAATTCTTTATTGTTAAGTTCTGATGCCGTATTCCAGAATAGCGTATTGGTGCTGTTGAGTGTTAGACCTTTAAAAGAAATGAGCTCTACTGGAACGGCTGAAAAATTGATCTGAACATTATCAATTATTAAGCCGCAAGTGCCTCCACTTGTCCCTGCAAATGTCAATGTGTGAGATGTGCTGGTAGCGGTGAATGTAAAAGATTCTGCTGCTAAGTTCCAAGAAGTCCCATTTCTATTTACTGATGTTGACAAGGCTCCACTGCTAATGGTTACATTCATAGATTGTAAAGTGGGACCACAATTTGTTCTTCTTGAGCACAAAAAAGAGAGGTTGTAAACAAATCCTGCGGTAAAGCCTGATATTGTTTGGCACCCACCAGCAGAGGCATCGATTTCTGCAACCCGATTGCCTCCAGATCCTCCATAGACACTTTCTGGACGTGTTTCAGGATTGCAACTCCAACCAGAACCAGAACTTGAAAAGTTTCCGTTGGTTACCGACTGTGCGAAACATGAAGTGCTTAATATAGTGAAAAATAGGAGGGTCAAAGCAGTTGTAGTGAATTTGATCATTGCTTAGGTAGTGTGTAAGCTTATGACGTTAGTTTCCTGGATGGTCACATATCTTGTCTCAGGAAATGGCTTGGTAATGTAAGTGTCGTGATCTATCTAGAACCGATTAACTCAAATTTCATTTCTACTTGATTTATATAGTTTTTAAGCCCGATTTTGGATAAAAATGAATTTGAAGCTTCGGACCTTTTGTCAACGTTGATAACTGATAATTTGTTTCCTTTATTCTCGGTTAAGAAATTAACTAGTGTCGTTGCAATTTTTTGTCTGCGATATTCTTTGTCTACAGCAATTTGTTGTAGCCGTTTATTCATCGGATCGTAGATGGCATAGCCTATTAATTTATCTTCAAGATAAGCTCCTAATGATATATTTATATCCTTTTGTTCACCAGTTACTTTCTTGGAATTTTGCCAAGATGGGGAGATATCCCAAAAGGATTCCAACAGCTTCCAATTGTAATTAGTTAGTAGTTTCACTTCTATAGAAGGGTTAGAATCTAGTTTCTTTAAAGCTCCCCGGTAGCATAATAGTTCTCTGGTGATTTCAAATCCTGATTTTTTATAAGATGTTATAGCTGGAGTATTTTGAAGGATAACTTCTAGTTGTAAATAGTCGACGTGTTGTTGCTTTAATAGAGGTAGTATGAACTGATACATTTTGGAGGTTAAGTTTTGCCCTCTGTTTTTTGGAAGAACTCCTGTCCCTCCATTATAAATAACTTTAGACTCATTTACATTATCAACCCCGTGTAGCATAAACGCAATTAATTTATTGTTTTCAAAAACTCCAACGGATAAATTAAGATCTATTTTATCGACTTTTAGTTTTGACAGAAATTGTTCTTCAGTTAATTGGAGAGGAACAAAATAATCAGAAAAGGAGAGATTAAAGGTCTCTAAAATGACCTTTTCATTGATATTGCTTAGCGTTTTAATTTTCATTTTTGACTGTAGATTTTCTGATTTGAGTATTCAGTTTTTCTAGCATTTTTTCCCAAGTATTGGATCTGTTTTCCATATCAGTTGGAGTCAACTCAAATTTCTGAATGAACGAAAGTTTAGAAACTGAAGGCTCTATTTTATCGATTATTATTGTTACAACGCTGTCAGGTGGTGTAGTTGGAAGTCCTACATAGGAAAAGCTAAAAACCAGTTTAAAGGGCTCATCTATTTCAAGATACTGACCTTCAATAAAAAAGGCCCTTCCAGAATCCTTCAATAGTTCAATGCGATATTTTCCACCAACTTGCAAATCGGATTCAACCACTCCGGCAGTTAGATGGTTTGGTCCAAACCACTTGGCAAGTAATTCTGGTTTAACCATCCAGTGGAATAGTTGTTGAGCGGAACAGTTAAATGTTCGATTGATGTATACGCTATTTGTCGCTGTCATTTTGTGCTTGATTATTTATGATTTCATCTAGCTTATCAAACGATTCATTCCAAAAGTTAGAATAGTAAGAAATCCATTCAAGAGAAGGCTTGAGTGAGTTCCTATTCAATGATAGTATCCGGTATTTTCCTTTTCTTTCCTTGGTTACAATTTCAGCGTTTTCTAAAATTTTAATATGCTTGCTCATTGCTTGGAAGGACACAGCAAAATGGTCGGCTAATTCGAGCAAAGTAGAGTCCTTTTCGGACAGAAGTTCAATGATTTTCCTTCTGTTTTTATCTGCAAGAGCAGGAAATATCTTTTCCATATTGTCAATCACATACTGAAGCCTGCACCCACAAGATTCAATGTGGTTTGTTTAGGTGGAGATAATGGTTGACTTGCCTTTAATGCCATTCTAAATGCAGTAAATTCTTGTAAATCACTCAATTTTGACATGGTCTCTTCATCCTTGGCCATGTTAATATGGATAAAGGTATTTGGATTATCATTGTCTGTGTACGATGAGTATTGCATTCCTACTATTGGATTAGTATTTAATGCAGACATTACTTTTTGAATGTTGGTTTTATTTTCTTCAGCGAACTCTGGCTTCACTGTATATTGTACTTTTACTGCTCTCATTATGGAGCAAAGATATACGAATTTATTTCATTCAATCATTTGGTTGAATGAAATAATATATTCAACAATCATGCAATGGTTCAATCTCAATCTAGGAATAGGGCTTAATTTTTATTAAAACTTAGATGGCTATGTAAGGAAGTCGCTATGAGTTTCTGAATTTAGTAGACACTTTATTGCAAAAAAAAAGACCCGCTAAAATAACTTTAGCGGGTCTTCTTATAACTTGTTTTTTAAGTCTAGTTTTTAGTAATAATTATAGACTCAGAATAAGAATCAGTACCACACACCACTTTTAAATGATATGTTCCTGCCGCATGATTAGAAATGTCTATCGGAATACTTGTTTTTGGTTCTGTTGTTTCTTTCTCAGAAATTATTGAGCCAAACGAATTGTATATGTATATTTTAATTTCTGTTCCATTCACGTTGTAATAGTTTGGCAAGTCAATTTCAACGTTAAAGATTCCACTTGAAGGGTTGGGTATTACCTTAACTGAGGACATAAGAGCATTCTTTTCTGTTGCATCATCAACCTCTGGACTAGTTTTGGCATTAGAGGCATTGTTGATAAATGAAGCAGAGCTAAACACATCAACATATTCTCCCTCATAAGGAGGAGGAGCTTGTCCCGGGGGGCAGTTCATAGTAATCCTCACTTCACAACACGAACTGGAATCTGTTGGACGAATGGTGTATGTATAAGGAATATTAAATGCTTCTGGTGGAGATGATGCATTAAGAGTAAAGACTCTTCCTGTTGGAATTAAACTACCATTGGTTTCTACTATTTGTAATTCAGTGTAGGTACCAGTGCACCATGCACCATTGACAGAATCTATTAGATGATTTAAGGCTGCAAGATCCATAAGTCCTGGACAGTATGGAATCCATGTAGTTAGGCGTACTACATTTACATGAACAGTAATAACACACCTTTGACAAGTTATGGGGTCAATATGAGTACGCTGATAAATGCCAGGTTGAGTAAGATTGGTTAAGTAGGAACTAGCAAGTGCTACATTTCCACCGGGGAGTACTATTTCCCAAGGAGACCAAGGGACTTCCGTCGGATAAATGCAATTTGCACAAGCGTCAAATTGAGTTAAATCTACGTCATCTCCACAATTGACGGTAATTGAATGGTTACAATTATAGGTTTGTCCTTGTTGTAGTTGAATGGTTAGCCCAACCGTTCTAATCAAACATCCATTTTCATCGTAGTACTTAAAAACGTAGTATCCTGGAGCCAACTGATGTGTCTTGCAACCTGCTGTTCGGGAATCATAGTAAATCATAATTTCACCATCATCACCATCCATGGTGTAATAGTCAAAATCAGAAAACTCAAAGCATGGATTATATTCATAGGTAGGGTAGGCTTGTCCAAAATCACATATAGATCTGATTTCTTCATATGCTTCTGGAATAGGGATATTGATGGTTATGCACCTTTGCTCACAGCAGACTTGATCAGGATTTCCTTTTTGAGTTCCAAAATAATTTGCACAAATGATGTGTTGTCCGGGTTCAAAAATATGGTTCATTATTGCATCTCTAGAGACTACGACACCGTCAATACTCCAAATAACATGATCGATATCAACTCTATCATTGGTTAACTGAAATTCAATATGATCACAAGTAATACGATTGACAAGGATGTCCTCATTACAGCAGCTTACTGCCTCTATCTCCGGAGAAACGGTATAAAAAGTGGCTGGGGAATTTTGATTATTAAATTCCGTTGCAATCCAGTCGGCCGAATGGTTGGTGTTAGAGAGTCTAAACTCATCAAATTTTGCGTCAATATAATCGTTTCCTGCATATTGAGATCGTCCAAAAAAGTTGGACGTAGAAGGCTCCATGTTATTAGGTGTTAAAGTAACAGCGGTTGAACTGCCAAAAAAAATTCCGTTGCGATAAACAGTCATTGTCGTGTTATTATTATCAATGGTAACCGACCAATATATCCAACTTCCAGTATTAGCTACGGTATTTGTTATAATAGGACCCTGTTCAGTAGGGCCAGGAGTAGCAGGAGCAGCAGGAGGCCCATTTATAGTTATTCTTGATCTTGTGTTTGCAACCAAAGCCGTTGCATCAGATGGAGTGAAAAAGAAGTTTGTAACTAAACCTTGACCGAAGTCAAATATTCGTTCCCAGTTAGTGTTGGCTCTATCCATAAAAACCCATCCTGAAAAAGTGAAATCAATTACACCGGCATTGATATTATTAGGTATTCTCAAAAATTGGCCTGCAAGGTTAGAAGAAGGAACATTTGGATTATTGTTAAGGTCTCTACCGTCACCAATTTTAGAGTTATTAAAATTAGATGTAAGATTATCAGTTAAATCATTGGTACTGTTGGTTGCATCTGCAACAGCATTGTTAAAATGGTAGACCCCGTAATAATTGTTGTTCCATGTAGCGGTTGTTGATGGGTCTACAGTAATAGAATTATTACCATAATACATATTGATAATGGTGTTTGTTGTATTGCTTAAATTAGGGATGTTAACCCAAACAATGTATTCTCCCGTTAAAGCATCGTACTTTTCTATTTGGTGATTGAGAATGGTGTCTGAGCATTCGTATCCAAGAGTGAAAATGATGTCAAAGCCATTTGCGTTCTCCACATGTCCTCCATTTGCAACGGTTCTTAGATCAAGGTCCATCAGACTAATAAGAACAGCATAATTGGTTAATGGGACGGTCCCAGATACCTGAGAGGCCTGAATGTCCACTTGTTTTCTAAAGTTGTAGTCGGCTTGCACGGTTAATGTCATAGACATTAGTGAAAGCCAGATTAAATAAATAATTTTTTTCATAATTTTTTGTTGTTAATGTTTTACTGTGGCTGTATAGCCATATAGTTATTCTTCCACGAAGAAGCATTAAGAATGATGGTGATTTTTGTAGTGTCAAGTATGGTGTAGTTTTAATACAGTAAGCGGTATATCTAAAAAAGAAAAGGGGTACAATCCAAGTTGAATGAATAAATAGTCAATTTTTAGGACTCCAATAGGACCAATTTTTAGAAAAGATTTGTCTTAATTTTTCTAATTAGACTGTCTTATTCAACAATCATTAAGGAGTCTTCCATCAAAGAATAAGGAGCCGTAAATGGCTTGCTGAACACTTTTATTTGGTATACTCATATTTAAGATCAACAACAATCTCATTAGAGGAATTGTAAATCTCAACATGGCTAATAAGCCCATTTTGATTGTAGAGATAAAGACAGGTATGTTTCCCTAGTATTTGGGTACCGCAGGGGTAATACAAATTCCCGTAGGAGTGTTGCAGAATTTGTCCTTTATCGTTTCTGATTACATTTTGGAAAGGTTCAGATCTCTCATTGATTTTTGTGGTGTCTTGATACACCAATTTTCTATCATCAAAGTGTGTTGTAATGACAATGGTAGAATCGTGTTTTGGATACTCAAGTTCTGACTTAGACCATACTGAATCCTTTGTTTTATCAGTGGTATAATTAAGGCCCAAACTTTTTATAAGTCTGCATTTAGAGTCATACTCGAATCGTCTGTATGAACCAATCATGCTTGGTTGTTCTAGCGATATTTTGCCACATGAATTGAATTCATAATAATCTGTGTAGCATGAAGTGTTTTCAAGGCAGTTCTTAATGGTTAATGCTTTTACGCCGTTCTTTTGTATTAGCTTACTGTCATTCATTATGCTTTGAGCAACAGAGATCTGACAGGTCAAAAGGAAAATGAGTATGTAATAATATTCTTTCAATGTGATGTAATTGTACCTGCTGGTTTTGTATGAAAAGTAGCATGCAAAATGCACTCTCGTTTTCTATTCAGAGGTGACATTTTCAATTCTTAAGTAGTCTCTTAAACTTGGGTCAACAAATATTATTTCACTCGTTTGTTTATTTCTGATTTCATTAAAATCATGGTCTTTAAAAAATGGACTATTGAATAAACTATGAATGTTAATTCCTAAAAAGTCCAGTTCTCCAACCAAATGGTTGAATTCGTAATTATCACCTAGTTCCTGTTTCCTTATCATATAGTTTCCTATTGAATTGAACAAAGCAGAATAGCCGATACAGTTCGCTTTTTTTAATTCAGAAACAACATTCGGATTACTTGAAGTTTTATTGAATGTAAAACTCAATCTTTCACTCGTTATTTTATTACTCAAACTGATAATTTCTTCAATGCTCAATTTTCTTTCATCTGTTTGAGTATCAATTTCAGTAATTAGATTTTTGTCAGTCAAAGTAATATGGTTTCTAGCACCAACTTTTGAGTAGTTAACCAATGCCCGATATAAAAATCCACGGAACAGGATTAACAGAATAATTAAAATTCCAAAGTACTTGATGACTTTCTTAAGACTGTTCACATTAAATGACTTGCAACGTATATAAGTACACGTAACAAATATACTCTTAAGCGAGCCGTTTTGTGAGTGCTTAATGTCAAATGGTTTCATTTAACCACTGTTGACGGGTTTGAATCAACAGTCGTTTTAATGGGATTTACTTATTGCTGGCAATAGTTAATGGATTTAGGCTTTCGTATAAAGCATTGTTTAATGCAGATGTTTTAAAATCTTCAGGCATTTTTATCCCATCTAAACCATTTTCGGTGAGGAATTGTAAAATAGGTTTAATCTGTCGGGCGTAAATTTCTACGTTTTCCAATCGATCAGAGTTACTTCCAAAAGAAGGCCAAGAATAAGAACTTACTGAAGTCCTTATTTGTCGAGGTGTAAGTTGGTATTCTTTAGGCACATAGGACTCATCTATAAAAGCGTCGTGATTTCTTTTGAAAATGGGTCGACCATAATCCTCATCTTTTCCAGTTGGAATACCTTGAATACCTTTTACTACATGTGTCTCTCCAGAAATGTCGTAGTTATCTGCTGAAATATCGCATATAACGGCATCTTTCGGTAAAATCTCTAATTGTTCTTTGTCAATGACGTGAATATGGTTCTTTCCTTCAGGGCGGTATGTCGCATCTACTAGAATATCGGCATTGGGCAAGATGTACTTATTCATGAATTCTTTATCCCCAGTTTCTCTAAAACCTAGAGCAACCACTGCGATTTTGCAATTGCCATTGTCTACCAGTTCCTGACGTAAGCCAGTGTATCGGAAATTTGCCAATGCATTGATAGCATTTGCCCCAACTTTTCCTGTTCCCATTACAAAAGCCTTGATATGTTCTCTATGAGGTGAAAACCATTTATCGTCTCCCCAAGATTCTTTTAGGGCCATCAAGCCTGCTTTAACGGCATTAAAACTTGTTGCTCTCAAGTCCTCTATCATTCTTCTGTTAGTCGCAGGGTCTACTAATTCATCCAAAGAAATAGTATTGATTTTGCGATCGTAAAACAGTTGGTTTCTGACATTATGGGTGTTATAATGAAGGAATGCTAGTAATGTTTGACCTTCTTTCATCATATCAATTTCTCTTGCCGAAGGAGTTGTGATACAGATGATATAATCAGAAAGGGAAAAGACTTCAAGCTTAGATTTGAAAGAAACATTTTCAACTAGATAATCTGATTTTGTAAACCCAATATCTTCACCATATCCTTCTTCCAAATACAAAAGTACCTTGTTGGATTTAGCAATAGCTAAAATTAAATGAGGTGGATAAGATCGTCTAATTCCTTTGATCAAATCCATTTCTGGAAACCCGAATATCTTCATGTAATATGATTGTTTTTAATTGTGATCGACATATTTATTATGTCGCAGCAAATATACTCCTAAACACTCTGGTTAGGGACTGCATAGGAGTAGTCAAAGTATCGTGCTTAAAGTAAGTAGAGGGTTTAAGTTTCTGTCCGCAATAGCAAGTTCATACTATTCACTAAGTTGTTTTATCTTCAAGAGTACTTCTCTCCAAAATTGGTCAGACCGAATTTTCTGCTTTTCGGTAGGTATATTATCTTCAGTGATGGATAATTGTTGTTTTTCATTTATTGTCTGTATTTCAAAAGTCCAGGTTCGATAATTTATAGGCTTATCTGGCAGTCCATCAAAGTGGCTCCAATGAGAATATTGAAGCTTAACTTGAGGCTCTACATGTAGGAGTATTCCCTTTTCTTCGTATTTATTTCCATTGAATTCACCTTTGAAAGTAATGGGACTTCCCACTTTCCAATCCGTTTCTATTTCAGCTCCAAAGAAATATCCCTGGGCTATTTCAGGTGTCACCAATACTTCCCAAATCCGAGTACTGGAAGATTTTATATTAATTGAGGATCTTGAGATTGATTCTTTCATTTGGTACTTAGATTTCAAAATGTAATGTCAAAAATAGTGTTGGTGCAATGGAATCCTGATTTCTCAATCATTCTTCGAGAAGCTTTATTGTCCGAGGTAGTTGAACAAATAGGTCTTCTCTTAGCCTCCAATACTCTGTTCACCTGTAGTTGCATGATCTGTGTTGCGATACCCTTACTTTGATAATCGCTGTGCACTATAATTCCTATATCTGCAACCTCAGGTTGCGAATTACTCATTCTACATTCACTGGTCGCAATGAGGGTATTGGATTCCTGAATCATAAATATCTCTTTTCTTTCAACTAGATTTTCTGTGTAACCAAATGTATCATCCATGCCTACTTGCTCCTTTAAAAACGCCTTGATAGAGGGAATATCTTTTGTGGTTACTAAATCTACTTGTAGAGTTGATTCGACATCTCTAATAGTATTGGTGTGCTCAAAACAGAATGTATTTGTAGTGATACTTTGTGACAAAGATAAACAAGCATTAAAAGCAATTGGTTCGTTTGAACTGAGGCTTGCAGAAGCAATTAATTTTGATTCGATTAATCTGGAAATTACCTGTTGCATGTTGGAATTATATTCCTCTCCTAGAAATATCTGAACTAGACTTTTGTTATCGTCAATACAACAGTACCCTATGGTAGAATCATCCTGTTCAATAAGATAATGTTGAGATGAACCAATATATAGTTGTTCCCACATTGCATCGATGGGAGCAATCAAGGTTTGGTACAACTGAGACCTTAAGTTATTAATTGTATTTGTATTATCTGTTTTGGTGAAATTCATTGCTCTGCGTACTTTTTTATAATATGTGCTTTAATTTGTTTTAAGGGAAAATCATCATAAATCCCTAAATAGCTAATAGCAATTCCATCGAGTTCTGCAATAAACATGTGGCTCATAACCAAAGAATTTTTGCCATCTATTTCGTCAAAAATGGTCTTTGTAGCCTCCAGAATAAAAGAAGATCTTTCCTTTATTAAGTCACTTAGTAGCTCTCTCGTGCTTGGTTGAACCATTACATTGAGATTTAATTGGAAGGATAATTTATCCGATTCCAATTGAGAGAAAAATGATTCCAATAGTTCTTTTAAGGTTTCCCGAGGAGATAGGTTGGCTTTATCCATTGTGTTTATTTCCACAATCAACTGTGTAGTCTTTTTGAATATTTCTCGGAGTAATTCATTCTTGGAATTGAAGTGATGTGAGATTAGCCCTTTGGAAACATTGGCTGTTTCACTTACCAAAGAAAGAGGTGTATTCTCAAACCCTCTTTCAGAGAATAGCCTTGTGGCTGTAGCAATTAGTTGTTCTCTCTTATCCATATATGTCTTTTCTTAAAAACTGACCGACCGTACAGTCAGTGCAAATCTACACCATACTTTGGTATATGCAAGGCGTCTTAATATGTAGAAACTTGTATTATGTTTAATTGTTATTCTCTTTTTTTTTGCATAAGAATAATTGGTGTCACAAAACTATTTCTGCATGTAAAATTTAGATAGTCAACATGTTATAGGTCGGGTGGTAAAATAATATTAAAAAGGTCATATAACCTATTGTACCATATATTTAAGCTGAATGATGATGTAAATCGGGCTCTTAAATATTTTGAAAAAACGGTGGAGTTTAAAGACAGCGTTTTAAACTTCAAGGTGAACGAACAATTGATACGTCAGGAATTTGATTTTAAAATTGAACGACAAGAAGTACTTAAGTTTATAAATAGCGAGCTCAATATTTTAATAGCTTGCTTTTTGCTAAAGTAAGTTATTGTATCAGTATGGCAGTTTGATAAAAGTTGTTAACCCCATATAATACTTTGTAGTTAATGTAAAATGACTTGGTCCACTCATTAAACGCTTTAAATTCATGAAGAGGAACATTAAACTCATCAAATAATATTATATCTCCTTTTTTAATAAAAGGTGACATAAGTGTTAAAACATAAAGTGTGGCTGAGTAAATATCGGCATCCATGTGAATGACTTTCCGTTTATCTGTTTTATACTCACTTAAAAATGGAAGTAAGGTTTGTTGAAAAAGACCTTGGTAAAATTGATGTCTGCTATCATCACTAATCACTGGAGGTTTATTGTTGTTTCCCATATCTCCTTTTTTGAACCTTCCCCAATCTTCAGGTAATCCTGTAAAAGTGTCAAAACCATAAAAGCGAGCATCTGAGTCTTTAATTTGATCAACCCACCATCTGAAAGAAATTCCGGCTGAAACTCCAAATTCGAGGTAATCAATATTTGAATCTAAATTGTGATCAGCTACAACACGTTTATATAGCGATTCACGATTTTTGTAATTAAATATCGGATTATAAAAATCATTGTCACAGGTTTTTTTATGTACGGATATCCATTTTGATAATTGGGCCATATGTGCAATCAAATTAAACAAATGAATGGGCACAAGTCTGTCCAATCTCAATACAAAGAATATTCCTTTCAGTTTACTAGGCAGACGTAATTTGATTATCAGTTTACTAAAACTCATTTGTCTTTATTATCTATTTTTATACGATTCAAAGATATAATTTATTTGAATTTGTCAAGCATTTAGAGTGGACTTAAAATCTGTTTTAGAAGAAAGCTAAATTCTTGTATTTGATACTGAGGTGCTTTTGGTTGCCTTGTGAAATAAAGTTATTTTCCAGTGCTTGTTTTCTTCTTTTTAGATTATCCTCTGGTTTCTATTTGTGCATCCAGTGGTCGCAATAAGAATATCATGTTTGCCTCAATGCTACGGAGATAGTAGGAATGACAAAATACGTTTGGAGGTGTTCTATCGACTCCGTTGATGATTCATCGGTTTGTGGTACTATACCGCATTGTAATGCTTGTACATTGCAATCCATTGAGAGACGCTACTAAAAAAATGCATAAATATCCTTCATAATGATAGCCTATTATCTAATTTTATTTGCCACTGGTTTTCTTATACTTTATGCGTATAGAGCAGTACATTTAGTAACTAAAAAATTACCCAAATTTTCTCGGAGAGTAATCAGAATTGTATTCCTTTTACTTGCAGTGCTAGTGTATGCGTCCACTTCCTATATCGCCGTCAATTTTGAGACGTACCAGGATAATAAATCACTTACAAACTATGCCGTAGTTGGAGCTATTACCTTGTCTGTAACCTTGCTTGTTATTTGTGTTATTCAAATGATTTCGGATCTTGTTTTGCTTGCTAGATATTTACGCTTTCAAATCAGGACTAAAGCTAAAAGTGATAATAGGACTTCAATATCTCGTGGCACATTCATAAGTCAGGCTGCTCTAGCTTTGGGCAGTGTAGTGCTAGGATCGTTTTTATGGGGCACAACGAAAGGGAAGTATGGGTGGAGAATTATCAAGAACAAGATGTCTTTTCCCAATTTACCAAAGGCCTTTGATGGCTTGAAAATTGTACAAATATCAGATTTACATTTAGGGAGTTTCAATGAAAATTTTAAACCTCTAGAAGAGGCTGTACAAATGATTAATGAGCTAGAACCAGACTACATTTTTTTTACTGGAGATTTAGTAAATGAGAAGTATACCGAAGCTGAACCATGGATTGATATTTTCTCGAAGTTGGAATCGAAAAGGGGCAAATATGCTATTCTTGGGAATCATGATTATGGATGGGGAGATAAAATATCGGATGAAGAAAAAGCTACTAATAGTAAAGGGGTTGCCGATATAAATGAAAAGATGGGTTTCAAGATGTTGTTAAATCAACATGAAATTCTCGAGAAAGACGGAGATAAGATTGGTTTAGTTGGAGTTGAAAACTGGGGATACTCAAAAGAAAATTGGTTTCCAACTGAAGGAGACTATGGCAAGTCAGTAGAAGGCATGGAAGAAGTCCCATTTACCATATTACTTAGTCACGACCCTACCCATTGGGATCATCATATTGTTGGGAAGGAGAAAGTAGATTTCACATTATCAGGTCATACCCATGGTGGTCAAATGGGTATTTCTATTCCAGGATTGTTCGAGCTAAGTGCAGCTAAGCTTTTCTATAAAAGGTATGCCGGTCTGTATTCGGAAGGACTTCAACATTTATATGTGAATAGAGGCCTTGGATTCTTGATATTCCCAGGTAGAGTAGGTATGCCGCCAGAGATCAGTTTTCATGAACTGAGGAGGTCGTAGTGAAAGAGTGCTAGAAAACGGGTAGGTGTAACAATCAGCCCTCCCCAATTACTGCTTCACAATCTTCTTGCTACCTGATGGAAGTTGAACTACATATATGCCTGGAGGTAAAGCCTCAAGATTTACGGATACTTGTTGGTGTGATACTTCATTGATAACAACTGCACCTGTTACGTTTTTTCCATATACATCTGCAATTTTAAGGTCTGTACCTGAATCTAATCCTACAATGTTAATCCATTGCTTTGTTGGGTTAGGGTAAATGGAGATAGTACCTTTACCAGATTTATGCCATAAATAAGCTCGTATTTCCGAATAGGTAGTTGTACCATCAAAATCGGTCTGACTTAAACGGTAGTACCACAACCCCTTTGAACTCAAGAGGTCCATTGTCTTATAGTTTGTTGTTTGGGATGAATTTCCAGCACCAGTAACTTCAGATACTATTTCCCAATCTGTACCATTAGTGGATTTTTCAACTTTAAAATAGTCGTTGTTAATTTCAGAAGCCGTTTGCCACTGTATTTGTACAACATCATCGTTACCTGTCACATTAAATCCAATTAACTCCACTGGCAAAGTTGTGCCACTTCCTATCTCTCCATTGTTTCCGCAAGGCGTCATATCATCTGCCGTGTTGTTATTAAAGTTCCAATATCCTATTAGCCCAGCGGTATCGCAGCTCGCACCTATCTGGCTCGTTGGATTAGTTCTCAATGAATCGATTTGAGATGCAGATAATGCACAATTCCAAACCGATATATTATCTATGTTTCCGCAAAACTTACGGTATGCATTCCCAGGGTTAGCCCATCTGCCAATATTCAACTTTGTTTTAGCAGGGAATTGTCGAATGTTTCCCGTTTTGCTTCGAGAAGATTCCAAATTGCCATTAACATACAATTTCATTGTGCTTCCATCGTAGGTCATTGCTAAATGATACCAAGTTCCGTCAACAGGTTTTGTGGTCGACTGAATATATGTTCTAGAGCTGGTGTGAAGTGCAAATTCAAACTTTGTGTTATTGTTATTGTGTTGTACCCACCAAACGCCATTGTCGCCACTTCCTGTGCTATCGGAAGCTGTGAATAGATTCGCCCAATTTCCCACGTTAGTTCCATTAAGATCTGTCCATCGTACTGACAAGGTTATAGTCATAGAGTCTCCATCAGATAAAGTGTCAAGACATCCCAAATTATTGCCTACTCCTAAATCTATATAACTGTTTTGTGACGCATCGAAAATGGCGTACAAACCAGACTGAGCTATAGTCGAATAGCTAGTAAAAGATAGTAGAAAAAGAATAAGACCCTTTGTTTTGTTTGCGATACACATGACTAGTAATATTGTTCACCATCGTTGGTCAATGAAATCAACTTAAATCTTGGATTATGGCTGAGTGCATTTGAAGAGCACCGTTTAATAAGGTTAAGCATGACTTGAGATGATGAGAATTATAAAAAACCCCTTCACCTTAGTAGACTCAAATCATATGCCGTTATAAGGAAGGGTTGAGAAATTACCATTGTGGAAACGCTACTATAATTTTACTTTAGGTGCCTGTATTTGTCTGTTTGTCAATATGTTGTGGTCGTAGTATAGAATTCTCAGATTCATTATTAGTTGGGGTAGTTGTAGCTAAATTTGTTATCTATCACTAAAGTCTATACTCTGGAAAATGAACCGTAATGGGAATATATTCCAATATTTAGGCAATTGGGTGTGCTGATTTTATAAATTACAGTTAATTATGAAATTAAACTGCGGTAATAAAAACCACTCAACTAATTGTCAGATTGTTCTGCTATTCTAGGATTGTTCTATTGCATTAATTATTTCCGGTTACCCAAATATTCAGAAAGACTACCTGAATTTAAGTTGACAATACTGAATACAAAAGATTGATTATTAAATAGTTGTAAATTATTTGAAAAAATAGTAGTGCCTTTTGTAATATTTCATTCATTGACGATACTAATAAGGGAAACAAAACATTATTATGAACAAATCAAATTTCAATTTATTAATATCACTTGTACTAATCCTTTTCATGTATGGCTGCAAAAAGGATGAAGTTAAACCAACCATTGAAAACGAATCCCAAGGTCTCAAGGAAAACAAGTTATTATGGGAAGTTTCTGGAAATGGACTGGAGAAACCTTTTCATTTATTTGGTACTATCCATTTAATAGACAAGAACCAATTAACTTTTTTACCAGCGTTGGAAACCATTCTACAAAGTAGTACTGGATTGGTACTAGAAATAGATGTTACTAGTCCGGAAATTGCAGACGCCAGTAGGAAAAGATTGTTACTCCCAAGTACGGTTGATCCTAAGATATATTACACGAAAGACCAATGGAATTTGATGTCCAATGTTTGTAACAGAGTTGGATTTAGCTTTCAGTTTATTCAACAAGTGAAACCATTTGTCGTTATGTCTTTGGTTCTTCCAAAACTATTGTCTGAAAATGAAAATCAATTTACAGGCTATGATTACGAGCTCGCAGAACTTGCTCAACAATACAATGTAAAAACTTCAGGTTTAGAAACAGCAGGTTATGTTTACACTTACTTGGATAGTATTCCTTTAGCAGATCAATATGAGGGATTGTACAAAACGATAGACCAGTATGATAAAGATCCCGAAACTTTAAGAAGCGAGTATAACGAATTGATTAATGCCTACGAGAATCAAGACATTAATCAACTCCTAGAGTATGGAAAAGAGGATAAATTAACGTATGACCAACTAATAGCTAAACGAAATTACAATTGGCTTACTAAGATAAATAGTTCATTTGCAGGCAAACTAGTAGCTGTGGGTGCGGGGCATTTAGCTGGAGATGAAGGTTTACTTGAGTTGTTAATACTAAGAGGCTATACTATTAAATCAATTAATTAGAAAGGAATGGCACTTTTCAAGTCTAGAAACAATAAGGAATTAGTAAAACTTATAAAAGATCACTTTGGAATAATTTCCAAAGTGGCTTTTACTTATAGTAATTCTCCACTGGAGTGTGAAGACTTGAAACAGGAAATATCTTACCAAATATGTAAGTCTTATTCAAGCTTTAAGCACAAGAGTAAAATAACTACTTGGATGTATCAAATTGCAATTAATACATGCATGAATCACATCAGAAAGTATAAACCTGTACTTGAGGAACTAAGTGCAAAACATGATCGTCCCGTGGATGAGCCACAAACTCATCCTAAATCACAGCTTTTAAAGGAAGCAATAAATAGTCTAAAGGAAACCGATAAAAGTTTAATAATTCTTTATTTAGAAGAATTACCCTATAAACAAATTGCGGAAATAACAGGCTTATCTGAAAATTTAGTAGCGGTAAAAATGCTACGAATTAAAAACAAACTAAAGGAGGAACTAAATGGAAAATAATATAAAACAAGAGTGGAAGGATATTACCTCTAACATAGACTCAAAACCACAAAATGTAAGCAATTTTATTCAGAAGGATACCCGTCCGGACTGGATAAAAAGTAATATTATAGAATTGGTAATTACTATCGCCATGGTTCTATTTTTAGGTATTTATATCTTTAGTTTTGACGATAAGGGTGTTATGCCATTATGGACTAAATACCTTTTGGTATTTTCCAGCATATTGCCTCTTTGGCCTATTTTTAATCTCTATAAACGAATTAACTATCCAGACCACTCTCAAAGCACTATAGAATTCTTGAAGAGTTTGATTAAACACATCAACAGATATAGAACGTTTCAAATTTTGTACAATACCATATTTGCCTTTGGAGTCTGTTTTATAATTTTAATTCATTTGGAGGCAATTACAGCTACTCTGAATGGAGTGAAATATGCTGGGATTGTTACATTCCCTGATGAAATAAAATATCCCTTTATGAAGACTGTGGCACTAGTGTCCTTTGTTATTTCATTGATAAGTTCTCCTATGCCTATTGTGTTTTATCAAATATTTTATGCAAAAATGAGAAAAGAAGCCAAAGGGCGTTTGAAGGAATTGTTAGAAGAATAGGTGTCATTTTCAATGAAAAATGTATGTAAAAATAAAAGCTGTATATGAGTAGTAGAGGAAAGAGAGTCTTAAATCATCCTTACTAACTATTAATGGGTAGTTTTGAATACACCATGTCTGCAGATTCATCCTTCTTTCGTAGAACGTTTATTCTTTTTCTTAGTTTATTTTCAGTCTATACATCCTTTGGTCAAGTGATTCCTAGTGCGTTTTTTGAAGAGGAAACGACAGATAGTGAAAAAATAGAGTGCTTGAAGCGTATGGAGTTGGGCCTGTTTTCTGAATCAGACTCTCTGCACACTCTATTAGATGAAGGCGTAGTACTCGCTGCTGAGAATAATGAGGTTATGCTAGAAAACACTCTGAAACTAATACAGATTCAGTATTCGAGAAAAATTCCAGATGAAAAAATAGAATCACTTAATAGAATTCAAGATATCGCACAAAAACAAGACTGGGACTCCTTACATATAGCTGCTGAATATTTGATCTGCCGAAGTCTGGAGGATAATGGTAGAATGGATGAGGCTCAAAGCAAACTGCTAGCACTGCTAGAATCTGATCGATTTAACATTGATGATTACCCTCAGATGCATGGCTTGTTTCTAGAGGAAATAGGTATTCTGTATCAAGAAAAGTCTGATTTTAAAAATGCACTTGAAATGTATCAAAAATCTCTGGCTGTTAATACGAAAAGTAATGATAAAAGACGATTGGTCACGAGCTATATTAATTTGGGAAACATCTACTTATCCTTAGGGGAGCGAGATTCATCCAAATATTATACTGAAGGTGCAATACGAATAGCAAAAGAAATCAATAAACCTTTTTTAGAGGCTCATGGCTACCTTAATATGGCTATGTTTTTTGGTTATAATGGTAGCTTTGATTCATGTTTGGTTTACGGGTTGCTTTTAGAAGAATTATCTGCTAAACATGGCTATAGCCAATATTCACTTCACTCCAATGATATGATAGCCGCTTGCTATGTGAGTTTAAAAAATCCAAAAAGAGCTCTTCCGTATCAGCTTAAAGCCTATGAACTCGGGAATGGAGATAAAGAAAAAAGTAAGTTAGCACTCAATGTCGGACTATGTTATATAGACCTAAATGAGTATGATAATGCTGAGAAGTATTATCTGAAGGCTCTTGCTAATGCACGAAGTCTAAATTCTAACTGGGAGATAACCAACGTGCTAAATCATTTGGGTTTTTTATACCTAGATCAAGGTGATATAGGAAAAGCTAAAACATACTGCATGCAGTCGGAAAAAGCTCTTCTAAAAATATCAGATCCTTTTTTGATTGGCGAAACGCAACGATGCTTGGCCCAATATTACCACAAAACGAATCGAAATCAAAAGTCCAATGACTTTGCAAATGGAGCTATTTCCAATATTACAAGTTTCGAGAACTTGGCAAAGGTATATAAGCTCAAAGCTTTAAATCATGATGCACTCTCCGAATATGACTCCGCTAGTGCTGCCTATAAACTATACATAGTCAATCAAGACAGTTTCCAAAGGCAAACCGATAAGGAACTGGAGCAAACTATACTGGCTAAGTATTCCGTGGAAAAAGCGGAGAATCAAGTTAAGATAGCAGCCATGGACAAGGAAGTGTCTGATTTGAATGCAGAGAAGCAAAGACGAATGAAGCTCTTTGGTTTCTTACTCCTAGGTTTAAGTTTATTATCCATAGTGATAATAGTTAGCAGACACAAGCGATTTTTGGCTGAAAGAGATAAGACTATGCAGTTGGAAAAAGAAGTTGCACAAGGTATTCTTGACAATAGCCGTAGCGTTTTAGCAAGCCAAAGTGAATTGATATTGAATAAGAATAGACTGATAGATGAATTGAAAAGTAATCTGACAACACTATTCAATGATGTATCGGTGGATACGACAGGAATGAATAATTTTTTAGATTCCAAAATATTGACCAAAGAAGATTGGAAGAAGTTTAAAATCTCGTTTACCGTAGTGTACCCTACATTTATCAAGAGGGCTGGTGAGCTCTATCCGAACCTGACGGCTAGTGAACTTCGTTTATTATGCCTCCAAAAATTAGGAATGAACACACAGGAGTCTGCTGACATGCTCGGGGTATTGCACGATAGTGTCAAACGTACTACTCTTCGCATTTTCCAAAAATTCAATATTGATAGCTCACTTTCGCTTTTGGAAGTAGTCGAAGCTATTCAATAGGCAATAAAATCAATATTTCTCTTCCGATACACTGACTTAAATAAATCTGACAGTCAGCATGTTATAACTTGTCCGATACGTTGTCCGAGCAATTTCTCGTGATTCAGAGTGTGCCAATCCACCTTTGTGATATAGAAAATCAACTAGTGGATGTTAATCAACTTTTAAAGCATCATAAACAAATTGAAGATTGCCTCATAAGGGAATCTGAAATTTCGAAGAAGCTTGAAGAAAACATCGTCACTTTGTTAGAAGATCTAGATAAAATCACAGAAATAAAAAGATAATATGCTAAATCAAATCACTTTCACAAAAAGCAGCCTCCTTGTCCTTTTCGTTGTTACATGTCTGAGTTCAGTTGCTCAAAATACGGGACAAGAGCCAAAGTCAGATGAACCGTCACAAAACTGGTTAGCCACTATACAAAGTGACTTAGAAAACCAAGAGTACAATGTATCCTACGACGATGCAACACAGGCTTATCAAAGTCCCAATAGGGTCAATAATATTAGAGCTCATTATAAACCAGGTTTGCTTTCTTTAAACAATAGGGTAGACTCTTTGGGTCACAATTGGGAACTCTCCGTTCGCACGGCTGGCATTTATTTGAATGGTTCAAAAATGGATGAACCTCAAACAAGTGCTCAGGCTAAAGTGGATAATAATACCATTGAATTTGCTCATTCGAATTTTACCGAACAGTACATCAATACCAAAGAAGGAGTCCGTCAAAATTATATAATCCATCAGGCTCCTGCAGGCTCGCATACTGTGACGGTTTCTTTAGCTGTTTCTGGTTTGAAAGTGAATCAAGTTACTGACAATGAATTACATCTTTACCAAAATGTAGCAGGCAAAAAAGAAGTACGCTTAGTCTATAAAGATCTAAAATCGTGGGATGCCAATGAAAAACCCCTCAACGGAAAAATAATATATCAGGATGGCGAAATAAAACTACGAGTAGAAACAACAAAAGCCATTTTTCCAATAACCATAGACCCTATTTATTCCTTGTACAAGCCTATTTTGAGTACAGGGCAGGCAAGTGCCCAAATGGGATATTCGGTATCGTCGGCAGGAGATGTGAATGACGACGGTTACAGCGATGTGATTGTAGGGGCATATTTATACGACAATGGCCAAACGGATGAAGGAGCAGCGTTTGTTTACCTCGGCTCATCTACAGGATTAAGTACGACCATAAGCAGTAAGTTGCAGAGCAATCAGGCAAATGCCTATATGGGCTGGTCGGTATCCTCGGCAGGAGATGTAAATAACGATGGGTACGACGATGTGATTGTAGGAGCTTTCTACTATGATAATGGCCAAACGAATGAAGGAGCAGCCTTTGTCTATCACGGCTCATCTACAGGAATAAGTACCACAATAAGCACCCAGTTAGAGAGCAACCAGGCAAATGCTTATCTGGGCTCTTCGGTATCTTCAGCAGGAGATGTCAATGGAGACGGCTACAGCGATGTGATCGTAGGAGTTTTTAAGTACGACAATGGCCAAACAGATGAAGGAGCAGCGTTTGTGTACCACGGCTCATCTACAGGAATAAGTACTACCATAAGCAGTCAGTTAGAATGCAATCAGGCAAGTGCCCAAATGGGCAGATCAGTTTCTACGGCAGGCGATGTAAATAACGATGGTTACAGTGATGTAATCGTAGGAGCATATTTATACGACAATGGCCAAACAAATGAAGGGGCAGCTTTTGTGTACCACGGCTCATCTACAGGAATAAGTACGACCATAAGCAGCCAGTTGGAGAGCAATCAGTATGACGCCCAAATGGGCAAATCAGTTTCTACAGCAGGCGATGTGAATGGGGACGGTTATAGCGATGTGATTGTAGGAGCTTACAAGTATGACAATGGCCAAGCAGATGAAGGGGTCGTCTTTGTATACCACGGCTCATCTACAGGATTAAGTACTACAGCCAGCAGCCTGTTGGAGTGCAACCAGGTAAATGCATTTTTTGGTGTTTCAGTTTCTACAGCCGGTGATGTAAATGGAGACGGTTACAGCGATGTGATTGTAGGAGCTGACTACTATGATAATGGCCAAACAAATGAAGGAGCAGTCTTTGTATATCACGGCTCATCCACCGGATTGAGTACGACTGCGAGCATCCAAATAGAGAGCAATCAGGCAAGTGCCCGAATGGGATATTCGGTATCGTCGGCTGGGGATGTTAATGGGGACGGTTATAGCGATGTGATTGTGGGAGCTCCCAAGTATAACAATGGTAAAACAAACGAGGGGTCAGCTTTTGTATATTATGGCTCAACCACAGGAGTACGTAACACTTCTAACGGCCGATTAGAGCGTAATCAGGCAAACGCCGAAATGGGATATTCTGTATCTTCGGCAGGGGATGTAAATGGAGATGGTTACAGCGATGTGATCGTAGGGGCACCCAACTTTGACAGCGGCCTTGCATATGAAGGAGCGGCCTTTGTGTACCATGGCTCCTCTACAGGATTAAGTACTACGGTGAACAGTCAGATAGATGGCAACCAGTGGAGTGCCTTATTGGGTTGGTCGGTATCCTCCGCAGGCGATGCAAATGGCGATGGTTATGGCGATGTGATCATAGGAGCCAAAGCCTACGATTATGGCCAATCAAATGAGGGAATTGCCTTTGTGTACTACGGCTCGGCTTCAGGAGTAATTACTACAACTATGAGCTGGTTAGAGGGCAATCAGGCAAATCTCTATATGGGCGAGTCAGTATCTTCAGCAGGGGATGTGAATGGAGACGGTTACAGCGATGTAATCGTAGGAGCTACTGGGTATAAAGGTACTGAAGGAGCTGCCTTTGTGTATTACGGCTCGGCCACAGGAGTAAACATTAATACGGCAGATACGCTAGAGAGCAATCAGTCAAATGCATATTTTGGCCATTCAGTATCATCGGCAGGAGATATAAATGGGGACGGCTACAGCGATGTGATTGTAGGAGCTCTCTACTATGATAATGTCCAAACAAATGAGGGAGCTGCCTTTGTATTTTACGGCTCGGCCACAGGAATAGACATGACAGCAGCAGATACATTTAACAGCAATCAGGCAGGTGCCCGAATGGGTGTTTCAGTATCATCGGCCGGTGATGTGAATGGAGATGGGTATAGCGATGTAATCGTAGGTGCTTCATATTTTGACAATGGCCAAAGTAATGAAGGAGCAGCCTTTGTGTACCACGGATCGGCTACAGGAGTAAACACCACAGCAGCAGATACACTAGAGAGCAATCAGGCAGGTGCTCAAATGGGTATTTCAGTATCCTCGGCCGGTGATGTGAATGGTGACGGTTACAGCGATGTGATCGTAGGTGCTCATGGCTATGATAATAGCCAATCCAATGAAGGGGCAGCCTTTGTATACCTCGGCTCGGCCACAGGTCTAAGCAGTACTTTCAGCAGTCAATTGATGTGTAACCAGGCAAATGCTCAAATGGGCTGGTCGGTATCGTCGGCTGGCGATGTGAATGGGGACGGTTTTTCGGATGTAATTGTCGGAGCTAAATACTTTGACAATGGCCAAACAGATGAAGGAGCAGCCTTTGTGTTCCATGGTTCGGCTACTGGGTTAAGTACGACCGCAGTAGATTCTATAGAGAGTAATCAGGTAAGTGCAAATATGGGCTGGTCAGTATCCTCTGCAGGTGATGTAAACGGGGACGGGTTTAGCGATGTGATTGTAGGAGCTCGTTCATACGACAATGGCCAAAGTAATGAAGGAGCAGCGTTTGTGTACCACGGCTCGTCTACGGGATTAAGTACTACAATAAGCAGCCAGTTGGAGAGCAATCAGGCAAATGCTTATTTGGGATATTCAGTATCTTCTGCAGGTGATGTAAATGGGGACGGCTACAGCGATGTGATCGTAGGAGCATATTTATACGATAATGGCCAAACGAATGAAGGAGCAGCCTTTGTCTATCACGGCTCATCTACAGGAATAAGTACAACTGCAAGCAGCCAGTTAGAATGCAATCAGGCAAATGCCTATATGGGCATTTCAGTTTCTACGGCCGGGGATGTAAATGGCGACGGGTTTAGCGATGTGATTGTAGGAGCACACTTATATGACAATGGCCAAAGTAATGAAGGAGCAGCATTTGTGTATCACGGTTCATTTACAGGACTAGGTGCTACGGCAAGCAGCCAGTTAGAATGCAATCAAGCAAATGCCTATCTCGGCTCTTCGGTATCTTCTGCTGGCGATGTAAATGGGGACGGATACAGCGATGTGATCATAGGAGCTCCAAAGTATGACAATGGCCAAACAGATGAAGGAGCAGCCTTTGTGTATCACGGATCATCTACCGGATTAAGTATGACCGCAAGCAGTCGGTTGGAGGGCAATCAGGCAAGTGCCGAAATGGGCAAATCAGTTTCTACAGCAGGTGATGTCAATGGAGACGGCTACAGCGATGTGATTGTAGGAGCTCTCTACTATGATAATGGACAAACAGACGAAGGAGCAGCCTTTGTGTACCACGGCTCATCTACGGGGTTAAGTACGACCGCAGAGGATACAGTGGAAAGCAATCAGGCAAATGCCGAAATGGGATATTCGGTGTCGTCCGCCGGTGATGTAAATGGCGACGGATACAGCGATGTAATCGTAGGAGCCCCTAAGTATGACAATGGCCAAACCAATGAAGGAGCAGCCTTTGTGTATTATGGAAATAACGGTGGTGGTATGCGAAATAACTTGAATCTATACGATGATAATTTAAGTTCCTTGTTCACTGATACCAGTTTTGCAGATGCCAATATGGGAATAGGCTTATTTGCCAAATCACCTCAAGGCAGACAAAAAGGAAAAATAGTATATGAGACTTTAGGTGTAGGCGATACGTTTAGCAGTGCTAGTCCTATCACCAATAGTACGCAGTTTACAGGGCAAGCAAGCACTTATACCGATTTGGGTATCGCAGGCACAGAGTTGAAACTTGCCATCGCCAAAGAAAATGGGCCTACTCGAGTACGAGCACGTGTAAAATATGATCCAACTACTGCTATCAATGGGCAGGTATATGGTCCTTGGAAATACCTACTCATCAATCCTCAAGTATCCTCAATTGGGGCAGTGCCTATTGAATTAACGTATTTTACTGTAACCAAGCGAAACGATTATTTTGCATTATTGGAATGGCAGACCGCTTCAGAATTGAACAATGAAAAGTTTGAAATAGAAAGAAAAATTCTGGGTACTTCAGACTTTGAAAAAATAGGAGAAGTGGCTGGAGCAGGAAATTCTCAACAATTACGGACGTATAATTTTTCAGATGATATATCAGAATTGTCGGGTCGAATATGTTACCGTATCAAGCAGGTAGACTATGACAATGCTTCTGAATACTCAGAGATAGAATGTATTTCTAAAGTGAATGATACAGAGGTGCTTATATATCCAAATCCGACGAAAGGTGTTTTAAATATAGATTTATCAGATCAAGAAGAGATTTTAACGATACAAGTGTTTTCCTTAAATGGTCATTTGGTAATGGAAGAGCAAATTCACTCTTCCAAAACACTGGATCTATCTAAACTAGCGACAGGTATGTATATAATGAAAGGATTTTCAGATAGGCAAATGATTTTTGCACAGAAACTTGTAGTTCAGCACTAGAAGGGTGTAGGGAAAAAAGTCCAACGTCGCATATTGAGATAACAATAAAGCTCTCCTAAAGAAGATCAAAATAGTATTAATTAAAAGCCCAAGACCTGCAGTTTTGGGCTTTAATTTTGCTGTAGAGTAAGTCGAACATTTGAGGAGATTAGAAGCTGACTTTTTTTTAAAATAGTCGTCAGGTGTTCCAATTTATTTTTCCTGATTTTCATATATGTAATTGGGTTAGGGTTAAATCCCGTGATAAAGTTTTCAATAGACTCGATCATTGATCCTTCAAATCGAAATATCTGATTTTCGGGTTTCCAATTGCTTGTTTTATTGCTTCGTTTATAAGGAATGACGTTGCCCATATTTTTTAAATATTCACAGAATGGTTACCTAAGATGAACATAACGCTACCTTTTACGGATATTTAGTAATTCTTCTACTATACGAAGTAGAGTCTGTCTTAATCTGTATTATATATACACCTTTAGACAGATTGGTTAGGTCAATTTCTGTCTGATGACATATTTTGATAATTCTCCCAAAACTATCAAAAACTATTACCTCTTTTACTTTCTGGCTAGTTTGTATATTTATTTTCCCTCTAGTTGGATTTGGGAATAAGACCATATTCATGGTTTTAGTATTAGATATTCCAGCAAGGATAAATGGGAAGCAATTGGTTGTATCTATGCATGACGTCGATGATATTTCAGCACTAAAAAGACCATCATTTTTAGGTTGGAATACTCTCATATTTGCACCTACTATAGTATTGTTTTCATCATTACAATCCAGCCACTGGTATTGTACATTTTCCTGAAAGACCTCAAGACTTTTGCCGTTATTTATTATTGAATCATTTAAATGTTCTATTGTTAAATCTATTATGAGAATGGAATCGCAATTATTTGCGTTAATCAGAGTGTCATAATATGTACCTGATTGGGTCCAGACATAATTTCCACTAGGTGATGTATACTCATTGCAAGCTGTGTAAGCAAATGACGAATTGGAAGTATTAATTGCTGTGAAATTTATTACTAAAATAGAATCGCATCCCAAGTGGTTGACTAATGTATCTTTATAATTTCCTGTTGTAGTATAAATATGCTTCCCACTGTAGGAAATGAAGGGTGTGCAACCAGATAAGCTAATTGCCTTATATGATTTGCTGAGTGTGACAATAATTTGTATAAATGAGTCGCACCCAATCGAATTTGAGATGGTATCGTAGCCAATAAAATTTGTATGCCATGTGTACTTTCCACTTGGGGAGGTATAACTATTGCATTCGTATACATTTATTGTACTTGATGTGTTTTTCAAAATAGTCAATGAAATAGTGATAATGGAGTCACAACCCACAGTATTTGTTATGGTATCTAAGTATACCCCTGTTTGACCCCAAACATAAGTCCCACTAGGGGAGGTGTATTGTTCACATATTGATATTGGAAGAGTGCTAAAGGTCTTGTTAATGGATAAGTCAAAGCGGATAATGGAATCGCATATACTATTAACACGTCTAAGAGTATCAAAATAAATTCCGTTGTTATGCCAAACATACTTTCCGCTAGGGGATTTAAAACTATCGCATTCAGATACCGATATATCTACGCTTATAGTTTCGAATCCAACAAGGTTAAACGTAATAATAGAGTCTCTTCCGCAATATGAACCGCCCATCAGGGTATCATAGTATGTGCCTGTGGTATACCAGGTATGTCTTCCACTTGGGGAGATAAAACTGTCGCAAAATCCTTGGGTAATTTGATCAGAAGTATCTATTGGTATAATCAAGTCAACGTGATAAATTACCCCTCCGCAACCAGAAACAATTGTGTCTATATATTGACCAGATAAATACCAGGTTTGATTCCCGCTAAGAGATGTAAAACTATCACAACTGACGACTGTAATGGATGTATCAAAATAACACTGGTAATATTTTGCAATATAAATATCGTCGGTGCCCCTCGCCGTAAGGTCAAATGTATCTTGACCGGCATCAAAATCAGCTGTATTGCTAAACCCTCCGGTGATATAAATGACACTATTTTTTATGTCAATCCCTCTGCCAAGATCAGCAGTATTACCTCCCAATTTATGTGCCATCTGCAGAGTTCCCGAAAGTGCAAATTTTGCAATAAACACATCCCAAGAACCATTGCTGAAAATCGTATCTGTCGGTGTTATTATGGTCCCAACTGATCCTCCTGTTATATAAATAGCATTGGCATCGATTGCCATATCATACAGAAATCCGTTGTACTGAGTTACAAGGGATGTCGCCCATTCAAAATTCCCACTTGGACTAAGCTTTACTATAAACGGTCTATAATCATTTGAACTGCTACTTAAAGAGTAAGTTGCTGTTGAAGGGTCAAAATCAACCGTTCCCATAAAATGTCCTGATATGTAAGAGTTCCCGTTGGCATCGATTGCTATTCGTTGACCTTCACCCCAATCGGCAATTGTATGCTCAAAAGACTTAGCCCATTCAAAGTTTCCGTTTGAATCCAGAACGCAGACAAAAATATCTTTTGAACCAGAAAATGGAGTTGACAATGTATAGCTTGCACTTGAAGGATCAAAATCAGTAGTTAATATAAATAAACCTGTACTAAAAACCCGGTTGGAACTATCAATACCAACTCCATATGCACGGACTTCATCTGACCCTGCAAATTGCTTTGCCCAAATATAACTCCCGTTGCTATTAAGCTTTACAATAAATGCATCCAATCCACCTGTAGTGGTTAATATTGATGTACCTGTGCCAGGATCAAAGTCAGTGGTAGTTGCAAATGTCCCAGAAACAATAACATTATTACCATGATCTATACAAACAGTATATGCAGTTACAAAACTGCTACTTGTAAACTGTTTTGCCCATTTAATAGTTCCATTTGATGCAAATTTCACCACAAAAGCATTGGCCAAACTTCCTGTTGATAGGGTATACCCTGAAGATGTAGGGTAAAAATTCGTACTCCCCCTCATTTCACCACAAATAATTACATCTCCATTTTGGTCTACCTCAAGTTGATTGATAACATTTCGTTGACTTCCATCAATTCTTCTGACCCATTGGAAAGTACCGTCGACCGCATACTTTGCTAAAAACATGTCGCTAAGACCATTTGCTATCAATTGAACAGTGGCAGAAGAAGGATCAAAATCCGTGGTATCTGTAAAATGTCCTGCAACATAAAAATTGCCACTATCATCTACTTCAATGGCTGTACCTGCGTCCCTATCCCAATTCGTGACACTTGTGATATCACTGCCAACATTAATGGCAAAATCTAGCTTAAGATCTTGTGCTGCAGAGAAATACGTTAGTGCCATTAACGCAGATAAAAAAACTGGTTTTAACTTCATGTTTTTATTTTAGTCTAAATTGTTAGAGGTCTAATTCGAAATAGTTTGTGTGAGTCTTAATGTTCAAAGGTTCCAGTAAACGAGGCTTTTGCTAATTTATGCTTATCAATTGCATTTAGGAGTTGTTGCTTATTGCTTGAAGAGTTCACTCCTGAGAGTTTCGCAACATCCAAAGCATATAATTCAAATCGATAAGTATGCACCTGATTAGGTGGTGGACAAGGGCCGTTATATGCAAAGTTTTTAAAACTGTTTTTAATCATTAGGCCATCTAGAGCTAAGATATTCGATATGCTTACCCCTTCTTTTAAACTACTAACATCCGAAGGAATGTTAAGTATTAAACAATGATCCCATATAAAACCTGCAACGGGTATTGCATCAGGATCATCAACTATTATTGCAAAACTCATTGTACCGTCAGGGGCATTTCCCCATTCCAATTTAGGGCTCAGATCAATACCATCACATGTATATTTAATAGGTATGGTTGCCCCTGAAGCAAAAGCTGATGTGGTAAAAAACAACTCAGCTGTATCAACATTTGTAGAATCTTTTGGTGTTACAGGGTCATCTCCTGAGCAGGAGTATAGAAAGGAAATTGCTACAAGAACTATTAGCAGGTTTATTTGCTTAATTCCACGGCCACAGTATGACTTGACTTTGGTGTGTGCTTTCATTGTTAAAACTTGGTTGTCTTGTTGGTTTTTAAAATCTGATGTGTTCATATATTTATTCTATATTTTCGAAATATGCCATTTATTCAAAAGACAAGAAGAGTCCCAAACTGAGTTTAATACAACTATTTGATAGGAGTAAAATTAGGAGTGGAGATCAATAAGTTTTTTGCATTTGATGCTGGCTATACTTCTTTATTTCATCACCAATATTAAGATCAAAAAGTATTTAATTTAAGCGAACTTCATGCCTGGTCGTTTTGGTTTTGTGGTTGAACAGTATGATTTTGTTTGTCAAACAGAAGTTGGTATTAGTTTAGAGGCATCTGAATTTGAATGAGGGTTCCGGATGCAATTCCGTCATTATACAGGTCGTGAATTTCAACCTCAATAACGCCTAAATTATTCTCACGCATAATGGAGAGCCTTTCTGTTATGTTTGGAATGGCAATCGATTGATATCTTTTTTGCTTTTGCTTTTTAATTGCAATTGCTTTCTTTCGACCTACTCCATTATCTCGGATTTCAACTTCTAAGACCGTCTCGTTCTTCTTAAAACTAATTTCAATTGTTCCTTCTCCTTTTTCGAGATTATAGATTCCGTGGATTAGAGCGTTCTCAAAAAAGGGCTGCAAAACCATTCCAGGTATTTCATAAACCCCATTTTCAAGTTGTGGGTCAATGTCAAATGCATAACTAAATCCATTTTTAAACCGTATAGATTCCAATTCCAAGTACAACTTAAGTTGATTGATTTCCTCATCTAATGGGATATAGAAGTTAGTTGATTTGTCCAATACATTGCGTAGCAGTTTTGCGAATTTTTCCAAGTATTCATACGCATCTCTTTTTTTGGCTTCGAGAATAAAGTTTTGTGCCATGTTAATGCAGTTAAAAAGGAAATGAGGATTCATTTGTGACCTTAGTGCGGCTAACTTTACCTCTTCTAATTTTGCTTTTAATTGTGAAGCTCGAATAATATTTTTTTGCTGTTTTCGGTAAAACAAGAAACCTGTTAGTGCAATAACAATGGATAGAAATAATGCAATGAGTCTAAAATTTTGAATTCTATTTAGGGCTTCTAAATTTTCATTCTTTAACGTGGTTAAATAAACCTCATTTTCGGCATTTTTGTATTTTTCTTGTATTTCAGCAATGTCTTTAGCATTGTTAATCTTATCCAATGAATCCTGGAATGCATAATGCAGGATGTAAGCATCTGCTGCTTCCTGGTATTGTTCATTTAAATAATAGGTTTCAGGGAGAATTTCTTTTCCATAAGCTGTTACTTCAACGCTTTTCTTGGCTTCAGATTCAGTTATCCCCTCTTTAATGATTTCAATAGCTTTACTGTATTCATGTTTGTTTTGTAGAACAACAGCTAATGCAAATTTTGTCATTACAGGCACGGTACCGGTAATGGTTTTATTCTTATAGGTATCTACGCTGAGTAAAATATACTTATTGAAACTGTCATTTTGCTCCAACTCGTTGTGATATAGTGATGCTAAGTTATGATAAGTGTAAGCCAATTGCTTAAAGTACTTCAGCTTCTTAGCTATACTAATAGATTGCTTATAACGTAGAATGGCCTCTTCAGTATTTCCAATCTCTTGCTGTACAATTCCCAAATATTCGTACCCTTTAGAGATGGCAGGGGAGTCAGCGATTGATTGAAACATTTTTAGTCCTGATTTCAAGTAATCTATAGCATTGTCTAGCTTTCCCATCATTGTATTGGCTCGTGCCAAACGATATGATGAAAATCCAATTCCTGCTGTGTCTTTGAGACTCTTCTGCAATTTAAGTGCTTCAAGTCCGATCGAAATAGCCACTTTAAAGTTTCCTTGGATGGAATATGCCTCGGATTTTTGAGACAATATCTTTCCATAAGCAGTGTCATTCCCAGCATAGTCTTGCAGTAGTTGGTCCAAATAGATTAATGCTGTGTCTGTCGAATTATCATATAAATGTGATGCGTAGCGGAGTTGTGCTTGCAGCTTTTCATTTATGTCATCTTGATTTTCAATGTCCAACAAGAGACTATCGTTCAAAGATCCTTGACCCAAGGCAAAAAATGATGCTGCTAGAAACCAAATCAGGATCAATTGACGTACAAACATATTTTGATATCTTGTCATATCGTTAAGGTAAAAGTAATTGATATGATCATTGAACTGCTTATAAATGTACGGTCTGAGCATTTGTCTGTGTGGTTGACCATCTTGAGTTTGTCAATTAAATTGACAGTACCCGAGAAAATTTCTCTTTCCTACTTTTTGAAATACTCAATTCTTTATCGTTTTCCATCACAACATACCCTCCAGAAGAACGTCCTACCTTTTTCACATGTTTTAGATTAATCAAAGTCGAATTATGAATTCTGAAAAAGCCATATTCCACAAGAATGCTTTCAAAGTGTTTTAGGTTCTTTGACACGATAAGTGTTTCTCCAGATTCCAGATGTAGATGACAATAACTGCCATCTGCGGTCAAATATAGAATGGTTTTAACCTTTTTAAACTCAATGCCTTCAGTAATCGGGAGAGCAATTTTATGTTCATCTTTATTTGGCGTTAAAAAATTACCGAACATGTGTTTTATGTTTTTACCCTGATTCCTCCGATTAAGAGATTTACTTGTTTTATCAAAAAGTAGTTTTAATTCTGAAATCCTTGCGGGTTTAATAATATAATCAATTGCTGAAAATTTTATTGCTTTTAAGGCGTATTCTTCATGGGCAGTTAAAAAAACAACTTGAAAATCAACTTCATCAAAAGTTTCTAAGAGGTCAAACCCACTTTCTTTACCCATTTCAATATCTAAGAAAACCAATTCAGGTTTTAATTCTTTGATTTTTTTATGTGCATCAATGGCGTTTTGAGCAGATCCTACTATTTTGACATTATCAAAGAAATTGTCAAGAAGTTTTGTTAGGGTGTTTATGGCATATTCTTCATCATCTACGATGAATACAGACACAGGAGCTTGCATAAATCAAATGTAATGGTTCTGTCCCATTAATTTGGTGAAACTTTGCTAGTAGTGCTGATATCCAAAAGCTTGAATTCTTTACTTTTCTATTTTATGTTAGGATGCGAGAAGTACCTTTAGTCTTCCCATTTATCCAGACAATTGTGATATGACCTTCATATGTAGGACTTGCTTGTTTCTGCAATATATTAATAGTCAACGTACTATAAACCGTCCCACCCATTGTCCCCACCTAAACACATTTTTTGAGATCACGCTTTAGCACCTTTGTAATGTTAAATAATTAGGTGAAAAAAAAAGTAATCAAAAAGATCATCAACAACGTTGAGCAATGTCTATTAGAAGATGGTGCTATTGTCAAAAAGATTGAAGAGAATAACCGACTTCTCTCAACGAATTTGGATGAGATTTCAAAAATTAGAAAAAAGAAACATGACAAGTCTTAATCGCTACCAGAGAGTCCTCACTTTTGTCTTCATATTTTTTGGAGCAATGTCAAACACCATAGCTCAAACCAGTTCAGGGTTTACAGCTAGCAATAACCAAAGCGATTCCAAAATTGAATTGTCTTGGAATATTTCTGTAACAGAAGCCCATCGGCATTATAACCCAGAGATTTATTTCCAAATACGTGAAGGAGAAAGTAAGAAGGAGGTGTTTTCTGAGCGGTTAGATAGTATAAATAATTACGATTCTTTAAGTGGTTTGTACACCACATCTCTTCTTCCAAGTAGTATGATGGAATATGAAATTAGAATTATAGAATATGGGCCAGGGAATGTTCTGATTGATTCTGTTTTTGCAATTGGGTTCACCAAGTCGTATCAAGCACCAGAGGTATCGGCGAATGGTTTGACTCCTTGGGGCGTAGAGCTATCTCTTAAAAGCAATAGTGATTATGATACCAAGATGTTGCTGTATAGAACGGATGTAATCAGTTCTGAAAAAGTGCTTCTTACCGTATTAGACACTTCTGCCAAAACATACCATGATATATGCAACCCATTGGATAATGGGAGTATTCTAAATGGAGGGACCTACAGCTATGAAGTGGTGTCCATCAATGCCCCGAATCAAGATAGTATATCATCTGTTCTAAGTGCGACTCAATTAACGTACTTGGTTGATTTGACTGCACAGAAGAACAGTAGTAACAAAATGATTTTACTGCAATGGAGTGATTTGAATTCATACGTAGATAGATTGGTAATCAAACGAGATGGGACTCCGTTAGCTGAAGTGAATAGTACAACAAATTCCTTTGAAGATGCAACGGCAATTCCTGGTTTTTTACACTCCTATACGCTGGGTTTATATGTGCAAGATATCTTGAAACTAACGGTTAGAGATTCAGGTAACTTAGTTCCTAATGGGTCCATAGTAGGAACAGTATTCAATTCCAAAGAGTCGGGCGATTTTACGGTTCCTGATGTACGCATAATGGTCACTGGTACTGTAGTTGGTGAAGATGTCACTTTTGAAACCAAAACCGATGAATTGGGAAATTTTGAGGTGTTAAATATTCCTTACCACACTGAAACATCTTTTACTGTAAGTACTCAAAAGGATAGTATAAACTTGGAAACTAATAATCAAGAAGTAACCTTGAATTTGAACGATCCAAGTGTGTCAGTTCAATTTATGGCTACTACTAGATCAGAAGAAGTTAGTAAAACAGTAGACCTAAATACATTTGTAGCAGAATCATCTGATTCTCAAGGCCACGTTAAACTGTCTTGGGACATAACAAGTTCAGATACAGTCTATTACTATATCTATCGCGGTGATCAGTTAATCCTATCCGACTATCAAGTTGGTGGAGGAACAAATGATTATATCGATTTAAAAGGGACTCCATCGGTTTCTTACACATATTCAATGCGTGCTTATAGCCGTGCTTATCAAAACGCTTCAAGCAAGTTTGATTATTACTTCACGGATACACGCTCGTCAACGGCACAATATCCTCAACCGAGGGCAATTGCACAAAACGATTTCACTTCCAGTATTTTGGTGAATAAGGCAAGTATTGAGATGGTTTGGAGTCATCCACAAGGAAACATTGGAGGATTTAGAATTTACAGAAATGACGAGCTTATCAAGACCTTGGATAAAGATCAATTGTCATTTCAAGATGTAACGGGTGTTGGTGGGACTACCTATACCTATTCTATGAACTGCTACTTGCAAACGGGAGACGGTCAACTGTATAATTCGAGTAAGGTTTTTGGGAATCCGATTAATTTTCCAATTCTACGAAAACCAAATAATCTAACCAAATCTGAAAGCAATAATGGCATGTCGATTATTACATGGGAATACAACGTGGATTCAGACTATAATTTTGATGGTTTTCTTATCCTTAGGGAATATAATGGATCAACTAAAGTACTCGGTAATGTTAGAAGAATACTTCCTAAAACTTTCCAAGATGCTAGTGGTGTACCCAGAAGAAATTATGCATACAGAGTTCAAGCTTACAAAGAAAATAAAAGATCATTTGGTATTGCGAGCAATGCAATTACGTTGAAATACCCAGAGCTACCAAAGCTTAAAAGTGCCAGTGCATATGTGTTAAATGAGGGTTCTATCTTTTTTGAATCTTCGCTTGACTCACAGTATTCTTATCTAGATATTGCAATACAAAATACTGCTCAATCTGAGACTTATTCCATTGACCAGGCAAACGTGATACAAAAATCAATCGTCTGGAATGATTACTCAAATGGCAATGTTGACTTTGCTCTTGTGCCTGTAAAAACCGTAGAAGGTGTTAACTATTTTGGGAATCAGACAACGCTTATTTCTGTAAATCTCATGACAAGTGGTCCCTATGATTTGGACACAGTTACGTCATTAACAGCAACTAATGATCTTACAAGTCATGTGAAATTATGCTGGGAATATCCTAATTTTTATGTGCCGGAATTCCATATTTATAGAGATGGTTACTTTTTGGATAAAATAGAGGGAGTGCATAAGACCTACTATGATCATTCTGTGAATGACAATGAATGGCATGTTTATCAAGTGCAAGTACAGCTAGGTGAAGGGAAGTCGAGAATGAATGGGGTGAGCGGAAGGCAAATAGGAAAAACAAGAATTGTTGGGAGTTCGTATTCTTTGGACAGTAAACAAGGCGTTCCCAATACCATTGTTAAATTGTATTTACCAGATGACGATAATGAGGGTCATTTATATTATGCCGAGACACGAACAGACAGTGCGGGTTATTATGAATTTAAGAACGTTTCTACACGAAGATTGCAATCCGATAGAAGTACCTTCAAACTATCCGCTGAGAACTCAAATGCACGATTTGCCAGTAATCAAAAACTCGATATATTTTATGATTCGATTGGGTCGTATGTAGTAGATTTCGTAGACACATTACCTAGTAATTTTGTGCCATCAGATTCTATCGCATGGCCAGCAAATATTAGGACAAGTGCCAATATGCAAAATCATTCGGTTGATATACGCTGGCAAGCTGGGAATGGGAATTATACTTCTTTTGAAGTATATAGAGGCCTCACCCTTATAGCAACAGTTCCAAGTAATCAAACAAAGTATGTTGTAGATAATGAAGGTTTGCCGGGATATGAATATACGTATCGAATAAGAGTCATTTGGCAGAAAGACAGAACCACTTTAGTAGAAGGAGAATACTACGCTGTTTTAGAAACTTATCCTCCCTTATTGCCAGTCAGAAATCTAAATTATACACAGGTCGATGATGCGATTAGGGTAAACTGGAGCCACCCAAGTGATGCTGGTATTGACTATCACATTATGCGAAACGGACAACTTTTCGATATTGTAAAGACCGGACAACATCTTGAATTAGTGGATGCCACTGGAGTAATTGGTTCAGTTTACAAGTATTCAATAATTCCTGTTCTTTCAGCAAACCCAAGTATTCAAGGACCAGAAATGAGTATTGTAGCTATGTTCCCAAGGGTAGCAACATTAAAGTCACTCAATGCCAGTACAATTGGCAATGGAGTTAATCTGTCTTGGCAGAGCTCTTCCAATAGGTCAGAACTATATGTTATTTACTGCAATGGAATATCAATTGATACGCTTTTTGATCAATCCACAGGAAATCTAAATTATGAGGTTTACGTAGGAATACCTGGAGCTTTGAATGTTTTTGAAGTGGCCGCAGGTTATTATCACAACGATAGAATGATTGTTGGAAGGAAAACTCGAATTGACTTTATTCAAGATGATTTATTAGCTCCATCAATCTATACCAATGCAGTGCCAAGTGAAGATAAAGTGGTGCTTAATGCGACCTATTTTTATTCTGGATTAGATGGTATGGAATTCTGGAATTCTACAGATTCCCTCGGACTTGTAATAGAAGAGCATAAACAAGTTTACTTGTATTCATATGATGATAAAAAGGGACTTCCTCAAATAACTTATGGGTATAAGGCAAGGGTGTATTCTATCAGAAATGATGTGAAATATTATTCTGACTTTGGAAGCATAGTTTCAACACAGTTTCCAGAATTATCTCCTCCAACTCAGGTTGTGGCCAAAGACAGCAATGGGATTTATCGTATACTTAAGTGGAGTCACAATAGGGAAGATATCACATTCAATGTGGTTAAGTACAAGCCAACTATAGCGAGCTCAAGTACAGCTGTTCCTGGAAATGAAAGACAATATTTGGACGATGAGGCCTATTTTGGAACAAAAATAAGCTATGGTGTTCAAGCGGTTTTAACTGATGGTTTATCAGAATATCTGTCTAACTATGTCAAGAGTAATTCACTTAATGGCCAAGGGAATAGCCTATATGCGTGGGGCAGAAATCAATTTGGCCAAATTGGAAACAACGGTACAACGAATCAATTGAGTCCAGTTGTAATTAACGATAATGCAGTTTGGGTTCAAGTCGTAGCAGGATACTATGCATCGTACGCTATCAAAGATGATGGTTCGTTATGGGCGTGGGGTAATAATGGCTATGGCCAATTGGGAAATGGCGGAGCAACACCATCCTCTTCACCTGTGCAGATTGGTACAGATTTGAATTGGAAAACAATTATCTCTGGACCAACATCACATACTGTGTTTGCATTCAAGAAAGATGGAAGCCTATGGTGTTGGGGATCAAATAACTATGGACAATTAGGCCAAGGACACACTACGCAGGTTAGTTCCCCAGTCCTTTTTGGAAGTGCAGGAATTTGGAAGGAAATTGCAACAGGAGGAGTGTTCACCGTAGGAATAAAACTAGACGGCACACTTTGGACTTGGGGACGTAACCAATATGGTTCACTTGGTCAAGGATCATTATCATCTTATACCTCTTCCACACCGGCTCAAGTAGGCACTGCTTCTGATTGGAATATTGTATCTGCAGGGCAGGCAACAGGTATGGCCATAAAAGCAAATGGTGCCATATGGGGTTGGGGAGACAACATATATGGGACTATAGGAATTGGTAATTATAATGATCAAGCTAGTCCAGTTCAAGCAGGAACAGGTACTGACTGGATTAATGTTTCTTGTGGGGCATATCATACTTTGGCTCAAAATGGCTCTGGGACATACTCAACAGGACATAACTATCATGGTCAACTAATTAATGGTTCAACCGCAAATTCTAGTACTTTCTTAAGTTGCTCCAATTCAACTAACATAAGTCAGATTGCGACAGGAGCGTTTTATAGTCATGTGAAAATTAATAGCCGATTTTATGGTCAAGGAAATAATAGTTATGGTCAGCTTGGCAACGGAGGATTGTCTACTAACCTGCTTGACGTTCTGAGGACTCCATCACAAAGCTGGAAGGATATCACAGGAGGTTTTGAACATACAATTGGTCTAATTAGTAATCCAGCTCTTTACAACTTTGAGGCAAGTGAAGGCATTGGAACCAAGGTCTTTTTAACATGGAATGCTCTAAATACAAGCTTGTATAATTCAGTTTTAATCTACAGAGATGGAATATTAATTGCAAATGAAGATGCTTCAAAAACACGTTATGTGGACTTGGATGCAATACCTGGGATGAAGCATGTATATAGTGCAAAAGCAGAACGGACCAATAATACAGTTACTAGTATAACAAGTGATATTGGATGGAGGGAAGCATCTGCAATCGTAAAGGGTAGTGTAATATCCTTGATTGGGAGTCAACCAGTACCAGATGTCAATATTTATCTTAAAATTAGCACAGATGATGGAAACTATTATGATACGACCATATCTAATGGGAATGGAAATTTCAGATTTGATAAAGTATATGCTGGTCACACCGCTAGAGCAACGGTAACTGCAAAATATTTGGATCACGATTTTGTACAAGATACGTTATTTGGAGATATGGATGTGACCGTTACCAGTCTTGGAATTGGGACCTTCGTTGACAAAACAGCCAATTTAATTTCAGGAACTGTCACACGTCAAGAAGTAGGATGTCCATTGGACAGCATTCCGGTTATCTTGCTTAAACATTATGCTTCATCTTCAGATATTGAGGAATTGAAATATACGGATGAGAAAGGTGATTATACTTACTCGGTAAATCCGTATGAAGATGATTTGATCTCATTTGAACTACAACTCATAGATACGGTAGTACGAGGTAGTGATACGTTCTTATATGACTGGAATAGAAATAATGTTATCATTGATAAGTCCAGTGTAAGCTCAGCAACACCACAAGAAAATTTTCAGGATAGAATGTCTGTGCAATACGATTTTAGTGTGAGAAACTCATGCAATACATATCCGGGAGTACGATTTTCAATTGATATTGAGAGTATAGATGGATGCTATAGAAATACGATAACCTCCAATGATAATGGAGTATTTGCAACTCAAGACTTACCTCCATTGGAGTATGTAGTTACAGTTGGTAGTGCTTCTCCTCTCACATCAGATGTAGTTCCGGTTATAGAATATCTTAAAGTTAGACCTATTCGAATTGATCTTAGAGGCTACAACACCAATCAAAAGAGGGACTCCACAAAACAAGATTTGTTCTTGAAAAAAATTGAGTTCTCCTATCACAATACCCCTCAGATATCGTTAACCAAAGGATCTGGAATTGGGAATGTTGCATGCAACACCGATATCTACTTTGTAAGGGGAATTGGAGATCCACAAAGGAGAGAAGCCAATATAGATTTTGCTGTTTCTGAATCGCATAGAGGTAGTGTTTGCCATGTAAACGAAGGTTATCTTATTGTTAAAAACGGAGCGTCAGATACAGGAGATGTCAGGATCAATTTGGATGTACAGACGCGAACTTTCCCTCGATATACGTTTAAACCTGGATTACCTGAAACTATAGCTCCATATTACAAGACTATGTCTGTAGAATACCATACGAAAACGGGTTTTGTATCTCAAGAAGTGTATCAAATACTGGTTACTGGGAAAGCAGCTCAACCAGGAAGTGATGTTATAGTATCTAAAGAGGAAGGTAAAGGCATACAGATGCCTCTTGCCGTCTTACGAGATCCTCCAGGAGATAACAGTTACTCATATCTTGAGAAGGGAGTTGAAACTACAAAATCATTTTCAGTAGATCGTACATTTGGAGGTTCTTTTACACTTTCTGCTAGTAATCAATTCAGTATTGCAGGAATAGGAGTAGAGGTTAGTGCCAGTGCTGGGGTTGGTGGGAGCGAAGGAAACAGAGATGAGATTGTCTTTAGCCAGACCACCACAGAGCGTTTTGAAACAAGTGCAGAATCGGACATTCAAAACTCAAGTGGGACAGAATATTTCGTAGGTGACAACGCAGATATTATCATGGGTACTGGTTTAGCTTTAAAATATGGAATTGTCGAATCTATAAACTATGATGAAACAGATCCAAATTGTAATGTGACCAAGTCTACAGAGATTGGAATTTCTCCAGACAAACTTACCACTACATGGACGTATACCGTGTCACATATAGAAGCCTTGATTTCAGAATATGAAAATACCTTGAGTTTAATTCGATCTGGTGCTGTGGAAATAAGTACAAGCTCAGGTGACAAGCCAAGAGATTCTAGTTTTTATAGAACATTAATTGATAACTGGAAAGGAGTCTTGGATTATCATAAATCCAAGACTTTGCCACACTACAATCTATGTAGCAAATCCGTATTCAACAGCATTTTTGACAAGTCAAAAGTAGAACCCATATCAAGGGGTCTTGCAGTGAACATAAAGAAGTCAGCCGCAAGCTTTCAAGAAGAGTGCTTCTGTGCTGTAGCTGGTACGTATGACGGTTCCGATACCTTTTCACTTAATCCTACTTTTAAATGGACAGATGACGCCTTACAACGGTATAGAGTAGCTAGAAAAAGAATCAATGAACTATCAGAATATCATAAACGGTTGGAGAAAAAAATAGTAGCAGGACCAGGATATACTCCACCATCATTGGCTAAGTTTGGTAGTAATTTAACTGACTGGGTTTCATCTCTTACCCAAGAGGATGATTTATATGCAGAAAATGTAACTTTCAGTGGGCAAGCCTCAATTGAAAAGTCATTTTCGACAGCGTTTTCTAGTACACAAGCGTACACACAACAGATATACGGAGAAGCTAGTTTATATGCTGGAATATTCTTCAAAACGGATTTAGAAGTATCCACTTGGGGAGGTGTAGGAGCCGGAGTTGAAGTTACACCAGTTACCTTATTGGAAGGAGAAATAAAAGGAGGACTAGAAGTGCGGTTCGATTTTAATATTGAAAACTCTGTTGAGTCGAGCACGACGACAACAAAAACTTCAGGTTATGTTTTGGGTGATGATGATGCAGGTGATCAGTTCAGTGTAACTGTAATAAAGGGTCTTGAACCAATGCATACTCCATACTTTGAGTTGTTCGCAGGCAGATCCAGTTGCCCATATGAACCGGGGACGATTCCAAGAGATCAACCGGAAATACAACTTGAATACTCTGATGGGAGTCCATTCGAAAACAACATTTTACGGGATGTTGATGTGGAAGAACCGGCATACTATTCTTTGAAATTAGTCAACAAGGCACCAGAAATATTTAATGAGTACAGGTATTATAATCTAGTACAGGCAGCCAATTCCAATCAGAATGGAGCTCAGTTAACTGCTGATGGTTCGGGACAATATTATCCATTGGTGTATAAAGTGAAGTCTGGGGGATCAACATATACAGGATTCTATGCAAATAAAGCTGGGATATCATATGATTATCCAGATTTGAATATGCAATTAATCCCAACATGTTTAGATGAGTATTCTGACCTTACCAATGGCTTTGATGGAGCTGAGTTGCATATGGAAGCATACTTCAATAGACCGTGTTCAGATATTAGTATTCTAAGTCCAACTGATAATTGGAGAATCTTTAAGTCAAGAGATGAGTTTGGAGCCCCATCAGAACGCTTGCAAGTGCAAATTGGAGACTATGACCCTTACAATGAATTCCTCGAAAAAGTTTCCTTGCAGTATCGCAGAATAGGTTCGTCTGTATGGGTAGAAATACCAGGGTTAAGTATTTCTAAGGATTCTTTACAAACGTATTATGAGTTATTTAAAACAACGTATAGGGATCCTGCTTATAATTTCATTTGGGATGTGCAGGATAGAAGTGAAATTATTGATGGAGAATATGAACTTCAAGCAATTGTACATTGTGGGATAGAAGGGATTATCAACAGTAATATTGTAAGAGGTACAATAGATCGAAGTTCACTAGCATTATTTGGGACACCTAAACCAACTGATGGCGTTCTTAATATTGGTGAAAATGTTCAAGTAATCTTCAACGAGCCAATCGAGTGTGGTTATGAACGGAAAGATTCTCACTATGTTTTTGTTAAAAAGAGTGGTAAAGAGGTATTGGATTTCACTCCAATATGCAACGGTAACTCGATCATTTATGAGTATAACGGAGATCTGTCTTTGTTGGACAAGCAAATTGTAGAAATGATGGTTTTTGAAGTTCAAGACTTAAATGGAAATACATTAGAAGATACCATCAAATACGAGTTCATGGTTAGCAATTCGCCTATTGCCGTTCAACCACAAGCATATGCTATAGACATGTACAAGGGCGATGTAAAACAGCTAGAAATCAATTTGGTGAATACTGGAACTGCGTTGGCAAGACTGGAATTATCGAAGTTAGGAACCCCAAATCAACTGCTGAATATAACGAACATCAATGACTCAATTTATGGGAATAGTTCCCTCCGATATACAATCGCATTAAACGCAAAAGGAATCGACATCGGTACATATAATTATTCTGTAAGTATTGATGTTTCAACATTCTCAGATAATTATGGAACAATAGAAGTCCCAGTTCAGGTGAATGTTTTAGCAGAAGCTCCTGATTGGATAATACCTTTCGGAAAATCTCAAAGTACTATAGTGGTCTGTAATTTTAAAATGGACAATGTGCAAAGCATCGACACTCTGGATCAAATTGCAATAACCATTGATGGTGAGGTAAGAGGATATGATAATATTTATAAATCACAGGCAGGGAATAATTTGTATTACGCTGTAATAAACGTTCAAGGTGATCCCTCAGATCAAGGGAAAGAATTTCAGTATAGAATTTGGAATGCATCACAAGGAGCGGAGTACGATGGCTACATAACAGGGGGGGCCATAACCTTTAATGGCGGAATTTATGGAACAACCCTAAACCCACGAATTATTGAAATAGAAACAGAATGGGATTCCGTTCGCTACATTCCACTTATTCAAGGTTGGAATTGGTTAGCATTCAACTATCAAAAACAAAATATGTCAGTGGACGATATGATTTCTGGATTGAGCCTTGAGGGTGGTGAAATAATAAAAACACTAAGTCAACAAGCTATATATAACGACAGTACAAATGAATGGTTTGCTACAGGTTCTGGTCTTAATGCCATAAATACCGCACACGGATATATGCTGTATCTGCATAAAGATGATGTCCTTCGAGTATCGGGTAAAAATGCTGATCTTTCATCAATGAGTATCATCAATGGATGGAGTTTAATTGGAAATCCATTTCAAGAGAATATTGACATAAACAATGTGTTCCAAGCGAATTCTGATTTGAAAAATGGAGCGGTTTTAAAAACAGGTGGTGCAATAAATAAGGCCTCTGTTTTAGAAGGAGGAAGTTGGACTGGTGGAATTACAGAGTATGAAACGAATCAATCGTATATGATCAAAAATTCAGAGGCTACAGTTCTAAAATTAAAGAAGGACGATGTTTCAAATGACCAATTTGAATATAACATGACCATCTTAGGCAGTGTTCTATTTGATGGAGGTCTGCTACATGGTGACGGAGACTATGTCATAGCCGAGATTGATGGAGAATTGAGAGGAAAAGGAATAATTGAAGAGGTTCAAGCATCAGCAAGCACTTATATGTTAAATATGTTTATATATGGAGATACTTCTGACATTGGAAAACTGATTAATTTTAAAATTTACAGAGCTAATTCAGATGAATACTATACCGCATTTACCAACGATTCAGTGTACTTCAATGTCAATGATCATAAAGGTGGTCCAAATGCACCGTATTGGTTTGCAAACAAACAGGAGTCATTGGGTGTTGGAGGTTTTAGCATCTCTTCAGATGTGAAGATATTTGCTTATCCCAATCCATTTAGATCTCAGATTAATATTGAGTTAGAAACACAGGACAATGGACTGGCCAAAATTAAGCTCTACGACTTGTTTGGTAGAGTGGTACAATCCACGGAAGTGAAGTGTCTAAAAGGAGAGAATAAACTGACAATAGACACAGGTGTGCTCTCCAATGGAGTATATATTATGAGAGTGGAAATGAATGGAAGAATAACATCTCATAAGCTGTTAAAACAATAGATAACATAAGCGAGTGGTTGCCCAATACCACTCGCTTTTTTCTCTAAAAATGAAAGAATATTCAAGTCTTGTGGATTCATTAGATTTGGCATAACTAATTACCCGGTATATGAATTTGAGATTAATCATACTATATTTTGTGTTTGTTGGCTTAGGATTATCGTCAAATGCTCAGACCTATGATTATAACTTAGAACAGTTTTTCAATAAAGAAGTAGATGATGCTGACCGATTGAAAAGTTTAGAGAATGTAGATTGGTCAAAAACAGATCTTACCTTGGATTCACTGATGATGGCTTGGAATCAAGGCATAGGGTTAGCTGAAGAGTTTGATCATAAATTCACAGTCCAAAAGTTAAAATTATTCAAAACCCAGTTTGGTGATGCTGATTTCCAGACTAAACTTAATGTGTATCAGGATATTCGCATTACGTCGGAAATGAATGGTTTTGATTCTTTGTTTGTGCTTAGTATCTATAGAGCAGCAAGAGTAATGGAAGATATCGGAGAATATCAAAGGGCCATGGATACCGTGGAATATTTGCTTTCTGACCATAGGCCACTACTTTTAAAAAACGCTAAATTACATTCGATTCTTTATGAAGAATTGGGAATCTTAAATGAGGTTTTTGGAGATCACAAGAAAGTGCGAGAAATGTACAGAGAGGCTCTTGCTATTAATCAAGAACTAGCAGATTCTTCTGGGATGTGTTCCAACTTATTGAACATAGGTGGGAGTTACTTTGTCAGTAGAGATTTTGCCAATTCAAGAAAGTACTGCTACGAGGGATTGGTATTGGCTGAGGTCATAGGCCAAGAGAAGTACAAAATGGATGCATACTTGAATCTGGCAAACATCTATGGATTTAATGAGCAGTTTGATTCGTGTCTAGTCGTTGCCTTAAAGGCAAATGAAATTGCAGAAGAGAATGATTTTCTTGGAGGGCAAATAATAACAAGTGATATTATTTCAGCGTGTTATTTAAATCTTGATAATCCTGAGAAAGCAATAGGATATCAATTAAATGCATACAATTTAGAAACAAAAGCATTCAGCAAGAATAGAATTTCACTAAATGTTGGTTTATGCTATATAGATTTAGAAGATTATTCAAATGCAGAGAAATATTATCAAGAAGCACTCAATTTGGCTACCTCTGTCAATGCGACAATAGAGCAAGTCAATGTGTACGTTCACTTTGGTTTTCTTTATTTAAAAACAAATAAACTAGAACAAGCTGAGGATTATTTTCTGAAGGCCGAGGAATTATTGCAAGAAGGCGAGGATTCATATCTATCAAGCGAGATTCTAAGAGGGTTGGGTTTGACAACTAGTAAAAAGGGAAAAGCAAAAGTTTCAAATTCATACTTAAAGGCTGTTATGCCTATGCTGATGGAATATTCCAATATTGCTGAGGTATACAAAGCAATGGGGGTAAATTATAAAAGCTTGAACCAGTTTGATAGCTCTGCAGATGCCTATGAAAAGTATATTGTGTATCAAGATAGTTTAGCGAAAAAATCCAACAAAGCTCTGGAGCAAACTATCCTTGCGAAGTATGCTGTAGAAAAGGCAGAGTCAAAAGCAAGTATTGCCATTCGGGACAAAGAGATTTCTGAGTTAAATGTGCAGAGGCAGTACAGGATGAAAATTTTTGGATTTCTACTGTTTGGGCTCAGTTTAGCTTCTATATTTATCATTTTGACTAAACATCGTCGTTATAGAATTGAAAGGGAAAGAAATGCAGCTTTGGAGATGGAAGCCTCACAAGTGATTATCGATCACAGTAGAGAAATATTGGCAAATCAAGGCAGTCTGATTATTGATAAAAACAGAATTATTGATGAGTTAAAAAATAATTTAGAGTTGTTTTTTAAAGATCTGGAAGCAGGTGGGGAGGGGGTTCAAAATTTCTTGGAAACCCGAATTTTGACCAATGAAGATTGGGATAAATTTAAAATATCGTTTAAGGTTGTTTATCCAAAATTCATGGAAAATAGTAAAACCGCTTTTGAAGGTCTTACGGCCAATGAACTTAGAATCTTGTGTTTGTATAAACTTGGGATGACCAAAATCGAGGTAGCTGAAATGTTAGCAGTATTGCCAAGTAGTGTAAAACGCTCGGTCAACCGATTCTATCAAAAATATAATTTAGACCATTCAGACGATATGTATTCGATTGTTGAAAGAATCGAGACGTGATACAAATCTTATAGTCGATTGTGGTCGGTTCCGATTAATGCGACAGAACCGCTCAAACTCCTTAAACAAAAAATTCTCAGCACTTCGTGCCAAGGATTTCTATCATTCTGTTAAGCTGCCATGAGTACTTTCGGTGATTCCGTCAAGTGGATTCAAATCATAAAAATCACTTATTGGAAAATGCCCTTTCAGATTCAGATTTTAGCAAAGGGATATTGGTTCCTACGAATAGGGCCCAAGCCATTTTGAGGTTCATTAGACAAGTGGGTTGTATTTACAAACTGCTTTTGAAACCGGTGTTTGGATTAACGAACACGTCATTTTACGATTATAGACCTTCGTAAGGCCTTTATTTACTTTAGTTCAAGACGGTATTTCAAGTTCCTGAAAATTCAAAACCTCGGCCCGATTAGTCCTTACTTACCTATTAGGATTAACTATTATGGGTTTGTAGCAATCGTTTATTCCCTCAACCTATTCTAAAATGAATTGATCATTTTTTTCTAATCCATAATCCTCAACTTTGACATTAATAAACACAAGTGCAGGAATGTAGCGAATGTTGAAATACAAACGTTCATTGGTCAATTGACCCGTATCCTAAACAACAAAAGCAATAACTTTTATGAAAAAAACGAGTATTATAACCCTTCTATTTTTGTTTCTTCTACTGAAAACCATAAGTGGTCAGGCACAATGCATCAATTGCCCACAATATTTAGATGGGCAAACTGGGAACATCTCTTGGGTGAATGGTCCTACCCCATGGCAAGAGTATTGTCTCACCAATAACGTAACTATTACGGGTAACATAAGCATTACAGGGTGTAAAGTTAAAATTGCTCCCAATGTTATCATTCGCGTACAAAATGGTGCAAATCTCATCATCACCGGATCTCATTTTTATGCATGTTCCGAAATGTGGAACGGTATCATTGTAGAACCAGGAGGCAGATTAATTATTAATGGTATTTACATTAGTGGGACACCTTCAGGTCCCATTCAAACATCGCTGATTGAAGATGCTAAAATTGCTGTACATGTGTTGGATAACCCTTTACTTGTAAATCCATATTTTAGTATGAGCCTTCCCTTTCTGGCAAGAGAAGTGGTTTTTAACAAAAATAGAATTGGGGTTAAGTTGGAAAATTTTAACATGAACATAACGAATTATGTAACTTGGGGCATGACCCCATTTACGGGATGTTTATTTACCAGCCGAGATATTACAAGTTATCCATTTGTACCTGGCACCAATCCTCCTGGAATCAACTGGCCTAATTTATGGGATATAAAAGCAGGAACAGGGCTTCTAACAGATGCTCCTTATATTAATTCGGTCCTCTATCCGCCAACTACCTTGGAATCTCCTTATGCTGGAGAAAACCCATCCATTGGTTTTTGTTTGGAAAATAACGGGACAACGACACTTAATCCTAGTGGACCAGCAACCTATGAAGAAACCAAAATTGGATATTTATACCCGTGGCATAGTCAAGAACAAATTATTTTTGACAATCACTTAGTAGGAATATCTGCTCTCAATTCTAATGTCACAGTAACCAATTGTGTTTTTCAAAACTTGATAAACACTGGACTAGGCTCCGGCATTGGTATCTTAGTAGAAAGCACTGGAACGAACAATAACAGGCTAAGGGTAATGTCTGATGATGGCACCAACAATACTGGAAACACATTTTTTAACTGCAGTCGAGCTATTGAGTCTAAAAACTATCTAGAGAACATCATCTCAAGAAACTCTTTTAACAGTACACAAACCACCCCGGGCATCAATCATTTAGGGAGACACGGAGTCGTTGCCTCTTCAAATCGATACCAAGATTTTATCATCGAAAAAAACCATTTTAAAAACATAGCATTCCCAGTTAAGTTCTCGGTTACTTCGGGTCCATTTGACGTTGGAAATGGCATGCAAAATGGGGTATACGCAGGTAGAATTGTTATAGACAACAACAAATTTTCCAAGTATTTAGTGGCCAATTCTCCTACAGACTGGCTCTATACAGCTATTCAATTAGATAATAATCCTTTCTTCTCCATCCAAGGAAGCCCTATTGGAGGGCCCGATGCTAGAATTAATTTCAACCGTATTAAAAATGCCTACAATGGGATTCGTACTCAAGGATTCAATACCAGACTTGAAATTAAGGACAATCGGATACAACTGTTTGAGGGACCAGGAAACAATCCTCAGGATGGAATTTGGAGCAGGAATAATACATCCTTGCGTACTGTCGGTAATATCATTACTGGGTTTGACCTCGCTGTCCAAGAAATTTTTGCTATCCGATCTCTTTATTGCACTAACCAATTTCTGGAATGCAACGAGATGGAAAATACCTACTTCGGTGCCTCATTTTATGGTAATTGTTCCAATAGCACTATCCTCAGAAATAAGTTCACCCAGCACAGAAGGGGCTTGAGCCTTCATCAAAATGGAATTATCGGAATTCAAGGAAATTCTACATCTCCAAGTGATAATTACTGGGACGGCTTTTGGCCATTTAATCCCTCTGGAACCACTAGCAATTATAAAACTTCGATTGAAGGATTTCCATCGACCATGGGTTCATCATACCTCTGGGTCCGATCCTCTAGCCCAGGTTTTAACCCAAACAACTCTTGTTATACTATTTCCGGATATGATTTTTCAGTACCTACAACCATGGGATATGTTTCCAATCCTTCACCGCCATCTAGCTGCCTGACTGGTTATGTTAAATCTGATGGAGAAAACAAAATTTACGGAGAGGATAAGAACAAAACTGATCCTACACCTTCAAAAGAACATCATGTTTCAAACGTGAATATTAGCATATACCCGAACCCATGTGAATCTGGAGTATTTACGACCCAAGTAAGTGATCCAAAGAAGGACATCCTTACTAAAATTGTAGTACTTACACCTGAAGGGGTGACAGTCTATAAAACTGAATCAAATTCGGCTGAAACCTATATCGATATTTCGGATCAACCTTCTGGCTTATATTTCGTAAGAATAACCCATGGGAAATCACTGACCTTAATCAAAAGAATATTCATTAACTAATCAACCGGGTATTCCAACTTATTAGATAAGTATGGGTCATTTTAACATATTGTCCTTCGTATATAAATTTGACTAACTAATTTATGCTACTTTCGGACTGCCAATTGAATGACGCATTTGACAAAATTTTTATTCTGCATCGTTGTACTCCTTACCTGGACTAGTGCATTCAGTCAAAATAAATATCTAGACAGTTTAGAGAGGGAGCTGTCAGTTCATATTCAGCAAGATACCAATAGGGTAAATCTCCTCAATCTTGTTATTTACGAAGTTTACAGTTTTGATATTGAAAAGGCTGAAAAACTACTCATTCAATCAGACAGTTTGTCAAAAAAAATAGCCTACAAAAAGGGGGGAACTGATGTTGTTTTTTTTAGAGGTCTTATAAATCTGGAAAAATCCAATTACGATTCCAGTATTACTCAATTTAGTGAGGCCCTAGAATCCTCCGAAAATTTGAACTACTATAAGGGGATGACGTTCGCCCTTAATGGCCTGGCCATAGCTTACTCCCGTAAAGGTGAGTTGTCAAAAGCCTTTGCTTATTTTAAAAGGTCGGCAGATATTAGTAAAAGGTTAAATGACCCCAAAAAAATTGCCGGAAGTTTAAATAACATTGGAATCATGTACTACAGAACTGGTGAGTATGACTCTGCAATTGCGTATTACGAAATGGCAGTAGAAGCCTACCAATCAATCCCGGATAATCGTGGTCTATCGAAGGCCTATGCCAACATAGCAAATATTTATAAGCATCAGAGTAACTATCCGAAAGCCCTTGAATATGGTAATAAAGCTCTATCGATATTTGAAGAATTGGGCCTTTCCAAAAATAAGAGTGCTCTACTTAACCACTTTGGAAATATCTATCACAGTCAAGGCGACTATGAAAAGGCCTTAATCTACTATCAAAAAGCTCTAAAAATTAGTGAAAGTCAAGGCAATAAGGGTGCTATGGCAACTTGCCTTAACAACATAGGATATGTTTTTAGAGATCAACATAAAGTTGATACTGCAATGGTTCTGTTCCATAGGACACTTGCTATTCATAGGAAAAGTGGTGATAAGGGAGGGGCAGCTGTTAGCTTGAATAACATTGCAAAAATTCATTTGGTTAAGAACCATTTTTCTAAAGCCTTGGAATTTTATTCTGAGGCGTTAGATATCAGTACGGAAATTGGTTCTCAATTAAGTAAAGGCACAAGCTATTTAGGAATGGCTAAGTCATGTTTTAAGCTAAACAGGAAAGCCAAAGCCCTAGAATTTACTTTAAAAAGTCTTGAAATTTCTGAAGAGCTCAATCTTTTATCGTTGCGAAAAGAATCCTACCAAACTCTATCAGAAATTTACCAGAACTCAGGTGATCACAAAAAAGCGTTAGAATGCTACCAGCAATTCAAATTGCTAAATGACAGTCTATACAATAAGGAAAATATTCTAGAAATGGCACAAATGGAGTGTGAATATCAGTATAAACGGGAAAGAGATTCAGCTCGGAATCGTGAGCAGTTGCTAGATCAGCAAGTAAAAATCACCTCTTCAAACCTGGCAAACTCTCAAAGAAATACCTTTCTAATTGTAGTTGTATTCTTGCTAGCTTCCATTGTTCTAGGAGCAGTTATATTGTTTCAACGACTAAGCAACGAAAAATCAAAAATCCAAAAGATTGTTGTCGAACAAAGACTATTACGCTCACAAATGGCCCCTCACTTTATGTTTAACTCTTTGACGGTACTTCAAGGAATGATTCTGAAAAAAGATGATAAGTCAAACTTCTACCTGTGCGAATTTTCTAAACTCCTCAGAATAACCTTGGAAAACTCAAGGCATCAAACCGTGTCACTTTCCAAAGAGTTATTTGCACTTAACAGTTACATCGAACTACGAAATTTGGATTTAACTCCCCCCTACAATTACCTGCTTGCCATCGACGATGAAATTAATATCCATATGTTTATGGTTCCACCAATGCTTATTCAGCCTTTTGTAGAAAACGCAATGGAGAATGCACTTGCTAATAATAATGAAGATAGAAAGATTGATATCAAAATATCCTTTAGGAATAAAGAACTGATATGCACGATTGCAGATAATGGTACTGGCATTAAAGTAGATGAATTCAAGACTGATAAGAACAAAACCTCCTTGTCTACGGCTATAACTGCTGAGCGATTGGACCTCCTATCCAATGATTTCAACATGCTTGGTTCTGTGAATATTAAAAATAAAGACCCCAAAAACGGATCAGGCACTTTGGTCACTTTAGTTATTCCCTATAAAATTCAAGAAAACGTATGAAAGCAGTTGTTGTAGGGAATAAGGCACATATCAAGAATGGTTTAATTCACTTATTGGCGGAAAGTAAATAAGGAGATCACAGGTGAGTCTGTAAATGATGCTGTTGCAGAGGCTTGAGCCCTTACGGCAATAAGAATTTGAAAATGTAAAATAAAAGCCTGCCCTCTCTCAAAGTAAACCTAGAGCGTAGGAGGGCGAAGGTGAAGATGCGGGGCTTTATGTCGAACATTTGAGGGTGTTAAAATCCTGATTATCAGCCAATGTTTTTTTTAGAAAATGTTTGACTCTCGGGAGGTTTAATAGTTTGTATGAAATGTAAGACGTTAGAACTTGGTTATGGTCTTTCGTAATTAATGAAGGAATGAATTTTAAGCAGAGAACAAGGCAAAATTGAATTTAGAACGGCAATACTACATAATACTCAATATTGCTGTTTTTTTTTGTACCTTCGCACGCTTTTAATTTAGCATCTTCCTATGCCTCAATAGTAAGGTTGAATCTTTGTAGCACAGGGGTTTTAAAAGCATGTTACTCTTATATATGAGTACAAAAAATTCTTTAATGAATAAAAAATATGAATAAAAACTTTCGGAAGGATAATGAAAACAATCGAATAACTACAGCATTACTTCTTGCGGCTGGTACGGGAAGTCGTCTTATGCCATTAACGTCTAATTCTCCTAAATGCCTTACTTTAGTAAATGGACAGTCGTTTCTGGAACGACTCGTTATCAATTTAATAAAACAAGGGTTTAAACGTCTGGTTGTTGTTACTGGGCATCAAGAACATTGTATCAGAGAATTTCTTGCAGCATTTTCGAGAGACTTGACAATTGAATTTATTTATAGTGCTCCTTATAAAACAACTAATAATATATATTCGCTTTGGATGGCTCGTAATGCAATCAAAGAGCCATTTATGTTAGTTGAAGGAGATCTTGTTTTTGATGCAGCTCTTTTGGACAAGATGATTTATCCGAATCGAATTGCTATAGCTAAAATTCTTCCATGGATGAATGGAACCACAGTAACTCTTGACTCTTCTGAGAAGCAAATAAAGCATTTTTACAAAGACACAAATTCAGACAATGGGGAAACCAAATATAAGACAGTTAATATTTACAGTTTTTCTCTCACCTCTTGGCATGCTATTGTAACGAGACTGAACAATCATATTGGAGCCCAAAATGTAAATGGCTATTATGAAACAGTTTTTGCCGAAATGTTGGAGAGTGGAGAATTAGGATTTGAAGCTGTTGATTTTGATAATAAATGCTGGTACGAAGTGGATACTCTTAAGGATTTAGTGGAAGCAGAAAAAATATTTCCAACAAAAATTGACAGCTTGATGCCTATAGCTAATTTTACTGAAACCTCAGGAATACAAAATCCATTTGCTATTGAATTTGAAAGCAAAAAGATAAAAGTTGTCGAATGACTTTCTCAGGCTACAGAGTCTTAGTTTGGGTAATCTCAGTGAGTACTTAAAATGGTAATTTCATTTGGCAATGATTTAGATAAAAACGTATGCTAGAATTTAAATATAAAACTCAAGAAGAGAAATACGAATACGTAGCAAAACAACATGGGGGTTATTATCGTCACGATTTTACAGACCATGCATATTTATATAATTTGTATTTTCCTCCAAAAGCTGTTTTTACGCATTTAAAAGATAATATTCAAGACATCGTTTTGAATTATCCTATGGCACAAAATGCACTTGCTGAGTTAATAGGAAACTTCATTGATCAACCTTCTGAGCGAATTGTAGTAGGAAATGGTGCTGCAGAGATTATTAAAATACTATCAGGTCATTTAGCAAAAAAGTTGATTGTTCCTGTCCCTTCTTTTAATGAATATGCCAATGCAGCTCCTGTAGATAAAGTCGTTGAGTTTCCTCTTGAATTTCCATCGTTTCAACTTGATGTAGATAAATTCGCGGCAGAAGCAATAAAGGAGAATGCCGATATAGCTGTTGTAGTAACACCTAATAATCCTACTTCGTTATTGGTTCCCAAAGAAGACCTTATTCGTTTGGCAAAAAAGCTGGAGAATCATAATTGCATGCTTATTATCGATGAATCTTTTTTAGATTTTGCAGAAGATAAGACCAACATTAGCTTGGAACAAGAAATTCATTTGTATCCCAATGTGGCGATACTTAAAAGTATGAGTAAAGCTTATGGTATTTGTGGCCTTAGAATAGGGTATTTATTAACCGCAAATTTAGAATTTGTAAATCTTATTCGAGATGGAATCCATATTTGGAACATTAATGGATTTGCAGAAGAGTTTTTACGTATACTGCCTCAATACAAGCAAGAGTTTGAAGAAAGCTGTAAAAAGGTGATTGTTGATAGAGATGAGTTTTACAATAAACTTTGCTCGATTTCAGGAATGAAAGTATTTAAACCTGATGCGAACTATATTTTTTGTCGTTTACCTGATGACGCTTTAAGTGGTCCGGAAATAGTTAAACAATTATTTATTAAACACAATATATATATCAAAGATAGTCACGGTAAAACACAGCCAGATGCAGATCGTTATCTTCGAATTGCAAGTCGTACCGAAGAAGAAAACTGCAGATTAATTAATGGATTAAAGGATGTAATGTACTTAAAAAGCCGTTGAAGTAATGAATAACAAGGATAGATTAAGCATGCTTAGTTTCGCTAAAGATTTGCCTAATGTATGTTCTTTAGCAGGACTATTGTGTACTATGTTTGCTATATACTTTGCTGTAACAGGCAATTTTATTGCATCAATAATAAGTATTCTATGGGCCGTACTTTTTGATTGGTTTGATGGTATCATCGCTCGAAAAATGAAAGGTCGAACAAAAGAACAAAGTGATTTTGGAGGACAGCTAGATTCTATGATTGATATTGTCAGTTTTGGTGTTTTCCCAGCCCTCCTTCTTTTGAGTTATGGTGAATATAGTCTGTGGTTTATGCCTGGAGCATTTATCATTGTTGCTAGTTGTGCTATTCGACTGAGCTATTTTAATATTTATGGACTCATTGACTCTAAAACCTATATGGGGTTGTCGGTCGATAACAATGGAATAATACTAGCCTTTGTGTTTTTGTTTGAGGTTTTTTTTAGCCATTCCGTATTTTCAATTATACTATATGTGTCAGTACTCAGTTTGGCAGGATTAAATCTATCTTCTATTCCAACACCCAAATTAGCGGGGAAATGGGTTTACATACTTACAGCTTATGTCGTGATTCTAAGCATAATATTTGGTTGGATTTTATGGAATAAAGTCGAATAATGAAAGGAAAAGATGATGACAAAAGATAAAACTTTTAGAGATTGCATATCAAGTAATGACAACGAGCTAGTAATATATGTTGCGGATAATTTACCTCAATTCCCTTTAAGAGATACTTCAATTCCCTCTAAGTGTGACAGAACACTTGCAGCGGCGAGCTTAAACGATTTAGTTGTATTACATGGGAAATTAGATACTGATTATTATGATTGGTTACGTTCATTTGGACTTGGTCCAGATTTCATCGTAGAGTATGGAGCTGATACAAACGAAAAGACACTATCAGAGCTAATCATTAATGATCCTGAGCCAATAAAGAATATTATTCGTAAAACAGGACGAACTCCTGTTTATGTGCCATGGTTTTCTAGCCAAAAAGAGAGTGAAGCATCAGATGTTCTTGGGGCTGATTTTTTTGGGTCTCCTGAATCTGAAACGTTCAGATACAATGACAAAGCAGCTTTTAAAATTATATGCCAACAATTAGACATTCCTATCATTGAAGGGGTTTCTTTCAAAATGAAACCACAAGAATCTGAAAATTATACAATGATGAAATCGATTATTGATGGTTATTTAGAAAAGTATAAAAACGTAATTATTCGTGGCACATTTGGTGAGTCAGGTATGTCGTTATATAAAACCAATGGTAATGATGTGGCTGAAATATATAAGGAAATATCTGATTGTAATGAAAAGGTTGTGCTTATTGAACCATTTTTAAGTGTTTCATCTTCACCGAATGATCAATGGATTATTGGTAGAAACGGAGAAATTAGTCACTTAGGAATGCGAGCTCAAATATGTAAAGAGGGAATGATACATGTGGGGACTATTAGTGAGCTAGATATTTCAGATGCCGAGTCTGCTCTTATAAAAGAGAGTTCATGGAAAATTGTAAAAAAGATGCGTGATACTGGCTATATTGGTGTGGCCGGTATTGATTATATCGTTTCTGATGAAGGTGTGTTCCCTGTTGAAAATAATGCTCGTTTTAATGGGTCTTCTTATTCTGTAATGATTGTAGAGCGAATTGAGAAGTTGTTTTATAAGATTCCTGTATGGAAATTTATTAAAGTAAAGACAGACCCATGCTCATTTGTAGATTTAAAGAAAAGACTTAAATCGAGTATTTTTGATGGTGTAAAAAGACAATCGATATTCCCTTATAATTGTGATTTATTGCAAAAAACGGGAAATTTTAACGTTCTTATTTTAGCCGATAATCTGATTCAAATTTCAGAATTAGAACAAGAGTTGAGGACTCTAGAAGCAAGTAAGTTTGTTGTTATCTAAAGGTCAGATTTTCGGGAGTTGAGTTACAGGCAATTGTCTGTGTTCTATTCTAACTAATAGTCCTTAAGAACCTTAAGGTGAACTTCTCGGTAAATAAAGTATTTGTTTTCAATCGACATGATGTATGGAGGCTTGTAATTATATAGTGGAGTTTCTCCATCGGGCCGCATGCCGCCGAGGCTTTAGCGAGGCTCAAACCTCTCACATAATAAAATTGGAAAGTGTAAGGTTAAAAAGCCCTCCTACGCATATTGCAAGCAATACGCTACGGAGGGCGAAGGTGGAGCTGCGGGCCTTTATGTCGAACATTTGAGGGTGTTAAAATGTTGATTTTCAATGAAATAGTTTTTCAAAAATGTTAGACTCTCGGCGGGTTAAGAACAAATTCAATATGTCCAAAGAATCCTTATCAGGAATAGAAGTCATTAACATTATCAGTACGGACCAACTTATAAATTCAAAGTAAAGTTGGTTTGCTACATTTATATCTTATGCCGTTTGGGTTAATTTGAAATTTCCTAATTTTATATTCTGAACGAGGTAATGCGACAAAACAATCTTCTTGGTTAGGTTATTTCTAAAACTGCAACTGTACTATTAAGCGAGAACAGTTCTTGCTCCACGAATGCTGAAAAGTGTATTAGAGTAGGCACTATATAAATTTTTATAAATGAAAAAAATCACCTTTTTATTAGCATTCTTTGCTTTATCGTCACAGTTGTCATACGCACAATTTTCAGGCACAAATCCGGCATCTTTAACCGGTAGGGCACACATCTATGGCAGCTCCTTGTTCAATACCGGTGTGGGACTAAACCCCAGATCTTTAACTATTGAAAGATCCTTTCCAGCTTTTTTCAACTCTACAGCCCCATTTGAGGAACGAACAGTAGGCTTACGATTTATTTATAGCACACCTACAAATAACACTACTAAAATTTGGGATGTCGCGAATTCAGGAAATACGTTAGAATTAAGATATGCTAGCAACAATCTCAATGTACTCTCGCTTATAAGTGACGGTCGAGTAGGTATTGGGACGAGTGGACCAAATGCAGGATTGCATATTAAGTCTAATGAGTCTGTTTCACAACTTATTGAAACCACAGGGGCTAATAATGCAGATTTAGCTTTTCAATCAGGAACTGGTCAGTCGGATTTACTGTTTAAAGCCGCCAGTGGTGCGTTAACAAGTCTAATTAGATTCGACACTGATAACAATGGAGCTACAATGACCTTCCAGAACAGATATAATGGTGCAAACGAAGAATTCTTGAAAATATCAGGAACTGGCATTTTATACTCCAAAGAGATTGTAGTTCAAGCGACTCCTTTCCCAGATTATGTATTTAAAAAGGACTATAAATTAATGTCGCTAAAAGACGTTGAGACGTTTATTAATCAAAAAGGACATTTACCTCATGTTCCAAGTGCTGATAAAATTGAGGAAGGTGGCATGGCTGTTGGAAAAATGCAGGTAATCCAAATGGAAAAAATCGAAGAACTTTATTTACATCTAATTGAAATGAACAAACAAATAGAACGACTTAAAGAAGAGAATGTAATGCTTAAATCACAACTATAAATAATATGAAAAAGATATTAATTTTAACTGTTGGAATACTTTGCTCATACTTTGGGTATTCACAAGAAAGTACAAAAAGTCTGCCTATCTATTACGACAATGGGATTGATTTCTCCGTGCTAGAGGAAATTACTAACATAGTCGAGCTACCATATATTAATAATGAGGAAGAAGAGTTGAGGGCAAGTGCAGTGTGTGCAGATTGTGAGGATCACTACTATGGTACAGGTGTAAATATTGCCATTAATCTTAAAACCCAAGGACATTATCAGGTTGCAGAAGATGGAACAGAAGTATGGGTTATTAAAGTGGAGTCGTCCACTGCCTTAGGAATGCAATTTTACTTTGATAAATTCAAATTACCCGAAGGAGCCGAATTGCATATTTATAATGAAGATAGAACAAGAAAGATAGGAGCATTTACACATCTGAATAATCAGGCTGATGAATCTAGAATCATCAAGTTTGGAACTGAAATTGTCATTGGGAGTAATATCTACATAGAGTACTCGGAGCCTACAGATGTAGCATTCCAAGGAGAGGTTTCAATTTCCAAAATAGTTCACGTTTTCAATTTCTACACTGGCACCTATGCTACTAATGGAGGAGCTTTACCATGCAATATAAATGTAAATTGTTCAGAAGGGGACCTATGGGAGAAAGAGAAGCGAGCTGTAGCTCTTATCTTGGGGTATGACGAATCTCAAGAATTGGCAGCGTGGTGTACTGGAGCTTTACTTAATAATACAGAAGAAGACGCTAGACCTTTATTCCTTACCGCAAATCATTGTCTCCCTGCTACCAGTGGATCTCAATCAACATTTGATGTCAGTACGTTGGTTTTTCTTTTTAACTATGAAGCTCATTGTTTAACCAATCAACAGCTAAATGCTGGAAATTCTATTTACGGTTCCACCTTATTATCCGCTGAAAATGTAAATAATCCAACTTCAGATTATTTATTGCTCCAACTTCATACTGCAACCCCCGAAACTCTAGGTTCGATTAATGCTTGTTTGGCAGGTTGGTCACTGAGTAGTCCAATTGCAGGGGCGACCGGTATCCACCATCCTTCTGGAGATGTAAAACAAATTTGCTTTGCCAGTGGTATTCCAATTTCCTCCGCCTATCCTCCACTAAATAATACCAATCAATATCATTGGGAAGTTACATTGGATGCAGGAACTGTGCAAAAAGGATCCTCTGGATCTCCATTATTTAATCAAAACCATAGAGTTATTGGGCAACTTCATGGTCCAGACGGGTTGCGTGATGATTGTATTGAAAATGAACCTGGTACAGACCCAGTTTGGTATGGAAAATTCAATACCTCATGGAATCAAGGAAACTTCAGCACTTATTTGGCTCCAAATAATAGTACACTCACTTACACAGATACATATTGTCCAAGTCCATCGATACAGGCCTCTTTTCAAGGTTATGTAGGGTGTAAATCAATTGACTTTCAAGTTAATGGGAATGATGAAAATATTATTGATGTTTGTTTAACAGAAGACATAATTCTAGCTGCGGAACCTAAAGTTGTAGCTCCAGGTTGGTATTGTTCACCAAGAACACAAGGCTATTTCCCTCTTACTTATGAGAATTTTTATACCAATAAGTTTGGTACAAATTGTAATGATTTAAAACAGCAATATCCGTATTTTTCTTATGTTGAGAACTGGACTAATTGCTTTATTCGAACTAAAAAATTACATGTTTCGATAACAGAACACGGGCATGACTTAGCAGTTATTGGACCTGAGTATCACCAATGGAAGTATTTTGGTCCAGAAACATATTTTGGTGATCCCAACAATACTCCATATAATAATGTTTCATTGGGTATAATAACTATTGAAAAGACTTTAGCGAATTTTAGGCTACAAGATTATTTACCTACTGGAGCAACCCTGCTTCCCGGCAAAGTTTATAGGGTAAAAATATCCAGTTTAGATGGTAATGGAGGATGGATAACTTCGGCAAAATATATAAGAACCTATGCAACAAATGTGAGCCTAAGTGGCACCGTCAGCTACAACCTAGTTGGAGACAATATTACATTGCAAAACGCGACTGTCTCTAATCATATTGACGTGGTTGCAAGCAATTCAATTACTATAAAACCAAATTCTGATCTTATGGCCGGTCACTATGTAATCAATCACGCTCTTCAATGCGATTTCTTCAGTGGTTTTGTTGCAAATAATAATCACAACGATCAGTACGGTGATAATTTCTCAGAATATATTGAAAATGATATCACTTCGGATATTGATCTTGAAGAACCAAAGGATATTGAACATATTATCTCGGTCTTGCCCAATCCATTTATTACCAAGACTATTGTCAAATGTGATTTTAACTTAGAATCATGTGCATCAGCCATGTTATCCATACTTGATAATAATGGAACTATTATTCAAGAATATGATCTTAAAAAACTTGGCACCACATCTGCTATTGTTAACCTTAAAGATCATAGGCACGGAGTTTATTATGCTCGGTTGACTGTTGATCATATAGTTCTGGACGTAAATAAACTGGTGTTGTCAGATTGATCCAACCCTCTAAACACTCAAAGAATCAATACAAAAGCCCCAGACTAAATCTGGGGCTTTTAATATTTAATTTATTGAGATGTGTTGCTTATGGAACATGTTTGCTTTGAGTGATTGCAGCTCACTCTAAGTGTAAGCGAGGTAGACCTGATTTGTTTCAGAAGTTTATGAGCAAGCTCAAACTCCTTAAACAAAAAATCCTCAGCACTTCGTGCCAAGGATTTCTATCATTCTGTGGAGATGCCGGGAGTACCTTCGGTGATCCCGTTTGTTCCATCAAGTGGACTAAATCCCATCGCTTCGCTTGTTGTCCTTTTTTCGAATTCAAATTTTGAGCAAGCTCAATTTGTCTCACAAAAAAAGCCCAAGACCTTTCGGTCATGGGCTTTAGTCATACTGTGGAGATGCCGGGAGTACCTTCAGTGATCCCGTTTATACTATGCAGTGGATTCAAATCCTTGTATTTCATACTACGGTCTTTTTGATTGTCCTTAAATCCAAGCAAGCTTGATTTTGTCCAATAAAAAAGCCCTAGTGCTTTGCACTAAGGCTTTGATCATCAGTGGAGATGCCGGGAGTCGAACCCGGGTCCGAATTGGAATAGAATTGCGTTTTCTACACGTTTATTGTCGCTTGATTTTCGAGACAGGTCAGGTGCAACAATTACCCAACGAATCCTTATCCTACATTATAAATTTTAACTTGGTAGAAATGGGCTAAAATTATCTCAGTTTATCGACCGTTTGAACTCCCTCGTAACCGAGACCAGACTCAGGCAAACGGATGGTATTTGCTTAGTCTCTAAGACTAGGCAGCCATAGCGAAATTTGAATCGCCGTTTGTGTTTGAAAGTCGAGATTTAAGAGCCGCACTTTCAACGCTCTACGTGCTTACACATCTATTGGCCAACCCGTCAAAAGCCAGAACACCCCCATGTTTAATTTGTGAGTAGATAACCTACTCTATGTGATCTGTATTTTAGGTTGCAATTAAATGCTTCCATAAAATCAAAGAACGAAATCCTTTATAAGAAGGCAAATGTACTGCCAAACAACACATTTGTACCAACTAATATGATAGCACTGCCATTTTTACCGAATGCTAACATTACAAAATGGTATCTTCGCCGCTCATGATGAAAAAACTATTCACTGCATTTATCTGTATTTTAGGATTTTCACAATGCAGTAACAAGGTGTATTCGTTGGATAACTTACCCAATCAATTTATCGAAATAGGTTCTTATGGGGGTTTTGCTGGTACTTCAAAAACGTATTATTTCTTCCCCAATGGCCAACGATTTCTACATTCTGGAGTCATGGGTGGAGATAAAGAGACAAGGGAAATTGAAAAATTGAAGCCCAAAGCATTTAAATCCTTGCTAAAGGGACTTAATAAAATGGACTTCGGTGGAATGAGTTTGAGTGAAACTGGTAATATGAATTACTTCATTCGAATTAAAGATAAAAAAGAAGAAAACAAGGTTCAATGGACCAACATGGATACCGCCCCTGAAGCATTGGTGTCTTTTTATAGAGAGACCTTAAAAAACATTAACAAAGCAACTAATTAAATGAAAAAGACACTACTAGTACTCATTCTACTGCCGTTCATGGGGTTTGGACAAAATCTATTAGATATAAGGACTGATAAGAGTGAAAATGGACAGAAACCCAATATAGAGGCTGAAGTCATAGATGGTCGTACGAGCAACCAACCCAGTTTTTTTACACCACATAAATTGGAATTGAGAAGCGTAGATGATGCAAAGACTATCAAATACCGTGTGAAGTACAATGCAGATTTAGGCTTGCCTATTTATCTGGAAGTGTATAAGAAGAAAAAGGATGGCGGCTTTGGAATCAATGAAGTAGATGAAGAATACAGTCTAAATACAGTCTTGGAAGACTTGCCTGGTTTGTTTGGTTGGTCAGAAAAATCTAAGCTAGATGAGGTATCTCGAAATACAGATGAGTTAGGAATCACCCACATTCGTTATCAGCAGAGGATAAATCAGATAAGGGTAAAAGGAGGACAATGGATATTGCATCTTAAAGATGGCGAAGTGCAGAGTGGCAATGGTCGAATTTATCCTTCAGTAACTATCAAAACAGATGAAAATATTGGAGCGGTATCGGCACAGAGGAAAGCGTATGCACATGTAATAGAAGAACATCATCACTATGTAAAACCAAACTTGGGAATTATAGATAGAAGTGCTGTGGTTAAGGAGTACATCGATTTTGAAACTGGTCAAGGACTAAATCCGCGTCATGTGTACACGGTAAAGATACGACCTACAGACATGGAAGTGTTCAAGGTGTGGGTGGACGCATTCAATGGCACTGTCCTTAAAACGATAGATGAATTATGCGAGATAGATGGCCCGAAGACTGCCAATGCAACAGATCTAAACGGTCAAAGTAGGGTGATCAATTCCTACCAAAGAGGAAGTACGTACTACATGGTAAATGCTACCAAAAGTATGTGGACTAACAGTCAACCAAGTAGTTTTCCTGATAATCCTATTGGGGCAATTTGGACTATAGATGCAGGAAATACAGCTGCTCAATCAATTACTCAGGTTTCAAGTAATAACAATACTTGGAGCGAAAAAAGTTCAGTTTCTGCCCATGCAAATGCAGGAATTGCTTTTGATTACTTTAAGAATACACACAATAGAAATTCAATCAACGGTACAGGAGGAAGTATCATATCAGTAGTGAATGTCTCAGACGATGATGGAAGTAGTTTAGCCAATGCATACTGGAACGGACAAGCTATGTTTTATGGCAATGGAGGAAGTACATTTACTCCTCTTGCAGGAGCTCTTGATGTTGCAGGTCACGAATTATCACACGGTGTGGTGTCGAATACAGCCAATTTAGAGTACGAAGATCAAAGTGGAGCTATCAATGAGAGTATGGCCGATGTTTTCGGTGCTATGATGGATAGAGACGATTGGAAAATAGGTGAGGATATAGTAAGACCTGGAAAATTTGCTGGAGGAGCTCTTAGAAATCTTCAAAATCCACATAATGGAGGTACCAGTTTAAGCAACCGAGGCTACCAACCCGAAAAAATGAGCGAATACTATACAGGCAGTCAGGATAACTACGGAGTGCATATTAATAGCGGTATAGTAAACAGAGCATACTATCTTACAGCAACCAGCATAACCAAAACAAAAGCGGAAAAAATTTGGTATAGAGCACTGACTCAGTACCTAACTTCTAAGTCGCGATTTTTGGATCTTAGATATGCTTGTACAGATGCGGCTAATGATTTATACGGATCTACAGAAGTAGCTGCAGTTAAAAATGCTTTTGATGTAGTTCAAATTTATGATCCCAATGCAGGGTCTGGTGGAGGAAGTGGAACTGGTGGAGGTAGTGATATCCCAACAAATCCAGGTTCAGAAAATATAGTAAGCGTAGATCTAAATACATCGGATCCCAATACCATGTATAAAAGTAGCACGGCTCCAGGTAATTACATTGCTTTAACTCAAAATACACCTAAGCGTAAATGCAGTATTACGGATGATGGAGAATTCTTGTTTTATGTAACAAATTCTAGTATTCTGAGAAGAATCCTTCTAACCAGTCCATATACGGAACTGCAATTGAGCAATGATTTATGGGACAATGTAGCTATTTCGAAAGACGGAGACCGCCTTGCAGCAGTATCTACAGCACAGGATGGGAAAATATGGATTTATGATTTTGTGACTGCAACATGGAAAACATTTACCTTATATAATCCTACATACACTGAAGGTGTAGATGCAGGAAATGTGAACTATGCAGATGCTATAGAATTTGATAACACCGGACAATTTATATTGTATGATGCTCAAAATGAAATAACGAATTCGGGAGGAACAAATCTCCAATGGTGGGATGTTGGAATATTACGTGTTTGGGATAATGAGAGTGATGAATTTGGAGATGGAAAGGTAGAAAAGATATTCTCACAACTACCAACAGGTGTAAGTATTGGCAATGCGAGTTATGCAAAAAACAGCCCTTACATTATTGCCTTTGATTACATTGCTGGAAGTAATGTACAGGTGTCTGCGATGAACACATTAACGGGTGCTACAGCAACTATCTTTACCCAAGACAAATTGGGTTTCCCCAGCTACTCCAACAAAGATGATAAGCTGATTTTTGATGCAAATAATACCTCAGGAGATCCTGTAGTTGCATTAACGGAGTTGGCTGCAGATAAAATAAATGTGAAGGCAGGAACTGTAGCGTCTGTACATATCCCAGATGCAAAATGGGGTGTTTGGTATGCAAATGGTACGCGAAACCTATTGAGCGATAAAAAAGAATTATTAACCTTCTCATTCCCTGGATTAGCGGGATCTCCAGAAGGAACTATTTCAGGAAATACAATTACTGTAGATGTGCCGGGAGGTACAGACATATCTAGTCTAACCCCAACCTTTACCAATAGCCCAGATGCTAAAGTGACGGTTCAAGCTGCCGAACAAGTAAGTGGTGTTACACTAAATAATTACACCTCAAATGTGGTATATAGAGTAAAAGCACAGGATGAAAGTAGTCGAGATTATACGGTTACCGTAAATGTTTTGACAACGGGTATTTTCGAATTGGGAAATAGCATAAGCATCTATCCAAACCCAACCAACGGTAGTTTGAGAATCAATAGTAAAGTACAAATTGATAAGATTACGTGTTATTCTGTAAATGGACAAGAACTGGAAGTTTTAATTCAAGATAAGACAGTAGATTTATCTAACTTGGTAAATGGAGTATACTTCTTACAAATAGATACTCCTCAAGGTCAACTAATAAAAAGAATTCATAAATTATAAATGAAAATAGGCTTAGTACGGGAATGGAAACAGCCCGCCGATAAACGTGTAGCGTTAACTCCTGAACTTTGTGTGGAGTTTAAAAAGAGATTTCCAGATACAGAATTAGTAGTAGAGGCGTCTCCAGAAAGGACTTATCTAGCCAAGGAGTATGAAGCAGTAGGTATCCCAACAGTAAAGGATGTCAATGATTGTGATATTCTAATAGGTATTAAAGAAGTTCCAATAGACAAACTAATTCCGAATAAAACCTATTTGTTCTTCTCGCATACCATCAAAGCACAGCCGTATAATAGAGATCTATTACAAGCCATTCTTGAAAAGAACATTAGCTTAATAGACTATGAACCTTTGACTTGGAAAAAGGGTAACCGAATTCTGGGTTTTGGGAAATGGGCAGGAGTAGTAGGAGCATACAATGCTTTTTTGACATGGGGCAAAAAAACAGGTAAGTTTGACTTGCCATCGGCTTATGAAACCAATGATTATGAAGAATCAATGGCCTTACTAAAAGAGCTAGACCTCAAGAAGACAAGAGTAGTATTTACAGGTAATGGTAGAGTAGCAGAAGGGATTCGAGAGGTGCTAGAACTTATGAAAATAAAAGAAGTCTCCCCTCAAGAGTTTATTTCTCAACCTCCCAATGGAGCTTATTTCACACAACTTACAAGTTGGGATTTGTACCATAGAAAGGATGGAGGAGAATGGGATGCAAAGCACTACTACGAACACCATGACCAGTATTGCAGTGAGTTTGATAATTTCTTACCTTATACAGATATATTGATCAATGGGATGTATTGGCAAGAGGATATGCCTGTACTTTTTGAAAAGAAAGATACCAAGTCGGATAGATTCGCAATTCAAGTAATAGCTGATATTACCTGTGATGTAGAAGGTAGTGTTCCGATAACCATGGAAGCTACAGATATTTTTCATCCTACTTTTGGTTGGAGTAAGTCTCAGCAGAAACAAGTGGAGGCCTATGGTGAAGATACGATAGATGTAATGGCAGTTACCAACTTACCTACGGAAATGCCAAAAAATGCAAGTACGGAATTTGGAACACTCATGTTAGACCATATTTTGCCCTTGCTTATTGATGGAGATAAAGATGGTATTTTGAAAAGAGCCCGATTGACAGACGGAGGAAAACTTACGGATGAGTTTAGTTATCTGCAAGATTTTGTAGAGGGCAAATAGTCATCTTAAGATTTAAAATAGTAATGCACTAGAAGGACTGCTACTGTCGTTCTAGAGAAGCTGTAACTTTTAATAAAGTAATTCTATATATCTAGTATACATGAAGAACATTTTTGTTTTTGCCTTTCTAATGTTCATATCTCAAATGGGACATGCACAAGAGTCCTATACCCTTTCAGGATATGTAAAAGAGTCTGGTAGTAAAGAGTTGCTTATCGGAGTAACTATATACACAGCGGATAAAACTGCAGGAACGGTTTCCAATAACTTTGGTTATTACGCCATTCAATTGCCAGCAGGTAAACACACCATGATTTACAATTTTGTAGGCTATACGCAAGTGATAAAAGAAGTAACTATTACCAAAGACGTGGTGATGGATGTTCTCTTAAAAAGTGCTCAAACCGATATAGGAGAAGTCGTAGTGAAAGGTTCTAAAACTCACAAGAAGGTGAGTGAGGAGGTTCGAATGAGTACCATTGAAATTCCAATTAAAACCATTAAAGAAATTCCTGCTTTACTAGGAGAAAAAGATGTACTGAAGGTGTTGCAATTGATGCCAGGGGTGCAAAGTGGGAGCGAGGGACAGAGTGGTCTATATGTAAGAGGAGGAGGGCCAGATCAAAATTTGATTATTCTAGATGGTGCTACCGTATACAATGCTCAACATTTGTTTGGGTTTTTTAGTCTTTTTAATGGTGATGCTTTGCGAAGTGTAGAACTGGTAAAAGGAGGGTTTCCTGCTAGATATGGAGGAAGATTATCCTCTGTTATAGATATGAACATGAAGGATGGGAATAAAGAAAAGTATACCGGAGAACTAGGTATTGGGATTATTTCATCCAAGGGTTTGATAGAAGGCCCATTTGCAAAAGGAAAAGGATCTTTTATAGTATCAGGGCGTAGAACATACATTGACATATTGGCTCAGCCGATTATTTTAGCAGTAAACAATGGAAATACAGCAGGCTATTACTTCTATGATTTGAATGCAAAAGCCAATTATGAAATAGATGCTAAGAACAGAGTTTATCTAAGCGGATACTTTGGCAGAGATAAGTTTTATTTAAATGTTAAAGAGTCTTTCAACGATAATTCATATAAAAGCAAAATAAACTTCGGTTGGGGGAATGCAACTGGAACTGCAAGATGGAATCATATTGTGAATCCAAAACTTTTTTCCAACACTTCTCTGATTTACAGTTTTTATGAATTAGCAATTAAGGCAGATGAAGAGGAAAATGGTCAAGAATTATTCTCTGTAAGATACGGCTCCGGGATTCGGGATTTTAGTTTAAAACAAGACTTTGATTGGTATGCGAATAACGACCATAAAGTAAAGTTTGGAGGAGTTGTAACCCATCATACATTTACACCAGACGCTCTTGTTATTAAAGACAATCTATTTGGAGAAAGTTTAAACCGTAAAACGGAGTACAAGTCGATAGAAACAGGCTTTTATATAGAGGATGAATGGAAAATATCCAAGAGACTGAAATCTCTATACGGGGTTAGACTAAGTACGTTTTCGAGTAATGACAAAGTATACGTTAATCCTGAGCCAAGATTGGCGTTGGCGTATAACTTAAAAAGTGATTTGGCCGTTAAAGCATCTTATGCTACCATGAATCAGTACATTCACTTGTTGAGCACCAGTGGAGTTGGTTTGCCGACGGATTTGTGGGTACCTGCTACAGAAAAGGTGAAACCACAAAATTCACAACAAGTGGCAGCGGGTATTGCAAAGGATTTTGAAAAACAGAATTTTAGTCTAACGATTGAAGGGTACTATAAAACAATGAATAACATCATTGGTTATAAAGAAGGAGCTTCATTCTTAGCACTACAAGAAAGCTCAGACGGAGCTCAATCAATTTCTTGGGAAGAGAATATTACCAGCGGAAAAGGAACAAGCTACGGAGCAGAAATCTTGGTGCAACGAAAGCAAGGTCGGTTAACTGGTTGGGTAGGTTATACGTTGGCTTGGACGAAGCATAAATTTCCAGAGTTAAACAATGGCAAGGAGTTCTATGCACGTTACGATAGGAGACATGACGTATCCGTTGTAGCCACGTATAAACTAAAGAAAAACATGACCTTATCTGCTACGTGGGTATATGGAACAGGAAATGCAATAACCTTACCCTTGAGCACGTATCAAATAAGCACATTGGGAAGTAGGGCGTTCAAAGAACAATTCGGATACTATCAACCCGGAACGGAATATACGGATAGAAATGATTTTAGAATGCGAGCGTACCATAGAGCAGATATTGGTTTGCAGGTAACCAAAGAAAAGAAAAGAGGGTTGCGTACATGGGAGTTTAGTGCATATAATTTGTACAATCGTAAGAATCCATTTTATTACACTATTGGACCGGAGGAACGGTTTAATTCTCAGAGTAAACAGGTGCTTAAACAGATTAGCCTATTCCCTATTTTACCTTCAATAAGTTGGAATTATAAATTTAAATAAGAGGTATGAAAAATATTATAGTCGCTTTAATGATCATTGCAACTCTAGGAGGTTGCCAAACGGTTTTGGAAGACGTAACTGTACCAACGATACCCGTTAAGCCAGTTGTTTTTGCAAATCTGAATCAGATAAATAACGTATCTCGGATACAGCTAACAAAAAGTAAGCCCATAATCAATAACTCAACGAGTTATGAGTATGATGCAATCCCAGATGCAACCGTGACGGTAAGTAATGGTAGTTCTACCTATTCATTTACATATAGTGCATTAACTAGGGATTATTACTATTTAGGTGTTTTACCATTGAATGCAGGAGATTCCTATCTTTTTTCGGCATTGACATCTGAGTTTGGGGAGGTGAAAGGAGCTGTAGAAATGCCTCAACCTATCGGAGCATATAATCTTACATTGGACTCTATAGTGAGGAAGGAAGAAATAGAATATATTCTAAAAATAGAAGTCCCAAATACAGCCGCAGATCAATATTATAGAATTGAGGCGTTCAATGGCTATGGTAATGATACAGTTGAAGTTTATTCTGATAAGGAGTACCATTCCGATGAGGATGTTACATCGAGTACAATAAGTCTAAATACAAAATTGTATTCCTGGGAAGGAAGCGGCGGAAATAGTCCGAAGTTGTTTGTAATTATAAGTGCAATTACAAAAGATCATTATAGGTATGGGAAAGTTTTGAAGAACTATGAACCTGACAATCCATTTGCAGAACCAACTCCATTACCCAACAATATAGAAGGGGGCTTAGGAATCTTTACGCTAAGCAACAGTCAAATTATAAAGATTGAGTAACTGGAGCTTTGTCTACTCTTAGGAATCTTCTAAGAAATATGCTTACATAGTAAGGTTAATTTTTGTTCATATTTTGGACTTTCGGAAGGATTTCCTTGGACCATTTCGCTACTAATTTGCTTATTGAAAGTTAGTTATGTCATTTTTTGCAATTATTTTATAACCGGTCACTCTCCCGTAAAAATTTAGTTCTACCATTGCACTGAAAATTCGAAGAGGGGGCATTGACTATAGCTTTTTTCCTTCCTAGAAAACTTTAATATTTTAACATAATTTAATCTTTATTTTTAATGAAAAATCTTTTTTTAATGATACTTCTATGTGTCATTTTTTCGAACTCTTATGCCCAGTGCACAACTACATTTAGCACTGATGTTCAGGTTGCTTGCAACAGTTTCACATGGTCTGATGGTGTAGTATATACCAGCAGTAACACCACCTCTACAGACACATTTACCAATGCCGCAGGATGCGATTCAGTGGTAACTTTAGACCTTACGATTAACAGTAGTAATACTGGAACCGATGTAATTACCACATGCAACAGCTACACTTGGACGAATGGGATAACCTATACTGCGAGTAATAGTACTGCAACAGACACGTTTACCAATGTCGCAGGATGCGATTCAGTGGTAACTTTGGACCTTACGATTAACAGTAATACCGGAACAGATGTAGTTAGCACTTGCAACAGCTACACTTGGACGAACGGAATTACTTATACTGCGAGTAATAATACTGCAACTGATACTTTTATCAATGCTGCAGGATGTGATTCAGTGGTAACTTTAGATCTTACCATTTTATCTAATGCCATCACTGATGTAAGAATTGCTTGTGACACTTTTACTTGGATAAATGGAGTCTTTTATACCGCAAGTAATAGCACAGCATCTGTAACCCTAACGAACTCACATGGATGTGATTCCGTTATTACTCTTGACTTGACTATTAACAACTCATCAAATACCACGATAGACGCAATAACTGCGTGTGGTAGCTACACATGGAATGGAATTACGTATACCAACAGTAACTTTATCGCTCAAGATACACTTACCAATGCTACAGGATGTGATTCTATAGTAAGATTGAATCTTACCATACTTTCTACTTCTGCCACGACTGATGTCATTAGTGCATGCAATAGTTATTATACTTGGATAAATGGTGTTACCTATACTGCAAGTAATACTACTGCAACTGTGACGTATACCAATAACGTTGGTTGTGATTCAGTGGTAACTCTTAATCTTACTATAACGTCATTACCTACAACAGATCAGATTGTTTCTTGCAATAGTTATTATACTTGGACAAACGGAATTACGTATACTTCGGATAATAATACTGACACTGATACTTTTACCAATGCTGCAGGATGTGACTCTGTCGTAACCTTGGATCTTACCTTCACAAGCATGGGGTCTGTAGATACTAGAATTGCCTGTGATACTTTTACTTGGACGAATGGCGTAATCTATTCAACCAATAATAACACAGCTACAGATACATTTATGAATACTGCTGGTTGTGATTCTGTTGTAACGTTAAATCTTACAATGAACTATACGTCATTTACGGTAGATCAAATAAATGCGTGTGACAGCTATACTTGGGTAGATGGAACTACATATACAACTACTAACTTCTTTGCCCAATACACATTAACTAGTCAAACAGGTTGTGATTCAATTGTAAGATTGAACTTAACTGTCAATTATTCTAGTTCTAGTACTGATGAAGTAGTAGCTTGTGGAAGTTACTATACTTGGATAGATGGGAATACCTATACCAGTGATAACAATACAGCAACATTTGTTTACACAAATGCAGCTGGTTGTGATTCTACGGTTTCTCTAGACTTAATAATCAGTTCACCTGCAACAACAGACGTAATCACAGCTTGTGATAGTTACGTATGGACAAACGGTGTCACTTATACAGCAAATAATAATACTGCTATTGACACATTCCAAAATTCAGCTAACTGCGATTCTTTGGTATACTTAGATCTTACCATCAACAATTCATCAAGCAGCACCGACTCATATGCAGTTTGTGGCGGTCTAACATGGATAGATGGTAACACGTATACTACAGATAATACTACAGCAACATTTACGTATACGAATGCCGTAGGATGTGATTCTACTGTAACCTTGGATCTAGATATTCTTTCAGATTCTACTACATATGCAGCGTCATCTTGTGATTCATTTCAATGGATTGATGGGAAAACCTACTATGCAAGTAATAACTCTGCTTCATTTACCTATACCAATGTAGCTGGTTGTGATTCTGTAATCATATTGAACTTAACAATTAACAACTCAGCTTCAAGTACTGATGTAATCAATACTTGTGACAGTTATAGATGGACAGATGGCCTAACATATACAAGCAGTAACAACACTGCTCTGGATACATTTACCACATCTGCTGGTTGTGATTCAATTGTAACCCTTGATTTAACAATTAAATATTCCAACTCGGGGACTGATATTCAATCTTCTTGTGATAGTTATACGTGGATAGATGGTGTTACATATACATCTTCCAATAATTCAGCAACATATACACTTACCAATGTGGATGGTTGTGATTCTATAGTAACTTTAGATCTTAGTATTCAAAAGTCTACTTCTAGTACTCAAGTGATAGATGTATGTAATAGTTATAAGTGGATAGATGGTGTTACGTATACATCTTCCAATAATTCTGCTACATATACACTTGCTAATGCTGCAGGTTGTGATTCAACCATTAATCTAGACTTAACAATTAGAAAGTCAACTTCAGGTACAGATGTAATCACTGCATGTGATAGCTATAAATGGATAGATGGTGTTACATACCTATCTTCTAATAATTCCGCTACTTATACAATTACCAATGGTGCTGGTTGTGACTCTGTGGTTTCTTTAGACTTAACTATCAATAACTCATCCAGTGCTACAGATATAATCACTGCCTGTGATAATTATACATGGATTGATGGCATAACGTATACTGTATCAAATAGTTCAGCTACGCATACGCTAATGAATATTGCTGGTTGTGACTCTTTAGTTTCTTTAGACTTAACTATCAATTACTCCAAAACAAGCACTGATATTATATCTGCTTGTAACAACTATACTTGGGTAAACGGTAAAATTTATACTTCCAATAACAATTCGGACACTTATACTTATACTACTGTAGATGGATGTGACTCAGTTGTTACACTGAACTTAACCATAAACTATAGAACACTTGGTAAAGATGTGGTAGCTTCTTGCAGCCCATATGTTTGGATAGACGGTAGTAGTTATACAGAGAATAATAACTCCGCTACATTCACACTTACCAATGCATCAGGTTGTGATTCAATCGTAACTTTAAACCTGACTATACTAGAAAGCAGTTCAGGTAAGGATGTCAGAACGGAATGTATTAGCTACACATGGATAGATGGAATAATATATACAGAAAGTACAAATACGCCTACATTCACACTGGCAAACGCAGCTGGTTGTGACTCTGTAGTTTCTTTAGATTTGACAATTTTAACTATTGATAAATCAATAACTATTGGAGATCCTTTGATGGAATCTGTTTTAGAAGTTGGAGCATCTTACCAATGGTTAGATTGTGACAACGGATATGCTATAGTAACAGGAAAAACTTCTAATGTGTTCAGAGCAACTGACAATGGCAGCTATGCTGTTGAAATCAAGAAAGGCGGATGTTCAGATACTTCGGATTGTGTAACTATCCAAAAAGCGAGTATCCAAGACAATGCATTTTTCAAAGATGTTGTGATATATCCAAACCCAACTTCAGGTCTTGTAAATGTAGATTTAGAGTCTCTATCTAATGCCACAATAAAGGTATATGATATGAATGGCAGAGCAGTTTATTCCAACGATAATATAGTAGGAAATGCCTTCCAATTTAACTTAGACGCGGCTCCAGGAATGTACATTATAGAAATACAGTCTAATGAGCAATTCTTGAGAACAAGGTTGATTAAGAAGTAAATTTATTTTTCATTTAGGAATTAAGGCCGCCACTGCAATTTGCAGTGGCGGCCTTTTTATTGATGTGTAATTTTTATAGTAGAGTCATAGAAAATTCTGTTTGTCATCGCAAAAGGTACTCAGGTTACCGAGCATAAAGAATAAATCACACTAAAGTGTAAACAATTGGTAACAAGTAATTTGACCAGTAAAATAGATGACTTTAGGCTCCTAAAGGATACCTTTAAAGAAGAATTAAAATTTGGTATTAAGCCAATTCTTTTTCAAGAAGTGCAGTGAAGAATGCAAGCCCGTCTGTATTCCTTAGAACATCACTTGCAGCTCTTTCTGGGTGAGGCATCATTCCAAATACATTAAAACCTTCGTTGGCTATACCCGCTATATTATCAGTAGAACCATTTGGGTTGCTATCGGCGTTTACCATTCCATTTTCATCAGCATATCTAAAGATAATCTGGCCATTGGCATTTAGTGTAGCTATCGTAGCTTCATCTGCATAGTATCGTCCTTCAGCGTGAGCTATTGGTATCTGATAACAAGGCTTATCGGTAAGCTTAGACGATATAGAGGTGTTTGTATTTTCGCATTTTAAATGCACATTTTTACAAATAAATTTTTGCTTTTCATTTCTGAGTAAAGCTCCTGGTAATAGTCCGCTTTCGCATAAAATTTGGAAACCATTGCAGATTCCCATAACAAATCCTCCATTCGCTGCATGGGTGCTCACACTATCCATCACTGGAGATAGTTTAGCTATTGCTCCACTTCGCAAGTAGTCACCATAAGAGAAACCTCCTGGTACAAAAATGTGGGTACATCCCTTCAGATCTGTGTCTTTATGCCAAAGTTGCTCTACCGTGCCTCCACTTACTTTTTGAAGTACATTAATGAGGTCGTTATCGCAATTGCTGCCTGGGAATATGATTACACCAAATTTCATTGCCGCAAAATTATACTTATAAGATGAATATGAGTTGAAGTGTGGGTAGTTTATGCAATACTAAACTTATTTTTTACGGGCAACCATAATCCCATCTCGAACCGGAATCAGGATATTTTCAACCCTTTCATCTTCCTGTACCATCTTGTTAAACTTATCCAACATTCTTGTATCCTTATCATTGGATAACTGAGATGGGTCAATAACCTTACCACTCCACAGCACATTATCTGCAATAATTACAGCACCGCTCGGTAATCGATCAATTAGTAGATCATAGTAATTGATGTAGTTCTCCTTATCTGCATCAATAAATACAAGTTGAAAATCTTCATTTAAGTTTGGTATGATATCAAGAGCATTCCCAATATGTAGTTTTATTTGATTGGCATAATCAGACTCACTAACAAACTTATTTATACGAGTTTCCAGTTCTTCATTGATGTCAATGGTATGTAGGATTCCGTCTTTGGACAATCCTTCTGCTAGACACAAAGCCGCATATCCTGTGTATGTTCCTATTTCCAAAATAGCTTTGGGTTGAATCATCTTCGAGAACATACTCAGTAACCGACCTTGTAAATGTCCTGATAACATTCTAGGAGCAAGTACGTTTGCGTATGTATCTCTATTTAATTTTGAAATAAGAGCTGATTCGTTTGAGGTATGATTTTCGGCATATTCTGCCAGAGGTTTATCTATAAATTCCATCTTTATTTGTTTAGTCTAAAAGTAGCTTCTACAAGAGCATGATCGGATTTGATGTCCGAAATACAGTTGTAACTAGTGCATTCAAGTTCATTGTCATGGAGAATGTAGTCAATCCGCAGTATAGGAAATGGTTTCAAAAAAGTAGCACCCCATCCAGATCCTCGTTCTATAAATGCATCCTTGCGACCTTCCTTTAGTTGTTGGTAGGCATAGCTCTGAGGCGTATCATTGAAATCACCCATGATGATTACAGGGTAGGGACTTTCGTTTATAGCATCGGCTACCGTTTTAGTTTGTTCAGATCTACGTTGTATTTGCTTTTTTAATCGCTTCGCAAAGTTGAGAGCATAATCTGTGTATTCATCTCCAAGATCTACATTTACTAGGGTATGGTAGTCCTTGGATGATACACTATTAGAATGTAGGTGTACAGTAAAGAATCGAATGATTTCACCATCAATTTCAACATCAAAAAAAGCTGCCATGTTATTGGTGAAATGGGTATACTTTATTCGTTCATAGTTAATAATTGGGTGTTTGGAAACAAAGCGTAAACCGTAGTTGTATTTGTTTCTTTTAGCATTTAGTCGGATGAACTGTTGATGAGGGAATTCATCCTTATCTATACGTCCTTTTTTATCTAACCACTCTATAAGTACAGCGACGTCATACTTGTTTGTAGACAAAAAAGTGTTGATTTCTTTGGAGGTGTTCCCTTCACTATATACCCGTTGTACATTGGTGTTGAAAGAGCATACTTTAATGTCGGTATTGCTCTTGGTAGCCGAATTAAATTGAATATTTCGAGCGATAAATTGAAAGCCAATTAGCAAGAAGAAAGCGTTGTACATCCATCTCCTTCGCTTTAGGATTATCCAAAAGAGGACAAGAGAAAGGTTGAGGATTAACCAGAATTTGTAGGTAAGACCAAAGAATGATATTGGCCAAAAGTCTTGCGGATCTATGTAGGGAGCTAGATAGGTGAGGAGTAATGCTACAATGGCAAGAGCATTGATGAGATCGACTATTTTTTTAAGAACCTTTTTCACTTGCCTTGAAGAGTATTTCTTTTTCTGCCTTAGATAGACTGTCGTAACCGCTATGAGATATCTTATCTAAGATGGCATCAATTTCTTGTTGATTGGGTTTCGTTTTCTTCTCAGTTTTCTTCTTTTTGCTGTCTTTCTCGTAGTATACCACCTTTCTTGCTCTTCGAGGTTTTAAACGATCCCAGTTAAAGCTGGGTAAATTTATCTTTCCTTGCAGGTTGAGAATAAACAAAGCCCCAAATAAGGCTCCACCCAGATGAGCAAACATACCGCCTAGGTTCTCCCCTGATGGGAAGGAGTAAAGGTCTCTAAAAACGAAGAAAAGAGCAATCCAACGGAGCTCAATATTAAATAGTCCAAAGGGTCTAATTTGGTATCTAGGCAAGAAAACTCCTGTGGCAACAACTATAGCAGTAACACCACCAGAAGCACCCAATAATGTGGCTTGGCTTACTGCCTCAGAAAATATAGGGAATACATTGTAGCTAATTACAAAAAGCAAAGAGCCAGCAATCCCTCCAAATAAAAAGATTCTCCAGATATTACGAGAACTCATAAAATCTTCTAGTATTCTACCTAAGAAAAATAGGATAAGCATATTCCAAAAAATATGAGAAAATCCTTCATGAAAGAAAATGTTGGTGATAATAGTCCAGGGTCTCATTAGAAGTGTACCTCCATGACTTGGCAGGTAGAAATACTTCAATAAATCTTTACCTTCAAATGCATATACTGTTGCAACAGCCGATACCAAAATGGTAAAGATAAAGACTGCCAGATTAATCATGATAATCTGTCGGATAGCAGAGTCTCCTTTCTTAAATTCGTACTTTATCTTTTCCCAGGCATTCATTATTTAATAGAACGAATTTCGATTGTTTTTATTCCAAAATTTCACCAGAATAAATCCAAGTAAAGCTCCACCCAAATGAGCAAAATGACCAACTCCATCCTTCACTCCAGTTACTCCAGAGAACAGTGCAACGGCAATAGAAAATATAACAATGTATTTAACTTTAACAGGGATAATTCCGTAGATATGGAATTCCGTATTTGGCCAATATAAACCATAGGCAACTAGGAGGCCATAGATAGCACCCGAAGCTCCTAGGGAATAGCTGTTGACACCAATTAAATCATGGGTAATTTCATAATTCTGCACTAGTCCGTGAAGTAATACAGCACCTAAACCTGTAATAAGGTAAAAGTTCAAATATTTTTTGGCTCCCCATTCTTGTTCTAACCTGCTTCCTACAAAAAATAATGCTAGCATGTTAAATAACAAATGACGAATCCCGTCATGCATAAACATGTGAGTTATGATTTGCCATGGTTGAAAGAATTCAGATTTATAATTGAACAAAGCCAGATGATGCACTAAGTCTATCTTAGACCTCAATAGCATAGTCGCTACTAGCATGAGTACATTAATAGCAATCAGGTTTTTGGTTACTTCAGGAAGTGAGCTTCTAAACTGCATTTACTTTCTTATTGAAAAAAACGTTCCAAACTGGTTTTTGTTAGTTTAACTACAATGGCCTTACCGGCGTTGTTGCTTGTATATTGTTGGCATAGCATTAAATCATGTACTAGTTTTTGCATCTCTGCTTGACTCAGCACCTTCCCTGCCTTAATGGCAGTGTTCTTAGCAGTGGCAATCCTTAAGGCATCTTTTTTGACAATTTTAAGATCTTGAAAATTGACTTTATAATCATCTAATATTTGAACAAGAACGTCTGTTCCATCTGCTTTACTAAGTTCACTAGGCAATCCATTTATTATTATGGCATCTTTACCAAATTCACTGGTATCAAAACCAAGTTTGTTAATCTCATCTTTCATCTCAAAATAAAGATTTAAGTCTGCCTTAGCTAATTCTATGGTTCTGGGAAAAAGAAGTTGTTGTGATGCTATTCGTTGATTTGAAGTATAGCGTTCATAGAGGATTTGTGCGTGGGCTCTGTGCTGGTTAATTACCCATAATTCATTTTCTATTTTTGCGATAATGAAGGCATTATCTACCTGAAATATTTCTTGAATCTCAATCAATACATCTTGAGATTGCGGTGTTTCTTTAAATATATTTTGTTGTTGAGTTTGAGGTATAGGCGTGTTTAGTAAATCATCTAGTTTTTCCCAGTCTGTTGGAGTTCGGGGTTTGGGGGTCTCAAAGGGGTTGAAACGTGTATTGGGAGAAGAAGTAGTGAATGAACTGGGGTGGGTTTTAAGAGGATTGAGAGCGTTAGAAGAGTTATGATTGACAGCGTTGCTCAATTGAATATCTGTAGGTATCGTAAAATGAAAACCCAAACTTTTCTTGATGACAGATTGAAGTAACGTGTATACATGACGACCATCTTCAAACTTCACTTCGTGCTTGGTAGGATGGATATTGACATCAATTTTACCGGGTTCTACATCCAAAAATAAGACATAGAATGGGTGGTGCTTTTCTTCGAGTAAACCACCGTATCCAGAGTTTATAGCATGACTAAGATAGTGGTCCTTGATAAATCTGCCGTTGGCAAAAAGGAACTGATTCCCTCGTGTACGTTTGGCAAGTTTGGGTGAGCCAATGAATCCAGTAAATCCAACAATCTCAGTTTGCTCTGAGGCCTCTATCAGTTCCTCTTCTTTTACCTTGAAAAGGTCAACGATTCTATGTTTGAGAGTTCCTCCTTTTAGTTTTGACAGGTTTTTATCTTGATTGTAAAATTCAAAACTTATACTGGGGTAGGCTAGTGCGATTCTTTGATATTCTTCAAAAACATGTTTGGTTTCAACCGAAATACTCTTCAAGAAATTTTTGCGTGCAGGAATGTTATAAAAGAGATTTTTAACGGTGATGGAGGTTCCTTGAGTAGCGGCTACATTCTCTTGTAGCTCAACGGTACCTGCGTTTATAACGATGCGAGTACCTACATTTTCGCTGTCGCTCTTGGTCCGCATTTCTACTTCACTTACAGATGCAATACTAGCCAGAGCCTCACCTCTAAAACCAAGAGTGTGAAGATTGTACAAGTCTTCAGCTTTGGTAATTTTAGAAGTTGCGTGTCGTTCCCAACACATTCGAGCATCAAACGCATTCATACCAGAACCGTTATCATCCACTTGTACATGCGTACATCCACCGTTTTTTACAAATAATTTTATGATAGTTGCTCCAGCATCTACGGCGTTCTCCAACAATTCTTTTACCACTGATGCAGGTCGTTGTACAACCTCCCCAGCGGCTATTTGATTTGCAGTACTTTCAGGTAAGAGTTGAATAATTCCAGACATCACTTTTTCAAGTGTCCGAAGATAAATTCTAAGATGTCAGAATCCCAAAGTTTGTAGAAAACTAGGACTAATATTATTCCAATAATTACAAGTCTCAAACTATAGAACTTGGCAGATGGAGTGGTTCCGTAACGAGTATCTTGCTGCTTTACTTTGTATGCACGACGAATGTTTTCTTTTACTGTGTCTCCAGTGTGTTGAAGGTCTCCCATTTCTCTTTTTATATCATCCACTCTTGCGTGCAATTCCTCCTTCTCCTCGTTATAAAAAACGGGTTGATAATTGAATTTACGGTGCTTTGGTAGTTTTGAGAATCGAAGATTTATCATAACGTGGTACAAAAATAGATTTTTTAATGCGAAATGCTTTATTATCTAACTATAGACAAGTATTGAGAAGTACTTATAATTTAGGTTGGATGGAAAGCGATTTAGAATCGGTGAGTGGAAGTTAAAGCCAATTACTTACAGTTGGTATTGTAAGCCCTGTCTGCAACTACAACGCCATTATCCAGAGCTAATTTATATTCGTCACACGCAAATTCTATTTCATCTATCTGCAGGAATAAATTGCCTTTTATGTAATGTACCATTTTATATTTAGGCATTAGTTTTTCAACTGAACTGTAGTCTCGAATTGCTCCATTTATATCCTTCATTTTTATTTTTAGTTCTGCTCTACGTTTGTACAAATCTCCAGATAATTTAGCAAGATCTACCGCTGTATCCAAGTCTTTTAGTGCTAAATTCATCTGTCCATTTATCGCGTAGGCTTCGGATCTAAGTTTTAGGAAGGGAACACTCCGTGGGTTTTTTGATAAGACATGATTGTAGTCATTTATGGCCAAGGTGTATTTTTTTTGTTTCACAAAGCACTGTCCTCTGAAGTAATATGCTTCTTTGTAAATGGGGTTTAAGTTTAGTGTTTTGGAAAAATCGTTTTCAGCATCTTTATATTTTCCCGCATTGTATTCTGTAGTGCCCCGATTAAAATAGCCTCGAAAGTCTTCAGGATTCAGGGCTATGAATTGATTGTAATAATTTATTGCACCGGAATAGTCACGTTCTAATGTGGCTCTATTCGCTTTAATCAAAAGTTCAGCTGAAGTTTGAGCCGAGGTGTTGATCGTTCCGAGTACTAGAATAAATAAGGTTACAAGAATGCTCAAGGAATGTTTCATTTCAATATTATTGAGTACAAATTAAGTGCCTAGAAGTTCTCATTCGAAAATATTTATCTACAGACATCTTAGAGCTTTGGAGAGGATTGTGTATAATTGAATAGAAAATATTGAAGCAAATGAAAAAGATTACTTGGATAACATGGTGTTTAGGATTGGTTCTGATTGCAAGTGGCTTCGCCATAGATGCACTGGTGGCTGACGATGTACGAGGAACATATTGGAATGCTGAAAAAACTGCTCACATAAGAATTTATAGAGCGAAAAATGACAAGTATTATGGTAAAGTGGAGCATTTGGTTGAGCCTAATAATGCCGATGGTACACCCAAAAAAGATATTGAAAATCCGGATAGTAAGCTAAGAAGTAGAAATCGGGAAGGAATGGTAATCATGAATTCGTTTGAGTGGAATAAGGATGAAAACAAGTGGGAAGACGGTACAATTTATGATCCCAGCAATGGCAAAACTTATGACGGATATATGTATTTTGAAGGAGGGAATAAAAGTGTTTTAAAGTTAAGAGGTTACGTAATGGGAATGACATGGCTCGGTAGAACGTCAGCTTGGGAGCGTATTAAATAGGTCATATGACGACGAATAAGGTTAGAATCTCAGGAAAGGTTCAAGGAGTTTATTTTAGAGCCTCAGCAAAGCAAATAGCTATGAATCTTGGGATTCGAGGTTTTGTTCGCAATGAATCAGATGGGAGTGTAATAATGGAAATAGAAGGAGATAATAATGCTGTAGATGATATGGTAAAGTGGTGTAAGAAAGGATCCGCACTTGCTCGTGTTTCGAGTGTAGAAGTTAGCAAAGAAGCAAGTAGAAATTTTGTGTCTTTTGATATTAAGAAGTAGCTAAGTGACGGCTTCAACAAAAGCTAAGAAACGGCTGACTTCAATCAGGCATTTTTCCTGATCTTCCAGCATAGAGAGGTGACCAATATCTGGCAATAAGCTGACTTGGGAAGTTTGACAAACAGAGGCTTGTTGGTAGATTTCTTCAGAAGAGTAGTGAGTGTCTTCCTCTCCTTTCATAAAAAGTACGGGTTTATTAAAATGGGCTATTGTATTGACATGACTAGGTCTGATCATCATGGCTTTTAATCCATTTACAATGGATGTGGTTGGCGTAGATGATACAAGTTGGGTTAGTTGTTCTCTGAGTCTGCCTCTATTTCGCAGAGCTACAAGACCGGGTATGAAAAGTCTAAAAAAATCATTCGTCCCGTGTTGCTTTATGAAATCAATAGTTTTTTTCCTGTTTTTCTTTTTCAGGTCTGAATCATTTAGTACTGTGGAGTGAATGAAACCGACAGCATGTAATTGGTAGGCAAATTTTTCCAAATAGTCTGCGGCTATGTATCCACCCATACTGTGACCAAATAGAATGCAATTTTGGGCATTCTCCTTTTCTAAAAGTTGGTTTACACTCTGAGCAATCTCAGGAATATTGGTAAAAGAAAGTTGTTTGCTTTTACCAAATCCGGGAAGATCAATAGCAATACAGGTATAGTTTTCTTTTAAAGAATATATAAGGTGATTCCAAATAGTAGAGTCCTCACAAAAACCGTGTAAAAAACAAAGGTGGGGACCGCTCCCCACCTTTGTATATGAAATATTGTTAAAATTTAGTTCCAAGGAGACTAGTCATAGAATCTATAACGTTGGTCTTTGATATCTGCCTTTTTCTTCAGAGCCTCAGTTGCTACATTTTGAGCAGATCGTTTTGCCTCCGATGTTAGGTTCTTTTTATCTTCTTCAAGGTTTCCAGCATCGTAGGTGTTCTCATTGTTGACATAAACAACAGCCACTGCTGACTTGCCAGTTATTACCTTAGAATGTGACCCTGTAGGCACACCAAAGATAGTTCCTGATATTTTCAAGTCTTGACCCAAGTATGGAAGACTTGTGCCCGCAAATGACGCTGCAGGAACTGCGGAAACAATTGTTCCGAGTTCTTTAGCAAGCTCTTCAGCAGAATTTGCATTCGCCAAAGCAGACTCCATTTTAGGAGCAAGTTTTTCGGCAAGCTTTTCGTTTTTTACTAGAGTCTCAACTTCAGTTCTTAAATCTTCTGCACTAGGAAGTCCTTCTTCTCTTATTTCAGTAACTCTAGCTACTATATAGTCACCATCTAAATCAATAATAGATGAAATATCTCCCTTGCTTGTGTTTCCATCAAATAACCATCTAGCAACCTTGCTAGAGTTAGGGATGCCCGGAATAGTTCTAGACTCTTCAGTTATATTATTAGCCACTCGTTTCGTTAAATGTTCGTTTTCAGCCATATCTTCAAAGCTGGTTTCCGAATTAACCCCTGTAACCAATGCTCCCGCTGATTTGTAATATCTGTCATCTGTTTCAGTACTTGGGAATATTAACCTATCCAATATTGCAACTTTAACAGTCTTCTTACTTACAGATGAAGTTGTTTTAGCTAAATGAATACCTCTGTTTGATCGTGCTATGAAATAATTTCCTTGACTAGAACTTAGAAGTCTTTTTACAAGTCTAGGTGGATATGCTCTACTTTCCTCTCTAACAAAGCCCATATCACCACCCGTTGATCGTGTAGCATCAAAGTTTCTACTGGAAGCTTCAAGTTCAAAAGTGGTTTCTCCACTTCTTATTTTAGCAAGAACTTCCTTTGCATCAGCTTCAGCCTTTGCTGTGTCATTCCCTGCAACGCTAAAAAAGATGTGACTACCTTGTACAGACCTCAAACTGTCTGTGCCTATGTCAGATATTTTAAATAAGCTATACACCCCATTTTCTTCAAATGGACCTACAACTTGTCCCTTATCTGCGGCAAATATTCTAGTTTCTATACTCGGAGAGAAAGAACCTCTAACTAAAAAGCGTCCGTTGTAATAAGTCTCACTGATGTTGTTACTTACAAATGCAGAGTCATCTTTAGAATTGGTGAAACCTTCAATTAAATCACCGGCCCATGATAACATTTTAGCAGAGTCTTTAGAAGATGGGACTACCCTCAATCTTACGAACTCAATATCCCTGCTTGCATCTTTTTCGTATTTACTTTTATTTCTGTTTACATATGACATAATATCACTATCTGTCACAGTGATAGAAGAATCTAGGTTTTGAGCATATATTAAACTAACAATGTTAGCGTTGATGGTTTGCCTATTTTCTTTGTTTTCTACTCTTGCGTCTAATTCTGTAGTGTAAAAGCTGCCTGCTATCAGATTGTTGTATTTCTCTGCTTTCAGACCGGCAGTAAATTGCTCTTGGAATGTTTCCCAACTTTGTTTAGCCTTTTCGTCATTGTGTATCTCCTCTTTTAGGAAACGAATTAAACGTTGTTTGTCAAATTGTTGAGTTTCTTGATTTAGAAAAGATCGTCTAATTTGCGTATGAGTATTCTTACCAATGGTTAGATCCGTCAGTTCAGCAGGGCTAATTGCAATGCCCAACTTCTCATGTTCCTTGTTTATAGTTTTTGCATCCACAAGTAAATTCCATGCTTGGTCTTTGTATTGTTGAGCAATTTCATCGGTCATTTGAAAACCGGGATTGTTTTGCAATACTTGCTGCTTCATTGCCTCGTAGGAGTTATTGTATTCTTCGTATGAAATACTTTCGCCAGCAATTGACCCTACGGAGCTTTGATTTGAGCCAAATATACTACTACCAGAGCCTACTAAATCTGTTAATACGAAGGCTAACATTGCTACACCTATTACTAAGAAAAGGCATCCTGTTTTATCCTGTATTTTTTGTAATAAACTTGGTTCTTCTTTATTGTACTTATCTGACATGTCTTTTTAGTCGTTAAAAAATAGTTTGCAAATTAAGTTGTTTTGAAGGTAAAAGGCAAGTAAATGTAGGGGAAGGACTATGTTAGAGACTCATTAGTTGTTTGCTTAATGAAATCACGTCGCTAATACTCCGTAAGGTGCTTATTTGTAAGCAGTTAATAACTGAGTTTGTATTTACGCGTTTTTGACTTTCCGGTGGCCATATTTTTCATCTTATAACATATCTTACTTATGTATTCTGTTTCAGACAATGTAATATCGCCAAGTACACGATCGATGTTAACTTCACTATCAGTATAAGTGTCCGTAAATTTGAAAACTTGTTTGGCTTTTGCTTTGGGATCAGTTACGATGATTTTCGCTGTTAATTCATATGGATGTACCGTGTTACAAATCAGTTTGGCTTTTTGATTATTGTACTGAATACCTAGAGTGTTTTTATGGGTGTTATTGCTTTGATTCATATACTTAGTGAATGGTTTCGAGTAAGCCATTTCTATGCTGGATTGATTATTAAGGTTGTAACTGGTGTAGACTACAGCTAGGGTTGCTTTTTGAACATCTAGGTCTAAATAGTCTCCATAGAAAATGTCTTTACCCGGTAAGGCAATGGGTTGCTTTGTGATTTTGTACTCGAAAATTTCTCCATTTAAAGTGTAACTGTTCACATATACATTGTAGAAACTATTGCTTGGAGAGGATCTAAAATCGTAGTAGGCGATATAGACTATACCCGTTAATTCATCAATGACCATGTTTGGGAAATACTGATGCGATTTAGTCGTGTCTTGGTTAACTCTGATTCGGTCACTCCATGTCTTCCCTTGGTCTCTGGAGTGTATTAGCCAGATGTCAGCATTTCCATTCTGTTCATCTGCCCAGCATACATAAATTATTCCTTTTTCTTTATCGTGTTGGATAAAAGGCATTCCATTGGCTCTGTTAATATTGGGCATATCCATGTCCCATCCATTTATCTGATTGGCTATTACTTGATCCACACCCCAGCTTATTCCTCCATCTAAACTCTTGTCAAACCAGATTTTATCGTGACCAGCCCACACAGCATATACTTCACCATAACTTCCAATGGCAGTAGTAGCTCCCTCTAATGTGCTGTCACCATCGGTGCAGTTTCCAGTTGAATCAGAAATAGTTATGGCATTGGAGAATGAATCTTTTTGAGGAGTATATTTAGAGAATCGAATTCTGCTTTTATGCTCTGGGTCATTACTATCGTATTGGTCAAACTCTGTCCAGGTTACATATACATTCCCATTGAACTTTTGGCTGTGATTATCTGAACTCAACCAAGGTTTGTCTTGCATTTTGCCATTGTTGTAGCCAATAGAATAGGAAGTTTCATCCCATGGAGAGATACTGTGAATTTTTTGAACTACAATTCTGTCAAACCAATCACCATATTCCTTGTCTGGAGTTTTAGATAGGTGAGCAAAGAATAGCACAGAATCTGAGTAATGAAGGACAGGGTCTCCGTAAACACCTAGTGGAGATGTGCTCATTATTTTAAACCATTTAGCCTTATCATAGTAATAGAGGTTGTTGATGTTTGAAGCAGCTACAAGAGATGAGATAGATCCACTAGGACCTATAACCACAGAAGGCTCGTTGGGATTGTTTTCCCCATCTAAAACCACATATGTCATTTGTCCAAGGCTAACAAAAGGAGTAAGAAAGAATGTGAAAAGTAATGTGATTTTAAGCATACTGGTGAACGTATTTTTTATAAGAACCTTCAAATGGATTCAAAACTAACATAATAAAAAAGGTGCTGATTAAGTTATCAGCACCTTTCTCTCTTTAATTGAAACCCTTTTATTTGGTAATAAGTATCTTTTTTACTTCTATGATTTTGTTGTCTTGCTTAATAGCAACAAAATAAGATCCAGTATTGAGTTCACTAATATCAATTTTAGCGATTCCAAGGATGTGATTTTTAGAAAGTAAAGTTTGTGGATGGATTAAATTGAAACTCCATTTCTTATATTTGAATTACTAGAACTAATAAACCATGCTAAAAAAAGTTATTTACCCCGTATTGCTCCTAATTGCAGCTTCTTGTTTTTATTTTGGTCTACAACCGAACGGTGAAAGCTACATAGCTGAAAAATCATTCAAAATGTCAAAAGAACAAAGAATGCAAGAAGCTATAGATCATGAATTTGACAGAACCGTTGACCCTAAACTTAAGCGTATTCCTTCTGAAAGACTTCTAGTGGCTCAAGATTACTATGCAGAAAGAGCTGGTTTCAAGGAAAAAACTAGCTCGTCTCTTTCCAATATACAATGGTCAGAGAGAGGCCCAAATAACGTTGGAGGAAGAACAAGGTCCATTGTGTATTTATCTGCGACTAAGGTTCTTGCTGCAGGTATGACTGGAGGTTTATGGATTACCGAGGATATCACAGTAGCATCCCCAACTTGGACTCCAGTGGGTGATTTTTTAAGCAAGTCAATCAATATTTCGTGTATAGCCCAAGACCCAAGTACTTTTGGGACTCTCTATGCTGGTACTGGAGAAGCGTTTGGTTCTGCACACTTAGGTTCAGGAATCTATAAATCAACGGATACTGGAAGTACTTGGAGTATCCTATCGGCTACAACGTTTACTCCACCAAGCTCTAACTTTACTCAAATAGCTAAAATACTGGTATCTGCTGATGGGCATGTTTACGCAGCTACTAAAGGATATTACTGTAATACAAACGGTGGATTAATGAAATCTTCCAATGGCGGTACAAGTTGGACAAGAGTTATTGGTAGTAATGGGACAACATGTTCCAATGGTTCAGATTTAAGAGGTGCTGACATAGAAGAAAATGACGCAGGTGATCTGTTCTTTGCATCGGCATATCCATATGGACATATATTTATTTCTAATAAAGCAACCCACGGTAGTAATGTTGGAAATTCAGGGAATTGGTCAGATGTAACTCCTGGTTCAACTCCTGCTACAGATTGGGGTAGGATTGAGATAGATGTATCAAAAGCATCTAGTAGTGGAGTTATTTATGCTGCTTGTGAAGGAGCCGCTAGTAATGATGTGACAGGGATATATTATAGCTCGAATAAAGGAGCTTCTTGGACAAGTAGGACTGTTCCTACCATATGCGATCAAGGTTCTAATTCAGTATATACTAGGAGTCAAGGTTGGTACGATCAGGTTGTTCAAATAGACCCAACGGATGATGCTACAGTTTATATAGGAGGTATTGACCTTCTTCGTTCTACAAACTCTGGAAGTTCTTGGAGTCAGATAACCACTTGGTCAGGATATTGGACAAGCGGAGGATGTTCAGGATCTGTGCCACCAGTGGTTCATGCAGATCAGCACGGTTTTTTCTTTAATCCATTTACTTCTAATGCGGCTATATCTTCTAATGACGGAGGAATTTATTACTCTTCTAACACAAACGCTACAACTCCTTCTTGGAGTGCTAAAAACTCTGGATACAACATAACTCAGTTTTATGGTGTTGCGACTCATCCAACGGATGCAGATTATATGATTGGAGGTACTCAAGATAATGGATCTTGGAAAATGACAGGTTCTGGAGTAACAGCTGGAATTTATGCTTCTGGAGGAGACGGAGCTTATAGTCACATTCACCAAACAAGTCCAACCTACCAAACAACACAGTATACTTTCAATAACTTTTATTTATCGTCGAATAGTGGTTCAAGTTTTAGTAGTCAAACTTCTTCAAATATTAGCACAGGTAGATTTATAAATCCATCTGATATGGATGATGCAAATAACAGAATATTCAGTGCTGGAAGTGCTAATGTTTTAGAGGTAAGGACAGGTGTAAATACGGGCTCATTGACTCGAGCTACTTATTCTTTATCTTTTAATAGTAACCAACTTACGGCTCTTAAAGTGAGTCCAAACAACTCAACAACTCTTTACGTAGGTGATGATGATGGTTATGTGTACAAAATTACGGGAAGGAATGGAACGCCTACAATTGCACAGACTTGGTTATTGCCAAGTGCAGGTTCTGGTTATGTATCTTCTATAGATGTATGGGAAAGTTCCGGAGGTACTGATGACAGTATTTTAGTAACGCAGTCTAGCTATGGTGTTACTTCGGTTTATGTTACAGCAAATGGCACCAATGCTTCACCTACATTTACTGATATAGATGATAATAGTACTCTTCAAGATATGCCTGTTCGTTGGGGTCTTTTTGATAAGAATGATCCTTCTAGGATTTTCATTGCAACTGACCTAGGTGTTATGGGAACACAAAATATCAATGGTAACTCGACAGCATGGACTATGATCAATAACAATGATTTACCATCTGTTCGAGTAGACCAATTGGTATATGATGCAGACGATAACTTGGTTGCTGCAACTCATGGTAGAGGGATTTGGGAAACTAAAAATCCATGTAATCTTACAGCACCACTGCCAACTACTGCGGGAACATATACATCTTCATTAAGAGGGACCGACGGAAGTTATGACTGTTTTTGTGATACAGATGGTAATTTGCTTTTAGCATTAGATTTGACAGGAAGCGGAGCTGTTATACCAGACAACGGTGTCAGTTTGCAAATAGGTGCCACAGCAACAACCTCTTGGAATAGTTCCGGAGGAATAGTTACAAACTCAGTTGGTGGTGCAATAATGAATAGAAAATGGGAAGTAGCTCCTACAACCCAACCAACAAGTACAGTGAAGGTTAGACACTTTTTTACCAATTCAGAATATACATCTATTGTCAGTGCATTGGGGTCTTTAACTTCTCCTACCACCGTTACCAATCCAAATCAATTGCAGTTTTATAAGTTAACCAGTGCAGGAACTTTTGGAGATCCGCATGCAAGTGGAGCAACAGGAACTATTTATCCGCACGGAAGTTCTCCAAGTACTTCAGAATGGACGTATGCCACATATAGTAGTGATCATTCAGCAGAATATCTAGTAAGCGGTTTCTCTGGCGGCGGCGGCGGAGGTGGAGGTGGAGGAGTTCCCCTTCCAATTGAGCTACTTAGTTTTGATGTACACTCAGTTAAAGGTTCGGACGCTCAGTTAAATTGGGTAACAGCTTCGGAAATTAATAATTATGGATTTGAGATTGAACGTAGCTTCGATGGTTTAGAATTTGTTAAAATGGGATTTGTTGAAGGAAATAATAACTCTGCGGAATTGGGCACCTATGACTATTTAGACAAAGAGGTAGGAAATCATCAGTCAGTATTCTATCGATTGAAACAAGTAGATTTTAATGGTAGTTTTGAGTATTCAGAAATTAGAAAATTACGTTTTGAGGATGATTTAAAGCAATTAACAGTGTTCCCTAATCCAGCTAAAGATGAACTTACAGTGAACATGACTGATGTAATAGTTGATTACAAAGTGTATAGTTTCAATGGTTTAGTGTTAGATATTAAGCTAAATGGAAGTAGTAAACTGGATATTTCAAGTTTATCTGCAGGAGTGTACTTCTTAGAAGTGCAAACAGAATTTAGTAAGCATGTCAAGAAATTTATTGTAAAGTAAATAATAAGATTTAAAGAAATGAGAAAGGCTTCAACTCTGGTTGAGGCCTTTTTTAATATATAACGTCTATCACTCCAGATATAGGTTGGCTGCTATTCCCAAGTTTCAGAACATAGAAATATGTTCCTTCAGCAACTGCAGTATTGGTGTTTTGAATTCGGCCGTTCCAACATTCAGTAGGACTAGTAGATTCAAAAATCTTCTCTCCCCAACGGTTGTATATCTTTAATAAATAGTCCTTACACTCTAAATAGGCTCCATCAAAAACAAAACAATCGTTATGTGGGTCATTGTTTGGTGTAAACACATTGTAAAGTGTAATTTCAGGATTGATTTTTTCGACTACTTCTACAGACTGTGTCGCCTCGCTTTCACAAAGACTTCCTTCGTTCACAATAAGTGTGATATTATATGTGCCAGGATTTTCATAATCGTGTTTTGGATTTTGGTTTTCAGAAGTATTCCCATCACCAAAGTCCCACTTATATTCAAATCCATTCGAAGAAGTATTCTCTATCTCCAATTCATTTTCACAACCATTGAAAGAGACGTTAAACTCAGCATTGGACTGAGCAAGAACTAATATCTGTCTTTGATAAACGGATGAGATATTACATGTTGTACTGTCGATAACAGTTAAAGTGACGACGAATAAACCTGCCTCATTATAAAGGTGAGTTGGATTAATGACATCAGAAGTTGTCCCATCGCCAAAATCCCATTCAAACGAATTCCCTAAAATGCTTTTATTGGTGAAGTTTACGTTCAAAGGTCCACAGCCTACAGTTGGGTTAGCAATAAAATCAGCAATGACAGCGGATTTTATTTGTAAATCAATTTTGAATGAGGCGTTAGAACATCTAACGCTTGGATTGACTTCAAATACAGTTCCGTTTGATGTAGGGAAGTCATCTATTCCCGAGGTTTCAATTGCAAGATCATCGTCAGAAGGACAGCTACTGCAAACACTTTGATATATTACACCTCTTTTATCAAATCGACTAGTACCACCATCTACATGGTCAGCCGTGCTGTCACCCCCAAAATAGGTAGCATAGAGCAGGCCTTCTGCATTTTTATCTAAAACGATTATGTAAAAATCGTTTGAGTCGGTGACACTTTGTTCAGCATCTCCAGTCACTTCCATATCTGCAGTACTGCCAGAAAACAAATTGCTCTTAGAAGAACCCCATCCAGAAAAGTATATATGATCGCATACATCAATTAAGAATGCACTTGGAACTAAGTTAGGAGTGTTTAGTTGGTTTCCAAAAGTAGTAGATAAATCTACATTGGTTAAATTGGAATCAAGTCGGACAATAAATTGGCCCATTCCTGTTTTGCCGTAAGTACTTGCAGGTAGTTTTTCAACCGTTCCTTCTGTTTGACCCGTGGCATAAATTTTACCAATTGCGTCTATGCCAATAAAATAAATTTGATCATATGATGGTGTTCCCCAAAAAGTTAACTGATTTAGTTGTTTATCATCTTTCCCATACCAAGCGATTATTCCATCAGCCCCACCGGAGTTTAATTTAGAAAAAGAGGAGTCAGTTGTTTGCAGGTTTTTGCTTGTGCTTCCACCACCAACATATATTTTGTTTTTAATAAGCTTAATACTATACAAAGCATCTACTTTATCTCCCCCCAGATAAGTTGCCCACTTTAACTCGGAACAGGTTGAATTTAGCTCGAAGGCAAATCCGTCCAGTAATCCCCCAAAGCTAACCTGAGAAGCATTCATTAAGGGCATAGAATCTGATCGGGTACATGAAGCTACGAAAATATTTCCGTCATCATCTGTAATAATATCTCCTCTAAACTCATCGGCATAATTAGGATTTAATGAACCAATATTATTTAAGCCATCATCACCTTTATGGCCAATGAAAGTAGAAGCTAAGAGAGTTGTTCCGTCTTCTGATAGCTTGGTGACAATAATATCTGTACCTCCTGCTTGAGTAGAATCAAAACAGCCGATAGAATGGGGGAAATTTAAGGAGTAAGTAGTACCAAGAATAAGAAGATCATCATTTCTGTCGGCAACAAGACTGTGAGGAAATTCATCATCTCCTCCTCCTAAATATGTGGCCCAGAGAAGTTTAGTGCCTGCACTATCGTATTTTGAAATACTTATGTCATTTGTCAAACCAGCAGGAGCTCTTCCTCTTCCTAGACCGTCATTATAACCAAAGTTCCAAGAGACATCGTATGCTCCGGAGGTTACAGGATAAGATCCTTGGTCACCATCTACAATTCCTCCAGCATATAAGCTGCCTTTACTATCATAAGTAGCTGTAAATCCGAAATTGTCTCCTACAGAACCTGAGTAGGTTGAGAAGATGAGTTTAGGATCTATAATCAATGGATAGTCAGGGTCGAAATCAGCAAGAAGTTCAAAGCTGACGGTGGAATCCTCTAAGATGTATTTGCAGTTTAATTGGACTACTTCACCATTTATTTCCTGATAGACAAAAGGCTCATCATCCGTGAGTGTTCCAACCGGGGTTTTGATTTTTAATTGTTTATTTTCTATATAGATGGAAGAAGCTCCCTCTATTACTATTTGAATTTGAGCTATTTTTTCAATGGTTGGGCTGTGAAGTACCCATTGATATTTAATGTCTTGTGTACCAGTTATTTCGAAATCGACCCCATTATAGACATTTGAAAAATGTACTTTACCACCCGGATGAATGCCTGAAGCCCATTTGTCAGAATTGCTGCCCAGGTAATAGTTATAATAGTGACTTTGAACATTATACAGTTTTGTTTTTGGAGCATATTTTACTCCTTTAAAACGCATTCGTACTGCATGTCTTCTAGGCTGTTCTACATTAAGTAGAGTGGGGTGGTCATGTTTCCATTGGTGCAACCTGTGATAATCTTCAGGGTGCGTCATATCATACACCATTCCGGTACTTTCTAAATATAAATTGCCAAACGGAATAGAAGACTTATAAAGGGCCAAAGGATGCCATTGCCCTTCGTTAGGGACAAACTCATAAGTAGGTTTGGAATGAGGCGTATTTGGTTCTTGTGCGAACCCAATAAAGGCAGCAATCAAAAAGACCCCAATAAGACCACTTCTAATCATTTGCAGACAAAAATACATGTAGTGCTAGACATAAAGACCATGATGTCGAATAATTAGTTGTCTGGTTTTAACTTAAATAACAATAAACTGACTATTGTAAAAATTATATTTGCACCCACTTTTATATCCATGGAGCTAAACGAGCAACAAATACAACGAAGACAGTCACTTACAAAGCTAAGAGAAATGGGCATTGACCCATATCCAGCAGATGTATATACTAAAGATTTTACGAGTTTAGAGATAACCAAACAGTTTGATAACGAACCTGATAAATTCAAAGAAATTTCTTTCGCCGGAAGAATGATGCGTCGTCGTATCATGGGAAAAGCAAGTTTTGCTGAGTTGCAAGATGAGAAGGGTTCTATCCAAGTGTACTTCAATAGAGATGAACTCTGTCCAACAGAAGACAAAACCCTTTATAATGATGTATTCAAGAAATTGCTGGATATCGGAGATATTATTGGAGTGACAGGTGAAGTCTTTCGTACACAAACGGGTGAAATTTCTATAAAGGCTAAGAGTCTAACCGTTTTGAGTAAATCACTCAACCCATTGCCGATGCCCAAGGAAGTTGATGGGACGGTATATGACGCATTTACGGATCCCGAACAACGATACAGAAAGAGATATGTAGATCTAATAGTAAATCCTCAGGTAAGAGAAACATTTGTAAAACGTACAAAGGCAGTTGCTAGCATGCGAAACTTTTTAAATACGAAAGGTTACATGGAAGTAGAAACGCCAATTCTTCAAGCTATTCCTGGAGGAGCAGCGGCTCGTCCGTTTATCACACATCACAATGCTTTGGATATTCCCTTGTATTTGAGAATAGCCAATGAGTTGTATCTTAAGAGACTAATCGTCGGTGGCTTTGAAGGAGTATTTGAGTTCGCAAAAGATTTCAGAAATGAAGGGATGGACCGTACTCATAATCCAGAGTTTACTCAGATGGAACTTTACGTAGCCTATAAGGACTACAAGTGGATGATGGACATGACCGAGCAACTTTTTAAACAAATTGCTGGAGATGTAAACGGAACTACAGAAGTTGTTTTTGGGGAGCATACCATTGATTTTGGGAAACCATTTGAGCGTTTAACAATATTCGGTGCCATAGAGAAACATACTGGTGTAGACTGTAGTCAAATGAACGAAGAAGAACTTCGTAAAACGGCAAAAGAATTTGGAGCGGATGTTGATGATAATATGGGTTCTGGTAAGTTAATAGATGAAATCTTCGGTGAGAAAGTAGAACACCTACTAATACAACCTACATTCATTATGGATTACCCCATTAGTATGTCTCCATTAACTAAAAAGCACAGAGATAATCCAGAATTGACTGAGCGTTTTGAGCTAATAGTAAATGGGAAAGAGATAGCAAACTGTTACAGTGAGTTAAACGACCCTATAGATCAGCGTGAGCGTTTTGAAGAACAAGTTAAACTGATGGAAAGGGGAGATGATGAGGCCATGTTTATTGACGAAGATTTCCTTACAGCGTTGGAATATGGCATGCCACCTACAGCAGGTATTGGTATTGGTATAGACAGACTTGTAATGTTATTGACGAACAATGTGAGTATTCAAGAAGTGCTTTTCTTTCCTCAAATGAGGCCTGAGAAAAAAGCTGAAAAAGTAGTAGAACTTACTGAGAATGAAAAAGCAGTTAAGGATGTTCTTACTCAGAATGGTTCATTGGAAATAGGGGATTTGAAAACCAAAATAGAAATGAGTAATAAGCAGTGGGATAAAGCTCTGAAAGGATTGGCTAAGCACGGAATCACCCAAGTAGCTAAAGAAGGCGATGTGGTGACAGTAAGCTTGAAGTAGGTTGGAATAACCTTTTTCTTTCTTCCATAGTATCCTGTTAATTTTCTTACATTTCTCCTCGTCATTCATCTGGTTTTCCTACTACCTTTGCTTTCGAATGAAAAAATTACTCGCTTTCACGATATCTTTATTGACTTTTACTTGCAGTTATGCAGTTCTTTCATCACCAGGACGTAATGCTCCAAATGATAATGATACAGGAAGGTCTACAAGCCCATATTTTTATCTTTCTGGCATTACAAGTAGTGCAGATGAGATTGTAGTAGAGTACTCTGAAAATATAGGTATGACCAATGCTACTCTAATAATACGTGCTAGGTACAATACGGGTGCTTTTTTATATGCCTCAAAATTAAAACTGAATACAGATTATTACTGGCGGGTAAAAGTAAGAAGTAGTACCGATTCGTCTGTATGGTCAAGCATTTGGAAGTTCACAACAAGACAAATTTTCTCTACTATCCAGCCTAGTGGAAACGTTGATGAACTACGAGCATCCTTTGTGAATTTTCGTTGTGACAAAGTATATGGTTACGATACTATATTATGGGAAATAGATACTACAAGCAGTTTTAACTCTACTCTACTTCGTAGCATAGCTCGACCAGATACGGGTAGCTATCATGAGGTGGTAACTCTGCAAGAAAATTTTTACTACAATCAAAAATACTATTGGCGAGCCCGAGGATTCAGCGGAGCCTCTACTACCGCTTGGACTCCCATATTATACTTTGTGACAGGAGATACCATAGGATTAAAGTACCCATCACCAGCCTTTAATCAAGATGTGGAGATAGAATTTGAATGGTCTGCTTGGAGAGATGATGAACCATTTCAGGTACAGCTAGATACGTCACCTAGCTTTTCATCACCACTTATAGATACTTTTTCTGCTACAGGTGCGAGAACTTATCCTAATCCTCGATTTGCTATAACCCATCTGAACTATGAGACGAAATACTACTACAGAGTACGATCTTACAATACCATGGATACAACAACGTGGTCTTACAGTTCATTCACAACCAACGGTCTGGCTAATGATGTAGTAATAGCTGAGAACTATGCAGACCCTATAGTGGCAATAAGGAACCGTACTGCTATAGATGGCTCGGATGGATACCAAATTCTCCTAGATACTTCTTCTAATTTCGATAGTCCATTACTTACTTCTACTTATTCTCCCGATGGGAGAGATACTGCTAGGGATTTACTCTTTGGAATAAGGTACTATGCCAAAGCGAGACCATACCATAGCAAAGACACTGGAGAATGGACACGAACCAGACCCATTAATATTATTATGTACCCTATTACTTATTATCCATATAGAAACTATACGGATATAGGTGTTAAAGATAGCTTACAGTTTGGCTCTCGTGCCGGTATCGACGGATACCAGATACAAGTAACAGCTGGATCAAATTACGATACTACATTGTTATTGGACACTACAAGGACAGGGTTACCAGTGGAAACGAGTTCTAACTATATCAAAGGACTTACATTTAAATATAATACCACCTATGAATGGAGAATACGTGGTTGGCACTCCAAGGACACTTCAGTTTGGAGTGATAGCAAGAAGTTTACAACCGTGGTTTCTCCTACCCTAACTAGACCTTTTAATAGTGATTTTCTAGGAGATCAAGCAGAATTGGATTTGCAATGGGAATCTGTAGATGATAATGCTAGATACCAAGTGATGTTAGATACTACTACTGCTTTTAACTCACAGTTGTTAGTAGATGCTATCGTGGATACAAATGCTCTTTCTCAAAAAGATTTACTGTTCCGACCGCTATACTATTGGAAGGTACGAATAGTCACATCGAATGATACCTCTGCATGGAGCGATACTTGGAAGTTTACCGTTTTGCATTCAAGGCTCAATTGGCCAAAAAATAATAGAACTGATATAAACCTTAGTAGCCTAGACTGGTATTCTATAGCTGGTACTAAAGGCTATATTTTGCAAGTAGACTCATTTGTAGATTTTAGAGCACCGTTAGAAGCTTTGGATACTGTGCAAAATTCATTTTTTCATTATTTCTTAGAAAAACCTGATTACGTTACGTTCAATACAAAATACTATTGGAGAGTGAAACTCTACCATTCCAAAGACACTACTGAGTGGTCGGATATCTGGAATTTTACTACATTACCAAGGCGATCTCCAATATTAAGTTCTCCCGTAGATTCTTCTGAAGATATATCAGTATTTGTAACTCTGCAGTGGCAGACTTATTCTTTAGCAAACAGTTATGCTATAGAGTATAGCACAAACTCAGATTTTAGTAATGCCACTAAAAAAGTGTCAACAGGTACTTCAATACAGGTAAGTATGTCACCTAATACTCGCTACTATTGGCGAGCCAGAGGAAGGAATTCCGATGGTAATGAGTTCTATGATTGGAGTAAAGAATGGACATTTACAACAGATCAAGGAATACCTGCACCGGTACTCATTAGTCCAGCGGATCGAGCTACTGAGGTAGCTTCTAATGTAGTTCTTAGATGGAACAAGGATGATAATGCGGTATCATATCGAGTAGAACTAAGTTCTGACTCTAACTTTTTAGGAAAATACGCAAAAACGGTATCCACGACCTCAACGACCTTCGATGAGATATATCCAGGAAGTAAGTATTATTGGAGAGTTCGCACAAACGCAACAGGAATAAGCAGTTCATGGAGTGAGGGTTGGAGTTTTAGTACTTCAGAAGTAAATGCAGTAGTAGATATTGCCCAAATATGGTTAAGGTTATACCCGAATCCTGCAGAGGATATTGTTGTTATGGAAAGTGATAAGCAATTCCGTTTTGTTCATATTATAAATGATCAAGGAAGACTCGTTCTGAAAGGAACCGAAGGGATGAAGCAAAGCACTTCAATTGATGTTAGCAGTTTATCACCGGGGATATATTCAATTAAAACGTTGGTAGAGGGTCACGCATACAACATTCGATTTGTAAAGTTATAATTAATTAGAATTTAATGCAGTCTAAAACCGAAATAACAACAAGTTTCCAAACTAAGTGGGCTGAAGTTGAATCCCTCATTGCAGGTATGGCTGATGATAAATTTGTAGCAAAGCCAGATCCTGAAGTTTGGAGCATAGCCGAGGAATTTGATCATGTGGTCAAATCTGCTGCTGCTGTGAGTAGTGCTATGAAGGTTTCACCTTTTATTTTGAAATGGAAGTTTGGTAAACCCAATAGAGATATTAGAAACTACGATGAATGCTTTAATAGATACCATGAAAAATTAGCATCTGTGAGGGGTAAAGCTGTTGCTCCATCGCCATTTATTAGCGAGGAAGGTAAGTCATTTAATAAAGATTCCATGCTGAACCATTGGGGAATGACAGGAAATAAATTGGAGAAACACATTCGAAAGTGGAGTGATAATAATTTGGATAAGGTTTTGATCCCACATCCCTTACTGGGTAAAATGATGGTTCGTGAGATTTTATTTTTCACTCATTTCCATACCGAGCATCATTTGAAAAGTTTAAAGAAAAAAGCTAATCAACAACCTTTACAATAATCAGTTTTACATCTGTTATTGTATCTCCAACAGATTTGGAGAAATTAACAATATCGTTTTGAAACATGGTTTCGTTAATCTTTATTATTTGGTAGTCTACCCGTAACCACACTGGTACATGTCTACCTTAATCTTTACCTTATCTGCAGGATTAGACGATAAATTAAGAATAGAACCTTTTACTACTTGAGGACGACAATGTTCATCTTCTAGCCAGTATTCAAGGTCAAAGTCATTGGCTCGTGAGTCTTCATTATAGCAACTTGAGAGAAGAAAAAGGATAAATAGTGAAAAGTATACTGGTTTCATAACCAGTATAAAGCAAATGCTATTCCCAAAGTTTTCTAGTGAGTTTTAGAATTTTCATGTTAATTAAAATGACTTTCCCAAGAACAGATTAGAGCTTGTTTTCTATCTGCTTTGAGAAAGTCTTTTTAATAAGCTTTGTACTTAGTTGAAGTCAACAGTATAGTTTACCAGACTTCCTGCCTGCATATAATGTACGGTAACAGTGTTGGTGGCAGAAGTGAAAGGGGGCCCTGGTATAGTTACGTTAGCCACTCTTATCCCGCCATTAGCCAGCGTACTAACATTATTTGCATTGTAAGTGACAGGTTGATGTGGTGGTGGTGGATTATCGGACCCATCCATGTGATTCATAATGTCAGCTGAAGAAGTGCTAGCAGAATACGTAGCATTAGTATTTGCAGCAATGTTAATGTGTACGGTATAACCGGGGAAATGACAGACGAAGTTTTGTGATGCTATCGTATTATTATTTACGGTAACTGTTGTTGATTGTGCAAATGACGCACTGCTCAGAAATGCCATGAGCACTACTGCAAAAAGAAATCTTAATTGTTTCATTTTATATTTTGTGAGATTAAAAAATTGACCTACTCTATTTATGGTTTTTCGGTTTCCACCAGTACTTCAATCATAGAGAAAAAGGAGGTCTAAAAAACTGGCTGCTATTTGAATGGGTGTGTTCTGCAAGAATACGGTAGCTCTCAACAAGAGTTCGGTTTGGAGCCGTTTCGTTTCTAATGGGTATTTCCCTTAAACAGCTTAAAGTAAGACTAATGCTTCATGTTTTGGTGATTCCAATAGCATTAAGATGGATTAGAAAGTCACCCTGTAAATACCTATAGGTAAAAGCCCTGTTTGATATGTAGTCTTGTATTCGTTGGTATTGGGATTGTATGTTCGATTGAAGATGTTTTGTTTGTTGGTCAAGTTTTGAATATCAATACCCCATTCTTGGGTAATTTTCTTAGTCTGAACCTTGTATGCAATTCTCAAATCAAAACGTATGTAGTCATCATATTGGTTGGAGAAAATTCTTGAATTATCTAGGACCAATTCTCCTTGACGTCTGCTTTCAAACTCATTAGCGGGAGTATATCTACGTCCTCCATTTACGATAAACTTGACATCTGTAGTCAAACTGCTTTTTTTGATTTTCCCTTTTTTATTGGTCTTTTGAGCAAAATAGAATTCCTTACCCCCTAAAAGATTAATAGCATATCGAGAATCAAAAACAGTAGGGTGTTCATTTCCCAGCTGGTCTGTATAAAATGATCTATAAAGAGACAAGGTGTTTAGGAAATAGAATCCTTTAGTAAGGAATCTTTCAAACGTTATTTCAACTCCCAAGTTTCTTCCTTTTCCTGTATTAACCATGGAATCTGTAAAAACGACACCAAAGTCCGCTCCTTGGTTTAGTAAAGAGTAGAATGTGTCGTTTTTACCATCAATAGGGACATCAAAAAGGTATTGAACATAGCCTTCTATTTTTAGTCGTGTATTTTTTCCAAGTCTAATATCATTGCCGATTATGAAGTGGTGACTTTTTGTAAAACCTAGGTCCTGGTTCAGCTTTCTTTTAATTCCAAATGTATCCGTTCTTTCTTCAAAATAAACACGAAATGGAGCCAATTGACTATGGAGACCGTATCCAGCACTAATCTTATACTTTTTAGAGAGTTTATAACTTATCCCTGCTCGTGGCTCAATGGAATTGCTGTTGTTGTAAGTAAAAAATGAGTTGTTAAGACCAACGTTCAAATTTAGTTTAGAGTTGACTCTATATGCTTGACTAACAAATGTTTGAATAAGAGAAGTGCTTCCGTCAAAATTCGTTGGTTCAACCCAGCCTAGAGGTTGATTTGTGAGTACATTTCGATCAGTTCTGTAAAAACTATCCCTAAGAGAAAAAAAGTAGTTATAAACTCGTATACCACCTTTTATAGTGTTCCTTGAGTTAAATTTATGCTGGACAAATGCGTTGATTGAATACTTACCCTGATAGGAATTGTCACGGTACAAGCCCCCATTACTTATGATTTCATTGTTGGGAGTTAAAGCAAAAGTATCGAGTTGTGTTTTGGTTTGGGATGCATCTGCAGCCAAAGTTATTTTAGCAAATGTGTTGGTTCCCAGTTTTTGAAAACGCGAAATACCTACCATTCCTGTATTAGTTGTATAGGATAAATCTTCTAAATCGTCTCCAAACAAATTGTCACCTGTGTCTTCACTTTGAAAAAGTTCGATACTACTTAGACCTGCAACTCCAAAAATTTTGAAACTTCCCGTTTTATCTGGAAAATGTAAATGAAAACTTAAATCTTGGTATTTTGGTACAGCAGTACCTGTACCAAATTGGAGTCCTAAGAGTGAAAAGAAACCGAGAGCAGAGTATCGATAGTTTACCAAAAAAGAAGCTTTGGATTTTTTACTTAATGGACCTTCAGCCATAAACTCTAGTCCCGCAAATCCTATTTGACCTAGAAACTCATACTGCTCATCGTTTCCTTTTCTCATACCCAAATCAAAGACTGCAGCCGTTGCATTACCATATTCAGCAGGAAAAGCTCCACTTAAGAAATCAGAATTTTCGAGTACATTGTTATTTAACATACTAACAGGGCCTCCTGTGGTCCCTGCCGTACTAAAGTGATTTGGATTGGGTATGTCAACTCCCTCCAATCTATAAAGAACTCCCATTGGAGAATTGCCACGTACTACAATGTCATTTCTGCTATCATCTGCACCCTGTACACCGGCAAAATTTTGTGCCATACGTGCTACGTCACCTCTACTCCCTGCATACCGTTGACTCTCTTCAATGGAAAAAGTTCGTCCACTAACACTGACCATTTGATTTATTGTTTTAGCCTTGTCTTTTCTTGCTCGCACAATTATGGTACCTGTAGTAGTGATTTTTTCAATCATTTCAATATTGAGTACTGTTTCTTTCGAACTAATCACTTCAAGCTGACTCATTCCAGCGTTTTCATATCCTAAAAATGAAAATTGGAGAGTGTACCTCCCTACTTTCATGTTTTCAAACCTAAAATTTCCATTGACATCTGTAATAGCACCTTTTTTAGTTTCTCCAAGGTAGGCTTCAATGAGTGCTCCTACCAATGGTTCTTTTGTGTTTTGATCCAGAATACTCCCCCTGATAGTTTGTGTTAAGTCTTGAGCACTAGCTGAGAATGTAAGAGATAAAATGAAAAACAGGATTTGAAATAATTTCATGGTGCAAAGATGGCAGAGCCAAGGGTCTATCAACTTGACATAGGTTAAGAAATTTGATTTCTTAGATAAAATAAATTAAGTCATTGCCTGTTTTTTTAATCTGCTTAAAGATTCTGGTTGTATCCCGAGGTATTCTGCTATGTATTTTTGGGGAATAGTAAGCATCAACTGAGGTTCATTCATCAATAGTTCTTCATATCTATCCGTAGCAGACTTGGTAAGCAGATTAATTAGTCTCCGTTCGTAAATACTGCTCATTTGTTCTGCAGCGTAACGTCCCATTCGTTCCCCTTCTTTTGACCCTTCGTATAGCGTATTTAAGTGTTCATACTTTATTTCATAAAGCGTGACGTCTGTTAAAGCTTCCAAACCTACCTTGGTCGGAGTTTGCTCTGTGAAAGATGAGTACGCTGAAACAAATGAATTTGAGAATTCTATACATAGTGTAATGTCGTCATTCCCTCTCATGCAATAACCTCTAACAATTCCTGATGATATGAAAGACAAATTCTGCTCAATGGAACCTATCTCTGTAATAGTATCGCCTTTCTGATACTGTTTGTAAGTTAGTAGTTCTGCAAAACACTTCTTTTCGTTCTCAGAAAACTGAACAAATTGCTCACAGAAACTAAAGAGATCCTGATACTGATTTTGGGAAGTACTCATAGTTCAAAAGTAATGGTCAAAGAGATGAAAAAACTTAACCTATGTTATTGATTATTCTTTTTGTGACTCCAATGTGAGATGTGGTATACTTTTTGGCTTTGAGTTTAAGTGAAGCTAGGCTTTCTTCGTCATTAATAAGTGAGGTGATTTTGGAAACCCATTCATCCTCATCTGATACTTTAGTTGCAAATCCAATTTTCACGAAATCCTGAGCTTCTGGGAATTTTTCTGTTTTGGGTCCAAATGAGATATGACTTCCCCAAACTGCAGGTTCTAATATATTGTGTAATGCACCTGTAAATCCTCCGCCAATAAGTGTGAAGTCGGCATATTGGTACATAGAGGAGAGCATACCCATGGTATCTAAAATCAGAACATTGTCCAAGGGGCCAAAGTTGTTGGAGGTATATTTCTTAGGGGAGTACTTTTTCAAAGATTCTGTAATCTCATCAACTCGTTTAAGATCATGAGGAGCAATTAGTATCGCCAGATTTGGTGGGTTAGTTGCCAAGAGATGGGCTACTAGTTTTTCTTCAGGTTGCCAAGATGATCCAAGCATAAGCAGTTTTCTATCTCCTTTAAAAGAAGCAATGTCATCATATGTTTTAGCGGATTTAGTGATTGCTACCACACGGTCAAATCGTGTATCTCCAAGAAATTGGGCTTGTTCAACTTTATGGGCTTTTAAAATCTCGTAGCTGCTTTTATCTGAAGTATAAACTCCTTTGAATTTTCTTAAAAGGTTCAAATAAGGTTTTCCAAACCATTTGAAGAAGAAATGATTGGATTGAAATCTTCCATTTACAAGGTAAAATGAAGTTCCTCTTTTTTGTCCTTGTTTGATAAAGTTATACCAAAAGTCATAGCGAATGAAGATTGCTTTTTGTGGAGCATATTCTTGGTAGAATTTGTTTGCTTTTCTCAGGGTGTCTATGGGGAGGTACATGAGTCTATCGGCATATTCTCCTTTAATAGCTTGGGTGTATCCACTGGGACTAAAGATGGTTATTAGAATTTTGTCTTTTGAGATGTTTTTCAGGAGTTGTTCTATAAGTGGAAGGGCCATCTCGTATTCACCCAAAGAAGCACAATGAATCCAGTATTCCACTCGACCTGTCTTAGGTTTTTTGCCGTTTTTTCGTTCAGCAGAGAACCTTCTTATCTTAGGTGAGAAAATAGAGATTAAAGGAAGTAGAATGCCTGCCTTAAAAGAAGCTATTATGTAGGCAAATCGAAACAAGTTTAGTCAGTAAAAAACTCTTCGTCTTCCGCCTTTTTTGTGTAGACAGGAACTATTATTCCTAACTTTAAGGCGATAGTGGTGTCAAATCTTTTGTCCAATCCAGATTTATTTGCATTAAAATCCCAAGTTCTTCTCCCTTGGGTAAATCCTTGATTGAACTCTATTCCTGCTCTCACATGATACTTGTTTTTATTCACCAAATACTGATATCCAATATACTGTTTGGTCGCAAGTCCATAGGTTAGTTTATCATATCCGTATTCATAATCTCCATTTACTTGAGGTATAGTAACCTGTGAGGAAAGTATATCAATCTTATGAAGCATAAAGCCCGTGCCAACTGAAAATAAAATTCCAGAGTTTGGTTCGTTAGACGGCAGACTCAAAAGGTATCCAATGTTTACAGTGGCATAGTGGCCCTTCATATTTAATCGGATTATAGAAAAATCTCCATTTTTATCGATTATCTGTCCTGAGGTACTGGTAATTTCACTGAATGTGCCAATTTCATTAACACTGTTGCCAAAGTACCAATCGTAATCTACACCAACCATTAACTTATTTTTAAATTTATAATCAACTCCAAGGCCAATTGAAGAAAATGGTTTGAATCTTTCCTTTAAATCTCCACCAGGAGTTTGATACGCATAATGTGGGATGAAAAGAAATCCTTGATTGGTTTTTATTTCTGATTGAGCCACAAGATTAACGGTGCAGAAAAGACAAATAATAGCAAATGCTCTAACCATGTAGTTGCAAAGTAATGTGAATAAAATGGATATGTGAATGTTATTTGAGCATTGCTAAGTTTCACTTTATTAAAAAAGCCAAACAGATACAAATCATTGAATATCTTTGCCAGCCAATAAGAAAATAATAATGAAGATAGCTGTAGTAGGTACGGGATACGTAGGACTTGTTACTGGTACTTGTCTAGCGGAAGTAGGAACTGATGTTACCTGTATAGACATTGACCAGAATAAAATTGAAGGACTTAGAAATGGAGTAATGCCAATTTATGAGCCAGGCTTGGAGCCAATGGTTATGCGTAATTTTAAAAAGGGTAAACTTCATTTTAGTACAGATTTACCAGAGAGTATTAAAGGTGCTGATGTTGCTTTTATAGCAGTGGGCACACCTCCGGGAGAGGATGGCAGTGCTGATTTGCAATACGTGCTTACAGTGGCTTCGGAAATAGGAAAAAACATGAACAGTTATGGTGTTGTTGTAACTAAAAGCACGGTTCCTGTGGGAACTGCTGAAAAAGTGAGAGCCGCCGTACAAGCTCAGTTGGATGCGAGAGGTTCGGATTTAACGTTTGATATTGCAAGTAATCCAGAGTTCTTGAAAGAAGGTGCGGCTATTGATGATTTCATGAAACCAGATAGAATCGTGGTAGGTGTAGATACGGATAGAGCTAAAGAGACCATAAGTAAACTGTATAAACCATTTATAATGAATAGTCATCCGCTTATATTTATGGATATTCCATCAGCAGAGATGACCAAGTATGCAGCCAATGCAATGCTTGCCACACGTATCAGTTTTATGAATGATATAGCGAATCTATGTGAAATTATGGGTGCGGATGTAAATGCGGTAAGAAAAGGTATCGGAAGTGATCCGAGAATAGGTAGCAGATTTATTTATGCAGGTATTGGTTATGGAGGAAGCTGTTTTCCTAAAGACGTAAAGGCATTAATCAAGACAGGTAAGAAGAACAATTATACCATGCGAATCTTGGAATCTGTAGAAGATGTAAATGAAGATCAGAAGTCAGTATTATTCAATAAAATGACCAAATCTTTAGGCAGTGATTTAAGTGGGAAGACTTTTGCAATGTGGGGGCTATCATTCAAGCCAAACACAGATGATATGCGAGAAGCACCATCCCTAGTATTGATAGATAAAATATATGAAGCAGGGGGCAAAGTAGTAGCTTATGATCCTGTGGCAATGCCAGAAACCAAGCACATGATTGGAGATAAAATTGAATATGTTGATGAACCATATACAGCTTTGGATAATGCGGATGCATTGTTACTCGTAACCGAGTGGTCTGAGTTTAAGCTTCTCGATTTTGATGAGGTGACCAAAAGATTGAATAACAAATTAATCTTCGACGGAAGAAATATCTACGATAGAAAAGAAATGGCGGAAATGGGATATGAGTACCATTGCATTGGAGCAAAATAAAATATGAAGAGAGTATTAATAACCGGCGGAGCTGGATTTTTAGGTTCGCACCTTTGCGATAGATTTATAAAAGAAGGCTGTCATGTAATAGCCATGGATAACCTCATAACAGGTTCCATGAGCAACATAGAGCATTTAATGCCTTTGAAGAATTTCGAATTTTATCATCACGATGTTTCAAAGTTCATTCATATTCCAGGAGAATTAGATTATATACTCCATTTTGCTTCACCAGCTAGTCCTATTGATTATCTTAAAATTCCAATTCCTACTCTTAAAGTAGGTAGTCTTGGAACGCATAACTGCCTCGGCTTAGCTTTGGCCAAGGGTGCTCGTATGATAATTGCTTCAACTAGTGAAGTGTATGGTGATCCTTTGGTTCATCCTCAAACAGAAGATTACTGGGGAAATGTAAACCCAGTAGGTCCTCGTGGAGTGTATGATGAAGCAAAACGGTTTCAAGAAGCCATGACTATGGCATACCATACCTTTCACGGCGTAGAAACCAGAATCGTCAGAATATTTAATACCTATGGCCCACGTATGCGACTGAATGATGGTAGAGCGTTACCCGCTTTTATAGGTCAAGCACTTCGAGGAGAGGATATTACCATCTTCGGAGACGGAAGCCAAACAAGAAGTTTTTGCTATGTAGCTGATTTGGTAGAAGGGATTTACAGATTGTTGAAGAGTGATTATGTTCAACCTGTGAATATTGGAAATCCAGATGAAATCAGTATTTTGGACTTTGCCCAAGAAATAATAGAACTTACAGGTACTGATCAAAAGGTTGTGTTCTTAGATCTTCCAAAAGATGATCCTAAACAGCGTAAACCAGATATAACCAAAGCTCAAGATATTTTGGGATGGGAGCCGAAAATAAATCGTTCTGAAGGGCTAAAAATAACATACGAATACTTTAAGAATCTTCCAGAAGGAGATTTGTACAAGTATGCCCATCCAAGAGAATTTTAATATGGAGTACTTCGCTCATGAAACCGCTGTTATTGATGAAGACTGCACAATAGGTGCGGGTACTAAAATTTGGCATTTTAGTCATATCATGTCGCATTGTGTTTTGGGAGAAAGGTGTAATATAGGTCAGAATGTAGTAATAAGCCCAAATGTGATCTTAGGATCTAATGTCAAGGTTCAAAATAATGTGAGTCTCTATACAGGAGTGATCTGTGAAGATGATGTGTTCTTAGGTCCAAGTGCAGTGTTTACCAACGTGATGAATCCAAGAAGTGCAATTGTACGCAAAGACTCATATTTGAAAACGACTGTAAAAAAAGGAGCAAGCATAGGGGCAAATGCAACAATAGTGTGCGGGAATGATTTGGGAGAATACTGCTTTATAGGAGCAGGTACAGTCATTACGAAAGAAGTGCCGGCATTTGCTTTGATAGTTGGCAATCCGGGGAAGCAAATTGGATGGATGAGTAAATTTGGACATCGACTTGAATTTGACAAAAATAATAGAGCGAAATGCTCGGAAAGTGGTGCAGAATATGAGTTGTTTGATGGTTTGGTAAAATCACTTTAAAAATAACTTAAAAAAGAATTTGTAATATTTGATAGGGGATTATATTTGCACTCCTTGAAAAAGGGGTCTGGTAGTTCAGTTGGTTAGAATACCTGCCTGTCACGCAGGGGGTCGCGGGTTCGAGTCCCGTCCAGACCGCAGAAGTCTCGCTTAACGGCGGGACTTTTTTTTGTCCTCAATTTGAACATATTTTTTAGAAGTTGGTATTGTCACTTTGAGATATTTTCACTTGTGAGGACTATGGATACACTTTTATAAGCTAGAATAATATGTGGTTCAAACCTGATTTAAGAAAAACTGCCTCAGAGGTTAATCTGAGACAGCTTATTTTTTTGCATAAAAGACATTCTATATACCAATTGTGATTCAATTCTTTTAAGCTTGGGACAAGAGCAAGCTCTTTTTATGAGACAGCCTAATTTTTAATGACTATTTTCTGTTTCAATTCAATTAGATTTATACTTTTGCCACCTCAAGTAAGATGGCTTATGGCAGTATTATTAGATTTTGAAAAACCTTTGGAAGAACTAATTGAGCAATTAGAAAAAGCTCAAGCTACTCATGCTAAAGGCAGGGTGGATATGAGTGATACTGTTGCTCAACTTACCAAAAAAATTAACAACGAAAGGAAGAACCTTTATAAGGACCTCACAGGTTGGCAAAAGGTGCAAATATCTCGTCATCCAGAGAGACCGTATACATTGGACTACATCAATGCAATTACCAAAAACTTTGTAGAACTGCATGGTGATCGGAATGTAGGTGATGATAAAGCAATGATTGGTGGTCTTGCTAAGATTGATAATCACAATGTGATGATTATTGGTCAACAGAAAGGACGGAACACAAAGGAGAGACAGTACCGAAATTTTGGGATGCCAAATCCTGAAGGATATCGAAAAGCTAAGCGTTTGATGAAAATGGCTGAGAAATTTGATATGCCAGTAATCTGTCTTATCGATACTCCTGGAGCTTTTCCAGGTTTAGAGGCAGAAGAAAGAGGTCAGGGTGAGGCTATAGCCAAGAACTTAATGGTAATGGCGACTCTTAAAGTCCCTATTATCTGTGTAGTGATAGGAGAAGGAGCCAGTGGTGGAGCTTTGGGCATAGGAGTCGGAGACAGAGTTCTTATGTTAGAGAATTCCTGGTACTCGGTTATTTCACCAGAAAATTGCTCAACCATACTTTGGCGTAGTTGGGATTATAAGGAAAAGGCAGCAGATGTGCTGAGTCTTACATCTGATAAAATGCTGAAGAATAAGCTTATTGATGGCATAATTCCTGAACCTTTGGGTGGTGCTCACAATGATCCTGAAATGATGTTTAAAACTCTGAAAGCAGAATTGAAAAAGAACATCAAAGAGCTCTGTGAACTGGGGAGTAAGAAATTGGTAAATGCTAGAATTAAGAAATTCAGTAAAATGGGTTCTTTCAGTGATTCCGCCTAAGATAGTCTAGTGTTTCTGGTCCTAGATTAAATAGTAAGTCAAGAATACATAGATTTTGTTCAAAAGGTAGTTTGGTATCAAATACCTGAGGATAAATTGAATGTGAAAGTCCTACTTGTTTTTCAAAGTATACTTCTTCATTCCTATTGAATATAGGTTCTTTTTTTAGCTTAATACAATTGCAGATTATTTCAACGAGTGCACAGTTAAGGTCCAGTAGAGTTATGTGATTTTGTTTGAAAATAGCCTCGATTTTATACCCATAGTAGAGATAAAATGGAGATTTTAAGTATGCATTTTCAATGCTTCTCCAATGTTCTATTTGCCAATTAGTAGAATAGTCTATTTGCACAAGCTCATACTTCCCTTTTCGTGTTTTTTTAACAGTAGGGATACTCAGTTTTTGTCTGCCATTTGTGTTGACTATTTCAAATTGTGATAGGGATGATTGTTTTTGGAAAGTGTGGTTAATTTTGAACTCTACGGTGTCATCAGCTATTATTTTTTTCCAATATGTTATATCTCCGAGGGATCTAAGTATCATAGTTTTACTGTGTTTGAAGTGAAAAGGACGGTGTCATTCACTATGTCTTTTGCCAATGCTGTCATGGATTTTTTTAAGATAGGATGCATCATTTTACCATGAATGTCACAAAGTGGAATAAGTACAAACGGTCTATGATGTAAGTGAGGGTGAGGGACAATAAGCTCTTGACTTTTAATTATCTCACTACCGTACAATAGGATGTCTATGTCTATATTTCTAGGGCCCCATTTTTTGGTTTTAATTCGGTCCAATTGCTTTTCGATGGACTGGAGTACCTCAAGACAAGAATACAGGTCTAATTCTGTTTGTAGACTAATTGCAGTATTGATGAAAATGGGTTGGTTTTCTTCACCCCATGGAGGAGTGGTATAATAGTGAGCACGAGAAGTTTGTGAACTAAATCTTTGCTCAATTAAATGAATAGCCTGAAGTAAGTAGGCGTATCTATTTCCTAAATTAGAGCCAAGGCTCAAAACCAGTGTTTTTTTCATTAACTTCGCTTTTCTCAATGGACGATTTAGGACAATACGTAAAGTACATTATCATCGGGCTAGTTTTAGCCTTTCGTCTGTTTGGTCGCAGCAAAAAAAAGCAACAAAATACAAATCAAGCACCCAGACAGAATAAAAAACCAATAAAACCTTTAGTTACCAGTTCATCTTTGGATGATATTCTTAGAGAACTATCCGGAGAACCAAAGCGAAGTGCTGAAGTTGCAGTTCCAGAACCCGTTGCTAAAACAGAGAACAACCGTGAACGAAAGAAGATTGATATAGTTGATCATCAGTATGATTTTAGACCGGAGTATGAACATCATTCGGATACAGGTCCAAGCATAGATACTATTCGTGAAGATATAGTTGAAATACAAGATGTGGATGAAGAAAGGGGAGAATCAGATTTTGATTTGCGTCAGGCTATCATTGCCCAAACTATCTTAACAAGACCAGAGTACTAGTCTCGGTCTTTAAATAACCAAAATTTTTGCCCCAGAAAGGTAAATGTAGCACTTAGACCAGTGGCTATGATAAAGGCCATTACCTTGTCAATTTTAATTGCAAAGAGTTCTTGAATACTTCCCGAGCTATCTTTGATTGAACTTAAGAATTCGCTGTCTGGAATAACATCAATGGCATAATGATTAGTGGCTATATTAATGACCATAGCTACAAGATACAAGGCGGCAAAAAGAGCCAATCTTGTATTGTTTTTATCAGTTTGTCTCCACGTCCAGTATTTATTGAGATTGTAGGTAACAAACATACCCGAGCAAAAACTCAATCCCTTGCTTATATCAACATGCAGTCCTACAAACTGGGATAAGGCATAGTAAACTACAAAATCAACAGCGACAGCTATGACTCCTGAAATCACAAATTTAGTGAGTTGTTTACTTGCTTGATATATTGCCATTTGTTAAAAAAATTATGCTGGCAAAAATAGCTGATTATCTTTTATCTCTGCATCCATCCCAAAACGTAATGCTTTGTTTGGTTTTTGATGACCAGCTTCAAAACCAAAGTAGATTGGATAATCATAGCACTGGGTATGTGCTAAAATGATTTCTTCAGCCGTATGTCCAAATGGGATTGTGTTATCATTCATATCGCTCATCCCTCCTACAATAAGACCTGCAAGTTTATCTAGTTTCCCAGTTCGTTTAAGGTTCATCATCATACGATCTACATGGTACAAGTATTCGTCCAAGTCTTCGATGAAAAGGATTTTACCTTTTGTATCTACATCAGAATTAGAACCGCACATGCTATAAAGCATGCTCAGATTACCCCCTATTAAAGTACCTGTTGCATTTCCCTCTTTATTCAGAGCGTTTTTTGGAAGATCATAACAGATGTCTTCACCAAAGAGGGCCGCTATCATGGTCTCATTACTCAATTGCTCTTCTGGACTTGACTCATTGCTTATATTTACTGGCATGGTACTATGGAGAGTGGGTGTACCAAAATTTTGATGTATGTGTGAATGAAAAACAGTGACATCACTATAGCCTACGAACCACTTTTTTTGTTTCGCAAGTGGCTCTAGATTTAGATGGTCTATAATACGTACGCACCCATATCCTCCTCTGGTACTTACAATTGCCTTAATATCTTTATCATCAATAAATTTTTGAATGTCGGCAACCTTTTCTTCATCTGTTCCCGCCATTTGATTCTGTACGTTATATACGCTGTCTCCAAGTACTACATGAAGTCCATGTTTTTCAAAAAATCGAATTGCAGGAATAACTTTTTCCTTTTCAATAGCTCTAGCAGGTGATACAATTGCGATGGTGTCTCCTTTTTTCAAATACATCGGGGCGAATATATTGAATGATATGAGTTTCTTTTTAAACAAAAAAAATGTCTGCAATTAGATTGCAGACATTTTAAATAAGTTGTTTTTTACCGAATTACTTCAGTTGCTTTTTTAGCTTGTCATTGTTTACTGCATCAGAAAAAGTCTTTCCAGCTTTAAACTTAATTGCAACTCTATCAGCTATTTTGATAGTTTTTCCAGTACTAGGGTTTCTACCATCTCTAGCAGGTCTATAAGAAGCAGACCAAGTAGCGAATCCAGGGATAGATACCTTGTCTCCTTGTTGTACCGCATTTTGAATTGATCCTATAGTTGCTTCTAAAGCAGCTTTTGCACCTTCTTTTGTGATTCCAGCTTGATCGCTGATAGCACTTATTAATTCTGTTTTGTTCATATCGACGGCAATGTAGTAGCTATACAGGGGTTTAACCTAGTTTTTTAGACGAAAAAGCGAAAAAGTAATTAAGAGGTTATCAACTTATATGGTTTCTTAGAACCCTGTGTGACACTGGATTCTGAGTATAGTTTTATGTTTTTATGAAATTATGTAAACTTGGGAAGGATATTAAAAGTAATTTTAGCCCAATTTAATCAAGACAGGACTTTTACGTTAAAAGAACAAATGGATGGTGAATCTGTTACATTTGCCCCAATATTTAATACGCATGAATTTCGAATTATCAGAAGAGCATTTAATGATACAGCAGGCTGCTAGAGACTTTGCTGAAACAGAACTCCTTCCAGGTGTTATAGAAAGAGATAATGAGCAACGTTTTCCTGCTGAGCAGATTAAGAAACTTGGGGAACTCGGAATGCTTGGTATGATGGTAGACCCTAAATGGGGAGGTAGTGGAATGGATACTATAAGCTATGTTCTTGCCATGGAGGAAATATCAAAAGTGGATGCAAGTGCAAGTGTTGTAATGAGTGTAAATAACTCATTGGTGTGTTGGGGACTAGAGAAACATGGTACAGAAGAACAAAAAGAAAAATTTCTTAAGCCGCTAGCAAGCGGTAAAATACATGGTGGTTTTTGCCTAAGTGAACCAGAAGCTGGCAGTGATGCTACAAGCCAAAAAACAACTGCTATTGATATGGGCGATCATTACCTTCTGAACGGTACTAAAAACTGGATTACCAATGGAAGAACAGGTAGTACTTTCTTAGTAATGGCTCAGACTGATGTGGAAAAAGGCCATAGAGGAATAAACTGCCTTATTGTGACTTCAGACATGGAAGGGTTTGTCGTAGGTAAAAAAGAAGATAAATTGGGGATTAGGGGTTCTGATACACATTCCCTTATGTTTCAAGATGTGAAGGTGCCTAAGGCAAATAGGATAGGTGAAGATGGGTACGGTTTTAAATTTGCAATGCAAGTTTTAAGTGGTGGGCGTATTGGTATTGCATCTCAAGCTCTAGGTATAGCCAGTGGTGCATACGAAAGAGCACTTGAATATTCTAAAGTACGTAAGGCGTTTGGTACGGAGATAATGAATCACCAGATTATTCAATTTAAGTTAGCGGATATGGCTACTCGGATAGAAGCAGCACGTTTATTCTGTCTAAAAGCAGCAGCTCTTAAAGATGCGGGAGAAGATTTTCTTCAAGCAGCAAGTATGGCTAAATTGTTCTCATCTGAAACTGCGATGTGGGTCACCACTGAAGCAGTGCAAATACATGGTGGTTATGGATTTGTAAAAGAATACCATGTAGAGCGTATGATGCGTGATGCTAAAATAACTCAAATTTACGAGGGGACCAGTGAGGTTCAGCGTATTGTTATAGCCAGAAGTATTTTAAGAGATTAATCTAAGCATTTGGCAGTAAGTGCAGAGCTTACTCATTACTCATTACCTTCACTACTTCCTCTGCTACGTTAGCACTTAGAGCTACTCCCATTCCTCCAAGCCTTACGGCTATATAAATATTGGGTTCTACTTCTTTAACTATCGGTAGTTTTTCTTGGTTTTTACCCATTCCCATGATTCCACTCCACTCATAGTCAATAGCCACCTTTTTGCCAAATATTTGCTCATTCATAAAGCGTTTGAGTTCTGTTATGATGGTTTCGTTTTGTGCTATTTCCAATGAGGTCTCTCCGTACACATCTTTGTTTCTCGCTCCACCAAGGAGAATCCGATTATCAATATCTCGCCAGTAATAATATCCACCATCAAAGTGATGCAAACCTTCACAAGGGAGGTCTGTAACTCGTTCACTGACAATCACCTGTCCTCGACATGGGGCGATATCTACCTCTGTAAGTTTGCTAGTAAATGCATTTGTACAGAAGATTAAGTTGCTTGTTTTAATGGTAAGGTCATCTGTAGTTTTTACTTCAACAGTATCTTCTTTTTTCCAGCTTTCTACTTCTATTCCCCCATATAGTAAAATACCAAGTTGTTGTGCAAAAGCATAAATGGTATTGTACATCTTTCCTGTGTTGAGTTGTCCTTCAAAGTTGTTGTGTATAGCTCCAAGTGTATTGGGAAGGGAGTTGTTGCTTTTGTATGTAAATACATTGTCGAGGCCCAATTCATTATACAATATGGTATTGATTCCTTGTAGGCTGTCAATGCCATTGAGAAGGTAAGTTTTGTTCTCATTGGTAAAGATTTCACAACTCCCTTTTTCCAAATAACCGATGTTCTTGTCCCCAAATTTGCTTCTCAGTTTTTGAAGTCCTTGATATCGTTTTTTTATAGTACCATATACATTTTCTGGGGTATCATTTTGAAGGTCATCCAAGATTTCGCTGACATTGGCAAAGCATGCAAAACCGGCATTACGTGTACTCGCTCCTAGCCCCCAAGCATGGCGGTCAATGACCACGACTTTGGCCGTTGGCTCTTTTTCTTTTAAATTGATAGCAGTTTGTAAGCCGACCAACCCCATTCCAATGACGAGGTAGTCAATATCAGCAAGTAAATATTCCTTTTCCCAATAGGAGTAGTTCATAGGGCGAATGTATCTAATTAAGATTATACGCACATATTACATTAATTAAGAAGATGTAATGCATGAGCCTTGTTCAATGAATTTTTTGAGTTCTTTATACAAAATTTTACCGAGTTCATAATGCCCCATTTGGTTAAAATGAATTCCGTCATTTTTAAAGCACTCCATGGAGAGTTTGTTGATGTCTAAATAGGAAATATGCTGTTTAAGACATTGTCTTTTTAGATAATCGGTAGTCCATTTGCATATTTTATTTGCCATCATTGATTCTGGATTTTTAGGAGGAGAAATGACAAACAGTTTAATTTTTTTTTGCTTAAAAAGATTCTTTGTTTCTATTATTTTAGAGAGTATAAACCTGTTTGCCCAAGTATGTAATCCAAGCACTATTCCAATGCCAATATTCAGGTCACGTAATGCTATTTTTTTTCGTTTAATTTCTTCACAGTATGGGGATGTTGATTGATGAAGAGTTAGTATTCTATCCCATCTTAGTTTTCTTGACAATAGAGATGGATGGATAGCTGTTTTACTTGAACCATTTGCCGAATCGTATTTGATAAAGGGTTTTTGCAATGGCATTAGAGGGAATGGGCGAATAAAAAGAAAAACTATGTCAAGATCTTTCTTGTTTATGAAATCGCTATTTTTTTTATTTAAAGTGTCAAAAGATTGGTAGTTGCCTAAAGAAATTGTGAATTGAACCTCTGTTTTTGTCTCTTCAAAAAAATGTAGCATCTTATTATAGAACAGGTCTTTTCTTTCTATTCCTGGTTGCGTACTAATGCATCCACCCATAAATCCAATATTCAGTCTTGGCATTTGTGTTTTGCTGTTGCAAGGAAATATTCTTGTGGAGTAATGATACGCTGATTATCAAAAGAAAAACTTCTCCCTTTCTGTAAATTTTTTATAAATGAGGTTTTAAGGTCCTCAATACCTTCAAATTCAGAAGATTTTATATCCAAGTTTTGGGTTGTATTGGTACGGAACAACACTTTGGTTTGTTGCAAGTGTAGAGACATTAGTGCATAAGGGTTTGAACAAATTTTGTTAAGTTTCAGCATCGATTGTTGTAAAGTAGTAGTATCAGAAATTAATGCATAAGGACTGTTACCAAAACCATATCCATATTGCTCTATGCTAGATATAATCTGCTTAATTGTGTTCCAATACCAATCGGACGATTGTTCATGTACTGGAAAAATATTTGAATCTAGATGATAATCATAATTCCCAAAGAACACTTTATCGATAAGTACTTTATAGGTAGGACTTAGGATTTGATCTATGTTTTCTATTCCTTTTTTGGTTTCAAGAATGAGGTTTAGTTTGAACTTATTTGATGTGCATGACTGGAAAATTAAAATATCTTCCATGGACTCAACTTTAGGTAAGAATACGCTCTCAATTCTATTTTTAGTTTGATCTAGAAGAATAAGGTCATTTTCAAATTCTTCACTGCCAACTCTATTAATTCTTAAACTAATTTTTCTTTCGGGTATAAATGCTAAAATGGCTATAAAATCTTTTCGAGCTTGTGCCTTTAGCAAAGAGTTCAATTTAGGATTCAGTACATTTTGAATGCTATCTTCTAGATCCAATAAAATTTTACAGTTATATTTAAATAAAGACTTAATTAATCTAGAAGTGGGTCCGGGTTTGTATGCAGGAATGCATTGAAACAATTGAAATTGAGTCATGCGAGTACTGATATGTTAGCGTTGTTCATAGTTAATGTAAAGTAGCATAGTGAGATACTTTAAGAGTTTCATGTTCCCAAATATAGTGTAACTATCCGATTTTTAAGAGAGTGTATCTTGCTTTTAATATGTATCCAATTTCTTAACTTCGCCCTATGCAAAATCGTATCACAAAACTCTTTGGAATACAATATCCTATTATTCAAGCTGGAATGATATGGTGCAGTGGCTGGGAGTTGGCAAGTGCTGTGAGCAATGCTGGAGGATTAGGAGTTCTAGGAGCGGGAAGTATGTATCCAGATGTCTTGAAGACTCAAATTCAAAAGTGCAAGGCTGCAACAGATAAGCCTTTCGCAGTGAATTTACCTTTGCTTTATCCTGATATTGATAAGCATATTGCTACTATTTTAGAGGAGAAGGTACCTATTGTGTTCACCTCTGCAGGCAATCCCGCTATTTGGACAGAGACTCTGAAAAAAGCAGGAATAAAGGTGGTACACGTGATTAGCAATGAAAAATTTGCGATGAAAGCAGAGGCTTGTGGTGTGGATGCTATTGTGGCAGAAGGTTTTGAAGCTGGAGGTCATAACGGTAGAGAAGAAACCACGACTTTGGTCTTGATACCTCAGATATGTAAGGCGGTAAAAATTCCAGTGATTGCAGCTGGAGGAATAGGTACAGGTCGTACCATGTTGGCCGCAATGGTACTGGGTGCAGAAGGAGTACAAGTTGGTAGTCGATTTGTAGCAAGTGAAGAGAGTAGTGCTCATATCAACTTTAAGAATAAAGTAGTTGACGCAAAGGATGGAGAAACACAATTGAGTTTAAAACGACTTACTCCTGTGCGACTCATTAAAAATAAATTTTGGGAACAGATTGCTATGGCAGAAGCAAATGGTGCGAGTAAGGATGAACTTATCGTGATTTTAGGAAGAGCCAGAGCAAAAAAAGGAATGTTTGAGGGCGACTTGGATGAAGGAGAACTAGAAATTGGTCAAATAAGCGGATCTATTTCTGAAATCAAACCTGCGGCTACGATTGTTAATGACATGATACAAGAATACAATGTAGCTGTTACTTCTCTAGAAGGGAGTAGACTTTAACTTTTTAAGTGAACGATCGAATAAAAAGATATCTCAGGCAAGGAGAAGGTGATATGCTGGATTATAAGCAGGAGATTTCTAGTGCCAATAAAATAGCTAAAACCATGGTTAGCTTTGCCAATAATAAGGGTGGAACTTTGCTGGTAGGGGTGCGAGATAATCGAACAATTGCAGGGATAAGAACCGAAGACGAAAAGTACATGCTGGATCTTGCAGCATCCTTTTATTGTAAACCTGAAATCCCATTACAAATCATAGAACATGAGCTCGGGGATAAGGTTATTTTGGAGTGTATAGTGCCTGAAGGGGAAGAGAAACCTTATGCTGCCAAAGGTGATGATGGCAAGTATTGGGTGTATGTAAGAAATAAGGATAAAAGCTTGTTAGCCAGTAAGATAGTTGTAGATGTGCTCCGAAGGCAAGCTAGTAATAGAGGCACATTAATAAAGTATGGCAAGAATGAGGAAGCGTTACTAAAATACTTGAGAGAGAATGAAAGAATTACGCTTCAAGAATTTCGTAAAAAGGTGAATATCTCAAAATGGAGAGCGTCTAAGATTCTCGTGAATCTGATAAGTGCTGGAGTCATAAGAAACCATACCCACGAGAAGACAGAATTTTATACCTTATCGTAGCAGTAAGTGCTGTAAAATAAATGAACTTAACAATTCGTTAATAAATAGTACCTTTGCTCGCTATACTAAAGGCTATAGGACGTTTTTATAAGATTTACATTACAATGGTTAGAAATATAAAACTTGTGTGTTGCTTTATCCTCGCTATGGGACTAAGTAATCAAAGTGAAGCTCAGCAAAGATGGTTTAGAACAAGTTCTTTAGAGTTTGGGCTTATTGGAGGATTCTCTCATTATTCAGGAGACCTTACTCAAAAACATTTTGAAACAAGGGGGTTCAAGCCAAGTTTTGGATTAATCACCAGATACACTCCTGGTAGATTAGTTACTTTCAGACTTAGTGCTCAATACGGATCTCTGGAAGGAGATGATAAGTGGAATGAGAATCAGACTGATGAGGAACGGAGAAACCTCAATTTTAGATCTAACTTGTGGGATTTTACAGGAGCTGCGGAGTTTAATTTTAATCATTTAGACACCCGAGATAAATCTGGTGTTATTCCGTATGCATTTATTGGTGTAAGTGTATTCAAGTTTAACCCTGAAGCTCAATTTCTTTATGATCCTTCAAGTGCCTTAGCTGGGTACATTGGACCAGCTGCATATGCTGAATTAGCAGACCGTGATGAAGAATGGGTAGAGTTACAACCGCTGGGGACAGAAGGTCAGGAAACAACTGAATTTAATGATAGAAAAAGATATTCATTGACCCAGATTGCAATTCCAATAGGTGGGGGTTTTAAATTTAAGCTAAACCACAAATGGACATTGGGTATAGAATACGGAACTCGTTTTACCTTTACAGACTATATAGATGATGTAAGCTCTACTTATGTTGATCCTATTAGACTTTCATCTCAGTATGGACCTATGTCAGCAGCAATGAGTGATAGAAGTCCTACTTTACATGATGAATTGAATAATAATCAAAGAGGTAATCCCGATAAAAATGACTTGTATGGCATCTTTGGAGTGACCTTTACTTACCGTTTGTACGGTAATCGTCCCTCTTGCCCAACTTTTTAGTAGTAAAAAGACATATTTCTTACCTATTTATCGTTCTAAGGGTAACATCTATGCTAATTTTGCGTATTAAAAGAAAACAATCTGTATCAGTGATCAAAACTGTAAGCATATTCACGCTAATAATTGGCTCTAGCCTAACCTGCTTTTCTCAGTCATGGGAGTTGGGAGGAATGGTTGGAGGTTCTAATTATCATGGGGATTTGGCTTACAACATTGTTCCTAAAGAAACCAACTTTTCAGGTGGTGCTTTTTTTAAGTATAATTTTAATGAATATTGGTCTATTCGTCCGACACTATCCTATCTAAAGATAAGTGGAGCAGATAGTAATTTCAATGAATACAAATTGAGAAATTTGAGTTTTAGAAATAATATCTACGAAATTTCAAATGTGTTTGAGTTCAACTTTCATCCATTTAGCAACCGTGGGATTCATGAAAGAACTACTTTTTATGCAATGGCAGGAGTAGCATTGTATTTGCACAAGCCACAAGCAAAAATTAATGGAGAGTGGCATGATTTGCAAGCTTTAAATACAGAGAGTCAAAGGTACGGCTTGATGCAAATAAGTATCCCTTTTGGTTCTGGAGTAAAACATGCTATTACCCCTAACTTGATAGTTGGTTTTGAGGCCGGATGGAGAAAAACATTTACCGACCATTTGGATGATGTAAGTACCCTGTATCCTAATTTGGATGGAAGGGGAAGTTTGGCAAATCAACTTTCAGATAGATCTTTTGAAGTATCTGAAAATGGAGGAGCTTTAGCAAATACAGGTGACCAACGTGGAGACCCTAATTTAAAGGATTGGTACTTTCAAACCGCGTTTACCATATCCTATAGATTCACACCAATAAAGTGCCCATTTTAATTTTGTAACTAGCTGATGAGCAAAGAAAAAATAGATCCCAAACGATTACCCAAACACATTGCCATCATTATGGATGGAAACGGTAGATGGGCTAAGGAAAAGGGTAAATTTAGAATATTTGGACACCAAAACGGTGTGAAGGCTGTTCGGGAAGTTTCTGAGGGCTGTGCAGAGCTAGGAGTGGAGTGTTTAACACTATATGCTTTTAGTACAGAAAATTGGAATAGACCTAAAATAGAAGTAAATGCTTTGATGACTTTATTGGTGAAAACCATAAAAGGAGAAACTGCAACACTTATGAAAAATGGTATTAAGCTCGATGCTATTGGCGATAGGAATACTTTACCCAAAGATTGTAGAAGGGAGCTTGAAGAAGCAATTGAAACAACCAAAGGGAATTCTAAAATGACTCTAATACTAGCATTGAGTTATAGTGCGAAGTGGGATATTGTAAATGCTGCAAGGACCATTGCTCAAATGGCTGCCAATGGTGAAATTACAATTGATGAAGTAAACGAAGAATTAATAGATAAGACTCTAACAACTCATAAATATCCTCATCCTGAGTTGATGATTAGAACAAGTGGGGAATTGAGAATTAGTAATTTTCTACTCTGGGAAATAGCGTATAGTGAACTTTACTTTACTACAGTATTATGGCCTGATTTTAGAAAAGAGCATCTATATGAAGCCATATTGGATTATCAAAGTAGAGAGAGACGGTTTGGAAAAACCAGTGAACAATTGGCTTAAGATTAAAAAGAAAAATGAAAAAAATAGCAGTAATAGCTTTACTCATATGTAACCTTGTTTCTCTGGGGCAAGTAGATAGTATCAATACGATTATCATAGATTATGAAAATCCACAGAAGTTTGAAATTGGAGGACTCACGATATCAGGGAATAACTTTACAGATTCTAAAATTATATTATTAATGTCTGGTTTGAGTGTAGGACAGACAATTACAATACCTGGAGATGAGACGAGAATAGCCATAGATAGAATGTGGAAACAAAAGCTGTTTAGTGACATCGAAATCGGAATTTCGAAAACAGTTGGAACCAAGCTTCATTTGAATATTGTGGTAGTAGAAAGACCTCGGCTTTCAAAGTATTCAATCAAAGGATTGAAAAAAGGAGAAACGAATAATATTAGGGATGAAATCTTACTTAAGAAAAACCAAGTAATATCTGAAGACTTAATCAATAGAACAAAAAGAGAGATTGATGAGTATTTTTTTGAAAAAGGATATTATGGGATAAAAACGACCTTCACCAAAGAAGCAGATAGTGAAAAACCCAATTTTGAGGTTCTTAGAATAAATGTTTCAAAAGGGAAAAAAATCAAGGTACAGGATATTATTTTTATAGGTAACGATAATATTGAAGACAAGACGCTTAGGAAACTGCTTAAACCCAAAAGACGATATCGAAAGTTAAACATATTTGCCTCTTCAAAGTATGTAGAGGACGTTTTTAAAGAAACTAAACCTGCTATTGTACAAAAATATAGTTCAATGGGTTACAGAGATGTTTCGCTTTTGTATGATTCAGTCCAGCGGATTAGTGAAAATAGAGTCAATATTAAAATTGGGATTAACGAGGGGCATAAGTACTACTTTAGAAACATAACTTGGACTGGTAATACAAAATATAGAACCTCTTTATTGGATACCCTTCTTGGAATTAAGAAAGGAGATATATATAACCAATCTAGACTTGATAATAAGCTCTTTATGAGTGAAAATGGTTTTGATGTTTCTAGTTTATATATGGATGATGGATACTTGTTTTTCAATATTAATCCAGTGGAAGTTCTAGTAGAGAATGATAGTATCGATTTGGAGATGCGGATATATGAGGGTAAACAAGCAACTGTTAATAGAGTAACAGTTGTAGGTAATGATAAGACAAGTGATTTTGTAGCGTTGCGTGTAATAAGAACGAGACCTGGAGATAAGTTTAGCCGTTCAGATATTCAACGAAGTATGCGGGAGCTTGCACAACTAGGTTTCTTTGACCCTGAGGGTTTGGATGTGAATCCTGTTCCTAATCCGCAAAATGGTACTGTAGATATAGAATATACTGTAGTGGAAAAGCCAAGTGATCAAATAGAAGCTTCCGGTGGATGGGGAGGATTTGGAGGATTTGTAGGTACTTTGGGTTTAACGCTAAATAATTTCAGTTCGCGTAAAATGTTCCAGAAAGGTGGATGGGACCCAATACCTGCTGGTGATGGGCAAAAATTATCTTTACGAGCACAGAGTAATGGCCCGCAATTTCAAGGATATAATTTCTCGTTTACAGAACCATGGTTAGGTGGTAAGAAACCCAATTCATTTAGTATAAGTCTATTCCATAACATACAGTCTACCTTCGCGTTTACAAAGGACAGACCTAAGTTCACTACCACAGGTGGAAGTATATCCTTTGGTAAGCAACTGAAGTTTCCTGATGACTATTTCTCATTCAGTTCATCCGTTACGTATCAGCGTTATGGGCTAAAGGACTGGGCCAATTTCGGCTCAGCTGAATTAGGCTTTACAAATGGAAATGCCAATAACTTGAGTTTCACAAATACATTGGCCAGAAATAGTACAAATCATCCTATCTATCCTACAGAAGGAAGTTCATTTACTGCGAGTATTCAATTTACTCCACCATATTCTCTTATTAATAGTAAGAAGGATTACAAGAATTTGAGTGCTCAAGAAAGGTTTAAATGGGTTGAGTTGGTTAAAACAAAGTTCTCTGGTCAGTGGTATCTAGGATTTCCTGCAAAAGCGAAACGTCAATTTGTTTTTGCACCATCTTATCGATTTGGAGCAGTATCTGTATGGAATAAAGATGTGGGGTATTCTCCATTTGAATTGTTTAGAGTTGGTGGGAGTGGTCTATCTAATTTTGTGTTATACGGTACAGAAATTATATCTCAAAGAGGATATGATGAAGGAAGAATAAGTGATCCAATAAGTGGTCAACAAGGACTTCCTATTTTCTCAAAGTATAGCTTAGAACTTAGGTATCCTCTTACTGTAGGTCAGTCTTCTACCATATATGCACAAACATTTTTAGAAGCGGGTAATGCTTACCATAGTTTTGAAGATTTTAATCCTTTTGAGGTAAGAAGAGCAGCAGGTATAGGTGTTAGATTATTCTTACCAATGTTTGGATTACTTGGAGTTGATTATGCCTGGGCAATGGATGCATTACCTACAGAACCAAAAGGGCAATTCCATTTCTTTATTGGTCAGCAGTTTTAGGAACTGACTTTTCTTAGGTCTATTTGTTACCAATAAAATGGCATCATTTTCGTTAGGTATTTAACCAAATGCGAATCGTTACCTTTTTTATTCTCTTTATTCAACTGTATTGTTTTGGACAGGATACACTCTTTTATAATAGGTTAACAGCTAAAAGAGTTGGAGAGTCAATTGAACGGCCCTATAAATCAAGAGTAACAGGAGCTATGGATACTGTGTATTTGAAACATGGCAAATGGTTGTCATTTGATTCCACTGGTAATATCCTATTAGAAGTAAACTACAAGGCTAATAAACGAAAAGAGATCGTAAGAAAGAATGGGTTAGAGATTTTTTACGAACCCAAAACCGGGGACACTTTGCTAATTCGTAACTATAAAAATGGTTATGTGATGGAACAGTTAGCCATGAAATCAGCAATTCTCAAAGTAGAAAATACGATATACCATATTTATAAAGACTTTGGATCGTACACAGTTGCAGAGTATAGGTACAGTTACTCTGGAAGTGTTGATTTTACGACTATTTGGAAGTCCAGTTTAGAGGATCCAAATGATATATTGAGAGATACCAATTATCTTAAGCTTGAAGAAAGAACAGGCGACCCCACGCTTATACAAGCAGCAAGCTTCAGCACGAAGGCTGAGTATAATCATGTCACCAATCCTGAATTTGAGAAACATCCGCAAGCCTACTTCTCAATTATGTCTTTTACAAACCATATTTCAGATTGGTCAGCGGCTTCTATATCTCCAGATTTGTATCTTTCTAGAAGTGGAGCTTTAAGCGGGAATAGTTTTGTAGGAATACGAGTTTTTAGTTTAAGGAAGGACATTGAGTACATTCAAAATAAGTTAAGACAACCACTGAAAAAGGATTCAATTTATTGTTTCAGCACTTACCTTAAATTATCTGCAGGTAGCAGATATGCCACGAATGCTTTTGGGTTTTTACTAAGTCAAGAAAAACAGAATATCAATACGGATCAACTCCTGAAAATAAAACCAAGCAAAATCCTAAACACACAAATATTAAACTACAAGACCAAATGGATGAAGGTGCAATGTACCTATAAAGCCAAGGGTGGAGAGCAATATTTAACGCTTGGTAGTTTTCAAAATCACAAGGAACTCCAGCTTATAGAGGTGCCAGGGGAATCTCCAGAAAGCTACTACTATGTCGATGATGTTAGTTTAGTGCCGATAAGCAAAGAAGAAGATTGTGCCTGTAATTTTTCAGATAATAGAAAGGAAGCCATCACTATGGTGGATACCCCAATTTATGACAGTCCATATAAAAAGCTAACTATTGGAGAGAAGTTAATATTAGACAATATCCATTTTGACAATGATAAGTCTCAACTTCTCGCAGAGTCTTTTACTACACTTTATGAGGTGCTTGTTTTCTTACAAAAGAATAAAAATGTTCAAGTAGAAATATCAGGACATACCAGTAGTTTAGGTGGATATACACGAAATCAAGTGCTTAGTCAAAGACGAGCTGGTGCAGTGAAAAAATTCTTGACTAATAATGGAATAAAAGAAGACCGAATACAAATAGAGGGGTACGGACCCGACTTCCTTATTGCAAGTGATGATACGGAAGAAGGACAAAAAGAGAATAGAAGGGTTGAGTTTAAAATCCTTAAACTTTAGGGGGCCGGGCTTATAAAGCCTTTCAGGTATTCCGTTTTGAGTAGAGGGCAGATTTTGTAACGCTCATCTTTGGTGTCTTGGTAAAGAGCTTCAAGTGTTTCGTAGACATGTTCCAAACCAATTTCTTGACTCCACTCAAATGGCCCTTTTGGATATGCAGTACCCAATTTCATACCCAAGTCTATATCTTCTCTACTCGCAGTTCCTTCTTGAACAGTAAAGTATGCCTCATTGATAATCATACAGACTATCCGTGGGGTCACTAGACCTACTCGACTGGCTACAAATCGTGTTTCTATGCCTATGGCTTTTAGTTTCTCATTTGCAATGGCCACGTCGTATTCATTTAATGCACAACATTCCATTAAGCTACGGTTGATGAAAGTTGGTAATGCATTCATCCCAATGATGGTGCTACTTGGCATAGTTCCTACCTCCGCGAGTATTTCTTCCAACTGTACTTTTACTGCACCTACCACTATAAGTTTACCCTTTAGGTCTATGTAATGTTGAATTTGCTCAGGTGTATCATCAAAATCTAGATCAAAAATTATATCGTAGCTATCTATTTCATTAATTTTGAACGGTAAAATTGGATGGTTAGAAATAAGTGCTCTTAGTTCTTCTATTTGATTGGGCTGTCCTTTTGCTGCGATATTCATTTACAAGGCAAAGGTATATACCAAAGTGATAAACATAAAACAAAATTGAAATGAGTAAAAAGATAATAGCAACTTCGGACGCACCATCGGCCATTGGGCCATACAGTCAAGCTGTACTAGCAGGGAATACATTGTATTGTAGCGGCCAGATTGCCATTAATCCAGCTACTGGTGAGTTGGTGATTGATACTATAGCTGTAGAGACCGAACAGGTTATGACCAATATAGGTGCGGTTCTAAAAGCTGCTGATATGGATTTTGACAACGTGGTAAAGTGCAGTATTTTTATGAGCAGTATGGATCACTATGCAGCTATCAATGAAGTTTATGCCCGTTATTTTACAAGCAATCCTCCAGCAAGAGAAGCTGTTGCTGTTAAGACTTTACCCAAAGAGGTGAATGTGGAGATTACAGTTACAGCGGTAAGATAAATGGGAGCGTTACTTAATACTCTTTTGTAGGAAAAACTGTTGCAGTAGGAGTAAGTGAAGATGTACGTTTACTAAAAAGTACTTTCTCGGTAGTCATTATTGTAATAGTGATTGCATTAGTCCTTGAGTTGTGGACTTACATATTTCTTCAGAAGACATCGTTTATCATCTTGTTGAACTTGAATAACGTACATCCCAGATGCTAAAAGTTCACTATTGTTAGACATCGTAGTGCCGAACATGTTTGTGATTTTCAAATCTAAGGATGGATTTTGTCTCAACTGAGCTATTGAGATGTTCTTAATGTCTTTGCAAAATTGGTTTAGTCCGATAGATCCGATAGAGGCTGTATTGGATACTGTAAAAGAAGTGTTGGCTATTTCAGAACCATCATAGTTTAGTTTGATATTCCAATCTCCTTCGGCTAAATTAGTGTGATTAATAAAACTCCAGTAATAATAATACCAGTAATCACGGTCTAAGGTTATAGAGTAATTAAACCATACGGTATTGCTTGGCGTATACCATATTAAACTTAGCTCTTTACCTGCACGAAGTCCATACATGTGTGCCCAAAAGTTGAGTGAGGAGTCTGAGTCTGGTGTTATTAGATAAGGTTGATCTAAGGTAGTTATACGTTCTCTTAAATCGTTTATGGTTAAGTCGTTTTTGAGGTGTATACCGGTTTCCCAAACCGTTATACTAGTGTCGTATGATGGAGCATTCAAGAAAAGGGAAGTGCTATTCCCACAGTTTCCAGTAAATGGGTCAACGACATACAGACTATCGTACCAAACTTCAAAGTGCAAATGAGGATCGGTGCTATTTCCACTACTTCCAACATATCCGATCAAGTCACCGGCAGTTACACTATCTCCTTGACTTACTACAATGCTGTTTTTTTTAAGATGTCCGTAGTACGTATAATATTTATTAGGATGCTTTATTCCAATGTAGTTCCCTAGTCTTTTGGAAATATCACCGGTTGTTTCACGGTCAAATTCCCCATCTTTGGTAAAAGTGACTCTTCCTGCCGCTGATGCATAAACTGCAATCTCTTCATCCATCTGTTTAAAACTCCGAATCGAAAAATCGGTTCCTTGATGACCATCATAGCTCTTGGAACCACACTTGTGGTCTTTGAAATTTGTGGTATCCCAATCTACATAGTTGACAATAATCCAGTCTTTACCTTGCTGTCCTTCTATTGGTAATTGTAAGAAGGCTTGTGCATTGGCAATTAAGGAGACTAGACTTAAACCGATTAGAAGGGAGAATTTGCTTAGCATTGTTTGAGCAAATATAGAATGGACGGTTAATACCTAGATTGGAAAGTACAAGTTGTGTAGTTTCTGGTGTTTTCAATTTAAAGTCTGATACAAAAAAAGCCTCACATTTCTGTGAAGCTTTAATCTTAATGTGGTGTGGGGCGTACCACACCACATAAACATACCGAGACAACTTATGTTCAATGATGTTCATAATGATTTTTATAACTTCCTTATAGTGTGATATTTAATGTTTTTATGTCTATTCCTGTATGTAAAAATTTTACCCCATTTTTTGCCCCATTTGAATGCATTAGGTCATATTTGGGGTAGAAAATGTATGAAATGAATATAGTAAGTGTCAGTGTAAATTTTGCCCTAGAAGAGTAGATTCGGTAAGCAAAATCTCACTCTTTGCCTATATCTATTGGCAGGGTAAATCTTTTGAGCTCTATACCAATGTGCAAATTAACCCCGAGGTATATTAGAGGTTAAGGAAAAGGTTGCGAGTAAGAACTTTGAAAGGTACTGTCGCATTAATCTTCTCAGATTCCAAAAGTAGCAGATTTATTATTTTGTTATGCAGCCAAAGACTTAAATGTAGCAAACCAATTTTTCTTTGGATTCTGAATTTGATTCTTTTTGATAATATTTATGACTTCTATTCCTGCTAAGGTTCTCTGGGCTGATTCAAATTCCTTGAAGCCTGTAGTTATTGATATCCGATGTTTTATTGTCCGATGATCCTGTTCCACTATGTTATTTAAATATTTGACCCGCCTAATCTTGATCTTCTTGAAGGTTAAACTGTATCTATTCACAATACGTATCGCTTCTGTATTTGCTCCACTCTTGTCAAGATTAATTAGTCTTGGTTTGCCGTTATGGTTCTGTCGCATTAATAGTTTTTAGGACTTTTTTGCATCGAATGCAAAAATACTGGAATTATTAATTTCCATATTATCAGCAATTTACGATTTTTCATTTCTCTAATATTTGTCAAGAATTGACTGTTTTTGAATTAATGCGACAGAACCGCTTTTTGCAACTAATAGTGTTGAAGCTCATTGTTATGCTGCCTATTTTCTTTTAAGAATTGATATATGTGAAGGAATTGGGCCATTTTTGGTTTTGTTCTTTTATCGTATTGGTGGTGTCAACAAAATGATATTAGTTTTTAGTATATCGCTTAATGTCTTCTATAATCCCTTTCACATTTTGGTTTACGTATTTTTTTACTTCTTCATGGCTAAGTCGCACACCATACGGCCTTGGGTCTGCTCTTTCGGATCCCAAACTTGGAGCTGCTATTTCATAATTAAACTCTCTAAATAAGACTCTAATATGTGCATATGAGCTATGAGCATGTTTATTATTCTTAAAACCAATTAGATTAAGTGAATAGTTGAATTCACTAAAGGTCCTATGCTCACTTTTCCATTGAGTTAGAGTTTTTGGGATGATCTCAAGCAAATCGGATTTTACCGTACCGAGCATGTTTACTGCACTTGTACCGATCTGTTTGACTTCAATTGTTCGACCCTTTTCAAAATAATACTCCTCCACACTGTTGCACTTATGTTCTATTTCTACCAGAATTGGTAAGATGTCATACTGTATAACGTCTGCCACATTGTGGATAGACCTTTTTTCATTAAGTACTTTGTCAGTATTTAACTGAGCCTTTAGTAAGCTTAGTTCTTTGTCTATATCTCCGTCTTCTGAAATGTCTTCTCCTTTTGAAGCACTTATTGAAAGCTTGAGACTCCAGATAAGTTGCTTAGCTATATATGCTATGAATGCTGAAAATTCGCTTGCATCTGCTTGGTTTAGTGCAAAGAAGTAGTTGGCTTTATCGTCAGATTTTATAACCACCGGAGGATAGTCATTTCGAAGTAAAACATAGTTCATAAGTAGACGAGCTACTCTACCATTTCCATCGTCAAAAGGATGTATGACTACAAACCGGTAATGTAATAAAGCGGCTACTTCTATGGCATTATAAGCATAAAAATCATGAGACTCATAGTCTAGATACCAGTCTAAGAGTTCTTTCATTTTGATAGGTGTGTCTTCTACACTTGCAAATCTAAATTCCTCACCATTTTTTTGGATTACGTGATTAGGAGTGCTTTTATACTGGCCGGGTTCTATGCGCTTACGGGTAGGCTTGCCATCCGGTGTTTGAGCATCACTATAAAATGGTTTCACCAGTAGTATTTGATTTAGAGTCTTAATATCCATTTCAGTTAATGTTCTGGATTTATCAGCTGCCCACTCTTTAACCATACTATATGCCACGTCATGAGCTTTCATCTCTTCGTACTCACGTAGTTCATGGTTTCCTTTCGTCTTATCAAACATAATTAGGAGTTTAGTTTCTCCATATGTCAGGGTATTACCTTCTATATGGTTGGAGTTATAGTTAAACTCTAATCTGAATTTTTCGTCTAGATTTTGCTGCCATTCTGCCTTGATGGGTAGCAATGCTTTAAGCTCTTTGTTGAGGTTAAAAGCTTCTTGTGTTAATTCTTCCATTTGGTTCTGTCGCATTAATACTCTCTGTTTTCAAAAGTAGCAGATTTATTATTTTAGTTATGGTGCCAAGGACTTAAATGTAGCAAACCAACTTTTCTTTGGATTTGTAAGTTGATTCTTTCTGATGTTTATGATTTCTATTCCTGCTAAAGTCCTCTGAGCTGACTCGAATTCTTTGAATCCTGTAGTTATTGATATCTGCCGTTTAACTGTGCGATGATCTTGCTCAATAATATTGTTGAGATACTTGACTCGTCTGGCCTTGATTTTCTTAAGGATTAAACTATATCTGTTTACAATACGAATAGCTTGTGTATTTGATCCACTCTTGTCAATATTAATTAACCTTGGTTTGCCATTATTCCCAATTGCTTTGTTCAGAAATTTTTGAGATGAACCCTTCATTCGTCTTTTGGTTAAAAGGAAATCAACTATATTTCCTTGCTTGTCAACTGCTCGGTATAGATATCTGTCTTTACCTCCTACTTTGATATATGTCTCATCCATTCTCCAACTATCCACAACTGGATTCTTCCGTTTTTGCATGTTGACCTCTACAAAAGGAGAAAACTTAAACACCCATCTCTGAATGGTAGAATGATCAACCTTCACTCCTCGAATTTCCAGTAATTCTTTAACATCACGATAACTCAAAGTGAATCTCAATTTGAAATAGACTGCCTGAAGGATTGTAGTTTTTGGATATCTATGGTGCTTATACATTTTCTGAAACAAAACTACCTAGATTTAAATTCGTTAAGATTAACGCGACAGAACCAAATAAAGGAACTGAAATCTAACGGTCAGAAATTAAGTAAGAAAGACTTCCTACTCCTGTTCATGGGTAAAATATTTGTTTTCAATGGGAAAGATCTTTTAGCCGAACAATCTGTTAGCGACTTTCTGAAACTGTTTGCTAACGGTAAGGACATTTTAGGAATTGGGTAAACGTGTCCTGCTTTTACAATTTATAACAATAATCGTCTCATATGACGATTATTACTTGCCCCTAAAACAAAAGTCTCTGATAATCAGAGACTTTTGTCGTGTATATGTGGTGTGGGGCGGGATCGAACCGCCGACACAAGGATTTTCAGTCCTTTGCTCTACCAACTGAGCTACCGCACCTCCTACATCCGTTTTGAATGCGGGTGCAAAAATAATCCTATTCTTGACTTTTGAAAACAAAATGTGATGTAGAAATCTATATTTATTCTTAGCGGTTAATTATCCTATTTTTGAACGTCGTAGAAATGCAGTATCTAGAACAAATATTATTCGTAATTGTACTTGGCTTAGCCATTTTCATCCTTGTTAAAAAAATTAAAAAAATTCGCAGGAATATATTTTTAGGTAAAGCAGAAAAAATCAATGATAACAAGTCTACTAGATGGAAGATGATGGGCAAAGTTGCTTTGGGGCAAAGCAAGATGGTGGTTCGCCCTGTAGCTGGTTTTTTTCATATCCTCATCTATGTTGGTTTTATTCTGATTAACATAGAGGTGTTGGAGATTCTAATCGACGGTATATTTGGTACGCATCGGGTTCTCTCATTTATGGGACCTGTTTATGATATAGCCATTGGCTTCTTTGAGATTCTTGCTGTTCTTGTTTTTATTGCTTGTGTAGTGTTTTTGGCAAGAAGATTCATTGCGAAAATTCCTCGGTTTCATTCCAAAGAAATGAAAGGTTGGGCAACTCAGGATGCAACATATATACTGCTAATAGAAATAGTCTTAATGGTTGCACTTCTAAAGATGAATGCTGTTGACCAGGTATTGCAAGAGAAAGGAGCAGACCATTACATAGCTGCAGGAAGTTTTCCTGTTTCCCAATATTTAACAGGCTTCTTTAACGGATTTGAGGTTTCAACTCTTATTGTATTTGAACGCATTTTCTGGTGGTTCCATATTTTAGGGATTCTGTTTTTTATGAACTATGTACCGTACAGCAAGCATTTGCATATCTTTTTGGCTTTCCCAAATACATGGTATAGCAGACTACAGCCTGCCGGAGAATTTGCGAATATGCCAGAAATCACCAATGAGGTAAATTTGATGCTTGACCCAAGTAAAGCAGACCCTAATATGCCACCTCCAGAAAAATTTGGAGTAAGTGATGTTACAGATTTGAGTTGGACGAGTATACTTGGAGCTTACTCATGTACTGAATGTGGTAGATGTACCAGTTCATGCCCTGCCAACATTACAGGTAAGAAGCTTAGTCCTAGAAAAATAATGATGGATACTAGAGCACGAGCAGAGGAACTAGGGAATGCAAAAGAGGAACATGGGTCAGACTACCATGATGGAAAGTCTTTGCATGACATGATTTCTCAAGAAGAACTCCTTGCTTGTACCACATGCAATGCATGTGTAGACGCTTGTCCTATTAACATAAATCCTCTAGAAATTATTTTTGGAATGCGACAGTACCAGACTTTAGAAAAATCTGCAATGCCCTCTGAATGGGCAATGATGAATAGCAACATAGAAAACAACCAAGCTCCATGGCAATTTTCGCCGAGTGATAGGGCTAATTGGACAAAGGACGTATAGTATTTGCATATCATGGATATTTTTGTAACGTCAATATCCTATGTCGAAAACTGGTACCTTACTGATTGCTTTCTGTCTTCTAAGTTTTTCGAGTTTAGCACAAAATGCTTCTGTATCTGGTAAATTACTGGATGATAAAGGAAATGGAGTTCCATATGCGAGTATAGCTCTAAGTAGCTCGCTGGATACTAGTACTTTGCAATTTTCGGTAGCCCTGGAAGATGGCTCCTTTTCTATGAAAAATATTGAGGAAGGGAGTTACATAATAGTGGTGGCCTGTGTAGGGTATGAAGTGGAGCATAAGCCCATTCTGGTAGATCGTAATCTTGTAAATTGGAATATTTCAATGACTCCCTCTGCTATGTCTATGAAGGAGGTAATGGTAAAAGCGAAAAAAATTCCAATATTCATGAATGGGGATACGGTTGTTTATAATAGTAGTAGTTTTAAAACTTCTGCAAATGCTACCGTAGAGGATCTAATGAAAAAACTTCCGGGTGTACGAGTTGCAAAAGATGGAACAGTAACAGCTGAAGGGGAACAAGTAACAAAGATCCTCATAAATGGGAAAGAGTTTTTTGGAGGAAATGTAGAAGCTGCAACCAAGAATTTAGACGCTGACCTCGTAGATAAAATTGAGGTTATTAATAAGAAGACGGATGAGGATGAGTTTACTGAGGGAGAGGGTAATCAGACCGAAAAGGTTATTAATTTAGTTCTAAAGGAAGAGCATGCCAAGGGATATTTTGGAAATATAAGAGCTGGATATGGCACTGATAATGTTCAAAATTTTCATGGCAATCTCAATTTTTTTAGAGATGCAACACAGCTTTCGATAATAGGAGGTGCAAATAACATTAGTAAGCGATTATACGGTTGGAGGGATATGCAGACACTTAATTCTTTCTCCATTAATCCAATGAATAGTTGGAATACTTTTTATTCAAGGAATTCTGGAGTGAGCACGAACAAAGGCATTGGAACAAACCTACATTTTGAGCCTTTAAAAAATCTTAAAGCTGATATTTCATACATCGTGACCGATGTTGAAACAATTGATACTGGGTTATATAATTCAGAGGTTTATCTTACCAATAATACTCTCTTTGGAGAGTCCAAGAGCAATTCTCTGATTCAAGATAAGAATCATAAAATTAATTCTAAGATTGAGTATGAACCAGACACACTCAATAGAATTGTGGCTCGTTTTCAATATGAAGTTTTGGCAAATTCACAGGACTACATTAGTCGGGTGATTAACTATAATTCAACTTCAGAGAATATTTTAAACAGTGGAGTTACAAAAGATGCGTCAGGAAAGGATAACAGCAAATTGGCTTCAAAAATTCACTGGACTAAGAAAAACAGGAAAAATATAAAAAATCACTTTCTTGGTTCGATTTATTATGGTTCATCTTCCGTAAAAAATGATAAAGGGTCTTATTTTAAAAGTGTAAATAATATTCTTTTACCTGTGCCTCAGAATGAACTTCCAATAGTAAAAACTGCATTGGAATCTGATGAAGTCACGTTTGCGACTACTGCGGCCTACCAATTTGAGGTTAACAAGAAGTTCTCCATTAGACCTGGAGTAAACTGGCTTGGAAGCGAGTATGATCATAAGTTTGAGTGGAACAATAACAATGAGGTTATAAAAACGAATAGTCCAAACGGAAATGTTCGTTATGATAACGTGGAATACTATACTCATTTTATTTTCAAAATTGATTCATTTACAACATTACGTGTTGTGCCAGAAGTGAATCAAATGATAGAGCAGAGACGGTTTGTTACCGATACCGTTCATGAATATTCGTATAATCAATTGTACTTCATACCATTTGTTTTTATACAATCTAGAAAAAATCACAAGTATAACTTGTATGCACATCTTCGTGCGAATGTGCAAAGACCACAAACCAATCAACTCCTTCCAGTTGTAGATAATACCAACCCGTATAATACGATTATAGGGAACATTGAATTAGAGAACTCTATCCGTTATTCTGCCTATATGAACTACCGAAAAATGTTGGGTTTGGGTAAGTATATTGCTTACAATACATGGTCTAATTATACGCTTAACCCTGTTATCTCTAGGGTTACTGTGGATGAGTTTAACTATTCTGTAAGAGAGTTACAAAACTATAAGTATAGTGCCTCTAGTTCACATTCGTTATCGTTTAATTGGCCTGTTCAGACGCTCAAGACTTCGATTGAGTTGGATGCTAGCTATAACTTCAATAAGTCTTTTCTGATTCAGAATAATAAGGAAATAGAGTCCGTAAATCAAGGCTTTAAAACAGGAGTGGAACTACAATGGAATGAGTTTGATAAATGGAGTTTAGGTCTTGGATATGGAGTAGGTTTGAATGAAGGAAAAATAGGAGGAATTACGAATAACAGTTTTGTATCTCAAGACATGTGGGCAGAATTGGTAGTTAGTCCCATTGATCGCTTTGAATGGAGCACTGAGCTGGATGTAGAAGTTTATGGTGCAAATGCTGCCGCTGGAGCTCAAACCATACCTATTATTAGTTCAGAAATTTCATATTATTTAGACAGTAATCAGAGATGGAGTATAGGAGCAAAGGCATATGATATCTTGGATCAAAATCAGAATATTTGGAGGAATTGGAGTAGCAATAGGTTTGTGCAAAGCCAAAATTTGGCGATACAACGATATTTTATGGCAACGGTTCGGTATAAAATTAAAAAAGCTCCTAAAAAGAAACCAGGAAAGGGTCTGGTAGATAAAAGAGGATAAATAGTATAAATTGCGGTACTATTATGAGCGAACCAATACATGTACCCACTGTAGCTGAACTTGTTGCAAAAGGAGAAAAACCCGATGTTCTATTTTGGGTTGGGTGTGCAGGTAGTTTTGACGAAAGAGCACAGAAAATTACGAAGGCTTTTGTGAAAATCTTGGATAATGTAGGTGTCAATTATGCAATATTAGGGACAGAGGAAAGCTGTACCGGAGATCCAGCTAAAAGAGCTGGAAATGAATTTTTGTTCCAAATGCAGGCTATGGCCAATATTGCAACTCTTAATGCATATGAAATCACAAAGATTGTTACCACATGTCCGCATTGTTTCAATACCATAAAAAATGAATACCCAAGTTTGGGAGGTGAATATGAGGTTATTCATCATACTCAGTTACTTCAAGAGCTAATCGATGAAGGGAAATTAACCTTCGGGTCAGATCCATTTAAAGGCCGTAAGATAACCTATCATGATAGCTGCTACCTAGGAAGAGCAAATGGAGTGTATGATGCCCCTCGGAGAATTTTAGAAGCTTTGGATGCAGAGCTTGTAGAAATGAAAAGGTGCCGTAAAAATGGTTTATGTTGTGGAGCTGGCGGAGCTCAAATGTTCAAAGAAGCAGAAGCCGGTGAAAAAGAAATTAATATAGAACGAACGGAAGAAGCTATTTCAACAGGAGCTAGTATTATATCTGCAAATTGTCCCTTCTGTACCACTATGATAGGTGATGGAATAAAGCATGCAAACAAAGAAGGAGAAGTAGAAGTGCTGGATTTAGCAGAATTGGTGGCTCAGGCAAAAGACTTATAATTCTCGTGGTGCGACTCAGAAAGTTTACGCTCCTAATTCCTTTTCTTTTTTTTCTAATCAATATAGTCTTACGTTGGATTGGTATTGAAATAAATAGCTTAGCTGGCGATGAGCCTTATAGTGTATACTATGCTCAGATGGATATTACAGACATCCTTCGACACATGAAGCACGGTAATAATCCCCCCCTTTATGAGGTCTTTCTACATTTTTGGATTAAGCTCTTTGGAATCAGTGAAGTAGTAGTGCGAATCCCTTCCCTATTATTCGGTGGAATTACAGCAGCATTTTTATACAAAATTGGAAACGAATTCTTTTCTAAGCCTGTTGGTATTGTGTCGGGACTACTGTTTACATTTTCTAATTACGCAACGTATTTTTCACATGAAGCACGAGTCTATGCCCTTTTTGGGATGTTAACTTGTATCAGTTTTTACTATTTCTTAAGATGGCTAAATGATAGATTTGAAAAGAAAGAGATTGTCGTTTTTATACTTATAAATGCATTCCTGTTATATGCTCATTATTTCGGCATTATGGTAATTGGCATTCAGGTTGGATTTGCTGCTATCTTTAGTTTTAAGGACTCGAAAAAAATAAAGGTATTTGGGTTAAGCATGGCTGCCGCATTTATTCTATTTGGTCCGTATATACCTGTGGTTTTAGAGCAGTTCTCCGTAACAAAAGAAAAAGGTACTTGGTTACAATCTCCCCAAGGGTGGCCTACTATTGAGTATATGCTAATCCAGTTCACTAACAGTAAGAAAGTGGTCTATGTTGTACTCGTTATAGTAGGATTAGCAGTGCTCCTTAATTTGAAAAATATAAAATTAATTTCCAAGAACACGTGGGTCATTATTGCATGGTTTGTTCTCCCTTTCTTTGGAATGTTTTTTCTGAGTTATGAGGTTCCAATGTTTCATGACCGTTACTTGATGCATACATTTATTGGATTTGTTCTGCTGGTAAGCATATCCAGTCTATCGATCATTAAATTTCCGATTGTTAAATGGTTGATCCCTCTTGCTCTGGTATTCTGCTTCATTTTTAAAAGTGAAAGAAATATAGACAATGGTCGACACTCAAAAGAGGCTGTAGCTAAAGTGCAGGAACTCAGAAAGGAGAATACCCGGATCGTGATGTATCCCAAGTATCGAATTTTGTGTTATTCCTACTATTTCAATAGAGATAGATTTAAGAATTTTGATGCTGAATTTGGCTATTATAATGTTCTAGAGGGCTTTAAGGAAGAGGACTTTTATGGAATTAATCAGTATTCTGAAGCACGCATAGATAGTACCGTCAGTAACGTGATATTTCTGATGACCGATGGAGGTCCTAAAGATGAACTTGTAGGTGAATTTAGTAAGGAGTTTAAATTAGAAGATACCCATCATTTCCCTGAGATAATTGATGTTTTTGAATTTGTAAGAAGAGAATGAAATCAAATTCCGATTTCTCTGGTCTAACGTAAAAGTAATATGAAGAAAGTAAAGTTAATGACTCTTGTAACCCTCTTAATCGTGGGATTTGTTTCCTTTCAATCGTGTAAGGATGATGATGCGACAGTTACTCCAACTGAAAACGGAGATACAACAGAATTACCAGCAGTGTATTCTAAAATTTATGGAGCTACAGATATCTATGTTGAGGGAAATTTTGTAGTTGTAAAAGTGAATAGTTTGCCAGATCATCCAAGTCCATACTATCAAAATACACAGTGGTCAGCTAAGTACGAAGCATATAACGGGTCTAACTCTGCATTTAATCTGAACCCAAATAGAATAAGTGAGACCAACTACACGTACAAGATTCCGTTGAATCCAATAGAGTTATCATCGGGTAATCAAGCCACGAATCTTGGAACTATGGGGGTGGCTATAAATGGAGTTCCCCTTTTCAATCAATATGCGGGCCCAAATGAGCAAGAACTAACAAATGAAATTAACTCATTTGATCAATACTATGGTCATCCTCAACAGCAAGGGGTGTATCATTATCATATTGAACCATTGTATTTAACAGCAAATAAAGGGAAGGATGCTCTAATGGGTTTCTTATTGGATGGATTCCCAGTCTACGGACCTGAAGAGGATGGAAGTACGGTTCTCAATTCAGATTTAGATGTGTTTCACGGGCATAACCATGCCACTGTTGATTATCCTGATGGGATTTATCATTATCACATTACAGATGCAGCTCCATACATAAATGGGGATGGTTTTAAAGGAACTCCTGGGACTGCGACACAATAGTGCTTAAGTATGCTGTCATAACTTTAAGTGTTATAATCTCGGGTTGCTTACAAAACTCAATTCCTGTTGTTGATATAGCGTCTGTAGATGTAAAATCTAAAGCAGGTTTGGCTTATGTTAATAATGAGTTGTTTACCGGACGATTGGAAAAGACAAATATGGAGGGACTATTAATCTCTAGTAGTTCGTATAAAAAAGGAAAGCAAGATGGCCTGACAAGGAAATGGTACAACTCAGGCCAACTTAAAGAGTCCAGACAGTTTTTAGACAATAAGAAAACCGGAAGGCACCTAGGTTACTGGCCAAGTGGTGTTCCATCGTTTGCATTTAGTTTTAACGAAGGAAAATATATAGACACTCTAAGGGAGTGGTACCCAAATGGACAATTGTATCGATTAGAGTATTACCAAAATGGTGAACAAACTGGACGACAAAAAGCATGGAGGAAGAATGGTGAATTATATCTTAACTATGATGTGAAAAATGGAAGAAAATATGGGAATGCGGGAATTAAACATTGTAAAAGTATTTGGAATGAAGTTGGTACTGCTATGTAGTATATTCATCTTGATTTTTAGTTGTACTTCTAAAGATCAAAAAGTCCCATATTATTTTACCCCAGACTTAAGTCCCACTTGGGATACAACCAATTACAAAGGGAAAAAACATACCATTGAATCATTTAGTTTAGTGAATCAGGACGGCAAAGTTTATGGTTCAGATAGTCTGGAGAATAGAATTTATGTCGCTAATTTTTTCTTTACAAGTTGTCCGTCAATTTGCCCTATGATGACAAAAAACTTGTTAATCATCCAAGATGAATATTTTGGAGAGAGTGTAAGACTTATTTCATTTTCTGTTACTCCAGAGATGGATTCTGTTGAAAGACTAAAGGAGTATCATGAGGCAAAAGGATTAAAGTCCAATTGGAATTTGCTCACAGGAAATCAAACATATATTTATGATTTGTCAAGACAGTCTTTCTTTGTAGAAGAAGAGATAGGATTGAGTAAAGACTCCTCAGATTTTTTACACACAGAACGGTGTATATTAGTAGACCATCAAGGCTATATCCGGGGAGTGTATAACGCTACTTTGGCATTGGACATGGATAGGCTAATGGAAGATATAAACCTTCTTAGAAAACCTTAATTAGCACATAGAATTACTTCGTACTTTCCACTTTGTACCACCTGAGTTACTTGTTTGAATATTTTTGAAAGGTGCGTACTATAGTTTAAATGAGTATTTGCGACTAGATAAAATTTTCCTTTAGGTTTCAAAGTACCACATGCTTCTTTGAATAGTTTCATGGATATTTCGATGGTATTCTCATACTCAAAATGAAAAGGAGGATTGCATAAAATGAAATCGAATTTTTCATCCTTACATGATTTTACGGTGTCAGACCAATGGTACGAGACATTATCCTTTGAAAGATTAAGTTTCGCAGAACTGATAGCAAGGAAACTATCGTCCAATACAGAGATAGAGCAGTTGGGAGCATTCTTTCGAACATAAGCTCCAATTACTCCGTTTCCACAAGCTAGGTCTAGAACAGTATCTGAATCTGAGATAGGAGGTAAATTTTCCAATAGAATTTGAGTAGCTGGATCTATTTTGGTGGATGAGAAAACTCCAGAATATTGTTTAAGATTAAGTTCAAGGTCATTCTTTATAGTATGAAACAAAGGAACTTGTTCAATCTTCTTTTTAGGTGATTTAAGTATGAGTAATCTAGCTTTTTTTGCTGCTAATGATTGTGAAACATCGTCAAAATAATATTCCGCTATTTCTTGCCATTTAGCTGTAAAGTTCCGGGTCATAAAGCCACAAAGAACTACTGTTTTTTTATTGCTAATGGAATAAATCTGTTGAAGGTATAATTGAAATAAATCTGCTGATTTAGGTATTTTTATTAAGGCAAGATCTACGGCACTAACTTTAATTTTAAGCGGGCTACTATATTCAAATTCTTTTGCTTTGAGACCATTATTTTCTAAATTAAGTTTAGTAGCTTTAAGTTGCGAATTGTTGTTAATAATAGAATGTGGCTTATAAGTGTTTAGAGCAATAGCCAAAGCTCCAAATGTATCATGAGCAAGAACTATTTTTTGGTTATCCAATCCAATACTATTTGCATTATTTAGTAGCAATTCATCCGCAGCACTCCATGGTCTTAAAGAGCGATTTACAGTATTTGGATAGCGTTGTAGATTATACGTTTTATTGTTGAATTGCATTTGATTTTAGGATGTTTCAAAGGTAGTTTATAATAAAGGATAACTATCTTCGTTCTCTCATCATGAAAAAACTGATTTATTTCTTATTAATCCTCCCGTTATTATTTGCTTTTGGTAAAAACAAAAAGCCCAAACACAGTAAGTTTCTAACTAAATACTATGTGGAAGTTCCTGCAGGAAAAGTAGTCTTAAGTACTAAGGATTATGACATTATACTAAAAAATAAAAAGGCTGGACAGGAAACAGAGTTGGGAATAGACTCGTGTGAAACGTTCTATGTTTCGAAAGGTGAAGTAAGTAACATTCACTATAAAGAGTTTCTGTCTTACCTAAGACAAACAGGTAGAATGAAGGAGTATACTGATAATATTCCAGATACTACGGTTTGGAGGAGCAAGTTATCATACAACGAACCTTTCATGAATTATTACTACAAGCACTCTGCATATAATGGTTATCCAGTGGTAGGAGTGACCTTAAAACAGGCAAATGCTTATGCTGAGTGGCTTACCGAAATTTATGCAATGAAGGATCAGGAAGCGAAAATTACTTTTTCGGTGCCAACAAAAAAACAATGGATTCGAGCGGCTAGAGGGGAAACTGTTAATTTTTATCCTTGGGGTGGACCGAATTTGCGAAATTCAAAGGGCAATTATTTAGCGAATTTTAAAAACTTAGATGCTGGGAATATTCACTTTAATAGAGAGAAGAAGGCATACGAGTTAAAGATATCTAAGACCGTTGCTGATGAAATGATTATTACTGTTCCTTCTCAGTCGTATTACCCCAATTCATTTGGGCTATACAACATGTGTGGAAATGTAGCAGAATTAGTCTCAGATGAAAATATTGCAATGGGAGGTAGCTGGAATGATACAGGATATGATATCCGTGTGGAAAGCGAGCAAAGTGCAATCGAACCGTCTTCAACTGTAGGTTTTAGAGTGATTGCTACTATCGAGGAGAAGTAAAAAGATAAAGCAGATATCCATAAGATGGGGTCTGTGCATCTATTCTGACGATTATGATTGTCAGAACAACCTAATGTGGTAATAATGATTTAATCACCTTACCAATGCCTTCAGCATCTAATCCGTATATAGTTCGGAGTTCTTCTATTTCTCCATGAGGAACAAAAACATCTGGAAAACCAAGAGATTGTATGGTTCCTTGGTAGGATAAATCTTGAGCGAGTGCTTTGATTTGTTGACCAAAACCACCAAGAATACAGGATTCTTCCACAGTTATTATCTTATCAAAGGTATTGAATACAGTGCTGATCCTATCTAAATCCAATGGTTTCATACATCTAGCGTCTATATGTAAGGCTGTGTTTTGTAATTGGTTTGAGACAATAGCTTTCTGTACTTGAGTACCTATTTCTCCAATGGATAAAATGGCTATTTTATTACCGGACGTGAGTATCCTACTGCTAGGAACCTCCATAGGTTCAATTGTGTTTTTGTAGTCCATTTGACTTCCTCTACCTCTTGGGTACCGAATCACAACTGGACCTGCTGTATAATCAGTTGCCCAGTACATCATATTACGCAATTCATGTTCATCCATAGGAGAGAGAATGGTAAGATTGGGTATTGCATTTAAGAATGCCAAATCAAATGACCCGTGGTGGGTGGGGCCATCTGCACCTACAAGTCCAGCACGGTCAAGACAAAAAATAACTGGGATGTTTTGCAATGCAACGTCATGTATAATTTGATCGTATGCTCGTTGACTAAAAGAGGAGTATATATTACAAAATGGACGTTTACCTTCTAGAGCAAGACCAGCAGCAAAGGTCACTGCATGTTGCTCTGCAATGCCCACATCAAATACGCGATGAGGCAATTGGTCCATCATTATTTTCATAGAACTTCCACTAGGCATAGCAGGTGTAATTCCTACAACACGTTTATCGCGATTAGCGAGTTCCAGTAATGTATGACCAAATACTTCCTGAAATTTGAGAGGTTTTATTTCTGGGGTCTCCGGTTTTACCGGATGAATCTTCACATAACTAACACTGTGCCAGTCTGTTTGTTCTTTTTCAGCGGGTTCATAGCCCTTGCCTTTTGTCGTTTTAAGATGCAATACATGTGGTCCTTTTATTGTTTTTTGCTGCTCAAAGAACTGAACCAATTTGAGAATATCGTGTCCATCAATAGGTCCATCATATGGCAATCCTAAATTTTCAAAAAAATTGGATTGGGTGTTTTGTATAGAGCCAAGATGAGTGTTAATTGCACCAAGGTTTGGGTCAATCCCCATTTGATTATCATTAACAACTACGAGAACATTTGCCTTACTGACACCTAAATTGTTGAGTGCTTCGAAAGCCATGCCTCCACTTAGTGAGCCATCTCCTATAACAGCAATATGTTTGTTTGGTTTATCATCTAAATAGGCAGCTTCGGCCATACCTAGAATAGCAGATATGGAAGTAGAAGAATGTCCGGTGCCAAAGTGATCATATTCACTTTCATTCAGTTTTGGAAAACCGCTTAACCCATCCAGTTTTCGAATACTATCAAATGCTGCCTTACGGCCGGTAAGTAGTTTATGAATATAGGCTTGATGTCCAACATCCCAAACAAGCTTATCGGATGATTGGTCTGAGTCCTTAATTGATTGGTTTGTGTCCTCTGATGTTTTTTGTGTGTGTGCTGATTTATTGTTCGTGTCCTCACGAACATCCTCGAAATCATATACATAATGCAGAGCAACTGTAAGTTCTACAACACCAAGATTTGCACTAAAATGACCGCCATTCTTTAATATTTTCTCAATAAAAAATGATCGTATTTCGTCACACAACTGAGGAAGTTGTTCTCTGTTAAGCTTTTTTAGGTCAATGGGATGATGTATCGAATCAAGTAATTCCAGAATGCAAAGATGATTATTTCATCGTATTTATCACACAAGGTTTACCCCAAAAAGATAACCAATAAGAGCAGTTATCCCCATAGCAATAGTACCCCAAAAAGTGATTCGAACAACAGCTCTCCATATTAGCGAGCCTCCAGCTTTAGCGGCGGCAGCACCCAATAGAGCTAAAAATACAATTGCAAATACATACTGAAGCAAAATCATGGTTTTAACAGGAGCTAGAAAGGCGACTAGTAATGGTAATGCTCCTCCAAATATAAATGCGGCACCAGAAGCCAAAGCTGCTTGAAAAGGGTTGGCTTGGGTAATTTCGCTAATGCCTAACTCATCTCGAGCATGAGCTCCCAGAGCATCGTGTTCGGTCAATTGACGAGCGACTTGTTGAGCCAGGTCTTGGGTAAGTCCACGTTGAATATAAATTTTTGCCAATTCATGTTCTTCTTCTTCTGGAAAATCTATTAATTCTTGTTCTTCACGTTTTAAATCAGCGGCTTCCAAGTCACTTTGAGAACTAACAGATACATACTCTCCAGCAGCCATGGAAAGTGCTCCTGCCACCAAACCTGCCAGCCCAGCAAGAATAATAGGTTCACGTAAGCTACTTGCTGCTGCAACACCTATTACGATACTTGCAGTGGATAGTATGCCATCATTGGCTCCTAGTATTGCTGCCCGCAACCAATTGCTTCTATTTATATAGTGATTCTCAGAATTAGGACCCATAATAGGTCAAATGTATAGAGAAAATGAATGTAGAATGAAGTTATATAAGACTTTTCTGCATTGCGAAGTGCTTTATATTTACTTCTTCAAAAGCTTCAGAACATATGGTGTAACCCAAATTTTCATAGAATCCAACAGCATAATGTCTAGCGTGAAGACTGATTTTAGACATTCCATTTTCAATACAAAAATTTTCCAAATGACTTACCAAATCTTTGCCATATCCCTTTCCACGAACATGTTCTATTGTAGCCATTTGACGTAGTTTTCCTACGTTGGTTTCGTAATGAGGAATTAAAGTTACTGTTCCTACTACAGCATCGTTTTCTGTAGCAATGAAATGAACCTGAGTGACTTCATCAGTAAGATCTTCATCTGCTATCTTTAGACCCAGAGGTCTTCGAAGGACCTTGTCTCTTAAATCTAAAGAGAGAGGATACCACACAGAAGTCGTATTTATTATTTCAATGTTCACCTAGAAGAGTCCCTTCTTTCTTTGTGCATCTACCACGGCAATATTGACCATATTTACAATTTCTCGAACAGAACTCCCTAATTGTAGCACATGGACAGATTTTTTTAATCCAAGTAATACTGGACCTATTGCATCAGATACTCCTAAGCTTTGGACCATTTTATACGCTATGTTACTAGAGGAAAGTCCCGGAAATATAAAAACATTGGCATTTTCATCTCCTAGTTTACAGAATGGGAATACCTCCTGACGGAGTTCGCTATCTAAAGCTACATTCGCTTGCATTTCCCCATCAACTATTATTTCTGGATTGTTTTTATGGAGTATTTGAACGGCTTCTTGCATTTTGCTAACGGAGGTTCCTTTTGCAGAACCAAAGTTGCTATAGCTTAACATTGCAATACGCGGTTTTATTTGCAATTGACTTACCATCTTGTGAGTTAGTTTCACAATGTCAACAAGGTCTTCAGCTGTAGGTTCAATGTTAACTGTGGCATCTGCAAAGAATAAAGGTCCTTGTTTACTGGTAATAATATACATGCCAGCAACCTTGTCAATTCCATCTTCCTTGCCAATAATTTCAAGTGCAGGTCTAATCGTGTTAGGGTAGTTCCTACTCAAACCAGATATGAATGCGTCTGCTTCTCCCTGTTCTACCATCATAGCACCAAAATGAGTTCGTTGTCGCATGGCTTTTTGGGCTTCGAAAAGTGTTATCCCTCTTCTTCCTCTCTTTTCAAAGTATAGCTTGCCATATTCTTTTTGTAAATGGTTTTCTTTAGTTGGGTCTATAATTTGACACTTACCTAAGTTAAGCCCATTCGCCTCAATGAGTTGTTTGACTTTGTTCTCATGACCAAGTAGTACTGGAATACACGATCCTTCTTCGTGAGCGATATGAGCAGCTCTTAAAACTTTTATTTTATCAGCTTCACCAAATACGACTTTCTGTGGGTTTTGTTTTGCCCTAAGAGCGATATTCCTAAGAAATCTGTTGTCTAATCCAAGTCGTTTACGTAATTCATCTTTGTATTTATCCCAATTCTTTATTTCTAATTTAGCTACTCCACTATCCATAGCAGCCTTAGCAACTGCTGGAGAAACTGTTGTTATAAGTCTAGGGTCTAAGGGTTTTGGAATAATGTAGTCTTTACCAAAACTCATGTCAGGTTCATTGTATGCAATAAGAACAACATCTGGAACTGTTTCTTTTGCAAGGGCAGCTAATGCTTTTACAGCTGCTAGTTTCATTTCCTCGTTTATTGCTGTTGCTCTAACATCCAAGGCCCCTCTGAAAATAAAAGGGAAACCAAGAACATTGTTTACTTGGTTTGGATGGTCAGAACGACCTGTAGCCAGAATAATATCATCGCGTGAGTTAATAGCAACATCATATGGAATCTCAGGGTCTGGATTTGCCAAAGCAAAGACAATTGGATTCTTAGCCATTTTACGAATCATATCTGCTGTTACAATATTTCCAATTGATAAGCCTAAGAAAACATCGGCATTTTCAAAAGCGTCACCCAGAGAATCAAATTGTTTAGGCGTTTTGAATTCTTCTTTCCATTGATCCAAGTCCTCTCTATCGTCACTTACCTGTCCGTTTCTATCGAACATGAAAATATTTTCCTTTTTTACTCCAATTGCAATCCAAAGCTTGACGCAAGAAATCCCTGCGGCACCAGCTCCACTCACCACTACTTTTACTTCACCTGTCTTCTTACCAGCAACTTCTAGAGCATTGATTAGACCTGCAGTACTTATGATTGCTGTACCGTGCTGATCATCATGCATCAATGGAATATTCATCTCTTTTTTAAGAGTTTCTTCAATAAGAAAGCTTTCTGGAGCTTTGATATCTTCCAAGTTGATTCCTCCAAATGTGGGTTCAAGAGCCTTTACAACATCAATAAATTTTTGAGGATCTGAAGCATCTACCTCGATGTCAAAGACATCAATATCTGCAAATATTTTGAATAAGACACCCTTTCCTTCCATCACTGGTTTGGATGCAAGTGGCCCCAGATTTCCAAGCCCAAGTACCGCAGTACCGTTGCTTATTACGGCAACTAAATTTCCTTTAGCTGTGTATTTATAAGCGTCTTGAGGATTTTTGTATATCTCCTCGCAAGGCTCAGCAACTCCTGGGGAATAAGCTAGACTAAGATCCCTTTTGGTTTGAGTTGGTTTTGTAGGTATTACTTCTATTTTTCCTGGTCTACCTTGAGAGTGGTAATCCAGAGCATTGTCAAATTGACTGTCCATTTATATTCGGGTTTTTAGTTGCTACTAGAGCAAGTCAACAAAGGTATTTTTTGTTCATTAAACACGGATATTTGAAATGCTTTTTTATCTACGTACTTTTTTAATTGAAAAGAAGTCCAGTGACAGCGGCAGCAATTCTTTATTAAGTAAAGCCCTAGATGAATTCTGTTAGCAATCCAGAGTCTCCGAGTTTATATCCTCTATCGGTCATTACCACTTTCCCACATTCAATATTTAAATCGTGTTCAAAGAAAAGGCTGTAATCTTTAGCCACAGCTTCTTTTAGGAATGATTCTCGTTCTCTCATAGTGTCCAACGGCCTGATATCATAACCCATTACATAATTTGGACGTATATGACCAACACTTGGGATCATATCTGCCATAAACATTAAAGTACTATTCCCGGTATTGATTTTGGGGCAGAACATCGATTCTGTATGACCTTGGGCTAGAATTCCTGAAACATTCTCAGATATTTTTAAGTCTTGACCAATGAATTTGAGATTACCATGTTCTTGAATAGGTAACATGTTTTCTGTAAGAAAGGATGCTTTTTCCCTTTGGTTTGGATGAATGGCATGTTCCCAATGGTCAGGATGAACCCAATAATTTGCATTGGGAAAGGTTAGATCATATCCATCCTTCATACTGTTCCATTTTACACTACCTCCACAGTGGTCGAAATGTAAGTGTGTTAACACAACATCTGTAATATCTCCAAAATCTACTCCAGCCGCATTGAGAGACTTCTGAAGTGAATGTATTCCGTTTAGATAATAATATCCAAAGAATTTTTCACTTTGTTTTTCTCCCATTCCGCTGTCTATGAGTATCAGCCTGTTCCCATCTTCTACTAACAAACAACGCATTGCCCAATTACACATATTGCTTTCATTGGCAGGGTTGATTCGTTGCCAAATGCTTTTGGGCACAGTGCCAAACATTGCTCCACCATCGAGCATAAAATTACCGGTATGAATAGTTTGAAGCCTCATTACTTTAGTAAGTGTGTTTTATGAATTTGGAATGTTTGTAAACTCCACCTGCTTGTACTAGCATGACATATACTCCGCTTTGCAAATCATTGAAATAAATGGTCTGTGGGAATGATGGACTAGAGGTGATATTGGTTAAAAGTCTATAAAAGACTAGATGTCCGAAAATATTGTAAATCTGCAGAGAAGCAGTAGTTGTTTTTTGATCTGCAAATTGCATACTAAAATCAATTCTATCTATCACTGGATTTGGAGAAAAGAAATAAAAGAAAAAATCAGATTGGCAAACCCCATTCTCAAATGGTGAAGGATAATTTACTCCTCCTACATTCGTCATTTCACAACCATTACGGTAGGTTACGTTATCGCATCCGCATACAGGGTTAAACTCAGGGTTATTACATTGATAGTAAGGATTTACTCTATTACTATCTACACAAACATTCCCGATTTGAGCTAATGTTGAAATAGGGATGCAACATATTAGTATAAGAAGTAATCTATTCATTGATGTCTTGTTCAAATGTAATTGGTTTTATTAAAAAGTCCAATTGACCCAACCTTTACGTTCGTACTAACGTATATATAATGGAAGATTATTGTTTATGGATAAAAAAATCAAGTCAATGATCCTATTGCTCATACTAGGAGTTGTAGTATTTACAGTTTCTCAGAGCAACGATAAAAAGGTATTTCAAACACCAAAAATTGAAAAAACGTCTTCTCTTGAGGTCTACTTCGGAATGAAGAATTTTACTCTTGAAGATGAAGAAATATATTCTATTGGGCTAAAAGAAACTACTCAAGCTGAACTAGATGCTTTAATAGCATCTTGGAGTTAGAGTATTTTGGTTTTTATTTGATTGCATTGGGCACGTCGAAAGACGTGCCTTTTGCTTTTATATCAAACCGTATAAATTAATAAACTATCGGTTTTACTTTTTGATATCGAAAATTCCAATTGATTCCAGCCATAATCCAACGGCTTGGCATCCGAGCCCCTAATATTTCTTGATACTGAGTATCCAGAATATTTCGTACATCTAAATATATACTTGCTGGAAATAGTTTTGAACGATAACTAATTTTAGCATTGAGCACAGTGTATTGATTTTTAATATTTGCATTGATAGCCTCTACAGCTTCTGCATTTCGTGTGATTAAAGCCCCACCTATATTTATCCCAAATCCGTAATATGTGATATTTAGGTTCCCGTTTATGTTATGAATTGGATGATTAGCTACGTATTTTGAGATTACACTATCAGGTGTGTTGGTTTGTATAAATGTATAGTTTAAATCTGCTCTGACCATTCCATTTTTCATCTCATAGGTATATTTTAATCCCAATTCATTCCCAAAAGTAAATGCTTCACTGATGTTGTTTGCATACAAGTAACTGGCCGAATCTTTCAAATTAGTCAAGTTTGATATTTCAGAAGATGGAGTAAGGATGTAGTCAATTAGATTGGTGGACTGACGTGCGAAAACAGTGTTTGTAATTTGCCAATGATCGTTGATGTATGCATCCACTCCAATGTCAAAGGAGTATGCACTTTCTGCTTTAAGGTCTGGATTTCCGACATTTCTGCCAGGTGTAAGACTAGGAATCAAGTATGATGTAAAGCGTTCAGTAAAATCAGCTTGACGAATACTTCGTCCTATAGATGATCTAAACACAAGATTTTTATAAGGTAAAGCAAGATTGATTTGAGGAACTATTTGAGTTCCAATCTTCTCAGAGTTTTCTAATCTTAACCCTCCATTAATGCTGAGTTTATTTATCTTTTTATGTGCCAGCAAGAACGCAGCGTAAGTTGAGAGATTATGGTTTCCTCTATCAGTGCTTACGATGGTTTGATCATCTATTTGAAAACCGTAAGAAAGGGCAATAGAATTCAATTGTCTACTTTGAGATAGTGTTGCATTTAATCGCTCGGTAGTATGTACATTGGAAGTGAAAAGAGGATTGAAAGTAAAGCTATCAGAATTGTTTCTATAACTAATGTTTAATTCTGTTTTACTTTGATGTCCTGCATATATAACCGCCGCTTGTGTCCAGTATGCTTTTACTCTTTCTACACTTTCATCAAAAGAGCTTGCAGTATAAAAGTATTTGGCTGCAAAATCTCGGTAATCGGTCCCTGCACGCACATATGCTTTCATATGACCTTTACGATAGGTCATTGCAGCAGTATATGTCTTTAGGTCAAAGTGGTTGTTGTATAAGCTGTCTCCTCTTCCAAAATTGGTAAAATTTGGATTAACATGCTGTTCTCCTGGACTATACGTAGATTTCATAGCAGCTGAGAAACCGAATCTTTTGTTTTGCTGCTGAACTCCAAGGTCAGTCATTGTAAGATTTTGTTGTCCAAAGGCTACATTCCCGCTCATGCCTGAATGTTCGTCTTCCCACATATTTTGATACGCCTTTGTTTTAACGTGGATAATACCTCCCACAGCGTCCGCACCAAAACTAGCCGCTGCGGATCCACGGATGATTTCTATGTGGTGTATCTCACTTAAAGGGATTGGGATATTACTATTAAAGTGTGCTGTCAGTGGGTCATTTATCCTCTGATTATCAATCAATATGAGAACCTGAGAAAAGGTGCTACCTCGCATTCCAATATCTGCTTGAACCCCAAATCCTCCTCTACTATTTACGTTGATTCCTCCTACATATTGAAGTAGTTCATCAACAGTGCTAATAGGTAATTGACTTATTTGTGCTTGAGAAATAAGTGTAATGTTTTTACCAGACTCATATTTCTTTACCTCTAGTCGGGAGGCAGACACGAGAACGGAGTCTAGATTTTGTTGAGCAGCAACAGAAAGAGTAATCAGGGTAGTGCAGATTATAAATAATTGACGCATGATTTTGTTTAAATGTTGGGGCAACGTTAAGACGTTTACCGAAATGGACAAGGCTCAGTTTGGTGTCAAAAAGTCAAATTAGATTGCTTATCCATTCTAAACATTGAACATGAGATGAGTTTTTCGAAATCGATATTTACTAGTAATTTGGATTACGTCCGAATTGAGTTTTTATGAAAGTCTTAACACAATATCTTTCATGGTATGCTATAAAATTGGACTGGTTCGTGTCCTCACGAACCGAAACCCCTAATTAATTATATCGAACCCACAATATGGTCGAAGTACTTCAGGTACCACAATGCCATCTGGAGTTTGGAAGTTTTCTAAAATACTCGCCACAATGCGAGGTAAAGCCAAAGCACTCCCGTTTAAGGTATGAGCATACTCATTTTTACCCTCACTGTTCTTGAAACGGAGCTTTAGTCTGTTGGCTTGGAAAGTTTCAAAATTAGAAACAGAACTTACCTCCAGCCAAAGTTCTTGAGCAGCACTCCATACTTCCATATCATAGGTCATGGCACTGGCAAAACCAGTATCTCCACCACAAAGTAAAAGCACACGATATTGAAGACCAAGTTCCTTAAGAAGGTCTTGCACATAGCTGCTCATTTCTTCTAATAGTTGATAAGAATTAGAAGGATGAGATAATTGAACTATTTCTACCTTATCAAATTGGTGTAGTCTATTCAAGCCTCTTACATCTTTACCGTAACTGCCTGCTTCTCTTCTGAAACAAGGTGAGTGACCACAATTTTTTATCGGAAAATCAGCTTCTTTTACAATTACATCTCTATAGATATTGGTAATAGGAACCTCGCCAGTAGGAATGGCATATAGATTATCTACCTCCATATGGTACATCTGTCCCTCCTTATCCGGTAGCTGACCGGTACCTATGCCACTGGCTTCATTTACAAGTATTGGTGGCTGTATTTCTTCAAATCCAGCATCACGTCCCTTGTCCAAGAACCAATTGATAAGAGCACGTTGCAAGCGAGCACCTTTACCTCTATAAACAGGAAAACCAGCACCAGTAATTTTTACACCCAATTCGAAATCTATGAGGTTGTATTTCTCACAAAGCTCCCAATGTGGAAGGTTTTGAGAAAGATTAGGTTTCTCACCATGTTCAAAGACAATCTTGTTGTCCTGTTCACTTTTCCCAGCAGGTACAGCCTCACCTGGAACATTTGGTATTTGGTAAAGAACTTCAAGTAATTCAGCTTCAGCACTTTTCAGTTGATCGCCAAGTCCATTACTTTGCTCTTTAAGCTCACCCGTTTTAGCTTTCATCGCATTCGCCTCTTCTATCTTTTTCTGAGCGAAAAGTTGACCGATTTCTTTGGAAATTTTATTGCTTTCAGATAGAATACCATCCAATTCTGCTTGAGTACTTTTACGTTTGTCATCCAAGGATATAGCCTCATTCACCAAGTCGGTAAAGTCTTTTCCTCTTTTAGCAAGTCTAGCAATAATAGCTTCCTTATTTGCTCGTATATCGTGTATTAATAGCATGGTATCTATAAAGTCTGCAAAGTTTACCTTTTTTGTGAAAAGAGAAAGAACAATACCAACGAAAACGAGCAATAAAAAAAGCCCTTCGTATACAGGAAACGAAGAGCTTAATCTAATGAAATGGGTTGATTAGTTTTTTACGACCTTAATTGTTTCTCCGTTGGAGCTTCGAATGAAATAGAGACCAGAAACTAAATCACTTGTGTCAAATATAAATTCCCCTTTAGCCTTAAGCTCTCCTTGTTTTATGAGTTTGCCATTGAAATTGTAGAATTTAAGGTTTTCTGGAGTCGTACCATTGTTCTTGATGGTAATCGTAGATGCAAAAGGATTTGGGAAGGCGGTTAAATGCTTAGTTATCGGAGAGTGACGTTCGAAGATACTGCTGGTTTCATCTCTTAAATAAACACTCGCAAAGTTGGTCACAACAGGTCTTTCATAATCAAAGTAAATCTCGGCTTTATTATCAATCTGATCCCCTTGTTTTATGAAAGTTGATTTAACTTTAGCCTCGTAGCATATATAGCCTTTAGATCCTTCAGGGTCAGAGGAGCTGTCCGGAAGATTTATTCCATTAAATGTCCAGATTAGAACATTATTCCGAACTTCTAAGGAGTAGGTTTCAGGATGACTGGTAGCTTTAATTCGTATAAACTCTATCGGCAAATTGGTGTGGAGTGAATCTACTACTCTAACATTTCTCGCGTGGTAATTACCCAAATTCTGAAAGTGAATGGTGTAGTCAATTTTCTCAACTGATTCTTTAATAGCTCCGGTGGGAAATGATATTTTTTCATTAGGGTCGTAGGCAGTTCTTATAATTCGGTATATGGTGTCAGCGTCATTGTTTGTGTTAAAATCTCTGGTTTCTACTTTCGCTGAAATGCATATTGTATCTCCAAGGTTTAAGCTAATCGGGTCACAAAATAGCTCATATGGGATATGAATGGATTCGAAAGACTTGATGTGAGGGATAGTAAAGGTTACAGAATTGTCTGCACGTATATATTGAAATCCGTCAGACTTAAAATGACTTAATCTTTTATCATATTCCATAGTGACCTGTAAGAAATCGTGCCCTTGAATAGTTTCATTGTTTAAAGTGATAAAACCGTTCATTGTGTCTCCTTTGATCGCACGCCCATGTCCAATGCTTACACCGAGGTCTGTAACGGAGCTATCTATCTGCAATGGGAAATCTTGAGTATAAAATGTATCAACAGAACCGCCAACATGGATTACCACAGAGTCTTCAACACAGGAGAAGCCTTTGGCGGTATAGGGCTTTCTAGGTTTTATGGTGTAAGTTGAATCAAGAAAACCAAGAAAGTCATACTGGCCATGGATAGAGTTGATTTTTATATCTCCATTGTTTACAAAAAGTATCTCAGAAATCGGTATATCAGTAGAGTCCATGGTGCAGTCATTGTTCAAGTCATAATAATAGTTGCCATTTATTTCAGTAACGTCGGATCTTATTTGACCTATGACATTAGGCCCAGTTACTAGTAACTTATTCTTTACTACATAAGATTTAGAGATAAAAGCAGTGTCTGCCCGAATCCATCCGTTCACCCCATATCGGTATAAATAATTGTAATCAGTTGCCCAGAGTCTATTTCGAAATTTTACTATGGATGTAAAAAAATAAAATTTTGTCCGTGGGTTATTATCGTATGTTACTATTTTTTGACCTGTGATGCTCTTAGCATGCCCATTATTGGCATGGTAAAAAAGGCTGGAGTCGATTTTAGTCATATAGGATGTCGATTTTAGTCCTTGTGAATAAAGGTCATCGACGTATTCAAATTCTCCGTTAGATAATCGTCGAGTAATCGAACCTCTAGAAGCCAAATATAGAGTTGAATCGATCGATGTAGGATAGGCATAACCTCTGCCACTTAAGGGATTGGCGGTTTCAAGTGTTTCCCAATGGTTTTGATAGACTCCTATTTTTGTCTCTGTGAGGTTTGAGTGAATAACCGTAGGGCCAAAGTGAGTAACACCCAATGATGTAAACAAAGCATTTTCAGGTAGACTATCAATAGCATCTTGAGACCAAGTGTTTTGCCATCGGAATATCCCATATCCATCAGTTATAATAAGTTCATTTTGATAGCTAATTACAGAAGGAATTATTGTTCCAATTTGGCTAATCCATAAATTTTGTTCTAAAGTCAAACTGTCGACTGGAACGAGAGAGTCGTTGATTAAATTAAGAATCATAATCTCGTTCGTATCTGAAGCATACACATATCGAATGGTATCCAATAATTCTACAAAAGTTCCATTCTTATAAATGTTATCTAGATGAGGTGGTGTTTTAATTTTTTCTATGATTTGCCCAAATGAAATGTTTGCGAATAGCAATCCTAAAATTAGTAGTTTTATTTTCTTCATAATCATCAATTTAAAAGGTTGAAATGCAGTACTGCTTGTAAGTCAAATGCAGTATTTTTAATTCGGTATTGACTTCTATCATACAAAGAGTTTGATTGTAAACTATAACCAGTTTGTATACCTCCAGTTAGTAAAGGAGTAAGTTTTCGGTACACTCCAATTTTAGTATGAATTGAATTGTATTTAGGATTAATAACATCCTTTAATTTCTCCGGCTCTGCTAAGTTTAATGCGTCCAAAATATTTCCTTTTGCTCCAATGAGATATGCAAAGTCAGTACCCAAAGAGATGTCAAAAGAATACTGTGGTCGTATGAAGGAATACGATAGCCCAATTGGGACATTTATAAATCCAAATTGCTGTGCAGAGCTGCCAAGGTCAATGTTTCGTAGTGGAGAGTTCTCCGGTAACTGGATGAAGCCTGCAATGGTATTATCTATGTCATATACAGGAACGCTGTCTAGACTAAATTTATACTGCCCTTGGAGTCTGTTACTTGTATATCCCAATCCTATGTAAACTGAAAGTTTCTTGTAAATAGGTTTAGAATAGATTAGTTGGGCAGTTACACCAACATCGGTATGTACAGTTTGGTTGAGTATTTTTTCAAAATCAGGATGCAGATATTGGTGGGCATCATTTGCAAGAATCAGTTTATTTTGGGCAAAATGTGGTCCTACACTGATGGTCAGGAATGGGTCGTAAAAGGATGGGTGAGCAACCTGCAGTTTTGCAATTTTAGATCTGATTTCACGAGGCACAAGAGGTCTAGCTTTAAAGGAATAGAAAGGTTCTTTTAAATCCTGATATTGTAATTTTAATGAAGGATAATTTTTTTTCAATTGACTTCTCAAACTTAAGTCTGTGATTGTGCCTTCAGGTGTTGATGATATGGCAGATGTAGTAGCATCCTTGTGCAATGGGAAGATTAAACTTGGAGCATTTAAAAGAGTTTTAAGGGGTGATGGTTTTGTCTTTTCTGTCCTAGAATTGCCTTGGTCAGTAATGTGATTTGTTCGGTTTACTTGATAGTTTTCATGGCCAGATGATGTGTTGGAATTCTGTGTGGTTTCTTCAGTGTCAGATGAGAAGGCGGTGTTATGCAGTCGTGGGGAGTAGGTTGAAGTTAGATTAGGTTTGTTATTTCTAAAAACGATTGCAACAGCAATGAATGCCAACAGACCTAAGAAAGGGAGAATTATCCATCTTCTTTTTTTCTTGTTTTGTTTTTCAAATGCTTCGAAACTTGAAAAATTGGATGTCGGGGTGTACCCTTCAAGTTTGCGAGCAAGTGGTGTTTTTTCATTTTTATGCATTGTTCACCTCCTTTATTTTTAGCTTGTCCTTTAGTATTTTCCTCGCTCTCGAAAGTTGTGATCGAGATGAAGATTCCGCTATGTTTAAAGCTTTTGCTATTTCTTTGTGTGAGTATCCGTCTATGGAAAACAGACACAATACCTCCTTATATCCCAAGGGTAGTTTTCTAATCAAGTCAAATACCTCGTTACTGGTATAAGGCTCCAATTCTTCATCACTTATTTCTGGAAGATCCACGGTCGTTGGATCAAATTCCGTTTGTTTGGGTAGGCGTTTCTTTTTTCTCAGGTACATCAAGACCTCATTAATGACCAATCGTGTGAGCCATGTGCTTAGCCTTGCAGTTCCATTAAATTTAGAAATCACCTTGAAAATTTTGATAAAACAGTCATGCAAGATGTCCTCTGCTTCCGCTTGGTTTTCACAGTACCGTAAACAGGTTCCTAAAAGTTTGGCGTAGTTGTGTTCATATAGAATTTTCTGAGCCAACCTGCTTTGTCTTACGCATTCTTGAACTAGAAAGTTTTCATCGGATTCGAGTTCTTGTATGTACTGTTGGTTATTCAAAGTCGATATGCTGACTGCTTGTATCAAAACTATCGTTTTCTGATAATATGATGCTCATATTTAATATTCGCTGCATGAAATAATTAAGAAATAATCAGAAGTGTATTTAAGTCTCTGATTGTTAGGGGAATGATTTTACTCTTAGAGCAAATATTCTTCCAATTCCGTGATTCGTTCCATAATTAAAAAACGGTCACGTACACTTTGTTTGGCAGCACTTCCCATTTGATTGCGAAGGTTCTCATCGGTGACTAGCTGACTCGTTTTGGTCGCAAAATCGGTGGTGTTTAAATGTTCGGCGAGTAAGCCAGTCTTGTTATCTGTAATAATTTCTGGGTTGCTGGTAATGTCAAATGCAACAACAGGTTTACTTTTAGCCATGGCTTCTACGATTACAAAACCAAAACCTTCCCAGCTACTAGCCAGTAGAAAAACATCTATGCTTTGCATAAAGGATTCCATGTCAGCTACAAATCCCAAAAGTATAATCTCGTTTTCAAGACCTTTTTCTTTTATAAGAGAAGATAGTTCATCGTGCAATTCTCCAGTACCTGCAATGAATAAAGTGAATTTAATTCCTTGAGTTTTAAGTTTCTCAGCAACTTCAATTAAGTGTGTTTGACCTTTCTGTGCAGTAAGTCGACCTGCATTTCCAAGGATGATTCCACTTGCCTTTTTCTCAATCTCAGGTAAGAGTGGTCCAGTTTCTAGTAGAAGATTTTCGTCAATACCATGATAAATTACAGCTATTTTCTCAGCGGAAATGTGTCCATCAAGATGTTTAAGCATGGTACGTTTAGTTTCCTGTGAGTTGGCAATCAAATGGGTGCAAGCAGTGTTCATGCAATATCGGTTTACAATACTATTCTTAATAGGAGTTGCCAAACCTCTTAGGTAGACAATCTTTTTGCACTTGGCCCAATGAGCTGCAATGCTAGCTGTTTTAAGGTCTTGTGAGGTTGTAAATAGTACGGTGTCAATTTTTTTCTTTTGGAAATAGGATTTGATACGAAGTAGCTTGAATATATTTAGAAAAGAAGTGCTACCTACAGAGACGGCGAATGTTTCAAATCCCTTTTCTTTAGCTCTATTCCACAGCTCACTATTCTTATGTGCCACGATAGTTACTTCATAGCCTTTTGTCCTAAATGCCAATGCATTCTCCAGATGAAGTTTTTCACCACCTCCCCAGAAATCGGAGCTATTGAAGAAGCATATTTTTTTCAAATTGAACGATTATAATTCGGCATTGTGAAAGATGTTTTGGACATCCTCATCTTCTTCAAGTTTTTCTATAAGTGCATTGGCCTCCTCTTTTTGAGCATCATTAAGATCAAGAGCATTATGGGGAATTCGTTCAATGTCTACGGAGTCAATTTCAATAGTTAAGTTTTCGAGTCCCTTCTGCATATTACCATAATCATTGAATGCAGTATACACTAGAGTTTCGTCTTCAACCTGTTCTATTTCCTCTAATCCACAATCAATCAATTCTAATTCTGCATCTTCCAAACCAAGTTCTCCAAGATTTACCTTGAAAATACACTTACGTTCAAAGTTGAATTCCTGCGAGCCGCTGGTGCCTAATTCCCCGCCGTTTCTGTTCAGAATAGCACGCATATTGGCAACAGTCCTATTGATGTTGTCGGTAGCAGTTTCAATCATTAAACTAAGACCATAAGGTCCTTTTGCCTCGTACAATACTTCCTCGTAATTACTGCTATCCTTGTCAGAAGCTTTCTTAATTGCAGCATCTACTCGATCTTTTGGCATATTCTCCGACTTGGCGTTTTTCATTGCCATACGCAGTCTGGAGTTGTTGTCGGGGTCTGGGCCACCTTCTTTTACAGCCATAGATATCTCCTTACCTATTCGGGTAAAGGTAATCGCCATTTTGCCCCAGCGTTTCATCTTTCGGGCTTTTCTGAATTCAAATGCTCTTCCCATGTTTTATTTTTTCACGAAGTGAAGCAAAGGTCTCTTTTTTTTAGGAAAAAGGAAAGATATTGAGGGTCAGTTGTTCTGTTCTGTTTTTCATCACCAATGCGAATACATTTCAATGGAAAATTACCTTTCTTTGCACCCGTTTAAAACTAGAACAAATTATGAATTTTGATATAATCGTAATCGGTAGTGGCCCAGGTGGATATGTGGCGGCTATACGTGCTGCTCAATTAGGACATAAAGTAGCTGTAGTAGAAAAATCTGAACTAGGCGGTGTATGCTTAAATTGGGGATGTATCCCTACAAAAGCACTACTTAAATCTGCTCAAGTATTTGAATATATAAATCATGCTAGTGATTATGGAATCACTGTAAAAGATGCAAAGCAAGACTTTGGTGCAATAATAAAACGTAGCCGTGGTGTGGCAGAGGGCATGAGTAAAGGAATTCAGTTTTTGATGAAGAAAAACAAAATTGAAGTTCTCAAAGGTTTCGGAAAGCTAATAGCCAAAGGGCAGGTAAGCGTAGACAATGAAGGGAAGAAAGAAACACACAGTGCCAAGCATATTATACTAGCAACAGGTGCACGTGAAAGACAATTGCCAAATATCCCAATAGATGGAAAGAAAATAGTAGGTTACCACGAAGCAATGGTGTTGCCAAAACAGCCGAAAAAAATGGTAGTTGTAGGTAGTGGGGCTATAGGAATGGAGTTTGCATATTTCTACAATGCGATGGGTACAGAAGTAACCGTTGTTGAGTTTATGCCTAGCATAGTTCCAAATGAAGATGCAGATGTAAGTAAGGAACTTGCTAAGATCTACAAGAAAAAGGGAATGACCATCATGACCAATAGTTCTGTAGAATCTGTAGATACCAAAGGTGCCGGTTGTAAAGTGAAAGTGAAGACCGCAAAAGGGGAAGAAATCTTGGAGTGTGATATTGTATTATCAGCAGTTGGGATTCAAACCAACCTAGAAAATATTGGACTTGAAAGCCTTGGTGTGAAAACTGAAAAAGGTAAAGTAGTGGTAGATGATTTCTACCAAACAAATGTACCCGGAGTATATGCTATTGGTGATATTGTACATGGTCCAGCACTTGCTCACGTAGCTAGTGCAGAAGGAATCATCTGCGTAGAAAAGATAAGTGGACAGAATGTAGAAGCCTTAGATTATGGTAACATACCGGGTTGTACATACACATGGCCCGAGATAGCATCTGTAGGATATACAGAAGCCAAAGCAAAGGAGGCAGGTTACGATATCAAAATTGGTAAATTCCCATTTTCTGCATCAGGTAAAGCCAGTGCTAGTGGAGCGAAGGAAGGTTTTGTAAAAGTAATTTTTGATGCAAAATACGGTGAGTTCTTAGGAGCTCATATGATTGGTGCTAATGTGACAGAGATGATAGCAGGTGTAGTAAGTGCACGTAAGCTAGAAACTACGGGTCACGAAATGATAAAAACAGTGCACCCACACCCGACAATGAGTGAAGCTATTATGGAAGCATGTGCAGCAGCATATGGTGAAGTAATTCACCTTTAATCGGTTCTTGTTTCTACAAATGAATTAACAGAAGAACCCATTTCAGGACAAAACAAGAATATAAATTAAGCCTTCGAGAAATCGAGGGCTTTTTGTTGCAATACAGTTTCTGCTATTTTCGTTGAGAAGTAAGCTAATGTTCAAATTTTCTAAAATTGCATGCCTGATATGTATCTCAGTTCTCAGCTCATTGAGTTCCATGGCCTGTGATGCAGGAGGTTATTCACAACTATATCCATTGGCAAAGAACCAAAATAAAGACATTTGGGTTTTAAAACTGGATATGTCCAGAAGTGTCAGAACATATGGATGTAAGTATAAAACTGAATTGAGACGATACAGTGCCCAGTTTATTTTGAAAGAGCGTATAGTTTTAAGTGATTCCTCACAAAAAGTAAAATATGATAACTGGTTGGGTTTAAAACAGTTTGAATCTGTTGCAGATAGTCTCTATACCAATGCGGTTCAGCATTTGATTGAAATGGAAGATGAGTTGCAATTCTTTAATTGTATTGGAGCGGCAGGTGAGGGGACAGATACCTTCGCTAACTTTCATTTGAACAGAGAAGAAGAGGTAACCAGTTATAAAAGTAGTCGCGAAACTGATGGAATCAGAAGAGATATAATCGAATACGATACGCTAGATTACATAAGCTCTATTCAAGAAGAAAATAGAACATATAATATTGATTCATTGGCTAGAATAATATCAGATAGTTTAACTTTTTCAGATGAGGATTGGAAGAGCACAAAGATAAGAGGAGTAAAAATCTATGAGTTAGATGGAATTAAATTTCTGGTGTTACATTTTGATATGATGCGTCCATATGATGTACGAGAAAGTAACTATGCGACGATTTCAGGTACAGCCGAAGAATGGGTTGAGCAACTCTACCAACCTATTGGTTGGCATCACGGGGGACAGGAAATACTGTTAAGGTTGGAATAACCCTCTAACTTCGCAACTCATGCGTTTTACACTCATACTTTTATTCATTGCAAATATTTCACTTGCACAAAATCCAAGCAAATTTGTAAACCCTTTCATTGGGACTGGTGGACATGGGCACACATTCCCAGGTGCAACAACTCCATTTGGTATGGTACAACTAAGTCCAGATACGCGTGTAGATGGAAGTTGGGATGGATGTAGTGGTTATCATTATTCAGACTCTATCATTTACGGATTCTCCCACACACATTTGAGTGGAACAGGAGTGAGTGACTATGGCGATATCATGGTGATGCCAACAATTGGTGAATTGAAGTTGGAGCAGGATGATTATAAGTCAACGTTTTCGCATGAAAGGGAAGAGGCAGGAGCAGGTTACTATAATGTGTTTCTGGATAAGCCACAAATTGCGGTTGAACTGACTACTAGTTCTAGAGTCGGTTTTCATCGGTATATTTATTCAGAGGAGAAAGCAAACGTTATACTGGACTTAACTCATCGAGATGAGTTATTGGACTTTGAAATAACAGAAGAAACAGATAAAATCATTTCGGGATATAGAAGAAGTAAGGCTTGGGCTAAAGATCAACACGTGTTTTTTGTGATGGAGTTCTCGGCTCCTATATATGAAAAGCGGTATAGCCTCAAAAAAGATAAATTGGGAATGACGTTTGACCTGGATGAAAATAAGGAGTTGATGATCAAAGTCGGAATTTCATTTGTTTCGGTAGAAGGTGCTCGGGCCAATCTTAAAGAAGAAATACCACATTGGAATTTTGAAGGAATTAGGAAAGAAGCATCTCGAAATTGGGATCAGGAGTTATCCAAAATAGAGGTGTTCACTAAAGATAAAGACAAGGAAAATATCTTCTACACTGCTTTGTACCATTGTATGATTCACCCAAATGTAGCAGAAGATGTAGATGGTAAATTTAGAGGCCATGACAACAAAATTCATGTGTCACCAAACCATACACAGTACACCGTCTTTTCCCTTTGGGACACCTATAGAGCTCTTCATCCCTTGATGACGATCATTGACGAAAAACGTACAACTGATTTTATCAATAGCTTTTTGGAGATTTACAAGCAAAGTGGAAGGTTACCAGTATGGGAATTATGTAACAATGAGACGGATTGTATGATTGGGTATCACAGTGTGAGTGTAATAGCAGATGCGTATCTGAAAGGGATCCGAGGATTTGATACCACTTTGGCTTTGGAAGCAATGGTAGCAAGTGCTAATGAGGATATTTTTGGATTGCCAAGTTACCGAAAATATGGATTTATCCGAGCGGAAGATGAATCTGAAAGTGTAAGTAAAACCTTGGAGTATGCCTACGACGATTGGTGCATTAGTCTAATGGCAGAAGTAATGGGAGAGGACAGTTTGGCAAACGTTTTCAAACTCAGATCAGAATCTTGGCGAAATATCATCAATCCAGAAACGGGCTTTGTGACACCACGTATTAATGGAGATTGGATAGCAGATTTTGATCCTAGACAGGTGAATTTTCACTTTACAGAAGCAAATAGTTGGCAGTATTCCTTTGTACAACACAGTAATGGAGGGTCAGACTATGATGAGCGGTTAGAAAAAAAATTGGATGCATTTTTTACTGCACCAGCAGCCACTACAGGGAGAACGCAATCGGATATTACAGGAATGATTGGTCAATATGCACACGGGAATGAGCCGAGTCATCATATTGCATATCTATATAACAATACAGATAGTTATAATAAGACCCGAAAATTAATAGATCAAATTTGTGATTCCTTTTATACGAATGCTCCTGAGGGTTTAATTGGCAACGAGGACTGCGGACAGATGAGTGCTTGGTATGTTTTAAGTGCTTCAGGGTTTTATCCCAGTACTCCTGGGTATCCTCAATATGCTGTTGGAAGTTGTCAGTTTGATAGCGTGATATTTAAGTTGGACAGAGGAAAGGAGTTTAAAATTAAAAGTGTTTCAAGTATCTATGACAATAAGGAGATGAATCTATTCATTTCTCAAGATAGAATTTTAAACGGTGGAAGTATTATCACAGGTGAGTGGTTTCAGTTGTATAAAGGTCTTTCTGCTACAACTCCAAGTAGGACTTTTTGTGGTACTCCTTTAATAAGGGCACAGCCAATGTTTGAGGAGAGTACGGAGGTCATGTTGATCCGAAATGATTTCAATGCTGGTTTTGGTTATTCTGTGAATCTCTTTTACTCCGTAGATACTTCAAAAGGTTACCAACTTAGTAATGGAGATATCGTATTGGATAAGTCAAATACTGTTTTTGCTTATGCCAAATGCATTGATTCAAATTGCCTAGACGGCAAAAACTATTGCTACTCTATAAGCCCTACTATCTCAGCAACCTTCTACAAAAAACCAAACAATTGGACCTGCATACCAAATATTCTACCTAACTCCCAGTATAATGGAGGTGGCGTAGATGCTTTAATTGATGGTATTCATGGAACAGTCAACTGGCAAGCCGGCCGCTGGCAAGGATATCAGAACCAGGAGGTAACATTTAACTTAGATTTCAAAGAGCCTCAAGAGGTAAGAGAAGTAATTACCAGCTTTTTACAAGACAGTCGCTCATGGATATTGATGCCAAGTAAGATTGAGGTTTATCATGCCGGGGACTTGATTGGAACTAAGTCCTATTCTCCAGATGCTTTCTTGGAAGGTGCTTTCTTAGAAAATATAACAGTAAACCTAGACAAAAGAATCAAAACAGATAAACTTCAAGTTAAAATCTATTCTGCGGGTAAACTACCCGAAGGACATCCTGGGTTTACCATGGATGGAGATGCTTTTTTCTTTGTAGATGAGATTGCTTTTAGTAAATAGGAAGGAGTGACTAGAGACTAGTTACTATTTGACTGTTCACTCTTCACTCTCATCATCATATAGTAACCGTAGTAAGCTAGGTAGGCAAAGCATACCACACCAACCCAATAGCTGTTGGTGATGCCTAATAGATTTTCTTTTGATAAATACCCTTGAAGTAAACTGACAACTCCACCACCCATAATCATCATGATAAGAAAAGCACTTCCTTGATTGGTGAATTTTCCTAAATTTTTGGTAGCTAAATCGAAAATACACGGCCACAATGTGCTACAGAATAGCCCTACACTAATGAAACCAAAGATGCTAATCATTCCCGTACCTAACATGCCAACGAACAGACTGATGATGCCCAAAGCTCCAAAAAGTTGTAACTGTTTATCTGGTTTGTTTGAGGTAAAGTGAGCGGCAAGTAATAATACTGCAATCGGGAGTAGATAAGGGAAGAATATAGTAATGTCCGAGTTAGGTTTGAGTGAGTTAATTCCTAAAAACAGACCAAATGCAAGTAAAGGAATTACAACACGCAGTAAGTTTCGCATGGTACTGGATACGTTAAATGCACCTACCGAAGCGGCCCATCTACCCACCATCAAACTACCCCAAAAGAGTGATATATATGGAGCAACATTATCTTCGGAAATTCCTGCTTCCAATTTCAAGTATTCTGATAGATTGGCGGCAGTACTTACTTCTACACCTACATATAGAAAAATGGCAATCATACCCAGCCATAGACTTGGGTAGTCCGATATTCGAAGTCTTTCAGAATCGGCAGAACCGTCATCGTCACTAAGTTGATCCGGTATCGTAGAAAATTTGATTGCTACAGCTACAATTATAAAAGCGGCACAAAGTATTAGATAAGGCAGTTTTACAGACTCTAAACTGAGTATTGTATTGTCAGCGGTTCCTGTACTGCCAAAGATGGCATAACTAAGAAGTACAGGTGCTATGGTGGTCCCTACATTGTTTACCCCACCGGCCATACTTAATCTACTGCTTCCTGTTTCCTTACTACCCAGACTTATTGCTAATGGGTTTGCTGCGGTTTGTTGCAATGAAAAGCCAAGCCCTACTACGAAGAGACCCGTAAGCATCAAAGGAAAAGATTCTAAACTGGCGGCTGGATAAAATAGGAACGCTCCTACTGCACTAATGAGTAATCCATAAATGAGTCCGTTCTTATATCCAATGGTATTTAGAACATCGTTACCTCGTACTCTTCCTATGAAATAATAAATGAGAGCACCGACGGTATAGGCCACATAGAAACAAAATTCTATCAATTGAGCTTGCCATTGTTCTAGACCCAGACTTTTCTTAAAAACCGGAATAAGAATGGTATTTCCTGCGGCTACAAAACCCCAAAAGAAAAATACACTCACTAGCATGCCCAATGCGGACTTATAGTTTTTACTCATGCTTCGAATATAAGCGGATGATGAGTTAAAGAAGTTTTTAATTAATCAACGCAATGGTTCAAAATAGATACAGTGAACTGTTTCCTTGTTTAAAGGCTCAAATAGTTTTTTGTCCCTTTATCTCAAAACGGTTATGGTTTTTTTTCGCGTTTCGACGTGTTCAGAAGTTTTAAACAAAACAAGAGCAATGTAAGCACCCTGTTGCACTTGCTTTGACATATAAATGCCGTCCCAACCTTTATTAGGATCGGTAGTTTCAAATAATTTTTCACCCCATCTATTGTAGATGATCATACGGTATTCTGTGATTGGGCAATCATAAACTGGCTTGTACAATTCATTGAGATTATTAAAGTCAGGAGTAAATGCATTAGGTAAATAAAAGTCACAATTGCATTTTTCAAATAGAATATTTATAGTGTCCCGTGCCGAAAAGCATTCATTATTTATCTCTGCCCAATACAACCCAGATTCCGTTATTATTCTATTGTTTGAAGAACTATTGTTTTCCCAGATAATGTCTGGACCTATACCTATTTGTAAAGGTAAACTTAGTCCATTACATAATACACGGTCCTCACCTAAACCAAGTTCAAGTTTATTTATCATAGATACATTAACGGTGTCTGAGTTTGAACAAGAACCATTTGAAACCGTTACATGGTAGATTCCTTCATCATTTATTTGTAGCTCACTATTCGTACTGCCATCATTCCATGTATAGGATATAATGCTGTTATGGTATGCATCTAAGGTTAATATTGAGTCTTCACAAAGAGTTATGTCCGAGCCTAAGTTTACTGGAGGTTTTGGGAGCTCAATTACTGTAAAAGAATCTGTTATTGTACATGTTGGTGTTTGCGTTACAACGGTATACAGGCCTGGAGTTTTGGTGTTTATGACTTGAGTAGTTTCCCCGTTTGACCATTGGTATGTTCCTTCTGCAGAAGTCGAAATGTCTATATCCTCATTTGGGCATATAGATATATCGACCATTGTTTTTGTTGTATCACAGCTCACATGCCAACTTAGAGCCCGAATAGCGGTGCCTCCAAAATCTGAAGAGGAGTGGACTGTTCCAACGTAAGAAAGGGTATTGGTACTTAGGTTATATTTATATAATTCATTGACTTTGACATAGAAGAGAGTGTCGTCTCTAATGGTCAGGTCCCGGTAAAATTCATAAGTGCTGCTATATAGTATTGGAGATTGATCGGTTGTTGTTAATGTTGTTTTATAAAATTTAGTTAGATTTCTACCCCCGGGTATCCCATCCATAAAGTACAAGTTTCCATTATCATCAAAAGTCATTACGTCAGCATCTGGGTTAGCCTCATCAGTATTCAATACTTTTGTTAAGGTTGTGACCGCAGTCAAGGAGTCAACTTCCAGAATGGATTCAGAGTAGTAGTCCCCCTGAGAGGAGCTTCCGTTGGCACTGGCACTCACATATATCTTTTGTGTTCTTCTGTCAATTGCAATAGATTCAGCAAAATAGATAGTCCCACCGTTTATGGTTAGTTTACCAATATCAGTGTACTCACCATCTGGAGTGATTTTGTACAAATGTGTACCTCCACTTACTGGAGTAATACCATAAAAGCAATTCGACTTTTTTGAATATGAAAATCGTGAGGGTTTTGCCCCTGAAGGAAGGTTTGAAATTGAAGTTTTTATGGTGTGAGCTCCAGTATTCCTATTAATGCTCAATAACTTACCGTCGGCTATTGCAGTAAAATCATTTTGACCAAATGATTGAAAAATACTGAATAATGAGAGAGTAATTATATAGAGTTTAATTTTCACGCCTTTGTAAGGCAAATATAAGCCTTAAGACTGTGAGGGTATTTACATTAATGCGTCACAAATTTTCTTAATGGACTGTTCATTTTGTTTTGTAATCTTTCTGCTTTCAATACAAAAGCTTCATCCTCATCTGCATCCATAATATCGAGTAAGATTTTTTTGGCTTCGGCTTCTTTGCCTTGTTTCAATAAAGCAAGAGCGACATACCACTTTGCTTCCGACCAATAATCTCCCGATACTTTGTCAAGAGTTTTTATAGCCTGCTCCATTTGGTCCATTTGTAACAGAGATTGTCCCAAATAGAATTTAGCAATTTGATTTTGTGGTTCTGATAATTCAATGGTTGTAAAAGCACCAACTGCTTCTGGATACTGTTTGGTGTTATATAGCCGCATAGCAGCTCCTAATCTTGTTTCGTCAGATCCCAAGTCTGAAATATAGTCATCTGCAGGGAAATAGGCTTTGTTAAATAGATTTTCATTGGAGTAGTTGTTTTGAGAAAAGAACAAAGTTCCTACTATTGCTATTAGAAGAACACTCGCAGCCATTAATATCCAGTTTGTTTTAGGTCTATGAGCTGTATTTTCTATATCCAACTTCCTAGCATTTTCTTTGAGTTGACGGAGTGTATTTAATTCCACCACAAACTGAGCAGATTTAAAGAGTTCATATTCTTTTTGAAAACTCTTATCGTTTGCAAGTAGTTCCTTTACTCGTTTAACCTCATCTTGGTTCAAAAGGTCATTGAAATGTCGTTCTATTAAATCAGTATACTTCGTTTCCATTACAGCATAAGTTTTGCAAGATGGGGTTTGGATTCTATTTGACTCCTAAGTTCTTTGAGACATAGGTTTTTCCTATTCATGACTACCTGACTACTACTCATTTTAAGTTTCGTGGCTATTTCAACCATACTAAAGCTTAAAGCCCATAAATGAAGTACATCCTGACATTTTTTCTTCAGCGTGCTCATCAGAATCTCAACTGTTTCTTCCATGTCATTTGTAAGAATATGGTCTTCAAATAGGTTCTTTGGTTTTTCGAGTTCATATTCTTCAAACTTTTTGTGAAGCATCATTCTTTTAAATTTTTTAAACCAAATCCTACGACATATAGATGTGATGTAAACTCGAATAGGACTTTCGCTGCGATATGCACCTTTACGAACATTCATTATGAAAGCGGCTAGACCTTCGTAGAGCACATCCTCTGCTTCTTCCATACTTTCACTTTGTTCCAGTATGTGTAGTTTGATCCGTTTCCCGTGTGTCTTTAAAATATAAGATGTAGCTATGTTCATAGACCTTTCATCTTTCAGAATCATTTTCACCAATTCATCATCAGAATAACCTTTTTCTTTAAACATAGGTACGCTAGGAGTTTCAAAGCTAACAAATTCTCTTTTTTGAAGATGGAACGAGATATAATAAATTTTATGTATCTGTTAATCAATTAATTAACAATATTTTTAGAATTATTTTAGAAAATTTGGTTAGGTTTTTTTATGTCAGAGCACCTACTATCAAATTAAAGGCGAAAACTGAAAAGCCAGAATAGAGTAGGTACTATCAAAATATAAACAAAAAGAAATGGCAACTAAAAAAACAATCAAGTCAACTAAAAAAAAAATTTTGGAACCAGCAGTCAAAAACACTAAAGTAGAGTTAAAGGAGGTTGAAAAGAATGAAACAAAATTAGGTCAAGAAGTACGTAGTGTTAAAATTGATGATACAAAAAGTGATCATCAGATTATGGAATTGCAAAATCTAACCAAAAGTCTAATGGAAACAGTGCGAAATATGGAAGTAGAGAAAACAAAGGACCATATGTATTTTGAAACTATGGCAGATATAAAAGCTTCTACAAAAGCCCTAGCTCAAACTCAAAGAGTGATTCCCAATCAGAAAGAAAAGAGTAGTCATGGATGTTCTTCAGCTTGCGGTTGTGAGTCAGAAGATTGTTGCAGTTTTGATTTAATCGTAAAAGAGATTAGAGTTACAGGAATGCAGATTGAACCTGGGGACAGTAACCTTGGTTCAATGGAAGTTAGACTTTTTGTACATAGTGAACGAGCTGGAAATATGATTCCGGGTATGTTTGCTAGTGTCAACTTGACGAAACCTGCCTTTAGTCAGGGTCTCTGGACTACTCTTAATTCAAAAATAACAACGGTGAGAGTGCCAAAGAACACAAATAAAAGTTTTCAGGTTAAGATTGATGCGAAGGAAGTTGAACATACAATATTCGAAAACTTAACTTATCTCAGAGATGAGCATGGGTCCGCAGAAGGAACTATTACCCTTGGTTGTTGTTGTCAGCCACCTGACGTAATTGTGCCTCTTGATTTTAGTGCTGGAGGTATTGGTGGTGGTAAGCGAGGATCAATAGAAGTTAAAATATCTGCAATTGAAAGGTAATAGATAGAACGTTAACAGATTACTAGCCCCAAGAAAAATTTCTTGGGGCTTTTTGTTATATTTTTGGGAATCAAGGTACCTATTAGAAAACAACAAATAAACCAAATGAAGAATCAAATTTTATTAATCGTATGCCTGTTCGTAAGTGTATTTAGCTATGGGCAAAGTAGCTCATCAAAGGTTGTTAACTCCACTTATGCAGGTAAGAACAGCACCGAGTGTAATTGTTTCGAGTTTAGTGTTGATCAGAGTCAATACCCATTTCATCCACCCAACACTCAGGTTCCTGGCTATTCATATTTTTGGATTTGGGGTGATGGAAGTTTCCTAGACGCTGAATCACCAATTGACACTCATTGTTTTAATGGACCTGCAGGGATGGAATTTGATGTTCAGTTGGAGTTGACACCTCGAAAGAGACCAGGAGACCCTACAGCTACTGAATACGCATCAATTTTAACTCAAGACTCTTGTTCTAATTCATTGCTAGTGTATAATGGGTTAGAGATTGATGTAACTAGAGTTTTAAAGATTGGGAAAGAGTTTTATGTAATTCTTAAAACCCAAGGTTGCCCTTCTGGTGTCTCAAACTTTGAACTTACTTATGATGCTGGAAGTTTAATCTTCATAGACTATTTACCGTCAACAGTACAATATTTTGATAATGGTTCTGCAATAGAGTTTGATGAAAACGATGATGGAATTGTAACTCATTTTTTAAAATTTCAATGTTTAAATAATGTTGTGCATGGCACCGTGGTAGATTTTAACTTGAGTAGAAATAGTTATACTAATCCAAGTTGTAATGATGATGTCTCACTACAGCAAACTATTACGGAGGGACCTTATGATCCCAATATTTTAGCTCCTTCTCTGGGCCGAGGACTAACTGATTGTGATATTAGTAATAAATGGATTACTTACAGTCTTCAATTTAAAAATGAAGGGTTAGGACCAACTAGGGATTCGGTTAAAGTTTTAATAAGACTAGATAACAGATTAATAAGAGATTCGTTTAAAATGTTAGGAGTGAGAAATTATGAAAACAATAGTTGGACTCGCAGAATGGCAGCTACTCCTAGTCTAATCAATGGAGACTTTACAATTGCTGATAATCCAGTATCTTGGGAAGCTGTCTATAATTCTAGTAATATTATTGGTTTAACATGTCACCAAATGAGACTTGAGGGTAAAAGTGCCACATTGGAAACGAATTCTTACGGATATGTATCATTCAAGGTGAAAGTTAAACCGTATACTGTGCTAGAACCATGGGATAGTCTGGTGACAGAAGCACAGGTTTACTTTGATACTGTTTCGCCAATGCCAACTAATTTGGCGGTGACGTCTTGTGCCATAAGTAATGTTGGTCCTTGTATTGGGAATGACAATTGTTGTTGCAAAAATTGTTGCCAAAAACCTTGGTATGCTAAATTTACTTGGTGGTTAATTGGAGTGCTTTGTTTATTGGTCCTTGTCTTTTGGATAAGAAAGAAATCTTAACAGATATAACCATTAAATTAAAAAAGAGTCCGTATTATCGGACTCTTTTTAATGAGAATTATATTTTTTCACCTTTTTTGTTTTTCATCTTTGCTTGTAATTTCAGCAAGTTTGGAAGATTCCTTGGCAATTTCCGAACAATATAAAAGTGCCTATTCTAATAATAAGAAAGATCTAACCAATCGTATTTATGAGTTCCAAGAACTAATCAAGAAAGCAAATGGTGTTGGCATGAGTCAAAATTGGATTCAAGATAAATTGGTTTATCGTTTAGGTCAAGATTATAGCCGAATTGGAGATTTTGATAGAGCACTTGAAATTAATTCGAGTCTTATTCAACATTTTGATAGTATAACTGATTATGTTAATCTAGTCTGGGTCTATGTAGAAAGGGCTACTTATCATAATAACCAAAGGGATTATACAAAAGTAAAATTAGCTTATGAAAACGGGTTGAATGTAGCGAAACAGCATAAAATTTCGGAGAGGTTGATTGACTTATATAATGGTCTTGCTTCAGTTTCTATACATCTTAATGATTTAGTTTCGGCAAAGAAATATGTTAGCTTAGTAGAAAAACGATTGCCTTATTATGCTGAAGACGATATTGATGAGGTAAGGGCATATTTTAATATTACTAAAGCGGAGTATTACCTAGCATTGAACAATAATGAAAGGTCGGAAAAATTTTATCTTAAGGCTATAACCATTGCAGATCAACTTGAGTATAGAAAAGTTGCCAATGCAAGGACTGATTTAGCTAAACTTTATCTGGACACTGATGAGAATGAAAAAGCTCTCATACAACTAAATAAAGTATTGAAACATTTTGGAGCTGATACCAATACTAAAATAAAAGACACCTACCTCATAGAAGCATATTATGTGCTGGCAAAGGTTTATTTTTATGAAGGGGAATTGGAAAATTCCCTGGAAATGGTTGTGAAGTCTAAAGGTCAGATTGACTATTTTCATAATAAATATGTATTTGCAACCTCCAAGCTATTTTTAGATGAAATGAAGAGACAAGTTATGGAGTTGGGTTTGGAAATTGAGTTTCAATCTTACGAGAATACAGGGAACCAAAGACATCTCCTCCAAGCTCTACTGTATGCTGACCAAGCTAAGTCCAATGTGCTCAATGAGCGAATGCAATTAGCCAATTTGGTCAATAGCTCTGCCATTAGTCAAGAAACCAGAGACCTCCGTTTCAAATGGGTGTATCAACTCAATCAATATGAGACTAGTGGTAATAACGATGAAGCAATTAAACTAAGAAATAGAGTAGAATCTTTAGATAAAGCTCTTGGTCTTAGAAAACAACAAACATTCGGACCTCTTGAATTCGAAAATTTACAATCTAGTCTCCTGCCTAACCAACTGGTGTTGCAGTACTTTGTCATCAATGATGACCTTTACATCTTTCAAATATCAAAAGACAAGGTGAAACTTTTAGTTAAGAATATGAGAAGTGATGAGGTTATAAAGTTTTACCAAAATCTCCAAAACCCAAAGTCAACACTTACAGAATATAATAAGTCTGGTGAGATATTGTATAACCAGTTAATTGGCCAATTGGCTATAGATAAAGCTGTAAATCATCTCATCATTATTCCAGATAAGTCATTGACCTATTTGGTGTTTGGGGCCTTACCAACAAAAAGTTTGTCGAATTGGTCTTCGACAGAATACCTCGGAGATAAGTACACTATTTCGTATAATTTCTCCTTACATACATTGGCTCAAAAGAGTATTAATACTTCGACTAGCTACGCTGGATTTGCTCCTACGTTTGATGCTACTTCCACGTTATCCTATATCTCAGGAAATGATGAAGCTGTTACCCAAGCCAAGTCATTTTTAGGAGGGAAAACGTACACAGGAGCAAATGCAACAACTCAAATGCTCCGAGAAGAGGCTGTAAGTGCCGCTGTTTTACAACTATATACACATGCAGTATCCAGTGACAGTAGTTTTGACGCATCCTACATTTACTTACAAGATCGTAAGATGTACGTGGATGAGATCTTAACTTTACCTTTAAAGACGAAACTCTGTATTCTAACAGCCTGTGAAGTGGGCTTGGGTAAAGAATATGACGGAGAAGGTGTTACGGGAGTCTCCTGGGCTTTTCGTGCTGCGGGTGCTGACAATGTGATACAATCTCTTTGGCGGATTAATCAAGAATCATCCAGGGAGTTGATGGATGTCTTTTTTAAGCGAATAGCCGATGGAGAATCGAGTGAGGTTGCCTTACAAATGGCAAAACGAGATTACATGAATAATGATGAAATTTCAGAACGCTTAAAGCATCCCTTTTACTGGGCAGGAATTACACATTATGGGAAAGGAACAATCGTGGAATCGGGAAAAGTATCATTTGGAAATTATTTAGTATTAGGCGTTCCCTTATGCTTGGGAGTATTTCTTTTATCCTTCCTTAAAAGGAAAAGAAGTTAGGGTTAAAGGACAAATTTTCTTAATGGACTATTGATTTTGTTTTGTAATCTTTCTGCTTTCAATACAAAAGCTTCATCCTCATCTGCATCCATAATATTGAGTAAGGTTTTTTTGGCTTCGGCTTCTTTGCCTTGTTTCAATAAAGCAAGAGCGACATACCACTTTGCTTCCGACCAATAATCTCCCGATACTTTGTCAAGAGTTTTTATAGCCTGCTCCATTTGGTTCATTTGTAACAGAGATTGTCCCAAATAGAATTTAGCAATTTGATTTTGTGGTTCGGATAATTCAATGGTTGTAAAAGCACCAACTGCTTCTGGATACTGTTTGGTGTTATATAATTCCAATGCTTTTTCAATTGAAGTTAAATCTGCATCCATATTAGTGATATAATCATTGGCCGGAGAGTAAGCATCTTTGTACAAGTTGTCATTGGAGAATTTTTGAGAATAAAAACCCATTCCAACTACTGCAAGTAGCATAATGCTAGCGGCTATTTTCATCCAACCTACAGTTGAAGTAGACTTAGATCTACTAGCGTCAATACGCTGTACGCTATCTTTTAGATCACTTATATTTTTTAATCGTAGAAGCTTAATTGCCTTTTCAAAGAGGTCCACTTCCTTTTGAAACTCTTCATTCGTTTCTAGTAACTCTTCGTATTGCTTGACTTCTGTAGGAGATAATTCTCCATCAAAAAAGCGTTCTATCAGTGGGGTGTATTGTGTGTCCATTACGAAATTAGATTAGCTAGTTGAGGATTGTCTGCTAACTGCTTACGCAATTCACGAAGACATAAATTTTTCTTATTCATAACCACCTGAGTGTTAGAATAGCCTAATTTTTCAGCTATCTCAGTCATATTAAAACTCAATGACCAGAGTTGTAGTACTTCTTTACATTTATCCTTAAGATTGGAGAGTAAGAAATCAATACCGCTCTTTAATTCCTTGGTTAAAACAGATTCTTCGTACAAGTTTTGAGGCTTGTTTAATTCTGCATCTTCCCATTTCTTATGCACCATCATCCGTTGAAATTTCTTGAACCAAATCCCTTTACATATGGAAGTTAGATAAGTACTAATGGTGCTTTCTCCATTAAATTTTTTACTTTTTACATTTACGATAAACGCAGCAATACCTTCATAAAGAGCATCTTCTGCTTCTTCGAGGTTGCCACTTTTCTTTAAAATGTAGCCCTTTATTTTAGGGGCTTGGGTGTCGAGTATATATTCTATTGCTTTGTTCATTGCTGCATCTCCTTGGTTAATCATTACGATTAATTCTTTGTCGCTTATTTTCTTGCTTTCGAACATTAGTACTCTTACAGATTCAAATCTAACATGATTGTCAGAATATTTTTACATTTCCATTTAGAAGCTAGTGATTAATTAGACTATTGAAGTATACTGTGATTTCACTTTATGTGAATATTATCACCTATGTTATGTTTATCTTCGAACCTGTACTAATCATAAAAAATCGCACATGAGGAAGTTATTATTATTTGGAAGTCTGTTCTTATTCTTGAACAATTACGCTATAAGTATTAGTTCAACAGCAGTAACAGAAGGTGGAAATTTGGGATATCAATTTGAAGTGACTGATCCTATGTACATGCCCGCTTTTTATTTTGACGGAATATCATATCCGCCAGAAGGTTACAGCTATTTTTGGCATACAGATGAAGGTCATGTAAGTTCTGCCGAGAAACCTATTTTCTTTTTTCAAACTCTTGGAGTTCACAATGTCAATATTGTCATTACACCTCGGAAAAAAGGAGACGACGATTTTAAGGTGTTTGACACCTATTCTTTTACCGTTGCAGCAGGTCAAATTAGTGGAGCGAGCAATGGAAATATTCAGGATGCACCCATCTACTTTACGGACCCACCTAAAATTGGCGATAAAACCTACATAGTGGTGCCTCTAAATTCGTGTGATGTTTTGGGTGCCCCACACTCGTATGGAGTAGGATTTAATAATACTACACTTAGTTACATTGGTACTTTGGATCAATCCAATCTAACAGTTGGAGTTACAGAATTACTTACGGACTCTGAAGAGGGATTGCCTATCACGGATAAGATTCCTTTTACCTATTACTGGGGTGAGTTAAGAAATGACATTGCAGTAGTCATGGAATTTGAGGTGGTGGCAAAGCCAAAAGATCTGGCAATTGTTAAGTTTTATAAAGCCGAACAGGCTCAATGTAAGGAATCTAGTTATGCCATTGGAAGTGCATTTGTTGGGCCATATGACCCTAATTTTAAGGAGTCAAGTGTTAACCAAGTAAATGTACACATAGATGCGACAAAGAAGTTAAGTCCAACATCAGTTGACTATACGATTCATTTTCAGAATATTGGAACAGGGCCGGTTGATTCCATTACCATTATTGATAACCTTCCTGATTATTTGACCTTTGATTCTTTTTTAGAGACAAGTGTCAGTAGCTTATTAGTAACCGCAACAAATGTTGGTGATCAATTGAAATGGGTTATTTCACCGACCGCAGATGTACGGGGAACAAATGAAAGTCCGAGTAAAGCGGAAATATATACCAAAGGATGGGTCAAATTTAGAGCGGAAATAGATCCTGAATCGGGTATAACATATGATACCTGCTACTGTCTATGTAACGTAGCAAAAATATATTTTGACGATTTGGACCCCATAGTCACCAAGGCTGATGTGATTGCTATCGGAGATTCATTGTGTTTTAGCCGGATAAAAGGAACGACCACAAACATTACGTATGCAGATCAAATGTGTTTTGATACATCCAAGTATTATCCAACTACTTTAGCTGTTAAAGATTTCTTCGAAAGTAATTTTAATCCTGTTTCAATTTATCCTAATCCAGCAATTGGTTTGATTACCATTAATACGGAAGAAGGTGTAGTGAGTAATGTCATTGTAATGAATCAATTGGGTGAGAAAATGACTGTTCCTGCGATTACGCATAATACCTATGATATTGCATCACTTGCACAAGGAACATACATTATACAAGTGGAGATAGGTACTAAGAAATACTATTCCAGAATTGTTAAAATATATTAACCTTTAAAAAGAGTACAATTTAAAAAAGAGTTCGTATAATCGAACTCTTTTTTATGCGTCTTACTTTTATTTTCATCCTATCGATTTCAAGCCTTATTTCTTTTGGTTATAACCAAGAGGATTCTCTCAGGGTAGCACAATTAAGAAGCGAAGCTAAACTTCGAATCAAGGAGAATAATCTAAGTGAATGCATCTTAAAACTAAAGGAAGCAATTAGCCTTGCTAAAGAAATAACCCTAAGTGACGAGTACATTAACAAGGAGCTAGTCAGTGTTTTAGCCAATAGGTATAGCAACATTGGAGATTTTGAAAGAGCAATTGAACTTAATTTAGTTCTCAAGGACTTCTACTTAAAAAGTGAAGACTATACCCGATACATCTGGACACTTAATAATTTGGGGATCTATTACAACAATCAGGGAAAGTATAAAGAAGCAAAAAGGTATTTTCAAGACGGTTATCGTTTTGCGAATAAACTAAACCTAAAAAGTGACCAAATAGATTTATTGGATGGTTTAGTCCATACCAATATTAGCCTTGGAGAATTTGCAAACGCGAAAAGAAGTCTGAACAATGAAAAGCGACTTCTGAGTATTTCCAACGATGAGTTTAAGGATATTCAAACAGTTTATTATAACTATGCCCAGGCCACGTATTTTGACAAGATAAACCAAAAGGATGAAGCTATTAAAGCCTACAAAAAAGCGATACATACGGCTAAGAAAATTGGAGATAGAAAGTTGGTTAGTGCGGCTATAGAATTGGCCAACTTATACCTGACAACGAATAAGTACAAATTAGCAACAGAACAGATCGCAGAGGTCTTTGAATTCTATGATATTACAAGTAATCCATTAATTAAAGACCCTTACTTGCTTCAAGCCTATTTCATTAATGCTCAGGCATTAAGAGGGATGGGAGAGAGGCAAAAGGCTTTGTTGATGATTCATAAAGCGGAAGAACAAGCGACGTTTTTTCATAGTCAATACATGTTCACGGAAAGCAAGTTTTTTTTGGATGAATACCGTCGAAAAAATTTAGAGCTTGGAGTAACTTTATGTAATCAGCTTTGGGAGCAAACCAATGATTCTAAGTATGTAATACAGGCCCTGTTGATGGCAGATAATGCGAAATCCAATGTTCTAAAAGAACGGGTGATAACAGCTCGAATGCTAAGTGGAGCAAGCATAAATGAGGATGATAAAGTACTACGTTTTCAATTGGTGTATCAGTTAAATGAACTGAAATCTTCGGGTAATAAAGAAGAATTAATACGTGTTAGAAACAGGTTGGATTCATTGAACACCATTATTGGAGTCCATAAGACGGATGATGAATTTAACCTGGATGCTTTTCAGAAGCAATTATCCGAAGAGCAACTTGTCGTAGAGTATTTCTTTGCTGATTCTTTATGTTATCAGTTTTCAATTTCGAGACAAAGTGTAGCTATACATAATTTAGGTGTTTTAACAATATCAGAAATTGCGAAATTCTACTCGTTGGTATCCGTAGGAACCTCGGATATTGAAGAATTTTCCGAAGTTGGAAGCCGATTATATAATCGATTAATTAAGAGTGTATTAGATGAAAATGTCAAAATTAATAAGTTGATAATTATCCCTGATAAGTCTCTTAATTATTTGCCATTTGGTGCTATCATCACTACAATGGATAAAAAAACATGGAGTGATTTAGGCTATCTCGAGAAGTCATATGCTATAAGCTATGGCTTTTCATTACAATCTCTTGCTCAGCAGAGTAAAGTAAAAATGAGTTATGGCTATTTGGGTTTTGCCCCAGATTTTAGTAGCACAAGCGAATTAGCCTATTTGAAAAATGGTGAGGAAGTTCTAAGTCAAGCAAAAGAGATATTGGGAGGAAGAATATTCCTGAATGAAGATGCTACAGCGGAAAATCTAATTGCACATGGATTAAGGTCGAAAGTTATGCAGCTTTATACGCATGCTGTCTCGTCCGATTCAAGTTACAATGCTTCTTACATTTACATGCAAGACCGAAAGATTTTTGTAGATGAAATAATGAGTTTGCCGCTACAAACGGACTTGTGCTTACTGACGGCTTGTGAAGTTGGTTTAGGTAAAAATTACAATGGAGAAGGGGTAACGAGTGTCGCTTGGGCGTTTAGAGTAGCAGGGGCCCAAAATGTGGTCCAAAGTATGTGGAAACTCAACGAACAGTCCTCTTCGCAACTTATGGGAGACTTCTTTACCAATATGTCTCAAGGTCAGAATAGTTCAAAGGCATTGTCAAATGCTAAAAAAATGTATTTGGAAGATAACACCATATCTGCGAGACTAAAACATCCATTTTACTGGGCTGGGATAAGTCATTTTGGCAAGGGCACAAGCGGCAAATCATCTAAGAGTTCAAGTAGTTGGATTGGGATTCTTGCATTGCTAATTGGTACACTAGTTTATTTAGGAATTAGAGTCATTGCCCGTCGTCAAGCTGGTCGAGCTAAAGAGGTTTAATAATGTCGTATTAACCTTGCCTACAATTGATACTTGAGAATCATCCGAAAACCAAAAATGTCTTTTTCATTCAAACCATACAATCCCTTGATTTGACCATACTCACCACTTAACGTAGTTTCCAGTTTAGGTAAGATGTTGAACCGTGCTTGTAGCGTAGATCGATGCCTAAAAGCACCGGAGTCAAAACCATCGTAAAATGAGCTGATGGCATAATTTACTATTTTTCCATTCTTTTGAGACAAGCCCAAACGAACTCCCCAAAAGTTTAAGGTATCAATAGAAGGTCCTGTTAAGTTGCGACTAAAAGTAGCATTTAGATTTAACTTTTTGGAAGAGTAATTAGTACTGGACAAGTACATGGTATTGTTTACTTGCTGTTCTCCTGCATTGAAATCTATTGTAGAATTTACAAAGGTCAAAACCGAAGTCAAAACATTGGATTTGACTATCTTGTTGTAAATGATATTGAATGAAGTAACCTCCAATTGATTGTCTGTTCTAAACAACGAATCTGGATTGTTGTTCCCTTGCTGATAAGGAGTATGCTGAAATTGGAAATTAAGCGACTTTTTGAAATTACTTCGGGCAGTTATTCCGTAACCAGACAAATGATTGGTGTATTTACTCAAACCCGTAATATTATCTTCATATCTCTTGAAGAATGAACTCAAGGTTATTTTTCGTTTGAACAACTTGGTTTTAGCTTTTACATCTAACTCGTGAAAGTTATTTCTTAGAAATGGATTTCCCAAGGTGACATACTCCGGACTTATCCTTTTGTAAGAGGTCTCTAGATTTATGTTTTTAGAGACTTGATATTCAAGACCGCCCTCTACCGCAAAATGATCCTTAAATCCTTGAAATTTATCAGGAGCAATGGTTCCTCCTTCCAGAAGTTCAACGTGAACATTTTCCAACTCCTCTTGTTTGTAAATGGAGTGATTAAGTGAAAGAGTGACATACATTCTTTTCGATATTTTGGATTCAAAATCCAAGGCATGCAAAAAATTCTGTTTAGGAGATTCTACATTTTTGTCATCGTAAAAAGAGACACTGGTTAAGGAAATGATCTTATCTTTATTCTTTCCGAATTTCTGTTCAGACTTGAACCCAACAACGTTTCTTTCAAATACTGCTTGAGGTTGTTCCAACCCGTAAGTGTTGTACTCCGAACGAAAGGTTTTACCAACGGCAATCTCAAAATTATGGGATGGTAATGCCCAAGATAGATTTATGCCTTTTACCGGTATTCCGTTTAAGGTATATTCAGATAACATGGGAGAGGTAAGTCCTAAATTGAATTTATTTACTTTGGAAATTACTTTGGTAAATTTAGACCCTAGCTTTGTTTTCTTCAACTTAGCCTCTATAAAGTCTTGCGAGCGATACTGCTTTTGTAGAAGACCAATACTATCCTTGATACTCTTGTCAATCGATTTTAGTTTCGAATATTTTTGCTCTAGATTGCTCAGTTGACTTTCGTATTTTTCTATTCTATTTTGAATTTGACTCAAAGAGTCCATGACCTTCTCTTTTCTCAAAAGAGCATTGGAAATAAGGCTATCGTTGGCCAAGCCACCCAAAGAATCTTTTTTCTGAGAAATGGTACTGTCCAAACCTTTTTCTAATTCTTGCTGCTTTATTCTGCCTTGATTCATCAAAATAGAGGTGTCAAACTGAGGCATTTTTAAATCATGTTGAAGATTTAAAGCTTTGGATTTTTCTTGGGCAATTCTCTTTTCTATGATTTGTTTAGCTTTTGATACATCCGTTAAGTCAGATATAGATTTTTTCTTGGCTTCCAACTGGTCATTTATCTTTTCTTCAGCTTTTGACCTGAGATTCTGTCTGTATCTATTTAAATCAAAATCAAGTGAGATATAATTGGAATTGTAATATGAATTGTCCTCCGAAGTGTAATAAAAGTTTAAATTGAAAGGAAGATCCATTAATTCAATAGATGGACTTCCATAGACTCTAGTATAAAACGATTCACTTCGTGTATAGGGGTCCAAATAGTTGGTAGCATACGATTCTGAAATAATAGAACCCGATAAAGATGGGGTTAAAAATGGGGTTAAAGATGGGGTGTATTTACACTCCTTCACTCTGGCTATAAAGTCCTCTTTTTTAGATTTACTTTTTAGGGAGTCGAGCTTGAAACGATCCGAAGTTAACATCCTCTTCCGTGATTTTGCACGTGTTAAAATGGAGTCTTTATGAAGTCGGATTTTAGGGATTTTTTTTCGAACACGATTTTTGATTTCATCCTTTATGGAATCTTGATTTTTTATATTTTTATCAATCCCTAAAAGCGGCGTATCTTCAATGGTAGTAACACTTGTAGAGTCTTCAATAACCTGACCAAAATGACTTGTACAAGCAGCCAGCATAGCAGTCAATAAAGCCAAGTATCTAAGTAATTTTAAGGGTTTTAAAAAGTTCACAATCCAAACAAAAGTATGCAATAAATATTTAACCGAGGTACATGTTACGCTTAGAGAGTGATACGCAACGTTCGGAAAATATTTCTTGTTTCTTTAATTTAAAAGAATAATATTTGACTCAATGAAAGCCCTTATTTAACCCTTTGGACTTTATGAAATTTAACACTCTATTATGAAAAACGTATATATATTAGTATGTCTTCTTTTTTGTTACACAGCAAAATCACAAGTCATTATCAATCCGCATCCTGTTAGTGGTTTTCAAATTTCAAGTAATGATATTCTGAACTTTGATGTTATTAATTCTGTGATTGGAGCAAACGAATCTGGAGTCGTTGCTAAATTTAGAATTCAGGTTAAATCAGATGAAGTAGGAGGAAGAACAATTCTTGAAATGATGACAAGTAATCACCATTTAAAGCCAGGTGTCACTAATTTCAATATGTCTAATGTCAATGTGATCAGCAAAAAATTTCTGAGCCCTGAGATTGCCAACTATGAGAGTAAGGCCAATTCCTTTCCTACTGGATCATATGTATACTGCATCAGTGTCATTTGTCAGGATAAGGTAGAGCAGTGTGAAAAGCACTTTATACAAGAACAACCGTCTACGCAATGTGGAGAGTTTACCATACGACCTATTACGCCTTTATTATTATCTCTTCCTATAGACGAAGATGTATTAAAAATCAAAAGACCCAATTTCAATTGGATTCCTCCAATGCCTTTGGGTAATGATCCGGATATCAGTTATGAAATGACCTTGGTGCATTTAAACAAAGACCAAAGAGGAGAAGACGGAATTCGAAGAAACAGACCGATCTTCCAAAGAGATGGAATCAGAGCTATAAACTTGATTTTTCCTACTACTCTCGAAGATTTAGAAGCAGGCGAACATTATGCATGGCAAGTAAAAGCTCATTTGGGAAATATTTTGGCAGGAACTTCAGAAGTGTGGGAGTTTGAGATAGAAAAAGAAGTGGAACCACCTAGATATGTGCGTTTAAAACAAAATGAAGATGCTGCGATATTGGAGTATACATCTCAATCCTCAATATTTTTCATTTATGAAAGCCGATACTCTAATTCAAGTTTTACCTTAACTGTCAAAAATTCAGAATCTAAAGTTTCAGTTCAAGATTTATCCATTGACGAAGATTTAAGAGAAACATCGATGCTGTATAATGAAGGGAATAACAAATATGTGATTAACCTATCCAGCTTAGGTTTAGAACCTGATTTGTACTTCTTAGAATTACAAAACTCATTGGGTGAAACATATAAAATGAAGTTTAGAATAATAGAATGAGATATTTTTTGATTATCGTCACAATTTCCTTCTTTGGATGTCAACAAAGCAATATTGCTGTAGTAGACATCAATACGCTCTTCAATGACTTTTCGTATACCAAAGAAATGCAAGCGGAATTTATAGAGAAGACAAAAGGCAAAAAGGCGTCTTTGGACAGTCTTTATCAAGAGCTTGGACACTTAGAAGCTGCTGTAAACAATATAAATTCGGAAGAGTTAAGTGCTAAATTTATTGTAAAGCGACAAGAATTTCAAACAAGGTATGACCGTTTTGAAGCTTATAAAAATCAAATAACAGAAGACTCTGATCAGAAAATTTTGACTCAATTGAATCAGTACATAAAGGATTATGCAGAAAGTAAAGAAATTGATGTAATCCTATCAAATAGTAAAGATGATGTAAGCATACTCTATACAAGTAAGAGTTACAATGTTACTGAAGAGGTTCTTAAATTTATTAATAGTAAGTATGAGGGCAAGTAATTACATACTACTTTTAATTGCAACTGTTGGATGCAATGTTAATGGAGCTGATGTAGAAAATAGAGTTTCTGGAGAGTCGAGTGAAATAGATTTAATACAAGAACAAAAGAGTGACGAATCTGAACAGCCAGAACTGTATAGCAACGTTCGAACCTTTGACGATATCAGTATGATAGTGACGGAAATTTTGCCAAGTCACAGAGCAAGTCGATTATACGATAAGGGTACTGAAGCGTACACTCAAGAACTCGATGAACAACGAAAACTCAAGGTATATAGAATTCGGTTCAATCCCTTAAATGATAATACTGTTTTGGATTGGCCAAGCAATTTGTACCCAACGAGAACGGAGAGAATAAATTACTTCATGTCAGTTTTTCCAAAGTCCATTAAAGTGACGGATCAATTGGAAGAATATAAACCTGTCATGTGTCATTTTGAACAGCCTTCTGGAATGTTCAAACACGTTGATATTTTAGTCGGATTCGAAGCAAATACGTACTCTAGTAGTGCTGTTCTTGAGTTTGAGGATGACTTATTTAATAAAGGAAGAATAAAACTAAAGATTTAAAATAACTATGAAACTAATCTTAAAAAACTACAGACGAGTAGCCAGCCTTTTGCTCCTTGTTTTTGTTCTAGAAATCTTTTCACCATTTGCAGCTTATGCACTTACAGGTGGACCGTCACAGCCAGAGGTTCAAGGGTTTCAACCCGTGGGTGCTTCTGACATGGTCAACTTATTTAGCGGTAATTTTTCATATAATATCCCTTTACTAGATGTAGATGGATACCCCATAAACTTGTCTTACAGCTCTGGGATTACCAATGATCAAGAAGCTAGTTGGGTCGGTTTAGGTTGGAATATTAATCCTGGGGTAATCAATAGATCCATGCGAGGTTTACCTGATGATTTTCAGGGAGATCTTATTAAAAAGGAGTTTAACCTAAAGCACAATTTAACCATAGGAGGTTCGTTCTCCCCAAACTTGGAGTTTTTTGGGGCAGGCGGTAAAGCGTCAAAGATGTTTGAAAAAATGAACATTAAAGGATCCTATTCTCTGGGTCTACGATATAACAACTATTCTGGTTTTGCCGTTGAAACTACTGCAGGTATCAGAAGCGATAGAACGAGTTCAGATAAAGGCGTGCTAAATGGGAGTTTGGGATTTACATCCTCTGCTGATGGACTGTCGATGTCACCTAGTGTTAGTTATGACAAAAAAGTAACGGAATTGGATAAAACCAATTCAGGTAAAATCAGAGAATCTAGCATCTCCATGAGTACTAATTACAGTACATTAGGAGGTTTTAAAAACCTGACAATTGGGGTAAGTGCCGAAAGATCGACATTGGAAAACGGGATAAAAGTTAATGGTAGAATCGGAGGCCGATCTAATGTTTCCGCACAGATTGGGTTGTCATCTTATACTCCCACCATTAATATGCCAATGGCAAATACCTCCCTTAGTTATTCCTATAAAGTAGGAGGAGAAATCAATGGGCTACATCCCAATAGCACTATTTCTGGTTATGTCTCTGATCAATTTCTGAACTTGAGTGACCATACCATGTATGTTGCGGGATACGGATACCCAAATACAGATTTGGCTTTGAGCACGAGTGCTATGAAAGATATCAATAGAGACTGGGATTTGCCCTTTAATAAAAATACTTCTATGCTTCCTGTTACTAATTTTACTTACGATTTTCTCCATGTAAGCGGACAAGGAGTTGGAGGAACTTTTAGACCTTTTCGAAACGATATTGGCTATGTATCAGATAATTATGCCCAAAACATCTCCGTGGGAGGATCTTTAGGACTAGAAGCAGGTTTTGGGAATACAAATCATACTGGAATTGATTTTGAGATTAATACTGTGAATACAGAAACTACTGCGTGGACCAAAAACAATGGAGCTGCGTCAAAATACCGTTTTACTCGAAATCGTTCAGAAAAAGAATATGAACCATATACCTACAAGCAATTGGGTGAACTATCCGTTGATGATGAACCTGAGTTCTATTCCAATATTCAAGATGACAAAGCAGTTAGAATCCAGGTAAAGAAGGGAGGATTTAACTCAGTAGCAAATCCTGTCCTTGTAGATTTGGACGGAGTTCAAAATCCAATGAACTACGATGGATATCGTAAAAAACGAATGAAAAGAAATCAAACCATGTCACTTATATCACACAAAGACAGGATTGCTAGAGGTGATAATGGGCCGCAAAACTTGGGACACATTCCAAAACACCATACATCTGAGATTACACTTACTAGAACAGATGGGGCTAGGTATATATATGGGATTCCTGCTTACAATAGAACACAAGAGGAAACAAGCTTTGCAGTGGGTTTAGATATGTTTACGGCAAGATCTGGTCACAAGGAATTAACAACACACATGAATAATCTCGATCAAGCCAATGGGATATATTCATATAGTTCTAAAGACAATAGTGTAAAGAATAAATCAGGAATTGATCATTTTTATTCAAATACCACAATGCCCGCCTATGCACACTCTTATTTACTAACTTCGGTATTATCTCCAGACTATGTAGATGCTGATAAAGAGCCAGGACCATCGGATCATGACATCGGAAACTACACCAGATTTAAATACCATAAACTTCCTACTTTGTACAAGTGGCGTTCTCCATTCTTGGAATGGGAAGCCAATTATACTGAAGGACTCAAATCAGACTTTACAGATGATAAAGCCAATTATGTCTACGGTGAAAAAGAACTTTGGTTCCTGAACGTGGTTGAAACCAAAAATGCAATTGCTGTTTTTCATACCAGTCCTAGAAATGACGGATATGGAGTAAGGGGTGTCAATGGAGGCATAGGAGGTCTTTCTACGCTAAAACTAGACAAAATATCATTGTATGCTAAGAAGGATTATGAAGATAACGGGGCCAGTGCCATTCCAATCAAGGAGGTTCATTTTGAATACGATTATTCGTTATGTCCTGGAATCCAAAATAACGATGGAGAAGAAACTCTTGTTAAGGGGATAGATATAAATCTCGTCAAAGGAAAGCTTACTTTAAAACGTGTTTATTTTACCTACGGGGAATCAAACAAGGCTAAGTTTAGTCCTTATACTTTTGACTATTCGCCAACAAATCCAATCTACGGTTTGAAAAACTTTGACCGATGGGGAAACTATAAGCCTAATCCTGCCAATGCTGCCATTTTTGATGTTGAATCTCCTATGACCAACTCAGAATATCCATATTGTGAACAGGATAAAACCCTTGCTGATGAGTATGCGTCTGCTTGGACTTTAACATCCATAAAACTCCCTTCAGGTGGAGATATAAATGTGGAAATAGAAGCTGATGATTATGCCTATGTACAGGACAAGACTGCAATGGAAATGTTTCAGATTGTAGATGTAGACAATACATCTGCTCTTTTGGAGGATGGTATAACCAATGATTCGTTGATGAATACATCTGGAATTGATGATGTGCACCAATATTTGAAAGTGAAACTCAAAGATCCATTGAACCTGTCTACGACTAATGACGAATTCAAGGAAATGTATACAAACGGTATTGAGGAATTGTACTTCAAATGTTTGGTAGATATATCCGGTTCAAATCACTACGAATATGTCTCAGGATACGGGACGATAGAAGATGCTGGATTATTAAATACAGGTGCAAATGACTTCGAATATGCTTGGTTAAAATTAGAAAAGGTTAACAAAAATGGTCTAGGAATAAGTCAAGATGTGCACCCTATTTCAAAAGCTGCTTGGAACTTTGGTCTCAACCAAATGCCCAAAGTGGTGATGGGAAAAAATGCACCCGAAGATGGAGGGCTAGATGACTTTCTTAGAATTGTAGCAGATGCATCATTTGTTAAAGGGTTGATTCAAGCATTGAAAGGACCTATGGACGTGATTAAGTCAAACGGAGGAGGTTTAAAAATCTCATTGACTAAGTCTATGGTTAGACTAAAGTCTCCAGATCAGAAAAAAGTTGGAGGAGGTCTTAGAGTAAAAAGAATATTGGTTTCTGATGCGTGGTCTACCATGTCAGATCCAAGTACCAATTCAACTCAAATAGTGGGTACAGAATACAATTACACAAAAATGGAAAGAGGAAAGGAAATATCATCTGGCGTAGCCGCTTGGGAACCTAGCATAGGAGGTGATGAAAACCCTTTTAAACTGCCTATTTATAACAAAACAAAAAAAGAACGTTTGGTTGCTATTAAAAGTAGAGACTATTTAGAGGGACCGATAGGTGAAAGTTTCTATCCCGGTGCAAGTGTAGGCTATAGCCAAGTGACTGTGAAAAGTTTAGGTCATTTAGACATTACAAAACATGCCACAGGTAAAATCGTGCATACCTTCTACACCGCAAGAGAGTTCCCTGTACGGGCAACACCTACTACAATAAAGCCGATAAAAAGTAAAACTCCCGCTCCTTTTGATTTTATTACTCCGTACAGCCGAGATTACATGACGGTATCTCAAGGATATAGTATAGAGATAAATGACATGCACGGAAAACCTAGATCTACATTGGTTTATCAGGAAGGAAATAACGAACCTATCTCGGGCTCCTTATCCAAGTATAAGTCCGAAGAAATCAATGACGTGTCGAGCAAACTGGTTAATACGTGTACCATCATACGACCAGATGGTTCGATTGACAATAGAGAAATTGGTGTTGAATTTGATTTTGTAATGGATTTTAGAGAGCAACGTACAAAGGGAATATCTTTTGGTATAAACCCCAATTTGACTTCCTTTTTGGCAGCGTTTTTCCCTGCAATAGTACCTACAGTATTGCCTTCCTTTAATATGGATGATACTAAATTTAGGTCTGCGGTTACGACTAAAGTAATCTACCGTTATGGAATTGTAGAAGAAACACAAGTATTTGATTTGGGTTCTAAAATTAGCACCAACAATTTGGCCTATGATTCTGAAACAGGTTTGGTATTGTTAACACAAACACAGAACGAGTTCAATGACAATATCTATAACTTCTCATATCCTGCTCATTGGCACTACGATCAAATGGGGCAGGCATATAAGAACCTAAACCTAGAATTTGAAGACGTAGTGGCTACTGCAGGCGTTCTTTCAGGAATAGATAACACTTCTGAGTACTTTGTTCCTGGAGATGAATTGCTTCTTGACGGAAAAAAACGAGCATGGGTAGTGTCGGCATCTCCCACAGAAGTGAAGCTAGTTACCAAGTTTGGAAACGATTTGAATGGTTCCTATGACAAACTTAAAATTATTCGTTCTGGTAGACGAAATATCATTGGAACAGCTATGGGAAGCATGGTTACTAAAGAGAATCCATTGGAGCATTTAAAAAACAATGAATTCCATAAAGTATTGACAACATCGTCTCAAGTGTTCAAAGACGAATGGGATACCTTCTGTGACTGTTTTGAAGATAGCAATAGCCCAATGCTGCAAACTGCCAATCCGTACCTCAATGGGCTAAAAGGCAACTGGAGACCATATAAGTCATATGCTTACCTTACCCAAAGAAATCACACATGGGAAGATAACAATACCAACATTCGAGAAGATGGTATTTACAAAAACTACACTCCGTTCTGGCACAACTCTGGAACCGAATGGCAGATAGATGAAAACAACTGGACATGGACTTCAGAAATCACGAAGTTTACTCCTTATGGTGCGGAAATAGAAAACAAGGATGCACTCAACCGATATAGTGCAGCCACCTTTGGGTACACTAAAACCATTCCTACGGCAGTAGGAAGCAACATGCAATACCGAGAACTGGCCTTTGATGGATTCGAAGACTATGGTTATCTGAGTTGTGGTGAAGACCACTTCAGTTTTAGAGGCCAAGGTCCCATTTTAGATGACGATAGCCATACCGGTAGCAAGAGCATTTTTGTGCCTGAAAATAGTACCGTAAATATTACCAAAACATTGACTGACTGTGTTGACCCTAACGAAAATTAAGCAACATAATTAATATTTAATCAAACATACAATGAACAAAAATTCAATTAAAACCGTATCCCCCCTTAAATTCTTAAGTGTAGTGGCTCTAGCCTTCTCACTAAGTTTCTTTATTACTGGTTGTGGAACCGATGATGGACCACCTAAAGATGGAGGATCGGGAACTACTGAAACAGCTGAATATCTGATAATCAATGGTACACGATACGAAGGAGCTGATTTTGTGTCTAAAAAATTTAGTGGAAGTAATTCAACACAAGAGTTGCGGATACGCTTAGGTGCAAATTATCCTATTCTTGTCCTAGAGCATGAGGAAGATTCAAATGGAGAAATAGTTGAGCGGGAATATGATGTCAATTCACTAGGTTCTTATTTCCCAGATGGGGATCTTTACGAAGTTGGTGTCTTTTATACGGAAGGATCACCACCTGCTTCTTGTCAATATTATGGCATTGATGGTCCATCAACACCTCATGGTAAATACGAACTCAAAAAAGTAGATGGCAAGCTGGTATCTGAATTTGGAGCGGCCCAAATGGAGTGTGTAGAAGGTAATACCGGCGATGCCAACTTGACCATAGAAGGCTACGTAATCTGGGAAGAGAAATAAATCCAAAATTGTTTGATTGACTATGAAAATTCTTTATTAAAATTAAAATTATGAAAATGACCCGTAAAATATGTACTGCAATCTTGTGCTTAGTTGTACTTGCTCTTACCGCCTCCGATGTATATGAACGTGAAATGCTCTTGATGGACAAAGGTATTGTCACTGCAATTAAAAATCAGAGCATAAGTCTAAACCTAAGTAGCGATGAAACCAAGGTGTTTGTCTACCAAAATTTTAAGCAAATCAGTGAGGATGTAGACCATATGATGGATCTAGCTTTTCATCATGAGACCTCAGATGAAATTCTAATAGAATACTTATCGGATAAATCCAATCAGTATACCACAGAATTGATTGCCTTCAAAAAAGAAATTACCGAAGATCCCATGCTGGTTCCCGGTGTACTGAAAGCAATGCAAGTCTCAAGTATAACTGCGGCTAGTAACTGTGATAATGTGGGCTTTGAAAACGGGAATTTTAACAACTGGGAAGTTCAGTTGGGCTACCGTCCCATGTGTGACTTTGATGATGGGACAACTGATTTTTCATGCCTGAATTTACTGCCATCTACATATGCTGTAGCTAATGCAGTGAATTTAGTGGACCCCAAAAAAGGGGAACGTTTGGAAGTTATTGCTTCAGGTCCGTCCTCTTATGATGCCTTTGTAGGCGGTACAGGTTTGCCCATGGTCAATCCAGATGGAGGAAATTACAGCTTAAGATTGGAAAATTTCGTCAATGGATATGGTGTCACCGAGGTCAGCTATACCTTTACAGTGGCTGCCAATCAACCCTACTTTGAATACGGATTTGCTGCAGTATTAGAAGATCCTGGGAAAAGTCATCCACTGAAACATAAGCCATTTTTCTCTGCACGACTCTACAAAAGTAACGGTGATGAAATACTCTGTGCAACTGAAGTAATCGTTGCAGACCCCAACGATGTAAACTTTGCTAAAACAGATTTGTTTTTCGAAGTGCCTGGGAATCCACAGTATAAGTATTGCAAATGGCAAAAGCGTGTAATTCCGCTAAGGGGAGAGATAGGAGAAACTCTGACTATTAAGTTTATGGTTGGTGATTGTGCCTATGGAGGACATGTTGGCTATGCCTACATTGATGGAAGCTGTTTTGATGGTGCCATCACCCAAGGACCTTGCAATGCTGATGGCTCAAGAGAATTATCTTTTGTGGAGGGCTTTGACAGCTATCGATGGACGGGTAAAAATATAGTTGGCGGAGTCAATGATGAGTACAAGGCCTTGGTCAACGGGAATAACGCGTTCAGACTTAAAACGCAAATGGGTCGTTGTCAGGAAGTTCTTACTTTCACTCCAGATTCGTGTGTACAGCCTCCAGCTCCTTCCTGTGGTTTGACCATAACCAGTCTTACTCCGAGTTCTTGTAATGGAGATAATGAATATACACTTACAGGTTCTGTAAATGTAAGTATGCAGAACTACACTGGTGCGAAACATGTATTAATTACCAATGGAGTCCAACAGGAGGTTTTTGAGTATGTAGATAATACTACACTCAATTTCACCTTTGAAAATTTGTTCTCTGATGGAGAACAAATCGAAGTGAAAGTATTCCTTTTCACTGATTTCTTTTTTGAAGAGACTTCCGCCCTTTGCCAAACATCCCTAAATTATACAGCTCCAAGTAGCTGTCAAGCAATGGACTTGGGATGTAATTGTATTCGATCATTTGCTCCATTCCCACAAAATAAGGTGGTAGATGGCGAGATAGAACCTGGCAAGTATGTGTTGGGTGCATGGGTGAAAGAAGTAAATGCTTCTACCACTCAAGTGGATTATACAGAACCTTATGTTCGAGTAAATTTCTACAGTTCAGTGGGAGTTCTTGTGCCTGGCACGAGTCTAGACTTCAATTCCCAAGGGCTAATTATAGAATCTTGGCAACGGATCCATGAAGAGTTTACAATTCCTCCAACAGCCAATTTTATTGAAATAGTTCTTGGAACCAATGGGGTACATGCTCTCTTTGATGATATTCGGATCTATCCAGTCGACGGAAGTATGCAATCGTATGTATACGATCCTGTAAGTCTAAAACTAGTAGCTACTCTGGATGAAAACAACTATGCTACCTTCTATCAGTATGATCTAGAAGGGAATCTCGTAAGAACCAAAAAGGAAACAGAACGAGGAGTAATTACCATACAAGAAAGCAGACAAAGTACCCTAAAGCAATAAATCTATGAGAACGATATTTGTATTAATAGCATCAAGCCTACTCATTACTTCCTTTGGTCAGCAAGACCAACGAATTGCAGATGAGTTAAAATCACTGAATGATGTTCTTTCCAATAGCAATTCGATTGTATTGGAATTTACGACGACCGTTCTCAATATGCAGGATGGTACCACCACAAGTGTGGAGAGTGTATACCGAAGAAAAAACAATCAGTATTACAGTAAACAGGGAGCTGTGGTCACTATTCAAAACAAGGCCCACAAACTGACAGTTGATGAAGAAAATGCGAGTATTATACTGAGTCCTTCTTCCGCTATCGCAGCACCTAAGACGGTGGATTATCTTACCTCTCTTTCTCACTGCAAAACCAAACAAATCAAAGATACAGCTGGCAAAAAAATTATCGAAATGACATTTTCAGAAGACTATCCAGTGAACTTTATGACGGTAGTCATCAAGGATAATCTACCCACCAAGCTCATGATGCAGTTGAAAGACAATGGCGAATCATTCTTAGTGACTATTGACTATTCAAAGGTCAATATCCGTGGTAAGGTATCTGAAAACCAATTTAACACCCAAAAATATATTGACTCTAAAAATGTGCTTTCGGCAAAGTACAAAACATTCAAACTCTACAACCTTATAAAAGCTTAACTATGAAAAATTTGAAACTTTTTTTAATCTTATTTTTTACCATCCCCAGTGCTGTTTTTGGTGCACATTATGATTTTGATCAAATACAATCCTCTTCAAACTTCGGGACTGCGTTTTTTGTACAAGAAAATATGTTTGCGAACTTGCCAAGTACGGTTGGTTACACGAATGTGTCGGTAGACAACTACGTGCAAATGAGTGTGGATTGGGCGAATACGGGTTATCATACACCCTATGCTTACACCTTCGAAATTGATATTTCTTCAACCGATAAAAACTTGGTAAAAACTACGGAAACCAAGTACTTATCTGTAGCATATGACCCATCTGCTGATCCCGGAAATCAATACGGTGACAGGAGTGTTTTCTTTTTTAAGGATGGACATAAGTTAGAAGTAACAGTCAAAAGTGTGTACGATGATTTGAATGGAACTTCTGCCTCTTTGGTAGGGCTTCCTAGTAATATTCACCTTCAATCTCACATTGGAATAGATAGAATCCATGATTTCAATGAAAACCAGACATTGTGTGTATCAACAGCACTGGCAGTTGACCTAAACTCAAATGGTACAGTTGACGAATTGCAACTTACTTGGCCAATTGTAGCCGGTGCAGAATCGTATGAAGTTGAGTGGACCTATGTAGATGATTATGCAGCCGATTTTACACAAATAGCATCTGGAAATATTACGTATGATTTCAAATCAAATAGCTCAAGGGTAATTGTTTCTGACCAAGCGGTTAACTCTTATAGCATTAGTCTAATTTATGATAGAGGATACATTGTATATCGTGTACGCCCAGTTGGATTATCTCAAATAGATAATAACCATCGAATATTTGCCCATTGGTCCATGCCTGATAAAGCAACAGGATTTGGAGGAACACCCTGTACCAATAATTACTATTACTCTACGGGATACAGTGATGCCATCAACTGGCAATACTCCATGTCGTTTGCAGAAAACGGTAAGAAAAAAGAGGTAGTAAACTTTTACGATGGAGCATTGAAAAGCAGACAAATAGTTACGGCTATTAGCTCTATAGGTAAAGCCGTAATAGGAGAATCCATATATGATTATCAAGGGAGAAAAGCAATAGACATCCTTCCTGTTCCAGTACAAACTCCTGCTTTGGAATACTATGAAAATTTCAATATGTCGGGAGCCGGCGGAGCAAACCGAAAGTACAATTGGGAAGATTTTGATAAGAACAGTGGTTCTGTTTGCAATACCATTATTAACCCATTAAGCACTGTGAGTGGAGCATCCCAATATTACAGCCCAAGTAACCCTGATCAGTCGAATGAAAATGCATTTATCCCAGATGCCAATCAATATCCCATGGCACAAGTGGAATACACACCTGACAATACAGGTAGAGTAAGACGTCAAGGAGGTGTTGGGTCTACACATCAGTTGGGAGGAGATCCTTGGTTGGATAAATCAACCAAGTACTTTTATAGTCAACCAGTTCAAGTAGAGTTGGATAGACTTTTTGGAAGTGAAGTAGGTAATGCAGCTCACTATAAAAAGAATATGGTCGTAGACCCAAATGGACAAGTTAGTATCTCATACTTGGATTTATCCGGAAGAACCATTGCAACAGCATTATCAGGAGCTAAACCCGAGAATGTAGAAGCTGTTGACAATGCGGTACCAGTATCAAGAATAGATGGAGACCTATTCGCCAAGGATGACAATGGAGTGTCTAGCATGAACAAACCCAATGCTAGTTTCAATGCCATTGAGTTTAGAACGACGTTCTCCACGAGTACATCAGGACTGCATAATTTTACGTATTCAGCCACGCCACAAGACTTTTTTGATGGATGTATGGAAGGGGAGTTTTGCTATGACTGTTTGTATGATTTATCCATCAAGATTTCAGATGACTGTGGAATATTGATTTATGAATACAGTCAACCTCTTGGACCTACTACCCTAGATATAAATTGCCAAAGTGAGACAATTAATGTCCCAAACTGGTCAGTGAATCTTACCCAAGGATCATACAGTATCGTCAAAACCCTTACTGTAAATAAAGATGCATACGATTACCATTTGAATGAGTATTTGGACACCAATAATAATTTATGTTTTAATTCCAGGTATCACTTCGAACTTCTAGAGCAGACGTATTTGGATTACTCCGGTTGCGAGGTTGATTGTGAAGAATGTGTTGGCTCATTGGGTAGTTTGGACGAGTATGTTGCTCTTAACAAAGGAACTAAAGAAGAATGGGAAGAAGAATATGAGAACTGTATCGCAGGTTGTACGGGAGTTAGCCTTTGTGAAAATGTGATTAGTATTTTAAGATTGGATGTTTCCCCTGGAGGTCAATACGGCCTATTTAGTGTTGACGGAGGAGTTGACCCAAACAATTTTCCATTGTCGGTTTTCAACGTAAATAATAATCTGCCTAAAACGAGTGCTAACTGGAAAAATCCAGTTGACCTTCAAGGATCAGCGGTTAACTATGAAGGGCTAGACGGAAGTGATTCTAAAATTTACATGTACTATGATGTATATGGTAACCTAAAACCGCTATCTGGAAATGTACAGTATGATGTGGATCAGAAACCTTATTCTCTACCGCAGGATTTACTAAACATAGAAGATTTTATTGCCAACTGGAAGACAACATGGGCTGAGGCTTTGGTATACTATCATCCTGAATATTGTTATTCTGATTGGTGTACACAAAATAGTTTAAAAACGGCTGAGCAAAATGGACTTACCAGTGATGAATTCGATATCCTCATCCTAAATCAAGATAACTTCCAAGAAGCAACAACAGCAGGTTTGACAAATAGTTTGTTAACTCATCTGGTGGATATGGACCCCTTTTTTAAGCTTAATCCAGGTCAGATTACTACTGATATGATGACTCTGTTATCGAATTTCCATGACACTTATAATGCCATGGAATTTGCTGCAATTACTAACAAATGTGTTAGTGAGTACGATTTAGGAGTTATAGGCTCAGGAAGTTGTGAGTCATGGCCGACATCTCCAACGGACCCTTCTGCAAATGAAATTTGGCAAACCTATGCCAGTTACTACTACAGTAGCAAGCAGATTATTCAGAAAGAGGCCGCGGACGATTGGGTAATTACCAATAATATGTTTGGGTATAACGAGTGTATAGGAAATGAGCATTTCAATGTTTTAGAATCCAATTACTTCAAGGGGACGAATGGTGGAGCCAATCCATTTAGTGGATTACTTGATCCCAATCAAGCATGTTCTAAGATCAACTACGAATATTATAGAAGTAAAATAGCACGTTTTGATATCAAAGCGAGTTCACTTAAAACAGACGATAACAACAACAGCTACAACAGGTCATATTATGCAAAAGCTTGTCCAATAGCATTGGATGTAGAAATGTTCATTAATGACATGATAGCTCAAGATGAGCTGTTATCGTTGGTGCCTTCTACCTTGTCTGACAATGGAGGATTTACTCCAGCAATTGTTAATCAAATCCAAGGTTCTACCTTGGCTTCAAGTTCATACAATTGGACTGCATCTATCAGTGGAAATGTTCTTACAGGAATCATTGCAAACAATACATATACGGCTACTCTTACCTTAACTTTGGCGAGTACCTCTTGGGCTGATGTAGTTCGGGTGGGTGGAATAGAAAATGCTTCTGGAGGAGCCTTTGGTACAAGTAATTTTAACCTCACAGCATATTTATATGATCTTGGTACATTAACCAGCAGTGAACAAGCAATAAGTGGAAATATTACCATTGACATTAATGATGGATGTACGTTTACGGATGATTGTAAACCTACGGACTACGCTAGGTCCATTGGAGAACTATTAGGAGCTTTGGCCTTTAAAGGAGAAATAGCAAGTATTTCCCCAGTCGATTTAGAAATGGACTATGGTGTATTCTTGACCAGATTTATCCGAAATGAGCTTACACAGCCCTACAATGACCTGCGTTATTTGTATAACGCAGTATCAAATACAGGAACCATTTATCAAAATGGTAGCATATCAAACAAGATCGAAATTTCCTTCCCAGGGCCAGTTACTCTTGCCGCTGGAGGGATTATCAAGGAAGTTAGAACCGACCAGACAAAAGTTCAAAACGGCTTAGTTCTTGAATATGAAACCAATCTTGGCGTGACAGGTACTATGGATATAGTGTTGAGTACGGGAGATGCTTCCATATGTTATGACCCCACTAAATTGGTATGTAATGACATCAGATATGATGTAACACGAGATTTTGCTTCCCTTTTGGAGCATTTGGTTGAAAGCCAACCTACAACAGATGTCAATCTGAGCGAGAATAACAAATTTACCGCTTTATTGGCCAGTTATTTAGGTAGAGGAGAAGTGATCTTTGCGGCTCCTGTACTTCAAAATAAAGGAAACGAATGGGTTGGTCGTATTGATGTGAAAGACATCAGTACAGGAAATGTTATTTCATCGTGTGAGGTTAAACTCTACCGAGAATTATACTCAGACTATACCGCAGCACTGCCTTTAGATCAGATTACAGATATTGGTCAATTTTGGGTTGATATGTCGAACCTGGAACGAGGGGAAGCACACAACTTTACGGTTTTGGCTGTTTTTAATAACGATCCAACTTTTGCTGAAAAAATATATGGAAGAATTTCATGTCTTCCTTTATTCAATTGTTCTGACTGCATAGAAAGAGAATATGTAGGTGGTGGAGACTGTAATATGGATGTTGAGTACACAAGATATGTGCAAGAAATGACTTCATCTGGACATGCGGGGTCAATTTTAGCTAGACAATATTTCCAATTCCCTTGTGATTGTATTGAGAACTACTTGGATTATGTAAAGATGTTTAATCTTAATCAGACAAGTCCAACAGTTCTAAAGCCGTCATCTCCTGACATGAATAATTTACCTCTATTTAGAATCGATGATTTTAGTTATTCATTTCAATGTACATTGGACTTTTTGGACTGTCCGATACCAACACCAACCTCTCAACATACCACTAGTGCAAATACTCAGGTTCTTGCATTTAATGCTATGTACTCTGGTATTTTTCCTCCTTTACCCCTAGTGCATACTCTCCCTTTACAAAGTGGAGATAATTGTGAATGTCAAGCAAACTACATGGTATATTTAGATTATTGGACAGGTAATTATGGTGCTGTAGTGCCATCCATGCCGTTTAATACTATTAAAACACAACCTGTAAGTTACGATGAATTTTTAGACGAAATGGGTTGTGAAGTTCCTAATTGTCTTGAAAACTATAAGTTTTACAGGGATGCTACTGTAGACGCAGGAGAAACTCCGGTGGATTATACCGATGATATTGCAGATTGCAATTGTTTCAAAGACTTTACCCTTGCAGGGCTAAATTCACAAGCTCATACCACTGAAGATATTAATGCTTGGTGTTATATGAACAAGCTGACAGAAGTGTCTGAATATGTAGATGTGAACTTTGACCAACCTTTACCTATGTTCTCGAAGGAGTATGCTCCTAATGAGGCTATCACAAATGTTGCAAGGAGCTTTTCTAAGTGTACACCTGCTTCGTTTGACATCTTTGAAATTGAAGAAACAGAAACTTGTTCTACATGGTTAAATAACCTTGCCAAGCAAAATGCAGAATTGAAATATCAAGCCCAGGTAAGAAAATATACCAAACAATTTCATGATGGATATATGGCCAAATGCATGAGCACAGTGGAGGATATGACCATTGATATGCCGAGTCAAGACTACCACTTTACCCTATACTACTATGATCAAGCAGGGAATTTAACTCGAACAGTACCTCCCGCAGGTGTAGTAGTAGAAACTGATCCTAGTGCATTCATTGAAATTAATAAGGACCGTACCAATAACACCCGAAATTATATGACAGGACACAAATTGGCTACAGTGTATGAGTATAATAGTTTAAACCAACTGGTTCGACAACATGTTCCAGATAACGATCCAATGAACAAATGGACGGTTAAGGAAGGGAACGGACTCGTTACAGGCTTTGTAGCTACAGATGTAGAGTTTAGTGATGCCAATAATGGTATTTTAGTAGGAACCCTAGTGGGTACTGAAAACGTACATACCTACATTTACAAAACAAGTAATGGAGGTGCAACATGGACAAGGGATAACCCGTTAGATGCCGATGACATAAGGGCAATGGACATGATTGACAATAATAGAGGGTATGCCGCAGGAGATAATGGCTTATTCCTCAAGACCAAAGACGGCGGTGAAAACTGGAAAATTATTAAAACCAATTTAAGCGTTGACATCATTGACCTTGCTGTATTCAAGACTGGGTCTACTAATCACGGTGCATTTGTAGGTGCTGCTAATCAGGCATATTACTTTGTAGATAATGGAGCTAGTGTTATTTTCACACTGGTAGACTACAACGCAATAAGTGGAGATTACACGTCTGTTGAATATGAAAACAGTGCATTGTATGCCATCAAAATCGACGCTACAACCAATAAGCCTATACTTCTAGAAGGAACTGAATCTGGAGGTATATTTACTTGGGTTGATCAGGACCTAGATGAAAATACCGTAATGAGTGACTTAAATGATGCTTGGTATATGACCTCAGGTAGTGGTATCTTAGTAGGAAAGAACGGAGTTATTCTCAAGAGCAGTAGCAATGGTGAAGAATTTGAGCAAGTTGCCAATAATCTAATTGAGGATATTGTGCAAGTCTATTTTAAAGATGCCAATACCGGTATCGCATTGACCGCCGATGGGATCCTTCATAAAACTATAGATGGAGGTTCAACTTGGGCTGCATACTCTAGTTCAGGTTTCTATACCTCATTTTCCATGCACAACACTACTACAGGTTTGGGATATGCAGTTGGAAACGGAAGCATTTTTGCCAGCATGGACATAAGTAAAAGCTATGTAGATAGAATTTTAGGAAACCCAATAGTTGGAGAAGATTTTACAGCTGTTCACTTTGACGATAGTCAAAATGGATTGGTTGGAACAGGATCAGGTAAAGTATATAAAACGGAAGTTATCAGTAATACAGTGTTTTACTACGACCTTTCTGCATCTGCCCTTGCTGATGTTAAAAAAATACTTCTGATCGGTGCCAATGGTATGGTCATCGATATTAATGGAGAATTAAAGAGTTTTAATATTACCGGGACAGCGTCAAGTGGGTATTCCGCATCTTATACTGTTTTAGGTGGTAATGCCGTCGACTTGGATGTTGGTAATACTATCGATGTATTGGACGCATCAAGTGGAGTGACAAGCTATAACGTCACTACGTTTGCGTCAATGGGTTTAGATCCTATTAGTACCATTGGTAACTACACCTTCATTGCCCGTCAGCAATTTGGGCCGTATTTAGTTGGAGGAATAGATGGTGCCATTGCCAGAAGTACAGGGAGTTGGCTCGATGTATCGTCCAATGTCTCTCCTGTAGCTATTAATGATATTTCAAGTAACGGAACAAAGAAATTATTAGCAGGAACCAATGGTCGATTATATCAATCTACTGGAAGTGGTGCATATAAGCTCATTCCAGTTGAAAGCAGAAGTGACTTGATTGATGCAAGTCTTACCGCTTCCGGTAATGATGGATATGCTATATCCGATAATAAAGAACTAATTCATACAGATGGAATTACTTCAAGCATAGAGATTCTACCGAGTAGTGCTCAGTCAATGACTGCTGCAAACACTAATGATGTTTACATTGCGTTGGAAGATGCCATCATGTTAGTTAGCAATGGTGGTCAACTATGGTCCAATAGTAAACCATTGGAAGAGAATCACGCTGTCTATACCATGTTTGAACAGAATGGTAACATATATGCAGGAGGTGAGGCAACGAATATTGCTATTGCAAATAGCAATGTTTGGTCGGATAAATTTACCACTTGCGATCCTATTTTTGATATAGATATCAAAGATCAATACGGTGTTATGGGTGGTCTTGACGGCCTCTCATTCCATAGTACCACCTCTGGAACATCATGGGAAATTAACCCATACGCACCTGCTACTATTAACGGTGTACTTGTAAAAGCTGAGGATGATGCTTACTTCTTAGGTGAATCTTCTATGGCACGATCTGCTCATATAGACTATACCAATTCCAGTGCTATAAGTGGGCTTTCTAGTGCGTCATATACGTCTGCCAAAGTCAACGACAAAGGTGTTGAATTAGTAGTTGCTTCAGATGGACTATTTTACAAAAGTCCGTCCATAAGTTGGGCACAGATTATTTCAGATAATGACCTTAAAGATGTGAGCATACATAGAGGACAGGCCTACGCTGTCGGAGCAAATAAAAAAGTATATGTAGTGAGTGACATTACAACAACGGCAATTCCTTCTACAGTCTTAGATGCACACAATCTCTCCTCTGGAGGGATCATCTCACTTCCTGCTACAGATTTCAATAAAGTAGTACAATTGGGAGAGGAATATTCGTATGTAGTTGGATCAAACGGGACCATTATTAAAACAATAGATGGTGGAGAACACTGGTTCCAAAAACCAAGTGATATCAACCAAACTTCTACATCCAGTACCATTCAAGCAATTGCTATGATTGGGAGAGAAGACCTTGTAATCGCCGGTGACGTGGCATTTGCTTCTCATATCAATGATCAGTCGGACTTTACTACATCCATGTTCTACTATGATAGGTTGGGAAGAATGGTAGTTAGTCAAAATGCAAAGCAATATGAGTACACTACGAGAGCGTATTCATATACCTTGTATGATGAGATAGGAAGAATCACCGAAGTGGGTGAAAAAGCAAATAATGACGAGGTAGAAAACACCTATGTTTATGGTCAGATAGATGATAATTTGCTTCAAGCATGGATTACCTCTGGAGCAAACAATACACGTACTGAGATAACACGTACTTACTATGATGTACAGGTGATAGCACCTATTGCAGAAATCACACAAATTAATCTAAGAAAACGAGTTGCGAGTATGTCGTACGAGGCGGAATATGATGGATCAGACGATACATATGATGCAGCAACTCATTATACCTACGACATTCATGGTAATGTAGATCATTTGGTTCAAGATATTCCTGAATTGTCAGGTGTAGACCAACGATATAAACACATATACTATGAGTATGAATTGGTGAGCGGTAATGTAAACAAGGTGTTGTATAATCCTGGGGCTATGGATGCATACTACCATAAGTATGCCTACGATGCAGACAATAGAATCACAGATGTATATACCAGTTTGGAAAATCAAATCTGGGATAGAGACGCTCATTACAAGTATTATGCTCATGGTCCATTGGCCAGAACTGAATTGGGTGATTTAAATGTGCAAGGTCAAGATTTTGCATATACCATACATGGCTGGCTTAAAGGAGTGAATAGCAGCACACTATATCGAGATAGAGATATGGGGCGTGACGGCGATCAGACATTAGGAGGTAATCCTTATGCTAATTTTGGTGGTGATGTTTATGGATATTCTCTTGGATACTATGAGTCCGGAAATACGGATTATAGTTCCATTACAACTTTTGGAACGTCTACAAACTTTTTAGCAGCAGTGGCGGGTTCAGACTTTCTTAGTCAACGAAATGATTTGTACAATGGTAACATTGGGTATATGGTTACAGCAATACCTGACCAAACGGTTTATGGAAGTACTAAAGCTATAACACAGGCATCAAGAGCTGGAGCATTTATGTATGATCAGTTGAATCGACTAGCACACAGTCTGAGTTTTGATAACCTAGATGATGTTACCAATCAATGGGGTTTTGGTAGTGGACTCAGTACAGCCTATAGTACGGACTATACATATGATCCAATGGGTAATATTACAAATCTCCAAAGATATGATGCAACCCAGCTCATGGACGATTTATCCTATCACTACGATAATAGTGGCGGTGCAACTAGTTTGAATAGTAATAGATTATATCACGTAAACGACGTAGTTGGACAAGTTGGTACTGGAGATTTGGATGATCAAGGAACATTTGACAATGCAGACATCTATAACAATAACTATGCGTATGATGAATTGGGTAATTTAATACAGGATAAAACTGAGAGAATAGCCGAAATAAAATGGACTGTTTATGGTAAGATTCAAGAAATTATTCGAGAAACAAGTGGTGCAACGCATGAAAAGTCGGATCTCGAGTTTAAATACGATGCAAGTGGTAATCGAATTCTAAAAATTGTTAAGCCAAGAGATGTGTCAGGTAACTTAAAACCTTCCACGGACTGGATAAAGACATACTATGTAAGAGACGCTAGCGGCAATATTATGGCTACATATTCTGTAGATCAGAACGATGCAACATGGGAAGAAGCTCACATTTATGGTAGCAGTAGACTAGGTGTCTATAAACCAGAGTTGGTTTTAAAAGAAGATGGCCCATGCACGGTTAATTTTGATGCAATGATGCTCTATACCTCTGGATTAGGATTTCCTGAATTTATGGATGGAATAAATAATGCATTGATCAATAGTGGATTATCTAGTGTGATGCTTTCTTTATCGCCGAGTATTGCACAGCAAGTAGACTTTGCACGTATAGAAGCACCCTCGATTATTGAGTTTGAGGCGTATTTGGAAGGATTGAAAAATTTCTTATGTACGTTTAACTGTTATACTATTGTAGATGATGTTACGTTTCAAACACAGATCTTGCCTTATGTTGATCAAGAGATGCTAGAAAATACACATATGCCTAAGATGGATATTAACCAAGTCAGTTCAATCAATAACTACTGGGCTTTGGCAATTTCTAATTTAGAAAGTCATCTGACTACGCATTATGGCCCTTGTGTGCCTTATGATGCAACAGTGAGCACCAGAAAGTTAGGAGCCAAGCACTATGAGCTGTCCAATCATCTAGGCAATGTACTGGTAACGGTAACAGATAAAAAAGTAGCAATACCAGATGGTACAAATACATTCATAGCGTATTACAATGCCGAGATTACCACGATAAGCGATTACTATCCTTTCGGGATGATAATGGATAACCGCTCTGAAACCTTTACCACTAAAGGCTACAGGTTCGGTTTTAATGGCAAAGAGGGGGACAATGAGGTGA
>NVWV01000006.1 GCA_002746305.1 Bacteroidota bacterium | reverse complement strand
AAGAACAGGTTTTGTACCAAACGGAGGAGCAAATAGTTCTTATGCATGGGATTTTGATGGAGAAGCAACTTCAGGAATGGAGAATCCAAGTCATTTATTTGGTAAAGTAGGAGCAAAGCCTGTTACTTTAACAATAGCTGATTTGAATGGATGTACAAACTCAATCACAAAAGACGTAAATGTAGTACTTCAAGCAGTTGCAGGATTCACTGCAAATGGTTTTAATGCTATCGACGTTTGTGAAGGAGATAAAGCAGTATTTACCAATAGCTCAACAGTAGCAGCAGGAGATCTTACATATGATTGGAAATTCGGAGACGGTGGTTTAAGTTCAGATCACTCACCTACGCATATTTATGCAACTCCAGGAGATTACAATGTAACACTTCAGGCAATAGTAGAAGGAGGATGTCCAGATGAGATAACAGTACAAGTTACAGTTAACCCATCTCCAGATGCAACCTTTGGTCTAGTAAGAGAAGGAAGAACAATCAAATTAGACGGCCCATCAGGAAACGATGTTTACAGATGGACTTTCGGTAACGGAGGTAAAGACATAGTAGAAGATCCTACATATACATATAACAATGTAGATCAAGGTACTTATACTGTATGTCTTGCAGCTAGGAAAGGTGTTTGTTCAAGTAAAGATTGTCAAGATGTAACAATCAATCTTGCAGGAATCGAAGAATTGACACAGAACAATGATATGATCAATGTTTATCCAAACCCTACTCAAGGTAAGTTCAACGTAACAGTTGAGAATGCTGGAGATGTAGTAATCAAGGTTGGAGACATACTTGGAAATGTTCTAGATGTGAATGTAACTGATAACTTAAACGGTACTTACAGTGTAGATATGTCAGCAATAGCTGATGGAGTATACTTTGTACAGGTTAAGAACGGTGATTTCTATGCAACAAAGAGAATTACGGTTTCTAAATAAGAAACAATAATATTCAAGTAAAAGCCTCCTGTCGAAAGACAGGAGGCTTTTTATTTATATGAGTTTTTAGATTAAGGCTTAATCAATAACAGTAGCCTTAGTGTATTTTTCTCTATTAAAAAATCTATCGATACTAGATCCGGCAAATGATACAATTAATCCAAGTAGCAATGCCCACCAGAAAGAGTCGATTACTATATGATCGACGAAGTAGTCCATTAACATAACCATGAGAGCAGTGATTACCAAACTAAACAGCCCAAAGGTTACTACTGTAACAGGAAATGAGAGTACGGCTAGAATGGGCCTTACAAAGGTGTTTACCAATGCTAAAACTACAGCCGCTATTAGGGCATATTTAAATCCTCCAGAAATCGTAATACCATTTAAGTACTCGGCACTTAGCCAAACGACACCACCTAAGATTAGAAATTTTATTACTTTTTTAATCATGATTTGTACAATATTTTTCGTCAAATATATATGAAACTATATGCAGGGTTAGGTTTTACCCATTGCTGAATACCCAGTAATAAATAATTCTCAATCATTACCCTTTTTTCTATTTCTTTGAAACCAATGCCTGAAACCAAAATAGTTAAGAACAAAGAGTTGAATATTTGGGAAGCACTTATTCCTGTTTTTGCGTTAGTGATTATGCTAGCTTTCAATGTGTATGTGTTCGGAGATGATGCAATAAGTGGGAGCAATCAGTTTATTCTTTTACTCGGGGGAGCGGTGGCTGCCCTTATTGGTTATTTCAATAAAGTTAGTTTGGATACCATGCTGGAGAATGTAGGAAGTAATATTAAGTCAGTAACTGGAGCTATTATTATTCTTCTTTTGGTTGGTTCATTAGCTGCATCCTGGCTTGTTAGTGGAGTTATTCCCGCAATGATATTTTATGGTATAAAACTGATTAACCCAGCCATATTTTTACCAACGGCAGTTGTCATAGCCGCTATTATTTCAATAGCCACAGGTAGTTCATGGACAACCTCTGCGACCATAGGGATAGCTTTAATTGCTATAGGAAAGGCTATTGGTCTACCCGCTGGAGTAGTCGCCGGAGCAGTAATAAGTGGGGCTTATTTTGGAGATAAGATGAGTCCATTGAGTGATACTACAAATCTTGCGGCTGCAATGTCAGGGACCAAGCTGTTTACACATATTCGATATATGGCATATACTACAGTCCCCAGTATCATTATCACACTAATTATCTTTACATTTTACAGCCTTAGTTATGACGTTTCTTCTATACAAGGTACGGAAGTATTATTGACGGCAATTCAAGATAAATTTAACATAACACCGTGGTTATTCTTAGTGCCGGTACTAGTTGTAGTTCTAATTATAAAAAAAACAAACCCAGTAGTAGCCTTACTTGCAGGTACTTTATTGGGATGTCTATTTGCTCTTATTTTTCAAGGTGGCATAATGGAGACAGGGGCCATAGCCAGCTACAAGCAGCTAATGACTGCCATAACAACAGGTATAGACATAGAAACGTCCAATGTGATGCTGAATGACCTATTCTCTGCTGGAGGAATGAAGGGGATGTTGGGAACAGTCTGGCTAATCATATGTGCAATGGTTTTTGGCGGAATTATGGAAGCTATTGGTGCGTTAAGCAGAATTAGTAAAGCCCTACTTGGTTTGGCTAGTTCAGTTTTTGGACTTTTTGCAAGTACTGTAGCAAGTTGTTTGGCTATAAACCTTACCGCGAGCGACCAGTATTTAGCCATTGTGATACCCGGTAAAATGTTTGAAAAAGCATATGAAGATAAAGGTCTTGCTCCTGAGAATTTAAGTAGAACATTGGAGGATAGTGGAACAGTAACTTCTGCTCTTATTCCATGGAATACATGCGGAGCATATCAGAGTGGGGTGTTGGGTGTTGGGGTAGGTGAGTATATCGGATATGCTATTTTTAATTATCTCAGTCCATTTATGACTTTACTTTTTGCAGCATTTAAAATAAAAATTGCACAATTAAAAAAACAAAGTAATTAAATTATTATGAAAGGAATACACTACTTATTCGTTCATCCTCAAATGAAAAAGATGCTTTTTTTAAGTGTTTGTCTGATAATTGTACTCACCTCAAACGCACAATCTTCATCTAATGCATACTCTGCATGGGAAGCAACAGTAGGTGCCAATAGAGGACAATTTTTGGGTACGGCATCTAATATAAACTATATAAATGATGCAAAGTTTAAGATAGGTATTGCACTTAGACTCAATACTTTTGTTGCAAAAGATAAGCAGTTTTCTACTGCTCCAGCTCGATTAACCTCAGGTGTTGTAGGGCCACAAGCTATGTTTCGGCCCAATATTTTGGAGAATATTGATACGTTGAATGTTCCTAAGATTGTAACACATTCGGTGAATCTAGCTGTGTTTTTTGAGTATGCCATAGACGATAATCTTGGTGTTGGTTTTGATATTGATTTATTGGGATTTACGCTTGGAGGAAGTCAAACTGTAAATTTATACGAACCGTTGGAAGGTGTTTCAACTACAACTGCTAAACCGACTCGATTTAACCTATTACTGGTAAGTGATAATGATATAGGAACACTAAATTCAGAGTTGTATGGTAGATATATATTTGACAATAGTGATTTTTACGGAAAAGCAGGGGTTTCCTTCTATTTCAGTGAAATTACTACAGACAAAGCATTGTGGTTAAATAACAAAAGATTCAGACATAAGACACCGCTTACACCATTACTGGGCGTTGGTTATCTTGCACCAACATCTACATTCTAAAATTATTGGAAGGCAAATTACTTGATTTTAGAATAATGAAAAAGATACTTGTACTGGTCTTAACTCTTTTTGCTTTTCAAATCTCATTTGGTCAGCAGAAGAAAAAAGAAAAATGGCATCCGTTTAGCAAGGTTCCAGACCTTAGCTTTTTCTTTGAGGGAAATAGCCAATTTAGACAAATTACAGATCAAAATACACTAGGACTTGGCGTAAAAGGAGCTGTTGTTTGGAATCCAAATAATGCCATTGGATTTACATTTAGCAGTACTGTAAATAAGTTTTCTCCAAGCTTTGAAAGTGACAGTTCTGTCTATTTAAAAAATGTGCTTACGGGGCTTTTTTATGAGTACATGATAAAGCCAAATAATAAAGTCCATTTTACAATTCCTATAGCTAGTGGAGTAGGAGAGACGTACTATGACTGGAGAGAATTAGATGCAAATGGAGCAGCATCCTTCCCGTATAATGAGAAATATTATTTCTATATTCAACCTGCTGTCAAGATAGAGATTAATATAGCCGAACGATGGCGTGTAAACGCTGGGCTAGCATACTTGTACGTTCCAGAAACTTTTGCGTACAGAGGAGTTAGGAATACAGACGTGTCGGGACTAGGTATTCATGTAGGAGTGCGGTACGGTAAATTCTTCTGGTAACAGCCTTAGTCTACCTTAGTATACTTGGAGATGTTTTCTTTGACAAATTTCCCTCCTTTTATGGTGTAGTTAAAATTGCCGATTCTAATGGATTCTCCTTCATTTACTTTGGCTAGTTCTGTCAGATCATCTTCTATTGTGTGAACTGTACCTCCATTTTCCAAAGCCATGTTCAAGTACTCTTGGTTTACACCATTTGTAGCACCACATAATATAATGTGAATGGGCTTTTTTACCCTCCTAAGCAGGGATAAATCTCTTGGAGTTGCCCAATTGTCAGCTATCATTATTACTTCGCGTACCGAAGGATTTCTATTGATACCTTTAATTACAGCTTCAATGTTGTTTTCTGGGCCATCACCTCCTCCTCCAGAGCGTTGAGCTTTTTGACATGCTTTTTTGATGTCTTTGTAGTTCTCAGAATGCACGTAGAAGGTACCTCCAACTCTGCCAGGTATTTTCAATGCGTCCCTCATATTATTTCCGTCATTAAAAAATATAAAGTCGAAATTTTGCCCTTCTCTATTCAGGTTGAGCTTATGCCAGGCAAGAAACTGTCCCAAATATGCGTACATACTTCCTGTTACGTCAGTTGCTACGAGGCAGTGTCTCCATTGTGTGTTTCTATCCAGAACTTGTGTTACTACATCATCGTATTGAACATAGGTTGGATTTGGGTATGTTGTTGTGGTATCAAGATCATAACAACGAATATTGCGTCTATAGTCAATACGATATTCTGGCATTTCTATTCGTTGTTTATTTTTATCGATTGGTTCTGCATATATGCTATAACTCTTCACCTTACCTCGTCTGTTCCGATTAAGGGATATCACAAAATGTGTTTTATATTTTTTTCTATTTATCCGAGACGAAGTTATATAGAAGTCCTTTCTCATTTGTATGAAAAGTTTGTATGCTTCAGGTTTTGACATTCCATCAATGGACTCTAGTCTATTCCGATCACTCAAATACATGTTAATCTCTAGAAGGTCTTTATTTAGTTTCTTATTGACTAGTTTTAGAAAGTTCTTTCTTGATTTGTGATTCTTAGATTTAAACCTTCCTGTTCGGTTTTTAATGTCACGATACTCTGTATAGGTAGTATCGCATATACGAATAAGTTCAGTCTTATGGATATGAGATATGGACTCAATATGCTCTTCTAACTTTGCTTTATTGAGGTGAATGTTAGTGTAGTATTCTAGTTGGTCACTTTCGAATTCACGTGTTTTTACTTCATCTGCAGAAGCCACTCGAATCTCAAATCCATGAAAATAGTCAGAGCATGCTTCAGGGCTAGTGCATCCTGTTTGGGCTACCCAGTACCAGTTGATATTTTTGTTGTTTTTAAGGCCAGGGATTAGTTTAAAAAGCTCTGCAGTCCTACTATCATTCAAAGCAAGTTGATCAAACCTTGCAGATGCTCTATACTGAGAGTAAATCAGCGATATGCTAATAACCTCGTTTATATTAATTGATTTTATCTTTTTTGTAGCTTCTGCTTGATTAAAGTTCATTGGAATGTACAGATAGTTCTTATCAAAGTGAACCTTTGAAAACTTAGGCGTTTCTATTCGTACAAGTGTTTTGTCAGTATTTTGGGCATTTGTTTCGAGTGGTAAAACAAATACAACGATTAGAAGAAGTACTAAAAGGGGAAGAGTTAGGTTAAGAGTGTTTTTTTTCATTTTATTATGCGGATGGTTTTCATCTGTATAACGCCGATTGAAATAAAAGTTACACTTTTCGAGTAATTTTTATTGTTTTCGATTTAAGAGAATAGTTCCTCGAGTTCTAGTTTATAGTCATATTGTAGGTCTTCGTGCATTTTAGCAATCGTTTTTTCTGCCAATCCAAGTTGTCTATCAAACATATTGGTAAGTACAGTATTGTTTCTGTAAGATGGCTCCATCTCTTTTAGTCTTCTACAAAAATGAATGAGCAAGGATGCTTCCGTTTCTGTCTTTTTGGAGTACTTAACATACTTCTTAACGGTTCTTAAAATTTTGCGTACACTCTTTTTGATATAGTAATAATTCTGAAGGTTAACCAATTCAAACTGTTCATCAATGTACTCTTTTACAACTTCAATATATCCATCCTCATCACTGGCTTCAAAGAGTAGATAGGTAAGTAATTCTTTGTTCTCAACCTTATATTTCCCCACTCGGAGTAGAATTTCTACCAGCTCCTCTTGACTAAGGTGTTGGAGTTCTTTTTTAATCTTAGTAATTGGTACTGCTTTCATCTTAGTTTGTTGTCGCTCGTTGAATCAGTTTTACGATTAGTAGTAGAAGAACAAAAGGAATCCCAATCCAAATCAGTTCGCTTTTGATTACCTCTAGACCCCACTCACTAAAAAATTGCTTCATTCGCAGAGGAGAAACTTGTATAGGTGTCCATGGAAGAAAGTATCTTGAATTTTCAAAGGGCGAGAAGAAGGCCACTCCAAGTCCGCCACTGGTCATAGCATCCAGTACTGTATGCGACGCTACGCATAGTGTAAAGTATAAAGCTAGAAGTGGTCTTTTTACTTTGTAAAAGGTATATGCTAGTAAGATTCCAAATAGAACTGCGAAAAATAGGGAGTGGGTGAATCCTCTATGCCCCCAAAAGGAGTTGTAAGGGATACCGAATTTAAATCCTATCACATCTGCATCAGGTACTATAGAGCAGAGAATGCCGAGAATCCAAAACTTAGGTTTACGCAGTTCTTCTGAAAAAGACTTGCCAAGGGCAATTGCAGCTAATGAATGTCCAAATATTGAGGCCATTATTTTTTAAATTTCGGGATGGAGTCTAGATAGAGTTTTTCAACTTTAGCTCGTGCCCAAGGAGTCCTTCTTAAGAACTTAAGGCTGCTGCCCATGCTTGGGTTACTTTGAAAGCAATTAATATCTATTTTATCCCCTAGACCGTCCCAGCCGTAATAACTTATCAGAAACTCAAGAACCTCTTTTAGCTTTACTCCGTGTAATGGATTGTTGAGTTGTTCCTGCTCCTTGTCTTCGTTTCTTTTCACTTACTACAAATTTAAGCATTAAAAAAGGCCCTCGCAGTAGCGAGAGCCTTCCATTGTAAAAATTTTATTAGTAAATGTTTATACCAACTCTACATTTACTGCATTTGGTCCTTTTTGACCATCTTCTACTTCATAAGATACTTGGTCTCCTTCAGAGATTCTAGTTCTTGTACCTGTTTTGTGTACGAAAACATCTTTACTTCCATCCTCAGGGGTGATAAAACCGAAGCCTTTTTCATCGTTGAAGAATTTTACTGTTCCTTTGTTCATTGTATTGTAATATTAAATAATAAAGGCACAAAGGTAATCGTTTAAACAGGAGATAGGGGTTTTATTTTCTTTTCTTTTGATTCATCTGTTTGCTACCACGAGTAATCGGCTTCTTATACTTCTTTGCTTTCTTGAGCTTTATTTTTTGCCCACCACCCACATTTGTAGTTTTTTTATTCTTATCCTTCTTCTCGTGAAAGCTTGGTCCTGCAACTCTTGTCGTCTTTTTGAGGAGGTTATTTTCTAGGATTCTAGGCTGCTCATCCAGAGTGAGTTGCTTACTGATTACCACCTCATTTGGGAAGTCATTTGGCGGTATGATATAATCCATTAATTCTTCGATGGATGTAGTCCATTTTTCCTCATTTTCAGTATAAAATAGTACAGATTCTCCCTTTTTCTCTGCACGTCCTGTACGGCCGATTCTATGCATGTAGTTCTCTGGAAACTTGGGTGTATCAAAATTGAATACATGTGAAATGTCATCTAGATCAAGTCCACGAGCAATAACGTCGGTTGCAATAAGAATTCGAGAATTGTTATCATTAAAACGTTCAATGGTTGCCATTCTATTGTTCTGACTTTTATTTGAATGTATTACACCTAATTCATTCCAAAAATCTTGTTCCAAGGCTTCAAAGAGACGATCTGCATTTTTCTTACTATCAATGAAAACCAGTATCTTAGTATAGGTTTCTTTGTCTTTTAATAAGTGAATGAGTAGATTTACTTTGGTGTAAAAATTTTCGACTGGATATTTAGATTGAGAGATATTATCCAAAGGAGTCCCGCTTAGTGCTATTGCAATTTGTTTGGGATCTATAAAGTTGTCATTAATCAGAATCTCTACATCATTCGTCATGGTTGCCGAAAACATAATATTCTGACGTTTAGTTGGCAATAGCTCGAAGATGTTGTTGAGCTGAAAGCGGAAACCCAAGTCTAACATTACATCCACCTCATCAATTACTAGCTTTTTTACATTTTGGAGTAGGAGAGAACGGTTGATCGCTAAGTCATATAATCTGCCTGGGGTTCCCACAACGATATCTACACCTTGTGTTAGTACACCCATTTGAGTTTTAATATTGACACCGCCAAATACACCTAGAACTCGTGTACTCATGTATTTGGTGAAAAGCTCAATTTGCTCTACTACTTGTACAACTAATTCCCGAGTAGGAACAAGAATAATTACAGTTGGTTTATAGTCTTTGGAGAACTTAATCTCTTGTAAAATAGGAAGCATATATGCCAGTGTTTTACCCGTACCTGTTTGAGCTATACCGACAATGTTTGTTCCAGACATAACTACAGGATAGGCTTCTTCCTGAATGGGAGTTGGCTTTTTAAAGCCAAGATCCTCTATTGCATTGAGCAGTTGTCTACTAACGTTTAATTCTTCAAAAGACTCCATGAGCGGGCAAAGGTAGTTCTTTACCATTTGCAAAGAGCTAAGCTTTCATGCTCAAAGCAATTCTCTTTCTTACTAAGTCTACATCTATAACTCTTGTGGTGACCACTTGTTCGAGACTTAGCACCTCTGCTGGGTCCGAAATACGGTTGTCCGATATTTGAGAGATATGAATGAGGCCGTTCTCCTTTACTCCTATATCTACAAAGGCCCCAAACTTGGTTAGGTTGGTTATCTTTCCTTGAAGTGTCATTCCTACTCGGACGTCTTTAATATCACGGATTCTATCATCGAACTCAATAGTCTTTGCAACACCTCTTGGGTCTAGTCCAGGTTTTTTAAGTTCGGAAATGATATCCGTAAGTGTAGGTAGTCCAACAGTATCGGTGACAAAGTCTTGAATGTTAATTTGTTTGGTAGCAACTTCATTGCCTATAAGCTGTGTGACTTTTAAGTTGCTTCTAGAAGCCATTTGATTCACAAGAGCATAGCTTTCTGGATGCACAGCACTTGAATCCAAGGGGTTGTTCCCATTGACAATTCGCAAAAAACCCGCAGATTGTTCATAGGCCTTAGCTCCGTAACCCTTTACTTTTTTCAAAGTATCTATGGTTTTAAAGCTGCCGTTAGTATTTCTGTAGTCTACAATATTTTGAGCAAGTTTAGGTCCTAGTCCTGCAACGTGTTGTAGTAAATGCTTACTTGCCGTGTTTACATTTACTCCTACCTTATTTACCGCAAAACTTACTACATTGTCTAGACTGGACTTGAGCATGTTTTGATCCACATCATGCTGGTATTGACCAACACCAATGTTCTTTGGTTCGATTTTAACCAGTTCAGCCAAAGGGTCTATAAGTCTTCTTCCAATTGAAATAGAACCTCTTACTGTTAAGTCAAGCTCTGGAAATTCTTCTCGAGCAGCTTCACTAGCAGAGTAAATGGATGCACCAGCCTCACTAATCAGATATACCTCAATGTTCAAATCCTTGGGTAAGATGTTTTTAATAAACTGTTCAGTTTCACGACCTGCAGTGCCATTGCCAATAGCTATAGCTTTGATATTATGCTTACTGATTAGTCCCAGTATGCGATGTCGAGCATCGTCTTTTTGGTTTTGAGGTGGGTGTGGGTAGATGGTACTATGATGGACTAATTCACTTTGTTCGTCAAGACATGTCAACTTACATCCTGTCCTAAAGCCTGGGTCTAGAGCTAAAATGTGTTTACTTCCTAAAGGAGCAGCCATGAGTAACTGACCTAGATTGTTGGCGAAAATGCCAATAGCTTCGATATCTGCTTTGGTCTTTGAATCCTTGCGTATTTCAGTCTCTATGCTTGGAGATATCAGTCTTTTATAACTGTCTTTAACAGCTTTTTTAATGTGACCTGCAGTATCTGAATGGGAACGTATAAAGATACGTTCCAGTCGTTCCAAAGCACGGTCGCTATCAATTTCTATTTTTACTTTGAGTAATCCATCTTTTTCTGCTCTTAGAATAGCCAGAAATCGATGACTTGGAATCCGATTTACGCTTTGACTGAAGTCAAAATAATCCTTGTACTTGTCTGCTTTACCTTCCCTTTTCTTATCAACTTTTGAGACGAGAGTAGCGTGTCTTTCATAGGCTGTTCTTACTGAATTACGAGCCGTACTACTCTCGCTTATCCACTCTGCCATGATGTGTCTAGCACCTTCTAAAGCTTCATCTGCACTTAGACCATTTCGGGCAAACCGATAAGCTTGAGCCATGATGTCGTTTTGGCGTTGGCTCATTATAATTTTAGCCAAAGGTTCTAATCCTTGCTCTTTGGCTACTGAAGCCTTGGTCTTTCTTTTTTGTTTATAAGGGAGGTAGAGGTCTTCTAGTTCTTTTGCATCGTAGCAGTTTTTGATTTGGTCAATAAGTGTTGGCTTATTGATTTTTAGTTCTTCAAGTCTATCTAGAATGGAAGTTTTACGTTTTTTCAGTTCTATGAGCTTTTTCTGCTCATTGTCTATCGTTTCTATGGCTACTTCATCCAAGCTTCCGGTTACTTCTTTTCTATAACGTGCAATAAAGGGGATGGTAGCTCCTTCGTTTAAAAGGTTTAAAACAGCAGTAACCTGTTTTACATTGATTTGGATGGTACTCGCTATACGTTGGTTTACTAACAAATCTAATGTTGTTTAACGTTGGTTCTTTTAAGAATCAGAATTGAATATTATGGTCCAATGCATATTTGATTTTTATAAAGACAAATAGCACAACTCATTTTTAATAATTTAACAAACTCTAATTACAATTTTAGGCATCTCAAAGTTTTGAATCTAATTTTATTGTTTTGTGACGTCAATTGAATGAAATAATATCCAGGTTGCAAATCCAAAGACATTTGGATTGTTTCCACTGCTTCATAGTCATTTTGAATCACAAGAGTTCCAGAAACATCAAATATTTTTACTTTTATATTGGAGTAATGTCCATCTAAATCTATTAAGATAAAATTTGAAGTAGGATTTGGGTAAATAAAGGCATTTGACTCTGTAATTCCTTTTTTGATTTTCAGAGTGTTTATTAGAACACAAGCAGAGGTGTCTATATATCCATTGGACGTAATTTCCACGGCATATATTCCGTTTTTTGTAGAAGTGTATTCTTGGTTAACTTCACCTGTTATTGGGGCGAAATTATTAGAACAATCAAACCATTGATAAGTTGCACTGTCTTGAAGAGAACTTAAAGTGCCGCTGTTGTTGGAAATTGTCGTATCGATATTTTTAATGGTCAAAACTATAGATATGATGGAATCGCATCCATATTTATTTGTAAGAGTGTCAAGGTAGATGTCAGAGGTTGTCCATATGTTGCCACTTGGAGAGGTGTATTGTTTACAAGCCGTAATTGAATCTATAGTTGTTGTATCTTGATCTAGCTTAATTATAAAAATATCATAGCTCCCTGATGATATTTTGTTATTAGTATGCCAATTTGGAGATAATTCTAATGTGTCGGAAAATATTCCTGCCCAAAAAATATTCCCTTCAGGGTCAATAGCAATAGGGCCACCGTAATCATTAAGTTTTCCTCCAATATTTTCAGCCCAAATAAGGTGCCCATTGGAGTCTATTTTGGAAATGAAAGCGTCTCGCCGTCCAAAGGCTATTTTTTCATGTGTTAGAATATTTGGATCAAAATCTACTGTTTCTTGGAAGTAACCAGAAGTATAGATATTACCATATGCATCGGTGTCAATATATTTACCGTAGTCATAAGCCCCACTACCAAAAGTCCTTGTCCATTTATGTTTGCCGTGGTATGATAGTTTAGTAATAAAAACATCTGCACCTCCATTGGAATAATGGAAATCTACTCCAACTCCTGGGTCAGAATCGATAGAATCAAGAAATCCTCCTGTAAGGAATATATTGTCATGCAAGTCAATGGTCACGCCATAACTCCTTTCAAAATTTTGACCGCCAATAGTTTTAGCCCAAATGAAATGGCCAATGGAATCCAGTTTAGAGATAAAAATATCATCAAACCCGTTTGAAGTAATTAAATGATTGGCTGTTCCTGGGTCGAAGTCCGCAGTTCCTGAGAAATAACCAGTTGTATAATAGTTTCCTTTTGAATCTGTTGCGATTGAGAATCCATATGCCCGTGAAGTTCCACCCATCTTTTTAGCCCATTTGAAGTTCCCGTTAAGGTCTAACTGCATTACAAAAATATCATAAGAGCCGTCAGATGTTAAAGTGTATAATGGAGAGTTTGGGTTAAAGTCTGCTGTCTCTTCAAAGTATCCAACAACGGTAATTGTAGAATCATTTATGATAAACTGATTTGCAATATCTTGAGCCACTCCCCCAAAACTTTTGACCCAAATAAACGTACCATCTCGGTCTAATTTTACAATAAAGAAATCATTTTTGCCAAGAGAATTAAGATTATGCACTCCAACTCCCGGGTCAAAATCTCCAGTTCCTTGATAATTGCCTAAGAGATATACGTTGCCAGAATTGTCTAAAGATACTGAATAACCATCGTTTATACCGCTTCCTCCAAAATTCCGAGCCCAAATAAAATTGCCGCAATTGTCTAATTTTAAAAGATAGACTCCAGTATGTCCTGAAGACGAAAGATTATGTATTCCTGCTCCAAGGTCAAAATCTACTGTGTCCGTAAAGCTGCCTGTTAAATATGTGTTTCCTTCATTGTCAATGGAAATACTTCTCACGCCTTCGCCACTTGGTCCTCCAAACTGTTTAATCCATCCCTGCACTTGAGCACAAGAACTCAAAGAGAATATACTGCATAAAAGGGCTAAGAGTATTTTTTTTGATGTCAATTAGTTTTCATTAGTCAATATTTCTAGCTTCTCTTCCTCCACTTACTCCCCATGTCTTGAGCTACTTTTACTTCTTTGTGTTCGTTGAACTCTAAGTATGTGAAAAGTGCCGCAGCCTTGTTGAAATCGGCATCTTGTTCAGCTCTAGCCTCTGGAGTATAGTATTGAGCGATAAAGCTAGTGTCAAAATCGCCTGATATGAAATTAGGATGTTGCATTACAAATCGACCGAAGTCCAAGGTTGTTGGCACGCCTTCAATCTTAAAATCATTAATAGCTGCAATCATTCGTTGAATAGCTTGATTGCGATCTTCACCCCAAACGATTAGCTTAGCAAACATATTATCATAGTAGATAGGTATTTCATAACCTTCATACACGAAATCATCTAAACGCACAAAATCAAAGCTTGGAGTGTCATAAACTTCAATAGTGCCAACAGCAGGTACAAAATCATTCTCAGGCTCTTCAGCTGTAAGGCGTAACTCAATGGCATGGCCATGAGGTTTGATATCTGCTTGTGTATAATTTAGCTTCTCCCCACGAGCTACCAATATTTGTTGCTCCACCAAGTCTAAACCTGTAATGAGTTCAGTGACAGGGTGTTCTACTTGTAGACGGGTGTTCATTTCAAGGAAATAAAACTTATGGTCTGCATCAAGTAGAAACTCGACAGTACCAGCACCACTATAGTTACATGCTTTAGCTACATTAACAGCAGCTTCACCCATTTCTAAACGGAGAGCATCTGTAAGCACTGCACTTGGAGCTTCTTCTACAAGCTTCTGATGTCTTCTCTGAATGGAGCATTCACGTTCCAATAGATAAACTACATTCCCAAAGTTGTCAGCAATTAACTGGATTTCAATGTGGCGAGGTTTGGTTACAAATTTTTCTATGAAAACTGAACGATCCCCAAAAGCACTTTGAGCTTCACTCTGAGCAGTTTTCATTTGACTTTCAAGGTCCTCTGGTTTCTCAACCATTCGCATTCCTTTTCCGCCACCGCCAGCACTTGCTTTTACAAGCACCGGATAACCTATTTGTGCAGCTACACTTGTAGCTTCAGCAATATCTTCTACTGCATGATTTATACCTGGAACCAAAGGCACTCCGTATTTCTCAACAGCTTGCTTACTGTCAATCTTGCTACCCATAAGATTGATAGCCTCGGGACTAGGTCCAATGAATTTGATGCCAGCATCTGATACAGACTTAACAAAGCGTGCATTTTCCGACAAAAAACCGTATCCTGGATGAACTCCATCTACGTTATGGTCTTTACAGATTTGTATTATTTTTTCTGATTGCAGGTAACTTTCAGCCGAAGGGGCAGGACCCACACAATAGGCTTCGTCGGCCATCTGAACATGCAATGAGTCTCGGTCTGCTTCAGAATAGATAGCAACTGTAGCAATACCCATCTTTTGACAGGTTTTGATTACTCTAACGGCAATTTCGCCACGGTTTGCTATTAAGATCTTTCTCAAGGCTTTTGAAGCATTGGAAGGTGGATGTATTTTTTCTCGTCATTGTTGATTCTTCCGATTCCAAAAATACCACCATCTGACTGTGCTACAGATACGGCAAGACTTGTTAGGCTATTATACAATTGTACTGCATAAGTACGGTCAAGTTTTGGAAATATATCATTCAACTTTGCAAGATGAGTTTCCAAGAATTCTAGACGCTCACCACCTTTAGCCGATAGTGTCTTTAGTGCGTCATCAATTTCTTGGTCTACGTGACTGTCCAAATTTTTGTAAAGATTCTTTACATCATTCTTCACTGCAAACGACTTAATATATATTACTTCCTTTGCTCTGTCTATCTCCGCTTCCTCAATATCATGGTCTGCACAAGCGATAAGCAAGGTTACCCATATTGGTGATCTTTGTACAAGCGTTTGTTCTTCTTCTGATAACTTCTGTAATTGGTATAACATTAAATGTAATTTTGCGATGGCAAATTTATGCAAACTGTACTTATTAAGCAGATAAAACAACTTTTTCTAAAGGAGCTCAGAATGGAGCTGAAGAACAAGTATGCATTATGGTCACTGGTTTTACTGTTGGTCGTTTCAGTATTCATCATTTATACAATTCAAAAACAGGCTAGTAATCAAGTCTGGCATAGCTTGTTTTATGTGGTGCTTATTTTTGGGGTAGTGCAAAATATTGGGCGTAGTTTTTTAATGGAAAGCAAGGGAAGTCTTTTGTACTACAAGTTTTTAGTAGATAGTAGAGCCATTATTATTTCCAAAATTCTGTATCAGTTTTTAGTAAACGCTTTTTTTCTGTTAGTGCTTACTGCATTGATGAGTTTTTGGTTGCCACAAACGATTCCACATTTCTGGGAATATGTGATTACCGCTTTGCTCTTTACTTTATGTAACTCAGCTGTATTTACGTTTAACTCAGCTCTTGCACTAAGTGCAAAAAATAGTAGTTTGGTTTCGTTAATTCTAAGTCTCCCATTACTTATTCCGAGTCTCATGGTAAGTCTTAAAGCTTCTAGTAAAGCTATATCTCCATTGGATTCTCACGTTTACTATCAAGATTGGGCAGTGCTTCTTTTACTACTTACTATGCAATTGGTACTTGCAGTTGTACTTTTTAAGTACGTTTGGGAGGAGTAGTCTAATAATTGTTAATTATTAATAGTGAATTGGATTGGATTGGAGAATATTTGTGTCCCTGAATCAGTTCATGTCAATAATTTGTTCGTGTCCTTCTGAATCTGTTCGTGTCCTCACGAACATGTTTAGTTACTCAATGATTAATGCAATGTCACAATTCCAACCATTGATATTCCTGATTGAGGAAGTAAATTAAATTTCCAATTCCATGAGCGAGTATGACGGGCCATAGTTTTTTGTACTTACCATAAAATATTCCCAGAACAAATTCCAATATAATTACCCTAGGAATTTCTTCAATGCCTTGGTAAGTATGAAAAGAAATTCGGATAAGAGTTCCAACCACGATTGGTATTGCAATAGGGTAACGTTTCAGTCGTTTGAATAAATATCCAATTAGAAGAACCTCTTCGAAAATTGAATTAACCAGTAACATGAGGAGAATACTCAACATATTGACTTCTAAGTCTATATTGGGATTTGATGTGCCTTCAAAAAATGAGGCCCAAATTAATAATTGGTCAGCCGTATAACTCAATAGAAACTGTAATGTGACTAGGAGCAAGGCTACACCGATCATGTACCATTTAAAGTCGAGATTAAAATGCTGAATATCCCATTTGCGTTTTTTAAGAAATATATAAATCAGTCCAAGAATGAAAACTTCGTAAAGAGCGATAGAATAGAAATCGAAGCTATTGTAACTTTGATGGAGGTGGCTGGATTGAGTCAAAAGTGTGTAGGTGGAGGAGTAAATGAATAGACCAAAACCAAAAAATAGTACGGTTGCTAACTCAATCCATTGAGCGAGGATTTGTTTGTTCATTTTGTTGGGGTAAAGAATATGAACGGTTTAAAAGAGGAGCTTAGTGCATTGAATTTTACAGTCTGTTGCTGCCACTTGAAAAACGCAAATAAGTGTTTGTAGCTTAAAAATATTGAATGGCTAAGTGTTATTATAAACAGCTCTTGGCGACACGAGCTATTTGAAAGGTTACGTCTCAGAATTAAGTTCGTGTCCTGTTAATTTGTTCGTGTCCTCACGAACGAAACCTAATACGCCTTAGCAAACAACACCCGTTCCTTACTCGGCTTTCCCGAGAATACACATACTCCATCTTCCTGAGGGTTGTCAAATGGAATACAACGGATTGTTGCTTTGGTTAATTCTTTGATCTTGTCTTCAGTCTCAGAAGTGCCATCCCAATGAGCAGAGATAAATCCAGTTTTATTTTCCAAAACATCTTGAAATTCTTCCCAAGTATTGACCAAAGTAAGATGATTATCTCTAAAGTTTAAAGCTTTGAGATAGATATCATCCTGCATCACTTGAAGAAGGTTGGCAATCTTATTTTCGATATCCGTAAACTCTAAGGTTTGCTTCTCTTTAGTATCTCTACGGGCTACTTCAACTGTTCCATTTTCCAAGTCTCTATTTCCAATGGCAATTCGAACAGGAACACCTTTTAGTTCCCATTCAGCAAACTTGAAACCTGGCTTGTAAGTATCTCGGTCATCAAACTTGACGCTGATTCCTTTTGCTCTTAAATTTTGGATGATTGGGTCCATCTTTTTACGGATTACATCTAGTTGTTCAAGTCCTTTATAAATAGGAACAATTACAACTTGAATTGGAGCCAAGTTTGGAGGAAGTATCAATCCTTCATCATCCGAGTGAGTCATGATTAAAGCACCCATTAGTCGAGTACTTACTCCCCAGCTGGTTGCCCATACATGTTCTAGTTTTCCCTCCTTAGTAGCAAACTTTACATCGAAAGCTTTTGCAAAGTTTTGACCCAAGAAATGAGAAGTTCCCATTTGCAGAGCCTTACCATCTTGCATTAATCCTTCAATACATAAAGTGTCATCTGCTCCCGCAAAACGCTCACTTTCAGTCTTGTGTCCCATAATAGTGGGTATTGCCAAAATGTTACGAGAAAACTCTTCGTATATGCGTACCATTTGATCAGTTTCTTCTTCTGCTTCTTGCTTTGTAGCATGAGCTGTATGTCCTTCTTGCCATAAGAATTCGGTGGTTCTTAGAAAAAGACGAGTTCGCATTTCCCAACGCACAACATTGGCCCATTGATTAATTAAGAGAGGCAGGTCGCGATAACTCTGAATCCACCCCTTATACGTATTCCATATAATTGCCTCACTAGTAGGTCTTACAATTAATTCTTCTTCTAATTTAGCGTTTGGGTCTACACGCAATTTGCCTGGTTTGTCTGGGTCACTCTCCAAACGATAGTGTGTGACAACAGCACATTCCTTGGCAAAACCTTTTGCATTTTTTTCTTCAGCTTCAAATAAGCTTTTAGGAACAAAAAGAGGAAAGTATGCATTCTCATGACCAGTTTCTTTAAATCTACGGTCGAGCTCAGCTTGCATTTTTTCCCAGATGGCATATCCATAGGGCTTAATAACCATGCATCCACGTACAGAACTATGTTGTGCTAGGTCTGCATTTTCTACTAGATTATTGTACCACTTAGAGTAGTCTTGTTCGCGAGTTACTTTCTCAAATGCCATGTTTTATAAATTGGTATGCTAATTGAATATTATAGTATGACGGCAAAATTAAACCGTTAAGTTGAATTAAAATTTTAGCACCATGAAATTATACACTTATATCGCTCTAGCCACGTTATTCCTAGCAAGTTGCACTTCTCAGAGAATGACCACAACCACCAATGATGATGTTTACTATACCCCAGAAGACGATGTGGTAGTTGTACAAAAAGTACCACAACCTACTCCTGAAAAATATACACCAAAGGAGCCGGTCCATATAGTAGAAAATGAAGATGCAATAGCAACAGATGACTATGCAGACATAGATGAGCCTGCCAGAGGGGACTATGAAAATAATATAAGACGATTTAGGGATGAAGATTTTGAGTATACCTACGAAAATGGGTACTCAGAAGGATATAGAGATGGCTACAGCGATACGCGGTATTCCAGATCTAGAAATAATTATTATAGCAACAACTATTATGGAAATAGCTGGTACAATGATCCATGGTATTCCGGTACGTATTATAACAACTGGTATAGACCATACAGACGATATAGAGGAGGTTGGAATATAGGATACAGCTCACGTGGAGGCTGGTATGGAGGATACTCAAGGGGATGGGGGAATCCATACGGATATGGATGGTACAATAATGGTTATGGTTACAATGGTGGAGGTTACTGTGCAACTCCCTATTATAATAACTATGGATATGGTTACAATAACGGATACAATGGATACTATGGAAACGGGTATTATAATAATGGATATGGAGGTTACGGAGGCTATGGCTACGGTTATCGAACAGCTAACAATAACAATAATAATAACAACGGAGGAGGTGTAAGCTTCAATGGTTCAGATAGATACAATCGAGCAGCTTCAAGTCCAAGACAACGTGTTGGCGGGAATTCAACAGGAACAGGAACTGGAAGTACGATAAATACGCGTAGACCTGGAGGTCAAAAAGTGGTTAATAGAACTGCCGTTGGAGAAATATACAATGGAAATTCTGGTACAAACCAAAGAACATCTATGCCAGCAGGAAGAAGACCAGAAGGAAATATAGGTAGAGCAACTACATCAACAGGAAACACAGGAACTGTTTCTGGGAGATCATCGAATGGAGGTGTTACAAATAATGGAGGTGTAGGAACTGAGAGAACCACAAGAACTCCATCTCAGGTAAGAACTCCATCTTCAGGAAGTACACGGTACAGAACCACTGCTCCAAGTAGAACCGCTACACCGAGTAGAAATTACAATGCGGGAAGAACGACTACTACACAGAGAGCCTCTTCTGCTCCTGGAAGAACATCTCCATGGACGGCCTCATCTAACAAGTCAAGAACGACTACAAAGAGTGCTGCTCCGACTAGAACGACAACAAGAAATAGTACACCAAGTAGAAGTAGTAATACGAGATATACAAGTCCAAGTAGAACGACTACAAAAAGTGCTACTCCTGCTAGAACGACAACAAGAAGTAGTACACCAAGTAGAAGTAGTAATACGAGATATACAAGTCCAAGTAGAACGACTACAAAAAGTGCTACTCCTACAAGAACGACAACAAGAAGTAGTACACCAAGTAGAAGCAATACGAGATATACAAGCCCAAGTAGAACAACTACACGAAGTGCTACTCCTACTAGAACAACAACTAGACCCACTACAAGAACTTCGAGTCCAAGTAGAAGTTCCACACCTTCTAGATCGTACAGTCCTCCTTCAAGAAGTAGTTCGCCAAGTCGTTCAGCTTCCCCAAGTAGAAGTAGTAGCAGTTCAAGTAGAAGTGCAAGTCCATCACGATCAAGTTCCAGTTCTAACAAAAGTGGAGGATCAAGTTCAGGAGGCCGAAGAAGATAAGTTAAACCCAATTAAAGAGAATCAATAATGAGAAAATATATAGTAACAATAGCCATACTTGGCCTGCTGATAACCAAGATTGAAGCACAAAGTGACGTAGATGCTTTGAGGTTTTCATTGACCCCTATATTGGGTAGTACTGCTAAATCATTGAGTTTGGCTGGGGCATCTGGAGCTGTAGGAGCAGACCAATCTGCTGTCTTATCAAATCCTGCAGGCTTAGCACAGTTTAAATCAAGTTCTTTTAATATCTCATTGGGGACAAATACAGTTAAGAACCAAGCATCCTACTTGGATGGAGGTAATAAAACGTCTAATCTTTTCGTACCACAATTTTCAAGTGTGAATGTGGTATGGACAAATAGAAAAATGAAAAGAGGGAATCCTGTAAAGAAGGGTTGGGTAAATACAAACTTTCAATTAGGTTACAACAGAATAGCAGATTTCAATAAGAACATTAGCTATTCAGGAGTCAATACACAGAATTCATATACCGACTACATCGCAGATTATGTGCAGGGTCTAGATGTCTCAGCATTAGATGCAAATGACGAACAGTTATCTCAGGGCTTTTATTATTTCGATAATATGTTCTGGTATGGATACTTAATAGACTCCGCTTCCAATGGAAACTATTTTGCAAATTATGATCCAGCCGATGGTGGAGTTACACAAAAAGGGCAAATAATAAGTAGAGGCGGTATGGGAGAATACAATATGGCCTTCGCGGCAAATTTCGAACACAAGGTGTATTTTGGTGCAAGTTTCAATGTGACTCAAGTAAAGTACTCAGAAAAGAATACTTTTTCAGAAGGAGATAATCCATTGACAATAGGTAATTGGAATAGCTTTGATTTTAAAAGAAATTTGGAGACTTCAGGTTATGGTATTGGTGGTAGACTAGGTGTTGTTTTTAGACCCAATAACAACATTCGAATTGGTGGTACTATTCATACCCCAACAAAGTTGATGCTGACAGATAACTATAGCGATAATCTGTATGTGGTGTATGATGACGGTACAACTGAAAATTTGAATACCATTGATAAAGAATTTAGCTATAACATAACTACTCCAGCCAAGTATGGCCTACAGGGAGCATATATTTTCGGAAAGAAAGGTCTCATAACCGCAGAGATTGAAAGCATAGACTACAGTACGATGAATTTATCTTCTAGTGATAATCTTTTTGATGAAAACAATAGCTCAATTGCAGATAAATACCAAAATGCAACCAACCTTAAAATAGGTGGTGAGTATGTGATTAATTCATTTACACTTCGAGGTGGATTTGCCACTATTGGAAATCCAATTGCCGAAGGCGATCAATACAGTAGAAAAATCATCTCAGGTGGTTTTGGAATTCATGAAAAAAACTGGGCGTTTGATTTTGGAATGTCAAAAGACTTGACTTCTGATGTATATGTGCCTTATAGCATAACGGGTGTTGCTCCATCCGGGGTAAGTAATAAATTAACTGGCACTAGATTAATGCTAACCCTTTCTACTAAATTCTAAGCGACATCTATCTTTGCAGAATGGAAGAGGAAAAACCATTCGATCCGCAATTGCTTAGAAGAATGATGATGGGAGATTTTTCCTCTGATTCATCAGGGTTTTCTCAACCCTCTAAAAATATCAATAAATCCAGTTCGCCTAAACGAAAGGTCGAACTGGATTTGCATTTTGAAAAGCTTTTTCCGACCCAAGCAAGCTTGAGTTCTGGTGAAAAACTGAAACTACAAATAGATGAGCTCAATCATTTTTTGAAGGATTCAAAATCGCAAGGAGTTAGAAGTGCGTATTTAATCGTAGGTAAAGGTGAAGGAATACTGCGTAAAGAAGTGAAAAAGATTCTTAGTAATAAGAACATTCGTTTTGCTGAAATAGCAAACCCACCGTACTTTGGGAATGCGATTAAAGTGAACCTTTAATAGTCATTCAAATCAAAAATCTTAATATCTGGATAGTGGGTATTAAAAAAGCCATAACCGTTTTTAACATTGGTTGGATAGGAGATGGGTTCTCGGGTTAATTCACTGAAGATATTGCCTCCTCGTTGTCTTAAGTCCAAGAACTTGAAATAATCTTCATTGATATTGCTAATTGCGACAGCTATAGTGTCATTAGCACCTAGTTCAAATCCGTTAAATTTACTTTCCCCTTCATACGTTCCATTAAAGGTCGCATCACTTATGATTTCTGTACGAACCAAGTTGTTTTGTCCATTGCTAAAGATATTATTTACGTCTACTCCCTGAAGATTTTGTCCCTGTCTGTAAAAGTTAATCATATACCAGTTGTCCGTATTGGGGATGTCTGTAAATGAATATTGGATGGTGGTAGTGGTATCTTTACCTTTCTCAATAGAAGGAGTAACGGCAGTAAAATCTATTTTGGGCAACATATATCCACTGGCTTTAACTTCCTCTCCACGTTCATTTAGAATCTTAAGATCATATATTATATTGGCATTTTGTGGCGTATTAACACTTGCATATAGTCCCTTTTCGATTCGAAATAAAGTGTCCGTATTGCCATCATAACTAATAGTTACTTCTGCGTTATCTTCTAGCAATTTATCTAAAAAATTAGTGCTAACAGAATCGCCTTCATCTTGTTGTAATTCCAATGCTCCAAAACTTTTGGTTAGAGCGACTATCATTATTCTACCCGGAATTACTTGGGAGAATACCACAGTTTTTTGTTCTTGTTGAGGAATAGTCACTTCCAATGGTTTGGTCAGACAAGCTGAGAAGAACATGGAAAGTATAATTAGTATGATTGTATTTTTCATGGATATTTCTTAGAAACTAAAGTTAAATGCTATTGAAGGGATGAAACCAAATAAACCGGGTTGTTCGTATTTGTATCCTCCATTTTCAGTTGGTACTATACGAGTAGTAAAAGGTGTGGCTCGATTATAAATGTTATAGCCTCCTAGGTGCCATTCATATTTGAACCTTTTTTCTTTTTTATTACGAATCACCCAGTTGATGTCTAAACGATGGCTAGAGTTGAGTGATATGGCATTTCTTTCGGTATACAAAGGGATGATTTCTACACCTGTAAGTGCTGCATTGGGCACTAAGTACTGTCCTATGATGGGAGTGAATCTAGAGCCGTTAGAAAAGACCCACACAGCGGACAAGGTATGCCTTTTACTGATGTTGTAGTTCACCACAGCTGATACATCGTGTCTTCTATCAAAACGAGCCCAGAACTCCTTTCCTCCATTAAGTCCGTTGAACTGTCGCTTGCTCCACGATAGCGTGTATCCAATCCATCCATTTAAATCACCCTCGTCTTTTTTGGCTAGGAACTCAAAGCCATAGGCTTTTCCAGTTCCTTGAATCAATGATTCCTCAAAATTATCATTGAGAATAAGGTTTGTACCCTCCTTGTATTCAATCAGATTCCGCATCCATTTATAATATCCTTCTGCTGTGAGAATCATATTGGCTTTTGGCCAATAGTAGTGATATCCTAAGGCTATTTGGTCGGCATTTTGTGGTTTTATAGTCTTACTTATCGGATACCAAAGGTCTGTAGGTAATGCAACCGATGAGCTGCTTACTCGATGCATATACTGATACATTCTGGAGTAACTTGCTTTTATGGCACCATTTTCTCCAATGGTTCTTTTGGCAGAAAATCTTGGCTCAGGACCAACATATATTCTTCCTTTTACGGTAGACGAAGAAACTCTAAGACCCAGTGATATAGTGGTTAATGTATCTATTCTCCATTCATAGTTGCCATATATCGCGGATTCTAAAGTGGTTTGGAGGTTGCCTTTCTTCGATGCGAGGAATTCACTGATTTCTCCACTAGTACTTACAATATTGGGTCTGAAATTATGATTGATGACTTGAAATCCATATTTCAAAGTTGTTTTTGAAGAGTAGTAGTTTGTAATATCACTTTTCAGCCCTATATCTCTGATTTGGGATTTGATTAGAATATTATTGCCGACGAAGTCTCCCGTAATATCGTAGTTGAAAAGCGTATGAATTAAAGAAGTGTTAGAAAAGACTTTATCCGAAAAAAGATGGTTCCATCTGATAGTTTGCGTAATATTTTTCAGACTAAACCCGAAGCCAAATATATCCTCTGAGGCTGTACTGTCATCTTCTATTGTCTCGCTCACTTTCAATACATCATCTCCAATATAGCTGCTCAAATAGAATCTGTTTTTTTGGTTATGGGTGTAGTTTATTTTGGCATTAAGATCATAGAAAAAGTATGGGACTTTAGTCCCTGTGAGTCCTAAAACTTTGTCTATGTAAGTGCGTCTTCCAGATATTAAAAAAGAAATTTTATCTTTAACTATAGGTCCTTCTAAGGTGAGCCTGGAAGAGAGTAATCCTATTCCTCCGCTACCGTGAATTCCACTAGAATTTCCTTCATTCATTCTGATGTCAAGTACAGAAGACAGTCTTCCTCCATAGTTTGCAGGAAATGCACCTTTGGTCAGGGTAAGGTCTTTGATTGCATCGGGATTGAAAACACTAAAAAAACCAAAAAGATGACCCACATTGTATACGGTGGCTTCATCCAAAAGCACTAGATTTTGGTCGGCATCTCCTCCACGGACAAACATTCCGGTCCCACCTTCGGTCCCTCTAGCTACCCCGGGAAGAAGCTGTACAACCTTCAATATATCAACTTCACCACCTATGGAAGGGATAGTTTTTAAATTTTTAGTTGGTAGGGTGATTACACTCATTTTGTTGGAAGTAGCCTCCTGCCGTGAAGCATTATTCTTAGTGCCTAGTACCAAGATCTCCTTGGAGGATGTAACTGAACTTTCAAGAGATACATTCAGTACAAAGTTCTTACTCTTATTAATGGTATAACTTTTTGTTTTTGACCCTACATAAGAAAAGCCTACAACTACATCTTTATTAGCAGGAATTTCAAATGAATAGAAACCGTATTCGTTACTTATTCCGCCGTGACCAGATATGTTTGTTTTAATATATGCGTATTGCACATTTTCATTTGAACTTGCATCTGTTATATATCCGCTAAGTTGAATTGTACTTTGGGCCCTGACAAGAGTACAGATTGTCATGAAGACAAGTAAGATTAGTTGTTTTGGTTTCATTGGAAGATGGTTTGAACTTTCTACAATTCTATATGGACTGAAAGTGTGATTAGTTACAGAGTAGTTAAACATTTATTTGGCTTTTGTTCAGAGAGTTGATAACCAAAAAAATATGTTCTGTTTTTTTTTATGATTGATAACCCTTCATTCTATACTTTTGGAAAATATTATGAAACGGAGTCTATTAATTGTTTGGAGTGTTTTTATAACGTCTTCACTATTTGCTCAAGCACCAACTTACCAAGGTCTTTTATGGAAAATTACTGGAAATGGTCTTGACAAAGCTTCATACCTGTACGGTACAATGCATGTAAGTAACAAGGTCGCATTTCATCTCAGTGATTCTTTTTATAAAGCTATAGAGAGTGTAGATGTAGTATCACTTGAAATAAATCCGGAAACGTGGATGGAGACAATGACAAGTGATAATTATGTCGCGGATAACATGGGGAATGCCTTTAGTATGAGGGGCAATAACAACCGCACAGGATTTTATAAGTCAATCTTTAAATTAGAACAGCCTGAGAACAAAGAAATAGGTTCTGTAATGGGGGCAGAACTTGGAATCTTAAACTCACTGCTGTATCGAACCAGCAACTATTCCGCAGATTTTCAAGAAGATACCTATTTGGACCTGTTTATTTTTCAAGCAGGTAAAAAACAAGGCAAGGAGATTACAGGGTTAGAGCAACTCGGGGCGACTATGCAATTGAATGAAGAAGCTGCACGACCTGTACAGGATAAAGAAAAGAGAAAGGAAATAAAAGAGCTCACCCAAAAGAAGAAACATCAACTGAGTAAGATTCTAGATGGTAAAGCATACGGTGAGGTAATGGAAAATGCCTATCGGTTAGGAGATCTAGATTTACTCGATTCTATGAGCAGATTGGCTGGAACTTCGGATATTCACCATAATTTGATTATTGTTTATAGAAACAAAGGGATGGCAAATGCTATGGACTCTATTATGCAAACAAAATCTCTTTTTGCAGGAATAGGAGCAGCTCACTTGCCTAATTCGTATGGGGTCATAAACTTGTTAAGGGAAAAAGGATATACTGTTTCCCCCGTAAGTAGGGACAAGTCAGACTATGGAGATGGGATTAAAGAAAAACTAGAGGATACATTTATAAAATGGGATTTTACAAAGCAAACTTCATTTGATGGTAGTTTTAGTACCAAAATGCCTGGACCAATGTATGAATTCCCTGAATCCAATAATATCATGATGGCGGCTTATCCCGATATGGCAAACGGTGCAAAGTATGTTATAACTAGGATGTTCACTTTTGGAGCTTTATACGGAGTAAGTCAGGAACAGTATTTGGATAAATTAGATAGTCTTTTCTTTGAGAACATACCCGGAAAGATTGAGGAAAAGAAGAGAATAACTATTGATGGGGTTCCAGGATTTGATATTCATAATAAAACTAAGAAAGGTGACTATCAACGATATCAGATCATGGTGACGCCAATAGAGATTCTCATTTTTCAAGTATCGGGAAAAAAGGAGTTTGTGAAACGCCCTGAGGTTAGTCAGTTTTTTAGTAACCTTCATTTTTACAATAAGAATAATTGGAATTCATACAGTCCAGAAAATTCTGCATATTCAGTGAAAATGCCTGGAACATTGGTTTGTGAAGCGGAAAATAACTCTTTCTTAAGAGGTTTTTGGAAAAAGACGGTACAGAGCTATGATAAAGAACTAGGATACTTTGCCGTTTTGAATAAAAGCTATACAGATATGGAGTTTATGGAGGAAGACACCTTTGAACTTCGTCATATCTCTCGATATTTTACAAATCAATTTGGTTACGAGGTTGATACAATAAAATATGATAGTGTGCAAGGTTATAGCTCCTATAGTGTAATAGCACATAAAGATGATAAAAGAGATTTATACCTGAAGGCAATTGCTGTAGGGCCTCAATACTATCTGCTAGTTGCTCAGACAGACAAGAAAGAGTCTGCAAATAGGTTTATAAATAGTCTAACGTTTAATGATTATAGATTCAGACGACCTTTTGAGTTGAAGCATGATTCTGCACGGTATTTTTCAGTAATTACTAATGTGAAACCACCCGCGGAACGTGGATTTAATAGTTTTTATAGAAGAGAAACCGAAGATGATGAGAGTCACTTAGAAGAGACTAAAACAGCAGTATATTATAGCAAAGAGTCGGACGAGACAATCTATATTCGAATGCATAAGTATCATAAGTACTACTATGAAGAAGAGGTGGATTCAATTTGGACGGAGTACAAGGAGCGAGCATTACAGGAAACGTTCTTTGTAAGAAGTGAAAGTAAAGATGTTAAAGAAGAGGTATACAGTTACGAATTAGAGGTTGGGGATACGGCCTCTGGTCGTAATATTTTAATTAAGCATTATCTCAAGGATGGAGCCCTCTATTCTTTGTTTACAGAAAATGATTATCGAAAACCACGTAGTGAGTTTATAAAGCAGTTTTATACTTCATTTACTCCTTGGGATACGCTAATTGGAACTCCCGTTTTAGTGAATAAAGTTTCGGGATTTTTGGATGATTTGGTGTCAGAAGATAGTATCACACGAGAAGCCGCATATAATTCTTTTGGTCAAATAGTATTTGAAGATGATGATGCGCCTAAGCTTATTAAGGCATATAGTCAAAACATGAGTGGTAAACACAGTTTAGAAAATAGGTCTGCTTTAATTGAAAATTTGGCCTTTCTAGAGCATCCCAGTGTGGTCCCATTCTTAGTTAAGGAGTATCATAGAATAGGTGATTCTGTTCAGTTTCAAATGTCTATTTTGAGAGCTTTAGCTTCTCAAAATTCAAAAAAATCGTCTCGAGCATTTGGTGAATTAATTATTGATGAAACCCCATTAGCAGACAATAGAAATACTATTGAAAGGTTGTTCTATCCGTTTTATGATTCGTTAAAATTAGCAAAGGAGATTTATCCAGATGTATTAATGTTAACAGCACTCACAGAATATAAGGTTCCAGTGTACGACTTGCTTTCTACCCTATTAGATAGTGGGTTGATTAAACCAAAATTATATAAGAAGCATTTGAAACAATTGAGCTGGGAAGCGAATAATGAAATTAAAAGACAAAAAGGTTCTGAAGCATCTCAAACTGCAGATTTTTATAAAGAAGAAAGCCGAAGAACTTTATATAATTACAATGATTTGTTGGAGTATTATGCGATTCTCTTAGAACGGTATCGTACTAAGAATAAAGTGAAGAAGTTTTTTGAAAGGGCAAATACCATAAATTCTCCAGGGTTTAGGATTGATATAGCGATTTCCAAAGTGAAAGGTGGAGAAAAGTTGCCTGATCATCTTTGGAGTGATATAGCAAGCAATAGAAATGACAGGATTGTATTGTATCAAAGATTAAAGAAAATAAATAGATTGGATTTATTTCCTGAGAAGCAAAAACACCATGATACTCTTGCAATTGCACTCTACGCACAAAAGGTGAGAGTTAATCAATACAAGGATAGTCTTCTATTTGTGAGTAAACATTGGGTTTCTGATTCCAAAGATTCAGGCTACCTGTATTTTTATAAGACTAAAGAGAGAAACGATGACTGGGTGTATGGGTATCTAGGGCCTATTGACACTACGCAAGTTGAAGTAGAACGCTATGGGTATGATTACGATGATGACTTTAATTTTAACAAGTATGAGGATGAGTTCTTGCAAATAAAAAAACAGGTCAGAGAGTTTGAAATGAGAAATCACAAGAGGTATAGAGTGAGTGATGACCCAGAGTTTGAGTCACTTAAATCACAGAGAAGGCGTTTTGATTTTGGTAGTTTTTAATTTTTTTTGTAAGTATTAGGAAGCAACTCGATATATTAGTTACATTATTAATTGAATGAAGTGGATTTTATGTTTTGCATTAATGGGTTTTGTTTTTGAGCAAGAGAAGCCTATTCGCGTATTTACAGAGTTTGAAATTTTTGAAAATGAATACCTTGAGAACCTGAGTTCTGATACTACTTATGTAGTCAATTTTTGGGCTACGTGGTGTGCTCCGTGCGTTAAGGAATTACCCTATTTCGATGAGTTTCAGTTAAAGAATAGAAACAAGCCAGTGAAGGTTATCTTGGTGAGTTTGGATTTTGAGAGTAAGGTTGAGAGTTCAGTGATTCCTTTAGTTAAGAAAAAGAATATTCAAAGTGAAGTAGTGGTCCTGACAGACAGTAGAGCCAGTGAATGGATAGATAAAGTAGATTCCAGTTGGTCAGGAGCAATTCCTGCCACACTGATTATTAAGAACAATAAAAAGCACTTCTTCGAAAAGTCGTATGATACTTTTGAAGAGTTAAACCAAGAAATTTTAAATATAAAATAATATGAAAAAAATACTTTTAGGATTGGTGTGTATTGCAGCACTTGCTTCAGCAACATCCAACACGTCAGGATATCAAATAGGTGATACTGTAGATGATTTCTCTCTAATGGGAGTAGACGATAAAATGCATAGTCTAAATGATTATGATGATGTAAAGGGGTACATTGTGATTTTTACGTGTAATCATTGCCCGTATTCAGTAGCTTATGAAGATAGAATTATCGCTTTACAAACTAAATATGGCAAGGATTATCCGGTTATAGCTATCAATCCAAATGATCCCATTTCGTATCCTTCAGATAACTTTGCTAATATGAAAGTAAGAGCGGAAGAAAAGGGTTTTAATTTCCCTTACTTGTTTGATGATGGACAAAAAATATTTCCTAAGTTTGGGGCTACAAAGACACCACATGTGTTCTTATTAGATAGTGAGAAAGTGGTGCAATACATTGGAGCCATTGACAATTCAACCAAAGCAGATAAAGTTACTAAGACTTACTTGGCAGATGCCATCGGAGCTTTACAAACGGGAGCAAAACCGAATCCGGCTTCTACAAAAGCAATTGGCTGCGGTATTAAAGTGGCTAAGTAGATTTTACTTAGTTGAAGATTTCTAGGGGTAAATTTATTAAGAAAGGAATCTTAGCGTCCATTGGGCTGGTTCTTTTTGATTCTTTATGGTTTGAAAAATATGTCATTGACTGGAATTATTATGATGTATCAAAGAATGGTAATAAGCTTAAAATTATTCAAATCTCGGACTTGCATTTTGATGAGTTAAGACTCTTTCACAAGTCAATTGCTAAGAAAATAAATCTATTGAAGCCTGATTTAATATTCATAACTGGAGATAGTGTAGATAGAACGGATAAAATTGAGGGACTCAATAGTTTCCTGAAATTAATAGACCGGTCGATTCGAAAATTTGCTATAACTGGAAATTGGGAATATTGGGGTGACGTGGATTTAGAAAAACTTGCAAAAGTTTATGATGATAATAATTGTGAGTTACTTATTAATGAGAATAGAACAATTACAATAAGAGATAGGAAGGTTTCCGTTATTGGAATTGATGATTTTGTAGGAGGCAATGCGGATTTTCACAAAGCAACTAAAGGTTTAGAACCTGGTGATACAACTATTGTTTTGTCTCATTGTCCTGAACATCGGGATAAAATGAGAACTCAGAAAGGTAAAGTGCATATAGATTTGGTTCTTTCTGGCCATACCCATGGTGGACAAATTACGTTTTTAGGTTTTGTGCCATTCAAGCCACAAGGAAGTGGACGTTATTTAAAAGGGTGGTATACTGACTATGAGCCTAAAATGTATATTTCAAAAGGAATTGGAACAAGTATGCTTCCTATAAGATTAGGTGCTAGAGCTGAAATGGTAGAGATTGATATTTAATTGATGTTGTTTATGCTACGTCCTCGTAGTTGGTAAACTTGCCATCATGCCATAGATCTTCTATCTCGTAGAAACTTCGTACATCTTTTTGAAAAACGTGCACTACTACATTGACATAGTCTAAAAGTACCCATCTGTTTTCGCTTTGTCCTTCACGACTATTTGGTTTTTCACTTAGTGCTTTTCGTGTTTCTTCTTCTACACTGTCTGCTATTGCTTTAACTTGACGATCACTATCTCCGTGACATATTACAAATATATCAGCTGCAGCTTCATTTATATTTGACAGGTCAATCTTTACAACGTCTTTTGCTTTCTTATCCTGCATTCCTTTAACGATTACTTCTGCTAAAGCGTCAGCTATAGTGCTCTTTTTTGCCATTTATTGCGGTAACTTTGCTGCGAAATTAGTTCAATAGGAGCAATACAACACTACCTGTTAATTAGTTACTAAAGAGTACCTTTTGAGTCACTATAATATAGCGTTCATAAATGAAGTAGATTCAACCAATACCTTTCTAAAGGAGTTGGTGAAATCGCAAAATTTGGAAGCCCCATATTGCGTGTCTGCGTCTAAGCAAATAAATGGCAAAGGGCAACGTGAAAAGACGTGGGAGAGTGAACCTTTTAGCAATGTGCTTGCGAGTTTTTTGATTACTAGTCTCAGCGATTTAAAAGAACTACCAAGATTAAATAATGCCGCTGCCTTGGCAGTTGTAGAGACGTTAGATTCGCTGGGGGTTAAAAATATCGAAGTCAAGTGGCCAAATGATATTTTTGTTTCAGGTAAAAAGATAGCAGGAATCCTTACTGAGAATGTCATTGCCTCACAACGTGTAAAATTTACGGTGGTTGGGATTGGTTTAAATGTGAATCAACTTTTATTTAAAAACTTTATTGCTACTTCTGTTTGCATGGAGTTGGCTAAGGATATAGATATAGTAGAAGTCTTGCATAAACTATATGATTCATTTTACCATTTTATATATCAAGAAACAGATAGCTTACTCATGAGGGTTAATAATTTGTTGTACAAACAGGGGGAATCTGTAACCTTTGATGTCGCTGGGCGTATGAAAGAATATACAATTGAAAGAATAATGATAAATGGCAATATTTCTGTTCAAAAAGGAGGAATAAGTTATGAGTTAGAGCATCATAAAGTAAAATGGATAAAATAAATCTGTGCATTGATATCGGAAATACCTCTACCAAAGCTGCTGTTTATCAGAATGGCATCGAAGTGGAATATATAAAGCCCTTCGCGGTATCAGACTTACTGAGGCTCCAGAAGGAAAAGGAGATAGAAATTTTGGTTTCGAAAACAGGGAGCAATCCTGACCTAGAGTTATTATTGGAATCGAGTCATTTTTTAAGTCATGAGACCAACTTGCCCATTTCGATAGACTATAAAACCCCAAGTACTCTTGGAAGAGATAGAATAGCAACTGCTGTTGGAGCTTATAATTTGGATGACAAAGTAGCGTGGCTCGTTATTGATTTAGGTACTTGTCTTACGATTGACTTAGTGTATAACGGTGCTTTTCATGGTGGTCTTATCTCTCCTGGGGTGGATATGAGGCTTAAAGCTATGAATGCATACACTTCGGGACTTCCATTGGTAGACTATAATTACGAGATAAAATTTCCAGGTAAGACTACTGAAGAATCAATGCAGGTGGGAGTTTGTCAGTCTGTCATTCATGAAATAAATGGGTACATTCATCAAATGAATCAGCGATTTAGTGACTTTAAAATCGTTGATTGCAGTAGTATGAAGTTGCATTTTGATAAAGAGGTTAAAAATGAGATATTCGCACGCCCAAAATTAGTGGTAGAAGGACTAAATAACATCATACAATACAATGCTAAGAAATAAACAATTTTGGACTATCGCAATGATGTTAGTCTCTGTAATTGCTTCAGCTCAATCAAGTACAAGTTCTCCTTACAGTTTGTCTGGACTAGGTGAGTTGAAATATGGAGGATTTACACAACATACTGCTACAGGGGGAACCTCTATAAGTCAACAAAACGAAAATACTTTTTCACCTTCCAATCCTGCTAGTTTAGCTAGCTTACGATTCACAGTTTATGATGTAGGGGCGAAAATGAGTTTGGGTAAGCTTTCTACAAGTACACTGGAGGCAAACACACGATCAGGTAATTTTAGTCACTTTGCAATGGCCTTCCCGTTTGAGACCAAGCGAAAAATGGCGGTTAGTTTTGGGACCAATCAGTATAGTGATGTAGGGTACGAAATTAACAATAGAGTAAATACAGATACTCCATCCTACTATAATTTATTCAGAGGAAATGGAGGGATAAATAGAGTCTTTTTAGGATATGGCATTGAAGCATTTAAAAACTTCAATATTGGAGCTTCTGCAAATTATAATTTTGGAAGTATTCAAGCACTGGAAGCTAAAGTATATCCCAATTCAAGCAATTATTTTAGTTTTAGTGATGAGACATATTACAATTACAAGGGCTTTGATTTTGACCTAGGTGTTCAGTATTCTGTACTGGATACTGTACATTCTAAGAAAAATACTTCAGGTATAATAAAGCATACTATTGGAGCTGCATTTCATACCAATGCTAGTCTTAGAGGCACCGGATATAGATATGCTGAAACCTTTATAGGGCCTCAGTATGATAAAGGTATTTTGGTGCCTATAGATACCTTGTTGTTCAATGATAATTTGAGAGATACCGTGGGTAAGCCTGCAGGTATTGTAATAGGTTATACCATTAGTAATGGCAAGCAATGGTCAGTATCTCTTGAGCTAGAACAGAATTTATGGTCTACAATTACAGATAAGAGAACCAATACCAAGTTTTTTGATAATACTCGATATTCTGCAGGGTTTAGTATCATTCCTTCACCCAAATATGATGAAAAAGGAGATTGGCTAAAGAAGGTAAGATACAGTGCTGGAATTAGGTATGAAAACTTGTATTATAACTTTGGTACTGAACCGTTGAAAGAACTTGGCATTAGTTTTGGACTAGGTTTACCGATTGTAAAATCTGTGAGGATAGAAGGGGAAAAGGTAGCGGTAGTAAGTATGATTAATATAACTGCTGAATATGTGAAACGTGGGACTACGAATAACGGATTGATACAAGAAGATTATATTAACATAGGATTAGGATTAAATTTAAACGATAAATGGTTTACCAAAAGAAAATATCATTAAAAGCGATACAAATGAAGAAGTATATATTAATAGCAATTGTAGTATTTCTAGGTACTGCGGCGATAGCACAAGAAAAAGCAGCTGTAGAGCCTGTAAAAGCTCCAGAGTGTGAAAATAAGTGGGGGATAGACAGTGTAGAGACTGCAAAGCAACTTTCTCTGTTCAATCAATATTATCAAGAAAAGAAGTATGCAGAGGCATACCCTTACTGGTTATACCTGTTTGAAAATGCTCCATGTATCCAAAAGAGAATTACTTACAATGGACCAACCGTAATTAAGGAAAAACTAAAGGCTATTAAGAAAGCTGAAGGTAAGGATGCTTACTTCGCTAGAGTGAAAACTATATCGGATACCTTATTTATGACTTACCAAAAAAGAATAGAGCTTTTTGGTCAAGAAGGATATGTAAAAGGTAAATGGGCAAATGACATAGTGAAGATGACACCCCAGAATAGAGAAAAGGGATTAGTGATGTTTCACGAGTCTATTAGTCTGGAAGGAGCTAAAACGAGATATAAAGTACCTAAGGATTATATCTATGCGGGAGTAAAACACTACCAAAAGAAAAAACTTACTTTGGATAGTTTGTTTATGATATTGGAGGAAGTGAGTCCAATTATAGATGTCAATATCGCAAAGTATACTGCAACAGGGCTTAGTGCAAAAGACTCTATAAAAGGAGTTAAGTGGCAGAAAACTCAGGATGTAATTATTGGTTTGATGAAGCCTTATTTGGATTGTGATAAACTCACGGAGTTGAAACAACCTCATTTTGCGGATAATAAGACCAATCCAACTTGGTTAAGATCAACAGTGAAGTTACTCGATAGAGGTCGATGTGAGAAAAAGCCATTTTATCTAGAGTGTTCTGAAGCGTTGTTTGAATTAGAACCAAACAGTGATGCTGCCCTTTCTTTGGCCAAAGCATTTGGTAAGCAAGGTGATGATGTAAAAGCTACAATATATTATAACAAGGCTGCTGATTTGGCAACTAGTGATGATGATAAGTATAAGATTTACATTAAGCTAGCTAAAACGGCTAAGAACAATAAGAAGTATTCAAGAGTGAGAGATTATGCTCGTAAAGCAATTGCCATCAATGCAAACAGTGGAGAGGCATACATCCTGATAGGTGATGCATACAGAGCCAGTGCAAGAAGTTGTGGTGGAGACCTTGGAGCTGCAGGGGTTTATTTAGTTGCAGTGGATAAGTACATTAAAGCTAGAAATGTAGATCCAACTGTTGCTGAAAAGGCAAACTCTAAAATAGGACAAGTATCTGGTTCGTTTCCCAATAAAGAAGATTCTTTCTTTAAAGGAATAAACGTTGGTGATAGCTATAGAGTAGGATGTTGGATAGGCGAAAGCACTACAGTTCGATTCGGAAGCTAATCCTTAAATTGGGTTCATCTCAATGAAGATTAACAACATATTTATGAAGGCGGCAATACTTGTTATTGCCGCTTTTTTCATGTCTTGTGGAAATGACGAGGCTTCCATTGAAGAACAAAGTAATCTTAACGACCAACGTGATAGTGCTACAGTGGAAGTGGCTAGAGACGTTGTTATAACGTATACAGATTCGGGATTGCTGCGAGCTAAAATTTCAGCTCCTTTGATGAAAAGATTTCCAGATAAGGATAATCCCAGATTGGAAATGCCAAATGGTGTCAAAGCTGATTTTTTTGACAGTGATGGTGAAATTCAAAGTTCTCTTACAGCTAAATATGCAATGCATTACGAAAAGGATGATCGAATAGAGATTCGGGATAGTGTAAGAGTCATCAATAAGAATGATGAAGAGATTAAGACAGATGAGCTCATATGGGATAAAAAGAATAGACGAGTAACCTCGGATAAACCAGTTCGTGTTCGGATTCGGAATGAGAAAATAATCAAGGCAGAAGGTTTTGAGAGCGATGAGAGCTTTATGAACTATACCTTTAAAAAAGTGACGGGTGTAGTATACTTAAATGAAGAGATTGGTTCAGAGGAAACAGAGCCAATACGTTAAGGCGATACTAAAATCAACCATGAAGAGATTACCACGAATATTACAAATTATTTGGATGCTAATAGGAGCTGTGTCATTGTTTGAGGCGTACTCTAGTTTTACGTCAAAAGAGACAACTGACCCGACTTCTGGCTACCTGTTTTGTGGAGTGGCAGTATTCGCTTTTGCACGCTACTTTATGTTGAGACGAAAGCAGTTTATACAAAATAAGAAAGACGGTAAGTTCGATAAGTAGATTTATTGCAGTACAACACGATGTACTTCAAACAAACCATCATCTCTTAATAGTTTAAGGTAATAGACTTGAGCAGTTAGCTCAAAAGTTTTGAGATTGAGGGAAAGATTGTTTGGAGGAACAGTATAGTTCTCAGAATGCAACATTCTTCCTTGCATGTCAAAAAGTTCCAATGCTCTAAGGCTTGTTTTTTTAGTTTCACCTCTGGTCTCTATTGAGATAATACCATTGGTTGGATTGGGATACACCTTAAACGTGTTTTTCTTAGCTCGTAGTTCATTGATGTTATCCGTCAATTGGCATCCCGGTTCAAAGCATCCAAACTCATCTACAAAAAGTACAATTCCTTTTTGTGTACCGGTAGGAAAACTGTCACTGGGGCTACTGCGATACTCACCAGCAAGGGCAAAGCTGCCATCACTGAGTTCCGTCACCCCATTGATAAAAAGTTTTTCTTGGCCGAAGTCATGTGGTTTTTTAACACTAGGCCTATATTGTCTGTACCACTGATAGTTACTATGTTTATCTAGTTTTAGACTATATCCAATTTCAACATAACTAAAAATATTTTGACGTGTATTGCCAACAATTAAAATTCCACTGTCTTTTGTTTGAATAAGATGATTATGAAAGGCCCAATGAGAAAAACCTTCTTCAAATTTATAGTCTAATATCTTCTTTAGGTTCCACGTTTTTATAAGGACTCCATCAGGAGAAAATTCAGAAAACCATATTGTAGACTCATCATTGGGTTCAGGATATTGATTGTTAGACGGAGATTTATAGGGTTTGTAATAATAGTCTTGCCAAGTGGCGAGGTAATTACCATTTGCTAAAGGAGCAATTAACAGGTTGTGGCAACTGGTGCTATCGTTCTTGATGTTTAATCTCCACAATTCTTTACCTGTGCTGTCTACCTTGATGATAAGACCATCTTTGATACTGGTGTAGGGAATAAAGTGACCTCGACCTATTGCACAGAGATAGAAAGTGTTGTTTTCTCCTTGAAGCATTTGACGAGCATCAACAGCACATCCTCCAGCGATTGTCTTGCCTCCGCAACTATAGGTTTTACTAAGAATCTGATTACCTGAGGAATCAAACTTAGCAAAGTATCCATCAAATTGTTCTGCATTGATATTATTCCTTTGTTGCCCAAATTGATAGTAATTATTTCCGTTTCTAAGTGTGGATATGCTAAAGTTAATGTCCTCATCTTGGTAGTCAATTTTTCGTATGAATTTGAGGCTGTCGTCAAATTCAAAGATGCTAGAAGTATAGCCAGTATCTATATTCTTGTAAATACCTGAGATTAATATTCCGGAGACAGTTTTATGAATTCCAAAGGGACTTTGAATAGAGCCCATGCTAGAGGAGCTGGGATAAAATTCAATACCTTCAGGGTATAAATTTTCATTTTGGAGTAGAATTCGATGTTCAAAATTTTCATTTGCAGATAGACCTACGGATATATCTTCACTTAAAGCAAGTAATGCCGTCCATCCATCGGTAAATTTATAGGAATATTGCTGAGCCTGCATTGTAAGTTGGCTCAGCAATATAAATAATATGATACCTGTTTTTTTCACTATCTGGCAATAACGAAAGTAAACATTTTCTCTACTAAACCATCTACAATTAGTTTCCCTGAATATTTTCCGTTACGGTGAGCTGACACGTCCATTGAAAAATTACCTTCTGCAGATTTAATTACTTCCCTTTTTAACTCTTTCCCAACAAGATCATAAATAACAATTGATGCTTCATTGAAATCTTTCTCTATGCTATAGTTAATATGTATAGATTTTCTTGTAGGATTTGGGTAAACGAGAACCTTGGTCGAAGTCAATTTTTGTTTATTATTATTCTCAAACTTTGAATCCGTTTTTATATCATCTTGAAACTCACTTGTCTCTTTGTTACTTTTTATAGCAATAAATGCTCCTGAGGCAGCTGTGTACGGATTGTAGATGGGAGGTAGGTAGGTGGTAGCATTGTTCAGAACCAATAAAGGCAATACCTTATTTTGAATGCCATTGGTCTTGGTTTTGTATACTAAAAGCTGGGCAATATCACCAGAGTCCAAGTGTGCCATATCTTTGTCCGCTGTATACCACGCTGTGAGCAAGCTTCGTATGGCCATGTGGTCCGTATGATAGTCCATTTGTGTAAGAGATAGGTTAAAACTGCTTGGAATTGAAGCTAGCATTTGGTCTGCACTGGGTACATCTCCTCGTGAGTCATACATACTAGCCAACTTATACTTGTGGTGTACTTCTGAAGATGCTAGGAGTAATGGTTCTACAGTAGAGGTAAATAAATCTTCGGTTTCCGTGTTCAAAGCTCTTCGCAAGATACTGTTGAGTTCCAATTCGTATCTTCTTCCGTAGTAGTAGATATCCTCAAGCAAGCTGTCACGACCACTCCATATATCGGATGCGGAATCTATTTGATCCAAGTAGGTTTGAGGAAAATTGTCGGTTCTGTTTTGCAAGATAGTTACAACACTCGATGATCTGCCACTGTGTGGATTGAGGACTAAAATGTCACGGATATCTTCTTGCGTAATGGGAGTATAGGTATTGGCCAATAGTTCCAAAACAGGTAAAGAAAGGTACGGAGAGTAATTTGTTAAATCTGTCATCAATTGAGGCCTAGACAATGCCGTTACACTGGTAATTTGGGAGAGTGTAGTGGTCGTATTCCCGCCGTCTGTAAGGAGAATAAAGACGTCTCTTTTTTGCTTGGTTATTATCCTGTTGATTTCCACATTATCGAGCTCTTCGGTACCAATTGCAATCAGTTTATTGGTATTGTCAGGGCAAAAAATGTTGGAGATACCTGTGTTGATATTTGTTACATTGGTCTGGATGGAAGGAATTACCCTGGAGTTAGAAACTACATCATGGTGATAATAGTCGATAATAGAAGAGCCCACCAAATTATCCAAGTGTTTGGATGGTGTACTGTTGTATTGGCCAAATAAATTACCTGCAGGCTCAGCCAGAGAGCCCTGTTGTGGAAGACCGAAAGCAGCACTGCTGTACGGTAGCCCAGAAGTAATATCCGTAACCCACATGTCCCAATCGTTATCGTTGTCTGTCGCAAATTCGTTACAGTCATAATGAAGGCCTTTATCGAAGTTAGCTGCTAAATGATCCTTATTTTCACCATAGGTTTCTGCTCCTACAAGGTAGTCATCCATGTAGTTTCTGTATACGTAGTTTTGGCGTTCACGGTTATGGGTATGTACTATGCCTGCCGATATATTTTGGCTAGGGTCTAGCAACCAATCCGAATGTAAGTCGTTACCCTCCATATTATATCCAGAGCAGTCGTCCATATACAAACCGTAGGCATCTATTTCTCTAGGTCCGTTGCTGAAGTATCCTTTAATATCCAGAATATTTCTTTTAATAATGGCACTTTCCACACCACTGTGTAGAATACCTCCCAAACAATCAAATTCTGCATCTACTATGCTGGATGGTCTTCCTGCAGTTACATTGTTTGAATTGGCTATGTTGTCCAATGATTGTATGGCATAGCGGAGGTTTAGGAATTTGGTTTCCTTACCTACAGTCACCGGACCGTATGGTGTAGAAGTTGATTTTCTATTAATCCTGTAGCTGGCATCCATAGAGAATATTCCATCTCTCAGTTGGAGTTGGTCCATGATGGTACTATTCCATCGCTGGTCTTCAAAAGTGCATCCTTGGAAACTAACCCATGCAACTCCCCACATGGTGATATGCGGCCATATGTCTGAAGCATCTTTTAGGTAATTGTCGGTGGTTGTAAATTCACAATCCAAAAATTTACTAATATTTTTAGGAGCAAATGTGAAGCTTCCCGGAGCATATCCCACAAATGATACATCCCTCCAATTGTCAATAAATTGGGCGTCTTCGGCAAAGAGTATTCCACCACTTTTATGGTGATCTTCATTGCCGTTCACATCCAATCCACAAAGAGTCACAGCGGTTTTTGCATGTTCTATGGTTCCGCTATTTTTGATTTCAAGATAACCTTGATTGGAAAAAGGGAATTGAGCAAGTGTTTTATCTCCCTCTACATATATACCAGCCCATTGGTCGTTACATCGAGTGGTAATTTTCCCACCGTCTATGATTAGTTTGGCTCCTTTTTCTACAATAACTTTGACGTAAGAAGGAACCACTATTTCAGATTTAATGGTTAAAGAGAATCCAGATTTTACAATAATGTCTTGATTGATAATTTTAATCACAGTTTCATCCCATGTTGTGTTGGTTGATATATCGTATGAGTTTGTATTGTTGTCTGCTAAATTAACCTCCCATAATCCTCTTCCAAATGTTGATGCCAGTAGCTTTCTGTTGCAATAGTCAATCTTTAGGTCAGTAACAATGGAGGAAGGCAAGTTCTTATTATAGCAATGCCAAGAAGAGTTTGTGTTTTTAGGTTCAGGATTATAAAAAACGCCTATATCTGAACCAATGTACATGCCACCTGTAAAATGGTCTAGGACAACGGTGTTAACCGGGAAAATCATGTCCTGAGATGAATTAATTTTTAGATCTTTGTGAATTTCAACCCAACTAGATTGACCATTTGAATAATTCTCTCCTCCATTATCACTAAATAATACTCTTTTATTATCATTTCTAACATAGGAGCCTGTAACAATCCATACATGGTTTTCATTTTCAGGATCTACAACGATATCTGTAATTCCACTCCAACGATAATCGCAGTCCTTAAGTAAACTTTCAGAAGACCAAGTAGGATTTATATCCTGAGCATTTGACGATTTGTACAATATTAATGGACTGACGGCACCCAATGACCCACTATAGCCATAATACGCAATGTTTTCGTTCGAGGGTGCCGAAGCAATAACAAAAGTATTAAGCCACTCACTTGTCGTATTTATATTTTCTGCAGCATTGCAAGTGCTACCTATGAATCCAATGCTTCTATCAATTCTGAAAAGTTGGTTTGATCCGGTTATCCCATTGTCTGAATCTTCCTTAATTTGTCGTGTCAAGTAGAAATTGCCTTGATTGTCAACATCCATATCCCGTTCCCATAGGCCTAAATCTTCACACAGAATAGATCTGCTAAAATCTAGATTTTGATCAAAAAACCACTGGCGGTTACTGTTTTGTTGGGCGTAAAATAGATCCTCAGGACCGTATTTGTTACAAATAACTCTCACTCCATCCCCCCCTGTGAGAACTGACCATGAATCATTCCGTTTTCCTAAATTGCCATTGTCAAGTGTTCCGTAAAGTATATTGTCTCCATTAGTGCTGACATCGAAACCGAAAATTTCCGTAACGTTTAGTCCCTCAGAAGAGTGTGTCCAAATAGGCTGATTTGTTCCTGAAACGGTTCTAACATTGGATGAAAAGGATAATCCTCCATCATTTGCAGAAAATAAATAGTCTTCCCCCGCATCCTCGACAAGAAATAATTTTCTATTGTCAGCATGAACGCTTCCTCCAAAACCAGCTGTATTGCCATTAATTCTTCTTGTTTCAATACTAAGTGGATTTGTAATATCTATACGGTCTATTCTTATTCCTGCTAAATATAGGATATTAGGGTTGACTTTTGAACAGACAAGGTCATTGTACCAATAGTCATTAGTTTGATTTGTTATGACCGGGTAAGTGTAATAACTGGCAGAACTATTGTCAAAGTATCCAAGATAACTATCCTTAGATTCTCTACTACCTGTAGCAGTTGAAAATGAAAGGTAAAATTTATTGGAACTTAGCTCTGATATAGCTATATCAATTCTATAACTGGTGACGGGGATACTGAAATCAGTTGTAAGATTAACCTCAGCCCAAGTATCTCCTTTGTCTATAGATTTGTAGACCTTTGCGTTCTCTGAACCAGTCGCGTCTGTTGAGAGGAGCATAACATCATTATCGGACGGTAAAAACTCAAGGTCTCGTAAGTGATTTGATGCACCTATTGAAGGTAAAGTAATTGTGGAGTAATTGCTTCCTCCGTCTATAGATTTATATAATTTGTTTCCGTCGAAAGCAAATAAAATACTTCCGTTTGAAGGGTGGTAGAATATTCCCCTGGTTCTAAGAAATTTATTTGGGTTAGCAAGATCCCATGTTAATTTTGTTTTACCCCAAGTGTTACCTCCATCAGTTGACTTTAAAATTCCTAAACCATAGCCGATTTGTAGATTTTGGCCACTAAATTTTCCAGTTGCAATATAGATTTCATTTTCATTTTCCGGGTTAACTGCAATACTATGAACTCCAAAAGAAGGTACTTTTGTGTTGTCAGTTAGGCATTCCCAAGTGTAAACGGCATCTATAGTATTCCAAGTGCCTTTCCATAATCCACCAGCCTTTGAACCTGCTAAGACATAACTAAGGTCATCCTTTACATAAAGTGATATAAGCCTACCATTTCTATTGTTAAAATTCTCAGTATGACCAGAGAATTTCCATGAATTTGGATATGAGGGAGAACCGTCACAAATAATGGTTCTATCATCATATAGAGCTAATAAAGCCCCATTTAAACTTGCCATGTCGGCATCTATTGAAGATGCTCCAATTCTATTGGACCAGAACCGATCCCATCTTTGATATTCCTTGTAAGTACTAGTCGCACTAGTGTCTTGACCTTGATTACTTAGAATAGAGTCGATTTGATATGAAATTTGTTGAAATGTTAAACCTGTGGTTACTGAATCAAACGGAGCTTGAGCAAAACAAGAAAAATAAGAGAAGCCAATTAGGCATAGTAATAAGATTTTTTTCATAATAAATTTAAATTTTCACAGTGAGAGGCTTGCTAAAATTGATGAGGAATTAGAGTCAAAACAGTCACGTCTTCGTCCAAATGTAAGGATTATTTTTGATTTAGACGTTTTTAAGCCAAAAATAAAATTGTCATATTTTGGCATTAATGAAAGTTATCTAGTATTATTCTAAGATTAAGTTATAGCGTATTATGTGGTAATAAGCTACCTTTGTTTCATCTAACGAAATGAGGAATTCTTGGTGGAAAATATTGGCAATAGTTTGTTTAACCTATGTCATTATAGGCGGGTTTTTAATGCCTGCAGTTGATGACTTAGGTATCCTTGGAAAAACAATTCGTAACCTTCATTTTCACGTCCCAATGTGGTTTTGTATGTTGGTGTTGCTGACGGTCTCCTATATTTATGGTATAAAGTACCTTTCCAAAGGAAATGCGGCACACGATAGTATGGCAAGTAGCTTTGTGAAAGTAGCCATGTTATTTGGACTTATGGGATTGGCTACGGGTTCTGTATGGGCTAGGTTTACATGGGGAGTATGGTGGATAGAAGATCCCAAACTGAACGGTGCAGCCATTGGAATGCTGATATATACTGCTTATTACATATTGAGAAATAGTATTGAAGATGAAGTAAAAAGGGGGAAGTTGTCCTCTGTTTTTAATCTATTTGCCTTTCCTATCTTCATTGTACTCATTTTAGTATATCCCAAAATGGCCGTAGAATTAAGTAACCATCCAGGTACCGGAGATACCATGGCGTTTAGTGAGTTTAGGCCAACAGCCAATGATCTCAGGATGGTGTTTTATCCTGCAGTAGTGGGTTGGATTTTATTGGGAGTTTGGATTGCTACTTTAAAGTATAGAATAACAGAAATAAAAAGAAAAAATGAGGAAATATAGTTGGATAGCAATGTTGTTTGGACTTAATATCTTTGCTCAAACACCAACAGATGATTTTTTTTATAGCAATAATAAAATCTATGTTGTTGTACTTGTTTTGGTTATTATATTTATAGGAATAGCCTCGTACTTGTTTAGATTAGATAGAAAAATAACAAAATTAGAAAAGAACAATGAAGCCTAAAGTAATTGTATTATTGGTCATATTATCTGTAGCTATTGGGTATATAATGAGTACTTATATGGGTGCTACTGAGAGTTCTACTTTTGCAGATGCTGAGAATCATCCAGATGACACGTATCACATTACAGGTTTCTTGGTTAAAGATAAGCCCATGGAGTACGACCCTATAAAGGATCCAAATTACTTCTCGTTTTATTTGAAAGATGATGACGGGGCCATTCGAAAAGTGATTTCTTCAGATCCAAAACAACAGGACTTTGAAAGAGCTGAAAAAGTGAATATGTACGGACACGCAGATGGAGATGTTTTTAGAGCAACTAAGGTAATTCCTAAATGTCCATCTAAGTATAAGGACGAACAAATCAATAAAGAAGTTCAAGCTTCTAGATCCTAATGAAGGAAATAACATACGTCGGTGAAAATCTATTTATAGGTAATCTGGGCCATTTTTTTGTAGTACTTGCTTTGATTAGTGCATTGTTTAGTGCCCTGTTTTATGTCCGAGCAAAAGAGGAAAAGTGTAGTGAAAGAACCATAGGAAGAATTCTGTTTGGAATTCATACCATAGCTGTTTTTGGTATATTTATAACACTCTTTAAAATTATACAAGGTCACTATTTTGAGTATGCATATGCCTATGAGCATAGTAGTTTAGATTTGCCATTAAGGTATATGATCTCCTGCTTCTGGGAAGGACAGGAAGGAAGTTTCTTGCTTTGGATAGTTTGGAATGCCATTCTAGGAGTGATTCTCGTATTTACTGCAAAGAAATGGGAGAGAGGCGTCCTGGCCATTGTAGCACTGTGTCAAGTAGTGCTGACTGCGATGCTTCTGGGAGTTAATTTCTTTGATATTTATACATTGGGAAGTAGTCCTTTTGAGTTGCTTAGAGATAAGATGCATGCTCCTATTTTTGAATCTGCGAACTACTTAAAAAATGTTGTAGACGGTTCAGGACTTAATCCATTACTTCAAAACTATTGGATGGTTATACATCCACCTACATTATTCTTGGGCTTTGCTTTAACTATAGTTCCCTTTGCCTTTGCCATTACTTCCTTATTTTATAAGGAACATAGAGCATGGATAAAGCCAGCACTTCCTTGGGCATTGGCTGGAGGTATGATTTTAGGAGCGGGAATCATTATGGGTGGTTTTTGGGCGTATGAGTCCTTAAGTTTTGGTGGTTATTGGGCTTGGGACCCCGTTGAAAATGCGTCACTAATTCCTTGGTTATTGTTAATCAGTGGAATTCACCTCATGTTAATTAAAAAGGTGACTAATGGATCCACCATAGCTGCTTATACCTTGGTGATATCTACATTTATCATGGTATTATATGCCACCTTCCTTACCCGAAGTGGTGTGCTTGGCGAAACATCTGTACATGCCTTTACAGATTTGGGACTAGCAGGTCAACTCATGCAGTTTGTGGTCCTGTTTATTTGGTTGCCCATAATTGCAGTGACAGAAGGTGCAGCAAAAAGGTGGTATATGATAATACCTGTAAGTATTCTTGTACTCTTATTACCATTCTATACCAAGCTGAGTTTTTATCCTTTATTGGCGCTGACATTAGCAGGATTGGCATGGTTTGTCCTAAACCTAAATAAGCAAATTAAGAATCATGCTAGTGAGGATAATATAACAGGAAGAGAGTTTTGGATGTTTATCGGTTCTTTGATGCTAGCACTCTCTGCTGTTCAAGTATTAGTAGGGACTTCCAAACCTGTATTCAATAAAATATTTGGCACCAATTTAGTGCCTCCTGAAGATGTGATTGCTTACTATAATATGTATCAAATGCCAATAGCTATTGTTATTGCATTGCTCATGGCAGTTACTCAGTTTTTTAGATACAGAAGCACTCCTGATAAGTATAAGCTTGCAAAGGAAATACTTATAACTCTTGGAATATCTGTGCTGTTAACTGTTGGAGGTGTCTATCTATTTGGGATTTCCAATCCTATGTATGTCATCTTTATGTTGGCTGGGATCTATGTGTTTTTTGCTAATCTAAGTTACCTTGTTCTTTATGTTCGGAAACTAAAATTAAGTGGGTCGTCAATCGCTCATATGGGATTTGGATTAATGCTCTTAGGAGTTTTAGTATCCTCTGCGAAAAAGCAGGTTATTACGAGAGATATGACTGGAAATATGCGAAATTTTGATGAGCAATCTCGAAAGGAAAACATGTTGTTGGTCAAAGGCGAAGAAAATCAATTGGGAGATTATTCGGTGAGTTATATAGGAGACAGTGTAAGTATCAATGATGTATACTTCAAAGTTCACTATATCTCAAGTGATAGTTCAGAAGAGTTTACCCTCTATCCAAACGGTCAGTTTGACGATGCTGGTAGAATGACAAGTTCTAACCCAGATACCAGACATTACCTTACTTATGATGTGTATACACACGTTACTTATAAGCCACTTCCCCCTTCAGACAGTGTGAAGTGGGAAAATGTGAAGGAGCATATTGTAGTGCAAGGAGATAGTATAATAACTCCGAATGGTGTGGTTTACTTTACCGGTATCGAAAAAGGGGATGGGGCCTCAATAGGGTTGAAAAATACTACGTTGGCAAAGGCTCTCATTAAGATAAAAAGAGGAGATGTCATCCTTGATGCAGAACCACTATTTGGGATTAATTCTCAAACTTTTTTTAGTATACGTCAGGATGTCTTGGAAGCTGGATTGAGATTTGGTTTTGAAATAAGAGCTTCGGAAGATGGAGGAGATCCCGTTGCCGTGTTGGAAATAGCCGAGACCAAGCCACAACCACAGTATATTGTTATGAAAGGAATCGTATTCCCATACATTAATTTCTTATGGTTGGGAACCGTTATGATGGTGATTGGTTTTGGGATTGCTACTTGGAATAGGTTAGAGCTAAAAAGAAGCTAATTGTATGAAGTATAAAGTTACATTTATTGGAAGTGGAAATGTAGCAACCAATTTGGCTCATGCTTTTGATAAAGCAGGACATACAATCAATCAAGTTATTAGTCATAATATTGAAAATGCGAAGCTTTTAGCACGGAAATTTGGAGCATATTACGGAGATACAGCCAGTGAAATGTACAAGGATTCGGACTTTGTCATTCTATGTGTTAACGACGAAGCTTATGCCTCGGTACTAGAATCTATGCCTGGAGGGATGCATGCCATTATTTGCCATACAGCAGGACCGATTTCAATGGACGTTCTAGCAAAGTACAGTGATAATTACGGTGTTATATACCCTTTGCAATCTCTTCGCAAAGAAGAATTGACGGATTTGATGGAAGTTCCAATTTTCACAGAATGGAGTTCTGAGGATGTGAGAAGAAAAGTAACCCAACTTGCCGATAGCATCTCCAACAGGGTAAAAGAAGTAAGTTCAGAGGAGCGTAACAAGTATCACCTAGCGGCAGTATTTGCCAATAACTTTAGTAATCTTATGTACACCATAGCCGATGAGTATTTGGAAGCTGAAGGGCTAGATTTTAATAATCTATTGCCAATAATTAAAGAAACAGCACTTCGATTAAAGTCTGGTAAGCCTTCTGGTTGGCAGACAGGACCTGCCAAGAGAGGAGATAGGGACGTGATAGCGAAGCATATAGCCATGTTAAAGGAGGATAATGTACGTGATGTTTATGAAAAGTTGTCTGATTTTCTTATGAACAAAGCCCAGACTTAGATCTATTTTAACTATCTTGTGCCTAAGTAAATCAGAATAATTATGGAAGGGCAAGAAATTAAGTATGACAAATATTCATATGACATTTTTAAAATCTGTATGGAGTTTAGACAACGATTGGACGAATTGCATCGTCTAAAAGAGAACGTAGTAAAAGAAACTGCTACTATAAAACGTTAAAATTAAAATGAAACATTTTCTTACCTTGTTATTGGCAATAGCTATAACAGGAAGCATTTCCGCTCAGATAGTTGAGGTAAATCCTAATATTGGCTGGAAATTTATTCGATCTCAAAAACTAGATTTACAAACTGAGAGTGTATATCAATATGAGTTTCCTGCCGAAAAGGGATATGACTATATTTTTAATCTGTTTTTTAATAAACCAGATATTATCACATACATCAATATATTTGATATGCAGATGAAACCAATAGCAAATATGAAAGATTCTCTAGGTATAAAAACGAGTAAGTTGGATTTTGTAGTTCCTATGTCAGGTACATACATAGTATCTATGGGTTATAAAAATAGAATAGTGTCTACAGAGCCTAATACTTCAATTGAGATGGTATTGATAAGGCGTCCGATAGTGGAATAGTAGGTAGCAAAGTAATTAAAGTAAAAAGGCTCGTCCACGATAGTTATCGGGACGAGCCTTTTTACTTTTTAATGTTGTTTTTATTTATGTCAACCACTGGTCGAAAGTATCTCCTCTCAGACCAAGTCTCAATGTTTCTAATGGAATAACTTCATTAGGTGCAATATTTCCTAAATTTACATTATAGCCGTATAATTTTATAAACCATACTTGCTGTACCTTTTGTGGTGCTTCCCACAAAATAGTATCCAATGGTATGTGTTGTAAAATTTCTTCTATCAATCCAGAACGAACTTCTCCTGAATTTCTGAAAATACCAACGGTACCACTTTCACGAGCTTCTGCAATTACCTTCCATGCACCTGCTTCAATTTCCGCCTTCATCATTGCAATCCACTTATATGGAGGAATTATTTTTTCGGCGTCCTTACTTCCTACCTCACTTAGAACTGTAAAGTCTTTAGCTAGTGAGCGGATGTATCCACATTTTTCTTCTTCAGATATTTCGATGCTACCATCAGACACTTCCACATGGCTTAATCCATATTTATTAAGCAGTCTTTTAAAATCTTCAAACTGACCTCGAATGACATAAGCTTCAAATAGGGTGCCTCCTAAATATACTGGGATGTTGGCCTCTTTGTATATAGCCAATTTTTTCTCAAGATTTGGAGTTACAGAACTTGTACCAAAACCAAGTTTAACAATATCTGTCATGTCAGCAGATACTTCTAAAAAGTCTTCTACTTGTCTGCAACTAAGTCCTTTGTCCATTACCATAGTAAGCCCATGTTCTCTGGGTTTACTTGTTCGATTTGGAATGTTTTTCAGTTTAAAATCTGGATTTATCATTGGTTTATTTCGTGTACAAATCTATGATATTTGTAATAGTATCCATGTTTTCGGTAAATGGAGCAAATTCATACAATAAGATGTATTCTTTTGGGTTCATTTTTAATGCTGCGTGTAAGAAATTGTACCCTTTTTCATAGTGACCAATGGTGAATGTATATGAAGCAATTCTATAATACATTCTGTGATCCTCATCATGATTCTCAAGATGTTCTAGAAGTAAATCTATGGCATCATCTATTTCATCTAATTCAAATTTTGCATGAGCAAAGTCTAAAATAATTTCGGGAGTTTCTGGATCAATCTCATAGGCATATTGATAATGGGTATAGCAGAGTTCCTTTTCTTCGCGAAGAAGATATATTTCTGCTATTTCGATATGGTACATGCTTTCATATCGATCTATATCAATGGCCTTTTGAATGTTTCGTTTTGCATCTTTCCATTGCTCATTTCTTTTATAGACCATAGCTAAGCCAAAGTAGGCGTCAGATAGGTTTGGATTGGTGTTAATTGACTTCTGATAATGAAACTTGGCTCCATTATCGTCTTTCATATTTTCATAACATTCAGCTATGTTACAAAGAACTTCGGCATCTGTCTCATCATCATCAAGAGATAACTTAAATGATTCAATAGCCTGAAGGTATTCGTCTTTTTCCATTAGACAATTACCTTTTCCCAAATGCCCCATTGTATTCGAATCGTCAATTGCAATACAAAACTCAAAAGCGTCAATAGCCTTAGAATAATCTTCTTGCCGTTGCTGAATTAAACCCGTAAAGTACCAAGCTGTATAGTTGTATGGGTCTTGATTGATTACTTTTTCAAGAAAAAGTATTGCATCTGCGAATTGATTATAGTCTAAGAAAAGACGAATAAAATCTTGGATGCTTAATTCATCATAATCATGATCTTTTGGAAAAGAATGGATATAGGTAAGTGCTTTTTTATTATTTCCTAAAGCAAAATTGACACGAGCTAGTCGAAGAAGTAACTCTTCACTATCAGGTTCTTGTTTAAGTGCAAATAGATAGCTGTCTATAGCCCGTTTGAACTGTAAACTTATGCTATAGCAGTCTCCAAGAAGTTTTGCAATCTCGCCGTTTTGAGGTTCTATGCTTCTATATTTCTCTAGGAGCTTAATAGCTCCGTTTATATTTCGTTCTGCAATGTAAACTTCGGCTTTTTTAATTTTATAGTAGGTTTCAAAAGGGTAAATGCTCTCAGCATATTCAATTGCCTTATTTGCCTTACTAATCTCTTCGAAGTCAATGTAGTAATCTATTATTTGACCGAGTTCATCATTGTCGTAAAAAAAGTTATCTCCACTATTCAGAAGACGTTCAAAATTTCGAGCCCGTTCATCCATCCCCTCATTAATAAAATCATCGTTTTCCATCATATCCTTTTCACTTTATCCAAAACTACACTATGTTGATTAAGAAATATAGGGCAAAGTTCGCTATATGACTTTATTTTGCCAACATATTATCTTCAAAATTATGATTAAGAACGTTGTATTCTTTGCAATTTTACTTTGTAGTGTCACAAGTTACTCGCAGTCAGTGTCTCAAGCTCCTTGGCAACAAGACGTAGACTATCTAATTGATGTAAAATTAGATGATGTTAATCACACTTTAAGTGGTGAAATGGTAATTACCTATACCAATAATAGTCCAGATACACTTAATGAAATGTACATACATCTTTGGGCCAATGGATATAAGAATAATAATACTGCTTTTGGTCAGCAGATGGAAGAAAATGGCGAAATGGACTTCTATTATAGTAAAGAGCAAGACCGTGGATTTATTGAAAATGTTAGTTTTAGCTCGCAAGGTCAAACACTTATTGTGGAACAGACAAAAAATATAGACGTTATAAAAATACTTTTGACCGAACCATTACCCTTTGGCGAAAAAGTGGTGTTGTTGACCCCATTTAAAGTGAAGTTGCCGAAAGTATTCTCAAGGCTGGGTCACGAAGACCAGGACTATTTTATCACACAATGGTATCCAAAGCCAGCGGTTTACGATGTCAATGGATGGAATCCAATGCCATATCTCAATATGGGTGAATTCTATTCCGAATTTGGAAGTTTTAAAGTGAATGTAACTCTGCCTGAAAACTATACAGTAGTTGCGACGGGAGAATGTCAGACAATAGGAGAACTATCTGCAAATAAACCAGGTTTGGGAGATTCGGTTTCTCCAAGTTCTTCTCGTTTAAAGACAGTCCAATTCACAGCAAGCAACGTACATGATTTTGCTTGGTTTGCAAGTAAGAGATGGGGATATGTAACCACTAAGATTAAAGTAGGAGATAAGGAGGTTTTGGCAAGAGTTGTTGCAGCAGAACCTGATGCTAAAAATTTAAAACATATTGAAACAGCTATTACCTATTATTCAGAAAATGTTGGAGCATATCCTTATAGCCACGCTACAGTTGTTCATGGGGAGTTGAAAGCAGGTGGGGGGATGGAATATCCGATGATTACCTTGTGTGATTTTATGGGTGAAGAAGTAATCATTCATGAAGTTGGTCACAATTGGTTTTATGGCATATTGGCCAACAATGAAAGGGAATACCCTTGGATGGATGAATCAATAAATAGTTACTATGAAGGAAAGGCTATGAAGAGAGGAGATAAGTTAGATCCCAATTCTCTTATCATGGGTGCTCTAGTTAAAGATAATTTATTGAGAAGTGAGCACCAAGCAATTTCCACCTCATCTATCGAACTCACAAACGGGAATTATGGGATGAGTGTTTATGGAATAGGCTCATCATCATTTGGTTATCTAGAGGCATATCTGGGAGCTCAAGTATTCAAAGAATGTATGACTACTTATTTTGATACTTGGAAGTTTAAACATCCTCTTCCTGATGATATGAAAAAATCATTTGAGGCTACAAGTGGAAAGAACTTGACTTGGTTTTTTGATGAAGTATTAACTACAGATAAAAAAATTGATTACGCGGTATGTAAGCATAAGAAAGGTTTTGAACTCAAGAATAAGTCGGATATTACCGTCCCAATTCCATTGGAAATAACAAGAAATGGGGAAGCATCTACTGAATGGTATGAAGTGTTTCCAGGGAAGAGCATAATAATTGAAGATAGTAGTGCTAAAAGGTCTGCCATAGTGGACCCTAAAGGTGTTACCCTGGACTTACATAAAGGGAATAATTCAACCAATAAAACATTGAAATTAAAGATAGGTTCAGGTCGTGATAAGCCAGATTTGAAAGAAATATATGCCATTCCTGTTTATGGCTGGAACGCTTACGATAAAAGTATGCTTGGAATAGGTTTTCATAATTATTCCGTTGGTAATAAACCCTTACAGTATCATGTTTTTCCAATGTATTCCTTCCAAAAGAAATCACTTAATGGAACTGCTGGAATTAATTATACAAAACCACTGAACGGTAAAGCCCAGTTTATAGAAATAGGGGCAGAAGCCAAAAGCTTCAACTATTTAGAACGAGGGTTTAAACAAGAGTATAAGTATCTTAAAGTGGCTCCATATTTGACCTATCGTTTGCCGAAAAAAACGCAGAGAAGCCCAGTTAATAAAACACTTAAACTACAGTATGATCAGCTCTTCTTTAGTCCTCAATTTGATATAGAACGAGATACCTTATCAGGTCCTAACAGTGTTCCTACTGAGGCAAGCAGGAACTTTTTAACGTTAGCCTATAAGATTGAGAATAAGAGAAATATTAATGGATACTCTTGGGAGGTAAGGGCAGAATGGGGTAAGGTGTCACAAAACGTAATAGTAGGGGACACTGCAAATCCACAATCATGGTACGATGTATATGATAGTGTAGGCACTTTCTTATACAATAGAAAGTATTTCCCTTTCTTAAGAGAAGATAAGGTTAGTGATGATTTACTAAGACTGTCATCCGTCTTTAAATATAATTTTGATATTGGTCTAAAAGACAAACCCATTGAGTTAAGAGTTTATGGAGTGTATACTTTTAATAATATTGACAAACAAGGTCAATATCAAAATACCATTGGAAGTACAAACAAAGCTGGTTACTACGATTATAGGTTTGACGACTATTTATTACATCGAAATGCTACATATGGAGTATTCCAGAACCAGATATCCAATAGAAGAGATTTTTCTAAATTAGTTGGTCTCTTGGCAGATAATGAGTCTTGGCTTATGAATGTAAATGTGACTGTACCTCTTCCGGGAAAGATTCCAGTAAAGCCATATTTTGAATTTTTGATGTATGAAGATTTGGATAAGGAAACATGGAATAAGTCAGAAAGTAAAATGATTTATAATCTTGGTTTAGAGCTAGAGATTATCCCTGATAGATTTGAAATTTTCTTTAATTTAGCACAGAGTAGTGATTTTACAGATTATCAAGAAGGTGTAAACTACCCGAGTAACATCAATGGTTTTGCAGAACGGATTACATTTGTTTTAGATATAAACAATTTGATGCCTAGTAAGCTAAAACGTCAGTTAAAGTTGTTTTAAGAGTGGAGGCATACAGATGTGCTGTTCACATCTGCCCTTCATCTGCAAAGGAATAGAATCCGCTATCTGTTATGATGATATGATCCAGAATTGAAATGTCAAGCTGCTTACCCCCATTTACAATTTTCTCTGTGAGTTTGAAGTCCGCCACGCTTGGAGTCAGATTCCCACTTGGGTGGTTATGACATAAAATAATATTTACGGCGTTGTTTTCCAGTGCTATTTTGAAAAGACGTTTAGGGTCAGCAATAGTACTAGTCAGACCGCCATCACTTACCTTGTAAGACTTGATAATTTTATTGTTTTGTTTCAGGAGTAAAATCCAAAATTCCTCGTATTCTTTGTCCTGAAGCATTGGGCTGAAGTATTCGTATGCTTCAAAACTACTTTTAATAAAGTTGCTTGTGATAATGGACTTTTTACGTCGTCCTCCGAGTTCAATTGCAGCTATGATTGTAATCGCTTTTGCAGGTCCTATGCCACTAATTTTGCATAAGTCACTTATACTTAGTTTAGCTAGAGCGTTGAGATTATTGTCAGCAAGAGTCATAACATCTCTAGCTAAACCTACGGCGGATTTTCTGCGTGTTCCGTTACCTAGTAATATAGCTAATAATTCTGCATTGCTTAAAGTTTCGCGACCATTAAGGGCTAGTTTTTCACGTGGCTTATCATCTTTTGCCCAGTTCTTTATGCTTACGTATTTTGTCAAATTTTAATTAAAATAAAAAGCCCAGACACGTAGTGTCTAGGCTTTAAGAAATATGGTTGTAAGATAAGGTAGTGACTTATCCTAATTGAGCAACATGCTTAGCAAGTTTGCTTTTTAAGTTTGCTGCTTTGTTTTTATGAATGATATTCTTCTTTACAAGCTTATCTACTTTAGAGAAAGTTTCTCTCATGATTTTTTCAGCTTCAGCTTTATCTTCAGAAAGACGAACTCTCTTAATCCAAGTTCTAGCTGTCTTATGCTGATATTTATTTCGAGCTGTTTTAGCTTCGTTACTTCTTATTCTCTTAAGCGTGCTTTTATGATTTGCCATCGTTTTCTTTAAAAAGGTCTGCAAAAGTACCATTCTTTTTTGTTTACTAGGTATATAGTAGCAAAATAATTAAGTACACTATGAGTAATCTTGAAAAAGGGTACTCAGTTCAGCTCATCAAGGGTGCAATCCCACTCGTAGTCTTTCGTTTTAGGGATGATGTCAAGAGATTTATCACTGATGATTACAGTGCTATTGTCTGGAATACTACCTTTTATGAAACAACCTGCACCAATTGTTACGTTATTTCCTATTGTTGTGCCAGCAACAATGCTAACATTAGCACCGATCCAGACATTATTTCCAATTGTAATACCTTTTGTATGGCTTTTCTTACGGTGATCGTACTTATAATGGTTGGTCGTAGTCAATATGGAGTTTTGTCCAATATTTACATTATTACCTAGTTTTAATCCACCACTTGCGTTTATGTAAATGCCCGGATTGTCACCAGGGTCGGAACAAATGCCTTTTTCAATATTGGGCCAATCAACTATCTTACTTCTAAAATCCACTGGCCAAGGAACATTCCCATTAATACGTAATATTTTTTGATAGAAAAAGTAGGCTCGAAGAACTTGGTAATTTTTCATATAGCCGATTCTTGGTCGTCTGTATCTAGGCCAAAGCCATTTTACAAACGCCCTCAAAAGATTGTCGTCCAATCTGCCTGCTATGTTTTTGAATATTCCCATTTGATTAAAATCCTTCCTTTAATCCGAATCCGAACCAGGAAAGCACTGCGACTATGAGTATCGCAAATATGGTCTTTGCTATTAAGTTTTTACCAAAGAGGATAAAGAAATAGTTGAGAATGAAGATTCTAAGTATGGTGCCTACCACAACAAACCAGGCTAAAGCCACGCGTGTGCTTGCTCCCGTTTTGTATGAAAAATACAAAGCTGAAAATGTTGCAATCAAGAAAGTAGCATTGTAGACTAACTGAATGTTTAGCTTGCCATAGGTAGAAAATGCACTACTAAACGAGCTGGTTAAAAACATAGAGAAGTAAAAAAAGATGGTGATTTGAATATAGACTCCAGCCTCCTCCCATTTCTCTCCTAGGATAAATGGAGCTATTTGATCTCCCCATACAGCTAGAATCACAACTGGAATAACAGCTATGCCAAACATAAGATTAAACAACTGATGTGAAATTTCTGCAGCTTCTTTCTTGTTGGATTTTAAACGTGCTATACGTTCAAAGAAAACCTGTCCTAAAGCCATAGCAAGCATGCTCATGGGTAGATAGGTTAATTTATATGCATTGCCAAAATGACCTGTCGCTGCTTGACTGTCGTAGGCGGCAATCATGAAAAATGGCATACTAGTGGCCAGTATATTGAGGAGGGCCGCAGGAGAGCTAAAAACAGCAAAGGACTTGTATTTTAAGGCAATCTTTTTTAGAGTTTCTCTTGAGGTATTAAAAATAGAAAAAGGAAGTTTTCTGGCAATATGAATAAAGGCAATGGATTGACCAATGAGATGTCCAATTACTAATCCGTTTCCTTGAAAGAGGTTTGTAAAGGGATGACTCAACTTATATCCGACTCCCGCTAATGAAGTTAAAACCCGATTGGTGGAGATGGTTTCATATTCTTTTGCCCTGTTTTTCCAATTCATCAAACTCTCAGTGCTACTCATTAGCCAAACAAAGAGTGGAAGTAAAAATAGAATATTAGAATTTTTAAGTTGAAAGAATGTTGCGATTTGCTCTTTGAATAGCAGTATAATACCTAGAAGTATAATGGATATTAGCCCGTTTAGGATTAAGCTAAGGCGTGTGATTTCTTGAGCGTCACGTTCATTATCTTCTACTACAATGGCTACCTCGTATCGTAAGCCGGCTATGGCTACCATTACTGCGACCATTTTGAGCATTGTGTCTAGTTCCCCAAATTGGTCTGGGTCATAAAGTCTTGCTAAAAAAATGATAGCACCTAGGCCAATAACTTGGGCTACAAATGAGCCACTTAAAAGCTTGCCTGCATTCTTTAAGAAATCTGTTTTTAATAGCTTCAACTCAACAAAGGAAACTTTTTAAAAGTTTTAGTGGAAATTTTAACTAACAACAGGTTGTTGTATCCTCCTATCATTTGGACAAAGGTTCTAAGATAATATAGGTTTGTTTTATGTTTATGACATTTTTGTGACAAAAAGAGTTATATTCGAAATGTCATAATTACTACAACAAGATAAAAGGTTGTTCGCATTGTGGATGGCCTTTTTTTTGTTGTTTAAAAAATGGATAAACTTTATCTCCCCAAATTTGAACGTTGAATCTCGTCGCTGTGAAAAGTCTTGGTGTCAAATTGGTCGAGGATATGGTGTCGATACACACCACGATATTTGGAATCGTCCATAGGGATGCCCATCATCACTTGACCAGATATTCCTCCCATAATGGTTACTTTATTTCTTCTTGCCATTATTATAGTCTCATTAAGACATACATGGTTTTCCTCTAGAAAAAATTCTGCTTCAATCGTGTCTCGAGCGAGAGATTTACGTTCTATTTTCTCGTATCCCAACATCGTACAAGTGACGCTAATAGTGTCTGAAGTTTTTAATTTATGTTCAACCTTGATGCTAAATTCCCCCAATGTATTGGAGTAACTACGGTACTTGGTGAAATCTGGTAAGGTGATTTCTATGAATGCAAATGGAATTGGATTGCCATTGTTTAAACTGTCTAGCACTTTTCCACTCACAATACATTGTTCTATTGTCTTCTCAATCGTGTCATTTGTTGTGTCCGTCTCTGTAGTTTGTGCCTGTAAAATTACCTGTTGAGCTGAAAGCCAGAAAGTAAGTATAGATGCTGTAATGGCATATTTCCATCTGGTGTACCATGGTTTTGGAGCTATAAACGCCCGTTCTGCGGGTATTCTGATGCACATGTTTCCTTCAAGTTCATGGTATTTGTTCCAAACTTGGTCATTAGAGAGATGGCTTACATCATGTACTGTTTTAACGCAGCCTTGGCAGTGTCTCCCTTGTTCATTGGGTGTCATTTTATCCCAATTTTCTTGACATGGTTCTTTGATGGCAATCAAATTCATTGTGGTACAAGGTAAAACATTATGGTGACGATTATTGGAAGAATTGAGTAATACCTATTTTAAGTATACCAATGTCCTTTTTGGTTAGGCTATCAATTTTACATAGATAAATTTGCAGCATACAATCTGAATATGTCTGAAGAGCATTTTAAAAACGTAATCTCACACTCTAAGGAGTATGGCTTTGTTTTTCCAAGTAGTGAAATATATGATGGCCTTGCAGCGGTTTATGACTATGGTCAAAATGGAGTTGAGTTAAAGAAAAATATTCGCGAGTATTGGTGGAAGAGTATGGTTCAGCTACACGAGAATATCGTAGGTCTAGATGCCTCCATATTCATGGCTCCAAAAGTGTGGAAGGCAAGTGGTCATGTGGATGGTTTTAGTGATCCGATGATTGATAATAAGGATTCCAAGAAACGCTATAGAGCAGATGTGCTAATAGAGGATTATCAAGAAAAGTATAGGGTTAAAAACCAAAAGGAAATAACCAAGGCTAGAAAACGCTTTGGTGATGATTTTGACGAGGCTCAGTTTGTAGCAACTAATCCCAATATTGCTAGGAATAATGCTAAAATAGAGGAAATAGATGTCAAATTAAAAGAAGGTTTAGAAACTGGCCAGCTTGATAAAGTAAAAGCTCTTATTGAAGAACTAGGTATAGCTTGCCCTGTAAGTGGAAGTAGAAACTGGACGGATGTGCGTCAATTCAATTTGATGTACAGTACGCAGATGAGTGCTACCGACGGTGAGAGTCAAATCTATTTAAGACCAGAAACGGCACAGGGGATTTTTGTAAATTACCTCAATGTTCAGAAAACGGGTAGGATGAGGCTTCCGTTTGGAATTGCACAAACGGGAAAGGCATTTAGGAATGAAATTGTTGCCCGACAGTTTATCATGAGAATGAAGGAATTTGAGCAAATGGAAATGCAATTTTTTGTTACTCCGGGCGAAGAGAAGAAATGGTACGATTACTGGAAAGAGCATAGACTAAAATGGCATACAAATCTAGGTACTGATGCATCAAAGTATAGATATCATGACCATGTAAAGATGGCACATTATGCCAATGCTGCAGTAGATATAGAATATGATTTTCCGTTTGGATTTAAGGAAGTAGAGGGGATTCATTCACGTACAGATTTTGACCTAAAGCAGCATGAGGAGTTTACAGGTAAAAAACTTCAGTATTTTGACAATGACAAAAATGAAAGCTATGTGCCGTACGTAGTAGAGACGAGTATTGGTTTAGATAGAATGTTTTTGGTGCTAATGTGCAATGCACTTCAAAACGAGGATTTGGGTGAGGGTAAGTCTCGAACAGTTCTCAAGTTGCCAGCAGCGTTGGCCCCATATCAGTGTGCGGTTTTACCATTGACTAAAAATGACGGACTTCCAGATATGGCAAGAAAGATTATTAAAGGTCTAAGTCTAGACTTTAATTGCTATTATGAGGAGAAAGATAGTATTGGTAAACGATACAGAAGACAGGATGCTATTGGCACGCCTATATGTGTTACCGTGGATCATGATAGTTTGACAGATGACTCTGTGACTATTCGCTTTAGAGATTCAATGGAACAAAAAAGAGTGAAACTGTCGGACCTTGAAGATATAATTACCAAAGAGGTAAGCATGAAAGAATTGCTGAAAGGGCTTGTTTGATTTGTTTCAATTCCCGAAATATTGAAGATTTTGTAAACTAATAAGAAGTTTAATTTAGATTTCTTATTCTGTGGCTTGAGTAATTGAGCTTTAATTTTCGTATTGACTATTTTAAGAATATTTAGGTTTGGCCCGATATTTGACGATGATTTTTAAGTAGTATTGTATATGTTTGATTGATTTTATTTGTTAACTATCTTCATGCTGGGATTGTGGTAATTTATATCTACTTAATGTCTTTCTTTAAGCTGTTTGCAATCATTTTTTTTGTTGATTTCATTCTGTCTGATACGTAGTTCAATCATTTTTATTGTGTAAAATTTCCCGATTAAGGAATTAATTGTCTATATTTGAGTTAACTACTTATTATTCTTATGATGAAATTACTACGACCGTTAGGGCTATGTGCCTTATTTTTTCTGTGCTTTTCAGTTACACTCGCTCAATGCCCCGATGGGTCTGCCGATTACTCATGGCAAGGGGCGTCAGCAGGTTCTCAATCTGTACTTACCCCTGGTACAAATTCAACTTCTTGGTCGGTCACCGGCTGCTCCAAAAACATTGATATTGGTTTTCAGATTCTAAATCCAGATGGTGTTTGGGATACTGTAAGAACTCAATCTAATGGTTCTTACGGTGCAGGCTATATGACATTTTATATGGACAACATCGCAAATGGAGCGGCTCCTAATACAGCATATAGCCCTGGTGATGAGATGGTGGCAATATGGACGTTTAGTCAGGAGATTACGCTAAGAAATTTTTTAATTACTGACATTGATGCGTCCGATGTAAATGATGCTCCGGCAGGAAGTAGGTCCTTTCAGGATAGAATTGTTGTTGAGGTTTATAATAATGGAGTTTCTATTGGTGTCACTTTTGTAGAAGCCAATTCTTCTGTGTCAAATTATGTAATCTCAGGAAATCAAATTACAGCAAATTGGAATTCAGGAAATGATGATAATATCGATCCTCTGGATGATGAAGGTACTGTATATGCAAACTCGGATGCTCCAATAGATAGCCTCGTAGTTCGTTATGTAGCGGGTCCAGATGAGGCATATCCAGCACAACAAGCAATAGCATTTTCAGGATTCACCATGTGTTGCTATGTGCCAGATTTTGATGGTGATGGTGTTACGGATATACGTGATATTGATGATGACAATGATGGGATTCCTGATGTTCAGGAGATTTGTGGTGATACCGCTACTTCCTTTGCTTGTTGTGGAGGAGATTATTTTCACGACAACGACAGTGATGGGATTTTAAACTATAGGGATGCAGACTTTTGTACACTGAACTCGTTTGGTGTTTGCCGTGATATGGATTTTGACAATGATGGATTGATTAATTCGTTGGATCAGGATTCTGACAATGACGGTATTCCAGATGTTGTGGAAGCTACAGGAGAAGATACCGACGGAGATGGGTATGTTGATAATCAGGAGGATTTAGACATCCCAGTTGGATATACGGAGACTTCCGTTTCTTCCTCCATGCTAACTATAGCATCTTCTGCGAGTCCCACTATTAGCGATGATGGCACAGAGTTGTTAACCATGCCTTTTGTATTTGATTATTTTGGTGTACCCATGAGTACGACTATTCGTTTGAATATGAATGGTTGGATGACATTTGATAACATTAGCCCGCCAAGTGTCTGGAATCCGATTTCTATTCCCAATAGTGTATATACCAACACTATTTTGATGAATTGGACTGATCTTAATCCAACTGCTGGAGGAACAGTAACCTATGGAACAAATGGGACTTCACCCAATAGGGTGTTTCTGATAGAATTCAATGGTGTCTCTTTCTATAGTGGTTCTGGTTCAGCTACATTTCAGCTTCAATTGTTTGAGACGACAAACGAAATTAGGATGGTAACCCAAGGTTTTAATCCAAGTACTTCTACAGGTAAAGTAATGGGTTTGACTCAGATGATTAGCAATGCTCATATTATTACTGATCGTAACGATACTGCGTATTCTATAACTTCTGCCGAAGGAAGAAGCTTTATCTATAATTATGGTACAGAACCCAATGGTAGAGATGATGGATATGATTCTCATCCCATGACAATTACGGATTTGGATGGGGATGGTTTCCCCAATTATCAAGATTTAGATAGTGATGGAGATGGAATCTCGGACTGTATCGAAGCAGGAGGTTTAGATGTGAATGGAGATGGTCGCTATGATGTATTCGTAGACACAGATTTAGATGGTTTTGCAGATGCTGTAGATGGTGATGTTGGTAATGATGGAACGGCTGAAAATAGTGCGAATGCACTACAATTGACTAATGCAGATTTGGACTCCAATGGAATTCCAGAAGGCTACCCGATGGGAGACTATGATGGTGATGGTTTCTTGGATTTTTTAGATATAGATGTTGATAACGATGGAATAATTGACAATAGAGAAGTGCAAGAAGGTAATGCATTGGTAAATGGAACAATGGTGACTCCGTTGTTTTCAGATGCAGATGGCGATGGCTTAGACGATAGATATGATCCTAACCAAACGGATGGGTTGCAGACCAATACAGCAGCAGTGGGGACGGTAATTGCCAAGTCCAATGATTTAGATGATTTCGATGGAGACGGTGTTCCTAATCACAAGGATGCTGACAGTGATAACGATGGTATTACAGATTATATTGAAGCAGATTCTACGAATGACTATACTGCATATAGTACTACAGATACTGACGGTGATGGGCTGATTGATATTTTTGATGCTGATACAACTGGATTGCAAGGTTCTCTCGGGATGATTCCCAATGACGATAGTGATGATAGTGATGGTTTTCCAGATTATTTAGATGCTAATTCTGATGATGATCCATTGTTGGATTACAAGGAGTCGATAGATTACAATAAGACAGCGGAGAGTTTGGATGATTATATGGTACTAGCCGCAGCATATACCCCACAAAATGGAGGTGTTGCAGCAAGTAATTACAATAATTCCTTGGATAGTGATTTCGATGGAATTCCAAATTGGTTGGATGATGATGTAATAGATAATTTTGCCAATTTCTTAGATCCAAATCATGCTCTATATGCAGACAGTGATAGTGATGGATTAGTTGATTTATTGGATGCTGATAATAATTCAAGTAGCCCATTTGCAGGAACTCTGATTCCTGGAACGGTAGTGCCTTACCCAAGCGATTACAACGATATAAATGATCCTCAATCAGATTGGAGAGACGTGAACACCTTTATCTATTTACCTGTGGAGTGGCTGACATTTGAAGTGAAAAAGATAAATGATCAAACTGGATTATTGACTTGGTCTACAGCGTCAGAAACCAATAGCGAGAAATTTGTGGTGCAGAAGTCTACTGATGGAAAGTTATATGAGGTCATTGGCGAAGTTTTAGGTAACGGCACTACAGCCGATGTTAGTAACTACGAATTTACAGACTTCAATTTGACGTCAGGAATCTCTTATTTTAGAATTGTCCAAGAAGATGTTAATGGAGATAAAGAATATTCTGAATCCAAAGTATTAATAGTCGATGATGGGATTGAGATAAGCCTGTATCCAAACCCTTCAAAAGGAATGGTATTTTTATCAAAAAATGTCGATAAATCTTCTATTAGTGTTTTAGATGTAAATGGTTTAGACGTAACCCCGAGCAACATGATTGGAACAAATAGTGTTGATTTAAGCGGTCTTAGATCAGGGGCGTATGTTGTGAAAATAACATCATACGGTTCTGTTTCTACACACCGTGTATGCTTACTAAAGTAGTTTTAGTAATAGTAACGGAAGGGCTCTACTCATTAATTTGGGTAGAGCTTTTTTTATTACTTCTATGTTTAACTATCTTCGAATGTATGCATAGGAAGAGCGTATTATTTGGTTTTATTTTTTTTGCGGGATTAACAGTAATAGCTCAGACACGGCTCCCTATTTCTACTCTACAGCAACTTCACTACTATTCAAATAACCAGGATGATTTGGTATTTGTAGCCAAGGTTAATTCTTCATTTGTAAAAGAAAGCGTACAAACTATTGGCGGTGAAGTTGGATCTCAAATAGGAGATATTATCACGGTTCGAATTGTATCAGATAAGGTTGATTTATTACAAAAATTAGTAGGAATTGAATATTTGCAATTGGCTCATAAAATTAAACCTAACCTAAGTAAGGTGATTCCAGATGTGCGAGCTGATAGTGTTTATACAGGTGATGGGTTGACGAGTGGGTATACTGGAAAGGATGTAATAATAGGAATAACGGATTGGGGTTTCGACTATACACATCCGATGTTTTATGATACAGCTTTGCAGCATACACGAATACTTGCAGCGTGGGATCAATTCAAAAAAAGTGGTCCTGCTCCAAATGGCTTTGATTATGGAACGGTATACGAAGGAGAGGATGAACTGTTAGCTGCACAAAGTGATACCAGTAATATCTATGGATATGCCACACACGGAAGTCACGTTGCAGGAATAGCTGCAGGTAGTGGTGTAGGGACAGAGCATCGAGGAGTTGCTTTTGAAGCAAACTACTTGATGGTGACGTTTTTAGTAGATGAAGCTGCGGTAATTGATGCGTTTAATTGGATGCATCAAGAAGCTCAAAAAAGGAATAAAAGATTGGTAGTTAACATGAGTTGGGGGCTATATAATCTAGGACCATTGGACGGAACATCGTTGGTAAGTCAGGCTATTGACGAGTTATCAAATCAGGGCGTAATTTTCGTTACTTCTGGAGGTAATAATGGAGATGAGACTTTGCACATAAAGAAAGAATTTAGTAACGACACTGTTCAATCACGCATTCATTTTTATCGAGGGACGACGGCCAATCTATGGGGTCAGAGTGTAAGTATGTGGGGAGAAGTAGGTGAGGTATTTGGAGCCTCCTTTACGGTGTATGATAATAACAAAGTACTGTTGTTAGAATCACCGAAATACGAAACAACAGCATCACAGTATGTAGATACTTTTTTAGTGATAGGTGCGGATACAATCTTTTACAACGTAGAAATAGATGCAGCTCATCCTCTAAACAGTACCCCACATATTAGACTGAGGTTAAAAAGTGATAATACTTCGCTTCGCTTAGGCTTGAAAGCATTTGCCGATAAAGGTACAGTGCACTTTTACAATGTAACCGAACTTACTTCGGATGTTGGGAATTGGGGAATGCCGTTTTCTGCCTTTATATCGGGTTGGGTGGATGGAGATAACCAATATAGTTTAGGAGAACCGGCAAGCACTCGATCCGTTATTACAGTTGCTGCTCATCAATCTGAAGTATTTACTTCCAGTGGCTCTATGGGTGGTGGTTTCATAGCACCATTTTCTAGCATTGGACCAACCATTGATGGTAGAATGAAACCCGATGTGTCAGCTCCTGGTGTGAATGTAGCGTCAAGTATTTCTTCGTTCACCAATCGTAGTTTTACCCTGCTTCAAAACGTCTCTTTCAAAGGTAAAGATTATCCGTTTTCTCGCTTTTCGGGTACTAGCATGAGTAGTCCGGCAACTGCTGGAGTGGTTGCTTTAATGCTTGAAGCAAATCCCAATTTATGGTACAATGAAGCTAAAGAAATCTTACATTCAACTGCAAGAGAAGATATTCGAACTGGAGATTTGTCAGAGAATGGAGATGTGCAATGGGGTTGGGGTAAGGTAAATGCCTATGCAGCCGTAGGACGTGCTGAAACAAAATTTGTTAGTACTAAAGCTGTGTCTGTAAAGGAAAGCCTAAGACTGTATCCGAATCCAGCAAATGATAAATTGAATCTCAATACCCAAGAGTCTTTTAAAGTTCAAGTTTATTCAAGTAACAGTCAGCAGATTCTTTCTGGTGAAATCGGTCAGAATATCACGTTGGATGTTTCTCAATTGAATGCAGGTTTTTATTGGGTACGTTTTGAAAATGGAGCACATAGCCCGCTAAGATTCGTACTTACAAAGTAATTGCTCATAATCCACTCTACTCAGATGGCGTTTGTCTCGAGGTAGTTGTTTTATAAAAACCGTTTCATCTATGGTGTAAGGGAATGACTCAATAACCTTTTTTAGGTTCTTAGTCTTTTGGATGAATAAAATGTTTTTGCCTTTGACATTGAGCCATGTTCCTTCCTCTAAATAGCCATTAATAGACAAATACTTTTCTAAGGTTAGTGGTGCAAGCCATTCATCGTGTAGTATCCATGCATATCTCATCCTACTGAAGTAGTATAGTTGTTCGTCTTTTATATAACCTGCATCCCCAGTCCTATGCCAAATAATGTCATTGGCTATAATTTTATTTCTTGCAAATGCTTCTTCGTCTTTGAAGTATGTGTGAAGAACATGAGGACCCGCTACTATTATTTCTCCTATTTGACCTTCGGGTTGTTCCTTAAGCGTAGTGCTGTCCTTGGTGTTTATTTTTAGTTGGATATTGGGATGGTTTCTACCTACTGGTAGTCCAACGGAGTTGGTTGATATGAGTTTAGAATAGGTCTCAAGCGAAAGTGTAGTCATTGGCTCAGCTTCCGTGCTTCCGTATACAAAAGTTACTTTGTTATGAGATATGTTTTTGGCAACTTGTTTCACAAATGATGGCAGAATAGTTGCCCCACCTACGAATACTCTATCTAGCTTATCATTTTGAATTCGTCTAGATATCTCGCTAAAGTGATGTGGAGAGGCTGAGAGAATATTGGGCGGAAATTGATTTGCAAGTAGCTTCCAAGCATTGGTGTTTTTGTATTTGGGAGGAATAATAGAAGTTGCTCCTACAGCCAGATTGCACATGAGGACTACGGGAAGACTTGTAATATGTATATCTCTAGGGGAGATCCTCATTTCGTCAATTAATGTTTGAAGTTGAGTATTCAAAAAACCATGAGTTCGATCTGCGGCTTTAGGATTACCAGTTGTTCCACTGGTAAAAGTAATCAAAGCAGAATCTGTATCTTTTCTATCGATATACCCATCGTTTGTTTTGGTACTTATTGGTATGGTAATTATTGTGTTCCATAATTTTTTACTGAACAGGAAAAACTTCAGTAAAGCAATAGTTTTAGTCGTAATTATGGCTTTGCATTCTGACTTTTTAAAAGCGTAGTATACCCTGCTTTTTGGTTTAAGTTGATCTATGAGGACAACGTTCGCACCTAGACTAAAGATAGCCAATATGTGAACATATAATTCCACAGAGAAAGGTATCATAACCATAATATTATCACCCTTTTTATAACCTTTTTCTGAAAGGGAATTGGTTGTTTGTAAGATTCTTGTTTTGAGTTCTGAGTAATGAATACTCTTGCCATTTTGCACTATAGCTACGTTGTTAGGGTAGCTGTTTGCAGCCTGCATAAAGTGGCGGACAATGTTCATAGATCAAGCTTCAGCAGTACATGTTTTTGATAGACTTTCCCGCCATAGTTAGATGATACGTTTGATGATTGATTGTCCACATGGAAGTACGCATGTAGCATAGACTGATATCCTAAATTTAGAGCCTTTTTGTAAAAGTGAGATGCCATGACATTAGCTAATCCTTTATACTTTTCCAAAGGGTTACGGGCAAGAGTTTTTACAATGACTTGTTTAGGGTCATAATGGTTCTTCACTGCAAATAATAAACCAACTACTTGGTCGCCATCCAATACAAAGTCTATTAAATTCTCATCAAGTAATGGGAGAATCGGTTCATACAGTGCTACAAATTTTTTCAAACTAATGTTGGAGAATAAGACATTATTTGTAAATAACTCACTACAGAAGGAGTGAAGCAAGTTTAGCTCGGTTGGGGCATTTGACATGCTGAAATTACGAATAGATAGATTTCTTGTTGCTAGGAACTCTTTAACCTCTGCAAGCTGAATCTTTGGGTTAAGCTTTTCTATATTAGTTTGATAGTTAGCAAAAGACTCGAAACCATATTGATGCCATAAGTCCAAGTAATACGGCTGATGAATTGTCTCCATTACAAACGGATCATTGTCTAAAGTGCTGTATCTGTATGTATGCCAAGTGTTTCCGTTCATTGGTCCTAGTAATGAAGTACAGTTAGCCTGTTTTGCTAGTTTTTTCGCTTCAGCAAAAAGTAACTGAGCAATTTCCGGATTGTTTTGACACTCAAAATTACCTAGAATTAAATGTTGTGAATAGCTCTTGTTAAGGTAGATGGCAACAAAACCTAATAACTCACCATTGTCAGAAACCGTAATTACTCTTTCTGCCGCATCTAGATTGGATAATTTAGGCTTAAGTCCTTCAACATAAAGTTTGTCAATGAGATTGTTAAGCGGGGCACTATGCCACTGGCCTTTATGAAGTGTCTTGCAAATCATAGTTTTTCCACCTCCCTCTTTATATTAGATAAGTTTTGTTTGAAAATAGGAGAAATAATGTATCCGGAAGCCTTCATTTTCAATAGGTCAGAATAAGAAGTGAAGTCAATAAGTTTGTATAATCTAAAAATGAGTAAGGTCGTATTGGAGTCTATCGATTCGTAAATTTGATCGGTTTGAAGGTCACTCGTCTGCATTGGGAATTTGTTCATGTTGTAAATGCTTAGTGTTCTTAGCTCATTGGCCTTGGTACTTAAAACCTCTTCATCCCAGACCATGCCAAGTTCGTTTGTATTTCTATAACATCTACGAATAGATTTTGTTGTCCCATCCTTATATACGTTCGAATTTAAAGGACTAATGTGGTCTACAAATGAAGACCAGTCTTTTGCATTCTCAGAATTTCCCAAATAGTCAAATACAGTTTGAATTGGGGCATGGATAATAACACTGCTTTCCAGTCGATATTCGCTATTGTCATTACTTTTATATAAGGGACTTAAGACATATCCAAGTATGGTAATGACAAGTAGGAATAAAACAAGTCTTTTTAGTTGTTTCATAATAGTAATAGGACAGCCAATACAGTGAGAGGTATGGTAAGGTTATCCCAGCCTTTGGTAGAGAAGAACTCAGCTACAGCCGAAGCCAGTGCTACAATACAAAATTTTAGAATGTCCGAGAAGTCTATTTGGAAATCTGCAGTAACGAGAAACCTTGCAAATGAGATGTAAGCTAATTGAGTGGCAACAGCAACTAAAAAAAAGGCGATGCTTCCTCCAATCGTTTTCTTTTGACCAAAAATAGTTAATGGCTTATAGTTGAACTTTCTTCCAAAAATAGCAGCAGCAGGGTCTGCTAAGGTTAAAATTAGGATTGGTAGGTAGTAGAAAATGGGCCCTATTCTTTTAAACACTGCAAAGCATATCAATACCACCAAAGCAAACAACCAACTACCATAGGACTTGCGTTTTACCGCTGTTATGGATTTAAACCATTGGAACTTTTCACTTAGGGCCATTAATCCTAAAAAAGATGTAGAGAGTATAGCTACGTGCCATATTTCATCTAGATAGAGGGGGAAGGTTAAAGCAATGAATCCCGTACATATATGAGCTATTTTTCGGGTATGCTGTACGGCTACCTTGAACTTGTGATACAGTAAGTCCGTAAAGCCAAAAAGGACCAAATAAATAAGGCTGTATAGAATAATGGCAATCACTTAGCTTTGATATAGTTGTGAAACTCTTGGTAGAAAAATCCAAAATCTCTTGAATCGGACTCTTGTCTCTGAAAATGCTGTGAATCGAAGGCTCGAGGAACCATCAAGTTCCAGTAGCTAAAGACAGAGTCAGATGCCGATTTTTTGTACAGAAGCTTTGCTTGGTCTTCAAAATCTTCCTTGTGCATATATTCAAAGATATTGGATAGATTGAATCTGTTGAAATCTGGATGTTGATTCAAGCATTGTTCCAAGTCTCCATGAAAGTATTTTATGCTGTTGGTTTGGAGCCATTTTTTTATCATTGGAAAAATAGCCTCTTGTGCATACGGAGGAAAGTTTTTGTCGAATTCGCCTTTTAAGGTATACTCCAACATGTAGTTGGAAATACGATTGTGTGAAATGAGATGTTTCTCAGCCATTGCAAAAATTCGTTTCCCAACGTTGCCTTTTACTTCTTTTAATTTTTCTGGTTCTCTACCAAACTTGCCCATTACATACCGGCTGAAAAACACTTTGAAAAACAATCTCCATCTCCAGGTATTCCATTCGCTATGATAGAAATGCTCATATGCTTCATCTTCCAATATGTGTCCTTCGAACAAGTCGTTAACTCTATTCTTATTGTGTATCCAAGGAACTATTTTTTTTGCAAAGAGTTGGAAGTATTTTTCGAATTTACCTTGGTGAATAATGCCATTTTCAATCCTCTCAGGAGTGAAAAAAGTACGTGCCTCTTCAGATAGCTCCTCGTGTATTTTTATGTAAATCTCAAGTCTGTAGTCACAAGGTAAAAATCCCATAAGTTGAAGGAACTCTTCATGACTCAAATGTTTAATAGCTTGTTCTTTGAGTTGCGTAAGCCATATCTGAGTCTCGTTCATATCCAAGCAGAGCATTTCCTTTGGTTTGCGAGCAAGTAACATAAGGCTATTGTCACCAGCAGAAGCTATGGACATAATCTTGCTATTATTGTTAATTTGTAATGACTTGCTAAGTAGCCAAGCATCCTCCCAACAATTGCTATATTTCAACGGGTTATTTTTCTTCATAATGTTCTACAAGACCTGTTGTTCCATTCATTGAAATATAATCTCCGTCTTTCAGATTTTGAGTCAATCCTTTGATCCCTACAATACATGGAATGCCCATTTCGCGTGATACGATAGCAGCGTGACTTAAAGTACTCCCACGCTCTACTAAAATGGCAGAGGCCGATTGAAAAATGGTAATCCATCCTGGATCCGTAGATGTAGTTACCAAAATATCCCCCTCTAGACTTTTTATGTCTTGAGGTTTGGAAAGTATTCGAACTTTGCCTGTTACTTCACCTGCACAGCATGGAATTCCCTTCAGTTGTCCTTCGTGCACTGTCGTATCATACTTGATGTCCAGATCGTCGTCGTACTGGTGAATACGTTCGGGGAGACTTGGCGAATCTTTGTACGCGTCAAATTCTATTCTTCGATTAGCAATAAGCGTTAGAACCACATCTTTTTGAAGCTTATCCTTGATGTATTCATCCAGTTCCTCCTCCTTTAAGTAAAAAATATCTTCCAAAGTATTTAGTTTTCCGTCAGCTACAAGGCGTTCGCCTATTTTCCACAGAAACATACGTACAGTGCCAAAACCAAGAGTTCTATCAAACCGTAGATTCTCTCTGTCAGCAACCATTTCAGCTGCTTTTTTGCTTACATGGTTAAAGACTATTTTTTTGAAAAAAGAAAGACCTTCAGTTAGTTCATTTTCTTCTGCCTTTTTCTGCCTTGATCTACTTGTTAATGGCTTATTGTAAGACTTCAGAATAGTTATAAATGAAACGGGGTTCTGTGTATAGGTCTCATTCTCAAGTTTTAATTCCCCGACACTACGATCTCCATACAGTTGAATGTATTTGGAAATGAGTTTACCCGTCTCTCCAAACTGATTATTCTGACACCGTTTCCAGATGTCTTTTTCATTGCTAGATTGAATGGTTTTTAGATGGTCTTCGTCTTCTGCAGTTTGTATAATCTCTTGAATTAATTGAGCTGGCAATACAGATTTTACAGGATGCTTGCCTACTACTAATTCTGTATGCAGTTGCTCCTTACCGAGCCATTTACTGCAGAGTTTTTGCAAAGTGCCAAAATAGATCATAGCAAGGAGGTCGTTGGCCAATGGTGGTGACCATTCGTTTACCAAGATAGATTTAAAGGACTTGTAATCTGACCATATTTGTTTGCCCTCAACACCAGTATAGTCAATTGATTTATAATCTGATATAACCTTGTTTACCCGTTGTGTAAATTGCTTTTTTACCTTAGGTAGCCTTCTGTTTAATACAAGAATCTTAACCAAAGTCTTGATGAGATTCCAGTAGCTTCCGAGTTTAGATGGCTTTGCCTTTAGTTCAAAGTCTACACCCAAAGGCTCACTTACTCCCATCATATTTTCCATATAAGCAGCATTAATCTCATATGCAGGTAACATCGCCAAAGCCTTATACCAATGAATAAGATGGTAGTAAACTCTTCCATTGATATGGCCGAGCATTTCAGCAAATACTTCGTTGTTTGCTTCTATCTGTTTTTTAGGAACTCCGAGCAAAAGACCAAAACTCTTGTACACAGACTCATAAATAGCAAGTATAAAAGAGAATGTAAACGGAAGCGTAATTCCAGGATATGATTCTATAATATTAGAATTGTCCCAAATGGTATGTGTCTTGTATTTCTTTAACGCAGTAATAGGCCTGCTTTGCAGGATAAAAAGTTCATTATTGACATAACAGAACTCTACGTCCTGTGGTCTTCCGTACAGCTTCTCTAATTTGTCAAGAGTGGTGTTTAATTCTTCTAATTGAGTTGGGTTTAAGCTGGATATTTCTTGTAAGTTTTGATCTACAGATTTGTAAATCAGGGCTTTGCCGTCATAGTAGAGTTTTCTATCTTTCGTGATAATGGAACTGGTCCATTCGTGGTTTTCAAAGGTATAGGTGTCAGCATCCAATTCTCCACTTACTATTCCTTCTCCCAGACCATATACACTCGATACTATTTTCGATGGAATGAACGGTCTCGTTGGGTCTATACCAAAAGCCACGCCACTAACTTCAGCAGGTACCATTTCCTGAACTATGATCGCAAGTTTTAGTTGCTTTGAAGGGATGCTATTAATAGCTAGATAAGTGTCAACTGTTTTGGTTTGTTTGGCAGCGAATACACGTTGAATAGCCAGAGCAAGATCATTTTGTGGTACATAGAGTTCGGTGGTGAAAATTCCTGCAAAACTATGCTGACTACCGTCTTCCAAATTGCCAGATGACCGAACTGCAAAATACTTACTGTCTCTTATGGGCTTCAGTTTTAGTTCTAAATCTGAAGCCTTTAGGTTAATAATTTCATCTTCAGTAAATACCACAAAAGGAGGTACACGAAATCCTGCGTCCTTCAATCGAAAGAGAGATGTGGCCTTTCCGCCTATTTCGTTAAGTTCCTTTGTTTCGTTCACTTTAAAATATGTTTTCTACCAAAAATGGAAGAGCTCCAAGGTTGAGGTACATGCCCATGGTCCAAAGACCGGCAGCATTTTCTATCATTTTAGCTTTGGGTTGTGTTGGATTGCTCAGAAAACGGAATGCAGTAATACTTCCTCCTATTGCAAAGACCGTCAATAAGATGTATACCCAATTAGGGCTGTCAATTGCACTTGCAGCTACAAAAGCTAGTACCAATGTTATTCCTAAAATCACTAACCAAGTATATGCAGCATTTTTCATTCCCCAGAGTTTAGAGTAAGATACCACACCTTCCTCTTCGTTCTCGGGTAACTTTATCTTACGGCCTATTTCTAAAAGAATTCCATTGAAAAAGGAGACTGCAAAAAACCAACCTAAGGCTGTTGGTGGATTGATACCTGCAATGCTCCAATGTGCAGAGCTGGCAACTAAATCTACCAATGGGATGATGAGCATATGGGAAAAGACGTAAGCTATTTGATGTTTTTTTAGCCATTCTTCTACGAAAAACTCTTTAAACATAAGTGCGAGGTACATCATGGTAATGATGTAAATCGGTAAGAAACTAAGGTTAAGTACAACCAAAATAATTTGAGCAATTACGAGACCTATTCCAATCCATTTTAGATTATTTAAGGTTACCAAACCTCTAGGTACAGGTAAGTACTTTCTGTATTTCATGTCATCTTCATGGTCTTTAAATTCATCCGATATTCGAAGCAATAAGAATAGACTGAAAGTTAAGAAGAAAGTCAGTGCATAATAGGGTAGAGGGATAAATTCTGTTTCGCCCACCGCAGAAAGCGAGTAGCAAATAGCAGAAAATGAAAAGATTGCGATAATTGGAATATGAGTCTGTAACGGAAATCGCTCGGAGAGATATATCAGATACTTTTTCATAGATTACCTTCCTAGACTTTGGTGTGCTGAAGTGAAGTGTCCTTCTGCTAACGCTGATGCTATAGATAGCTCACCACACAATAGTAGTCCTGCACATATTTCCGCAAACTTTCGAGCCTTACCTAGTCCTACGCAATCCATAAGAGCAAGGCACTCTTGCTGGGTAGCAAACTTGGTTCCACCGCCTATGGTTCCTACAATAAGATTGGGTAACATCACAGAAATATATAAATCATCATCATTTACTACTTCCATTCGAGTAACTCCTACTGCCGCTTCGGATACGCAAGCTACATCTTGTCCTGTTGCCATGAATAGTGCGGTAAGTCCATTGGCGAAGTGTCCTTGAGCTCCTATACTGCCTGTTTGTACTACGGATACGATACTTGCAGTCCAGTATTTGGCAACACTCTTTGCTGTTGTTTTTAGTACATCTTTAAGCACTGCGGCCTTTACGACACATTCGGCTGTTACCTTTTTTCCCCTTACTGTGCTAAAGGATAGTACACTTGCTTTTTTATCACCACTATAGTTACCCTCTACATACCAATAGGATGGTTTAATGGGTGTATGCTCGATTAGGTAGTGACATATAGCATCTGTACAGATGGTTACCATGTTTTGACCTGAGGCATCTCCCGTTAGATATTCAAATGTGAGTATGATGTGATTGCCTTCTATGTTAAGTTGGACATCGTTTAATTTTCCATGGCTGGTATGTTGAGCAACTATATCAGGAAATTTATCTTTAACTTGGGTCACCCACATCAAAAATCGAATACCTAGTTCAATGGTTTTAAAGCCAAACAAAGGACTTCGTTTTACACCTTCTGTTAAACATACTGTAGCTATACCGCCAGACAACAAAGTGGCTTTAGCTCCTCTATGGTATGAGGCTACCAACGCACCTTCTGTAGTAGCAAGGGGGACATAAAAATCCCCTTTTGCCTCAGACCCATTTATACGCAATGGTCCTGCAACCCCTGTAGGGATGGTTGTGGTGCCAATGAAGTTTTCAATGTTTCCTTTGAGGTGATTAGGGTCCAACGTTTCGTTGGTCTTAGTTAGTTCTTCCAGAGATGCACCCGTTTCTTTTTCCAAAAAAGCCTTTCTATTGGCAAATGACTCCGAAGAGTATTCATTTTTAGGTTGCTTGGCTTCACGGGTATTGTGTTCTTCCCGAAGCTGGGTTAGTTTTTCTTCCAAACTTCCTGTTTCTTGAAGTTTAGCAAATATTTTTATGGCTTTATTAAGTGATGTAGACATGATGTAATGCAGTTAAAATGTAAAATAAAAGTATCCAGTTTGTAGTAGCTATGTAGCTGTCAAATCTATCTAAAATTCCCCCTTGTCCGGGGAGTAATCGACCAAAGTCTTTAATGTTGGATTTTCTCTTGATGAATGATGCTCCCAAATCTCCTAACAATGCAAATGCAGGAAGAAATAGAATGAAGATAGGGACAATCTTATATCCTACACTATGGAGGGCAAAAGCAGTCAGATAAACAACAAATGTTCCCCCAATAAAACCTTCAATTGTTTTGTTGGGGCTAATGGATGGTGTGAGCTTATGTCGGCCAAATAACTTGCCTGTCAATTGGGAATAGCCGTCAAAGACTGCTGTTAAGAGGAGTGTTGTTGCGAGAAGATTGGAATCTATAACCCAATAACCAAATGCAAAGCTTACTATAAGTGGTAAGAAGAGTATTAAATAAAGAGGTTTGGTCTTGGAGGAAATAAGTTCAAAAAATCCAAACAATGCAATGGTGCCGTGAATCCAAAAAGGAGATGTCGGTGCAAAATAAAAGAGTAGAAGAATAGTGAGAATAATAAGATTGAAAAATATGAATTTCTTCCAGTCTCCATGTCCTCGAAGTGTATGGTCCCTACTCGATAAGGTGAATTGTAGAATGAATCCTACAACCAAAAGCACCAAATAAATGCCAAAGTGATATGGTAAGTGAGATGTCATTTACGATGGAGAGAAAATATACTTTTTACGTTTGATTTCATTTCTTTAAGGTAGAGAAGGGTAATAGTTTCCTCCATACATGCTACAATGCCAAATGTCATTGCAACAATAAACAGAGCAGGTATAAATTGGTAAATGAAAAGAATGAACAAAAATATTCCTTGGGCATATCCACTCACTTTGAAACTGTATAGGTGTAAGCTGGGGAAGGTTTTGAACTTAATCAAGCTAGTTAATTGTGAAAGTACAAAGACTCCTAAAAAAGCAAAAAACCACACGCTAAACGGAGCAATGTCTTGCCAATAAAATTGTGAAATAGCGTACAGAGCGGCAATGTAGCTTCCTAGGTCGGCTAAAGAGTCCAATCTAGCTCCTAATGGTGTTGCGGCATCAAATCTACGGGCAATGTACCCGTCCAGTATATCTGTGACAAGATTGATACAAAAGAAGATGGCAAAAAGATGTTGATTCCCAACATAGATAAGGAAAACCAATAGCGGTAAAGTTGCTAATCGGTAGCCAGATAATAGGTTAGGAATCTTTTTCATCTTACGAATGTATTAAATAGAATTTAGTCAAAAGAGAAGCTTATTTCCAAGCGTTGAATCCTATAGATATACCTACTCGTGGATCATTTTTGGAAGACGCCAGATATGCGTTGACAGGGATGTTTAAGTTTCCAGATTTAAATGAATACCCAAAAGCAAATACCATGTAGGTTTTCATCCTTCCGTATCCTCTGCTGTCCATTTTATGTTTTAATTCTACTGGCGTTTCGGATGGTCGGTCTTCTGGTCTGTACCATTTACCTTCATGCTCATATTTTTGAGTTTCTCTTGAGATATTGATTGTAGGGCCAAAAGCAAACTCAAACCCCGTCCTGTTGTTTCTGAAGCCATTCATTAAAGTAATGCTAGGGATGAAGTAACCTTGGTCCATTCCAGAGATCATAGGAATGAATTCTACCAAACCCTGAAAGTTGCCAGAGCTTAGATATTGTTTTTCGAATTGATATCCCATTTGAAAGAATACTGGCCTAGAATCGAATCCCCCTTCTGAAGTAGGGGCACTGAGGGTTTTTGCATCCTCACCTGTGAAAAATGTGAATCCCATTCGTGGGCCACTTAGATTGAGTGTTGGCGATGTGTTTGCTGCTTGTGCACTATCTAAGCTCTGTGCTAAAGTTGCAAATGCTAGCAGTGTAAATGTGAATGTTAAAATTGATTTTTTCATACTTCAAAGATGAAGTGAGACAAGTTTATTTTTTAATCGAATAATTAGGTGTCTGCCTAAGTTATCATTCATATTATATGGAATGTGATATTTATGGAGTTATAGATAACGAATAATGCGTGTATATTTGATATAGTTAATAAAATTAGCGATTAGCGATTAAATTACAGTGTCTAAGTTAATTTTTTTGTAAAATACGATAAAATGAACAATCAACTGATATTTATAGACCAATGTAAAGAACGTGTGGGTGCCAAGAATTTGGCTGTCGAACTTTCTGAACTCTTAGGTGTAAATGTAGATGCAGCCTATAGAAGGATGCGAGGAACTACTGCTCTCACCTTTGACGAGATTCAAAAAATATGCCTTCGATTCAATATTTCATTTGATTCGGTAATTAATTATCAAGGTCGCTTAGTTCCGTTTCAGTTCAATGGAATGTTTAGGGATAAATTTAGTATTCTAAACTATCTAACGGGAATAGAACAAGAGCTCAAGATGCTCTCAGGAATGGAGGATAGTAATACTCGAATGGTAATGACTGCGATGGATTTACCCTACTTTAGGCAGTTTGGTTTCAAAAGTTTGAGTAGGTTTAAGCTGTTCTTTTGGCAACGAAGTGTGTTGAATTTAGATGAGTTTATCCAAAGAAAATTCGATGCTGAAGATAATATGGGTGAGTATGAAGAAATTACGGATCGTATTTATAAGAACTATCATGGCGTTTCGAGTACAGAAATCTGGGCTCCTGAAACTTTGGATAGTACCATTAAGCAGGTGCAGTATTATTTAGAATCGGGTCTTTTTGTAGATAAGCAAAGTGCTCACATGATTTGTGATGATATAGATTCGTTGCTCACCAAGCTGGAGAGTGAAGCTCAACTGGGGCGTAAACTAATTCAAACAAAAGAAGGGACTATTTCCAGTCCGTTTGAAATGTATCAAAGTGATATTTTCTTGAGTAATAATTGTATTCAAGCTTTTAAGGATGGACGAACATATACCTATGTTAGTTTTAATTCGTTCAATTCTTTGATGTCGTTTAGTCCTCATTTTTCGGATGAGTGCAACCGATGGATAGAGCAGATTCGTTTGAAGTCTATTCTTCTAAGTGAGGTGTCTGAAAAATTACGCTATCAGTTTTTTAAAAGTTTAAGAGAGAAACTGGAAGGGCTTAGGGCGATTGTTAATTGATGAATTGTTAATTATTGGTCTCAAATCAAGTCGTTGTTGCTCAATGTAATTGTGGTAGAATGAATTTTAGGTCTGAAAGTCTCCCATCTAATAATCTCAGATCTCAAGTCTAGAAATCTCCCATGTCAATACTCACAACTAGCATCTAAAACCCTACCTTTGAGCCACACACCAAATTCAATAAAAATGCTAAATATATCACTCATACAGATCCAATATCTCATAGCCCTAGATGAGCATCGCAACTTTATAAAAGCAGCAGAAGCAAGTTTTGTAACCCAACCAACTCTTAGTATGCAAATGAAGAAACTGGAAGAGGAATTGGGTGTTCTTATTTTTGATAGGAGCAAGCAGCCAATCATGCCAACAGCTATTGGCAAAAAAATCATAGAGCAGGCTCGTGTTATTTACAATGAAACAGGTCAAATAGAAACTATCCTCAAAGATTTTACAGGTGATGTAAGTGGTACTCTGAAAATAGGTGTATTGCCAACCATAGCCAACTCTTTGGTGCCAAGACTCATCAGTCAAGTAGCGAAGAAATACCCAGACTTGCGTCTGAATATCAAAGAGGGTTTGACTCATGAATTGATAGAGGATTTAGAACACAATAGATTAGATGTAGGAGTGGTGTCAGTTCCGTTGCATAATAATGGGTTAATTGAGAAGCAGCTCTACGTAGAAAAATTTAGGATTTATGCTCATCCAAGTCATCCGAGTTACGGAAAAAATAGTTGGGATACGGACGATTTATTAGGAGATAAACTCTGGCTATTGAGTGAAGGGAACTGCTTTAGAACACAAACACTAAACCTTTGTGCTTTGCCAGATGAAAAACTAAACCACTTGGCATTAAACTACGAAAGTGGGAGTCTACAAACTCTGAAAAAGGTAGTGGATTTGGAAGGAGGAGCTACCATAATGCCAGAATGGGAAGCAGGAGAGTTAGATGATAATTCTGTAGACAACCTACGAGCATTTAAAGGTGATGGAGCAGGACGAGCGGTAGGCTTAATTTATACCAAGTTCTATGCAAAAGAAAATGTCATAAAAAGACTAGAAGAAATGATTTTGGATAGTTTGCCTAACCATGTAGCGGATAACAAGGAACTTGATTTAGTTGAATTCGTATAAGTGCGATTTTTCGATAAATATACTGGCCTACTTCGTAGGATAAAGTTGTTTTATGTATTTCACAATTTGTTGAATTACAAATATCTCAAACGCAACAAAGAGCTGTATACGAAATATGGTCTTAAACGGATGGTCTGGCAGTCATTGAGCTCCAAACATTTTGCGAAATTATCCAATACTACGAAAGATTATACGACGACTGATGATCTTTGGGAAGAGAAGGGATATGTGGTTTTACCCAAGTGTCTGGATGATGACTTGGTCGATCAAATCAATGCAGATATACAAACTGCTGTGGACGAAGGACGTATAGATTTTAACTATACTCAACGTAAGATTCTTTTTGCCTATGAAAAAGTGCCGGTATTAAAGAAGGTAATTAATCACAAAGGGATAGTTGCTAAGCTTGAAGAACTGGTAGGAAACAAAGTAGTGCCGTTTCAGAGCATTAATTTTTTAAAAGGAAGTGAACAAGCTGCACATAGTGATAGTGTACATATGGCGTCCTATCCCCTTGGAGGACTTATTGCTATATGGGTAGCTTTGGAAGATATAAATGAGCAGAATGGAGGTCTTTTTTACTATCCTGAAAGTCATAAGTTGCCTTATGCCACTAATGCTGATGTGGGTAATCAAACAGGAGGGCTACTGTCACCTAATCCCAATAAAAACTACGAAGACTATGTGCAAAAGCAGATAGCAGATAATAACTTCAAAAAGGAACATTTTAAAGCTGAAAAAGGCGATGTTCTTATATGGCATGCCAACCTGATTCATGGAGGTCTGCCACATTTAGATAAAAGCTTATCTCGTAAGAGTATGGTGGTCCACTATTTTGTGCAAGACCACATTTGCTACCACGAGTTGAGCCAACGCCCAGCTGTGGTGAAGGGGATATGAAGTTCCTAAACTCATATTCGTTTCTTTAATCTAAAATCTTCTAATCTTTTTCCTCCCTTGTCCTATTTCCGAATTCTCAATTGTCTAAGAGATAATTAAACACATTAAAACAGATAAAATGGAAATCACACACGAATTAAAAATCAATGCTAGCTCAGAGACTATTTACAAGGCCGTGGCTACTGAAAAAGGAATCCAAGGATGGTGGTCGCAAAACAGCAAAGTAGGAGAGACAGAAGGTTCTGAATCCCTTCTCAAATTTATAAAAGAAGGGACACCTGTGGATATGGGTTTTAAGACTTTGGTTTTAGAACCCAACAAAAAGGTGGTTTGGGAATGTAATGCTATGCCTAATCCTGCTTGGCTTGGAACTAAGCTAATTACCGAGATCACAGAAACAGAAAACGGTTGTGAAGTAATTTTCTCACATACGGGTTTTGAGGAGAAATGGAAGGGGCACGATGCCTTTGAACAAACCAAGGGGACATGGAATCACTTTGTGCAGAGTTTGGAAGCTTATTGTGAAACAGGAGAGGGGCAAGCGTGGTAGAATCTATTTGAATTCATTTAACATTGTAAAAACAGAATTGAAAATCATGAGTAAACAAAGAAAAATAATTGGATGGGTAATTACCATCGTTGCTGCAATCATGCCCGCTTGGGGAGTCATTGGTAAATTTACTAATGCTGATATGATAAATCATATGACTTCGTTGGGATATGGTGATTGGTTAACGCCTATTGCGTTGGGAGAATTACTAGCCGTAGTTTTGTTTCTAATGCCTAAAACGGGAAGAATAGGAACCATTTTAATGACTGCTTTAATGGGTGGAGCTATTGCCGCTCACATGGGACATGGAGAATCTTTTACCATGCAGAGTATTGTACTAATTTTAACATGGGTAGCCGCATATATTCGATACCCAGAATTTTTACGTCTTGAGTCATGAGAGAGTATTTACTAATACTAAAGGGAGATGGAATGAAGGATATGTCTCCTAACGATTTGCAAAGTATGTTTGCTCAATATCAGGAATGGGTCACCGACTTAGGAGCTCAGTATCTTGGTGGGCAGCGATTGGAGGAGAACGGGGCATATCTGGTGTCCAAAGAGGGAGCTGTAGCTACAGATGGTCCGTTTTTGGAAAGTAAGGAAATCATCGCAGGATATTTTCTCGTTCAAGCAGAGGATTTGGATGATGCAATTGCAATCACCAAGACGGTTCCACACTTAGGCCCTTATGGAATAGAAGTGCGACCATTGGTGTGGCCTAAAATGTAGTAAACCATGAGCGGGAGGAATGACCAATTGATGGATGAACTCTTTCGCAAGGAGTACGGAAAATTAGTAGCAACCTTAACACGACTTTTTGGGATAGCTCATATGCAGCTGGCCGAAGATATGGTTCAGGATGCACTGATTACGGCCATGGATAAGTGGTCTGTAGAGGGTATTCCAGACAATCCTTCCGCATGGTTAATTCAAGTATCTAAAAGAAAGGTGCTCAATGAGTTGAAGCGAAATAAGATGATTTTGGAACATCATCAGAATCTTTCGTTTGCCAACGATGAAATAGCTCAAATTGATTCCGTGTTTATGGAAGAAGAAATAGAGGACAGTCAGTTGCGGATGATATTTACGTGTTGTCATCCTGCACTTAATGCAGAGTCGCAAATAGCTCTTACATTGAAGACCTTATGTGGATTTGGCGTGCAAGAAGTAGCCAATGCTTTTTTGTCGTCTAAAGCGACTATTAACAAGAGATTGTATCGAGCAAAAAAGATTCTTCGAGAGACAAACGCACCTTTTTCTATTCCTTCTGGAGCGGAGTTATTGCCAAGGCTTCAAACGGTAACCACTACCTTGTATTTGTTATTTAATGAAGGATACAATTCTAGTTCTGGAGATTCAGTCATTCAAAAGGCCTTTTGTCTAGAAGCTATCCGACTTACCAAGTATTTGGAAAACAAATTTACAGATGTGCCCGAAATCAAAGCGTTATTGGGATTGATGTGTTTGCATACATCTCGTTTTGATGCCCGCATTGATGATGCAGGTGGAATTGTGATTTTTGAAGAACAAGATCGGTCACTATGGAGCAAGGATCTCATTCAAAAAGGTATGCAATATCTCAAAGCTTCAATGAATGAAAAGAGGTTAACTCCATATCACATTGAAGCCAGTATTGCTGCACAACACAGTATAGCAGAGAGTTTTGAAAAGACAAATTGGAAAGCCATTTATGAGAACTATCAATTGCTAAATAGTCTAAAACCCAATCCTATTATTCAATTAAACCTGGCTATAATTCAAAGTAGGTTAGAAGGAATGGAAGAATCGCTAAAGATGCTATACACAATAGAGACCAATAATTCTTTGGTTAATTATCACTTGCTTCCTGCTAGTCAAGGAATATTCTTGTTGAAGCTAAATAAGCCAAAAGAAGCTAAATCCTATTTGGAAAAAGCCTTGCAAATGAATCCTTCAGAGAAAGAAAAGGAGTATCTAAAAGCTCAGTTGGAGAAGTGCTAATACATTGTATTGCCATTTAAGTTTTCGTCTGGAATTTCTTGTATAGAGTCCCAGTGTTCTACGATTTTACCATTGTCGAATCGGAAGAAATCCATAGTTACATACTCTTGATTACCAGGCCATGTTTGATGGGTATGTAGAGCTACCATGTCTCTTTCTGCTATAGCCCGTACAAACTCGATACTTTTATCTGGATACTCTTTTTGCATTCGGTCGAAATAGTCTATAAAGGGCTGTTTGCCGTTGCCCACCAAAGGATTGTGTTGGATGTATTCATTTCCTACATACAAACGCATTGCTTCTGCAGGGTTCCCTTCGTAAGCCATTTTGTAAAAGGCAATGGCATTTTGTTTGTTTTGTTCTGGGTTAGTATTCATTTCCTACGCACAGATGCATTGCTATAGATTTTTCATGGCATTGAGGTACATACGGTAGCCTTCCAACTCATCTTCAGATATGTTTTCAATTTTTAACAGTTCTGGTTTGCCCAATAAAAAACCTTCTTTTGCCATAGGAACATGACCAATCATGAACTTTAAATCCGCAGAATTTAAATCAGTCGGTTTTTCTGTAAACTCTTCAGAATACAAACGGACGTGTACAGCAAATTCATCCAAAGCAAGTATTTTGGATACTTCAAAATTTCCATCTTTATTTTTGGATAGATACAATCCTCCGGCGACTAAATCCTTAGTTTTATCTGTTGAGTTAGAACATGCAGTGATTGTGAATACGATTGCAATTGTCAATAGCACTAAGATAATTTTCATATGACTTCAAATATAGGAAATCATTGAAAAGGCTAAACAGTATTCTCTGACCTAATCTTATCTAGTAAATCCAAACGTTGATTTTCAGAAATGCCATAACTAGGTTCTGGCCAGTTAAGGTGTAAAAAATAGTCAATGGTATCAGCTATGGCTTTTTCAAATGAAGTAGGCACAAAGCTTAGTTCATTGATACTTTGCTCATTACTGTATGTGAAGTAATCGGCATTTAGCCATAAGGGCATATCCATCCATGGAGCAATGTTGTTTTTGTTTAGGAAATTGGCATCTATGTTTTGTGTTGCAGGTCTCGTGTGCAACAGTTTTTTGCTGACATTTACTAGTTGCAAAATGGAAGTCTTCGGAGTAGTTATCACATTGAAAACTCTTCTGCTTTCGTTTGGGGAAATCTGTTGGATAATACACCTTACAAGGTCATGGACATAGGTAGTAGAAAAGTAGCGTTCTCCTGATTCTGGAAGTAGGAGAGTGGCTTTGTTTTTTACTTGGTGTAACCAGTAATATAATCTATCCGAAGAGTCATACTTCCCATAGACCAGTGCAGGTCTGAAGATAGTATAGTTGAATGATGATCGACTCAAAACACGTTCGCATTCTGCCTTTCTATTGCCGTAAGTATTCATACTCTCATCAGTCTTCTGAGCCTCTGTGCATTTAAGTATTGGAGTCGTTTCTTCTCTCAGAATTTCTGTACATTGTTCATTATCGTATACTGAACAGGTAGATATAAAAATATATTTCTTTGGTGGATGTTTAAGGTTAGATACAATTTGGTTTAGGCTTCCTGGGAAGTAACAGGAGAGGTCAATAATGTAGTCCCATTCTGTGTTTAGTATCTGACTAATGTCGTCTGATTCTCTGTTGCCTTGGATACGATTCACTTCTGGGAATAAGTCTGCATTTGTGATTCCACGATTGAACATGGTAAGTTCGTATCCTTTGTTCAGAAGTAGTTGTTCGATTAAGTTTCTACCAATAAAATTGGTTCCACCCAGAAGAAGTATTTTTATGATTTTCATAAGACACTATTTAAGAAGTAATACGTCCCAAAAGTTTTGTTTTCGTGGATTTAGTCCATAAGCAACATTTAAAGAATCCAAAAGGATGAACATTTCCTTGAGCCTTTTATCATTTCCAGTTCCAATTACACAGACTATTGTTGCATAGTTGGGATAATAGGGATTCCCAGAGCGACCAATAGCGACTTTGTCCAGAGTGTATACGTTGAAAATATACATAGGATAAACATTGTAATTGCTGTGAGAGAGCTCGTATTCTGAAGTGTTTGCTTTTGATTTAGTAACTTTTATGGTCTTTAATTCAGGATTTACGGTTATTTCTTTCACCTCCTTTTTGCGGATTAGTGAAATGAGCGGAGGAATGGCAAAGAAGAGAAAAATGGGTAATAAGGCAAGGACCATTGTTGCAAAAAACTCTGCCAAATCGTGCAATGTTAGGATGGAGTTAAAAAGAAGCCTTCTAAGAACAATTATGTATCCAGAAATCCCTATTATCCAAAAACAAGCATAGTAAAATAGTATTTTAAAGATTTTATCGAAAGCGTTAAACTGCCAAGTGTTAATCATAGGTCCTACGAAAATAAAAACTTATTGGTAACTAAGAAACGTGACTCTTCTTGCAAATCCCACATGTTTCATTGTCCAATTCTGTTTCCATGGTATAGTGCTGGAAATTATATTGTCCGATGATCTTCTTCATTTGCTCTTTAGCTGTGATAATTTCGTCAAAGGTTTCTATGTTGATGAGTCTAGCATGTGTGGTGAGTTTTCTGCTATTTGTTGCTCATTATATTTTAAGATTCCAAAGAGCGAATTGTTATGATTGCTTAGTTAGAAGAAGTCTTTGGATTCCAAACTCTTGTTTCCTACTATTTAATGCTCATTGTATTTTGGGATTCCAAAGGCCCCAATTCCTATTAATAGTAAGACTATGTCTTTGGATTCCAAAGGCTAGCTTTGGAATGACGTTTCGTATTGTAGATTTAACGGAGACTCCACGCTTCGCTCTGAGTCAGAGTAACTTGAGGTTTTTTCTTTTTACAAATAAATCATCCCATTCGGAATTTAGTTTTTCAATTGCATCTATTTTGAATTGACGACTTTTTCCTTTAAAGTACTTTTCTCGTTTGATAGCAGATTCTATATTATCCAACCATTCAAAATAGACAAGTTTGTTTACGTTGTATTTGGCAGTGAAACTTTCGGGATGAATTTTTGAGATGTGTTCTGGTATACGTTTGAGTAAGGAAGCCGTAACTCCAACATAAAGCACACGATTGTACTTATTTGTAAGTATGTAGACATAGCCGCCTTTTCTCATAGGTCAAATATAGAATTTCAGAATCAGATACAGAGCAAAGCGAAGTATCCACTTTGTAAAAGAAGAGGTAATCGTCATTCCAAGTGGAACACTTGGAATCTTGAAAAGAGGAGATTCCTTGTAACTATTGCACAAAGAATCTGAAACAGACCATTCCAAGGAGTTCTATAGATTTATGAATACGGCTAGGTCATTTTAAGGATTTTAAAGACCTCATTTCTTTTAATAATTGCGACTAACTTTTAAGATTCCAAAGAGCGAATTGTAAAGATTGCTTAGTTAGAAGAAGTCTGGATTCCAAACTCTTGTTTCCCACTATTTATTGGTCATTGTATTTTGAGATTTCAAAGGCTAGCTTTGGAATGACGGTTCGTATTGTAGATTTAACGGAGACTCCACGCTTCGCTCTGAGTCTAGACTACTTTCCGTATTTACGAATGATAGCACCCAGTGGTCGATCGTAGTTGAAGTAATTCTGAGTCCAGTCAATGAAGGTGATTAATTTATTTCTAAAACCTACTAAAGACATCAAATGGATAAACATCCAAACAAACCACGCAAACACACCTTGAAACTTAATTCGGGGTAAATCGACAACAGCTTTATTTCTACCTGTAGTTGCCATAATACCTTTGTCATTGTAATCGAAAGGAATCATTTCTTTTTGACTACACAGCCTAGCTATATTCTTGGCTAAATGCTCTCCTTGCTGAATAGCTACTTGAGCAAGCATAGGAAGCCCTTGTGGATCGGCATCGTTTACATGTACTGCAACATCGCCTATGGCAAAAACGTCTGGGTTATTCAGCAATTGGTTGTACTCATTTACTAGAATACGATCTGCTTTAGCTATATATTTTGGTGCAATTCCTCCAATGGGTGCAGCTTTTACTCCAGCGGTCCAGATAGCGGTACTTGATTTATATGTAGTGCCATCTGCTAACTCTATGGTATTTCCATCAAAGTCCTTAACAAGTGCATTTAATTTTACGTCTACTCCAAGTTGGGTTAAATATTTCAAACTCACATCCGAAGACTCCTGGGACATATTAGCCAGTACTCGGTCTCCACCTTCAAAAAGGTAGATGTTCATTTTATTAAAATCAAACTCTGGAAAATCTCGTGGAAGAACCTTCTTTCTCATTTCAGCCAATGCACCAGCAATCTCCACACCTGCGGGCCCAGCACCTATAATGGAAATATTCAATAAAGCATCCTTGGTAGTCTCATCTGAGACATTGTTCAGCTTTTCCAGATTTTGCATTAGAGTATTTCTGATGTCCAATGCGTCTGTTACGGTTTTTAAAGAATGGAAATGATCGCTGATAGGATCAAAATTGAAGAAGTTATTTTTACTACCTGTGGCAATAATTAAGTAGTCATATTCTATTGGGAAGAGGTTTGTGTTTACCACTTTGTCTGAAGTGTTAACATTAATGACCTCTGCCATTCTAAACTTGACATTTTTTCTATCCCTAAAAACTCTTCTTACTGGGTAGGCAATATTACTAGGCTCTAATCCTCCTGTTGCTACTTGGTAGAGTAGGGGTTGAAACATGTGGTAATTATTGCGGTCAATGAGAATAATGTCAACGTTTTCCTTGGACAATTTTTTGGCGATGCTAATTCCTCCAAAACCTGCACCTATTATAACTACTTTAGGTCTATTTTTCATGTACGAAAGCTTACTACAAAGTAAACAACGAAAGAGATCATTTTGATTGACAAAAATCAAAAAAAAAGAGTGTATTTAGAGCTTCTTTAGCTCTTGAGAAAAGTGTTATTTAGACTTTAACTTAATCCCAAAATATATGGTTCTGGGTTGGGAAGGTCCATACACGAAATTGCTGTCTCTGTTTTTACCTACGTCAAATTGGTTTTGGTAGGCATTGAGTATGTTTTTTACTCCTGCATACAATTCTATGTTGGAGCTTACTTCTTGTAGGGCAATGGTATAGGCAAATTTGGCACTCAGCTCAGAGAAAGGATTTGAGTTTATTATCTCATCTATAGTTTGGTTTGGAGCTCCAGCAAAGTGAGGGACTTTCATAGTTCCAGTATAGACGTAGTTGAGGTTTGCACTTATTTTAGGGTTGGGCGTGATGCTCAATGTTGCAAAACCATATTGATTGGGTGTTCGCACAAATTGTTGAATGCCTTCCAAACCGTCAATGTAAGATACGGTCTCATCAAATTCGCTCGTTTGCAATGTGAATCCACTTTCCAATTGAATTTTACGGTCGTAGTTTGCTCTAGCTTCTAAGGTTACTCCTTGTACTGTAGCTCCTTGTCCGTTTCGCTTTTGGAATAGCTGTCCAAACCCATCTTGACCAACAGGCTCTAAGTAGAAAGCTTCATTCAGTCGCGTATAAAATCCTTCCAATGTAAATCCAGCAATGAAGTGTTCGCCAGGTCTATCAAAATTGATAGAAGTACTTAAGCTCTGTGATTTTTCAGGTGTTAAGTCAGGAGAAAGAGAAATGCGAGAAACCCCACCTCCAGCAAAGGCAATGTGCAGGTCAGAATCAAAGGCTTGAGGAGCTCTAAAACCCGCACCGTAGTTGATTCGGATCTGTGTAAAGTCTCTCAGTTTATATAGTAATGATGTTCTTGGACTGAATACGAGTGGGTTCACGAGATTATGTTTGTCCATTCGAACACCAGTTAATAAGGTGATTTGAGGCACAATTGCCCAATCACTCTGAATGAAAGTCCCAAGATCCTTTGTTGTTTGATCTACTTTAAAGTTATAAGCAGGGATAACATCGAATACATCATCTATTACATACTCGAGACCAAAGGTCAAAGTATTAGTCCCCTTGATAAAATTGTGTAGCTTATGGTTTATCTGAATTCCTCCATTAAGTGTCTGTACTTTTGAGTTACCGTACGGAGGGTTTTCCAAATGGTTTTGAAGTTCAGTCCCACTATCCGGTACAATACCGGTATAATGCTTTCTCAAGGTCTGTTGCCAAGCTAGATACGATATGAAAGTAGTATTATTGTTCTTGAAATTAATTTGATAGTCTGCACTGCCCATCCACACGTTATGAGTGCGTTCTTCCGATTGTAGAGCTAGATAGGATGGCTTGTCTACCATTTCACCTCCATAGCGAAACTCGTTCAAGTTACTAATACTGAATTCAAGCTTTTGATTCTCTTTGGGTAAGAAAAAGAAGTTTGCTCCGATGGAAGTATTCTCAAGCATTGGGATTTCAGAAAAATTATCACCGTTGTGATCATATAGCCCACGCTCTCGTTTGTTTAGAAAAAAAGAAATGCCTGAGGTTCTATCTTTAGAAATAATGGTAGCATTACCCATGGTCTGATTGTCGTTTGTTTGTCCATTGATGTTTTGATAGGTATGGCTCAATTGGTAGCTGTTCTTCCGTGGTATTTTAGTAATAACATTTACAGTACCCCCAACAGCACTAGAACCGTATAAAGAAGATCCCCCGCCACGAATTACCTCAATTCGTTCAATCATATTTACAGGAATCTGTTCTAGGCCATATAAACCAGTTAAAGGGCTAAAAATAGGACGACCATTAATTAAAATTTGAGAATAACCACCAGTTAATCCATTCATTCTAAGTTGAGTGTAGTTGCAGGTTTGGCAATTGGTTTCTACACGTAGTCCTGGTTGGAACTTTAGTCCTTCAGATAGATTGCATGCTTGTACATTGTCAAGGGTCTGACTATTGAGGACATTGACAATAATTGGGGAATTGGTCTTTCGTTTAAATGTCTTTGTTCCTGTTACCACTACGGCATCTAGATCCAAAGTTTTTTCAGTAAGAGAAAATAAAACGTTATTTATGGGTTTGTGTTCAGTTAGATGAAAATGCTTAGTGACAGGTTTGTAACCTACATACGAGGCGGTAATTTCATACTCGCCAAAAGGAACATTAGGTATTCTGTATGTGCCCTTAGTATTGGTGATAGTTCCCAATGATGTTCCCGAAATTGATAGAGTAACATATTCTGTCGGTATTTCATCTGTTAATACAGTGCCAGAAATGGTTCCAGTTTGTGCTTGTAGTGCACTATTTGAAATAACCAGTATTAAAAGGAAAAATGATAATCGGGTGTACATACCTTAATAATTTGTACTGCAAAATTAAAAAGTTAGACTAGCCTAACAAATAAAATTAGAAAATACTATTACATTTGTTCCTGTATTGTTGATATGGCTACCATAACTAAGGAAAATTATCTTAAAGCTTTGTACTTTTTACATCAAAAGAGTGATGCGATTTCTTTAACTGATCTAGGTAAAACGATGGAAGTAAGTAAACCAACTGTCAATGACATGGTGAAAAAGCTTCACGACAGAGGTTGGATTAAATATGAAAAATATAAGCCTCTAAAGCTTACAGATAAAGGTAGAAAAGCCGCAATGCAAATTGTAAGAAAACACCGATTGTCTGAGATGTTCTTGGTACAAGTAATGGGCTTTGGTTGGGAGGAGGTTCATGACATTGCAGAGGAATTAGAACATATAAAAGCAGATAAATTGTTTGATCGTATGGATGAGTTAATGGGATTCCCTTCAGTTGACCCTCATGGATCACCTATACCGGACAAAAATGGAAATTATAATAAGCCCAACTATAAATTACTATCACAAGTTCCTGAGAATAGTAAAGTGGTAGTTAGAGCTCTTCGAGATAGTTCTACGGAATTCCTATTGTATCTCAATAAAAAAGGTCTGCAATTGGGGACGGAAATTGTAACTCATCAAATCGAGCCATTTGATAAAAGCATAACAGTGTCCTATGCTTCTTATTCAGAGACCACTTTAAGTAGTTCTGTATCCAATCGTTTGTTGGTAGAAGTGGTTTAACTCCATCTACTAAAAAAAAGCCCTCACGTTTGTGAAGGCTCTAATATTTTAATATGGTCGTAATCTTAAAGTCCCATCAGAATTTCCATCGGGTCTTTACCCATAAGCATGGTTTCTGGATTTTCGAGATAGTTTTTTACAGTTACCAAGAATCCCACAGATTCTTTACCATCTATTATTCTATGATCATAACTTAAAGCAACATACATAATTGGTCGAGCTATAATGTTTCCATTTTCTACAACCGCTCGTTCCACGATATTGTGCATGCCGAGTATGGCACTTTGTGGAGGATTGATAATTGGTGTGCTGAGCATACTGCCAAATACACCGCCATTGGTGATGGTAAAAGTACCTCCAGTCATTTCAGGAATAGTTAACTTGGCATCTCTTGCCTTTAAAGCAAGACGTTTTACTTCCCCTTCTATTTCCCACATGGTCATATTTTCCACATTACGCATTACAGGTACCATAAGACCTTTTGGGCTACTTACAGCAATAGACACATCAACAAAGTCATTCATTACCATTTCTTCGCCATCTAAAAAAGCGTTTACTTTGGGATATTTCTGAAGAGCAAGAGCACATGCCCTAGTAAAGAATGACATGAAACCAAGGCCTACGCCATGAGCTTCTTTAAACTTCTCTTTGTATTTTTTTCGGGTATCAAAAATGGGCTGCATATTCACCTCATTGAAGGTGGTCAGCATGGCTGTTTCATTTTTAGCAGACACTAGTCTACGAGCAATGGTCTTACGCAAGTTGCTCATTTTTTTACGTTCTTGTCCTCTGCTAGGCTCGGTAGGAGTAGAGTAGTCCATGGCACCGGCTTCCGCTATCATAGCATCATATTTGGTAATCCGACCATCTTTTCCCGTACCTTTTACGGCACTGGTATTAATTCCCTTTTCAGCTAGAATTTTACCTGCAGCTGGACTTGGCGTACCTGTTGCATAATTTTGAGAAACGTCTGCTTTGGAAGCTGGAGCTTCTATTATTGGAGCAGGTGTTTCTTCCTTTACAGGAGCCGAGCTTTCAGTCTTAGACTCACTTAATCCAGCAGGAGCTTCTGCATCTGTATCTATACTTGCTACAACTGTACCTATTTCAACATCCTCGCCTTCTTCTACCAATATTTTTAGGATACCTGATTTTTCAGCATTGAGTTCCACGGTAGCCTTGTCACTTTCTAGTTCAGCTACGGCTTCGTCCATTTCTACATACTCACCATCTTCTTTCAACCAAGCAGCTATTGTTACTTGGGTTACTGATTCTCCCACAGAAGGGATTTTTAATTCGATTGCCATTTTTCTAAATGAAGGTCAAAGGTAAAAAAGGTTTTGTAGATAGTCTTCATTAGAACCTAAAGTTTTCGAGACTAGTAATTTTACTTCTTTAGGTGCCTGGTATATATGTGTTTTCGAGCATACCATTGTCAAATTGACAATAGTATGATATTGTATTAAGTAAGTTATTATCTTAGTCCCGTTGTTCTTACCAAAATAAAGCGAATGAAACTATTGAATTTAAATTTTTTTATATTCTTTTTAGCAATTGTCACACTAGTATCTTGTGCAAAAGAAGAAACTCCAACGGTTGTTAACGATACTTTTGTGCCAATGGATTCAGATTCTTTAACATTGTCAGGAACATTTATGTCCGATGTACATCCTACAAGTGGTACTATATCGGTTTTTGATGACGGTACAGAGCAAACTATAGCGTTTGAGGATTTTAAGTCGGATAATGGCCCCGACCTTAGAGTTTATGTTTCTACTTCTTTGTCTGATAATGAGTTTATTGAGTTAGGTAAGTTAACGGCGGTAAGTGGAAGTTTTAGTTATAAAACCTCTTCGACTACAGATCTTAGCAAGTTTAAAAATGTTCTGATTTGGTGCGAGGATTTTGATGTCTTATTTGGACATGCAGTCTTGAAATAGTCGGTTAGACTGTACATAGTTGGTTGTACCTGAATAGGCTGTTAGTTACTACTAGGGGGTAGCATCGTATTTTTGTATCAATGAGCGTCCAATCATGTATCAACACACTAATATCTTATCTGCCAGGTGAGCACGCAGTTGTGTCGCCAGGTAGCAGAAATGCTCCTGTTCTATATGCTTTGGACAATAGTGATGTGACTTGTCACAGTATTGTGGATGAGAGAAGTGCAGCCTTCGTTGCTTTAGGCATGGCAAAGGCAACTAATCAACCAGTGATTTTGAGTTGTACCAGTGGAACTGCTACACTTAACTATTACCCTGCTATAGCGGAAGCTTTTTATGCTAGAGTTCCGTTGATTATTCTTACTGCTGATAGACCTGCTGAGAAAATAGATGCTTGGGACGGCCAAGCTATTCGTCAAAAAGGAGTGTATAGTAATCATATCAGAGCTGAGTTTCAAACACCAGATAGCTTTGAGGATGAGTCTTCTTTCAAGGAGATTGCAGATCGAGTAAGCAAATGTCTAACCTCTGAAATTAGTGGCCCAATACATATTAATATCCCTATTCGGGAACCATTTTACTCTTTCAGTACGGAGGGTTTAATCTTAAAAAATAAATCAGCCATAGAACTGCCCATACAGCAGAATGTTAACGTGGCATCCATAGCTTCACATTTAGGAGAAGACTTCGGTCTTAAGAAAGTACTTGTTTTTAATGGAATGGAGGATGGAGAGAACATCGTAATAGGAAGTGACGATGGCACAGTAATGTTGTCAGATATTACGAGTAATCAAACGAGTGATGTACATTATTGGGATTCAATGTTGTTCTCAGCTCAGAGTAAGTCAAATGGCTTAGATTTTTTGAGTGTACTGAGACCAGACATATTAATTACGACGGGTACTACTACGATATCCAAAGGTTTGAAACGCTTTTTGCAACATCATAAGCCGGAAAAACACATTCACCTGAGTAAATATTATGAAGTAGGGGATATGTTTGGGACTAATCCTCAAATAATAAATCCTTCTGAAATTAAATTGGTCTCTGAAAGAGAACATGATATAGATGGAGAACGAGACGGAGCATATGTGAATGCATGGCTTAATATGACTCAGGAGTTTAAAATACGGTTTAGCCAATTGGATTGGTCTCAGTATAATGAGTTTTGTGTAACCAATTATGTGCTTAATAATCTACCGAAAGATGCTGTTCTGCATTTGAGTAATTCAATGCCAGTGCGTTATGTTTCTTTTTTGCTCAACAGTGACGTAAGTAATAATGTTGTCTATAGTAATAGAGGTACAAGTGGTATTGATGGTTGTACAAGCACAGCAGTAGGTAATGCATTAGTCGTCAAAGAAGATGTTTACTTGATAACAGGTGATGTTGCTTTTTTTTATGATATAAATGCTTTGTTCAATACTAAGCTGCCTACTAATTTAAAAATCATTTTACTGAATAATCAATCTGGAGGCATCTTTGAGATGATATCCGGTCCAGACAAGATGGGGGATTCATTGAAGCTTCAAACTACACCACATGGACATGATGCAGAAAAAATGGCAGAGCATTTTGGCTTAGATTATTTTAAGGGGTGTAAAATCGGGGCGTTTGCACAGGGTTTTGACCTGTTAAAGTCCAGTGGAAAAACCGGTGTTTTAGAGGTGCAAACAGACCCTTTTGAGAACAAGAGTTTCTTCGAACTTTTTAAGACAGTTTAATAAAACATCTAAAAATCCTTTTTAGACCGTTTGGTCTGATATAGAGCTATTTGAAAAGTCTTTTTTCTCTATAAAAGACTCTTGGAGCGTTATAAAAAAATGACATTATTATTTCTTAGTTAAGGATAGATTCGCGGCCGATTCAAATAAAAAATAATTACATATGAAAAACAAAATTTTATTACGATTTCTGGTCTTTATCTTTTTAGCTTTAATTAGCTATACAGGGAATGCCCAAACAACTATTACGATAGGCACAGGAACTAGTTCCGGGCATACTTATGGTCCGATTTATAGGTCAAGTGCTGGGAGTGGTTATGACTATTCTAGGTATGGATACCTCTATACTAATTCTGAACTTAATATCCCAACTGGAGCGGAGATTCAAAAAATTGAATGGTTCAAAAATTCCATAGATACCTTGGTTACTTCTGATTATGCATACATGGATATTTGGATGGCAAATACAAGTGCCACCACGTCATCTAGTACAGCTTGGACCGCAGTAACAGCTGCCAGTACTCGTGTGTTTAGAGATTCTTTTAATGTTACAGATAACGTACAGTCGACCGTTGGTTGGTATGAGTTTTCATTAACTCCGTTTACATATACAGGGCAATCTTTACAGATAGTTGCAGATTGGGATGTTTCAGCTCCTTCTTCAACTACTCCTACTTCAGGTTCTTTTAGTTGGTTGTACGGTACAGCTCCGGCAACGAGAGCTTTTTATGCGAACAATAGTTCACAACCAACTACACTTTCATCAACCTCTTCTAGTAGGCCTAATATTAGAATTACCTATACCTATACTGCACCGACAGATGATGCTGGTATATCTGCAATTACTTCACCTGTTGAAGTTCCTTGTGTTGGATCGCAAGCTGTGGTGGTGAACCTTTTAAATGGCGGTTCAGACTCTTTGAAAAGTGCTACTATCAATTGGACTGTAAATGGAGCTAGTCAAACACCATTTATTTGGTCCGATACTCTTTTAACAGGTCAGACGGCTTCAGTTTCCTTAGGATCTATTTCTGTGACATCAGGAAGTTCTCAATTGGTTAAAATATGGAGCTCTTCTCCAAATGGAGTTGCTGATGGTGCTGTTTTTAATGACACAATGGAAATTACAGTTGTTGCTGGCAAGAGTGGTGAATACACAATTGGGGGCACAGGTACTCCTGATTACGCAACACTTAGTGATGCAATCGCTGATTTTGATACAACTGGGCTTTGTGGAAGTGTTAGATTGTTAGTTCATGAAGGAACATATTCAGAACAAGTAGTTTTTGGTGACATCTCTGGGCTTAGTGCAAGTAATACACTTAAAGTAGTAAGTCATCCTTCTAATACTCAATTGCCAGTGTTCAATTTCGCTGCAACTGGAACTAGTAGTAACTATGTATTCCAATTTAATAATTCGTCATTTATCACAGTGGATAGCTTGGAACTTAATGCTACAGGTTCTTCTTATTCACGCGTTGTTGTGTTATCAAATGACAATAATGATATCACAATTTCAAACTCGGTTCTTAGAGGTAAGTATGTAGACAATTCTACATCTACAAACTATGCTGTTTTGTTCTGTAACACGACATCTAGTTTAGATGAAAATATTACTATAGAAAACAATACAATCTTGAATGGGTCAATAGGTATTTACATTTATGGAGGTTCTAGTGCTCTTGAAGGTGGGAACAGTATAACAAATAATACTATTGACAGTTTTTACAACTATGGTATTCAATCGTACTATCAACAAGAAATAGAAATTACGGGTAACTTTATTAAAGACAACGATGAATATACTTCTCCTCGAGGAATTTTTGCAAACAATAATAACTCCTTACTTGTAGATGCAAATACGGTATTAATAGGAGGCTCTTCTTCTCCATTTGGTATGTACTTAGATTATAATGATGGTACAGCATCTAAGCCTACTGTTATTAAAAATAATATGGTTTCGATGTATAGTGCGAGTGCCTCAGGTACAGTATATGGTATTGAGATATATGCTGCCGAAAATAACCATGTAGCGAACAATAGTATTTCACTATATGGAGGTAGTACTTCTTCTAGAGCACTATATTTATATGCTTCTTTGGCAGGAGACTCAATTCGTGCTTACAACAATGCTTTAGCACATTATGGAGTTGGGTATGCACTTTACGCAACTACTGCCACTTCTGGAATTGTAGATTGTGATTATAACAGTCTTTATGCAGAAGGAACAAATATTGCGTATTGGGGTTCTGCTCAAGCTACTTTAGCGGACTTACAAGCTGCAAGTGGTTTCGATGCAAATTCTATAGTTGCCAACCCATTATTTGCAGATATTGATGATTTGCATAGTACTTCGGCTGCTATCAATAATTCAGGTAAAGTATTGGCTTACGTCACAGAGGATATCGATGGTGATGCTAGGAGTGTAACTAATCCGGATATAGGTGCTGATGAATTTACTCCTCCTCCAGTGGATGCAGGAATTGTTTCTTTAGAAGGAGGAACATATTGTGCAGGTGTAAATTCTCTTGAAGTAGAGTTATTCAACTTTGCTACAGATACGTTAAAATCAGTTATGATTATTAGAGAGGTAGCTGTAAATGCAGGTGCTTATGTAGTATTGGATACAACAAACTGGACAGGTGCTTTACTTTCTGGTCAAGGAATTGCTGTAAACACAGGTAACTTCACTATAGCTATAGATAAATATAATTTCAGATTCTATACATCTAACCCAAATGGTTTTGTAGATCCTAATACGTCAAATGATACTTTGATTACAGATACTATTCGTGCCGCATTGTCTGGTACGTATACTGTAGGAGGAACGACTCCTGATTATGCAACTTTTGCAGATGTGGGAGCTGATTTGATTATCAAAGGAATGTGTTCTTCTGTTACTCTGGAGGTAAGACAAGGTATTTATAATGAGCAGGTTTTTGTATCTGCTATAAAAGGTCTGTCATCTTCGAATACGCTTTCTGTAGTAAGTGCTCCAGGAAATACGTCAATGCCAGTCCTTACCTATGCAGCTAGTGGTTCTTTAGATAATTATGTATTGGCCTTCGAAAATGCTTCATATGTTTCTATTGATGGTATTGAAATAAGAGCTACAGGATCTAACTATGCAACTGCTGTTGAGTTTAGTCAAGATAATTCTCATGTTTCGTTGACTAATAATAGAATAATAGGCAAGGCTAGTCCGTCTACGACTTCAACGAATATCGCAACTGTTTACTTTAATACAGGAGGCGTAAATGATCACTTGATATTTGACAACAATGAAATATTTAATGGTTCTTATGGTATTTACGGAAATGCCAACAGTTCAAATAGAGGTCTTTTGAATGAATTTACAAACAATACAATTGACAGTTTCTACTACAGAGGTTTATACTCATACTATCAGGATTCTTCAGTGATTACTGGAAATTTTGTGAGAGATAATAATAACTATACATCACCTTCAGGGCTTTATATTGTTTATAATAGTCCAACTTATATTGCCGATAATGAGGTTTATGTAGGTGGTTCTTCTGCTCCTTTTGGAATGTACTTAGATTACAATGATGGTAGTGTTTCCAACCCTGTTTACATTGTAAACAATATGGTTTCTATGTACAATGAGAATGCTACTGGAACTGTAACAGGTATTGAAGTATATAATGCTGAGAATAATATAGTTGCCAATAACTCAATTGCGGTATATGGAGGTAGTTCCACAGGACGTGCATTGTACTTATACGCATCTGGATCTTCGGATAACTTAAGTGCATTTAATAATGTTGCTGCAAACTACGGAGGAGGTTATGCTCTAAGTGGAGGTAATGTGTCATCTATAGATAGCTCAGACTACAATAGTTTGTATACGACTGGGAGCAATATTGCAACTTGGTCATTTACGGCTCAAGCTACTCTAGCAGATTTAAGAACAGCTTCAGGTTTCGAAGCATCTACTGTAGAAGCAAATCCTGTATTTATATCAGTGTTTGATTTACATGCAAAAGGAACTGGTATTAACAATTTAGGAGCACCTCTTGCATTTGTTACAAATGATATAGATGGTGATGCAAGAAGTGGATCTAATCCAGATATAGGTGCGGATGAGTTTACTCCTCCTGTAAATGATTTAGCGATTGTTGAGATTCTGAACGATGTAGAAAAATGTGCAGTTTCAGATCAGGAAATGAAAGTTGTAGTTACCAATTTTGGTACTGCATCTCAATCAGGATATACAGTATCATTAGAAATTAGCGGTGCCGTTACTCAAACTTTATCTGCTTCTTCAAGTAGTTCATTGGCAACTTCAGATTTGGATACTATATCATTGGGAACGTTTAACTCACTTGTGGGTGGAACATTCAATTTTAAAGCATATACTTCACTTATTGGTGATGAAGATTTGTTAAATGACACGGTTACTTTAAATGGTATTGAAGTAAATGCACTCCCTTCCGCACCTACGGTTGCAGATCAAACAGTGTGTATTGCAGATGCAAGTGCTGTGTCCCTTAGTGCGAGTGGTGGAGCAACTAGTTATACTTGGTATGACTCTGACATGAGTACTACAATAGGAACTGGAAGTTCTTATGTAGTATCCGTTTCTGAAACTGATACATTCTTTGTTCAAGGAAATTATTCAGCAGCATTTGGCGTTGGTGCATTGAATAATTCAATTGGTGCTGGAGGTAATTATGCTACAGTAAGTGAAGGTCTTGTCTTTGATGTGAATAATGATATTACTTTAGATTCTGTAACGGTTTATCCAAATGGAGCAGGAGATGTTGTTGTTGTTATAAAAGATGCCTCTGGAACAACAGTATCTACAACTACAGTTGCAGTTACAGGTTCAGGAGCTCAGCGTTTATTTGTAGGTGCAAGTCTTAGTGCGGGTGCTGGATATAAGATTTCGGCCGTAGGTACTACTACGGGTGGTTTATATAGAAACAGTGCTGGGGCAAGTATGCCGTATACTGACGCGGATAACAACGTGTCCATTATCAATACCATCAATAATCTGAGTGGTTTTTACTACTTCTTTTATGATTGGGCAATTACTGCAGGAGGGTGTTCTTCGCCACTAGCTCAAGTAATTGTAAATGTCATTGAGACTGCATCTCCTATTGTTACAAACGATACGATTTGTGAGGGTGAAGATGCTCAATTCTATATTACTTCTTTTGGAAATGATATTACATGGTACGCTTCTGCTACATCGACGACTCCAATTGCAAGGGGATATTCCTATATCGCTAATAGTTTAGATACCACTACTTCATTCTTTGTGAAAGATTTGGGAGCAAATGGATGTGAGAGTGAGTTGTTTGAAGTTAAGGCAGTAGTAAACCAATTGCCAGAAGCTCCAGTTGTTTCAGATACAACAATTTGTGCTAATGAAATGGTTATGCTTATTTCAAATGCATCTTCAGGAACAACAAACTGGTTCAATACTACAACAGGAGGTACACCAATTCATACTGGAGATACCCTGATGACAGGAGCATTGACTTCTACTTCTATATTCTATGTTTCTGAAGAAGTAAAGGGTTGTGAAGGAGATAGAGCTGATGTAATAGTAACTGTAAATGCAAAGCCAAATGATCCTATTGTGAATGGAGTTTCTGCACTTTGTCAAGGCGAAAGTGCAACTCTTGCAGCTACTATTGGTACTAACGTTATGTGGTATAATGCTAACCAATCAATTCTTTTAGGTACTGGTTCAACTTTTGAAACAGGAGCCTTAAGTGCTACAGGTACTTTCTTTGCTGTTAGTTCGCTTAATGGATGTACTAGTGATGCTGTACAAGTGGTTGTAATCGTAAATGATAAACCAGCCGCTCCTATAGTGGCTGCTGCTACAATTTGTGAGGCAAATACTGCTACTTTAAATGCAGGTTTTGGAGCTACAAAAAAATGGTACAATACAAGTGATGTTGAGGTATTTACTGGTGATGTATTTACAACTCCAGTACTTTCTGAAACTACTTCATACTATGTAATAGCAAGTTCAAGTACTTGTGTTAGTGATAGAACAAATGTTACTGTTACAGTGACACCAAATGTAGACGCAGATGTAGCAATAGAAGTTTGTGAAGGAACAGATGTTGAGCTTGTACTCGCTAACGAATCATATAACTGGTATGCAAATGCAGAAGATGTGACTCCATTAGCTACGAGTTCTTCCTATGAACTAGGAGCTGTCGTTAAAACAGATACTTTCTATGCTCAAGCAGTGGGAGGAAATTGTACAGATGCAAAAACTCAAATAATCGTAACTGTAAAGGAACAAGTAACACTTACTGATATTGCAGGTGCTACTATCTGTGAAGGCGAAACTGCTACAGTATCGGCAACTAGTAATGGTACGGTAAATTGGTATACTTCAGCTACGAGTTCTACTCCAGTAGCTACAGGAGCTTCATACATTACTCCAGTATTAGTAAGCACCGAAGGGTATTTTGTGCAAGCAGATAACGGGACTTGTATGAGTGATAGAGCGATAGTGATTGTAAATGTAAATGCAGCACCTAGTGCAGACTTTATAGCCGAAGATCACGGATCTAGAATTGTTGCAAATGCGACAGAGACAAATGCTGGATATATCCATAACTGGACAATTGGTAGCAAGAACATCTCTAATGGAGGCTCTTCAATTCTGGAAGATAGTGTTGCACAAGGAACAGTTACTATAACGCATACTATTGTAAATTCTATAACTGGTTGTACCAGTTCAGCTACACAGGATGTTACCATAGGAACAGCTTCAGTTAATGAATTTGATTTAGGAAGTATTTCATTATATCCAAATCCAAATTCAGGTCAATTTACTATTGACCTTCCGAAGCAGGATTCTAAGTATTCAGTAGTGATTACAAATGTTACAGGTCAAGTTGTTTATACAAACAATACATTTACAAGTAGAAACAATACAGTACAGCTAGATGTGCCTGTAGGTATGTACTTTGTGAAGATTACCGATGCTAATAATGCAGGTGTGATTAAAGTATTGGTTAAGTAAATTAACCTTAAACCAAAAAGTAGAAAGCGGGAACCGAAAGGTTGCCGCTTTTTTTATTCTAAAGGGAGTAAGCTACCATTTGTTTAATGGCCTCGTTTAATGTCATTTGTGTGTAAGCTTAAATCCTTTATATTTGGGGCAGTTTAACTAAATTTAATATTTGAAAATCATGAAACTAAAAACACTAATGGTGGCATTGCTAGTTGGAGGTCTGTTCTCCTCTTGCGTAGTGTCGCACACTGCTGTGGTTACTAACAACCCAGTAGGTTCCAAAGTGGGTGTCGTAGAAGGTACGCCATTCAACAAAGATCTTGACTTGTCCTACCAGGCAGCCAAAAAAGATGGAGATATCTCCAAAGTTGGTATTGCAGAATTTAAAATGATGCAATTGGTAATTATCCCGAAGTTTAAATTAACAGTAACAGGAGAGTAATTATGAAAAATTTAAAAACATTAATTCTTGTTGGGGTTGTTGCTTTAGCGTCTTCTTGCACACTTGTAAGACCTTATGCAGTAACAAATAATGAGATAGGAGATGCGGTAGGTGTTTCTAGAACAACTGTAATTTTAGGTGGTTCAGCAGGAGATCAATTGCAACAAGGTTTGTTCTCTACGAACAAAAACTTTGGTGTGATAGAAGCTGCTAAGAATGGTAACATAGATAAAGTAGCAACAGTAGATGTAGAAGCTTCTAACTATTGGTTAATATCTACAGTGAAAGTAATTGTAACAGGAACAGAAAAACAAGACTAAAATTATGAAAAATTTAATGAAAATATTAGTTGCGGGATTGTTCATTGTTTCAATGGCATCTTGCAGTGTAAGTGGTCCACTTTTCATAACGGATAATCCGGATGGAGGAAAAGTTGGAGAATCAAGCTATAGAGTGATTTTTGGTTTCATCCTTGATGGAGGCGATGCTTCTATCAAGTCAGCAGCAGAAAATGGTAGTATTACCAAAGTTTCTACTGTTGATACGAAAGTAGAAGCAGGCTTATTTGTGACTCGCTATATTACTGTAGTGACAGGAGAATAATCCAATTATCAATAAATAATTTAAAACCCTAGGTTTGTACCTAGGGTTTTTTTATGAAAACATTTTTCGCAATTATCGCTTTTTTGTTGAGTTCCGTATGCTATGGACAGGGTGATGCTTCCATTAAGCACTACCAAAAGAATTGGAGTACAGATTCATTGCCGCTACCATGTGATCGGTTTGATGCTCAAGACTTGTTAATCCCAATTCCAGATTCCATATACAATTCAGGGACTATCTCTGTGAAAAAATTTAGATTGAATGGGATGAAAGCATTCAATTATGTATTGAAATTTGAGAATGACACTGTGCAAAGCATAGTGTTTGAGGTAAAGGGTAAAAAACGAATAGAAAAGCTATATTTATTGGATACGAAGATTATGGATCAAAAAGAAAAAAGTGAATCCTGTATTCCAGTATCGCTATTATTTATATCTGGCAGAAAGGCGACATTCAAAATTGGCCCAATAATTCCGGATAAAAATAAATAGACATTTAATAAATTTCTGCAAAAAATGGGTTAGCAATTCTGTTAAATGATGGACTTCAATTTAATTTGCAGATATGTCTACAGATTTAACTGCGTCAAAACGCACAGCCCTTTACAATAAACACATAGAACTAGGTGCTAAAATGGTGCCTTTTGCTGGGTATGACATGCCCTTGCAATATACCGGACTTACTCCCGAGCATCATGCAGTTCGTGATAGTGTAGGAGTATTTGACGTTAGTCATATGGGCGAGTTTGCCGTTAAAGGGAAGGATGCTGAAGCTCTTGTAGCTTGGATTTGTTCCAACAATATCAGCAAAGTAGTAGATATGCAAGCTCAGTATAACTGCATGCCAAATGATGAAGGAGGTATAGTAGATGACCTTATTGTATACAGATGGAGTGCTGAAGAATATACGTTGGTAGTCAATGCAAGTAACATTGCCAAAGATTGGGACTGGATTATGAAACAGAAGGATGCAAAAGGTTTTGACTGTGAGTTAGAGGATATGTCAGATGATATATCGCTAATGGCTGTACAGGGTCCTAATGCGGCTAAGGTTATCCAAAAGTTAACAGATATAGATTTAGACGCAATTAAGTTTTATCATTTTGATGCAGGAAGTTGTGCTGGAAGTGAAGATGTGGTAATTAGTAATACCGGTTATACGGGTTCTGGTGGTTTTGAATTATATGTTTGGAATAAGGATGCCAATATGGTGTGGGACAATATAATGGAAGCAGGTAAAGAGTTTGACATTGTGCCGTGTGGATTAGCAGCTAGGGATACTCTACGATTGGAAAAAGGGTATTGCCTTTATGGAAATGACATTGATGATACTACATCTCCAATGGAAGCCGGATTGGGTTGGATTACTAAGTTTGCCGAACCGTTTAACAACCAAGATTATCATAAGGGTCTAAAAGAAAATGGTGTAAATCGGAAGTTAGTAGGTTTTGAGATGATTGACAGAGGAATTCCTCGTCAACACTATGAGCTAACAGATGCAGAAGGCAATAGGATTGGTGAAGTAACTAGTGGTACCCAAAGTCCAAGTTTAGGTAAGGCAATAGGAATGGGATACGTTAAACCAGAATTTGCAGCTTTAGATTCTGAAATATACGTGAAGGTTAGAAATAAAAATCTTAAAGCAAAGACAACCAAACTTCCTTTTTCATAGTCTAATAAGTATGAGAAAGCTCATTACACTTCTGACTTTGATTTTAGTTCTTGCCACCTATGCACAGCAAGATAGTTCAGATATCATTTTTGGTTATGACGATAGTACTAAGATTAATGTAACCATAGATTTAGAAGACCCGCTTCAGGATTTACATTCTACTTTTTTTTTCGGAGTAGGGACAGTAGGTCCAGTGGATAAAAGTGCTGTAGCCTTACATCTTAAGTATGACATGATTTTTGATGCATATAGTGGATTGAGCTTTAAAGCCATCACTACATTTCAGGATTACAACAATAGTGGAGTTTTATACCTAGAGGGTATGGGACATAAAAGCCTAAAGGAGGTTATTAGAAAGTCAAATATGAAGCTTAAGCTTACCAGCAGTTCAAAGGAAAATAAACAAACGTATTATGCTTCTTATCCCTTTCAAGTTAGGCATCAATTGGTATTTGATGGAGGATTGTCCGTTGCATATCTCAATGAAGATATTCAACTTTTAACGATTAATACAGATACTGCCACCTTACTTGCAAAGGATAGAAATTACATCAATGCATTGTTGGGTTTGAGTTATGTGCGAACACGTAATGTGTCTCTAACATTAAATAATGTAAGATCGCTTCACTATTTTACAAAGCTTACGGCAGGAGTAAGTTTAGGACTGAACGTCGGACAAGGTGGAGTGATTATTCGTACCGATTCTAGCGGTGAGTCAGTTGCAGAAGGCTCAGATTTAGAAAATTTTAAACTAAGTGCCTTGGGTGTAGGTTTTGACTTTAATTATCAGTTTGAAACTGCGAAGCCAAGATGGGCTCTGGCCTTTGATATATCTGGACGATTTATGCCAAGATACAAAGGTGATGCTCATTTCTACGACAAAGGAAACTACAGTTTCAAGTCAGATTATACCTATTCATCTGGACTTTTCATTATGCCTAGTATCTCCCTGGGTTTTATAATGAATTAATCTTATCACCAGTTAAACTGACTAAGGTCATTATTTGTCCATGTCGCATGTTTTATAATTGCGACGAATGACAGCAAGCTTATTAGAAACTCGTCTTAGATTTACCAAACTTGTACCCGAAACACCTGGTCAGATAACAGAGACCGTAAAGCAATTACTGGCCAAGCATTCTAATAAAGTAGTTGGTCGAATCACTTATAACACTATACGAATTCGAATAGTAGAAAAACAACGACATTTTTGGTCTCCAGAGTTGTCTCTCAATCTCAGAGAAACAGGAATGGGAACAGAAGTGAAGGGGATTTATGGACCTAAACCAGATATCTGGTTAGGTTATATGTTTATCTATTTCTTCTTAGGTTTTGTTACCTTGATTGTTTCCATAGTTGGCTTTTCAAGATATAATTTAGGTTTGTCCTCCTATATATTATGGTTAATCCCATTTGTGCTTGGTGGGATTATTGTACTCTTACTTACAAGCCGTGCTGGACAACAATTGGGTAAAGATGAGGTGAATCTTATCCATGGTATTATAGAACCTGAAGTATTTATGAATGCGGAAGATGTAGAGTTAGAGTAGTTGTCTTTAACCTAAGGACAACACTACAGTACTCTGTTCCTTGAACGAAACCTTAAATTCATGTTTCTTTTTGCCAATGTGTTAAATTCTGGGTAATAATTAATTCTAAAATTGAATTTGAACTGGTTGTAGTTACCTTTGCTCAATGAGTCTTTCAGATCAAATATCGGAACAGTTGAAGACGGCTATGAAGGCCAAGGATCAAGCTTCTCTAAGAGCTCTTAGAGGTATAAAAGCAGCATTTTTAAATCTTAAAACTGCAGAAGGTGGTAAAGAAGTGACAGAAGCTGATGAGGTGACAGCATTAGTGAAAATGGCAAAACAGCGTAGAGATTCTTTGGCTATTTACAAAGAGCAGGGAAGAGAAGACCTTGCCGTAATAGAGGAAGAAGAACTAGTAGTAATTGAGAAATTCTTACCCGCACAGATGTCTGAAGATGAAATTAAGGCTGAAGTTCAAGCGATAATAGCTCAAACAGGAGCTAGTGGAATGAAAGATATGGGTAAAGTAATGGGAATGGCTAGTGGTAAGCTGAAAGGCAAAGCTGATGGTAAGATTATTGCTGACATTGTCAAGCAATTACTTGCTTAATAAAGCTCGGAGGTCCATTCCGAGGTTGTAATTTTTAGCATATAATAAATCTAGATTATGAGCAAATTGCTCATTGGATTGTTTCAATTGATAATCTGTGGTATAAACTCCAGGCTTAAGTTTTGGAAGTTTATCTGTGATTTGACTGCTATATCCGACCCATGTTTTAGTACCTATTAGTACGGAACCAGAATTGTGCACCCATTTTCGCGTTCTAGGAATAATCATAAGAAGAGGGAAGAGGAAAATACTTAGAATAGATATTCCAATGTCAAATAAACGCTTTTGACCTCGTACTTCCTGTTTAGATAGGTTTAACGCTATTTGTTCTCCAAAATATAAGCCGTTTGCATTTTTAGAATGACTGCCAATTACAAAATTACTTTCAGCTGGTATGGTAAAATAATTAACCTGTGGTCCTATTTCAGCCATTAATTGCATGGTTTGCTCAGCAGATATACTCTCATTGCTAAAGATAACTTCGTTTATACCATAGATATTTACTATTTCTAAAAGTTGGTTCAGTGACCCAAGCCATTTTTCGTCTTTTGATTTTTCATCAGTTACGAATCCAATCTGTTGGTAGTTCTTGTTGTAGTTGTTTAGGAGACGGGTGACATTTTGCCATTTCTTGCGATTTCCTACGAGAATACTCTTGGTGTAATTGCGATGGCTAAAATCAATAGTCTTATACTTGATAAAGTGCAGGGCTGTACGCCAGAGAAACAAGGTGCTAGCAACGACCAAAGTGCCGAAGAGTATTATTCCACGACTGAAACGTAAATCTTCTGGTAGAAGGCCATAAATCATTAGAATAATCAAAGTCCCTATTACAATACTTCGGGCTAGTTTATTGAAATCAAATGGAGATGAATAGCTGCGATTAAACCAAAGACTTAAGACCCATATAAGGGTATAGTATGGAAGATGTATAGTTAGCATCTCCTTTGGATATGCTTTAATAAATTTGATATGCTCCTCCCAGTAACCTTTTAATAAGTAAAGACTCAAGAATATGAGAATACTTTCTACCACAGGTTGCCAAAATTTTCTAATAATATTTAGTCCAAGGGCTATTCCTGCACGAGCATAAATGGCCATATTTATGAAAAATTTAAAAAGTTTTTTATTATTCCCTGAGTAGTGTTTTTCGGCGAAGATGATCATGGCCTTATAAAAAACGCGTACATAGTTTGTACTTTGCTTTTTAGTACTCTCACCCTTGTAATGTATGATGCTAGTATCGGCAAAATAGTAGTTTTTCCAACCACCTTGTGTTATTCTATAACTGAGGTCGATGTCTTCACCATACATGAAAAATGTTTCATCAAGTAGACCAACTTGATTCAAGGCCTCTTTTCGCATAAGCATAAAGGCTCCTGATAATACATCAATCTCGCTAGTTTGGTCTTCAGCTAAATACCCCAAATGATACTTTCCGAATTTTTTTGATTTAGGAAAGATTTTATTTAAGCCAATTATCTTGTACAAAGCTACTTCTGGAGTTGGTAGACCACGTTTACTCTCTGGCAAGAAGTTACCCTGCCCATCAACCATATGCACTCCGCAACCACCCAAATCAGGTTTGGAATCTGCAAAAGCAAGTAGTTTGGTGAAGCAATTTTCAGGAACTATTGTATCCGGATTTAGTAGAAGTACATACTCCCCAGAACTTTTTTTGATAGCTTGATTGTTTGCAGTACTAAACCCAACGTTCTTAGAATTTGCGATTAACCGTACTTCAGGAAATAGATCAATGACCATTTCGTTAGAACCATCTACTGAGTTATTGTCTACAACAAATATTTCTGCATCTATCTCATTTACAGCATTTTGCACGGACTTTAGGCATTGCTCAAGAAAGTGCTTAACATTGTAATTTACTATGATTACTGAAAGTTTCAAATGCTGGTGGCAAACATACGTAATTCATTAGTGTTATAAACATAGGGTTTTATGCCATTGAACTTTAAAAAGTTATTTGCCAATCTTGAGAAAGAAGACTTTTCTTACTCTAAGACAATTGCAAGGCCAAAGTGCTTTGCAGATGACATGTGTCATAATTTTCACAAGATTCAAGATCTAATTATGTATCTCCAAAGTGAATGGGAAGCAGCAAAATCAATGGATGAAAATATCTCTACATATGCTATTGATAGAAAAGACTCTGCGGGGATAGTCATAAAAGTAGGAGAACAGTCCAATCTTGATTTGCACCATTACTTAATTGACTATATAAAAAGTCAGCTTGAAAATGATAATTATATAGTACAGGCAAATAAGCATACTTCTCAGCGAGTTAGTGGAGCATGCGAAGAATCGTGGTTCTATTTTTTAAAACCAAAGCCCAGTTTTGAAGACAAAAAACATGCACAGCGATATGGCAATGTAATTATTGAGCTAAAGAAGGATTGTAAGAATGCAGTTCAGTTTAAACTTCAATGTAACTACTATTCAGGATTCAACTATCAGAATCCAATTGACTTCGGAAACCTTTTATCAGTGCTTTAAGCTTTTATTCCATAATTGTATTTTTAGATTAAATTTAGTCGTAGGATTATGCTATTCAGCATTTTAATTCGTTTCTATCAAAGTGCAATGTAAATTCGCAGAGTTGATTTAAATGAGTTTTCAAAATCCTACTTTTCTTTGGGCCCTCTTATTACTGATAATTCCAGTAATAATTCATTTATTCAATTTTCGAAAATACAAGAAGGTCATGTTTAGTAATGTGGCTATGCTTAAAAAAATTCAAACAGAAAGTAGGAAAACAAGGCAAATTAAGAAATGGTTGGTAATGGTAGCTAGAATGTTGGCGTTAGCGGCATTAGTATTTGCTTTTGCCCGTCCATTCTTGCCCAATGAGAATACAAAAGAGGGAAGGCAATTAGTCAGTATCTATTTGGATAACTCAGAAAGCATGAGAGCTGAAGGTGAAGATGGTCAGTTATTTGAGAATGCAAAGAATTCGGCACGCGAGATTATAGAAAATCTTCCGCTAGAAGCTGAGATTCAAATTTTGGATAATGCATTGAGCCCATTTAGCAATAGAATACATACACCAGCTAATGCGATTAAACTGATTGATGATTTGGAAATAGACCATCACCCCAATGAGATTCAACGAATAGTACAGAAGATAAATAATAAATTTATTTCAGAAGGATATGCAAGTCAGCATACGTTTGCCCTTAGCGATTTTCAACAAAAATCAACTGCCAACAGTGTCACATTGGATAGTAATCTGAATTTATATATGGTGCGAAGTGTACCTAGTTATTTACAGAATTTGTCGATAGATTCTGTATGGTTGGAAGAACCTGTAATAAAGCCAGAATCTCCTGTAAAATTAAAAATTCAAGTTTCCAATAACGGAGATCAAGACATCGAGTCGTCTTCGTTGGTGTTAAGGATAAATGGAGTGCAGCAAGGAGTTGAAAGTTTTGGAATATCAGCAAAGAGCCAATCCGTTTTAGATATGGCATTTACTAGTAGCACAAAAGGCTGGGTTTCAGGAGAGGTAAGTTTAAGTGATGTACCCGTTATATTTGATAATCAATACTATTTTACACTGAATATAAAATCTCGTATTAAAGTCATACAAATTGGAAAAAGAAGTACGTCCATTGAGAAAGTATTTAGTCAAGAGAATGACAACGTTTTTAGTTTTATTAAAGTAGCGGAAGGTAATGTGGACTATGCCGGTCTTGCTGGATATGACTTAATTATCTTAAATGAGTTAACTGAGATAGGAAGTGGTTTCGCAGAAGAGTTAAGACGATACACAGAACACGGGGGAATAGTAGTTATATTCCCAAATGCATCTGTTCGTAAGTACGTTCCCTTATCTACGTTACTAGGACTTCCATCGTTTGACGGATTAACAAAAAAGGATTTGAGTATTACACCTCAAAATCTAAAGCAGCCATTTATTCGTGATGTTTACAAACGAATTCCTAAAAATATTCTTTTACCTAAAGTTAAACAGTGTTTTTCTTTAGAAGACAAAGTAGGAGTGCAGACAATTTTATCATTAAAAGACAATAGTCCAATTTTGGTTAGAAAGTCCTTAGGTACTGGGAGTCTCTTTCAGTTTGCTTTGCCTTTGGATGGGTCATTCAGTAACCTATCTGAGCACGAACTTTTTGTTCTCACTATGTTAAAGATGGCTTTTAGTAAATCAGAAAAGCAACGATTAGCCTACACTTTGTTCTCCAAAGATGCAATAGGTGTTTCTAGTTTGTTAGGTTCAGAAAAGAAAATAACATTGGTTAAAGATGACTACTCAGTCTTAGCAGAAAGTGCAATAAATAAAGGAGGATTACGATTTTGGTTAAATGATGAAGTAAAGGAATCAGGTGTCTATTCTGTGCAAAATGGAGACAATAAAGAAATTGCGAGTGTAGCTCTGAATTACAGCAGAAGTGAGTCCATACAGCGTTTTGCATCCAATGAAGAGTTGGAAAATCAGTTTGGTAGCAGTGTGAAAGTTATTCAATCTGCTACTGCTGCAATAAAAAATGCTACAGATAGCATAAGCAGTGGTAGGCCACTGTGGAAATTCTTCATCTTACTGTGTTTGATATTTCTGCTTATAGAGATACTTTTGCTAAGATTCTTAAAATCATAACCAAGAGTGTCAAAATCTTACATCATCCGCGATTCCACATTAGTAGAGATAGGGAATTCGCTTCATTTACAAAAAGTAGATATCCTCATTGTCGATGGTACAATTGTCGAAATAAGTAGCAAGATTAATGCAGATGGCAAAGAAGTAGTTGGTAATAACCTCTATGTTAGTGCTGGTTGGGTAGACCTCAGGTGTCATCTCACAGACCCAGGTAATGAACACAAGGATTCGTTAGAGAACCTATTAGATTCTGCGGCCGCTGGAGGATTTACTTCTGTGGTTACATTGCCACATAGCGAACCACCTATATCTGATAAATCTTCAGTGAAATATTTAACTAAATCAGCAGAGAACCATGTTGTAAATCTACTTCCAACAGGAGTACTGTCAGCGACAGAGAACACTGAAAATCTCGCTGAGTTGTATGATATGAACAATGCAGGTGCGGTTGCATTTACGAATGGAGACCAAGCCGTGAGCAATGGATTGTTGAAGAAAGCTTTACTATATACAAAGCCATTTGGGGCAAGAGTTATAACTCATCCCTCAGATAAATCCCTTGAACAGGGAGGACTTGTAAATGAAAGTGATGTTACCGTTCATACAGGATTGAAAACAAGTTCCTCGCTAGCAGAATACTTAAATATTAGCGAACAAATAGAAGTAGCTCGGTATTGCGAAGCAAGTCTTCACTTTAGTGCAATATCTACAGAAGAGTCTGTAAATTTAATAAGAACAGCACAATCTGAAGGGGTCAAAGTTACCTGTGACGTAGCCATAGCCAATTTGTGCTTTAGCGATCAAGAGGTATTGAGTTTTGATGAAAACTTTAAGATTTATCCACCCCTCCGTTCGGAGTCAGATAGACAAGCACTTATTGCAGGAGTTAATGATGGAACTATTGATGCTATATGCAGTAATCATTGTCCTCAAAATATAGAAAGTAAGCAGGTTGAATTTGACTATGCAGAGTATGGATCTCTAGCATTGCAGCAGGTCTATCCATGGTATTTAAAGCATTTGTCAAATGATATAGAATTGGAGAAATTTATAGAAGTTGTTACCGTCAAACCAAGCAACTTTTTAGGCCAAGAATCGTCTAGTATAAGTAAAGGGATGAAAGCCAATCTAACGATTTTTGATAAAGACAAAGTTTGGAAGTTTGATTCATCCAATAATAAATCTACTTCGAACAATAGCCATGAATGGAACGAGGAACTCACAGGAGGAATTGTGGCTGTATTTAATAATAATCTAAGTAACCGATATTAATATGATGACAGAATATAAACCCGCATTTAAGCAGGGATTGAGAATGGCAATAGTGAGTATACTATTGTTTGTAGTACTGTACGCTATAGACCCCATGTTCTACGCAAAGTGGCAGGGTTGGGTTGTGGCATTAGTAGTAAATATGTTGGCTCTGCCGATAGTATTCATGATTCTTGGAGCTAAAGGTTGTAAGCCAAATTTTACACCTTTTACTTTTGGAAATGCTTTTAATGCTGCTTTTTTTACGGGTATAGTGTCCATAGCAATCGTTTTGGTATTTAATATAATTTTTGTAACGATTATAGATACGTCTTGGGAGCAAGAATTTGGGGAAGAAATACTTAATAGTACAGAAGGGTTTATGGAGTGGATGGGTGCTCCACAAGAGGCCATAGATGAGGCAATGGAAAAAGCAAGAGCCGATGCTTCAAAACAGTCTAAAGGAATTCTTGAGCAGCTAAAGCAAACAGGAAAGTGGCTGTTTTGGTATATCATATTAGCTCTAGTGATTGGAGCTATACAAAAAGAACGAAAGAAGGAGGACACTTTAGTAGTATAGTTTGGATATCTCAATTGTAATACCGCTGCTAAACGAAGCAGAATCGTTACCCGAATTATTTGCTTGGATCAAACGGGTGATGGATGAACATAAGTATAGCTATGAGGTTATATTTATTGATGATGGGTCAACCGATAATTCATGGGAAATAGTAGAGGAATTAAAAGAAAAGCACCCCGAAGTTCGTGGATTAAAATTTCGTAGAAACTATGGCAAGTCTGCAGCTTTAAACGAGGGTTTTGCACTTGTTTCTGGAGATTCCGTATTTACCATGGATGCTGATTTGCAAGATAGTCCGGATGAATTGCCTGAAATGCATCGTATGCTATGGGAAGAAGGCTATGATCTAGTAAGTGGGTGGAAAAAGAAAAGACATGATCCCATAACCAAGACAATCCCAACCAAATTGTACAATTGGGCGACACGACTAATGAGTGGTATCTATTTGCATGATTTTAATTGCGGTCTGAAAGCGTACAAAAATGAAGTTGTAAAGAGTATTGAGGTGTACGGAGAGATGCATCGTTATATTCCTGTAATGGCCCATAGAGCAGGTTACAAAAAGATAGGAGAGAAGGTGGTTATGCACCAAGCTCGTAAATATGGAGAAACCAAGTTTGGATTGAGCAGATTTGTACGAGGTCCATTGGATCTATTGAGCATCATATTCGTATCAAGGTTTGGTAAGAGACCAATGCATTTCTTTGGTCTCTGGGGTGCAATGGCATTTCTATTTGGTTTTGGACTTGCCGCTTTTGTACTAATCAGCAAATATATTGCCCTAAGTAATGGTGTGAAAGAAGCTCTTGTTGCAGACAATCCACTATTCTATTTGGCACTCACTATGCTGATGATTGGGACGCAGTTATTTATGGGAGGTTTCTTAGCTGAAATGTTGAGTCGAAATGCCCCAAATAGGAATAAATACGAGATATCAGAAAAGCTAGGCTTTGAATAGCTATATCTAAAATGTATCAGACTAAGGTCTGATGTGTCTACCTAATGCAAAAAGAGTCAAAACACATAGTTATAGTAGGACCTGCTTACCCATTAAGAGGTGGTTTGGCAACGTATAATCAACTTTTGGCTACCAAGCTACAAAAGCAAGGTCATATTGTCAGGATTCTAACCTTTAGTCTTCAATATCCAAAAATACTGTTCCCTGGTAAAACGCAATACAGTAGTGATCCAGAGCCTGAGAATCTTGATATAGAAGTAGGGCTAAATTCTATTAACCCATTCAATTGGATATCTATAGGAAATAAGCTAAAAAAAGAATCTCCCGACTTGGTTATTTTCAGGTATTGGATGCCCTTTATAGGTCCTTGTCTTGGAACTGTAGGTAGAATAATTAGAAGAAATAAAAAGACTAAAATAGTTACAATAGCGGATAATATTATTCCGCACGAGAAGACGCCGTTTGACAAAATGTTAACCTCCTATTTTGTAAAAAGCAGTGATGGTTTTGTAACAATGAGTAAAGCTGTATTGGATGATTTAAAACAATTTGATAAATTCAAACCAGCGATGTACAATCCACATCCTATGTATGAAAATTTTGGGCCTCAGCTAGATAAAGCTATAGCTCGCAAGAAGCTAGGGTTGGAAGAAAATGGAAAATACTTACTCTTTTTTGGATTTATTCGTAAGTACAAAGGTTTGGATATTCTTCTTAAGGCTTTTGCAAATAAAAAGATTCAAGAATCTGGGATTAAACTTATCATAGCAGGAGAGTATTACGAAAGTCCAGATGAATATACTGCAATAATTAAAAAGCACAATTTAGAAGGAAGCATTATACAAGCAAATCATTTCATTCCAGATAGCGAAGTAAGTACGTACTTCAGTGCATCAGATATGGTTGTACAAACATATAAAACGGCAACTCAAAGTGGCGTTACGCAGATAGCATACTACTACAATAAACCAATGCTTGTTACCAATGTAGGGGGACTGTCGGAACTAGTCCCTCATCAAAAAGTGGGCTATGTTACAAGTCTAGATGTTTCTGAAATTTCAGACTATATTTTAGATTTTTATGAGAATAACCGCGAGACAGAGTTTGTCGAGAATATTAAAATAGAACGTTCTCGTTTTACGTGGGATAGCATGATAGATAAACTGTTATCTGTAGTAGGGTTAAAATAAAAAGGCCGCTTGACGTTGAAGGCGACCTTTCTATAAGTTTACATAGTCATTCCTTTAATATCACAATCTTTTTATAGATTAAACCTTTGTTGGACCGGATTTTCAGATAATATGTACCAGAAGGTAGGTTAGGGTTCGATATCTTAATCAATGATTTTTCGCTGTAGTTGTATTTTAAGATGGTTTCTTTTCCAACGAGATCAATCAAAGTTATATCTGAAATGTCCAGTCCTTTAGCAACTGATACGAGTATCTCCCCTTGGGTAGGGTTGGGGTGAACATCCAAGAGAAGTTGTAGGTCAGTTATAGTGTTCAGTGAGCTGTGTAATACTTGAATTCTAAAAGTATCTCTGTCCCAACATCTTGGTAGTATGTCATATTCAGGAGCCAGAATAACGTTGTAGAATCCTTCATTTGCAAATTTGTAGATAAAGGAAGTGTCAGGCATACTTATTACGACGGTATCAGATTCGACAATCCACTTTAGTCGTGTATACCGACTATCCAAAAGTCCCTTAAATTCCGTTGGGTGTCTTTGATAAGTAGGTGTTGCTCGTCCTAATATTTTTACTTCGGGATTTTCATTAACTATGACTACAATTCTGTGTTGTATCATTAGATCCGGATTGGTATCGGGGAATGTTCTAGAACATCGAGTTCCTGTTCCAGGAATTTCATCTTCTTGTGTCAAGAAAAGTTCGAAGGTTCCTGAGGTGTTGTATTGATGTGAGAATAAGGAGCCTATTGAAGCAGCTGTAGAATAATAACCATCTCCCCAATCCATGATGAAACTAGGGGTATTTATGTCTCCTTGACTGATGTTTGCAAGAGTTATAGAATCTCCTACACAAATAACTGGTGTATCATTTAGCCATATACCAATGTCAGATTCAAACTCAGGTTGAGGGCCTGATATGTAAATTCTTTTTTCAATGGAATCTACACATCCAAGTGCTGACCATACTTTTAATTTTACATCAAAGTAGCCGCCTCTAGTATATTGGTGTGAAGGGTTCTTTAAAATGCTTTGTATAGTTCCATCACCAAAGTCCCATTCCCACTTAATGATGAAGTCTTGTGATGTACTTAAAATTGAGCTATCTGAGAAATTAAAGGTAGAAGCACAGTTGGCAAAATTATTTTCGATACCAAAGTTTGCTTCAGTAGTTGATACAATAGCTGTAAGATAACTAGTGTCCCTACAGTTTGAAGAATCTTTGGTGACAATGGTAATGGTATACTCTCCTGGAGTTGTGTATAAATGATTCAGTACAATGGATCTTTCACCATCCCAAGTGCCATCTGTACTGTCCCAATCTGCTTCGAAGGTTTCAATATTGTTGATGTACCTAGTGGGATCTTTCCAAAAATCAAAGTCATGGATCGGGTAGGTTAGAAAGTCTTGTTGACCATATTGGTAGTATCTTATGGAATCGCTTACCTGTACAACCTCACCAGTACATACAGCATCTTCTGCGAGGCTAAATTCACTTAAGAATCCTACATTTAGGAGTTTGGAGGTATGACTTTGACAACCTGTTTTGTTTATTAGGGTTAAAAAAGGAGTCATTGGACCATTTGAACTTCTGGTAGTCGGTACTCCGTTTACCAGTTCAGTATAGGTGTAGTCATGTTTCCAAACTCCGTAAGTAGTGTCAGAACCATTAATAAGGGTATCGTACCCTTGTAAGGATGAGTCTCTAAAATGAAGTATATGAGCCACTTCTATGGAGTCGTTATGAGATGAGTTTGTGTATCTGTAACGTCTGTCACCTATCATGAAAACGGAATCTCCATTCTCTGATTTGTACTCCAATTTATTTGTATTAAAATAACTAGATGAGCCGGTAGTGTCAATGCATCCAAAGGTTCCGTCACCCCAAAGTTTGGGTTCACATTCTTTAGGAATATCATAGAAATGATCATCAGTGTTAAATAAAGAAATCATAGGTCCGTAACCTAAAAATTCTTCATTCCAATCTTTTAGAATAGAGGTCACTATTGTGTCTAGAATTCTACCTCCAAATAAATCACTGTAAGTAGCTCTTATCACGTAGTTGAAGTACCAATCTTCTCCATTGTAGGTTATGTCTTTGTCATTTCTCGTCGGAGATGGACCGTGGTATTTTTCAAAATACTTAAATTGTTCAGCATAGACTTCATAGCCTGGGCCCTTACCTATATTTTGATGTCCCCATGCCCATCTTAGTGCCGAAATGTCATTTTGGATGGGGTTATTAATTTTAAAATATGCCGCATCTCCAGCACAGATATTTTTAATGCTAGAAGAAGGAGATGTAATTTCAAAAGCAGCATCTAGATAGGGTATTTTGAAAATATTTGGATAGTATGCCGTATCTAAGCAAGTTGCGGGCTGCCCTCCAACAGCAGGTCCGTTTCCAACGATCAGTCCCATTGTAAATGATCCTTGTGGACCTCTGTAATCTGGGCTTCCAATCTCTCCAGGAGTATATCCTTTTACGAATTCATCACCTAGAGCACCCTGCACGGTGTAGGGGAGTGAAAATGGAACAGGAGATCCGGGTGTAGGAGGAGCCAGAATCCCTTGATTGTAGGGTGTAAAGTTGTTCCCACCATAAGTAAGTGTATCAAAGTTCACTGCAAAATAAGATTGCCCTCCTGTGTTTAAGTCAAAGTTAAGTATGTGGTCGGAACTACTGCCATTATATGGACAAGGTGTCCCCGAAGATAAGGTCATCTTACTTGCGTCGGGTTTGGTTAAGTCAATGAATACTTGATCCTGACTTTCAGTATTATTTACGGTGTCATTTAGGTACAAATGGACGATATATTTAACAGGAGTGCGTCGTTCAAAAAGCTCATAGTGCTTACTAGCATTTGTACTGTCTATGGTGTCTGTATAACAGAAATTCCCACTTTCATTATATTTTAGTATGAAAAATCTGTGGTTGGTGAGGTAGTAATTATTGTAATAGATTGAATCCCAGTGTTGGTATTTGTGAACTGGGAATTCATCTTCACTAAAGTTGCAATTCATGCCAATATTTTGTCCTTTAGCTGTACTTGTGGTGCATCTTGGAGCATATTTGTCTCCAAAATCCCAAAGACGTTTTACTTGACTACCCATTGCTCTATTTTGGTGCACACTGGGTATTGCCGTTTGGTCCCCAGTTCCAATCCCACCACTAGCAGGTGGCGTATAATTGAATTGGAAAATGGATTTGCCATTGACAATAATTGTTGAGTCTTCATCAGCTATATTGTCATCGTTATAATAGAACTGTGAGCTATTGGTGAAGTGTATGCTATCATTAGTACCACATTGAAATTTTTCAGCAAAGGCTATTCTGTTGTAGGGTGCTTCTATTTTAGCAAGTGGTCCTAAAACCTGAATGGTGTCAAGTAGGGTTACGTCACAAGGACCTAGTTCTATTCTCAAAGAGATGAGGTAGGTCCCAAGTCCAGAGAAATGGTGTTCGGTACCGAAGAGAATATTGCTTTCATAGTTTTTAGCTCCTGTAGTTGGGTCTCCAAAATTCCATAAAAAAGTATTTACTCCCGGAGTTCCTGGTAAATCTATGATCCTAAAGGTCACGGGGTTATCTATAGCAGTAATATGAGTCGGATAATGAGTGATTTTTGAATCTAAGACTAAATTAGAAACCGCGGCAGTTAGTGTATACTCGTTGATACACCCTGATTTAGCATATATTTTTATACTTGTATTAAATGTTCCATTAGAAGTGTACAAGTGAGATGCATTTGCCCATAAAGCTGAACTGTCTGAGTTTCCTGATTTTTTTGTGCCGTCTCCGAAATCCCATTCAAAAGAATCTACATCTGCCAACGAAATTTGAGAAATATTTTGAAAAGTACCTAAAGTGCTGCCACAACTTGGATTAGGAGCAGTGGTGGTGTTTTTTAATTCTGCTCCAATTTTTGGATATATAAAAAGATAATCAGTAAAGGTAGAAGTTGTAATACAACCATTTGTATGTTCGGATTCTACAACCAAATCAAAGGAGCCACCTGTTGGGTTGGTAAGTTCAAGGCAAATAGTAGAGTCAATATGCTGATTTGTTCCATAATGAGTTGGATTGGAATAGTGAATCAACGAACCGTTACTGAATGCATATCTCTGATGAGCAATCAGTCCACTTAGAGCTGTTGATGTATCCCTAAAACAAAAATTATTGTTCTCGAAGCATTGAGAATCTGAGGTGATCTGCATGATATGTATCTCTGGGCTAGGAAGAATTGTTATCGATAGATTTTCGGTACAAGTCCCACCAGGACCAGAGCCGGTAAATTTTACAGTATAACTGCCAGCATTTTCATAACTGTATGTTGGATTTTGAGCAGATGAAGTGTTTGGTGAGAAATTCCAATTTGTAACTGTGGTAAAACCTGGGGAAGCTGCCCTGAACTCAATAAGTTGATCTTCACAAAAAGTGGCTGAAGTCACCCAAGTTCCAGAAGTATTTCTTACTTGTGGATTGCATTGTGCAAATAGTGAAGACGAGAGGAGAAGTACAAAGTTGAGAGTAAAGAAGAGACGATTTTTCATGAGTTTGATTTACAGCTTACACTATCATGACGAAGGTGTAAGAAGAAAGGTTGCCTCTAGCTTAAAATTGACTTTCAAAAGCACCAATGTCAATGGTGTTTCTTAGTCGATTGTAGAAATCATCAATTATAACTGGATTTAAAATCTCTCCTGCGTTTTTTGCTGGAGACAAAGAATCCAAATCGAAATTGTAATTATATTCATCAATAAATTTGGGATCTTTGTTAATGATGTTGTTAAAACCAGCGGTGCTATAAAAAGGATCTTCCGTTTTAAGCATGTTGTTTCTGACAGAAAGTGGGCCTGTTACTTTGGTCACGTCAATATCTCCAAATATTTCTCCGTCAAGCACAACACCATCAATTATATTATTGATAAATGTAAACTCAATGTCGTAGGTTTCTAAAATTATGTTCGGGTTGAGATCGTCCCGAGTTCTATTTCTGTAGAAAAATGTTGGGTCTTGCCTTCCAAAATCTTTTCCTCCAGTGTAAAAAGTGCTATTCAATATGGAGTATTTTCCCCCATCACCAAAAAAGGTAAAGCGGCCACAGTTTGCACTAACACTATTTTCTACGTTAATAGTACTTCTTCTACCACTAATACCATCAAAGCTCATGTTGCGAATCATGGTCTTTTTAATGTCTACATTACTTTGGCCTAATAATCCCGGTGTAGAATCGCAATAGACGCCCACTGTACCATTTTTAATAAGACTGTGTTCTATGGTGTTGCCATAACTGGGGTGACTTATCCATATTCCTCCCCACTGTCCAGGAGTCTCTTCCCAGTCAGGCTGTAATCTGTCGCCTTGCATTACGATTGGCTCATCTTTGGTGCCTTTCATATCCAATTGACCTTCTATAAATAACCAGCTTCTTGGTGCAAAATAAACCTGCATACCCTTTTCTATTGTAAGCTTAGCTCCAGGTTTTACATAAAAGTAATCGTACACTACAATGGGTAGTTTATCATTGGCCCATGTGGTGTCCACGTCAATACTATCTCTGAAGATATAATGTGCGTCTTGGCCCCAACCAATGAGCATGGTTTTGCTTTCTTCACCATTGGTATTAAAGATAATGGAATCTCGAATAATAAGAGGATTGAAATCAGGACTGTTATTATTCGGGTCTGGATGCACTTCTACAAACAAGAAAATACTGTCGTTGGGGAATATTTCAATTTCATTGAAGGTATGTCCGGATTCTCCGTCCACATTAAGTCTAAAATGAGAGGTGCTTCCCCCCCCTAAAGTAATGCGTGTTTTGATGCTTTCGTTGTTTGGGTTGTAAACTAGAATTTGCTTGTTAACCGAAATAGGTTTTTGTACACTAGCTTTAGTGAATACCGTATCAAACCAGAGTGTGTCACTATTTATGGTGACATCGCCACTAAGAGTAAATTTTTCTTTTCTGCAAGAAGAAGCGAGCATGTAAATCCCTAGTAGCAGAAAAATATATTTAGGTAAATGTTTCAATGTTTGAGTAACGGTGTAACAAAGGAAATATTTTATTGATACTTATACCGCTTTATAAGTGTTAAAAATATATGACAAAAAGGGAGAGGTGGATTTGATAGAACAAAAAAGGTTCCGTAACAGAGTTTGTAATCCAAATCACATCATTTGGTCTTAGGAATAGTTTTGAGCAACTGGCAAAAAATGGCCACACTTCAAGGATGGTTTTGTGTAATTAAGATTCACTTGATTGTACACAAACTAGAGAACAAATAAATAGGGTCACAACGGTTAATATTCTTCTCATTTTTTTTCTTTTAAACACACAAATGCATACCCTCTTGTTGTGTAGATATATCCTGTCTTTTGGTCAATATCCATCCCGTTTTGAAAACTACCGTAGTATCCGCCTACGGTCTCTTCGTTGGGCAGTTCTGCAAGTTTTTGAGCTTGGTCATTTACCTTATATAAACCTGTCGTGGTAGTACACCATACTGCATCATCATATACCCTCAATGGACTCGTATAGTAATCTCCACCCATTTGTTTGTTGCCAGCCACAAACGATCCGTCTGAGGCGTTCAGAATATTGAAGCTCTTTTCGTTACCTACCGAATAGTAAAGTTTGCCCTTATAGTAAACTCCAGGAGCATAAAAGTACTGGCCTGTTGCATATAAAGAAGGGATAGTCATCTTCCATATTCTCTTCTTAGTTTGTAAATCAAAGCTAACTCTTAAATGCCATCCATTTGATATCCAAAGTTTATTGTCAGCTAACAAAGGTATAGCCCCTGATCCTATAGATAGAGGTTCACCGATTAATTCCCAATAAAATCCCAAATCCCAATACAGTGAATCATTATCTATATCAATCGCAAAATAATCTCCACGCTCTTGATTCACGTTTTTATCCCAGTTCCAACTATTGCTTTGACAAAAGATAATATCCCTACCGTCAGGATGTTGCCAATAGACGGCACCTTGTATATAGGGTTGGTATCCTTGCCGATCTGTAGTGTACATTTTATATTTTAGTTCTGACGATCCGCTCTGCGGATTTATACTAAACATTAACATACTGTCTTGACCGTCCAATTTCCATCCAAAATTGAAAAATGCAAATATTTTACCGTTGCCAAAGGTATAGTCTCCTAATATCCCATCTCCAAATGGTTTGCCACTAAATTGCCAGAGCTTGGTGCCTGTTTGTATATCCAGAGCAGCGAGTCGGTCTCTGGTATTGTAATACAAAACATTGCCAAATAGTTTGTAATTACTTGTTGCTCCTTGGTTGACTACTACCCAGAGTGTATCTCCATTGGCCTTGTCCAGTGCTATGATGTCGTCACTGTGCCCATTGCCTACTCTTTGTATGGCATATATCACATTGTATTCTGTTACTATTGTAGCATAGCAAGCCCCTTTTATACCCATTCGCTTGTAGTACACTAGCTCAAAATCCTTGTTCTCTACTAGATTGGAAGTAGTATCTATAATTGGTGGTTTTATAGGTTCTACTGGTTCGTCTGGCTTACAGCCTCCTAGCTGCAAACCCAAAGAAATAAGTATTAATATGTAGAATAAGTGCTTTGTCAAATTACTTTTTCTCTTTTAAACATACAAACGCATATCCCCTAGTTGTGTAGATGTATCCCGTCTTTTGGTCAATATCCATCCCGTTTTGAAAACTACCGTAGTATCCGCCTACAGTTTCTTCGTTGGGCAGTTCTGCAAGTTTTTGAGCTTGGTCATTTACCTTATATAATCCTGTCGTGGTAGTACACCATACGGCATTATCATAGATACGTAACGGACTAGCATAGTAATCCCCACCCATTTGTTTGTTGCCTGCCACAAATGATCCGTCAGAAGAATTGATAATATTGAAACTCTTCTCATTACCTACAGAGTAGTATAGTTTGCCATTATAGTATGTTCCTGGGTGGTGGAAGTATTGTCCTGTTCTGTAGAGTGTAGGAATTGGAGTTATCCATTTAGATGATTTTGTGTTTAAATTCATTCTAGATTTCCAACCTCCTCCAGATGATAAATATATTTGATTATTATGTATTAAAGGTATTGAGCCACTAACAGTTGTATTAATATCTTCGGGGTCATAAAAATAAAACCCTAAATCCCAATACAGTGAATCGTTCTCCACATCTATGGCAAAATAATCCCCTCTACTTTGATTCACGTTTTTATCCCAGTTCCAACTATTGCTTTGACAAAAGATAATATCCCTACCGTCAGGATGTTGCCAATAGACGGCACCTTGTATGTGTGGTCTGTATCCTTGCCTATCTTTTGTGTACATTTTATATTTTAGTTCTGATGAGCCGCTCTGTGGATTTATACTAAACATCAACATACTGTCTTGACCGTCCAACTTCCATCCAAAATTGAAAAATGCAAATATTTTACCGTTGCCAAAGGTATAGTCTCCTAATATCCCATCTCCAAGTGGTTTGCCACTAAATTGCCAGAGCTTGGTGCCTGTTTGTATATCCAGAGCAGCGAGTCGGTCTCTGGTATTGTAATACAACACATTGCCAAATAGTTTGTAATTACTTGTTGCTCCTTGGTTAGGTACTACCCAGAGTGTATCTCCATTGGCCTTGTCCAATGCTATGATGTCGTCACTATGCCCATTGCCTACTCTTTGTATGGAATATATCACATTGTAGTCTGTTACTACTGTAGCATAGCAAGCCCCTTTTATACCCATTCGCTTGTAGTACACTAGTTCAAAATCTTTGTTCTCTACTAGATTTGAAGTAGTATCTATAACTGGTGGTTTTATAGGTTCTACTGGTTCGTCTGGCTTACAGCCTCCTAGCTGCAAACCCAAAGAAATAAGGATTAATATGTTTATTATCATTTTCATCGCCTTTCCAATATAAAGAATTCTGGTGTGCCGAAACCCTCATAGATTCTACGGAGCATAGCATCTGTTTGGTCACAATTCCGTTCTTGCATATGGTTTACCCCACTGCGTATGGTCACATTATTCCAATCTGGATTGTCATGGTCAAGTACTTCATTCATTTCACGAATATGCCAAGTTACACACCCAGGCAATGCTTTTTGAGAAGGAACTGGCACAGTAGCATCGGTTGGTATTTCTATGAGTGTGGTTTCTACTATAGGTTCAAGTCTATATCCTCCGTTGCAGTCACTTGCATTTTTTACGGTTCTGCTAGCATCATAGTAGTATTTCGCTCGTATAGTTGGGTTGTTTTGCATTGACTTAGGAAGCTGTGAGAATCTCATCCAATCAAATGCCCTATAATAGCAAGTATAGCCCACTGTCTCTTGCTTATACATATTATTAGGGTCGACAGCTCCCAGTATAACTTTATAGGATAGATTTACTTTTGATAGAAAGTCAGCTCCTTCGTTCCAAGCATCCTCTTCCCTGGTTAAACTATCCACCTCGTCTTGAAGGTTCTTTTTACCAATACATTTCCATGGTTTCCACCACTTGCATTTTGCTATGCGTGATTTATGATTTTTAATTTGAATTTTGGTGCTATAAGCTTCTGCAATGTATTTTAATTCTAAATCTATCATGTTTTCAGCCAATGCTCCATCATCATTTGCTCCAAACGGTGCATAATCATAAGGATCTTTCCCAATCATATATGTTGCTATTCTCCAAAAAATGGGGTCGTCTTCCCTTGCATAGAAAGCAGCTTTCGCAATGGTTGGTGTAGTATGATTTAGAGTATCAGATAGGTATTTTGAGTCTGGTCCAAATTGTTTAGCAATAGGGTCACGCTTATCTTTGGTCAATTGACCTGCTATCTCTTTCACTAGATTTTTTACTATGTCATTTACTAATAAATTAGCTTTATTATATAGCTTATTAAATCTTTTAGACTTAAAAGGTATTTTGATGTTAGTATTATTTAGTAAATTTAGGATTTCGGGTGCTGCTAACTTAGAAACTAAGTCTGCACTTAATTTATCTACTTCGTCCATACTTATGGCTATTCGTGCCCCTGCATTTGGAGAGCCCACAGTGATAAATCCCCAAAATTTCCTGTCACTTTCATTATACTTTCCATACAAGCTAGTATTATATCTCATGTCTAACGCCCTCAGAACCAATCCGCCTTGGCTATGACCAATTGCGTAAGGTCTTCCATATTCTTCCCTTCTCGGTGCTGGAGGGGTGACACTGAAATCTATGTCGAGAAACGTGTTTTTTCCTAAGATCATCTGTTTCTGTACTTCCCCACTTGCGGCTTTAAAATCACGTTGAAAATCAACATATTCAATAAGGTCGTCATGATAAACATATTCTTGGTCGTGTATATCACTTACGGCACTCCATGACTTAACGCTTCCTCCAATACCATGAACGAAGTATATTAGTCTTGACATGTCCTCTCCTTTTTTATATTTAATTGTCTTATTACTGTGATATAGAAGCGTGTCATCAACAAGGACTCCATCTGTCAGATCAATATCTCTCCAGTTGATGTCCATTTCTAGTTTATAACGGTTTCTTACTTCTACGTTTTTCCATAAGTGGCAAGTGTCATTGTATTCAGTATCGATAAATATGGTATCTAACTGTGCATATAGTTCTCCTATACTTAAGAAGAGTATTAATGTTATTAATATTTTTTTCATTGTGTTAATTCGTTTAAAGATTATTGGATAAATACAAATCTGCAAGATTCAACTGGGGTGTTTGTTACGATAATATTATAAACTCCCGTTCGCAAACTTTCTGTGGTAAATAGGTTGTTTTCACGACTTAGTTCTACGTCGTTTAGTACTATATTGCCGTACAAATCCTTTATATCTACTATTAATAAGTCTGGGGCTTCTTCGGTGAAGAAAACCTCAATATTATTTGTAGTACCTATTTGCTGAGCAGTAATCTGTGGGTATACTACTTCTTCACTGCTTTGCTCATAAGTGTACCCATTCTTCTCTGAAGGAGTGTATTCAGGCATTAAATATTCTCTATCAATATTTTTATACTTCTTGAATACAACCTTTTCGTAACAAGGAGCTCTATGGGTTTTTAGAAAACGCTCAATACTGAAATCATACACATAATAACCGTTAGCATCTTTAGTATATGCTGTGGTTTCCTGATATACAGCTATCCCATTTTCATATTCTGCGTGTTCTTCAATCATTTCACCTATGTTGTAGAGATATGCTTCTTGGTCATTTTTGTAGTATAGTATGTCAGCGGTATTTTCTATTATGACATATCCATCAGCTTGCATAGCTAAAACTACCGAGGCGGGCATAGGAAGGTTCCAAGCAGCTGTACCCATGTAAAGTGGAGCAAACTCGATAGCTGGTATTGGACGTGTAACTTGTGTTACAGGATAGCTAGAATACAAGGTGTCTGCTACATATATTTCCCTTGATGTTGGTGTGATAATTACTTTGCTAGGCAGTGATTGCCAATCTTCTAGTTTACCGTTTGGATAAGTTGGTATAATTTCACTAAAAATATCGCCATTATCAAAAATTATTTCAGAATGAACTTCCTTAACATCTGTGGGCATCAAAGCAATTTTGTCATAACTTGTTAAACTCTGTTGATTTTCAGAATCTACCATGTAGGTTACACTTGTCTCTAGCTCGAAATTTACCTGCATCACAGGCAATTGAGCAAATAGACTGATTCCGATACCTTGTATCCAAATCAGTAAAATCAGTTTTCTTTTATTCATATCATCATAAGTTTATTTTTCAATTAAATATTCCTTAGTCGAAATTATTTTAGGGCGAATTACCGAAAAATTAATACAAGCTACAATGGTGTGAATCCACTTATTTTAGGAGTGCTTATCTGTTCATAAACCTCAAGAATGTGGTTTTAAATAGTATGATAATATTCAATTTGGAATTGCAGATTCCGAGCTTTTTGAGTTTTAGCTTTGAATAGAGGTAGTCTTGGATGTTGGTTTAAATTTGGTTGAGCTCTTGGGAGGGTGTTATCCTAACAGATGTGATAACGTATGCTAATAAAAAAAGGCCTCGCAACTGCGAAGCCTTTAGTTTGTTAATGCGCCCTCACCTGGACTCGAACCAGGGACCTATTGATTAACAGTCAACCGCTCTAACCAGCTGAGCTATGAAGGCGTGCTTGAAAAGCGAGTGCAAAAATAGATTTTTCAGTCAAATGAAAAATATATTCTTTAAATTATTTTGGAAGAATGTTACAACTCCCTAATGACGCCACTTTAGCCGTTATTTTTTTATTGGATTCTATGAAAACTGCAGGTGTTGCCGCTCCTGCAAGTAGAATATCTCCTTCTTTAAAGGGTTGATTGTACTTTACAGCTAGACGAGAAGCATTGCAAATGGATAAATATGGATTATCTAAAATAGCATTACTGCTATCACCCTGCTTTACTTCTTTGTCAAAAAGTAAACTGATGTCCAAGTCGTTTAGTGAATCAGGTAATGGTTGCCACGCACCTAAAACAAAGGCTGAAGACGAGCAATTGTCTGCAATCACATCTTCAAGTGAAAATTTAAAGTTTTCGTAACGTGAGTCTATTACTTCAATAGCGGAAGCACATGCTAAAATGTATTCTGGAATTTCTTCAAGACTAATTTCTCTATCCAAGTCCTTCTTAAGCAAAAAAGCTATTTCAGGCTCCGCTCTTGGATGTATGAATTTATCTAATGGTAGTTCCTCTCCACTTTTATACAGCATTGCATCAGTCAAACGACCCCAAATCATATCATGTACGCCCATTTGTTCCATTTTAGCAAATGAAGTGAATCCCAATTTCAGTCCCACGAACTTCTCTCCACGGAGGTAGCGTTCTTCTAAAGACAGTCGTTGAATTTCATAAGCTTCATCCTCTGTAAAACTTTCGGTATTACTAATTTGTGCTATAGCTGTTGCGGTGTTCGCAGCATGGTCTAGTTGCTTTGCAATCTCGTTCAAATTCATCCCTGCGAATGTAATTGAAAGCAATTCACAAATTCAAATTGTATTTACAACCAAAGTCCTAATAACTCGTGCATATTGATGTTTGTAATTCTAAGCTTTGATGTGTAATAAATTTACTTTTGCAGTAATGAGTTTACTAGTAATAGGAAGTGTGGCTTTTGACGCCATTGAAACGCCTTTTGGCAAGACAGATAAAATAATTGGAGGTGCAGCAACTTATATATCTTTAAGTAGTAGTTATTTTACAGATGAGGTGAAACTAGTTGCGGTAGTGGGTGGAGATTTCCCTAAGGAAGATATTGCATTGTTAGAGAAGCATGGAGTAGATACGGAAGGTCTTCAAATCAAAGAGGATGAAAAATCATTTTTTTGGAGCGGTAAGTATCATAACGATATGAATAGCCGTGATACGCTAGTTACGGAATTGAATGTACTAGCTGATTTTGATCCTGTTATCCCAAGTTCATATCAAGGAAGTGAGTATGTAATGTTGGGTAACCTTTCTCCAGATGTACAACGTAAAGTGATAGAGAGAATGGAAACCAAGCCAAAGCTTATTGCAATGGACACCATGAATTTTTGGATGGATATAGCTCGTGAAGAGTTGGATAAGACCATTGCCATGGTTGATGTACTTATTATCAATGATGAAGAGGCTCGCCAATTGAGTGGAGAATACGCATTGAAAACAGCAGCTAAAAAGATAATGGCTACAGGTCCCAAATACTTGATTATAAAAAAAGGGGAACATGGAGCATTGTTGTTCAACGAAGATAAAGTGTATTTCTGTCCTGCTTTGCCGTTAGAGTCTGTATTTGACCCTACAGGTGCAGGAGATACATTTGCTGGAGGATTTATAGGCTATCTTGCAGCTACAGATGATATTTCTTTTGATAACATGAAAAGAGCTGTGATATACGGAAGTGCAATGGCTAGTTTTTGCGTTGAAAAATTCGGTACAGAAAGTATCGTCAATCTAAGTAAATCTGAAGTGAATAGCAGAGTGCAAGAGTTTATTGATCTTTCTCAAGTCGAAATTTCTTTATAGTTTTTAATTGCTTGTCAATCTCTAAAAAAATATGGAAGCCCAAAGCTGAACCCAACAAAGAACTTGTTGATGTTCTGATCTCAGAGCTAAACGCTCCAGAGATGATTGCTAAAATGTTGGTTCAACGAGGAATTGATTCACCCGATAAAGTGAAAAAATTCTTCAACCCAAGAATCGGAGATATGCACGATCCTTTTTTGATGAAGGATATGGACAAAGCAATTGAACGGATTCAACATGCACAGAAGGATAAAGAGGGTGTTTTAATTTTTGGAGATTATGATGTGGACGGTACCACGTCTGTAGCATTAGCATATTCTTTTTTCAAAGACAAATTTGACAAGATAGACTATTACATTCCAGATAGATACAAAGAAGGGTATGGGATAAGTAATGCCGGAATAGACTACGCCAAAGAAAATGGTTTAAGTTTAATAATAGCCTTGGACTGTGGTATCCGAAGTGTCGACAAGATTGAATATGCAACTTCATTAGGCATTGACTTTATTATCTGTGATCACCACTTGCCAGGAGCTGAAATACCCAAAGCCAAGGCAGTGTTAGATCCTAAACGTAGTGATTGTGAATACCCGTTTAAGGAATTGGCAGGTTGTGGAATTGGGCTAAAACTAGCTCAAGCATATTGTCAAGTAAATGATTTGGATGAGCGAGAATATTTGCAATATCTTGATTTTGCCACCTTGAGTATAGCCAGTGATATTGTGCCTATTGAAGATGAAAACAGAATCATAGCTCATTTTGGGCTTAAAATAATTAACCAACAACCAAGGATTGGACTAAAAAAACTAATTGAGGTTTCGTTGGATAAGAAAGAACTAAGTATTGGAGACTTGGTTTTTTATCTCGGACCAAGAATCAATGCGGCAGGTCGTATGGATGATGCTAAAAGTGCTGTTAAGATGCTGATAGCAGAGGATGAAGCCACAGCAAATAAATTTGCCGAGGAGTTACAAAACCAGAATGCAAGCAGAAAGTTAGTAGACCAAAAGATTACGGCAGATTTTCAAGAGATTGTAGAGAATAATCCAAAACTACTGGACCGTAAAACACACGTTTTTTTTAAAGAAGATTGGCACAAAGGTGTAGTAGGAATAGCAGCAAGTAGAGCTATTGAGTTGTACTATCGTCCAACGATTATACTTACCCGAAGTGGTGATGTACTTGCCGGAAGTGCAAGAAGTGTCAAAGGGTTTGATGTTCATGAAGCTTTAGAAAAGTGTAGTGAGCATTTATTGCAGTTTGGAGGCCATATGTATGCTGCCGGTATGACTATGCTTCCCGAAAACCTAGAAGCGTTTAGAGAAGCGTTTGAAAAGGTGGGAGAGGAGATGTTGACGGATGATATGCTAGTGCCAAAAGTGTATTATGATACTGAACTGGATGTGAATTTAGTTAACAGAAAATTTCTTGGAATTCTTCAAAAGATGGAACCTTTTGGTCCAGCCAATATGACTCCGGTTTTTTATACCAATGGTTTGAAGGATGATGGGACTGGTAAGATCATTGGGAAGACGGCGGAACATATTAGACTTAATATAAGACGAACAAATGATTCCTTGGCCGCAGTTGGTTTTGGCTTAGCAGATAAACTAGAAAGCATCAAAAAAGCAGACTCTTTTGAAGCCTGCTTTCAGATAAACGAAAATGTTTTTAGAGGTAATAGTAGCATTCAGCTCATGCTGAAAGATGTTCGTATTACCAACGATGTCTAATGTGCTTACGCTTAGTTAAGCTAAAGTCTAGAGCTAAGTAACCCACCATAGATAGATTCGTAGCCTTACCAAGTTTTTTATCCTTATAAATGCTTAACATACCGTAGTTGGTTCTTCCCCCCACAATGAGTCTATTTTTACCATCTCGGATGCTAAAGTTAATGCCCAAACCAGCAGTTATACCAAAATCGATCTTACGAGGTTTAAGATTATCCTCTGATATTGGATCGTCATTTGCAGCCCAAAGAGCAATAATTGTTGGGTCAAAGTACGGAAGAACACCAGTACCATAAGAAATATATGGACCACCTTCTAGAAACCAGTATGATTTGGGTTGTCCCATTCTATATGGAATCAATTCTTTCTTTTTAAACGGAATCATGTATTGAACTGTAATAGGAACTTGAATATAAGTGCCTCCACCTGTGTAATAAAGAATCTTACCATCAGTATCAACTAGACCATTTGGGTAAAGTACAGCTCGAGTGTCAAGAAGAATATCTCCTTCAATCATTACTCTTTTAGAGATTTGGTGCTTATAACCTAATCCTCCACCTGCAGCTAAGCCGCCAACAGATCCAGTATATCCTCCTACAGTAGCAAGTCCACCTCCACCTTTTAGTGTAAGCCACATTTGAGCATTACTAGTAGATGGGATAAGTGCTAGAACAAATAAAGCTAAAAGTATTTTTTTCATCCTTCTTAAATATTAATTCGACAAATATACTTGAAAACGGATATTTGTTATTCATTAGTATGGTACTTTTGAAATCTAAATGCGTCTACGAGCAGAAAAGCTGATAAAGCAGTACAAAAAACGTAAAGTGGTGAATGAGATGTCACTAGAGGTAGAACAGGGCGAAATTGTTGGACTGTTAGGTCCCAATGGTGCTGGAAAAACTACTACTTTTTATATGGTGGTTGGTTTAGTGAAACCAGATTCAGGAGAAGTATATCTTGATGGTGAAAGAATCACAGGAAAAGCTATGTACCAGCGTGCTCAAATGGGTGTAGGATACCTACCCCAAGAAGCATCTGTCTTTAGAGATTTGACCGTTGAAGATAATATTCGGGCGGTATTGGAAATGACTAATAAAAGTAGTCAAGAACAACATGAGAAGACGGAATCATTGATTGCAGAGTTTGGTCTAGAAAAGGTACGTAAGAATCTTGGAAAGGTGCTAAGTGGTGGTGAGAGAAGACGTACAGAGATTGCTCGGGCTTTAGCTGTAGATCCCAAGTTTATACTATTGGATGAGCCATTTGCAGGAGTAGATCCTATTGCTGTTGAAGATATCCAAGAGATTGTCAAAAAGCTGGTAAAGAAAAATATTGGAGTTCTTATTACAGATCATGATGTACATGCAACTTTAAATTTGGTAGATAGAGCTTACCTTCTCTTCGAAGGTAGATTGCTTAAAAAAGGTACTGCACAAGAACTTGCGGATGATGAGATGGTACGTAATGTGTACTTGGGTAAAAACTTTGAGTTGAGACCTTAATTAACTAGTCGGCGAAGTATTCTTTAACCTTCTTTTGATAGTAGGGTTGTAATTCTGGAGATACATTTCTTAGAAGTTCAGTTTCCTTTTTCTTTTGTTCTAAGTATTTTTTTATGCTTGGAGGAATGGGTCTTTCCTGTTCTTGCCCTTCATTTGAAGTTCTTTTATCATCTTGTTCTTGCTCCCGTTCAGCCCGCTCATGTTCACTAAGCTTTATCTCAATTTGATTGAGTTTTTTTAACGTTTGACTATTAAGTCGCTTGTTGTACAAGTCTTCTTCTAGATCATCCATTAGGTCTTGCGTTCTTTTTAAATCGCCCAAACTGCCACCTTTTCCTTCTTTCTGAAGTTTAGCGTTTAATTCCTGCATTTTTTTTCGGATAGCAGACTGTTGTTCAGCCATTTGTGCAAATTCTTTGCTGCCTGGTTTACCTTTTCCGCTCTTCTGTCCTTCTTGTAATTCCTTTATTTGCTTGGCAAGTTCTTGCTGCATTTTTTTAATTGCATTGGCATTTGGCTTTTTGGGTTTGTTTCCTTTTTTGCCACTGCTTCCAGGTTTTTTACATTGTTTTTTTGGCTTGCCTTTATTTTGTTTGTCAGCCTTCATTTGATCTTGCATGTTCTTGAGGGACTCACTCAACATTAATGCAAGATTATTGTAGCCCGTCATAGCATACTGTTGATGTACGATAGCGTTGTTGGTATATCGTTCACCCAAATACTTAAGAGACTTGTTTAAATTATCATTGACCTTAGCAACTTCTCCATTTACAAAAGACTGGATTTGAATATTACGCTTACTTAAGGCTAGCAGAGAATCTTCGACCATCTTTGTCTCATCCTTAATCTTACGTTGTTTTTGACGAAGTTCTACATAAACTGGGCTATATCGTTTATTCTCCTTAAAGCCTTCTATGACTTCTTCTTGATCAAAGGATAATTGCACCAAGTTCTCTAGAATTTGGCGGAGGTTATTGTAATCTTCTTCTTGCTGTTCCTCGTATGATTCCTCCATTTCCTGTTGCATTTTTTCTGCCATTTCCTTCATTTTTTCGGCAGCGTCTTCCATGCTTTCAGATGCTTCTTTATTTTTACCTTTACCAGATTTCTCTTTGGCATCATCCATTTTCTCAGAAATACTCTCTTTTTGTTCTTTCTGGTCGCTTAGCTCTAAAGGAGTCTCTAAATCATTATTCTTTTTTTGAATGTCTTCCAGATCTTTTTTTACATCATCGAATTCCTTTTTTAGATCTTCTTGTTTCTTCTGAAGGTCTTCACTTTTACCCTTCTCTTTCTTCGCCTTCTCGCTTAATTCCTTTTCTTTTTTAGCAAGTTTATTAAGTTTTTCTATGGTCTCATTTAGCTTCTGTTCTAGCTCAAGTTCTTTGAATAGTTCCAGCATTCGATCCATTTCCTTGCTCATTTCCTTTTCACTAAACTTAAAATCTTCCAATGCTTCTTGAAGCTCGTTTTTCTGGTTTTTGTCAAGAAGTTCTTGGATCTTTTCCATTAACTTTTTGGTTTCGTCATCTAAGACTTCTTCCATCAACTCTTCAAGCAACTTTTGTTTCTCAAGAATATCTTCTTGTATAGGCGTGAATTCTTGTTCTTTTCGATTTTTTTCAAGGTTCTTGTCAATAGCAGCTCTAATCTTTTCTTCAAGTGCTTTTTGCTTATCGAGTAAGTCCTGAATTTTCTTTTTATCGTTCCAGTCCAAGTTCTTTTTTTCGGTTAGCATTTTCTCGATGCTATTGATTTCTTTTTCCAGTTCAGCAGCATCCGCTTGTGCCCCGGCCATTGAACTTTTAATTTCTTTATTTGCCTCTTCAGTTTGCTCTTTTAATTCTTTTAACGAAGGAGCCCTATAAGTACTAGTTGCAGTTTTTGTAGGTTTCGCTCCGTTTACTCCATCGTTATCCCACACTGTAAAATAATATTCTATTTCATCTTCTGCTTGTACATTAAGAGCATCTAGACTCCAGTAGTGGTAGAAATTCTGATTTCCTAGACTTGGGTCTATTTTAATGGGAAGTATCCCCGCCTTGCTCTGGTTTTCAAGCGAATCGGACTTAGTGAATTTATAGTGAAATTGTAGTTTACTGAATCCGTGATCATCACTAATATCTCCTAAAAAATAAAATGTTTTATTGCTTAAACTATCTTCTTTTCGTTCTACTGCTATTTGAGGAAACTCGTCAGGGATTACATTAATTTGATAAAACACAGAATCTCCTTCAGCTACTTCTTTGTTCTTGGTTTTAACTTTCAGTAAAGTAGAGGTCATAAATCTCCTATTAAATGAAGCCTTATTACTGCTAGGTTTTAAAACTAGATTGTCAGGAGCTACCAAAATATTCTCGACATTTTTAGTATCAAAGTTCCATTGAATTTGGGTTCCTTGTGGTACACTAAGTTCTCCAATATTTCGAATTGTTTCTGGAGCAATGCCTAAATATCTTGGATAGGTAATAGTGGCACTATAGCCAATAAGACTTGGTTTTAATGCGATGTCGATTTTGTATTCTTTGCTTTCAAAACCTCCTGCTTCAAAGTAGATGTTCTCGGTTTTTTGAATATTATTAACTACGTAATTGAACTCTCCCGATTTATTAGACCTCATCTTATACCGTTGTTTACCAATGTGGATATAGGCATCTTTTGGTATTTCTAAACCATCCAGTAAAAGGGGAACTGTAATGTTTTGATTTTGAATAGCTTGCTGATTTTCAATATTGGAATTGAAAGTAAAAGGAGCTTCTATCTCAAAATGCCGATTGAAATTGACTACACGTTCAGAACTCTTTTTGAATCCAGGACTTACCAGTAGTATAAAGCCAAGTGCAAATGCAGGTAATAGAGCGTACTTTACATACTTCAAATTTTTCTTAAATGCAATGGCATTTGCAAAAGGGACAGGACTCAGTTGAGAAACTCGTTGGTCAATACTAGCAAGTAGCAATTGATTGTCTTGGCTTTGAGCCTCCGCTTGTAGTTGCAGTGTATTTAACAATTTGTCCTTTACCTCTGGAAAGTGACTCCCTATGAGTGCCGAGGCTTGCTTAATTCCGAATTTTCGGGAAACATTTACTAGACCAAGTATCGGTCTAATTATATACCAACCTAAAACACCCAATGACATGAGGATATAAGTGTAAAATAAAGTGGTACGGGTACCTATGCTAAATCTTCCAAAATATTCAAAAAAACTAAGGGCAAAAAAGGCCAGTAGAATCAGTGATATGCCCAGTATGGTTCCTTTAAGTAGCTGGTTCTGATAGTACTTTTTGATAAAGCCTTCCAGTTTATGTATTAGAGAATTCTTCTGCACTTGTTTTTATAACATGAGTTTAACGCAAAAATAGGCTATTTGTTGCTTTGGTTGATAGCCTCAAGTGCCTCTTTATAGGTCACGATTTGGTCATCTATTCTGCCAACAATAAAAGCATTAATTATTCCCATTCGTTTTAAATCGTGTTCAAAAACTAGTGCTTTTTTAAAAGACTTAAATCTGCCAAGTAAGAATTTGGTCTTTCCATCGTACTTTTCCTGTCTTAAGTTAGCCAAGTTCTTATTGTAACTGTCTAAGTTGAAGTGACTGAATGAACCTATTTGAACCTCGAAAAATACTCCTAATGGAGGCTCCGTGTTTTCCATTAAAAGGTCATTCTCAGTTTTTAATCTATAAATGGTATTTTCCATGGAGTCCTTAATAGTCTCTAAGGACTCAGCACTTTGTAAGGATTCATGTAAAGCGTTTTTGTATTCATGAAGTTTTATAACTTCATCATGCTGAGACTGTAGCCGGTATTGACTCACAGCTCCCCAGATAAATGCGGAAGTCGCAATAACGGAAAGTACAGCTATTATAATTCGTGGTTTTCTTCTGCTAGTCTCTATTTGCTCTTGAATATAGGTGGAAATGGGTTTGCCATGAATACTACCTTCAAGTGTGAATTTTGATGTGTCTTGGTTGTTGGAGTCTAGCAAAATCTTGTTTCAAGAAAGTGTAAAATTAAGAAAAGGCATAATAAAACGGTTGGGATTAAGTTATTTTTGTGGTAACAAATGAAGAATACTTTCAAATTGCTGATACTCCTTCCTCTTTTATTAGGAGCAAGTTCTCCCAATGATGTGCAAGAAGGGAAGATAAATTGGGTAGATTTCAATACGGGATTTGCTCTTGCTCAAAATGAAGGTAAAATCGCAATAATAGATTGTTATACCGAATGGTGTGGATGGTGCAAGGTGATGGATAAGAAGACGTTTACCAACCAAAGAGTAATTGACAGGATTAATGAAAAGTATGTCGCCATTAAATTCAACCCGGAATTACCAGGTAAATACAATATTGGTGCGACGGATTCTGTAAGTGGACGTCAATTATTAATGGGGCTATCTAACAATAAGCCTTCAGGGTATCCCACTTTTTTCTATTTTGTGCCGCAAAACAAGAAGATGTTTCAAGTAGCAGGTTACAAAGACGTAAAAGATTTAATTGAAATTTTGGATAATGTTGAACGTTACCAAAAATCATTGACAAAAAAAACACCATAAATAAAATTGGCAAGACGTAAAAAGGATAAGCAGATGCATTTTGAAAATGTAGAACTGCTAGCAGCTGGTGGCGAAGGTCATGCATTAGCTAAGATTGAAGGTAAGGTAATATTCGTAAAATATGGTGCTCCAGGTGATATCGTAGATATCCGAATAGTGGGTCGTAAGAAGAAGTTTAGCCTAGCAAAAATTACTGAAATTCATAAAGAATCATCTCTAAGGAAAGAACCTTTTTGCGAGCATTATGGTGTTTGTGGAGGGTGCAAGTGGCAACATATAGAATATGCAAGTCAAGCAGAACTTAAAGATACATGGGCACAGGATTGTCTCCAACGTATTGGTAAAGTAGAGGTTGCTGAAACACTACCCATTATAGGTGCGAAAGAGCAACAGTTCTATCGCAATAAAATGGAGTACACCTTCTCGAACAAGAGATGGTTATACGAAGATGAGCAATTGGAAGACTTGCCGCATACCAATGCTTTAGGATTTCATGCACCAGGAAGATTTGATAAAGTCTTAGCTATCAATAAATGCTGGTTGCAGGATGATATGGGGAATAACATTCGAAACTTTGTATATGAGTATTGCATAACAAATGAGCATACTTTCTACGACTTAAGAGAGCATACGGGACTTATGCGAAACTTGATGTTGAGAAATACTAAATCAGGGGACTGGATGGTGAATGTAATTTTTGCAAAGAATGAAGATGAAAAAATAAAGAATCTACTTCAAGCTATTCAAGATAAATTTGATCCAGCAGCATTAAACTATTGTATCAATGAGAAGTTAAACGACAGCACGTTTGATCAAGAGTTTATTCGTTTCAGTGGCAGTTTCGATATTCAAGAAGAATTGTGCGGCTTAAAGTTTAATATATCTCCAAAATCCTTTTTTCAAACCAATCCAGTACAAGCAGAGAAGCTGTATGAGGTAGCAATGGATTTTGCAGATATTCAACCAACGGATGTAGTATATGATCTGTACTGCGGAACAGGAACAATTACGTGTGTAGCTGCTACAAAAGCCAAGAAGGCAATAGGAGTGGAGATTGTGGAAGAGGCAATCGTAGCTGCAAATGAGAATGCTAAATTGAATGATATCAGTAATACTGAGTTTTTAGCAGGAGACATGAAAGATGTTTTTAATCCGGAGTTTTATGCTAAGCACGGTAAGCCAGACATTATTATCACAGATCCTCCAAGAAGTGGAATGCATCCAAAGGTAGTAGAGTATCTAGCACAAATAGCTGCTCCTAAAATAGTTTATGTAAGTTGTAATCCTGCTACACAAGCCCGTGATCTAGCCATGTTGGATTCTGTATACAAAGTAACTAAAAGTCAAGCAGTTGATATGTTTCCACAAACTCATCATGCTGAGAATGTGGTTGTTTTAGAATTGAGGTAGGCGTTTAACGAAGGACTAGAGTCCTGTTGAAATGTTTCAAAGGTATATTTCTTGTTTTTAGGGTGCCCATTACGCCACTTGCAGTTATGGATGTAATACCTGTATATATTAGGAGACTTGCGTCTATTCTTTGTATTGGGTCACTATAAAATGATGGAACCTCACGCCTTAAACGGATTCCAATTATTATAGAGGCAGATCCTATAACAACTCCTCCAAGAGCAAGAGCCTTATTTCGTCTTCTTGCAAAAGAAATGTACTTCAAATCAATGAAACTGAAATATTCGTTGCCGATTTTTAGCGAATCTTGTGTTATGAAATTTATTTTTCCTGAAACAATTTGATTACCCGTTGTTGTTACGGTTACTTTTTGTTCCGAGAATATTTTAAAGGATTTGACAATCCCAATCTGGTCCTTTGATTCAAGTTTTAAGTATTTTACCCCTTGTGCATGAGTCCCTAGACAGACTGTTGAAAATAGAAAAGTAAGTGTGAGTTTTGTAATATTCTTAATTTTCATAGTTTAAGTACCATTTCATAATCATCCATCACATATCCATTCCCAATATCAAACACTACTTCTCTTTTTTTAATGAATCCCATCCGTTCATACGCAGCAATAGTTTTTGAGTTGTATTTATTGACGGTAAGTCGAAGTTGAGAAAGATTTAATTCCAATGCTTTTTTCATCGCAAATTCCATCATCTGTTTCCCATATCCATTTCCACGTTGATTGGCCTTTAAATAGATCTTGCTTATAAATAGAGACTGTTCTTCTTCTTCTTTAATGCAGAGATAGCCAAGCTGAGAGTTCCCTCGCAGAAGGTAATAGAGATAGCCTTCTGAGATTTGTTGCGTCATAACATCTATTGATTGAAATTTGTCCAACATATACGTTACCTGAGCAGCACCAATAATCGGTGTGTAGTGTTGCTTCCATATTTCAGCCGCAAGCTTGGCGGTAGTCACAATATCTTCAGAAGAAGATACAGGGTGTATTTGAACTTTACTTGCTTCCAAAATTATAACCTAGTCCAAAACTAATAGGAATATATACCCGTTGCGATTTTCCTTCATTGTACAAGTGTAAAAAAGGGTTGAGATCTACTCCTTCTTTAGTTCTACTTGCAAGAGTAACAGGGTTGGATTCTTTTACATTTACATTGCTCCATCCAAGCCCCATATTAACATCAAAGTACAATTTTTCTCCTAGTTTAGATTGTCCTCCAAGTAAGAAGTGAATTCCCGTTCTTACTCTTTCATATTCTGTAAATTCCTTAATTTTTGTATTACCTTGATTGTGGAGAGTGTATTCATCATTCAATTCGAATTTAGTCATTCCACCGTCCAAACCAGCCCCGAAATAGAAGCCTTCAGCGAGTAATTGTTTTTTATTAGATCTATGCTGATAAAAACGAATTTCGATCCCAGCCTCCAAGCCAAAGTCTATTTCTAAATCTTCATTTAAGCTGTTGAAAGGAGCGATAAGATTAAATTGTATCGTTGGAAGGTTACTCTCATTTTGTCTCATTGGAGATATTTCATAACCAAAATGGAGCTTTTGCACTCCGATGCCCATCATGTTCAAGGCATCAAATTTTAGGATGTTATAATCACCTTTTTTAATGTCTACTACTTCCTCTTGAGCATTTGTATTGGTCACAAATAATCCAATGAAAATTAAAAGTAAAATTGATTTTTTCATGTTTTCTAAAGTAGTTCAAAGTTAATCGAAAAGCAGATAGGCGGTATTCACGAAATATGTTTAGGTGATTAAAGAGGCAAAACAATTTAAAATCATCAACTTTGCACTAGAATAATTGTCATATTAAAATGCAAAATGCAATTGAAGAAAGTGAGAAAGAAATTCTCTTAAGTCTAGAAAGCGATATTAAAGCTTTGAGCAAGGAACTCAAAGAGACTGTTACTGCTATAATAGATGGTGGATATTCAAAGTTTCCCATTCTTTTAGCACATTCAGAAGATATTACAATTGCCCAAAAGGTGATTGATAAAAACACCCACAATTCAGTCTTTAATTTTTCTGCAAGTACCTTAGAGGAAATGGTAACTCGAAAGATTATTTTGAATGATAAGAAAATGGAGTTCAAAGCAAAAATGAAATCAAACTCAGATTCCTTTTGTATTCTATTGGTTCATTCAGAGAGTATGCGATTTGTTTTTATGGCTAAAAACTAATGAGCAGTCTTGCCGATTTTCAACCTAAGGTTGCCATTGTAATTCTCAATTACAATACACGTTCACTATTAGAACGTTTTTTGCCAGGAGTGCTAGAAACAAACTACTCCAACAAGGAAGTATGGGTGGTTGATAATGCGTCTACAGATGATTCGGTAGAATTTACGAAAAGTCATTTCAATGAAGTACGTCTTTTGGTATCTGAAAAGAATCTAGGTTTTGCCGGTGGATACAATTGGGCTTTGGATCAAATAGAAGCAGACTACTATGTGCTTTTAAATAGTGATGTACGGGTTACCCCAAATTGGTTGAAACCATTGGTAGATTTAGCAATAAGCGATAAGACTATTGCAGCTATTCAACCCAAGATACTGGATGCCAAGGAGCCTAGAATGTTTGAGTATGCTGGAGCCAGTGGAGGTTTCTTAGACAAATGGGGTTATCCCTTTTGTAGAGGAAGAGTTTTTGATTCATTGGAAGAAGATGCCGGACAGTACAATGACGCCATAGATGTATTTTGGGCCTCAGGAGCTTGTATGTTTATTCAAGCAGACTTATATCACAAGGCTAGAGGTTTAGATGCTGATTTTTTTGCTCATATGGAAGAAATAGATTTATGTTGGCGATTGCAGCGAATGGGGTATTCCATTAAGGTGCAGCCTGCTTCCGAAGTCTTTCACATTGGGGGAGGAACTTTGGCCGAAGGTTCAGACCGAAAGTACTTTTTGAACTTTAGAAACAATCTGTTTTTATTGGCAAAAAATAGTAGCTCACCATTTTGGCTTTTCCTAATCATTTGGAGAATGGTTTTAGATGGCATTTCAGCCATTGTATTTCTGTTGGACGGGAAAGCTTCTTTAGTTATTACAATTCTTAAGGCTCATTTTGCTTTTTGGATGAGCCTAGGTTCTGTGTTAAAGAAAAGAAAACTAATTAAGGAATTGGGAAATAGTAAGGTCTATCTGCATCCAGATTCCATTGTTTGGCAATATTTTATCAAGAAAAAGAAGAAATTCACTGATTTATAAGTGATTGAATGGCCAAGGTGTATCCTTGCATTCCAAATCCAAATATTCCGCCTTCCAGATATTGAGAAAGAAGTTCTTTATGACGTTCTTGTTCTCTTTGGTATATGTTTGAGATGTGAACCCCAACTACCTTAGTTTGAATTGCAGCAACAGCGTCTGCAAGAGCCACCGATGTGTGAGAATAGCCTCCTGCATTTAAAACTACCCCTTCGTAATTTTCATTATCAGCTTCATGCAATCGATTGATAAGGTCACCCTCTAAATTACTCTGAAAGTAGTCAATTGCAACTGTTGAAAATTGGTGTCTAACCTCCTTTAGGAAGTCTTTAAAACCCTGCTTTCCATAGAGAGTAGGTTCTCGCTTGCCAAGTAGGTTAAGATTGGGTCCATTAATGATTAGTATTTTCAACTTTCTCGATGTTTTTGACACTTCAAAGTTATACATTTGTTTGCTCAAACTCAGTACATGAGCGATCCAATAAAACACGAGTGTGGTGTGGCCTTAGTTAGACTAAGAAAGCCACTTAAATATTACCGCGAAAAATATGGCACAGAACTATACGGACTAAAAAAATTGCAGCTACTTATGAATAAGCAGCTCAACAGAGGTCAAGATGGTTCAGGATTAGCAGTGATTAAACTAGACCCTCAATTGGGTCATAGATATATTGCTAGAGAGAGAGCAAAGGGCTCTGGAGCCGTCTCTACACTTTTTGATAGAATTTATAAAAAGTATGCAAATCTGGATCCAGAGAAAGTACAAGATACTAAATGGCTAAAGAGAAATTACGCTTATGCAGGGGAATTACTTCTTGGGCATTTGAGGTATGCAACTCACGGTAAAAATAGTATAGAGAATATTCATCCATTTCTGCGTCAGAATAATTGGATGAGTAGGAATTTGGTTCTTGCGGGTAACTATAATGTGACCAATGTGCAGGAGATGTATCAACAACTAATAGATTTGGGACAGCATCCCAAAGAGATAAGTGATAATGTTACGATGCTCGAAAAGATCGGACATTTTTTGGATGAGGAAAATGCACGACTATATCATAATTGCAAGGAGCAAGGAATGGATAGTCTTGAAATCGCGGATTTCATTAAAAAAAATCTGGACCTTCAAATTGTATTGAAGAATGCATTCAAAAGTGTTGACGGAGGTTATAATATGGTAGGCTTAATTGGGGATGGAAATGCATTCGTAATGCGTGATCCCAATGGGATTCGTCCAAACTATTACTGGGCAAATGATGAAATTTTAGTTGTTGCTAGTGAAAGGCCAGCCATACAAACTGCATTTAATTTGCAGATGGAGGATATTAAAGAAGTAACCCCAGGTTCTGCATTGATTATTGATCGAGAAGGAAATTTTGAAGAGAAGGAAATTTTACCTCAATTGGATAGAACCTCATGCAGTTTTGAACGCATCTATTTCTCAAGAGGAAGTGATGGTAAAATTCATGAAGAGAGAAAGAGGCTAGGTAGGAAAATATCACGAGAAATATTGAAACGATTGGATTACGATATTCGTTCCACGGTATTTTCTTATATCCCAAATACCGCTGCTACTTCATATTATGGATTGATAGATGGAATCTATAAATATCTGGATAAGTGGAAACGGGAGCAGTTGTTAAAACTAGGAGCTAATCCTTCTCCAGAGGCAATAGATAAATTGCTTTCGGTAAAGATTAGACGGGAAAAGCTTTTGGTAAAAGATGCTAAGATTAGAACTTTTATAGCACAAGATGCCGGAAGAAATGATTTGGTAGGGAATGGCTATGATGTGACTTATGGGGTAGTGAAACCTACAGATACTCTTGTGGTAGTAGATGATAGTATTGTGAGAGGAACAACTTTAAAAAAGAGTATTCTTCGTATTCTAGATCGCTTAGGACCAAAAAAAATAATAGTTGCTTCATCTGCTCCTATCATCAAATATCCAGATTGTTATGGAATTGATATGAGTAGGATGAATGAATTTATCTCTTTCCAAGCGGTAAAGAGCCTATTGGAAAAGAACGATGAGTCTAGTTTTTTAAATACGGTATATGAGGCTTGTAAAGCAGAACTTGAAAAACCTGTATCCCAAATGGAAAATAAGGTTAAAATGCTCTATGATCGATTTACAGATGCAGAAATAGAAAGTGAAATTGCATTACTGGTTACTCCTAATGATATGAATGCCGAAGTGGAGATTGTTTACCAAACTATTGCAGGATTACATTCTTCATGTCCAAATCATACAGGTGATTGGTATTTTTCAGGAAATTATCCAACTCCTGGTGGAAATCAGGTCGTAAATAGAAGTTTTGTCTACTATATGGAAGGTAGCAACAAAAGGGCCTATTAAGGGCTATTTCGTACTGTTTGTCATTAGTGTTTCACCATTATTCAATGGTGAAATTGTGTAATGTCCTAATTTATTACTACTTTTGTCAGAATAAAAATAATTTGGGAGTCCTTTACAGGCTTGCTTGTTCTTTTTAAACACTACTAACTACTAACTACGAAATGATGAACTACACTACTAATCTCAGGCTACGTATTATTCCCCTTTTTCTTTTTTTTACAGTTGGACTTCCATTGTTTGTTGCTGCTCAATCGACATCATGGAGAGGTACATCCAATAAAAACTGGACCACGTCTGGCAATTGGACCAATGGGGTGCCAAGCTCGACCGTTCATGCTGTTATTGGAGACGCTAGTTTTACTGGAGCTAACCAACCCAAATTAAATTCTGGGACCCTAAAGTGTAAATCATTAACTATTGGAAATGGAACGAAGGCATCTACCTTAACCATTTCTAAGAAGCTAATTGTTTATGGGGATGTTATTATAGGTTCCAATGGAACCATCTTACACAATTCTTCAAAGCTTATAACTGTACAAGGTAATTGGACCAATAATGGCTCTTATACAGCCACAAAAAATTCCTCGAGAATAGCTTTGGCAGGTCAGAATGTTACATTAACAGGAGCAACGACATTTAAGGACCTCACCATTTATGCTAGTACAACCTTAACACTTGCATCAGATATTACCGTAAACTCGGATTTGGATTGCTATGGAGTTTTAAATCCTACAGCGAATTACGCTGTCTATGGTTCGGCAGATTTAGACGTTGAACGAGATGGTGTAATTGAAGTTCATACCGATACGTTTGCCAAGAATTATCCAATAGGTAATATTGACATTAATGATCGAGGTGAAGTAAATTATGCTTCTGCCTCTGTTACACAATTAGTAAGTTCAGATCATAAATACGGAATTCTGAGAATTAGCGGTGGTTCGGATAAATTCTTATCGAGCGATTTACCAGATATACATAACGGAAGTTCCACACGTGGACGTGTTTATATTGATGCGGGAATATTTGATTTGAATGCATATGAGTGCGATAGAGAATCTAACGGTGGAGTATTTGTAATTGCTGCCAATGCGGAATTGCATATTGGAGGAACTGAAGATTTTCCGAATAGGTTCACAACTGTGACTTTGGCAACTTCTAGCACTGTTCAGTACGACGGTAATAATCAAAGTGTAAAGAACTTATCATACGGAAATTTATTGTTAAGCGGAGCATCTGGTAGTGTCACAAAGACCTTGTCTTCTGGTACCATGAACATTTCTGGCGATTTTATCTTGGAAATTGGAGATGCAACTTCACTCGTTGCAAATGCTGGAGGAAGTTTAAATGTAAATCAGAATGTATCTATAGAAGAGGATTGTTCTTTAAACGCCTCATCTTATTCCCATGTCTTTAAAAGCGATTTAGATAATGAAGGGACATTTTCAGGCTCAACATCTACAGTTAAATTTACAGGTAGTAATACTCAAATAACGGGTGACGGTACTTTCGATTTTTATAATGTTTCTTTTGCTGCATCAGGAATTACGGGTGTTTCAGGCACGATTTTCACTGTTGGCGGTGATGCTAAGACATTAAATGGAGGGAGTTTTACACACCAATCAGGTGGAGTATTTGAAATGACCGGAACCACTAAAACTATATCAGGTGATGATTTTTATTTTTATGACTTGGAGGCAAGTGGGACGGTTACAAATTCAGGTTACATTGATGTAGCTGGAGATATAATTGTTGATGGAAGTTTTACAGCGTCTAACGATGCCGTAACCGTGTCAGGAGCATCTTCGGATATTGACGGAACAGGAACAATAACTTTTGATAAATTAACCATTACTGGAAATGTTACCACAGCAAGAGATTTAACTATAAATGATGATTTTAGTATTGCAATAACTGCAAGTTTTACTGCATCTGGTGGAGATGTTACCTTCGATGGAGCATCAGACTTAAGTGGTACTGCTAGTTTGTTTGATGTTTCTATCAATTCTTCAAAAACACTTGAGTTAGCGGCAAATTCACAACTCAATATAGGAAATACATTTGCCAATTCAGGAACATTTACGACCACTAATTCTGTCCCGAACAAAGTAGTATACAATAAGATTGGAGATCAAATAATAACTGCGGAAACATACTATAATTTAGACCTAACTTCTGGCGGAACCAAAACTTTTAGTGGCTCCTTGGCCGTTAACAATGATATTACAATAAGCAGTGGAGTTACTCTTGATGCATCTTCGCATACGCTCAGTCTTTATAGACATTGGAATAATAATGGAACTTTTACTAGTTCAACATCAGACGTTCAATTGAGAGGAGATAACTCAGCTGTTGTGTCCGGTGTAACTACATTTAATACATTTACGGTAAATAAGGGGTCAAGTGATGTGCAAGTGCAATTGTCAAATAATATAACGGCAACCAATATTGCTATGACTCAAGGCTTTGTAGATACAGAAGATAATTCTATAACTACAACATCTACACGAACTGGAGATGGTATAATTATTGGTACCATCATTCATAACCATGCAATCGCAAATGGAACTACCTATTACTTTGAAGGACCCAATAACGGGCTAACATTTAATAGTCCATCTTCTATGAACTCTGTTTCAGTTACTGTTAAGTTGGGTGAAGTAATCAACGTCGATCCTTATGTAGAATCAGTTACTAGGGAATATATTATCGATGTTCCATCAGGCACTTATACAAGTGTAGACATGCGACTACATTACGAAGATCATGAACTTAATGCATTTGTTGAACCAGGTCTAGCTATTTACAAGTACAATTCAGGAACTATTTGGGATAGTTTAGGATATACTACTAGAAATCTGAGTGCCAATTATGTAGAACTTATTGGTATTACCAATACCATTGGAAATTTTATGATGTCAGGTGCAAGAAATATTGTACGCTGGAATGGCTCAATTAGTTCAGCATGGGATAATGCTGCAAATTGGACAACCGTATCTGGTGCTTCAATGAGTAGTAGGGTCCCTGATTCTACGGATGTGGCTCGAATTGGAGATACCTTATTTGTGAACCAACCAACTATAAGCACTGTAGAACGAGTTAACGTACTTCGATTTGCAGATACAAAAGCAGCTACGGTTACTTTGAATGGAGGAAACTTAACTATAGACGGAAGTGTTAGAGGGAATTGGTCAACTAACCAATCACATACCTTGGATGTTGGAGACGATACATTAACAATTGGAACCACTCTAACTTTTAGTGATGGGATTAGTTCTCATGATATAGAATTAATAGTCGATGGTGGACTAGCTAATATTAATTACGACATTGTACTCGCAGGAACTGGCAAATTAACTTTCACAGGTTCTGGTAATCTCAATTTAGGTCATGATTTCGATTATTGTTTAGGTACGTTTACACCAGGTATTGGAACAATTACCTATACTGGATCAGTTGCACAGAATATTGCACCTGTTACGTACTATAATTTATCTATCAATAAACCTTCAGCTCGAGCCACTGTAGAATCTCCTATCGAAGTTTTAAATAATTTAATTACACTTACAGGCGGTGAGTTAGTTCTGTTGGATTCGGCTGATATAAATGGTGATGTGACTATTGGTGCTTCAACTGAAGTTATTGAATTTAATTCTCAAGTACAGGTGGCAGGTGATTGGCTCAACAATGGTATTTTTCAAACATCTGGGGGTACCGTAACGTTTGACGGAGCGTCTAATCAAACTGTGGATGGAAATACCTTTAACAACCTAAAAATAAATAAATCAGCTGGTATATTAAGCCTAACAGGCAACTTGAATATAGAATCTTCTGTTGAAATTGTCTCAGGTACTTTTGACCTAGATGTATATACTGCAAGTAGAACATCGGAAGGAGGAAACTTAATTATCGATTCGAATGCGACAATTTTAATTGGAGGGACTTCAAATTTTCCAAGTAATTTTTTAACCGTAAGTCTTGATACCCATAGTACGGTCAACTATGATGGTTCTGTGGTACAAGAAATTTTGCCAATTACCTATGGGAATTTGGTATTGAGTAATGGTAATCCCAATGCGAAGACATTGAATCGTGGAATTACAATTATTGGGGATTTATCAATAAACGGTTCAACATTATTTAGTCCTGATACTTCTACAATTAATTTATATGGTAATTTCTCAAACAGTGGAACTATTGATCCGGGTTCAAGTACCCTATCTTTAAAAGGAATATCAAAGACACTAACAGGAACTTCAACATTAAATAACCTATCAGTGATAGGAGGTAGTTATACTGTTAGTTCTGGTGCAATTACTATGGAAGGCAATATGTATATTGGATCCAATGGAACACTAGACTTGGGCAGTAATACTACGACGCTGGATGGTGATTTAACAAACAACGGAAGTTTAATCTCTAACGGGACATCAACTTTTACAGGAACACGGGTTCAGAATATTTCATTGCATAGTGCTATTACCAGCTCTAGTACTGGAGTAATTAATTTTAACGGAACATTTGAGCCAATTATAACTTCAACTTCAAGTCCTACTTTTGCTACTGTAAATATTAATAATACGGCAGGTATTACGCCTTCTGTGCCTTGGACGGTTTATACTGCAATGAACATTGCTTCAGGAGCAAAATTTGATGGAGGGGCATTAACACACACATTTTATGGAAATTTTAACAACAATGGTGAAGTGTATTCCTCAGGAAAATTATTATTCACCCCAGGAGCACCTTTTTCTTCTGGTGGAACTTTGAGTTTTGTTGGCGATACTTTTAGTAGTACGGGAGAAGTAGAACTTGCAGGAACAGCTCCAATTACATTAAGTGGATTAACTCCAAATTTTGGCAAACTTGTTATTTCCAATACTCATTCGTCAGGTGTAACGGCGACTAATTCAAGTGCTTGGAATGTTACCGGTGATCTGCAAATACTGAGTGGAGCTACCCTTTATGCAGGATCTTCTACAACTTATTATATAGAGGGAAATTTAGTAAACAATGGAAGTTTAGAAGGGCAGACGTCTAACTTTATCTTTACTGGGGATACGGTTTCTATAGATGGAGTTGGTACGAATAATTTTGAAGACCTCGAAATTGAAAACGGAACCCTACTGAAAATGAATAACGACATTAAAATTTATTCTGATTTAGTTGTTGATGGCACATTGGATACAAGTGGGTCAACATTAGAATTTGCAGGATCAGAAGCAGGAACTATTTCTGGTTCAGCAGGAAGTTTGTTTGTACAACAATTAACATCAGGAAAGACTAGTGGAGCTCAAACGACATTGTTAATTCCTGTAACAGTTGTTGGGAATTTAGAGATGACAGGAGGTCAATTTGTTACCGATAATACAAACCTTTTAATAATAGCAGATAACGCAACTTCTAGTGCAGGGAACGATACAAGTTATGTTGTTGGTCCAATGAAGAAAGTAGGCGACGACGCTTTTGTTTTTCCTTTAGGAGATTCAGTGAAATGGGCCCGATTAGGAATAAGTGCACCATCTGTTAGTACCGATGAATTCATTGCACAGTTTTACTCGGATCCGTACACGGATACTCTGACAATGGCGACTTCTCCAAGTCCTGTATTGAATAATGTTAGTAAGGTAGAATATTGGACGTGTGACAGAAATGCAGGATCATCAAACGTTACTGTTGAGTTATATTGGGAAAATAGGTCGGCTTCTGGAATTGATTCAGCAAATTCTGATTTAGCAGTTGCAAGATGGAATGGATCAGCATGGGAAAACGCAGGAAGTCTTGCCGTACAAGGTTATGTAATAGGGAGTGTTACTTCAAGTTTAGTAAGTTCTTTTAGTCCCTTTACATTTGGATCACTTGGTGGAGCCTATAACTATTTACCCGTAGATTTAGTTGAATTTGATGTTGTCTTGAACAAATCTGGTTTGGTAGATCTAACTTGGAATACAGCTTCTGAACTTAATAACGATTATTTTGAATTGGAGCACAGTACAAATGGTGAAGACTTTCAGCCTTTTACTACAGTTAAGGGCAATGGGACAACCAATGAGATTCAATTGTATAAGGCAGTACATTTTAACCCACAATTGGGCTTAAACTATTACAGATTAAAGCAAGTTGACTACGATGGTAATTTTAAATACCATGAAAAACGTGTTGTTCAACTGAATACACCAACTAAAGTTGATTTATATCCAAATCCTGCAATCTCACAGGTAAATGTGAGGGCTAATAATGTTATCGACCAAATTAGAATCCTTAATTCCGTGGGTCAAGAAATAGAGAATTTTGAACCAGATGCTAAATCGGTTGTGATAGATGTATCTGATTTTAAATCAGGAATTTACTTTGTACAAGTATTTACAGAAGGTCAGATGAAATTATTGCGGGTTCTGAAAAACTAATTTAAACAATTACACTTTCAATCATATTATCGCCAAACCAGTACGGGATATCTTCTAGTCCATTGGCTGGTTTGGTAAGAATTAGATTCGCTTTTTTCCCTACTTGTATGCTACCTACTTCATCTTGTACTTCCATCGCGAAAGCTGCGTTGTAGGTTAAAGCGTTAAACGCTTCTTCAGGCGTTAACTTCATTTGGCTACAGGCTAATCCAAACGCCAAGTTTAAATTACTGCTTGGTGCAGAACCGGGGTTGAAGTCACTCGCTATAGCCAAAGGTATATTTTTATCAATCAATTGTCTTCCCGGGGTGTATGGAATATCTAAGAATAGAGAACAAAGAGGTAGTCCCGTAGCAATGGTATTTGAGTTTTGAAGAGCAGTATAGTCTTCGTCATTCATTACCTCTAAGTGGTCCACCGATAGTGCTCCCATTTCACAAGCAAGTTTTACGGCACCAAAAGTGCTAAATTGGTTTACATGCACTTTAGCTTTTAAACCATGTTTATCTCCTGCTTCTATTATTTGTTTGAGATCATTCAAGTCAAAATAACCTGTTTCACAGAAGATGTCAATGTAATCGGCCAATCCTTCGCCCGCTATGCGTGGTAGCATTTCATTACAGACCAAGTACATATATGCATCTTTATTGTCTTTGAATTCCAAAGGCAGTGCATGAGCACCTAAGAAAGTAGACTTAATAGGAATAGGGGAGAGGGATTTTAAGACGCGTATAACACGTAACATCTTCATTTCATCCTCTATGCTTAGTCCATATCCGCTTTTCATTTCAATTGCTCCTGTACCCTGTTTAATGACTTGTTCTAGACGGACTTGAGCATCATCATATAATTGTTGCTCACTCATCGCATGAAGTTTTGCCGCAGAGTTTAGAATTCCTCCACCAGTTTCAGCAATTTCTTGGTAGGTTTTACCGTGGAGACGCATCTTCATTTCACCACTTCTACTTTCAGCAAATACCAAGTGTGAGTGTGAATCTACATACATAGGAAGTAAAAGTCTATTACTGCAATCATGGCTATCCATACTTACTTCTGGACATTCGCTCATAGGACCAAAAGACTCAATAATATTATCTCTGATAATAAGGTAAGCATTGTCCAAGGTCGTGACTTCGCCCTGTGCAGTTCCTTTTTTTATTACATCAGAATTCTCAGTTATTCCGATGAGTTGTTTGATGTTTTTGAGAATGAGGTTCATTGTATAGCTTGTTCTTATCCTGCTACAATGATAGCAATAAGTTAGGTCAGGATATGCCTGTATTTTCTTTGTCTAGGAGGACCCATTTGAAAAGGACCCAAACATATTTTGACTCCCAAGAAGCTCCAAATTCTTTTGCTTTTTCTCCCTCAACAACAATATTAGATAGAAAGGGGTTTCTCTTTTCCCAACTAAACCCATAAAGGTAATGCTCATCTATTCGTGCTAAATCTATACATTCTGAGAAGGTTTTACAGCTTCTAATAGTATTAGCATACCGTTCCAAAGTAATAAAAGACTCTTTTATTTGATCTGATGTTAAGTCTAGATTTGAAACGATACCAATCTCATCCAGTTGAAGGTCATTATATGGCAGTACAAAACTTTCAAAGTTCTCGCCAATTTCTTTTACTAATAACTTCTCAGCTATTGCGTAGAAAGAAATAGCTTGTATCAGGACAAGGGTGAGAATAGTTATTAGAGTTGTTTTTAAAGCTTTCACTTACCTAGTGTTTAGTTAGATATTATCGACCAATTTAAATTTATGGCAAAATAGAACAAAAAAATGGAGCCACTCTCGCAACTCCATTCTATATTTTAAAACTAGTCATTAGTCAACTAGTCACTGTTCACTTAAAAACCTACTTCGCATAAGCCACCGCTCTACGTTCTCGTATTACAGTTACTTTAATTTGTCCTGGGTAGATCATTTCCTTCATGATTTTTTGTGAGATATCAAAAGATAAAAGGTCTGCTTGTTTATCGTTTAGTGCATCACTATCTATAATCACACGTAGTTCTCTACCTGCCTGTATTGCAAATGATTTTTCTACACCTTCAAAGCTAAGAGCTAGTTTCTCTAGGTCTTGTAAACGTTTAATATAATTCTCGCTATCTTCTCTACGAGCACCCGGTCTAGAACCACTAATAGCATCACAGGATTGTACAATAGGTGCATACAGATTGGTCATTTCTATCTCGTCATGGTGAGCTCCTACCGCATTGCATACTTCAGGATGTTCGCCAAATTTTTCACATAGCTTCATGCCTAATAATGCGTGAGGCATTTCACTATCTGAATCTGGAACCTTACCGATATCGTGTAATAATCCTGCTCTTTTTGCTCGTTTAGCATCCAAACCAAACTCGGCAGCCATAGTAGCACAAAGGTTTGCTACCTCTCTACTATGCCTAAGTAAGTTTTGACCATAAGAACTTCGGAAACGCATACGACCTACCATTCTGATAAGCTCAGGATGCAATCCATTTATACCCAAATCAATTACAGTCTTTTCACCATATTCATTGATCTCTTGATTTATATCTTTACGTGTTTTTTCTACGATTTCTTCAATTCGTGCAGGGTGTATTCTACCGTCTGCTACCAGTCTGTGAAGTGATAGTCTTGCAATTTCTCTTCGTACTGGATCAAATCCTGAAAGGATAATAGCTTCTGGAGTATCGTCTACAATAATCTCAATACCAGTAGCTGCTTCTAACGCTCTAATGTTACGACCTTCTCTACCAATGATACGACCTTTGATGTCATCATTATCGATATTGAATACAGTTACAGAATTCTCGATTGCTTGTTCTGCAGCAGTACGTTGTATCGTTTGAAGAATCATACGCTTCGCATCCTTGTTTGCGGTAAGTTTTGCTTCTTCTATAATCATCTTTTGCTGAGCCAAAGCTTCTGTATGAGCTTCCTTTGCTACAGCTTCTAACATTTGTGTTTTAGCATCCTCTTTGGAGAGACCCGCTATTTTCTCCAATTGAGAAATTTGAGCACTTATTTGATCCGCAAGTTCATCTTGTTTTGTCTTTACGATTTCAACTTGGCTTGCTAAATTTTTCTTAACGGCATCAAGTTCCTTCTCTTTTTGACTATTATTCTGAATTTTTGAGTCAAGACTTTGCTCCTTACGCTTTACGTCATGGAATCGATTATCCAGTTCTTTTTCCTTTTCTCTAGAAGACTCACGGTGCTCGTTTTTAAGCTTATGAAATTTCTCTTTCGCTTCAAGCTCACGTTCTCTCTTGTAGGCATCTGCCTTAGATTTAGCATTGGACAAGATAGACTCAGCTTTAGCTTCCATCTCTATAGTTTTGGTACTTGTGTTTTTAGAAGCAACCACCCATGCTACACCACCACCTACGAGTAGTGCTATTACGGCTGCTATAATTGTTGTCATCATTTTTTTATATTCTTTTTTAGTTTAAAAAATGACTGCCTGTAAGAAGAAGTGATAATCCTGTATTGAGTATTAAATCTCGAGCATACGCTCTAATTCTTTTAGCTTATTGTTTATATTTTCAATATCTATTCCTGGAGTACTACCTTCTTTACTATCAGATGCAAACTCTAAGGATACCATTGAAAGTGCATCTTGTTTATCCTGTACCGAAAAATTATCGATGTAGAACTTTGCCCTTTCATTTATGGTTTTAGCAGCTTTACGCACACCCTCTTCTTCTGAGGTTTTGATGCGTAGCGGATAAAACCGATCACAAATATTGACTTTTATGGATATCTCTTGTTCAGACATTTAGTCTGGTTTTGGTTTTTAGTTTATTGTTTTACTAAGTTGAGACACTCGTCTATCTCCTTAATAATCTGGTCTATTTGTTGTTTAAACGCAGAAGTATCATTCGATTGATTCGCACTCTGTGCAAGTTTAGTTATTTTATTGGTTTCTTCTAAATTAACTAAATCCTGCGACTTGGTTTCAAATTGGTTTCTAAGTTCTCTATTTGTCGTTTTGAGTTGCTCGTTCTCATTTTCCAACGTAGTACACTTGCTTTTCAACTGCTTTATGTGAAACTCTATATTCTCTAAACGAGCAAATACTTCCATTATTTTCTAATAATAGCTTTCAGGTTTGTTTCAAAGTTAGCGATTAATTTTGCCATTAAAGCATCTATTTCAACGTCCTCCATAGTCTTCTTTGGATTATATAAAAAGAAGGCTACAGAGAAAGATTTTTGGTCATCTTTTAACGGTTTTCCTTCATACACATCAAAGAGTAGTATGTCAGTAAGGTGCTGTTGAAGTGTCTGTTTAGCAATTTTTTGCACTTCTTTATAAGTTGCATCTTTGGCAAGTACCAATGATAAATCACGTCTTACAATAGGGAATACAGGGATTTCTCTAAGTTTTATCTTGTCATCAGCAAGTTTCAAACAAGCATCCCAATCTATGCTGAGTGTCACGGCATCTTGTTTCAATCCGTGAGCTTTCATTTGCTTTTTAGTCGCCTGATGAACCGTTGTTATTTTATCTAGGTGTTTAGGAGCGATATTGAGCTTGGTCAGAATGTTTTTTACCACAGCAAGAAGTTCATCAGACGTTGCTTTATTTGAAACGGTACTCCAATGCTCAGGGTGTCTGTTGCCAGAGAAAGTAAGTTGAAGTACTTCAAACTCTACATACTTACCATCTCGCTTAAAGTATGTTTTACCAAATTCGTAGAATTTAAGGTCCGTATTTTTTCTATTTACGTTATATGCAACAGAGGTAAGTGCTGAGTTAACGAGCTCCATCCGCATGACGTTCATATCTTGACTCAATGGGTTTAGCATATATACAGCTTCAGATAATTGCTCTTCACTGTACATCTTGCTTGGAACCAGAGAGTTATTCATAATTTCATTAAATCCAATGCTAGACAAGTATTCACTTACTTTGGTCTTTACCTTATTTGGTGTATTCTTAGCAATGATGGAAGGAATGTAGTTTACTTTTTGAGGAATTGGAACATTATCAAATCCATATACTCTCAGAATCTCTTCATAAATATCTACAGGACGCTCTACGTCAGGTCTGTACCGAGGGACTTGCAACAATAAATTCTGATTGTTGTGAGCTAAAATCTTAATTTCTAGATTATTGAGAATTGTCGTAGCATCCTCTTCGGGTATTTCATGACCAACAAATTTGTTCAACTCATCCAACTTTATTTCAATTTGAAGAGGTTCGATTGCCTCTGGATAGATATCAACAACTTCAGATGCTATTTCGCCACCTGCAATTTCCAGAATAAGATTTACTGCTCTTATCAATGCAAAGTTTACCATTTCAGGATCAGTACCTCTTTCAAAGCGATAACTAGAGTCTGTGTTTAGACCAAAACTTTTTGCTGTTTTTCTTACAGCAGCTGGGTTAAAGTAAGCACTTTCGATAAAAATGGAATGGGTGTTTTTAGAAACGCCAGAGTCGAAACCTCCAAGTACACCAGCTAGAGCGAGTGGTTTTTGCTGGTCACAGATTACCAAATGCTCTGGAGTTAATTCTCTCTCTACTTCATCCAGAGTTACTAATTTCTCGCCTTCTTTGGCAAAACGAGCAATTATTTTATGACCACTTAGCTTGTCATAATCAAAGGCATGAAGTGGTTGACCAATTTCATGCTGGATGAAGTTAGTGATATCTACTACGTTGTTAATAGGTTTAAGATCAATAGACTGAAGTCTTTTTCTTAACCAATCGGGAGATTCTTTAATTTCAACACCAGTAATGGTAATACCACTATATCGTGGAGTTGTTTTTATATCGTCAATGCTGATATCAACACGCATTTGACCACGGTCATCTATACTTTCTATAGAAGGCTTTTTATATTTTATACCTGTAAGGGCTTGAAGTTCTCTTGCTATACCAAGGTGAGAAATAGCATCACCTCTATTTGGGATAATGGCTATCTCAATTTGATGGTCAGTTTCTATGGAATAGAGTTCGGTAAGTGGAGTTCCTGGAGTAAGTTTGCTGTCCAATACCATGATGCCATCGTGATCAGACCCTAGACCTATTTCATCCTCTGCACAAATCATTCCTTCAGATACCTCTCCTCGTATTTTGGCTTTCTTTATTTTAAAGCTGTCATCGTTGGTATGTATCGTGGTACCAACAGGAGCTACTACCACTTTTTGCCCTGCTTCTACATTGAGAGCTCCGCATATAATAGGGAGTGTAATACCATTGCCAATATTAACGGTTGTCTTATTGAGTTTGTCTGCACCAGGGTGTTTTTCTTTCGTCAGTACTTCGCCTACTACTAGGTCTTGAAGCCCTCCTTTTATTGATTCTGTCTTTACTACATGCTCAACCTCAAGTCCACTCATAGTGAGTTTTTCGCAAACTTCTTCTAAAGGTAAATCTATGTTAATAAAGCGTTTTAACCAGTTGTATGATATCTTCATGGTGTTAGCAAGGGCGAAGATAATTGTGTTATTCTAATCTAAGTCTCTAGAACACCGTTTTTATACATATTTTATTAATCTTGCACCTAGATATGGAAAATATTAACGTAGAGAACTTTTTGAAGTACGTAAAGGATTTAGTTTTGGACTATTTGCCAGATTTAGCTGCAGCTATTGTTACACTTATCATTGGATGGTGGATTATTGGTCAGGTGAATAAGTGGTGTAACAGACTTTTAGTAGCTCGGAAGGTCGAGGCTTCAGTTGTTCCCTTCATATCTAGTCTCGTTAATTTTGGATTGAAGATTCTTCTCTTGATAAGTGTTGCCTCTATGGTAGGAATTGCTACAACGAGTTTTGTTGCTATTCTCGGTGCTGCAGGTTTGGCGGTAGGTTTGGCCCTACAGGGTAGTCTTGCAAATTTTGCTGGAGGAGTCCTCATTTTATTATTCAAACCATTCAAAGTAGGTGATCTTATAGAGTCAGACGGAGTGCTTGGAGAGGTGAAAAGTATTACGGTATTAAATACGACTTTAACTACTCCTACTGATAATACAGCAGTTTTGCCAAATGGGCAAGTTGCTAATAATAAGGTTATTAACTATACTCGAGAGAGTAACAGAAGAGTGGATTTGGTAGTAGGAGTTGGTTATGGAGAGGATATAGAAAAGGTGAAGGAGGTTCTAGAAGAGGCCATGAAATCGGTGCCTAAAGTATTGGATACTCCAGCCCCATTCGTTGGGATTTTGGACTTTGGAGATAGTTCTGTAAATCTAGCAGTTCGGCCATTTTGTAAATCTGTTGATTATTGGGATGTATACTTTGGAGGTAATGAAGCCATTAAAAAAGCTTTAGATGCTAATAATATTGAAATACCATTCCCGCAAAGAGTTGTGGAGATTAAGAAGTGATTTTTTAAAATCACTTCTCAGGTATAGAGCCCTCTTCCTTAATATGTTCTGGAAAATATGATTTCAGACTGTTTATAAAGAAATCTTGGTTATAGTTGAGTAGGAATTTATCAGTTAGTAATTTCCCCTCTTTATTTACCAGAATTATCCGTGGAACAGAAAAGGCTTTTTCAAAACCTTTAAAAGGTTTAAAGTCAGAATTTATACCCAGTTTTTGGGTTAATGCATTGGGAGAAAAGGAGTGATAAACTTCTATTCCCTGAGCGTATGCATTCTGAGTTAATTTTAAATCACTTTCCGATACTTTCATGGAATAGAGTATTGTGTTATAACGGATAGGAATTCCCAAAGAGTCAGTGGTCGCTTTTGTTTTAGCAAGTGTTGATTTCATAGATGAAATACAAGGTCCGCACCAGTCTGCCCAGCAGTAGTATACAGTATAGGCTGAATCAGAGTACATGTCTTTTAATGATTTTTTCTCTTTGGTTATAATATGAGAGAACCCTTTATCATTAGAGGAATCGGAATCATTCTTACTTGTGCAACTTAAAAGCAGTACAAAAATAAAAACAGAGATAATAGTAAACTTCATGTTGGTGTTTGTAGTACGTAACACAACAAAGATAAGTTACTGATAGCACAAGGTGCATATCTGTAAAACTAGGTTTTGGTCTTATTTTAAATAATCCAACACCAATTCGGGTGGTCTACAAACCAAAGCCTTGTCTTCCATTTCTACGATTGGGCGTTGGATGAGTTTTGGGTGAGCTACCATAGCATCTATGTATTCTTCTTCGCTCATTGTTTTGCCTTTGTAGTTTTCTTTCCAGATCGCTTCCCCTTTTCGAATAAGTTCAGATGATTGAATCTCCATTTTGGCCAGCAGAGCAGTTAGTTCTTCTTTGGTCAACGGATTATTAATGTAGTCAATAATTTCAACTCCATCTTGTGGGATAAGGGCTAAACATTGTCTGCTTTTGGAGCATCTGTTGTTGTGATAAATCTTCAAAATAATGATGAGTTGTAAATGGTTAATTATGATCCAGGAGCCCCCATTACAGTTGTATATTTCAACACTAGTTTTTTGTCAGGGAAGATTCGTTTGTAGCACGCTTGTATCGAAATAGTGGCCTCATGAAAACCACAAAGGATTAGTTTTAATTTGCCTTCGTACTGATTGATATCCCCAATAGCAAATATTCCGGGTACGTTAGTAGAATAATCTACAGTATTTACAAGGATGGCCTCTTTTCCTAAGTCCAGTCCCCAATCTTTTATTGGACCTAGTTTTGGGCTTAGCCCAAATAGAGGAATGAAGTTATCCGCTTCTATTTCGTGTACAGTCCCATTGTTTTCGGTAACTACTACTTTATTCAGTTCATCGCTACCTTCTAAAGCTGATATTTGAGCTTCGGTAATCAATTTTATGCCTCCAGATTTATCAAGATTTTCTACTTTTTCTACTGAGTCAAGAGCTCCTCTAAATGCTTTACGTCTGTGAACCAAGGTTACTTCACTAGCAACATCAGCTAAGAATACGGTCCAATCTAAGGCACTGTCTCCTCCACCAGCAATTACAACTTTCTTATCTCTAAATTTCTCAGGATCTTTAATGATATAGTCTATTCCATGATCTTCAAATTTCTCAAGATTTTCCAGTTCGGGTTTACGAGGGGCAAAGCATCCTAAACCACCTGCAATAAGAATATTAGGAGCTTTATGAGCTGTTCCCCTATTGGTAGTTACTATAAACTGACCATCGTCTGTTTTTTCTATGCTTTCTGCTCGTTCTCCTAAGGTGAAACCTGGATTAAATGGCTTGACTTGTTCCATCAAATTGTCAATTAACTCACCTGCTAAAATGCTTGGAAATCCAGGGATATCGTAGATGGGCTTCTTCGGATATATTTCTGCCAATTGTCCTCCGGGCTGAGGAAGATAGTCTATCAAATGGCATTTTAGCTTAAGGAGTCCTGCTTCGAAAATAGCAAACAAGCCAGTAGGGCCTGCACCTATTATTATGATGTCTGTTTCTATCACGGGTGCAAAGGTAACTTGCTCGAATAAAAACTCAAACTCAAATATCAATTTCGGTATTAGTAATTGTTATGATATCTTATTACAATGGGTATGTACATGTGAATTTTTGTTTTTATCATTTGTATCTAGCTCAAGGATTGTACTAAAATATTGTACTATTCAGTACTAAGTTTATTCTTATTTACGTTGGAGTTTTGTGTCTGTGTTTGCGTTTAAAATTATATCATTGCCCTAGTGAATTGGAACCTGAGTATAGCGTACCCGTTGTGGTTTATCCTGCTTTGCATTGCAGTAGGTGTAGTGTACGCAGGCGTGTTGTATTACAAATCAAAAGATAATGAACGATTTGAAGAGTACAAGTGGGTGAAAATTATGTTACCTCTTCTGCGATTTTTCTTGGGTACAACCTTGGCTTTTTTACTGCTCGGACCAGTTCTTAAGTATAGCGGTTATATTACTCAGAAGCCAATAATTGCATTGGTAATAGATGATTCAAAGTCATTGATACAAGGTGAGACATCATTGGAACAGATAAAACAATCCGTTTCGCAATTGCAGAATAGTCTCTCAGAGAAGTATGATGTTGACATCGTATCGTTTAGTAATATCGCTCAATTTGCAACTATTGATAAATTGACAGCAAGTGGCACGGAAACCAATTTGTCCCAGGTCTTACGTTATACTACTGAACAGTATGTGAATCAGAATTTAGGAGGTGTAGTGTTGGTGAGTGATGGCATTTATAATGCAGGGAGTAATCCTTCCTTTAATGCAGAGAACTACAAGGTGCCCATTTATAGCATAGGTATTGGAGATACAACAGTGTATGCGGATTTAGCGGTTAGTAATGTACTGCATAACTCTCTGGCTTATTTAGGGAATGAGTTTCCTTTACAGATTGAGGTGAAAGCGTCAAAATTGAAAGGTAAGCAAGCAAATATGCAGGTGCTTTTAAATGGTAGGACCATTCAGCAAAAATCCCTCATCATTTCCAAGGAGGCTTTTTATTTTGAAACAGATGTAATAGCCAAGGCTCAGAAATTGGGTCAAAATAAGGTAGAGGTTAGATTAACCACCTTTGAGAATGAAAAAAACAAAGAGAATAATACCTATATCTTTTATGTAGAGGTTATAGATGGTAAGAAGAAGGTAGCCATTTGGGCTGATGCTCCACATCCTGATTTAGGAATGCTTCGCTCTTCTATCAATAACAACAAGAACTATGATGCTACTATATCATTGGGTAATTATAAAGTAGAAAGTGACTTTGACTTGGTTGTACTTCACAATTGGTTTAGTACTTCCGCTCAACTGGTATTGTATGAGAAGCTCAAAGCCAGCGGTATTCCTATCTTGCTTATCATTGGAGATGATTTTAACAGTAGGTTTTTTAATCAAGGTAGTCAAGATATCAAATTCAATGCTTCTGGCAGAGGCAGGAATTCAGCATTGCCTTTAGTTAACGGTAATTTTGAGTATTTTGAAGTAGACAGATCCCTGGCTTCGAATATTAAAAAATGGCCACCACTTAGGGCTGCCTTTGGTAAGTTCAAAGGGTACCAGCCTAGTGATGTGTTATTGTATCAGCAGATAGGCTCGGTCAAAACAAAAGAGCCACTTATCTTACTTAGTGCAAGACGTAGGTTTCGTCTGGGTATAGTATCAGGTACAGGTATTTGGCAATGGAGATTGGCAGATTTTGAACAAAATGAAAGTCAGGATCAGGTGAATGACTTGGTAGGTAAAATGGTTCAATATCTTGCTGTGAAAGAAGAAAAGAAATTATTGAAGGTATATGCCAGTGCTAAACAATATGGAGTAGGGGAGGATGTTACTCTTCTTGGAGAGTTGTACAATCAAAGTCTAGATCCTATTTCAGGTCAGGAGATTAATATTCAACTCAAAAATGAAGAGGGGGAAGTGTATAAGCATATCATGTCTGCTTCTGGAAATCAATACAGGTTAATACTTCAAAGTTTAGGTCCCGGAGTGTATCAATTTACGGCCAAAGCAACAGTAGGGGGAGTTCCTCTTTTAGATAGGGGCTACTTTACAGTTGTAGGTCAACAAAAAGAACTAGTTGATTTGACTGCTGACTTCAATCTGCTTCGTCAATTGTCTTATTCCACAGGAGGCATTTTTGCTCCATTCAGTGATGTAAATGTTATTGGACAAAATTTACTATTGAGCAAGAATATAAAGTCTGTTATTGAAGAAGAGACTAAATTGGAAGATCTCATTAAGTTTCAATGGGTGTTTTGGTTATTGTTATCTCTATTGTGTATAGAGTGGTTCGTGCGGAAATGGGCAGGGGGTTATTAGTGGTTAATTATTAATTGTGAATGGTTAATTATTGATATGCTCGAATGATAAGCTCTAAGAAACTCTCCATGGTTGGAATCGTAGTACTGCTGCTTCTATTGGTTGGAAGAGGGTGAATGGATAGAGACAACAGATTTGGATATAAAGAGGGAATTAAGATAGCTTTTATTGAAAGAGCTAAATATGTAACTAAATCCATAATGGGTGTAGATTTATTCGCAATTAAATGTACTTTTGCACCCCATAAATAGAAATATTTACAATTACAGATGCGATTAACAGCGGAAAAAAAATCAGAAATAATAGCACAGTATAGCGGAGACGCTAAGAATACTGGGCATGCAGAAGCTCAAGTGGCAATATTCACTCATAGAATATCTCACCTTACTGAGCATCTTAAAAAGAATAAAAAAGATTTTTCTACAGAACTTACTCTAATTAAACTAGTAGGTAAAAGAAGATCTTTACTAAAATATATTGCTGCTAAAGATATTGTTCACTATCGTGAGCTTATCAAGCAATTAGGTATCAGAAAGTAATTCCTTTCCGCCTTGGCGGATAAAAATTTTCTGGAAAAAGTCCCGTTCGTATAGTTGAGAAACTAGCATGTACAATTTGCACCTCTTGTTAGGTGTTTTTGTGCATCCATACTTTTTGTTTTCAAAGTAGAATAATTTTTAGCGTATCTCGCCCTGCGAGTAACAGCTTTTAATTTCAACTGACAGAAATCAGAATTGAAATTATATTCGCCTTAGGCGAAAACATTTAAAACAAAGCGGAAACGAACCGCAACATTATGAACGTATTTACACAAAATTTATCGTACGGTGATGGCAAGGATGTCACACTAGAAACGGGTAAACTAGCAAGGCAAGCACACGGTGCTGTTGTAGTTTCCCAAGGCAGAATGAAATTACTAGCAACAGTAGTTTCTAACAAAGAAGCAAGAAGCGGAGTAGATTTTCTACCTATGTCTGTTGACTATCAAGAAAAATTTGCTGCTGGTGGCCGTATCCCCGGAGGTTTCCTTCGTAGAGAAGGTAGACTATCAAACTCAGAAATCTTAGTATGTAGAATTGTAGACAGAACACTTCGTCCACTTTTCCCTAGTGATTATCACTCTGAGACACAAGTTATGATTCAACTTATTTCTGCAGATGCAGAAGTAGTTCCAGATTCATTGGTAGCACTTGCAGCTTCTGCTGCTCTTACCATTTCGGATATTCCTTTTGAAGGTCCTATATCTGCTCCTCGAGTAGGTAGAATAGATGGTGAGTGGGTAATTAACCCAACAGCTACAGAAATGGAAAATTCTGACGTAGACCTTTTGGTAGCAGGTACTGCTGCTGACATCAATATGGTGGAAGGTGAAATGAACGGAGTTTCTGAAAAAGAAATGGTTGAAGCATTGAAGTTTGCACACACACACATCAAAAATGACTGTGCTGCACAAATAGCTCTATGCGATCAACTAGGTGGTAGAAAAGCTCCTCGTGAGTATAGTCATGAGACTAATTCTGAGGAATTAGCACAAACAGTAAAAGACGCTACTTACCAAAAGTACTATGATGCAGCAAAAGTTCCTTCTGTAAAGGACGAACGTTCTGAGAAATTCAATGCTATTGGCCAAGAATATATCGAGTCTCTAGACGAAGATACAGATGGTGAGACTATGACTATGGTAAAAAGATACCTAGCTAAGTCTAAAAAAGAAGCTGTTCGTGCTATGATGCTAGATTTGAAGCAACGTCTTGATGGTAGAGCTCTTAATGAAGTAAGACAAATTTGGAGTGAGGTAGATTATTTACCTTCAGTTCACGGTTCGGCTTTATTTACAAGAGGAGAAACTCAATCGCTTACATCTGTAACATTAGGTTCTAAGTTAGATCAGCAAATGATTGATAATTACAAGGAGAAATCATTTAGCAAGTTAATGTTGCATTACAATTTCCCTTCTTTTTCTGTAGGAGAAGCTAGACCAAATAGAGGTCCAGGTAGAAGAGAAATAGGTCACGGAGCTTTAGCTGAACGTGGTCTTAAGAGAATGATTCCAGATGATTTTCCATATACACTTCGTATAGTTTCTGACATATTGGAAAGTAACGGAAGTAGCTCAATGGCTACTGTATGTGCTGGGAGTATGGCAATGATGGATGCTGGTATTCAAGTAAAATCCGGTGTTTCTGGTATTGCTATGGGAATGGTAGCAGATGACAAAGGTCGTTATGCTATCTTATCTGATATCTTAGGAGATGAGGATCATCTAGGAGATATGGATTTCAAAGTAGTAGGTAATGCAGATGGTATCTATGCTTGTCAAATGGATATGAAAGTAGAAGGTCTTTCTTACGATGTATTAGAGGAAGCTCTATTACAAGCGAAAGAAGGTAGAATGCATATTCTAGCTGAGATGGAGAAAACTATCTCTAAGCCGAACGAAGGTCTTAAGGATCACGCTCCACAAATAGAAGTAATGATTATACCAAAAGACAAAATTGGTGCATGTATTGGTTCTGGTGGAAAGGTTATTCAAGAGATACAAGCACAAACAGGTGCAATTATCACTATTGAAGAAGAAGGTGATACAGGAAGAGTTGAAATTTCTGGTATCGGAAGTGAGCCAATCGAAAAAGCAAAAGAATGGATTACTGGTATCATTACAGATCCAGAACCAGGAACTGAATACACAGGTAAGATTACTAAGATAATGGACTTCGGTGCATTCGTAGAAATACTACCGGGTAAGGAAGGTTTGCTTCACATTTCTGAGATTTCTTGGGAACGTATAGAAACAATGGAAAAAGCTCCATTGTCTGAAGGACAAGAAGTAACGGTTAAGTTACTTGCAGTAGACGAGAGAAGCGGTAAGCTGAAATTGTCTATGAAGGTTCTTACAGAGAAGCCAGAAGGTTATGTAGAGCGTCCACCAAGAGAGCGTAGAGATAACGACAGAAGAGGTGGTAGAGATAATCGTGGAGGAAGAGGTAGAGACGATAGACGTGGCGGTAGAGATAACCGTGGCGGAGACCGTCGTGATAACCGAAACGATAATCGGAATGACAACAGAAACCAAGATAATAGAGATGGAGACAGCAAGCCTGCTGACAACTCTTCGGAAGATGTTGGATAACAATGTTTAATTATTAATGGTTCAATTGTGAATTGTTAATGAAAGGCGAGCCGAGAGGCTCGCCTTTTTTTTGTTCAAGTTTTATGATGTGGAATTTCTTTTGATGGATACTTCGAAGGCTATCAAACAAAAAAAATGCATCAATCCCATAAGCTACTAACTTCCTAAGAAACTAGTTCGTCAATCTGCTATCTCATCAAAGTCTCTTGGAGGAGAAATAGATGGAGAGGAATCAAATATGTAAAGTCTTGTCGGAATCTGTTTAATTATTAATGGTTCAATTGTGAATTGTTAATGAAAGGCGGGCCGAGAGGCTCGCCTTTTTTATTGGGCAACCTTTTTAGTACTATCGTCATCTAATAATCATGAAAAATCTACTAAAGTATTTTCTCTGTTTAGGACTTTTTTTAAACACTTACTCTGTTTCTGCTCAAACATCTTGTGTAGTTCATGATAGTGTAAATAGGATTAATAGAGGGATCTCTGCCCAAATAATTAGAAATTATCTCCAAAATAATTTTCTTCCTGAGAAAGACAATTTTTTCTTGTCTGATAGCCTTATTCAAAGGGCATCTCAATCTTTAAATGCTGTTTGGCTGGATGATTCGATACAGGGTCATGATACTATTTACGGCACATTACTTGGTTCCTTTATGTCTGGTGTTTTAGCAAAAGGACATGTTCTATATCCTCATTACTATAATGCCATAGTGTTTTTTGATACATCTAATGTTTACTATAAAAATCTAGTCATGGGTTTGTCTTCTGGCGATAACCTGTATGACTCATTGGTGTCTCGCTATGATATTGGGTTTGAAGGAGGTTTTATATATAATTACGAGTCTTATTATATGACTTCTTCAGGCTTTTTTAATTTGACTCCATTACTAGATAGCCTTAGGCTTGTACCTTGGATAGATTCTATTTACGAGTTTAGTGAGTATGACTTTATTGAAGGTCGTGGCGGAAAAGATTTTACAATAGCGTTTGATGCTGATACAACATATATCCAGTATAAATATGCCTTTGGAGATTGTACTCTCGGTTGTCATACAAAATGGTACTGGAACTATAAAGTGACTCCAGAATGCACCGTCGAGTTTTTAGGAAGGGAGCAACAAAGAATACCAATACCCACCGTGATTCATGAGACAAAAGTATTGAGCTGTGAAGATTCCATAGATCTTGTTGAGCCTCCTATTCCATATGACTTGGATTATGCATCTCTATCGTCGTTTTGGGATAGCTCAATGAATTCATCCACGGGCGTTGTATATAGCTCAGGAAGCTATAAGTACTATCGCAGAGATAGTAATGGTCTGTTGGTCCAGACTTTTATTTATGAAGCAGAATTCTTTGATAAACCAGATGTTAAAATTCGGGATACCATCTTGTGTGATGGAGAAGTATATACTATTGACTCTTTAAATTTTCCATATTATTATATTAGAACGGACAATAATTTTCGATGGAATGAAAATACAATATCTATGGAAGGAACTTATTATTTTGGTATTCCAAGGTGTTATGATACTGATACTTTTATTGTTGAATATGTAAGCATTCCTACTTTTCAAAAGGAATACGCAAAGTGTGTTTATGATTCAATTCTTGTTACTATTCCCGAAGGAGTGGATTCTGTTAAATGGGATGATGGTTTTATTGGATTTTCGAGGTATGAGCAAAATGAAGAAGTCTTTGGGCTTACGGTCACAAAATCAGTATGTACTTTAAAGGATAGTATAGTGGTTTCTAACTATACTGTGTTGCCCTTTGATATTGGGAGTGACACAATTGTAGGGACTGGAGTTGCTTTCGAGTTTGAGATTGATGAGCAGTTTAAAAATGTTACATGGCAGGATGGAGATTCGTCCTATTATCGATGGCACAGGAGCAATCTGCTCGGGTATGGTACTCATATATTTACCGTAAGTGCTACGGATAGTAATAATTGTTATTATTCCGATTCATTTTCCATAAGGGTTAAAAACTATGCTTCAATTGAGGCATTGGGTGAAAGGACATCTGTATATCCTAATCCTTTTAGTGATTACCTCTACTTTTCCAATGCTCGTTTAGGTGATAGGTACAGTTTGTATAGCAGTACAGGAGTTTTAGTGAGGCAAGGTGTGGTGGATTCTACCCAACGAATTAGTCAACTTGAAGCTCTAGGTTCAGGGGTTTATTATTTAATCTTGAACTCTAAAACGGGAGTTGCAAAGTATAAAGTGATTTCATGGTAAGCCTTAAGTAATTACAGACTTTGACAATTGGCTTTTGGAGTAGAGATGCATTCGTTTCGTGCTTGTTCTACTCTACGGATAATCGTCATTTTCATTTCTTGTAAATCGCTAATCTTTTTATCAATTGTATGTAGCTTTTCTTTGATTTTTGCTCCCATGATTTCACAGGTAGCTTCGTTCAAATCATACATCGTTATAATGTCCGAAATCTCATTTAGAGTAAAGCCAAAGCCTTTGGCCTTTTTTATTAAAATCAATTTATGGAGAGTTTCCTCTTTATAATCCTTGTAATTATTCCATTCAGATACTGTACGTTCTACTTGTATTAGCCCTTTCTTTTCGTAAAAACGAATAGTATCCCTTGATAGATTTGTTTTCTGTGCGATTTCCCCAATTAACATTTTATGCTTTCGACAAGTTTATCACTTTTTTCTTGACCGTTGACTATACTCCACTGTTTACCTTTGAGATACAAACAATATAATTAGATAAAATATGAAGATTTCGTACAAAATAGGAGGAGCACTTATTTGCTCGACATTAATATTAAGCTGTTCCAGTATTGAGTCTAAATGCTGTTCCAAGGATTGTAAGACTGACATGGTTAAGGTGACGCTGGCCCAAGAAAATGATAGTTCTACATTTAATTACAATTCCGATGAGCCTTTAGTTTGTTTGCTAACAGGGGAGGAGCAAGTTAAACGTAAAGAAATATTACAAAAAGAAATTTTTTCTCACGTGCAAAAAGTCGAAGAAATTGAGTTTGGTTATATTTTCTATTTTAAATACGATGAGACCTTTTTTATCAAAATGACCGATTACATTATAACGGAGAATAATTGTTGTCCATTTTTTACATTCGAAACTAGACTGCATTCTAAGGATGATGTCAGTCTAAAAATAACAGGGACTAAGCAAGCTAAAGAAATGATGAAAGCGGCACTTGTTGACTAGACGTTGGAGGGAGAGCGTCCTGATTTATATCTTGGTTAGTTCATTGAATACATCAAAGTGGTGCTCTTCTGTTCTCAGCTCTATTCGTAGTACATCATGTCGATGCTCGATGGTATAAACTTCTCTAGATTTGAAAAGAGGATCGAGTATCTTTATTAGCGTAGATATCAGTTGGGATTCGTGATTTCGTGATTTGATAATGTATGGGTCATAGCCAGTCAGTTTTGATACAGATGTACTGAATAGTATTTTAAGAGAATCTGTTTTTTTCTTTTTTCTGATGAGAAAATCAGAATTGAATGTTCCTGGAATTTCAGTGGTCCATTCAGTCAATACAAGTAGACTCTGAAATTTTGAAGACAGCCATAAATTTCCAGAAGAAAAAATAGCTTTTTTATATTTCAGAGTCCAATTTTTAGGTTGAGTTATTTTTCCAAAAATAGTGTATGACCAAGCGTTGTAGTTTCCTTTCACTTTGCCATTTTTATCCGCAATAAAGTGTTCGAATTCAGAGCAGAATTTCTGGTTTTTTTCATAAAAAGGAGAGTCTAATTCGTCGGGAGAAGCGTTTGATTTTATTTTCATTTAGTCAATTTATTCTGGATGTTGTAACAAATGTGGTTGGTTTTATTTTTCAGCAAACCCAATAAGAGGATTTATGTTGCCATTGTCCGCTTGTTTTAATGCTGAAATGTAGATTTTTCGTGTTTCATCAGCTTGAACCATATTTGACTTATGCCACGAGAAAATTTCTTTTCCGAATATGGATTCAATAATTATATCAGCCATCATTCTGGAGTGTCGACCATTCCCGTTTGGGAAACAATGTATTGCAACGATTCTGTGTTTAAATCGGATAGCAATTTCTACGGGTGAATACGTTTTGTTTTCTATCCAATATTTGGTGTCGTCAATTAGGATTTGTAATTCTATTCCGATTTGAGTCCATTTGAGTCCAATGTTTTTATGGGTCTTTCTGAACTCACCTCCCCATTTCCAAACATCCCCGTACATTTTTTTATGTAAGTCTTTTATGAATTTTTCAGTCAATATTCTTTCGGACTTTAGTTTGAGGTGGATAATCCACTCAACGGCCTTTTCAATATTTAGTTGTTCGAATTCATCCAATTCTCCTTGTGTAGTTATTGACTTTATCTTGAGACCTTCCTTCTCTTGTTCGTCTAAGGGTGTTTGTCCATCTTTATATTGTAATTCTAATCCCATAGTGACTTTCTCATCTCTCGTTTTATCTCTTCAGCCAATTCTTTTATGGTGTTATTAATTTTTTCATCACCAATCCCTTGGTCTTCCAATTTCATATTCTGATTGGTTCTTAAAACAATTTTTTTTGCGAGCTTTTCTGCCTTTAGGGTGACAAGGTTTTCAATGGTCTCAGCTTTTGGAATAAAACCATAAACCAATCTCATTTCCAGTGCTTCGCCGGTATCTCTTAGTTTGTTTATAGTTATTTGACCCGTAGACTCTCGATCTTCAATTTTTTGTATTGCTCCTTTTGTCAAGTTAAGTTTGGTTCCCAATTGTTCCCTCGTCATGTTTAGGCTAGTTCTGATGACATTTATCCAACCGTTTTGCGGAACTGTAACCATTCCAGCATCATTAAATTTAGAGAGTTTTTGGTCCAGTTGTTCTAGGAGTAATTTTTTTTTGTTTCTCATTAGTTATATATAAGCGGATTAATCTTAACAAAAGTATATGAATATGTATAAAATAAAAAATTAAAGTATACTAATATGTATATTTATGCTTATTTAATTGTACGTATATGTATGATTTTGAAACGTGTAATTTTCATTTAGTCATTCTGAATAACTGCCAGCTATTTGAATTGGGTCTTGCTCGGTAGAATGTCATTTTGAATTTAGATAGTCTTCAATTAGGCTTTTTTCACTATCCGATTCGTAGTACATGTCGTTCTTTCTGTTAGCGACAATTGTGCCACAAACTTTTAATCTCAATGTGTCATTCTCCATATTTAAACGAATGACGTACTTAGCTGCACATTTATATATCCCCTTCTGTTTTAGGTTATCAAAATCCGTCAGGAATTTCTCTTTTTCGTTCTCAGAAATTCTCGTGGTTTCAATTATCCCTCCAAGCATTGGGTGTTCAATTTCTACAATGTCAATTGAGCGAACTTCAGAGTTAGAAAAATCTCTACCCAGTATTTCTTTCCTATTATCAGAACTGCTTACGTTTCCGTTATTCTGCGTTCCACAGGAGGTTAGAACTGTTAGGACCACTATAGTTCCTAATAGTCCCATTGTACTAGCATCCGAGATTTTAACCATGGTTGGGCTTTCGTTTTTTATTCCTTTTCTCTTGCTTTTTTGTCAATAGTACAAAGTTCCCCGTAGAGACAATTCCGACGGAATATTCCAAAGGGTGGTTTTTAACAAAAGCTATAATTAGTTGGTTGTTTTCTTTTGTGTATTCATATCTACCAATTAACGTTTCACTGTTTGTGGAAGCATCATAAAAAGATAGTGTTAAACTGTCCTTAAAAGACCAGATTGTTCGGTCTGTTTTAATGGAGTCTTGGTGTGAATCCAACTTTTCTAGTCCAAAGCCATTGTTGTTGGAAATTGTCGAGTCAACTATAAAACTACCAGAAGTCCATAGGGTATTTTCCAAACTATCAAAAAACAATGATTGTCCCATAGAAGTCATTGTTGAAATGGTTAGAATGATTATTATTATTATTATTAGTTTCATGGTCTCTTTACTTTTTACATCGCATATGGTGTTCCTTTATTCGAATAGTCGGCGAGTAAAAATATTCAAACTATGGATTAAGTAACGGAACCTGTGTTGACTTTAGTCTGATTGTAGCATTTATGTTTAACACCTTGCTGTTTTTCGTTTTACTCCAACTCTTCCCTTAGCAATAACTTTGTCTATATAATCATTGGCAAGTGGCACTTTACAAGCCGTTCCTCCCACATCCACATTAACCTTACCTATCTTCTTTGCTACTTCTTTCGATTTTTTAGTCAATGCTTTTACATATGTGCCCGTAGCAATCACAAAGCCGTTCATTGCATATCGAACTCTGTTTTGTGCTTCATGAATTTCTTTTTCAACGGTGTCAAGTAGTTTAATGTAGGCCTCGGTATCTAGCTTTTCGTCTTCGTGTACTGCGGCAAAATAAGCCAATGTGCCCCAACCTGCGGAGGCAATCGTCTCAATGTCAGATTGAATCCATTTTAGGCCCAATTCAAAGCCGTATGCCGTTTCAGCAGCAACCCAAGGCACAGTGTATTCACTTAAGTATGAAAAATAGGCTTGACTTACCCATACTTCAAGTTGTTCTTTGGTGATTTGTGTTTCATCAGCCATGAGACCAGCTAAGTACATAGCGTCATAGTTTCCCGTAGCATATAGTTCCAAAGAGGTTTCGTGATTCTTTTTTGTTTTTTTTAGGATCTTCTTCAAATCTTGAACTTTAACACCAAAAAATGGTTCTCTAGCTCCAAGTGTTATATACGTTTTTCGGGTTCTTTCATCTCCATATTTTTCAAGCTGAGATAGAATTTCTTGGGTGGTCATATTTCCTTGTTTTATTACTGCTTTGTAATTTGAATAGTTAGGGAATAAAAGTACGATAATTTTCAATTTCTATTCTATCTATGTTTCTTGTAGGAGACGTGGGTGGAGAGGAATGATTAATTGTCAATTTACTAGGTGTCTATCTATAGTAACTAGGCAAGAAAACATCTTTGCGACGAGTTCTCTAAACATCTAAGAAGTCGAGCAGCTAGCAGACTAGTTGCTCTTCAGGGAGTATCAACTCTGTAAACTTTGTGGGAGGTTTATCTTGTTTTTTACGAAATTTATTTGCCAAATTAATCGTTCATAAGAGCCGTTATCCAAAGCTCTTTGTCCTGTGAGCATGCCACTTAAGAAAAACGGATTGTTTTTGTACATATATGTTCCAATGTCTTCGTTCCAAACGAAGTCATAGCCAATCCAATGTTCAGATCTTTTGGGTTCATTTTCTTTTCTGTAAAGTCCGAGTAAATTTCGAGCGAACGTATTGGTTACGACAAAGATTCGGGGATTGTTTTCGTCTATTAAATTGTCGAGAACAGTTTTAGTAATCATGCACTGCCTATATATGAAATCTACTCCATGTTCTGTTTTTAGCAAGCTTTCTACTTTTTTTTGACTGGTTTCTCTTTGATATAAAATGTCAATATGTCCCCAATTCATCTCAGTTTTTTTAGCGACGTCATAAAACTTCTTGAAATAACGATATTCTTTGTCTTCTTCATATTTTAATTTATACGATTTATAAGAGAGATCTTTTTTCTCTTCCAGCTCTATTCTATCTTTTTCCGATAAGGAAGGGTTAATTCCAATAAACAGTAAACCGTTTTTGGGAGCTTCTGCAACAGAAAGCGGAGGGGCCTGGCAAAACTCCTCAGTGCTAAAATCATTCCAGAGTTTATTAAGTCTGTCTTTTACTAAAATTTCAATGTTTATCATGGGGTTGGAAGTTTGTTGGTTTCAGCTGGCAGAGAACCTGAATGGGGTGAAAGTGCAGGTCATATTGTATCTCTGTTGTTTTATTTTTACTCTAAATTTAGAGTAAATCATTATTCTAAGGTCGGTGGTGTTGGTCATGTATTGAGACCAATCACAAATTTTAATTGCGGGATTTTAGTATCTAAGTATTAGGGGTGTTGGGTGTTAATTCTCCCATCAAAGATGCAGTCTATTTTTTTAATATCCAAGAACAGCAGCTCAAATGGTAATTGCTAATTGTTCAATTATTAATGGTTAATTCCATGTGCCCTTCTAAGCAACCAAGCATCCAGAAACTAATCAACTAAATCCATGTTAGGTTTTCTCAATTACTCGTACTAAAGAGAAAATACAACCACATGAAAAATATAAAGTACAGTTTATTTATTCTATTCGGATTCCTTCTCTTCTCGGCTTGTACCGAGTTAGAATCTTTGCCTTCTGAAATTGCAAAACCCAAAAGCTTCGATGCTGAGCATAGAGGAATCTACATCAACCGATTTAAAAGTGACGGAATCCTAGGTGATGCCACACAAGAAGATTTGTTACTCAACTGGTGCGTACAAAACGATTTCAATGAAGTGACACTTTACAACATCAATGCGATTATGGATACGGAAGCTGACAGGACTGCTTTGAATGCCTTTGTAGGAAAAGCACATACATGGGAGCCAGCCATTAAAGTAGGATTCATAAACGCAGGAACTACATCATTTGAGGAAACCAGAAATTATCTCTTGGATGGAAGCTACCCTAACAAGCCGGATGCTGTAACTACAGAATATGAGTACTGGAATGATCCGTATTCCTACGAAAGCTTTATTCCATTGATGAGTGGAATAACTTCTTTAAAAATAGGGCCAGATGCTATAGATGCTGCCATAGAGCGTCAGCACTACGTGAGCAGATTTGAAGATGAGGAAGAAGTCTGGTCCAGTAACATCATTCATAAGCAAGCCATTAATAACGCAGATGAGATATTTTTAGTAAACTATCATAGCAATGCACAGGAGTTTAATGTAGACGGAGCGTATCACAACAAATTAAGAGGTCTTGCCTTGCATGCAGACTCAGTTCATTTGACCCAAGATGTTGTAGTGCTTTTCAGTGTAAATAGGGACTCAGGAGATCCAAACATTTGGGACTATGTAGAAGAGCACGGATTCGATGCAGCTTTTCAAAACTGGATGGAAGGATACGAAGACGCAGAAATCGATTTCAAAGAGAGACTCAACATTGTAGGATATCAGTTCTACAAATATTCAGAGGCAATGGAAGCTGTGCCTTACGAAGATTAAGAAATTCATTTGTACATAAGAATGGCCTCTTGCACTTGCAAGGGGCTTTTTTTTGCTTCTTTTTTAGGATGTGAAGTGAATGTGGCAGGAGCTTGCCGCTGAAGTCGTTTGTCAGTATTCCTAAAGGTTACGCTCCACTAAACTCTGACATTTTCTAGAATGCACAGCGACCGTTTGTAAATCACCCACATTCTGCCCCAATACCTCAAAAAGACCCCTTTTATCCGTCCATAAACGCTAAATATAGAAATTTACGGGAATTTCTGCCACGAATTAACTGATTGATAATCAAGTAAATAACATAGTATGTGGAATACTTATGTGAAAAAGTGGGAGATAGTGGGAGAATGTGGGAGAATTCGTTTTACTTTTGACACCAAGAAAAAATTATAGCCGTGTCAAAACCACTTTACATAGGAGAATTCGAAGTCAAACTAGACGACAAGGGTCGTGTGGTTTTGCCTGCGGGTCTCAAAAAACAACTGCCGAAAGATGCAGTTGGTAAGTTGGTGGTGAACAGAGGTTTTGAAAAATGCCTTACACTTTATACTAGAAAAGACTGGGATGATGAGTTGAGAGGATTGGGTTCGCTGAATCACTTCAATAAGAAGCATCGTATGTTCATTCGTCAGTTTAGTAATGGTGCTACGGAGATACAGTTGGATAACTCATCTCGTATGCTCGTTCCTAAAAAATTGTGTGAGTACGCCGAGATTAAAAACGAGGCAATCTTTTATGCTTATGGCAATCGAATAGAAATCTGGAGCAAGCATCTGTATGAAGATATGATGGATGTAGATGCGGATGATTTTGCTGACTTGGCAGAAGATGTAATGGGTAATCTTGGAAATGGAGGTGATGATGAGTGATTATCATGTGCCAGTAATGTTGCAGCCTTGTATTGATGGGTTGAATATTAATCCGAAGGGGACATATGTAGATGTAACCTATGGAGGTGGAGGTCATTCCAGAGCAATCCTAGAAAAATTAGACGAAGACGGTACGCTATTGGTTTTTGATCAAGATGCGGATGCTGTTAAAAATAGAATAGACGATAAGCGACTTCATTTCTGTGAAGCGAATTTTAGATACTTGGAAAATTTCTGTTCCTATCATGGTGTTGGGCAACTAGATGGCTTGTTGGCAGATTTAGGTGTGAGTTCGCATCATCTCAATGAGAAGGGAAGAGGTTTCTCTTTTCGCTTTGGAGAGGCAGAGTTGGATATGAGGATGAATACGGATGCTGATACAACGGCAAAGAATATTCTGAACACCTATGAGCAGCCTCGACTGGCAAAGATCTTTCGTAGTTATGGAGAGTTGGACAAGGCTTCGCCAATGGCAAATGCGGTAGTTTCTTATCGTAAAGTAAGACCAATAGAGACTACAGAGGATTTGGAAGCATCGCTTTCTAAGTTTATAAACGATAGAACAAAGAATAAAACGCTTGCTAAGATTTACCAAGCGATACGCATAGAAGTAAATGCAGAGATAACAACGCTTGAGCAGATGCTTGAGCAAGCAACTAATTTATTGAAGCCAGAAGGGCGTTTGGTAGTGATGTCTTATCACTCACTAGAAGATAGGTTAGTTAAGAACCTGATTCAAACAGGAAATACAGATGGCGACAGGCAGCCTGATCATTTTGGCAATTTGCCCAAGGTGTACAGAGCTATTAGTCGCAAGCCGATAATGGCGACGAGTGATGAAATAGCGGCTAACCCCAGAGCCCGAAGTGCCAAGTTAAGAATAGCGGAGAGACTCTAATGGCAACAGATAAAAAATCCACTTCGACGACTGAGTTTACAATCACTACCGAATGGATTTACTACCTCATCTTCTTGGTTGGGTTGGCAATGCTGTATATCTACTTGTCGCATCGTACCGACAACATTGTACGGGACATCGAAACTACCAAACAGAATCTTGTAGAGTTAAGGGCAGAGAACATCACCCTTAAATCTGAAATAATGAAAAATCGTTCACGTCAAAATCTGGAAGAGAGATTAGCTGAACGTGGAGTGAAGGAACCGAATAGAGCAGTCAACTTAATTAGAAAAGGCAATGACGACTAATGTAAAGAAAGGCATAATGTGGCGTGTGGTTTTCGGCATGAGCGTAGTGGTCATTTTCGCATTGGCTGTGTCGTTTCAGATGTTTAAAATTCAAATTGTTGAAGGTGAGAAATGGTTGGCTTTTTCTGATAGTACAACTATCCGTCATCAAGATATTTCGCCGGCTAGGGGGAATATTTATTCGGATGATGGGAGTTTGCTTTCTACCTCTATGCCCATTTACGAAATACGTTGGGATGCCACTGTGGTTAATCAAGATACGTTCAATGCCTTTGTCAATGAGTTGTCTGTAGATCTGTCCAATATGTTTCCTGATAAGACAGCAACGTACTACCGAACCATGTTGAAAAGAGCAAAGCGTGATGGTAATCGATATAAGCTAATTCGACGTAAGGTTAATTATCATCAACAAAAGGCTATGCATGATTTTCCCATTTTTAGTAAAGGAAGATATAGAGGTGGTTTTTTACCTCAGTTGCATACCAAGCGTGTTAAACCGGCAGGAGAATTGGCTCATAGAACTATTGGATGGTACCATGATGAAGATAACCAAGGAGTAGGTCTGGAAAGAAGCTACGATAAAGATTTAGGTGGGGTTAAAGGGGAACGTTTGGTGCAGAGAATATCCGGAGGTTATCGTCCAATCAATGATAATAACCTAATAGAACCACAAAATGGACGAGATGTCCATACTACAATCAACATTGATTTTCAAGAGATAGCTCAAAGGTCTTTGGAGAAGTCACTGATTAAGAATAACGCTCATCATGGATGTGTGATAGTAATGGAAGTAGCTACGGGTAAAATTAAAGCCATTTCTAACTTAAAAAGAACGGAATTAGGAGTTTATGCTGAGCGATATAATTATGCCATTGGTGAAAGCTATGAGCCGGGATCGGTTTGGAAGGTGTTTTCTGCAATGGCTGCTTTGGAAGATGAGTTGATTAACCCAGAGGATACCATGGATATCATGAATGGGTATCGTGAGTATTTCGGTAAGCCAATGCGTGATAGTGATCAAGGGAGGTTTAAGAAGATGACTTTTACCACAGCCTTTGCTCGTTCAAGTAATGTTGCCTTTTCCTCTATCATATTTGATAATTACTCCAATAATCCAGGTAAGTATATCTCACATTTAAGAAAGCTTGATTTAGATAAAACGACTGGTATTGAAATACTAGGAGATCCCAAACCTTTTTTAAATCATCCGGAGAATGAGACTTGGTCTCAATTGACCTTGCCATGGTTGGCAATTGGCTACGAAAATCAACACACTCCACTACAATTACTTACGGCATACAACGGTGTGATTAATGGTGGTATGATGATTAAGCCTCGTATTGTGAATGAAGTTACAGATGCAGGTCTAGTCGTACAAGATAACAACAAGAAAGTTAAATCTACACGGGTTTGTTCCAAAGAAACATCGGATAAAATCAAGCTGTTGACAGCAGCAGTATTTGAACGTGGATCCGCAAGTCGCCAAAGAAGTGATGTGGTTTCAATGGGAGGTAAGACAGGGACTGCACAGATTGCAACCAAAGGTCAATACCAAAAATCAAAGAAATACAACGCAAGTTTTGTTGGGCATTTTCCCGCAGATAAGCCAGTCTATAGCATTTATGTACTCGTTAACGAGCCTAGTAATGGACAATTTTATGCGTCATCTGTTGCTGCACCCGTTTTTGCTGAGGTAGCAGAGAAAATTTATACCATCAGTGTAAAACAAGAAGTAGATGCTACTCAAAACAAGGCCCCAAAATATACCAAAGGTTATTACTCCGATTTTATAATGCTGAATGAAGTATTAAGTGTAAAGCTTAGTCAGGAAGTAAACGATGAAATTATCAGTATAAATGCTTCCAATGGAAGCGTACAAGGCTTGGTAATACCAGATGGTAAAATGCCCAATGTCAAAGGTTTGGGTGCAAAGGATGCCATGTACTTACTGGAAATATCTGGACTGAAACCAAAGATATCTGGTTATGGAAGAGTCGTAGAACAAAGCCCTAAAAAGGGTGTGAAAATAAGAAATGATCAAACCGTTTATATCCGATTGAATTGAGACAGTTAAGCGACATATTGATGGCAATAAAGCCTTTGGCTATTCACGGTAGTGAAGACGTAAATCTTGCTGGACTTACCCTTGATTCTCGTGCAGTGAAACAAGATTACTTGTTTGCCGCGACTCGTGGAGCAAGTACAGATGGTCATTTATTTATAGATAAAGCAATTGAGTTAGGAGCTAGTGTGATTCTGTGTGAGGAAGTGGTTTCTATGAATGATGCCGTAACTTATGTAGTCGTTGAAAATGCGGCTGAAGCTCTTGGTCTGCTGGCTTCTGAGTATTTTGATAATCCAAGTCGCAACCTAAAACTAGTAGGGGTGACGGGCACAAACGGGAAGACTTCAGTTGTTACCATGCTCTATCAATGCTTTATGAATTTGGGCCACAGTTGTGGTTTACTTTCAACGATTAAGTATAGTGTAAATGGTGTAGACACAGCTTCTACACATACCACACCTAATAGCGTTCGTATCAACGAACTGTTAGCGGAGATGGTGGATGCAGGATGTGAGTATGCTTTCATGGAAGTGAGTTCTCATGCATTGCATCAAAATAGAACAGCTGGGCTTGAGTTTGCAGGTGCCGTATTTACCAATATCACACATGACCATTTGGACTACCATACTGACTTTAAAGAATATTTATATACTAAAAAAAGACTGTTTGACGGGCTAACTCCTGATGCGTTCGCTCTTGTAAACAAGGATGATAAAAATGGTGCTACGATGGTTCAAAATACCAAGGCTACCAAATATACCTACAGTTTAAAGTCTGTTTCAGATTTTAAAACCCGTGTTATTGAAAGTGACTTTGATGGAATGTTGCTAGATATTAGAGGTGTTGAGGTTTGGCTTAGACTGGTTGGTAACTTCAATGCCTACAACGTATTAGCAGTTTACGGTGTAGCCTTTCTTTTGGGTAAAGAGCACTTGGATATTGTAACTGCTCTTAGTGCTATCAATAGCGTAGACGGGCGATTCCAAAATATAAAAGAAGCAGGGATAACTGCAATTGTTGATTACGCTCATACTCCAGATGCATTGCAAAATGTAGTAGATACAATAAATGCGATTCGAACTACCAATGAGCAGCTTATAACGGTAGTAGGTTGTGGTGGAGACAGAGATCGAGAAAAACGTCCAGTAATGGCTCGCATTGCATGTGAAGCAAGTACTCGTGTGATTCTAACATCTGATAATCCACGATCGGAAGATGCAGATGCCATTATCGCTGAAATGATGGAAGGGGTAGAGCCGAAAAATTTCAAAAAAGTACTCAAAATAACCAATAGAGAAGAAGCGATCAAAACAGCAATAAGCTTGAGTAACACAGGAGATATAATTCTAGTGGCAGGCAAAGGGCATGAGACCTACCAAGAAATCAATGGTGTAAGACATCCATTTGACGATAAAGAAATCCTTACCAAAAATCTTAAACTAATCAAAGAGTAATGCTATATCACCTATTCGACTATTTACAAAATACGTACAATTTGCCAGGAGCAGGAGTGTTTATATACATCTCTTTCAGAGCATCTATGGCTGTGATTGTATCACTTGTTATTTCACTTGTATTTGGAAAGAGGCTTATTGAGATGCTTCGAAATATGCAAGCTGCAGAGACTATTCGTACATTAGGATTAGAAGGAGAAGAAGCTAAAAAAGGTACTCCAACCATGGGTGGTTTAATCATCATAGCAGCTATTCTTATTCCAACCCTACTTTTTGCAAAACTGGATAATATCTACATACAGCTCATGATATTTAGCACATTGTGGCTAGGCGTGATTGGCTTTATAGATGATTACATCAAGATATATAAAAAGTCTAAAGCAGGATTAGCAGGGAAATTCAAAATCATAGGTCAGGTAAGTCTGGGTGTTATCGTGGCTTTGGTGCTTCATTTTAATGATAACGTGGTGGTGCGTGAACAGTATAAAGTAGCAACGGTAGATGAAGCTCCCGAAGGAGTAGAAGTAAAAGAAATCAATGGGCAGTTGATGTATTTCAAGGATGTGAAGAGTACCAGAACAACACTTCCATTTGTGAAAACACACGAAATAGACTATTCCAAAGTCTTGTTTTGGATGGATGCTGACGGAGCTAAAAAATGGGCTTGGGTAGTCTTTATGCTGGTTGTTATTGTTGTGGTTACAGCAGTGTCCAATGGGGCTAATCTTACGGATGGGATAGATGGACTAGCAGCTGGTAGCTCGGCTATTATTGGTGTCACCTTAGCTGTGTTGGCATTTATAAGTGGTAACCTCATTTTTTCAGATTATCTCAATGTCATGTTTATCCCAAATCAGGGTGAACTTGTGATATATGCAGCATCACTGGCAGGTGCTTGTATAGGTTTTCTATGGCATAATAGTTTCCCAGCACAAGTGTTCATGGGAGATACAGGTAGTTTAGCCTTGGGCGGAGCTATTGCAGTATTGGCCATTATGATTCGTAAGGAGTTGGTTCTTCCCATTCTTTGCGGAATTTTTCTGGCAGAAACCATGAGTGTAATGCTTCAAGTAAGCTATTTCAAATACACCAAAAAGAAGTATGGAGAGGGTAGACGAATATTTAAAATGTCTCCACTTCACCATCATTATCAAAAGCTAGGATATGCAGAACCAAAGATCGTTACACGGTTTTGGATTATAGGCATTATGCTAGCCATATTCACCATTATCACTTTCAAGTTGAGATAAAATTGAGTAATCTAATTTCCATACTAGGTGCTGGCGAAAGCGGTGTAGGCTCTGCCATCTTAGCTCAGAAAAAAGGCTTTGATGTTTGGGTGTCAGACTATGGCACAATCAAACCTCAGTACAAAACTGAGTTGGATAAGTATGGGGTGAATTATGAAGAAGGAGGGCATGATGAAGCCAAGATTCTTTCTTCTGTCAAAATAATAAAAAGCCCTGGGATAGCCGATTCTATTCCAATGCTTGTGAAAGCAAGAAAAGAGAATATAACCATAGTAGGTGAGATTGAATTTGCAGCTGCATACACCAATGCAACTCTTATTGGAATCACTGGGACCAATGGTAAAACCACGACCACATTGCTTACACATCATATTCTGCAAAGAGCAGGATTAAAAGTAGGGCTAGCTGGAAACGTAGGATACAGTTTCGCAAAACAAGTTGCGGAACAAGAACACGAATATTATGTCTTGGAACTAAGTAGCTTCCAATTGGACGGAATATACACCGTAGCTCTAGACTATGCAGTCTTGCTAAACATCACACCAGATCATTTGGATAGGTACAGCTCTTTACAAGAGTATATAGAGTCCAAGTTCAAGATAAATCAAAATCAAAACGCCGAGCAGAGATTCATTTACTGTGCCGACGATGAGACGATAATCAATCAATTAAAACATCATACTACCGATGCACAGCTTATTCCATTTAGTCTCAAAAGTGAGCCGATGGAGGAAGGTGCTTGGGTAGACCAAAACCAAATTAACATAAAACTTAATAAACCAAAAGTAGAATTCATTATGTCTGTAGAACAATTAACAATCGCTGGAAATCACAACACGTACAATTCAATGGCAGCATCAATCATTGCCAATTCGTTACTGATTAGAAAAGAAAGTATCCGAGAAAGTCTTTCTGATTTTAAAAATGTAGAGCACCGTTTAGAGCACGTAGGAAAAGTAAAAGGAATCAACTTCGTAAACGACAGTAAAGCAACCAACGTAAATGCTGCATGGTATGCCTTGGAAAGTACAGAAGATCCAATTATCTGGATAGCAGGTGGAGTAGATAAAGGAAATGATTATGCAAGTCTTAGCCCATTGGTTAGGTCTAAAGTAAGAATAATCGTTTGTTTAGGTAAAAACAGTATGAAGCTTCATCAAGCATTCCGTAAAGATGTAGATATGATGATCAATGCATCGTCAGCTCAAGAAGCCGTTAACTTGGCGTATGGTCTAGGTGAAAAAGGCGAGACCGTATTGCTTTCTCCAGCATGTGCAAGTTTCGATTTATTTGAGAATTATCAAGACAGAGGAAACCAATTCAAGAGAGCAGTAAGAAATCTGTGAAAGAGTTTTTTGGGAAATATCTCAAAGGCGATCCTGTTATCTGGTTCGTGGTACTGATACTCTCCGTATACGGTATTCTTGCCGTATACTCGTCTATGGGCTCATTGGCTTATAGTAAAGGAGCCAGTCCAGAAGCGTACCTTTTTAAGCACGTTGCATTGCTGATTTTTGGTTTGTTCGCAATGTGGCTTACGCATATGATTAACATTCAATACTTCTCACGTATTGGTCAATTGATGCTCTATTTAGCAGTTCCACTTCTTATCTATACACTATTCTTTGGAGTCACCATAAATGAGGCTACGCGTTGGATTGCAATACCAGGACTCGGGCTTACCGTTCAAAGTTCAGATTTTGCAAAGTTGGCACTCGTAGTATATGTAGCTAGATTTATGTCTAAACGGCAAGGAGAAGTGCATGATTTTAAGAGGACATTACTACCCGTATTAGGCGTTATTCTACTGGTGTGTCTTCTTATTTTTCCAGAGGACTTAAGTACTTCAGCAGTGCTTTTTCTTACGAGTATGTTGGTGTTGTTTTTAGGGAGAATACCTATGAAGCAAATAGGACTACTTCTTGGAATAGGAGTATTTGTATTGGGTGGATTATTCGCCTACGTAATGAATTCAGATGTCTCATTTGGGAGATTGGCTACCATGAAGTCACGTATAGAAGCATTTAGTGCAGATACAGATGACGGAGGTACATTTCAAAGTAGACAAGCAAAAATAGCTGTGGCTCGTGGAGGATTTACTGGTCAAGGTCCTGGCCAAAGCAGACAAAAAAATATTTTACCATCTCCATTTGCTGATTTTATCTATGCTATAATAATAGAAGAATACGGTTCCATATTTGGAGGACTAGCACTAGTGATATTGTACATGCTCTTGCTGTACCGATGTTTTAGGATAGTGCTGAAAACGGAAAACTCACTGGCCGCACTCTTGGCCATAGGGTTAGCATTTAGTTTGGTAGTACAAGCATTAATCAATATGGGAGTTGCTGTAAATCTCCTTCCAGTTACCGGATTGGCTCTACCCATTGTGAGTAGAGGAGGTACGTCCATATTATTTACAAGTATCGCATTTGGGATAATCCTTAGTGCAAGTAGAACCGTATATCAAGAAAGAGAAGATGCCCAATAAACTACGCGTACTCATATCTGGAGGAGGCACAGGAGGTCATATCTTTCCGGCTATTGCCATTGCCAATGAGATAAAAGCTCAATATCCTGATAGTGAAATAGAGTTTGTAGGAGCAAAAGGCAAAATGGAAATGGAAAAAGTTCCAGCCGCAGGATACAAAATTCACGGTCTTTGGATTTCGGGATTGCAAAGAAGCTTGACCCCAAAGAACCTCAGTTTACCATTTAAAGTCATTTCAAGTCTTTGGAATGCCAGAAAGATAATCAAGCGATTTGAACCTCACTTTGCAATAGGTGTAGGTGGCTATGCAAGTGGTCCATTGAATTATATGGCCAGTAGAATGGGAGTGCCCGTGTACTTGCAAGAGCAAAACTCATTTCCTGGTATTACCAATAAGTTGCTTAAAAATGCAGCAAAAAAAATATGTGTAGCCTACGATGATATGGATCGATTTTTTCCGAAAGAGAAAATCGTATTAACAGGAAATCCCATTCGACAAGACATATTAGCGAGCAAGTCTACTAGAGACGAAGCTTTGGAATATTTTTCCTTGAAAAAAGACAAGAAAACGGTACTTGTAGTAGGAGGAAGTCTAGGTGCAAGAACTGTGAATGAAGCTATTGAAGCTAATCTATCATTGTTAGGGGACGAAGACATTCAATTGCTCTGGCAAACAGGAAAGAACTACCAAGGAGAGTTCGGACAGTTTGCTTGGGGAACAAGAACTGAATTTATCCAAAGAATGGATTTGGCTTATAAAGTAGCAGATGTAGTAATTAGTAGGGCAGGAGCAATGTCGGTTTCAGAACTGTCGGCTCTAGGCAAAGCAACGATTTTTGTTCCATCACCTTTTGTGGCAGAAGACCATCAAACAAAGAATGCCAATAGTCTGGTAGAAAAAAATGCTGCCTTATTGTGCAAGGATGTAGAAGCAAAAGATAAACTAGGAAAACAAGTTGTTGCCTTGTTGAAAGACAATGCTCAAATAGAAGCACTGCAAAGTGAAATAATCAAACTAGGTCTGCCGCGAGCAGCAGAATCCATAGTAAAAGAGATAGTAACCGACCTTGGATAATATCAAGTACATATATTTTTTAGGAATCGGTGGGATTGGTATGAGTGCTTTAGCACGCTATTTTCAAAATGCAGATTATGTAGTTTCTGGGTATGATAAAACCCCGACTGTACTTACAGGTAAATTAGAAAGTGAAGGTATTGTCATTTCGTTTAAAGATGATAGTACAGAAGTATTATCTGAAATTTTAGCCAATAAAGAAAAGACTCTAGTCGTATATACTCCAGCTATTCCAAAGAACAATAAGATACTTAATTACTTCCTAAAGCATGGATTTACACTAAAAAAGCGTGCGGAAGTGTTAGGGATAGTTACTGCACAAACCGAAAATCTAAGTGTAGCAGGTACACACGGAAAGACAACTACTTCTTGCATTGTTGCAACTATCTTACAACATTCCGATAAGCAGTTCTCAGCATTTTTAGGAGGGATAAGTACGAATTTGGCAAGTAATTATTATTATCAGAACGGAGATAGTGCACACCTGAGTGTAACCGAAGCCGATGAGTTTGATCGATCGTTTTTACACCTCAAACCAGACTATGCTATCATCACAAGTACAGATGCCGATCATTTGGATATTTACGGTAAAAAAGAAGAAATTGAACAGTCCTACAAAGATTTCTCTCAACTTGTAGCCAAAAGTCAGAATGTTTTTTCTGCCTATAATAACTCAAAAGTTATTGAAGGTGTAACCTACTCAGCTATCAATGATAAAGCTGATTATTATGCAGTAGTAAAAAGCAAAAGTGGAAAAGGAACTCATTTTAGTATACAGAATAATCGCAAAGAGGATTCTGTAGAAGATCTTTACTTAAACATTCCGGGGCAACATAACTTGGAAAATGCAGTAGGAGCTACGCTGATGACATTAAAAGCAGGTGTTAGTTTATCTTCGGTTAGAGAAGGACTTGCCAATTTTAAAGGAATCAAACGTCGTTTTGAATATGTGTTAGACAATAGTCAAATTATATATATTGATGATTACGCTCATCATCCAAGCGAGTTGAAAGCGATTATATCTAGTGTACGAGAGTTGTATCCCAATAAAAAGATAACCGCAGTTTTTCAGCCTCACTTGTTTTCCCGTACCCAAGACTTTATGAATGACTTTGCTCTTGAACTTTCATCGGTAGATGAGTTGCTTTTAATGCCCATATACCCAGCAAGAGAGTTGGCTATTAAAGGTGTGACTTCAGAGGCTATATTAGAACGAGTGACCTTAGGAAAGGCTCATTGTGTTGCTAAAGAGCATGTGCTAGAAGAATTAAAGTCTCGGGATTTAGAAATACTACTAACTCTGGGAGCAGGAGACATAGACAGGCTAGTACAACCTATAAAAGAATATTATGGCAGTTAAGATGAAACCATATATCAGAAAGAGTTTGTATGTGCTGTCCATACTTGTGCTTATAGCAGTTTTTATTGTACTCAAAGGTCAACAGGCTGAACAGATATGTGAGAAGGTGGTGATTGAAATTGATGCACCCATTGAAAAGCAATTAATAACTGAAAGACGGATAAAAGATAATTTGGGGAAATGGTATTCCGGAGGTTTGTATGGAGTAGCTCAAAGTAATATCTCACTTAAAGAGATAGAAGCTAAAATAGAGGAAATGCCTTCGGTAAAAAAAGCAGAGGTGAGTTTTGATTTAAGAGGAGAATTAAAGTTGCAAATCAAACAACGGCTACCAATAGTACGAATTATTAATTCAAATGGTGACTCATATTACCTATCCAAGGATTTTACTAAAATACCAACAAAGGGGACAGATGTTGCCCGTGTACCAATTGCAAATGGTCGATTATCTACCACTATGATTAAGAAAGTATACACACTATCCACGTATGTGCAAGAAAATGAGTTTATGGAGGCCCTAACTGAGCAGATATTTGTAGACAAGAATAGTGACCTTGTGATTGTCCCTAAAGTTAAGAACCAAAAGATAATCATAGGTGATACAGCGAACATAGAAGAGAAGTTCCAGAAGTTGATTGACTTCTACCAACACGGACTGAACCATATAGGATGGGAGAAGTATCACACTATTAATTTAAAGTATAAAGACCAAATCGTTTGTAATTAATAAAATGGCTGAATCACAAGAAAAAATTATCGTAGGATTAGATATCGGTACAACTAAAGTATGTGCTATAGTTGGTAGAGCTAATGAATACGGGAAAGTAGATATTTTGGGGATGGGAAAGGTAGCATCTCATGGAGGTGTTACAAGAGGTGTGGTTTCCAATATTGATAAGACCGTTGCAGCAATACAAGCAGCAATAAAAGAGGCTGCTGAAAAATCAAACGTAGATATCAAGCGTGTGCAAGTTGGTATAGCGGGAGCTCATATCAATAGTTTACAGCATAGAGGAATGATAATCCGTAACGATGGTGAGGCAGAAATCAATACCGATGATTTGCAGAAACTAGAGAACGATATGTTCAAACTAGCAGTAAAGCCGGGTGATAGAATCATACACGTACTTCCGCAGGACTACACAGTAGACGATGAACCGGGCATTGTAGATCCAGCGGGTATGGCTGGTGTAAAGTTGGAAGGAAACTTCCATATCATTACAGGCCAGATTTCGGCTGCTAAGAATATTTATAAGTGCGTTGAAAAGTCTGGACTTAAAGTTTCAGAATTGGCACTTGAGCCATTGGCTTCATCAGAAGCAGTATTGAGCAATGAGGAGCTAGAAGCAGGAGTTGTACTTGTAGATATAGGTGGAGGAACTACAGACGTAGCTATTTTTCACGATAGTATTATTCGCCATACTGCAATTATTCCATACGGGGGTAATATTATAACCGAGGATATAAAGGAAGGTTGTAATGTGATGAAAGCTCACGCTGAATTGCTAAAAGTAAAATTTGGTAGTGCACTCTCCAATGAGCTTAGCGAAAATGAAATTGTAAGTATTCCTGGAATCAGAGGAAGAGAGGCAAGAGAGATTTCCATAAAGAATCTATCCAAGATTATTCAAGCTAGAATAGAAGAAATCATGGAACTTGTCTACTATGAAATAAAAGCAAGCAACATGGAGAAAAAATTAGCTGGAGGTATTGTACTAACAGGTGGAGGTTCTCAATTGAAACATATTGCTCAGTTAGCTGAGTTTGTAACGGGCTTAGATGCACGTATAGGCTATCCAAATGAGCATCTGGCAAAAGGAATGGTAGATGAGGTTAAAAGCCCTATTTATGCCACAGGAGTAGGTCTAGTGCTTCGAGGTCTTGCCGACGAAAGAAATTCTATCAACATTAGTGGAGAACATTTCATTGAGGAAAAAAAGAAAGCAGCGTTATTTGACCGCATAAAAGATTGGTTAAAAGACGAAGTAGAAGTTGACGACTACAAATAATTTAAGTACAAATGAGTTTCACAGTAGAATTACCAAAAGATAAATCATCCATCATCAAAGTAATTGGTGTAGGAGGCGGAGGCGGAAATGCGGTAAACCACATGTATCGTGAAGGTATAGAGGGGGTAGATTTTTTTATCTGCAATACAGATGCTCAGGCATTAGAGAATAGCCCGATACCCAACAGAATTCAGATAGGAAATGCTCTGACTGAAGGGAGAGGTGCAGGTTCTAATCCAGAAGTAGGTAGAAAAGCTGCTGAAGAAAATATTCAAGAAATCATAGAGTCTTTGGGTGTAAATACTCAAATGGTATTTGTGACTGCGGGAATGGGCGGAGGTACAGGTACTGGAGCTGCTCCTGTTATAGCAAGGGCTGCTAAGGATATGGGTATTCTTACGGTAGGTATTATCACAACTCCTTTCAGTTTTGAAGGAAACAGAAGATGTGATGCCGCTTCTCATGGTATAGAAGAAATGAGAGATAGTGTAGATTCTCTTCTTGTCATTTCAAACGATAGAATAAAAGAAATATACGGTAATCTAGCCATTAGCAAAGCTTTTGGTTATGCAGACAATATATTGACTACGGCTGCTAAGGGTATTGCTGAGATTATTACCATAGCAGGTAGTATTAACGTTGATTTTGAAGACGTGAAGACTGCAATGAGCGATAGTGGTGTATCTATAATGGGTATGGGCTTAAGTGAAGGAGATGACAGAGCAATGAGAGCTGTTAATCAAGCACTAAACTCACCATTATTGGATGATAATAGAATACAAGGTGCGAGTGACCTGTTGGTGAATATATCATACGGAGATGAAGAGGCTACTATGGATGAGTACGCAGCTATCAATGAGTTTTTACAGAATGAAGCCGGGAGAGCAGCTACCCTGAAATGTGGTTTGTGCTACGATTCTTCGTTGGGAAGAAGCATCTCTGTTACTGTAATTGCTACAGGTTTTGATAGAGAAGAGAATAAGTATAAGGTAAACATTGAGGTGGATGAAGAAGTTGAGTTCAACCTTGGTGACTTAAATGTAAATACGGAGATGTCTGTAGATGAGAGAGATGCTCAAAAACAGACTACTATATTCGATCAATTAGAAGGTTTTGAAGAGGATGAGACTGCCATGGCCAATCGTAAGATTGAACAAATGAAGCAGCGTGCCAAGTACTTGAGAGAGCTTAACGAGACGGCGAATAAAGAGAGTGGAATGGAAGAACTGGAGAATGTACCTGCATATAAGCGTAAGGGAGTTTCTTTGGATGAAGTAACGCACTCAAGTGAGACAGAATTGTCACGCACTAGCCTGATTGAAGAGCCTAATAAAAAGCCAGAATTACGAACCAATAACTCATTTCTGCATGATAATGTAGATTAAAGAGTTCAAAGAGATTTAGTTCTTTCATAAATAATAACTGTTAAAAGAATCCGCGAGAGCGGATTTTTTTGTGTTAGCCAATTTACTAAGTTAACTTAGCTGCATCATGAAAAAAATTCTTAGCATAGTTTTACTCCTCTCAATTGCTTTTGTATCCTGCAAAGATGACTCTCCAACACCATCTACGGAAACTGCACCTATTCGTCTTGCCAAAAGACAAATGCATTTTACCATTATTCAAACACGAAATTTGGGCTCAGATAGTTTGGTAGATGAAGCAACCCTCAAACTGTATAAAAACTTTTCTGATTTTGAGGCAGACACAGCTATTGCAGTACAAGGTACCTCTGTTTTAGGTAAGTTAATACTACCAGGAGAAGATGATGGTGCATCATATTACTATAGAGCTAATCATGTCATACATGGTATAGCAACGGGAAGTGTTGTCAATGCTTTATTTGATGATTACTTTACAGTGGAATTTGAGTAAAAAACAAAGCCCCAAGTTTCCACTTGAGGCTTAGACGTAGTTCACCTTCCAATAGTGTGAACGTTGTCAGTCTAACTATAATAAATCAAAAATGCTCAAGGCTTTGTTTCGGGCAAAATTGTATTTGAGTCCGAATGAAACTTCTCGTGTCTTAAAACTAGTTGCGTTTCCACCAATTACCTGTTCAAATCCTTTGCCTATCTTTACTTCAAAAGAAGATTCTAAGTGTCTGAACACCTTCATTTTTACTCCCATTGGAATATAAGCTCTTGCATATACCACAGACTTGCCTTCTAAAGTTTGCATTTTACTATTGAAGGTGGTTGGAATAAATTCGTTCATGGCTCCTGTTTCTACATCGTAGTTCTCAAATATGAGTAACTCATTGTCAAAAGAGTTCGAAGCGTTGATTCCTACACCAGAATATATAGAGAATTTTTTGTGATCTCCCAGAGTGAAAAGAAGGTCTGAATTTATTCTAACATCGTTTTCTACAAAGCAATACATGAGTGTTTCTCGAGTGTCGTTTTCTGTGCTCGTAAAATCTACTAAAGACTCTTTCAATAAGTTGACAGAGGCCCCAACACGGTATTCTGCTGATACAGTACTATTGGTTAATGAAGGTAAGTAATAACTTAGATTGACTCCTGTACCTAAACCAAGAGAAGAATAGGTGATATTCTGTTTCATGTCTTTAGTTGCATCTGTGTAGTTGGGCATATTCTGAGTACGGTCTGCAATCATTTCCATGTTCATATTTTGATACTTATCCCAAGCAATACCGGTATAAACTTGGATGCTTTTTAGACCAACAAGTGGTTTGACAACGTCTTGGACAACGGAAATGGTCTGTGCATTTGTCATTGAGCCGCAGCCTAGTATTAAGAGAGTGATTAGTGTTTTTTTATAATTCATGTTGTTATTGTATTGATGTCTATTACTAAATAGAACAAGCATAAAAAAAGTTACACCTTGGTGTAACTTTTTGCTAAATTTTCTGTTGGAGAAAGATTTATCTTAATGCTATAAGTATTTCCCCTCCATCTTTTTCCAGTCTAAGAAATAAACCATCTGAATTTCTTAATACGAAGACTTTCTGGTCTTCCATTAAGGCTGTAACATCAATGTTCATATCACTAAGTTGAGCCAGAGATGTGAGAATAATTTGTGGCGGTATTTTGTGTTTTTCTACGGTGAACTTAAGTTGACGTTTAGGTTGTTGAACACTAGCTATGGCGTTTTTATCCTGATATGCTGTGTCAATACTTTGAAGAAGTGATTTTATTTCATCGGCATTTGCTAATCTAGAAAATGCAGTATCTGCTCCAGCCATAATTATATCTAGGGATTCCTCAATAGTATTTTGTTCTTTTAAAATATTGTCTTCAGTTACGATGTCTTCTGTTTGAACAGAGTCATTGGTTGGTGCAGGCGGAGTCGGCTCAATTGATGTTAACTTGCTAGATTTCACAGTAGAGGCCAGTATTATAGTGTCTATCTCGTTTGCAGTTGCCTCTTGGTCAACAGATGTAATGGAGTTGTCTAATGGTAAAACCACTTCTTTGACCATTTCAGTCCGACTATCTGTTTGGTCATTGAAGAAAAATAGAACAGCAAGTATACATGCTGCTACAGAGCTTACTGCAAAGAAAATGGGAAGGATTTTATTTTTAGATTCTTTCTGCTCTTCAGGTGTATTGTAAATTATAGCTTCATTTTTTATGCCTTCAAAAAATTCTGTAAAATTTTCATTATAGAGAGCAATATCATTATTAGGTAGTTTAGCTTTTTTCCAATTCTCCCATTCAAATGCCAAGAAACTATCTTGTGCTATAGTGTCTAGTAGAGCTGTTTTCTCATTGTCGCTGTATTCCCCCTCCATCAATTGAAAGAAGACTATTTCGTAATTCTCCTTATTAATTTGATCTTTCATAACTCATGTCTATTTTGATTATTTCTTCCTTTAGTGCTTTTCTAGCTCTAAATAAATATACTTTAACTTTCCCTATGGATATATCCATAATATCGGCCACTTCTTGATAGTTGTATCCTTCTAAGTCTCGTAGTGTAATAAGTTGCTTTGCTACAGGCTTTAGTCTGAGTAAAGCTAGATTTATTAGTTCTTTATGTTCATATTCTCTATGGTCATCAGTACTATAAAGGTGAATTGTGGTATAGTCCACATTGTGTTTCTTAAGCTTAAAGTGGTCAAGTATTTTATAACTAATTACTTTGAAAAGAAAAGATTTTTCTTTTCCTGGAATAATATCTACTTGTTTGTCCAAGTAAACAATAAATGTTTCTTGTACCAAGTCTTTGGCGATATCAATACTTCCTATTTGCTTAGCTGCGAATCGCAGTAACCTAGGGCCAAGCTTATCAACTATATTATTAAATGTGTTTTGTGGCACGTACTATTAAATAGAATAAAGGCTATAAAAGTTACAATCTGAATAGTTTTATTTGAAAATGTAACTTTAAACTATGTGATTCTATTTAGTTACAAAGGTATTGCTTTGCACTACATGCTAATAAATTTTAAGGTATACTAATGAGAAATATTACGACAGCATTAATACTGCTTGTAAGTGTTGCTTTGGTAAAGGCACAAGATACATTGAAGGTAGGACTTAATGATCAGCTTATTCAGGTAGATGCTCCAGAGGCAAATCAAAAAGTTACAGTGCTAATTGAAGACTCAACATTTACATACAAGATTGAGATTTCTAAAATGGAGAATAGGAGTTTAGAAGATAAGATTAAGGGTATGGTTGAGGTTGATAAGTCAAGAAAGAAGAGTTTTTCTTCTTCTTGGTTTCGGTCTGCTGAAGTAGGAATAAATACTCTGGCTTTTACTGAGTTCAATGCTCCTTCCGGTCAATTTAGTATTATTGTTGATAGTGTTCCTGCCCAAGATGTTAATTATACGCATCGATCCTATTCTAGTCAGGGACCTTACTGGGGAGTATATATTGATTATACCATTCGAGAGAGGAAAAGAGCATCAAGAAGAATTGATAACGTGTATTTGAAGAGAAAATCTCATATTCGATTGGATTATAATTCTGTTAGAGGTAAAGTGGTTTTTGATAATTATTTTGGGACGGGAGTGATAAATGAAGATGATCATTTATCCAGTTCTTCAGTTCCTAGACGTATTAGTTTTACCAATCTTCAATTTTCACAGTTGATAACATATGGTTACGATTTCAATGTTGAAAAAGGGATATCCTTAGAATATGGAATTAACATGGGGTTACAGTTTTCTTTGTCAGAATCAAATAACGCAGAAGTCATTAACATCGGAACAGAAAATTCAATAAATAATTTTACACTATTTGATGATTACGTAGCCGATCCATTTATAAGAATTCAACACCACGCAGCGTACAACTATGGGCCTTATTCGCTTAACGCAAAAATGACGTATCTACGCAAGAGGTTTGGGAATACAGAACAGGAGCATATCAGAGGAAATATTCTTTCCCTTGGAGTAGGTTATAAGTTTTAGAGATTACCGAAGTAGCCGTATCTCGGATATAAAAATTCCGAGCCAGTAATCTTCCCAAGTCCTTCAGAATAATGACGCATAGCTTCCACTAAACCAGGGATAAATATGTGGTTTTCGTGTCCGTCTATTGGAAATAAGGCTTTCCACCCATTGAAGGTTCCAAGGCTAAGATCGAACTGCTTTAACTGCTCATACAATCCTGTAATTCTACCGCAATAAGCAAGCAGTCCACTAGTATTGTAATGGTAGTTTTCCTCAATGTTTTTAGCATTCTTTTTCTTCAGGTTGTTAATGGCTTTACGAAATGAGGCTTCGGTTTCAATAACACGTACATCATCCGTAAGTCCACCCGTGAATGTCTTAGCCGTATTAAGTATAGCATAAGGTCGTAGGTCAACAAAACCATTGTTACATACCAGCCAATTAATGAACTCATTTCTGTTCAGTTTATGTTGTGTGCAGAGATCGTCAATAGCTTCTATCAATGTGTAGTTCGTGGTCAGAACTAGGTCAAGAGGAGCAAAGTATGGTCCCGCTAAAATTTCATCTTTACCTTCTGCAGTTTGATAGATTATAGGTGTACCAAGTGAAGTGATTGATCTAATGGTATTTGTGATTGCAGTATATAGACCAATATAGAAAGTCTTGATAAAGCCTTTAAGTTCACCCTTAAAGCCTGTGTAAAAGGCCAAATCCTCAATAGATTTAATGGAAAGTAATTCAGTAAAAGATTTAGTAAGGGATTTGATGTCTTTTCCGTATTCCACAATGTCCTCAAGAAGTAACTTAGGAGTATTGGTGTCTACAAATTGTCTGACCTCTAATTCTTTGTACTTGGATTTTATTTGATCAGTAAGAAGTTTTGGATTTAGGTTCTTGAGTTTGTGCATTAATATAAACAACCCATGCATATGTAGCTCTGCTTGATGCTTACTGCTACCTAATTCTTGAAATGCTTTTGTGCTAAAAGCACTTGTTTGATAGCGTCTGAACTCTGTACGATTATTAAGTAGAGCAAATACGAGACTAGAGTTATCTGTTTGAGTGTAGTAACATATTCCATGTTTGTCAAACCAAGGTTTTTGTTCGTCATCTCCAAGAAGAGCATTGCTCACTAATACGTGAGCCAGTTCCTCCTGAGATGCTATTTTCATATTTAGGTATAGAGAGTAGGCATTGTCTAAAGAGAATAAGCCGTTTTCTCCACTTCTTAAGGCATAGTTGACATTCAGATTTGGGATGTTGTCTTTAGCATTTCCGAAATTATTGTCAGACTTTTCTGCTGCATTACCTTTTGTGTCAAGTACTGGGTGACTTGCAGCAAGTGGTTTAGCTTCAAATATTTTATTGAGAAGACGTTCTCCTTTTTTATCTTGAGCTAGTTTGAGGTCAAATGGTAAAGTTCCATTTTCAGAAGCATGTCTGAATTTACGAGAAACACCGCTACTCAAAGGTAAGGTGCTGCTGGCATATATATAGTCAATGCCAATGGCACTTGCAGTCACAAGACTTTTTAGACCAAAGTTGCTATAATGAATAGTAAGCTCATTTGCATAAAATTGCTTCTCTTTTAATAGATCTCCAAGAGAAGAGTGAGCATAGCCAAGCTTAATAATGGGCTCCCCATTAATGATCTGGTACATACCACCGACTGATGTAGTATGTGCCATTAGGACTTCTTCAGAATGGTGTTTTTTAATATCCCCAAAGTCCTCAGCAAGGCCTTTTAGTATTTCTTTTTTTATGGAACGCTCTATTGTTTTCTCAGTATCGCCATCGGATAGTCCGTGTTTGTCTAGAAGTTGATCTATGTTTTCAAAGTGATAGGTCGCAACACTTGGTACAGGTATCCCACTGAAAACCGCTTTTATTTTTTCAGTTGGTTTAAGGCCCATTTGAATTTTAATATCTTGAATAAAAGCTTCAAATGGAGATGTAGTTTTGGACGCTTCCCCTATTAAAAATCTAATCTTAGTCTCTTTGTCATCGATGCGAGAAAGGGCGTCTTCTAAGTCCATTCTGAACTTAGGCACAGCCATTAGTGTTTTAAAGTGTAATTCAACCAAGTTGTCAAATACGAGAATGGATTCATCCCCCTTTTCATCAGTTTTTTCAAATTTCTGCTTTCCGAAAACCTGAAAAAGTTTGCTGCAAAACTGCTCTATTTGAGCCTTGTTGATACCGGTTATAATTAGTTGAGGTTTGCTAGTAGGAGAAGTTTTACTTGCAGTCTTCAAACATATATAGGATTCCAAAATCTCAATTACAGCTTGTCCTCCAACTGCACCTGTGCCTCCAAAAAATACCATTTTGTATTCAAATGGTTTCTCCGTTGTGCTACAGGCTAGTTCCTTTAGTTTGAGAAAATAGGATTGATGTTTATACTGTTGAAAATCGTCTTTAGTTAGCATTCTTTACCTCCAAAAAATAGATGCCAAAGATAGTAAAAGACCTATCATTTGCACGGACGATTTCAATCCAAATGTATGTCATGAAAAAAGATGGTAAAGGCTTAAGAGCGAGTTATTAAGCAGCAGGTTTGAAATATTCCTTTAAGAGATTTTGTAATTCGATTGCTTGTGGCGGCTTGCTTATGTAGTGGTTTATGCCTGAATTTGCCAGCTCTTGGTCGATTTCAGAATAAGGTATGCTGGTTAAAGCGACAATTGGAATGTGAGAATTTGTTTTCCTGATCTCTTTACTTACCAAGAGTCCAGGTATGTCAGGTAACATGATGTCTAACAGTACCGTGTCAAAGTAGTCTGAATTATAGGCTGCGAGTACGTCATTTTCGGAGTGAATTATTATTATATCCGAAAGACTTTTGTCTATAGTTGAGAAATCAAGTCCGAGTTAGAGCTTATAAATTTCTTCAGAGGAGTATACATAGCCTTTTTTTGCTCATTAGATTGGAGCGATAATATGTCTGGAGAAAACAAGATGTTATTATGTTTCATTTCTATAAGCGTTTTTTCGGTTTCAATATCCAGACCAATACACCAAATGCAATCGTAGCTGTTTGTCTGAGTTCTTATTTCCGTGCTTAAATATTTTGCTGCTTGTGGAATGTTAAGGGCAGTTATGATTTTAATAAATGGACTTTCTGCCTTGAGGTAGTCTTCTTTTAATGTGGTATGAGTAACAATAATAAAGGGATGAGTTTCGATTTCGTAAGTAGTAGCAGGTTCGTTGGCTATGGTTGGGTCACTAATTTCTGTATACTGAGTTTTAGTTTTGGACTCACTGTCTTTTTCTGGACTAGACGTTTTTAGTTTGTCAGCCATTTTATCATTTGTATCTAACTCGGGCATGAGGATGAGTTTTTTAAATAATATGCCGATGTCGTTGGAGTTTAACTCGTTCACAAAGGCAAATCAACGAATAAAATTTGAGTCTTTGAGTAAAGTAGAGTATATGTGAATAATACACATATTTATCGTGACAAACTTCTCGATAAGATGACAGCCTTATTTCCTGCTATTATTTAAATTTGTGGTGCAAATGACAATTACAGAAGTGACACAATCCGCAGTGAGTAGTATTGATTTTAATAACTTAGAATTTGGTAAGGTTTTTACAGATTACATGCTCGTTTCTGATTTTGATGGGGAGAGTTGGAGCGATTTTTCAATTGAGCCTCTAAAATCTTTTGAGATGCACCCAGCAACTTCAGTTTTGCATTATGGTCAGGCAATTTTTGAAGGATTGAAAGCCTACAAAAGTGAGAGTGGGAAAATTAATATTTTCAGACTGAAGGATAATCTTAAGAGGTTATGTATTTCGGCGGAACGAATGCAGATGCCCGCAATTGATGAAGAAAGTAGTTTAGAGGCTATTAAGAGGTTTGTGAAATTAGAGGAGGATTTTATTCCAAATCGAAGTCAAGGGTCTTTGTATATAAGGCCGTTTATGATTAGTACTGATCATACACTTAAAGCGGTAGCAAGTAGAACTTATCGTTTTATGGTTATTGCTTGTCCTGTCGGGTTCTATTATAATACTCCTTTGAGTATCTATTTAGAACAAAATTTTAGAAGAGCTGCTAAAGGGGGAGTTGGGTATGCAAAAGCTGCAGGAAATTATGGTGCATCATTCTATCCAACTGAAAAAGCGAAGCAACTAGGTTTTGATCAAATCTTATGGACGGATATTACCAATAACTTTACTCTTGAAGAACTTGGTAGTGCCAATTTCTTTTATGTTAAGAACGGTGAGTTGTATACTCCAAAAATGCATGATAGTATTTTAAAGGGTATAACTAGGGATACAATTATTAAACTGGCTGAAAAAAATGGGATTAAGGTTAATAAGGTTGAAATTACAGCAAGAGCGTTTGAGTCTGACCTAGCATCAGGGGCTGTTGATTGTATGTTTGCGACAGGAACTGCCGCTGCTATTACCTATGTTAATGCCGTTACGATTGATTCGAAAAAATACCAAATAGCTTCAGATGTCTATGGTCCGATTAGAGAGCTTAAGACAATATTAGATAACGCTAAGTTTTTAGACGATTTGTCCAATGATCAATGGAATGTAGTCGTTTAGGTTGGGTAGTTTTGTCATAGTTCCCAATTTGGGATTAATTTTTCCTTAATGGTAAACTAGCTAGATGTATGTATTTTTAAGATACAAAGTTTTTGGCTAAGCATTCGTTCACACTAATTTTCCATTTGATATAGTTGCGTAGTCTTGTGAAGGCATTGATATGTCTAGTTTTTGTTGCGTTCTTTAATGGCATTTAGAGCGTTGTACGTCTGTTGGTAGAAAAGATGGTTATGAGTTAGGTGAGAAATAGAACTAGTATATTGCTGGTTGCGGCTCGACTTCGAATGTGATTATTCTCGTTCGTAGACTAGATCGTCTCGATTTGGGTCTATTTTAGATACGCAATAGTGTAAGTGGCTGATAATCAATGATAGTTGTATTGGCACAGTATTAGCTTATTATGGTTTGTATCGAAGGATACACATGGTTAATAATTTTCATCATAAGTAGTAGTTTAGTATTTTATCTTTGAAATTCAAGTCTCAGTCTATATGGCTGGGACTTTTTTTTGCGTTATTTTTTTACATTCGTATATATATGAGCATTTTTGAAAGAAAAGCATACACCCTGATTATTCTTCTTGTAGCTATGTTTTGTCCATTTTTCTCTTCTGCCCAACTATACTCTCTCACTTCTTCGGACTTTTTCATCTACTTTGATTCTGATAGTTATCAAATAAGTGCAAAGCAGAAAGAGTTATTAACCCAAAAAATATACCAAATAGGAGGTACTAATATCAAAGAAATATATGTAGAAGGACATACAGATAGTTTTGCTACAGACGAGTATAATTCTGTTTTAGCAGCCAATAGAGCTGAGGCTACAGTAGCAGTTTTGGAGCAAATAGGTGTACCAACGAGATTTATAAAAACAGAAAGTTTTGGGGAGTCTCAATTGATATCGGAAGAACAAAAAGCGAATAGAAGAGCAAAGGTGTTTTTTATCTACGAAACGGATATAAAATCGACTCTGAATCCACCTAAGTTTATCGTTGTAAAAACGATTGACAAAAAGACTAAAAGACCTGTACGAGCTGGAATTGGTTTTGACTATAAGGGAATGGAGATGAGATTTAGTTCGACGGGTTCAAGCGGAATATCAGCGGCTTTTAATATGCTTGGAGAAGAACTGGAAATATCTGCATCAGCACAAAATTATCTCACTCAATATTTAATTGTACCAATAGAGGATGTTGATAAACCAGTAGATACACTTGTTTATACAATTGAGCTAACTAAAGTTAAAATTACAGGTAAGTTCACCTTTAATAATATCTATTTTTTTACTGATAGTGATGAAATTAAACCTGAAAGTGCTCCAGAATTGCATAAGTTACTCGCCGTTTTACACAGGAATAAGAGTGCTTTTATAGAAATACAAGGACATATGAATTACCCCATTAACAGACCTATGAATCGTGTTCAGGATAGGTATAATAAGGAGCTAAGTTATAAAAGAGCAAAGGCTATAAATGATTATTTGCTAGTAAGTGGAATTGACCAAAAAAGGTTGACTTATAAGGGGATGAGCAATAGTAGAATGAAGTTCAAATTGCCCATGAGTAGAGCGGAAGAAGATCAAAACAAGAGAGTTGAGATTTATACTCTAAAGGAGATCTAGTTATTTAAATCCCACTGAATGTTTAAACGCATGCTTCTTGGCATCTGAGGATATCCAGGAGAACTATAGTAAGTATTACCTTGGAAACCTTGCTGTGAGTGGAAAAACTCTATTCCAAAATAAAAGCTTCTCACTTTTGCATTAGTATATAGGTTTATAGGAGGAGTCTGAGTGAAATTATTCCCACTGTTATGCCATTGACGAGTATATGGATTGTAGACAGGAGCATTAAATGAGCTAAACCAATATCCTCTAACACCTGTTTGTACAACCAGTTTCTTTTTGAATAGATTAAATTGTGCGTAGATGTTTCCAGAAACAGCAGAGTTTGGTCGTGGAAGGACTTGTTGATTGGAAGAGTTCTGTAAGGTCAGTTTTAAATCAGTACCAATATGTTTGGACTCAAAACTATACTGGAGGTTAGTTCGTAGTAATGTAACAAAGTCATTGTTCTGCTTTATGTCAGACTTACCAGTGAAGTAGATTAAGCCATTGCTCGTTTCTGCTAGAATATCGCCACTAAAAAAATGATTTTTAAGCGTGGTTTCTAACCCTCCAAATAGTTGATTGATACTTACTTTACTGAAAGTGTTGCTCCAATTTATCACCTCACTATAAAATGTTTTTTCCGTATAATTGGGCTCTACCAATTGAGATAGTAAACCAGCATAGAGGTCAAAGGATTTTAGTTTGGCAGAAGCATTGCCCCCAACAGAATAATCTCCTAGGTTATAACCTAAGAAACCGAAACGGGCGTTCACATTAATTTTAAATCCTTTGAGGTTTAACTTGCCATCTCCATTTAGATAGACATTATTAAATCTATCCTGTACCCCGTTCATATATATTCTGTTGTAAGAATGGCTAATACTGGCGGCTAAAGTGATTGGTTTTAATGTAAAGAGAATTCCTGCTTGGTTACTCAGTGATCGGTGATAGATAGAGTCTTTAAAGGCATTTGGCCAATAACCATAATTTGCACTATCAGGTTGGTTGTCTTCAAATTCTATTCTGTTATTGTCAAATTCTGTAGTTAGGAAAAATTGGCTTTTGAACTGACTGAGGGATTGGTCTAAGCTAGTGTCTGTGGACATACCTCCTAATCGATAGAACTGACTAATCTTAAAATAATTTTGAGCTTGTGTACCATAGGCTTCTTTATATCTGGCACTATTATTATTGATTTTATCTCTTCCGCCTAAGGAATTAAAAAGAGAGTCCGATACGAGTCCTCCACTCTCGACATTTTGAGATTTATTCCATACATAGGAAGCAATCAGTTCGTATCTTCTGTCTTTGGAAAAATAGCTAGTATAGAACTTATTATTAAATAGACTAGCCATTCTAACTCTTTCAAAGTTCTGAATATTAGAGTAATAAAAATTTTGATTCTTAATTCTTCTGTAGTCTACACCAAAGTATAGTCTGTTTGAAATTTGCTGTGCATGGGTTACTCCAATGTTAATCATCTCTTGTGCTCCCTGAGAATAATTTATGCGGGTGAATGGGCGAGGTGTCTTATATATATTAATAGACTTATCGAAGAAATATGGTTTAAGACTCTCAATGCCTAAATCAAGATTAACATTTTTTTCATTGGTAGCTGCCAATGTCAGCATAGCTGTAGCTTCTAGTCCCTGATCTATAAAAGGAAAGCTTTTTTTATATGCTGGATAATAGTTGTAAAATAGATTTAGAGATGTATCTATCTTACTGGAGTCATTTAGTAAAAAAAGAATATCGTATTCACTAATTGTACTTACTTCTAGAACTTTGTATGTATGTGTGTCTGAAGTATCAAGGATTTGAGATATTGATGTATACCCAGATAAAACTGTAACCAGAAGTAGGCCAATTTTTTTTTTCATTCAGTTACTTTGTAGTGATAAAGTAAACGGTATTGTCATTGTTCCCAACCAGGTCAGTTACATTAATATATACCTCGTAACGCGTGCTGTCAGTAGTAGGGATGGTATACTCTGCCTCATAGATAAAAGTAGTGTCACTTAGGGTTTTCTTAAAGTTTAATCCTTGCAAAACTCCAGCTTGATCCTGTATATCAAATTCAAATTCCATTATTTCGTAATCGTCTTTCACTTCAATACGGATAGGAATGGAGGTCTTACCAACAAAAACAGTGTCTTTAGGCGGGCTAACTATAGTAATTATAGGAGCATTCCCATCTACATAAGAATTTGTCTCAGGTATATTAAGCTCATCTTTACATGAGAGTAATGTAAAGGCTAGAATACCAATAGTGAGCAATTTTTTCATTATGCAAATAACATAAATAATTGGCAGACTATCTTTGCCCCGTATGTCAGAAAGGGTTGATTTTCTAATTGTAGGGGGAGGTATCTGTGGCCGTTTAATCCAATTAGAATTGGAAAAAAGAGGTAAGTCTACGCTGGTAGTAGATGATAGGAAAGCCAACCAGTGTAGCATAGTAGCTGCAGGATTAGCGAATCCATTGGTGGGGAAATTTTTTACAATAGGATGGAGGTCAAAAGAGTTTTTTGGAGGTCTCTACAATCATTATCAATCTTTGGAAAATCGATTAGACTCTTCGTTTTTTAGACCTTCTGCAATGAAACGAGTGATATCAACTCCAGGAGAGCAAAATATATGGCTAAGTAAAGCCCACCAAGAAAAGTACGTAGGCTTTTGCTCGTTTGCAAATGAGGAAATAGAAGGGCTAAATACATCTTATGGATTATTAGAAGTGGTACAAGGGGGACAGCTAAATGCAAAAGTATTCCTAAATGCCTGTATGGAAAAGCTACCGACAAGTGATGAATTATTCGATTACAATAAACTGAATATTGATGAGGGGAATTATGGGCATTTGAACTACGATCACATTATTTTTTGCGAGGGATACAAACTGGCAGATAACCCATGGTTCAATAACTTTGTACATTTAATTCCGACAAAGGGTGAAATATTAGAAATAGAGACAGCCTTGGAACCAAAGGGGGATATATATCTAGGAGGTGTCTTTATTCAACATGTAGAAGGTGAAGTTTGGAGAGTAGGTGCCACTTATGATCAAAATAATACAAGTACAAATCCAACTGAAATGATGCGAGAAGATTTAGTAAAAAAACTAGAAAAGACACTTTTGTTGCCGTATAAAATTGTTGCTCACTATTGTGGAACACGACCTGCTTCTGAAGATCGAAAGCCAATAGTAGGGTCTCATCCAAAACATAGGAATATGCATATATTTAATGGGATGGGAAGTAAAGCAGTAAGTCTAGCACCGTTACTAGCAAAGGAACTAAGTGATAATATTCTTGAAGGAATACCTTTGGAGGGAGAAATTGATGTTAAAAGATTTTGCTAGATACATTTAAATATTATGTACGAGTCATAGGTGTGTGGCTTGTCTTCTTTTTGCTTTCGAAGATGTATTTCTTGGGTGTGAATTTTGATAAGTCAAGCTCAGTAATAGAGTTTCCTAGAATATGGTTGGCGGGTTTACGACTGGATTTATCCGTAATAGGATATATACTGGCAGTACCGTTAGTACTAACGCTTATATCAATTATTCTGCCGAAGATTTCAAGACAGTTAAATCGAATTTATTGGATAAGTGTTATTGTCCTTATAATAATAATAGTAGCAGTAGACCCTTACTTTTTTCAATACTGGGGTCAGAAAACAAACCTAGGATTCATCCAATTTTTGGGTAAAGAGAATGCCGGTTTGGGTTCTATTTTTATGTCTACCTATGTAATAGCCATTGGATTTATGGTTCTTTCCATTTATGGGTTCTATAAAAAGGGGTTCAAAATGTTGAGTTTGCCACAGAAGACAAGTTGGTATACGACATTATTACTTCTTGGGCTGACTGCTATTGTCATAAGAGGAGGAATAAGCAATGTACCTATTAATATATCCAGTGCATACTATAGCAGTAGTAACCTATATAATAATACGGCGGTAAACTCTGTATGGAATTTTTTGGCGACTGAGCTAGAAAAGGATAAGCACAAGGCATTAGTTTTTTTTGATTCGAATCAAGAAGCCCAAAAGATACTAGCAGAGAATTTGGATAGTGATGGCAGCAATTATTCAGATTTGGTTTCAGCAAATGATAGCTCAAATATTATTCTAATTGTTTTAGAAAGCTTTTCCGCAAAGGTTGTTGGCTTTTTAAGTGGAAATAAATATGGTTCTACTCCTGAGTTGGATAAAATAATGAAGGAAGGAATCTCTTTTAATAGTGCATACGCATCTAGTTTTAGATCAGATAAAGGATTGCTAGCACTCACCACAGGATTCCCAAGTGCTGCAAGGCAGACACTTACTAATTTTCCAAGTAAACTATCAGGGAAGCCTAATATCTTTAAACTCTTTGGCGAAAACTATCAGACCGGATTTTATTATGGGGGAAATTTAGAATTTGCCAATATCAGTGTTTTGTTTAATGATGCAAACATTGTGAAATCTCAAAAGGACTTTGATTCTAAAAATAAAAATACTTGGGGTGTACATGATAATACAGTCTTTGAGATTTTTGGAAATGACGTTTTAGCAGAGCAAAGACCGCAGTTTAAAATGCTTTTTTCTTTGAGCAGTCATGAACCGTTTGATGTGCCTGATTTTAATAGGTTAGAAGATCCTTATTTGAATAGTGTAGCCTATACTGATAGTTGTTTAGGAGTATTAATTGACCGCTTAAAAGCATCTCCTAAATGGGAAAATACAATTGTAATTATTACTGCGGATCATGGCACTATTCGCCCAGACAATGCTCCACTTTTTGATGCTATTAACTTCAAGGTTCCTATGGTAATCACAGGAGGATTGGTAAATAGGGATACTGTAGTAAACCAGATCGTAAGTCAGGCGGATATCCCGGCAACTCTTGCGGATTTAAAAGGGGAGCCTCCGTTTTTTAATCAAAGCTCAATATTAGCACCCTCAGGAAGAGCGTTTTACTCCTACCACGATGGTATCTCATACGTATCACCCAAAGGGGTTCAATATTACGATCTCGTTCAAAAGAAATACCTAACTGAAAATGTTGCACCTCCTGTAGAGAGGGCATATTATCAACTCGCTAACTACGCTTTTTTTAATCCTTAGATTTTTATGAATCGATACGATTTGTTGTTAATAGTAATAAAGTAAGCACCGCTGGGTAATGAGTGAACACTGAAAGAAGTGATTTTTCCGTGAGTCTCAGAAGTGAATACTTCGCTACCTATACTATTTGTAATTCGAAACGATTGAACGGAATTGGAGTTCTTTTCGATGTGAATACGGTCTGTTGCAAGAGTGGGATATACCTTTATAAGATCTCTGGAAATATCGCCGATACGTGCAATGGCACCATTCAATCCGTTAATTTCATCTACTATGCCCAGACTAAGGTTTGTATAACTGCCACTCCCGGTATATGTTTCTTTTGCAACTCGTACCATATAGTGGTTAGTTCCATTGTAAGGAGATACATCTTTAAAAGAAGTTGAAGAAATAGGTATAGTGTTTATCAATACATATTTGCCACTTGGTTTATGGCTACGGTATATAAAGTATCCAGAAATATCAGATTCGATAGTAGCATCCCAAGTAACATCCACTTCTGTTCTATCCATGTTGGTAACCAATGAAATGTTAGCAGCAGGATAGAGCATGTCATTTCTTAAACTAGGGTCACCTAAAAGTGCTACATGAGAACCATTTTGGTAAAAGTTCCCGTCATAGTCCAACCAGTTGTTTTGAGAACGAAGAGCTATATCTCCATATGTTTCTCCGATAGCGAGAGTATGAGTAATCCATTTTGGTCTCCCACTCCAAATACATACAAGCCCGAGTTTTTCAGTGGCCATACTTGCTCTCATGAAGTTGTTTTCAATATCATAATCGCCAAAGAAACTTCCGAAAATATGATTGAATGCCGCAGCATTTTTAGTTGTGAAATCAGTTGTACTGCCTACTCCTGCACAGCTGATATATGATCCAGCACCACAAGTATAACTCATCAGATAGTCATTTGAGATTGTGGTATTAAAAACATCTGCGTTAATTATTCCATCCTTTCCTGAAATAGCGGTAAAATCACGTATAGCACCTGAACTAAAGCCCTCAGGTAATGTGGCGAAGTTATTTTCAATTATTCCCTGTTTTAGGACTTGAGTTGTTGCTATTTTAAAGTCATGTGCCTTGTTGAGATATTGTTTTGTAAGTCCAATTTCACTTAGCTCAAAAGCTGGCATATTGTAAAAATCAACACGACCAACAGCAATACTGACAGTGCCAGGAATTCTAGCGTTGTCGAATTTCCCATCTCCTATTGCATTATTATTCTCAGGTCTTTTTGCCAATGTTGTAGAATCGTCGTCAGTCCAATTTGCACCAATGGTGCCATAATAGACATCAGCTGCCCATGCACCACAATGTGAATTAGGGTCAAGTTCATAATGACCATCCGGAGGGAAAAGGTAGTTAGAGTCTTGACAATACAATCCCGCATAAGGCACTGGAATATGTCCCAAAAGATAAACTGCGTCACATCCTAAGCCATTGCGTGCATTGCCAATAAAGGCTTTAACATCAGATACCTCTAAATTAGTATCTATTGTTTCTTGATATACATTCCAGCCATCTGCGGCCAAATCTCTTGTAAGTTGGTCTATTTCAGACCCAAGACTATCGTTTATGTTTTTTGCAATTAGTACCCATAGAACACCCCTACTGTGAACAGCGTCTTTGTTAATGGATGCTGAAACGTAGCCATATCCAAAGATATTCCCACCTTCACCATCAAAAGGCTCTAATGTATTGGTTGACTTTTCAATACTATATTCATAAACAGTTCCTTGAGTTACATCGGTATCCTCGTACGAGCTATCTGTTGCGGGAAGGTTGGTAATAGCAGTTCCCCAATTATTAGATCCAAGACTTCTTCGAAACACCTTGTAGGAAACGGCATCTGGGGTTCCAGTCCAATGAAGTGTGATAGATGGTGATGATTTATCTATTTCTGCATAAGCAGGAACCGCACGGCTCTCAGAGAAAGATTGGGCACATACAGAAGTTGAAATTAGGAATAGTAAGAAAAGCGTAATAAGTGATTGAAGATGTTTCATCGAGTAATTTACTTTTATATTCGTACAAAAGTAAAAATAAATGAGGCTAAGAATAGTTGGGATATTGTCATTAATGATAGTTGGTACTTTAAATAGTACAGCACAGAAATTTTGTCAGCACATGAGAGTGCAGCAGCAAACAGCAATGCAAAATACCCAAGACGCTAGAAATGATACGTTTGATGTACTTAGTTATGAAATTAATGCATCTTTTCTTAATTATGAGACAGCAAAGAATATTGAAGCTGTTTGTCATATTGAATTGCATCAAATAATAGAAAGTAATTCAATTACACTTGACTTAATGGGACTAACTGTAGATAGTGTCTATGTGATGGAGAATAAATCAAATTTCACTCACACAGGCTCAAAACTTAAAATAGATTTTCCTATGGGCAGTGGGGACTTGGTGGTATCTGTATACTATCACGGTAGTCCAATGTCAGACTCACAGTGGGGTGGTTTTTATTTTACAGGAGAATATGCATTTAATCTAGGGGTGGGCTTTGCATCTGACCCTCATAATTTTGGTAGAGTATGGTTTCCCTGTTTTGATAATTTTACAGATAGAGCACTTTATTATACCAATGTTACCGTTGATTCAGGATATAGGGCTTATGCCAATGGTTATCTAACTGAAACGATTGACAATGGAAATCAAACTACGACATTTAAATGGACCATGGATGAACCAATTCCAACCTACCTAGCTTCAGTTGCCATGGCGAAGTACGAAGAGGTAAAGATGAACGTAGATGGCATTCCAGTATTACTTACCGCTCTGAGTGCAGATACCGCAAATCTTAGAAGTAGTTTTGAGAATTTACCTGCTTGTATTCAACGTTATCAAGAGGCATATGGTGATCACACATTTGATAGAATTGGTTTTAATATAGTCCCATTTAATTCTGGGGCGATGGAACATGCCACAAATATTGCCTATCCACGATATGCTATTGCAGGTGGTGCAAAAACATCTGAAACATTGTATGCTCATGAACTTGCACATCACTGGTGGGGTAATACCATTACGTGCCGTACACAAGAAGATATGTGGCTCAATGAGGGATGGGCGTCATATTCTGAAAGATTATTCTTGGAAACAGTTTATGGACGTGATAGATATGAAGAGGATATTGAAGATAATCATAGGGATGTACTTCAGTTTGCACATATACGAGATGGCTCTGTTCTTCCAGTAAGTGGAATAGGTCATGCCAATACCTACGGAAACCATGTTTACAATAAAGGTGCAGATATGGTACATACACTTAGAGGTATGATGGGAGATAAAGATTTTTTTGCGGCTTGTGCCAGTTTTCAATCTACGTTTAAGTTTAAAGATGTAAGCACGGATGACATGAAAACACATTTCCAAGATTTTACCCCATTAAGCCTAACAGGCTTCTTCGATCAGTGGATAAAAGAATCTGGGTTTGCTCACTTTGATATGATAAGTGTTTCAGAAAAGAACGATACATATACTGTTAGAATCAAGCAAACACCCAGATTCAATGAGGTTACCTACCAAAATGTAGTGGCAACATTAACTGCCTTTAGTTCAACTTTTGAAAGACATGATGTTCAAATTGTCATAATGAACAATGATCAATGGTTTGAAGTAGCTTGCCCATTTGAACCTGTTTATTGGTCATTTGATTTTGATGATAAAATGAGTGATGCCGTTACTACGGATTGGGAGATATTTAAGCAAGGAGGGCGTACCGTAGACATGCCTCAAGGCATGATGAATGAAGTTTGGGTTCAAAATCCCACAGAGGATTCAGTTTTATTACGTATAGAACATCACTGGGCTCCAGCAGATGGAACATATGGTAAACCGGCAGGGGCTAAATTAAGCAAACAACGGTACTGGACGGTGGATGGTATTTGGGGTGAGGAGGTGTCTATTTCTTCTGAGCTCATTTATAGTGGATTAAAGTCTAATTCCTTAGATTTCGGGTATCTTGACCATGAGCTAATTCGTATTACCGAGGACAGTCTAGTATTGTTGTATAGACGCAATGCATCAAGTCCTTGGATGGAGGCCGCAGACTACTCTAAAAATCCAGGTTCACTTTTTGATAAACGAGGAATTATAACTATTTCCAATCTAAAAAAAGGTCAATATGTCTTAGCGATGTATGATGTTAACTTGGCAAATAAAGGAGAAGTAGCTAAACATAATTATTCGTTTAAATTGTTCCCAAATCCAGCCAAAGATCAATTGACCATAGAGTTTGGAGACAAACATGATTGCTGTATGTTAGAGATTACTAATCTGCAAGGACAAGTTGTTCTTTCTCAAAAGTTAAAGAAGAAGAGCAAGGCCAAGAAGATTGACATTTCTTCTTTGTCTCCAGGAGCCTATTTCCTGGGTGTAATAACAGAGAATCTTGCCTATGACGTGAAACGATTTGTCGTTGAGTAATATGGATACTTAATCGTCATTATCATATTTTCGGTGCTGGACTATAGAATCTCCTTTGGAAGTATTTTTCGGGTCCATGTTTTGATCCTTTTAATTTTTTGGACCTCATCATCTGGGTTGTAATTCAACGTAGTTTCCCAGGCATTTTCAGGTTTGAATTCTTCTTCCATTCCTGTTAACACTCCGGCAGCAATTTTAGCTGAACGAGTTATCACAATACATTCTGTATTTAAATTTGCACTTCTAGGGTCTAAATTAAAGGTTCCAACCACCGTTATAATACTATCAATAACCATGGATTTGGCATGAAGACCAAAAATGGGTTTGTGGTCCAATTCTGCTTGGATTTCTCCTGTCATAATTGTTTTTCGAATTGCAGCATCTGGACGAAACTCAAATATACGTACTCCCGTTTTTAGTAGTTTTTCTCGGTCTGTTTGATAACTACTAAATGCTTCTACATTGTCAGTAGAAGCCAAACTATTGGTTAGTATTCTAATCTTTACACCACGTTCTACAGCCGCTTTGAATAAGTCTTGACTTAATTTTGAAGTGATTAAATATGGTGTTTGAATATCAATAGAAGATTTAGCGTTTTTAACCAATTGAATGAGAGAGTCTGTAGTGATTCCTCCTCCGCCAAGGCCTTGAGTGCCATCATTTTTACCTGGTTTGTCAGAGACGAAGTGTACATCATCGAGCCAGACTAAATCTCCAGAGTTTTGAATTTTTTTAAACGTAGCAGGTAAGTTCTGTATTCTAGTTCTTACTTGTGGCCAAAAATTATCTGGATTACATGCATACTCATGGAGTTTTTCAAATGGATTTATAGTGACTATAGTTTCTACTTCATTTTCAAGAACCTCTGAAACTTTCTTACTTAAAGAGTTATTCCAGAATGTCTCAAAAGAGGTATTGACATGGTCGGTTTCTTTGCCCAGCAAAAGAATATCTCGATCTCTAAAATTGTATTCATGGTCGTAGTCGAAATATTCATCAGCAATATTTCTGCCTCCTGTAATTACTACTTTTCCATCTACAATAAAGGTTTTATTATGCATTCGCTGGTTAGCAGATCTAAAGTCTGTTGCCATTTTTTTTGCTTTTTGTATCAAGTTCTTACCTAGGTTAATCCCAGGATTATAAATTTTAACCGTAATGTTTTTGTGTGAGTCAAAGGTTAGAATGTCTTCCACATCAGCATCCACCATAATGTCATCCACTAAAATTCTAACTTGTACACCTCTGTCTGCTGCACGTACTAGGTAGTCGCAAGCTATCAGTCCAACATTATCGGTAGAAAAGATAAAGTATTGGATGTCAATCGTCTTCTCTGCATACTCACTTAGCCACGCTCTTGCGACCATAGATCCACTTCCATCTTCCAGTACATACACACCAGTTTTGGTTTTCATAAGTTCTGTCACATCGCTCAATTCTTCCGAAAGAGTGAGACTATCATTTCTATGAATGCTTGAGCAAAAGTCCGTCACTATATCTGCACTTTTTGGTTCAGAACAAGATGCTAGAAATAAAAGAGTAGCAAGAATATATGTAGATTTTAGCATAAAAATATGACTTAGTTTATGGTATGGCAAATTAGTGATTAAAATGTGATGTAGCCCAAATACTCTTTTATGAACCCACGATACAGACGTTTACATTGGCATTGTAAAATGCAATAGATAGTTCCTAAACTATCACTCTAACTAGAAAACAATAGAAGCTCTTCATTGCTCCCAATCGGTGTGATTTTGTCTATTTCGACAAGACCGATGGTAGATAATAGATTGCGTGACCTATGGTTGTTCTCTTTTGTTAATGCTAGGATGGTTGAGAAATTTAACTCAGACCTTCCATATTGCATTGTTGCAATTGCAGCTTCTGAAGTATATCCTTTCCCTTCGTATTTTGGCAAGATTGCAAACCCGATGTCTGCAAAGTCCAAATAATCACGTTTGATAAATCCACAGATTCCGATAGGTGCGTTGTTTTCTTTCAAACACGCTTTTAATAAACCATAACCATTTGTCTCATATGAATTAAGTAGGCTATTCTTTATATATGCAATTGCATCCTCCATGGTCTCAATTCCTTTGTCGCCAATAAATTCAATCCAGTTAGGGCTATTCAATAATCTAAAAATGAAATCGGCATCCTCCAAAGTAGCGTTTTCTAGAATTAGCCTTTTGGTAGTTAAGATTGACATTGGTTTAAGTCTTTATTGGAGAGGGATGGTGATTACAAACTAAAAAGTGAACTTAGAAGTCTACTCAGCACCTATTTGTTCAGTAATCCAATGACCTAAGGTTTCTATACCATGTTTGGTGCTAGCACTCGTTTCAAAGGTTACTGGTAATTCAGCAAAATGTTTAACCAATTCCTCTTCAAAGGCTTTCATGTTTGCCTCAGTTTGCTTCTGTTTTTTCTTGTCAGTCTTTGTGAAAACAATGCCTACAGGTACTCGATGTACACCGCACCATTCCATAAATTCCATGTCAATGCGTTGAGGAGGAATGGCCGCATCTATCAATACAAAAACAATAAATAGGTTCTGACTTCTGAGAAGGTAATCGGTAATAAGTCCTTCGAACTCCTCACGCAATTTCTTGGATACCTTAGCATAACCATAACCAGGTAAATCTACAAGACTTATCAGGTTCTCAATATTGAAGAAATTAATAAGTTGGGTTTTTCCAGGTTTGCCACTTGTCTTTGCCATGTCTTTCTTCATGGTCAAAGCATTAATCAACGAGCTTTTACCCACATTACTTCTCCCTATGAAAGCAAACTCTGGTGTACTAGAGTCTGTAATTTGTTGAACTGCCCCATAACTTCTTAAAAATTTTGCCCTTCCGAAATTCACGGTGCGAAGATAGGCTTTAGAACACTAGAAGACATAGTTGAATCTAACTGTTTACTTTAACAAATGTTCACTGATTGTACTTACTTTGATTAGCTTACCAATTGTAATTTTCCCTAAAACGCAAATACTCATTGTCAGTTGCTTAGATATGTCGTTTAACTCAATTCTAAAAACTATCTTTGCCACGCAATAAAATGGGTACTAAAGTAAAACCTTACGAAGCTGAGGGTTCCAAAAAAGAGCAGGTGCAACAGATGTTTGATAACATTGCACATCGTTACGATTTTCTAAATAGATTTCTTTCATTGGGCATTGACAAAGGATGGCGAAAGAAAGCCATAAAAATGTTAGCTGAATACAAGCCAAAGCAGATTTTGGATGTTGCAACAGGAACGGCAGATTTTGCTATTGCAACACTAGAAATAAATCCAATTGAGGTAATAGGAGTAGATATTTCTGAAGGAATGTTGGAAGTGGGCCGTAAGAAGATTGCGGAAAAGGGAATAAAAAATATTCGATTGGAAAGCGGAGACAGTGAATCGTTGAAGTATGAAGATGAGAGTTTTGATGCTGTAATTGTAGCTTTTGGAGTTCGTAACTTTGAAAATTTGGAGAAAGGTTTATCTGAAATTAAACGAGTACTTAGACCCAATGGTATTGCCATGATTCTGGAGTTCTCAAAACCAAAAGGACTTTTTGGAGTTATCTTTAGCATCTATAACAAAACACTTTTACCACTTTGGGGTAAATTGTTCTCAGGAGATAAGGCAGCATACAAATATTTGCCAGAATCAGTAGCGGCATTTCCAGAAGGGGAGGAGTTTAAAGGAATAATGAAAGGTTTAGCATACCATAAAGTAGCAGATCGACGTTTAACTTTTGGAATATGTTCCATTTACACAGGTATAAAATAATTATAGCTTGCCTTTTGGTAGGTTTGGGTCTTTCTGTGCAAGCTCAGGAATTGAATCCATTGTACGATAGAAAACCAGTGAGGTTTGGATTTGCATTAATGGCAAATACCGCTAAACTTAAATTTTCCGTAAAAGAAAATAACCTCAATTATGATTCCTTAAAGCTAATTGAGTCTGTTAAATATCCTGGATTTGGTTTAGGAGGTTTAGTCAATTTTAGATTGGCTGAGAATTGGGATATTAAAACTATGGTGAATATCCAATTTGCTCGAAGAGATATGAACTATTACTTCAACAAAGGTGTGGTGAAAACTGCGGAAATGGAGGCCACTTATATGGAATTACCACTTACATTTGAGTATAAGGGTAAAAGGCATAAGAACATTAGGCTTTACGTTCTTGCAGGTGTTACCTATCGATTTGATTTTACAAGTGATGCTGATACAGATAGAAGTGATACCAAGCCAATCGTGGCTTTGTATCCCAATACTTTTTCGTATGATATAGGTTTTGGATTTGATATTTATTATGATTTCTTCAAGTTTAGTCCAGAACTTAAACTAAGTAATGGTCTAGGTAATCAACTGGTTCCAGATGATTTTATATATGCAAATAGCTTAGAGCGAGTATCACCTAAAATGATTCAATTCAGTCTGATTTTCCAATAGTGTTTTTTAAACTTCAACACAACGAGAAGGACACGAAAGCTCGTGCCGGTCTTATTACTACTGATCACGGTGAGATTCCGACACCAATATTTATGCCAGTAGGCACGCAAGGGTCTGTTAAGACTGTTGATCAAGCCATTCTGAAAAACAATATTGATGCAAAGATAATTTTAGGAAATACGTATCATTTGTACTTACGACCAGGGTTGGATGTCATTAAAGGTGCGGGAGGTTTACATAAGTTTATAAACTGGGATCGACCAATGCTTACAGATAGTGGTGGATTTCAAGTGTATTCCATATCTGGACAACGTAAAATTACTGAAGAAGGAGTTGTTTTTAGGAGTCATATTGATGGTCATAAACTATTGTTTACTCCTGAAAATGTAATGGACACTCAACGGGTAATAGGAGCAGATATAATTATGGCCTTTGACGAATGTACTCCTTATCCAGCTACACGAGAGTATGCAACGAATTCAATGCATACTACACATCGATGGTTGGATAGATGCGTCACTCGTTTTGCAGAAACGGAACCTATTTACGGGCACACTCAGCAATTATTTCCTATAATTCAAGGAAGTGTCTTCTCAGATTTGAGACTGCAAAGTACTGAATACTGTCTGAGTAAGAATACAGATGGAATTGCTATCGGCGGCCTTTCTGTAGGAGAACCTCATGAGGATATGTATGCTATTACAGATCAGATTTGTAGCATTGTTCCTCAAGATAAACCAAGATACATTATGGGGGTGGGTACTCCAACTAATCTTCTTGAATGTATTCATTTGGGGATTGATATGTTTGATTGTGTGATGCCAACTAGAAACGCTAGAAATGCGATGTTGTTTACCAAGAATGGAACACTCAATATGCGAAATAAAAAGTGGGAGAGCGATTTTGATGCAGTAGATGATGAATTAACTCCTCAATACAGTAAAGCGTATTTGAGACATCTTTTTAAGGCAAAAGAATACCTTGGAGCCCAGATCGCAAGTGAACACAATCTTAAATTTTACATGTGGCTAGTAAAAGAAGCCCGTAAACATATACTTGCAGATACATTCCTTTCTTGGAAAAATGAAATGGTTAAAAAATTAGATCAAAGACTATGATTGATGATATATACAAACGAGCTAAACTGCTAAGTAAGACGTGTTTGAAGATCGCATTGGTGTTGCCCCCAGAAATTACGATGTGTAATCTGATGCGTGGTCATCTCATTGACAGAGCAACAAACATGGCAATTAAAGCAAAAGGGCTTATGGTAACTCAAAATCCAGATTATTTTTTGAAGAAACTGTCAGAAGCCAAAGAGTCTTGTGATGGCTGTGCTTACTGGTTGGAGCTAATAAAAGACGAAAACTATCTTGAATCTGATATTATTAATCCAATTTTAGAAGAAAGTGAGGCTATTTCATATTTATTTGCGATGGCAATTAAAAAAATAAAGCCTAACTATTAGGTTCTTACTAAATACAAGAGGTTTAAGTGAAACTAACCAAAATTGATTTATATATAATAAAGAGGTTTTTAGGTGCATTCATACTTGCACTTGGACTGTTTACTGTAATTATTGTAGTTTTTGATTTGTCTGAAAAGATAGATGAGTTCATGGAGAATCATGCTCCATTTGGTGAGATTATTTTCGATTACTATGCCAATTGGGTCCCGTTTCTATTAAATCTTTTTAGCCCTGTTTTTGTATTTATTTCTGTGATATTCTTTACATCTAAAATGGCTCAGAATTCTGAAATTATTGCCATTTTAGCAAGTGGGGTTTCATATAGACGGTTACTAGTCCCATATATAATAACAGCAATTTTCTTGGCCTTGGTTTCATTCGCTCTTTCTGCATGGGTTATTCCAAAAGCAGACAAGACAAGAGTAGTTTTTGAGAATGAATATATACGTGACCGGTCACATTATTCTGCTTCTAATATTAAGACACAAATATCTCCAGGTCTCATTATGAGTATTGGTCAATTTAATTTTTCAGATAGTGCGGGTTTTAAAATATGTCTTGAAGAAGTAGAGAATGGAAGACTTAAATCTAAGTTGTATGCAGAACGACTAAACTGGAATGAAGAAACTAATAAGTGGAAATTAAGTAAGTGGTGGACTAGGGAGTTTATAGACGGAATGGAGTTCATCAATAAGGGGAATACAATGGATACGATGATCCCTTTTAACCCAGAAGATTTTTTTAGGAAGAATGATGATGTTCAAATGTTTAATCTTGCTGAACTTGACGAGATGATTCGTTTAGAAGAAATGAGAGGGACTGGGAATACATTTTTCTACACAACAGAAAAATACAAGCGTTTTGGTATGCCCTTGGCGATTATTATCCTTACCATAGTTGGGGTGTCCGTAGCTTCAAAAAAGACAAGAGGAGGAATAGGGCTAAATCTTGGGGTAGGTCTTCTTATAAGTTTTACTTTTTTAATTGTCTTCCAGTTCTTTCTGGCATATGGTTCTAGTGGCTCACTTCATCCACTATGGGCTGTCACAATACCCAATTTAATATTTGGTGGAGTTGCATTAATTTTATACAAACTAGCACAAAAGTAGTGAGTGATTTAAGCATAGAAGAAGGAGGTTTTTTATTGATTAATAAACCCCGAGAATGGACAAGTTTTGATGTTGTAAAGAAGCTTAGAAATATTTGTAGAATAAAAAAAATCGGGCATGCAGGTACGTTAGATCCTTTGGCTACTGGTCTTCTTATTGTTTGCTATGGAAAATATACCAAAAAGATTGAAGGGGTTCAATCTCAAAAAAAGGAATATATAGGCACTTTTAAGTTAGGTCAAACTACACCTTCATTTGATTTAGAAACGGAGGTCGATGGAAATTACCCTGTAGAACATATCACGCCTGAATTGATAGAATTGACCTTAGCAAAATTTAGAGGAGATATAGAACAAGTTCCTCCACAACATTCTGCTGTGAAAGTAAATGGTAAGAGGGCCTATGAACATGCTAGAAAGGGAGAAGTAGTAAAACTAAAAGTCCGTCAAGCTTACATATCCAAGTTTGATGTGAATACGGATAAGTTACCTGAACTTTCTTTTTTAATAGAATGCAGTAAAGGGACATATATACGCTCTATAGCCAGAGATCTGGGAAAAGCTTTGAATAGTGGTGCTTACATGTCGTCTTTAATTAGAACTAAAATTGGCGATTTCCATTTAGAAGACGCTGTTAATATGGTTGATATAGTCACACAAGAGGATTTTTTCAAATTCGCTAATCAATTTTCTGAGTGAAGGTTATACATAACATTGAAGATTTTAAACCAGATAAACCTGTTATTCTAACTCAGGGAACTTTTGATGGGGTTCATTTTGGTCATAAAAAGATACTAAAACACGTTGTATCTGAGGCACAAAAAATAGGAGGGGAAAGTGTTCTGTTGACCTTTTACCCACATCCAAGATTGGTGCTTTATCCGGATGACAATGAACTTAAGCTGCTAACTACAATTGAAGAAAAGGTTAAACTAGTTGCAAGTCTTGGAATAGACAATCTGATAATAATGCCCTTCACTCAAGAGCTTAGTAGGTTAAAGCCAGATGAATTTGTGCGGGATATTCTTGTTGAAAAGCTTTGCATATCAAAATTGATTATAGGCTACGATCATCGATTCGGCAGAAACCGAGAAGGAGGAATGGCTGAGATGAAGCATTTTGCAGAAACATATAATTTCAGTTTGGAAGAGATTGCCGCTCAAGATATTTCTGAAAGTATCGTAAGCAGTACTAAAATAAGAGAGGCTCTTTTGAATGGCAAAGTACATCTTGCAAGTAAGTATTTAGAGACAAACTACGTTATCACAGGTAAGGTAGAAGAAGGGCTTCAAAGGGGAACAGCTATTGGCTTTCCGACAGCAAACATTAGAGTAAATAGTAGCTATAAACTTATTCCTAAAAACGGTGTGTATGCAGTGTGGGTATATATTGGTCAAAATAAGTACGCAGGGATGCTCAATATAGGTTACAATCCTACATTTGAAGACAAGAAATGGAGTGTTGAAGTCCATATCTTTGATTTTAATGAGAATGTATATCACAAAGAGATTTCTTTGGAGTTTGTGGAGTATACAAGAGATGAACTGAAATTTAAGGATGCAACTGCACTTATAAACCAATTACGAAAGGATGAGAAAGAGATTAGGGCACTATTGGAAGTATAGTTTAATAGTACTAGGAATACTGTCAGTGCAACAGTTAAAAGCACAAGATTCAATTACATTAGAAGTACAAGATTCGATTACATTAGAAGTACAAGATTCAGTTACATTAAAAGTACAAGATTCGGTTACATTAGAATCAGAAATTAAGCTGATTGAATATGATAATTTTGACAAAAACTTGCTTCCCGCTCAAAGCATATATGGAAGAAGCTGGAGCCACACTCATGTTGATAGTCCAGTTTATGACAGCGAGAAAATGAAATGGGGATACCATATTGACTTGGTTCAAGAAGGATGTGATTATGTTCACCCGTTTAAAGGTGTAATAACTTCAAAATATGGATGGAGAAGAAGTCGATGGCACAAAGGTATCGATATAGACTTGGATATTGGGGATCCCGTTTATGCAGCCTTTGATGGTGTCGTTAGGATTCAAAGATACAATGCAGGTGGATTTGGTAATTATGTTATGATTAGGCACTATAACGGACTGGAGACTATTTACGGTCATTTATCGGAAGCAATAGTGGTGCTAAATCAAACTGTAAGGGCAGGTCAGGTAATAGGTTTTGGAGGCAGTACAGGTAGAAGTACAGGGTCTCATTTACATTTTGAAACTCGTCTGATGGGGCAAGCATTTGACCCTGCTAAAATCATTGATTTTAAGACATTTTCATTGAAGAACGAACAAGCCTTTATTAATAATACTTGGTTTCCATATATAAAAGGGAATACAATTAATGTTCGACCCGCTTATGCCAAGAGATATCACAAGATTAGGAGAGGTGATACATTGTATGGGATAGCTAGAAGACATGGCACTACAGTTAATACCATTTGTCGACTTAATAGAATTAGTAGGAGTACTACCTTAAGAATAGGAAGGACTCTGAGAGTAAAATAATTACTTGAATTCGAAAGACTCTAAAGTCCTTTGAATATCCTCATGAATAAATTGATAAATAGGCAATATGCTATCTCTTTTTGTCTTTTTATTGAAGTAAAATGAACCTCTAAAAAAGTGTTGTTTACCATCGGTTAGATAGAAATTAAATGGTGTAGCAGTTTTACCCTCTAAGTCGTAAATCATTCCACTAAGACCTTTACTTGTATCTCCAATTTCTCGTATTATTATTTCTTCAGCCACTTGATGATGAGGTTTGAAAACTATCCTATAGGCATCTTCAGCAAGACTGTCTAAATCATTCTCACTTTTCATGGGTATGTAGCTCAGATGTAATGTAGCATCAAATGGTTTGTAAATCAGGTCATACCAACACGGCTGATCATCAGCCGTATATGGTTTTAACTCACTGTATACCGGTATTTCAAATGTAAATGGACAATTACTTTCTATTGACTTGTATTGTTTAGCTGGGTATATAATTCGAGGATATGCTAGAGGTTTTGGAGAGTAATCTGCACATGCTCCAAGAGAAAAGCAAATGAGCAGCAGATAGATATAGTTAGTCAGTCTCATTTGAGAGTTTTGTGTTTTTTATGAATGAGTAGTTTTACTCTTTTAATTCTTCGACTGTCTGCAGACTCTATCGTAAACGTCATATCATCCGTGATTATTTTTTCTCCTTTGGAAGGAATTTCTTCCTGAATCTCCATAAGCATACCACCCAAAGTATCAGCTTCACCTTTTATTTTATCAAAATGATCAATGGGTAATTCTAGTATTTTAATCAAATCATGAACAGCAGTTTTGCCCTCGAAAATATAAGTGGATTCATCTAGCTTCGAGTAGATTGGTCCTTCTTCAGCAAATTCATCTTTTATTTCACCAAATACTTCTTCTAGTATGTCTTCCATTGTGACAATTCCACTAGTGCCACCGTATTCATCTACTACAATTGCTAAATGCACTCGTTTCTCCTGGAATTCTTCAAGTAAGTCATCTATTTTTTTGTGTTCAGGTACAAAAATTGGCGGTTTGATTAACTCGTGCCAATTAAAACTTGTTTTTTTATGAATATACGGGAGTAAATCCTTTATGTATAAAACTCCTTTTACATGGTCAAAAGATTCTTGATATACAGGAATCCTGCTGTAATTCCAATTTACAATTGTATCAAGAAGTTCTTGAGAATTTGTTGTGAGGTCAATACAACTAACTTCAGTTCTAGGCTTCATTATTTGTTTAACACTAGTGTTGCCAAAATTAATAAGCCCTTTAAGAATGTGTTTTTCCTCAATTTCTTTATTCTCGTCTGCTATGTCGATCGCTTGACTAATCTCTTCCATGGAGATATTATGCATTCTTTTCTTCAAATACTTGTCAAATATGGAAGAACTTCCAGCCAGTACGAAGACCATAGGCTTGAAAATAGTAGCACAAACCCTAAGTGGCTTAGCCATAAGTCTTACTATTTTAAGATTGTTTTGAGTTGCATAAATCTTAGGGATTATTTCACCCAAAAGGACAAGAAGAAACGTAATTAAGACTACTTGCACTAAGAATCCTATAGTGTCAGAAGACATGATATATGTTCCAATACTAAAAGTACCAAACGTGAAAATTCTCTCAAATAACCAACTTGAAAATATCACAATAAAGATATTTATCAGATTGTTCATAAGAAGTATTGTGGCGAGAAGTCTTCTTGTACCTGTTTTTCTATCGGGTTCGTTAATAAGGTCTAATGCCACTTTAGAAGATTGAGAGTTCTCTTCATTTAGTTCTACAAGGTGCGTTGGACTAAGGCTAAAAAAAGCATTTTCTGAACTAGAAAACAGTGCAGATAAACCTAAAAATAATAGGATAACAATAAATCCTATTATTCCAATCCAAAGATCAGAACTAAGACCACTTGTAGTGGTCTCTAATAGAATAAATATCTGTTGATAGGGCTCAGAGTCGCTTTTCAATGTCGTATTAATAGATTAAAATGGCAGATCATCATCACCCTCACCGACAATGCTGTCAATTACGGCTTCATTATGTTGTTCTACTTTTTTAGCTGGTTCAGCGGTAGGGGGAGTTGCTGGAGCACTATTAGTGTTTCCACTTGCCTTTCCAAGCATATTCATATTGGTTACTCTTATTTTTGTAGAGTATCTTTTTATTCCATCCTTTTCCCACTCCTCGGTTTTTAGTTTTCCTTCTACGTAAATCATAGAGCCTTTAGTCAGATACTTCTCTGCAACTTTGGCTAAACCATCCCACATTTCAAGATTGTGCCATTCTGTATTCTCTACCTTATTGCCGTTTCTATCCGTATATCTTTCACTGGTAGCTAATGTTAATTTTGCAACTACTTTATTTGCATCTAAGTATTTTACTTCAGGATCTTTACCTAAATTTCCTACTAGAATAACCTTGTTTATCATCTCTTTTTTTATTGGTTCAAGTACTTTAAAATAAGAACACTGGTTGGATATAAATTGCCTAGTTGTTCTAAATCAATTTCAAATATATCTCTTTTTAAAAAAAGAGGTTTTGTATTTAGATTAATTGTGTAAAAAATAGCTTTAATCTTCCTATGCGATAGCAGATGTGTAGATTCAAAAGTTTTTACTAGTTCGGTAGTTAAGTTACTGGTTAATAGATTTTTGCATTTGCTTATTACTTCATTTTCGGGTAGGTTTTCCTCAATTAAAGGAAATTGATATAAGTTCTTCCAAATTCCTTGTATTCGCTTTTCGATGTAGGTATGATCTTTATACCGAAATACAAAGTAAGAGTGATTTACTGTAGTTACTTTTATTTTTCCTTCTTTTACGGGGCGGTTACTCACCGTGTTTTTAGAATAACTAATGCACTTGGTTTGCAGAACACATGTTTCACACTTTGGTTTTTTAGGTGTACAATGTAAGGAACCAAATTCCATAATAGCTTGGTTCCATTGGGCTGCTCGATTACCATCAAAAATAGATTCTACAGCAGCTTTGACCTCCTTTTGTCCCGATGGTTTGTTAACAGGAAGACTAATATTAAATAGTCGACTAATTAAACGATAGACGTTGCCGTCAATTACCGGATAAGGGCTGCCATAAGCAAAGCTTGAAATTGCAGCAGCAGTATAGTCTCCTACGCCCTTTAATGCTCGTATATCACTATATTTAGTTGGGAAATAACCATTCAATTCAAAGGAAATATACCTAGCTGTAGCGTGCATATTTCTTGCTCGAGAGTAATACCCCAATCCCTGCCACATGGTCAGAATTTCTTGTTCATCAGCGTTGGCAAGATCTAAAATAGTAGGGTACTGTTCCACAAATTTTAAATAATATGGAAGACCTTGTTGAACCCGGGTTTGTTGCAAAATAATTTCTGACAGCCATATTTTATAGGGGTCATTGCAATTTCGCCAGGGTAAATCCCGTTTATTCTTTTCGTACCAGACTATGAGTGTGTTGCTTATTTCCAAAATTTCTTCAAAAAAAGGCTGTACCTACATATTATAACAAAAATAATATACATTTGTTGACTAACTAAAAAACCAGAATACAAATGACTAAAGCAGAAGTAGTTAATGAAATCTCAGAACGCACAGGCGTTGAGAAGGCAGTTGTTCAGGAAACTGTTGAGAGTTTCTTTAAGGTGGTGAAAGGATCTCTTATGAAGGGAGATAATGTTTATTTCCGAGGTTTTGGCAGCTTTATTGTTCAAAGAAGAGCTCAAAAAATAGCTAGAAATATTTCCAAAAATACCCAAATTACCATACCTGCTCACAACATTCCAAAGTTTAAGCCTGCTAAAACTTTTGTAGAGAAGGTAAAAAAAGGATAATTTAAATAAGTATTTTGAAGAATAAGAACTCCAATATTAATACTGCTTTATTGGCAGTAGGAGTAATATTAACGATTGGCCTTACACAAATGGGGTGCAATTCTGCATCTAAGCCGGCAACGGATGAACATGATCATATCGACGAACGCTCAATTTCGGAAGAAAAACCTATAAAAGTTCAGGATGCAACTCTTTCTGCAGACACAGATTTAGATGCTGTGGTGGAGAAGGCGTTAAAAAATATTGCCAAAGGAAAAGAGTCAAACGATATGTCTTTGGTAATGAATGAAGGGATAATGAAGCTTTTAGCCGTTAGTCGTCAGGATACTAACAATGTAAAAGCGATCTATCATTTGGGTTTATTTTCCATAGAATCAGGACAATTAGAAAAAGCTGAGAAAAGATTTGAAAAATTAATACTTTTGCAGCCCGAAAATCAGGAGTATAAAAATATACTTGAGGATCTTCAAACTAAGTTAGGAAAATAAAAACATTTAAAATATTCACAATTATGCCAAGCGGTAAGAAAAGAAAGAGACATAAGATTGCTACTCATAAACGTAAAAAGCGTTTGAGAAAAAACAGACATAAGAAAAAGAAATAATAATTCTTAAGAATCATGGCCTACGATATGATAATAGACGTAGGGCAAGAAGGAGAAAGAATAGCTCTTCTTAAGGACAAAAAACTTGTTGAATTACACCAGGAAACAAACGATAAAAGTAATTTTCTCGTTGGTGAAATTTACTTAGGTAAAGTAAAAAAAATAATGCCGGGGCTCAATGCTGCATTTGTAGATGTGGGCCATGAGAAGGATGCTTTTTTACATTACCACGATTTAGGACCATATATAAAATCTTGGGTAAAAATTACCAAGGAGACTTTAGATGGTAAGAGAACAGACGGTGATTTGTCACAGTTTGAACTAGAACCCGAAACCGTTAAAACTGGTAAAATAAGCCAAGTTTTAAAAAGAAATCAACAGATTCTTGTCCAGATAGCAAAAGAGCCAATATCTTCTAAAGGCCCTAGGCTTACAACAGAAATTTCCATAGCAGGGAGATATTTTATACTTGTGCCTTTTTATGATACAGTTAATGTTTCTAAAAAGATAAGTACACTTGAAGAACGAAAGCGTTTAAGGAATTTGGGTAATAGCCTGAAAACACCAAAACTGGGTTTAATATGCCGAACTGCAGCTGAGCAAAAAGGCGGTCAGGATTTGCATCAGGATATTCTTGAGCTCCAGCATAAATGGGAGAGTATCTTTACAAAGCTTCCTGTTGCTCAAACCAGAGATAAGGTTTTGGGTGAAGCTCAAAAGAGTTTTGCGATTCTTAGAGATTTATTAAGCTATGAGTTTTCTTCAATTACAGTAAATCAAAAGATTCTGCATGAGGAGATGAAATCTCACCTAAACACAATTGATAAACAATTGCCTAAAATTCTAAAGCTTTATTTAGGTAAAGAAAATATTTTTAGCCAGTTTGGGGTAGATAAGCAGATTCAGGCGTCCTTTGGTAAGACTGTGTCTTGTCAAGGAGGGGCTTATTTAATAATTGAACATACTGAAGCCCTACATTCTATTGATGTAAATAGTGGAAGCAAGCAAGCGAAATCTTCTAATCAGGAAGAAAATGCACTTGCTGCAAATCTTGATGCTGCAAAAGAAATTGCTCGACAGCTGAGATTAAGAGACATGGGAGGGATTATTGTCATAGACTTTATCGACTTACGCACACCTAATTTCAAAAAGCAACTCTTCAACACTTTGAGGGATGCAATGGAAGACGATAAAGCTAAGCATACGATATTACCTATGAGTAAGTTTGGCTTGATTCAAATTACTAGGCAGAGAGTTCGTCCAGAAATGTCAATTAAGACTGCGGAGTCATGTCCAACGTGTAATGGTACGGGATCTGTAACCTCTAGTGTTATGATAATAGATGATATTGAACGTCATCTGGATTATCTGTTAACTACGGCGAAGCATAAGAAGCTTTCTATAATTACCAACCCATATTTAGCTGCGTATATGACAGGTGGGTTACCTTCTCTGAGAATGAGGTGGTTTAGCAGGTACAAAAAGTGGATTAAGGTGAAACCAGATGTCAAGTACGGGATGCTAGACTATTCCTTCTTTGATGCTCTTGAGGAACCAATAAATATTGATAAGCCGTAATGGCTATAAAGTTTATTGTTGTTGGAAATACAAAAGAGAAGTTCTATAGGCAGAGTGAGGATGAGTATCTAAAGAGATTGAATAAATATTGTAAACTGCAATATGTTGTAATCCCATCTTCTAAAAAGTCAATTTTACGTGAAGAATGTTTACGCATGGAGGAAGAGCAGTTGCAAAAACATATAGGACAAATGGATTATGTTATACTTATGGATGAGAAGGGCGAAGAGTATTCAAGCAGGAAGTTTGCAAAGAAGCTGAATGAGAATCTTGTCCACCGAGCTAATCTTACATTTATTATTGGAGGTGCTTTTGGTTTTTCTGATGTTATCAGAGCTAGGGCAAACGATTTATGGAGTTTATCTAGGTTAACTTTTCCCCATCATTTAGTGAGAACTATTTTTCTCGAGCAACTATATAGGGCGTTTACCATACTGAATGGAGAGAAGTATCACAATGATTGATAGAAGTATAGTATTTCTTTTTAGATAGATTAATTTGATTTTTAGCAAACTTTGATATGTTTGCATCGTTTTCAATTCGAGAGTAATAGAAATGGGAAGAAAGAAAAAAGAAAAACCAGAAGAAAAAAAGAAAATGGGCAGGCCACCTACCAAACCGGTAGTTAAAAGGCCAGCATATTACGTGACTGTAAAAGTGAGTAACTCTATGAACTATCAAAATACAAATGTTTTGATAAGTAAGGACACGATCCCCGAGATTAAGCAACTTATAGCAAGGTCCCCTCAGAAAGTTGAATTTCTGGGATTTTGGAACGGAAAGAGCTATGATAAAGTACCTGAAATCGACGATTTTGTCAAGAGTAGAAAATAGTGAACCACTATTCTAAAATACTATAAATTGATAAAGGAGTTCGCAGCAGCGAGCTCCTTTTTTTTGATACAAATGTTTAAAAGATATTCTATACAATTTTGGCTACTCTGTTTGAGCACGTTGCTGTTCTTTTTCAGTTTTACAATCATAATACCAGAACTGCCAGACTATATTACGTCTCTAGGTGGTGAAGACTATAAAGGGTGGACAATAGGATTGTTTACAATAGCTGCGGGACTATCACGACCAATTAGTGGAAGGCTTGCAGATAGAATAGGCAGGTTACCTGTCATGATATTTGGGGGAGTTGTTTGTATAGTAATGTCTGTACTTTATCCCATGTTTACTCTGGTTTTTGGGTTTTTGGTACTTCGATTTTTTCATGGTATGAGTACTGGTTTTATGCCAACAGGTACAATTGCGTATCTGGCTGATATAATACCTTCTGATAGAAGAGGTGAGGCCATGGGGCTTTTAGGGATTATGAACAATATTGGACTGATGGGTGGGAATGCTGTAAGTAGTTTACTAACTGCAAGTATCGGTTTAACCAACGTGTTTTGGTTGTCTGGAATATTGGCCTTCTTATCAGTTGTTATTGTTTTTAGAATGAAAGAAACTTTGCCCAATCCTGAAAAACTTAAGATGAAACATTTCAAGTTAAGTTGGTCAGATGTTTGGGACAGTAGGGCAAAAGAGCCTGCGTTTATAATTTTGTTGACGGTTACCCTTTTTGGAACTATCATCACTCTTATTCCAGATTACTCCAAAGGTTTTGGGATAATGAATAAGGGGCTATTTATATCTGTTATGACAGTCTCTACGGTTATTACGAGGTTGTTTACGAGTAAGTTGTCTGATGTGAAGGGACGGGTGCATAGTTGTAAGATTGGAACGTCATTTTGGGTACTTGCTGCAGTTCTATTGTCTTTTAGACAAGTAGAGCTGTTCTTTATTTCTGCCGTATTGTGTGGAATTGCTTCTGGGATTAATTCTCCAGCATTATTTGCCTGGGTAGCTGATGTCTCCAATGGAGTTAGGTCTGGAAGAGCAATGGCAACATTGTTTATTGCTCTCGAAGCGGGAATTGCTCTAGGTGCTTTTGTTTCCGCAGAAATTTACAACAATATCTTCGCTAATTTTACGAACGTTTTTGTATTTACAGCTATACTCAATCTTATGGCATTGGGCTACCTTTTCTTTGGAGTGAAAAAAACTAAGATTGTTCCGCTGGTCTAAGAGCCTATTTGTATTTGTTCAAAATAGGCCTATGCCCCTTTATTCTGTGGGGGTTTGCCACGTTCTTATGTAGCTTGTTTTAGATATAAACAAATCTTACTGAGGGGTGTTTATTGTTTGCTCAAAATCATACATTTGCAGCAAATTATAGAATTTTTCATGGGTAAAAATGTAAAGATTAAACGCGGATTGGATATTTCGCTAGAAGGTTCCCCTTCTACAGATATTCACAGCGTTAATGCTTCTGAGACCTTTGCGATCAAACCAAAAGATTTCAAAGGTGTGTTGCCAAAAATGCAGGTAAAGCAAGGTGACAAAGTAAAAGCAGGAGATTGTCTTTTTACAGACAAAAAGAATGACAGCATTTGTTTTGTGTCTCCAGTAAGTGGAGAAGTAGCAGAAATTGTTCGTGGTGATAGAAGAGCAATATTGGAAATTAGAGTTACTGCAGACTCAAGTATTGACTTCAAATCATTTGATACAAGCGGTTATTCTTCTAAGTCTAAGGAAGAAGTTAGTAATCTTATGCTTCGAGCAGGATTATGGCCATTTATTATTCAAAGACCTTTTGGTGTAATAGCAGATACAAATATTTCTCCCAAAGCAATTCATATTTCTGGGTTTGATTCAGCTCCATTGGCAGCGGACCTTTCGGTTTCATTGAAAGGTGAAGAGGCTAATCTTCAAGCTGGGTTCAATATTCTTAATAAGCTGACTGAAGGTGATGTGCATTTAAATCTGCATTCTGATAGAGATAATTCAATATATCAGAATATCTCAGGAGTAGAGGTTAATCATTTTAGTGGTCCACATCCTAGTGGATTAGTTGGAGTTCAAATAAATAAAATTGATCCTATCAATAAAGGAGATGTTGTTTGGACTATAAAGCCTCAACATGTAGCCTTTATTGGGAAATTTTTCGAAACAGGAACAGTTGATTTTGTTCAAAACATTGTAGTTGCAGGGTCTGAGGTTTCTAAGCCAGCTTATTATACTTCTCGCTTAGGCTCAAACGTTTCAAATGTGATAAAGGATAATCTATCATCTGAGAACGTTCGTGTGATCAGTGGAAATGTATTGACAGGAACTAAAATAGAACAAGATGGATATCTGGGGTTCTTCGATAATCAAATAACGGTAATACCAGAAGGAGATCATTATGAGCTGTTAGGGTGGTTGTTTCCATCATATGCAAGACCGACAATTAGTTCTTCCTTGCCGATATCGAAGTTTCTTAAGAAAACTTTTAAGGCAAATACCAATCCACATGGTGAACCAAGAGCTTATGTAGTAACTGGTGAGTATGAGAAAGTAATGCCTATGGATATTATGCCTCAGCAATTAATAAAGTCTATCATGGCTCAGGATTTAGAGTTAATGGAAAATTTAGGTATTTACGAGATATTAGAGGAAGATTTTGCTCTTTGTGAGTTCGTATGTACGTCTAAAATAAATGTACAACAAGTGGTTTCTGAAGGTTTAGAATTAATGGAAGAAGAAAGTTAATATGAAATTTTTAAGAGATCAAGTTGATAAATTAAAACCTCACTTCTCAGAAGGAGGTAAGTTAAGTATGTTGCATTCTTCATTTGATGCATTAGAAACTTTTCTATTCGTTCCAAACCATACTACAAAGAACGGAGCACATATTCGAGATGGCATAGATCTTAAACGAACTATGTTTATCGTGGTAATAGCGTTGATACCGGCGTTGTTATTTGGAATGTGGAACTTAGGATTCCAATTTCACAAAGCGACAGGAGTTGATGCTTCTTTAATGGATAATTTCTTAATTGGGCTTATACATACATTGCCTATAATTCTGGTATCCTACGGAGTTGGTCTGGGGATTGAAATGGCATTCGCTCAGTTTAGAGGTCACCCAGTGAATGAAGGCTTCTTAGTTTCAGGACTTTTAATACCGATGGTAATGCCAGCTGATGTGCCTCTTTGGATGGTAGGTGTAGCGACAGCATTTGCTGTTATTATAGGTAAAGAAGTGTTTGGAGGTACAGGAATGAATTTATTGAATCCTGCACTTACAGCACGAATGTTTTTGTATATAGGATATACTCCAAAAATGAGTGGAGAGGAATGCTGGACTCCAATTGCAGATGGTGTTGCTACTGTAGATTCATATTCGGGAGCAACTACTCTTGGTAATATTGCCAGTGCTTCTGCTAAAAGTGAAGGATGGAGTGAGAACCTGTTCTCTTGGAAAACCAGTATGATGGATAGTATTATAGGAACCGTACCTGGTTCTATAGGCGAGACTTCAGTTGTCGCAATTTTAATAGGTGCCGTTATTCTGATAGCAGCAGGTATTGGTAGCTGGAAAATCATGTTGAGTACCATATTAGGAGGCCTATTTATGGGATGGATAATGGATATAGCGGGGAATGGCAATGCATGGACAGAAATGCCTGCATATTATCATTTGATTATTGGTGGATTTATGTTTGGTGCCGTGTTTATGGCAACGGATCCAGTATCTGCTGCTCAGACAGGAAGAGGTAAATGGATCTACGGTTTTTTAATAGGAGTACTTACAGTACTAATTAGAGTATTCAATCCTGGATATCCAGAAGGTATAATGATGGCAATACTTCTTATGAATGTATTTGCTCCATTAATAGATTATTATGTAGTTCAGTCTAACATTAAAACAAGATTAAAACGTGTCAAAGTTCAATAAGAATTCAAACGGTTACATATTTGGGTATGCTATTATGCTAACTCTTGTATGTGGAACACTATTAGCATTTGTTTCTGAAGGTCTTAAAGATCTTCAGAAGGCAGCAATGCTTTTAGAAAAGCAACAGTTTATCCTAAAAGCGGGATTGGGTGCTGATGGTTTAGAAGGACTATCTGGTCCGGAGGTTACTGAGCTATACAACAAGATTGTAAAAGTTGAGATAATTAATTCTTCTGGAGAAAAGGTAGATGCTGATGAGGCTAAACTTTCGGTATATAAAGAATACAAAAAGGAAGATGCATCAACAAGAGCCTTACCCGTCTATGTTGTAGGTAAAAAAGATAACCCATCTGAGGTTGAGTCTTACGTTTTGCCAACTTATGGAAATGGGCTATGGGATAATGTATGGGCATATGTAGCTATAGACGGAGATTTGGAGACTATTGAAGGTATAGTGTTTGACCACAAGGCAGAAACGCCAGGTTTAGGAGCAAGAATAACAGACCCAGAGGTTCAGTCTCGTTTTGCCGGAAAGAAGTTGTCTTATGAAGTCAACGGTATTAATGCTCCTGACTTCCAAAAAGGGGAAGGAAATGATTTTACTTCTTCTACCAATAAAGTAGATGGTTTGAGTGGAGCAACTATTACTGCCATGGGAGTAAACGACATGTTGGATGCGTATTTAACATTATACAAACCTTATTTAATGAGTAAAAAGAAGAAGTAATGAGCGATAATATAGAAAAGAAAGTATCAGAACCTCTTTTATCAAAAAAGAGAAAGCAGCTTGTAAGTAATCCAATGGATACGGATAATCCGATTACAATTCAAGTTTTAGGTATCTGTTCTGCATTAGCTGTAACCATCGCATTAGAAGGTACAGTGATTATGGCATTGGCAGTGTTTTTTGTATTGGTATTAGCCAATGTACTTATCTCTGCGATGAGAAATACCATTCCCAATCGAATTAGAATAATTGTTCAATTGGTAGTTGTTGCATCCTTGGTTGCAGTAGTAGACCAAGTTCTTCGGGCATATGCTTATGAACAGTCTAAAGCTCTATCTGTATTTGTGGGACTGATTATTACCAATTGTATCGTTATGGGTAGACTTGAGGCATTTGCCATGGGTAACAAACCTTGGGATTCGTTTCTTGACGGTGTGGGTAATGCAGTAGGTTATGGATGGATAATTATTGCAATTGCGTTTGTAAGAGAGTTATTCGGTGCAGGTAAATTATTTGGACAACAGGTATTGCCAGACTCATATATAGGTAATGGATTCTTTGCTACTCCAGCCGCGGCATGTATTATCTTAGGTTTAATTATTTGGATATTAAGGGCAAAAAGCGGTTACGTAGAGGATTAAACTTCAACATTTTAGAAATAGAAAAATGGAAAATTTATTAAACATATTTGTTAGATCGATTTTTATCGATAATATGATTTTTGCTTACTTCTTAGGTATGTGTTCATACTTGGCAGTATCCAAAAAATACAAGACTGCCGCAGGTTTAGGAGCTGCAGTAATCTTTGTACTAGCTATAACTGTACCTCTTAACTGGTTGGCTTATAACAAGCTTTTAAAAGAAGGTGCACTTACTTGGCTTAGTCCTGAGTTCGCGAATGTAGATCTCGAGGTTCTTAAATTTATTGTATTTATTGCTATTGTAGCAGCCTTTGTTCAGCTAATAGAAATGGTGATAGAGAAATTCTCTCCATCACTTTATAACTCGTTAGGTATTTTCTTGCCGTTGATTGCCGTGAATTGTTCTATTCTAGGTGCAGCGTTATTCTTACCCACTAGAGGGTATGATTTGGCAGAAGCTACTACCTTTGGATTGGGTTCAGGAATTGGATGGTTTCTAGCCGTAGTCTCACTCGCAGCTATTCGTGAAAAGATGGCCTACAGTGATGTGCCAAAGCCATTGAGAGGATTAGGAATTACATTTATAATCGTGGGGCTTATGGCTTTCGGATTTATGAGTTTTCAAGGATTTAAACTACCATTTTAATACGATATAAAGATGTTTTTATTAGTAAACCCAACAGTAATTATTCTATCTGCGATAATATTTACACTTATCATTGTTTTATTGGTAACTATGCTTGTAGTTGCTGCTAAAAGATTGGTTAATTCTGGAGCAGTAAAGTTGACTATAAACGGAGAAAGAGAAGTAGAAGTAGAAGCAGGTGGAACACTATTAGGTGCTCTGCAACAAGCTAACCTTTTCTTACCATCTGCTTGTGGTGGAGGTGGTACTTGTGCCATGTGTAAGTGTCAAGTTCATGAAGGTGGAGGAGATATACTTCCTACGGAAACTGGTCATATCAAAAGAAGCGAACAAAAGGATAATTGGAGACTTGCTTGTCAAGTTAAGGTCAAAGAGAATATGATAGTGGAAGTACCTGAAGAGGTATTTGGTATCAAGAAATGGGAATGTGAAGTTGTTTCCAATTATAATGTTGCATCCTTCATTAAAGAGTTTATTGTAAAGCTTCCAGATGGTGAAACATTAGATTTCGAAGCTGGTGGATATGTTCAAATTGATGTTCCTCCAATAGAGGTTGACTTTAGCAAAATAGATATTACTGCTCATCCTGAGCTTGTAGAACTGGGCAGAGATCCAATGGATTTTAAGTCTGAGTGGGATAAATATGGTCTTTGGGATCTTAAGATGAACAATGATGAACTAATATTTAGAGCATACTCTATGGCAAATCACCCAGCGGAAGGCAACATAGTAATGCTTAATATACGGATTGCTACTCCACCTTGGGATAGAAAGAATAACAAGTGGATGGATGTGAATCCAGGTATTTGTTCTTCTTATGTATTTGGATGTAAGCCAGGAGACAAGGTTACAATTTCTGGACCTTATGGTGAGTTCTTTATTAAGGAAACAGAAGCGGAAATGCTTTACATAGGTGGGGGGGCCGGTATGGCTCCGATGCGTTCGCACTTGTTTCACTTATTTCATACTTTGAAAACAGGTAGAAAAGTGACATATTGGTATGGTGGACGTAGTAAAAGAGAACTATTCTACTTGGATCACTTCAATAAGATAGCTTCTGAATTTCCTAACTTTAAGTTTTTTATAGTGCTTTCAGATGCTGTGCCAGAAGATAACTGGGTGACAAAGAAAGATGTGAATGATGATGAAGGAGATGGCTTTAGTGGTTTTGTACACCAAGCTGTAATTGATGAATATTTAAACAAGCACGAGGCTCCAGAAGATATTGAATTTTATTTTTGTGGACCTCCATTGATGAACCAGGCGGTTCTTAAAATGTGTGATGATTGGGGTGTACCACCAGAGAATGTTGCATTTGATGATTTTGGAGGATAGATAAGACTATAATTCAAATGAATTTTAATAATAATTGGAAAGGCAGAGTGATCTGCCTTTTTTTTGTTTTAGTTGTAATAGCAGGTTGCAAGACGGAAAATGGGGCTCACCAGAATAAGGTGGCGGGTAATGCTCTAGGTACTACTTATCATATTACATATCTTGGGAATGAGATTGATAGTATGTTGCAAAAAATAGATTCAATTGTTTATGCTGTTAATCATGGTTTATCTACCTACCAGAAAAATTCTTTGATTACGTGTTACAATACAAACTCCAATGAGATTTGGGATAACCCAGAAGAGGCGAAGCACTTTGAAAATGATATGCAGCATCTTGTGGAGATGGTGAGCCTATCTAAGACCATTGCCAATGAAACGGGAGGAGCATTTGACCCAAGTGCAGCACAATTGTTCCAATTGTATGATGAAGCAAAGAGAGAGGGTGTTGTGATGGATGAAGCTCAAGTGTATGAGTTATTGAAGCATCAAGGTATGCAAAATGTACAATTTGATGAAGAAGGATATCCATATAAACTAGATTCATTGGTACAGTTGAATTTTAATGCCATTGCTAAGGGATATTTGGTGGATATAATTGCTGATTACCTAATAGAAAAAGGAGCTGTTGATTTTATGGTGGAGGTTGGTGGAGAATTAAGAGTAAAGGGGAGTAATGCTGAGGGGAAATCATGGCAAGTAGGTATCAATGTGCCTTTACTGCAAGCCAGACCAGATGACTTCTTTAAGATACTTGAATTGGAAAATGTGTCATTAGCAACAAGTGGAAACTATCAGAATTTTTATGTAGTCGATGGTAGGTTAATTGGTCACACGTTAGATCCAAGAAATGGGAAACCCATTATTTCAAATTTAAAGAGTGCAAGTGTCCTTCACGACTATTGTGCCGTTGCTGATGCGTATGCAACTGCATGTATGGTAATGGGTCTTGAAGAGTCCACTAAAATTATTGAACAAAATAAGAGCCTTTCAGCCTACTTTATTTATGAAGAAGAAGGTGAACTCAAAGGTGTTTTTGTAGAATAGACTCCCAAATTTTCTTTTTTCTGTATTAAATCTAACTTGCGTTCATTATTTTAAATGATGACTGATTTAGCAAGAAGGGTATCCGAAAGATTTATGAGGTATGTACAAATAGATACGCAAAGTGATCCTATAAGTACAACTTTCCCGAGTACAGAAAAGCAAAAAGACCTCAGCAAGATTTTGGTCGAAGAATTACTGACTATAGGAGTTAAAGATGCTTATATGGATGAATGGGGCTATGTATTTGGTACGGTGCCATCTACTTCAGCTAAATCTGGAATTGAAACAGTATGTTTTTGTTCTCATGTGGATACGGCACCTGATTGCAGTGGCACAGAAGTAAAGCCCATTCTTCATCCAAATTATCAAGGACAAGATATTGTATTACCAGATGATACCACTCAGGTGATTACAACCAGCCAACATAAGTATCTTTCTCAACGTATAGGGGATGATATAATCACAGCAAGCGGTACTACACTTTTAGGAGCAGACGATAAGGCTGGTGTTGCTATAATAATGCAGTTAGCTGAGGAACTAATAAATAAGCCAGGTATACAGCACGGAGATATTCGCATACTGTTTACTCCAGATGAAGAAGTAGGAAGAGGGGTGAATAAACTAGATATGAAAAAGTTAAATGCTGATGTGGGATATACCTTGGATGGAGGTCCGAGAGGATCGTTGGAAGGAGATACTTTTTCAGCGAATGCCATGACGATTACATTTCATGGTATAAGTGCTCATCCAGGTTATGCCAAAGGGAAAATGGTGAATGCTGTAAAGGTATTGAGTTATTTTATTGATAATTTACCTCCTACGGGTTTTTCACCCGAGACCACTAGTGGAGCTGAAGGTTTTGTCCACCCTTATAATTTGAAAGGAGAATTAGAAACGGCGAGTGTTGATTTTCTTATACGTGATTTTGATACAGCGAATCTGGCCAAAAATCAGCAAGTATTAATAGATGCAGCTGAAGAGACCATTAGAAAATTTCCTGGGGCAAGGTATGAAACAGAAGTAAATGAACAGTATAGGAATATGCGTGAGATGTTAGATAAATTTCCTCATATAGAAGCAAACGCTGTTGAGGCAATGAAACGTGCTAAAATAGAGCCCAAACAAGATCTTGTAAGAGGAGGAACCGATGGTTCTCGTTTATCATTTATGGGGTTGCCGTGTCCGAATATATTTACAGGAGAAATGGCAATACATGGAAAACATGAGTATGTGAGCATACAAGATATGGAAGCTGCCATAAACACCTGTATAGAACTGGTTCAAGTGTATGAGGAAACGGCTTAAGAAGAAGTAACAGATTCAAGTTTCCATGTGTTTCATATTCGTGAATAGTGGTGCTCAAGTATTAGTCTAAAAATTTAGTAGGCTGAACTTGGTGAAGTTTTTTGTAGTCTGTGGAATGATATATTCGTCAAGAATTCAATTAACTAATCTATGGAACTATTTCGAGCTGAAGGAATACTAAAACATTTTCCTCGATCAAATTTTAGACTTTCTATTCCTAGTTTAACTCTGGCTGCAGGCAGTATTACAGGAGTAGTAGGTGAAAATGGAAACGGAAAAACAACACTATTAGATATAGTTGCAGGGGAGAGTCATGGAGAAGGTAACTATTCCTACTTTTCAAATAACATTGATAGTAAATCGAAATGGCTAGAACTAAAGAATAATATTGGTTTTATCCCTCAACGTATCCCACGTTGGTTTGGCACATTGGAACAAAACCTAATACTAAAAGCATCATTGGAAGGAATTTCTCCCAATGATATTGATAAGGAATTAGATGAGTTGCTTGATTTTCTAGGACTTCAAAAATATAGGAAGCTAAAATGGACTGAGATTTCGACGGGATATAGACTAAGATTTGAATTGGCGAGAGTACTCATTGGTAACCCCAAGTTATTGGTCCTAGATGAGCCATTGGCTAATCTAGATATAAATACACAACAGAAGTTTCTTTCAGATCTTAAAGAGTTACTTTCAAAAAAAGACTACCCACTGGCAGTAATATTGAGTAGTCAGCAACTACATGAGATAGAATCTGTTGCAGATCAAATGATTTTTTTAAGACAGGGACAAGTAGTTTATAGTGGTAGCCTTGAGGCAATAGCTGAAGAGGAGACTACATTTTTGTATGAAGTGCAACTAATTCATAATGATTCATTAACGGTTGAGGCAGTTCTTAAGAAGGTATCATCAGAGTTTAAAAAGGTGGGACCATACTATCAGGTAACTACAGAAAATGATGTTTCGTCATTTTTATCTAGTCTCACTAAGTCGGATTGTGAGTTAAAGTACTTCAGAAATTTAAGTCAGTCAACCAAACGATTTTTCAACTAACTATGATGATGAAATTTAAAAATTGGGATATTCAAATTTCAAAGAATTACCCTAAGACTTGGATTCTAGGTCTACACATATATCTACCTCTTTTGGCATTCTTATACCTATTATTTTATGGTTTAGGGTGGGCTTATTATACAGCCGATATGCCAGGTTTCCATGAAATAGAGGATTACTCTTTTGGAATTACACAGTTCAGTATTCTTCCCATGTTTGTTATTGCAATTCTCTTTAGCATCCGACAGGTTAAGTTCAATTCTTTGAGGGTACATCATCAGGTGCCGTACAAATATCCATACCGATACTTTTTTGCCTTTTTCACAGTTTTTCTTTTAATAACGTCCATTCCAATTGCAGTTAATTTTGGATTGCTTCATAAGTTAGGAGGTCAAATAGATGAAGTGAAGTTTATAAAAGACTTGCCAGTATTGAATAAAGGGTATACTCATTTTTATCAATCAAACTTTTCTTCCCAAATTTATGATAAAGATGTTCCTTTTAAGATTAGTGTTGATGAAGAAGGATATGAAACCCAAACTAGTCGGTATATCATTGTAGGCACTTACCGGATGGACGAACGGATTGACAGTTTAATAATTAGTCGTAGCTATGTTCACTATGCAGTTTCTGGAAGTTATATAGGAGATACTTCTTTAAGATCCTATGCAAAGTCTGGTTGGGATACTATTCACTTAAATGATGTTCTTGTACAAATTGAAGATTTTAAAAAAGTGGCACCGTTTTATGAGGGGGATTTAGATAATCCCAGTATAGTGGGGCTGGAGATTATAAAAACTCATTACATGCACAATGCTGCCAATGGAAATTTAGAGGAACGCGACCAAGAGAACTTTGATCTGATTAAAAATAATTCTAGATTTAAAGAGGTTGTAGACTGTTATGCCAGTATTATAACCAAAAATGGACCATTGAATACAACCAAAGGAAGCTTTTGGTTGTACTATATTACTTTCCCATTATCACTTAGTCTTTTGTTGTTTACTATATGTTCTGTCAAAATTACAGACTTTGGATGGTCTTTATTGGTAAGTGCTTTGACCGGAATGATACTTATGCTTATCAATGGTCTTTTTGCCATTTCTACTAACTATGGAGAGGAAGTACAGTTAGTACTTAACTTGTTTTTAGTAACTTTTATAATTGTCCTTTTCCTTTTTATGATTATTAGTAAGAAGGTAAAGTCTACTATAAGTAAAGCTTTTACAATATCATTTCAGATGTTTTTCTTTTTCTTAGTCTTTAGTTATTTTGGGATTTTTGATGCTTTACATGATTGCCCATATATGGGTATAGATAGGTCTGAACTGTGTAAAAATTACGAATATTTTGAAAGCTCAAATTATTATCTGTTTGCTTACTCGCTTTGTGTTGTTTTAGTTTTAATTGGAATTGGGGTATTTAATGGGGTGTATACTCGTAAGTATATACACCCAAAGAACTAAGCAGGTTCTGCTTGACATTCTTCTGTTGGCATAGCACCACACATAGTGCAAGCGGTTCCTTCTTCTTGCATCATTGGGTTCTTACCTGCACACCCACCTCTTACTTCACCATTCTTTACTAGAAATAGACGTATTGCCATTCCGATAAGGGCTATGGCTAGTATGCCGACAATAAGACCTAATATTATGAAAAATTGCATTACTGGATTTTAATGAGTACAAATGTAAAACAATACTTCGGTCATTAAAGTTTTTAGTCGAGGAAGGTTGCTTAACAATGGCTATATAACTGCCATTTTTACCGCTGAAATAGCGATGAAACTTTTTGGCATTATATTCGTAGAGTTGTAAATAGCCTCGACAAAGTAACAATATGATACAACATCTAAAGTCAATTAAAAAATCTACCCTGGTGTTGATATCACTTGTGGTACTAAATGTTGGTGCTTTTTTTGCGGTATCTTCTGGAATTAAGCACAACCATAGAACTACAGATACGATTACAACTAATAACGATAACAATACTTATTTCAAGGCAGGAATTAATGTGTTGGACTGGAGCTATACCTTGCTTCGGTATTTTAATAAGTAAAGGTTCATAGAAATTTACGACTCATTTAGCCATCCCAGTATCACTTCTTATTTACTTCGTTTAACTTTGGTGTAAACAATGACTCATAACACCGATTCATTCGTAAACTCATTGCTTTATAAGCAGTTTACTAAATATAATTTGCATCACATATTTCTGTGGGTGATTTATTTCTTATTTTGGGTGTACGTGCTAAGTCCTGGTATTACCAAATCGGATTATTTCATTAATTCATTCGTAATAGTTGCAAATCAGGTTCTGGTAAGTTATTTTAACATTTACTTTCTCTTTCCTGTTTTTCTACAGAAGAGAGCATACATCAAGTACTTTTTTGCGATTGTATTGACCATTACTCTGGGAACATTAATTGAGTCTGGAGCATTCTTGATGTTAAATACAATTTCAGAAGAGAGCAAGATTGGATTGTTATCCATTCGATTCTTACTCTCTACAGCTATGGCTATTACATATACCTCTGCTATTACAATGAGTCTCAAACTCGTGAAGCATTGGTATGAGAAAGAACGTCTAACAAAGGAGCTTGAAAAGGTAAATACTGAAACGGAACTCAAATACTTGAAATCTCAAATAAATCCTCATTTCCTTTTCAATAGTCTGAATAGTATTTATTCATTATCACTTCAAAAATCTGATCTGGCACCAGACTTAATTTTAAAGTTAAGTGATATCCTAAGATATATCTTGTACGAGGGTAGTGAAAAGAAAGTGAGCTTAACTCAAGAGTTAAAATATCTTAAAAGTTATCTAGAGTTGGAAAAAGTTCGACATGGATCAAGGATGAACCTTGAGATAGAGATAGAAGGGGATACAGATTCCAAAGAAATAGCCCCTATGCTACTAATACCTTTTGTAGAGAACAGCTTTAAACATGGATTGATGAAGGATAAGGCCAACGGATATGTTCGTGTTAGTGTAAAAACAGATAACGAAGATCTTCGATTTACCATAGCCAATAGTAAACCAAGCAATGGAAGCATGGTGTCCAAGCAAAGTGGATATCAAGGAGGGATTGGGCTCAAAAATGTAAAGAAGAGATTAAATCTTTTATACCCTAAAAAACATGAATTGACTTTTTTAGGAACAGAAAATGAATTTAAAGTAGAATTAGAGATAAAACTTAATTAATAATTAATAATATGAATTGTATAGCAGTAGACGACGAACCCCTAGCACTAGACATTATTGAAGCTTATGTAAATAAGCATCCTGAATTGAAATTAGTAGCTAGATGTAATAATGCCGCAGAGGCAAGTGAAGTGCTTAAGACCCATAAGGTAGATTTGATGTTCTTGGACATTCAAATGCCAGAAATTAGTGGGCTTAGCTTTGTTAAATCACTTGAAAATAAACCTTTATTCATGTTTACCACTGCATACCCAGATTTTGCTTTGGAAGGATTTGAACTAGATGCCATTGATTACTTACTCAAACCAATACCGTATGATAGATTTGAAAGAGGAGTGGAGAAGGCTCTGGAATACTATAAAGTAAAGCAGAATCAAGATGTTGCAGAAACTGATTTGGAGAATGAATTCATTTTTGTAAAAGCCAATCAAAAGCTAATTAAGCTTGCATACAACGATATATTTTATGTAGAAGCATTTGCTGACTACGTTAAAATATTCTTAGCGGATAAGAAAATTGTAACGCTACAAACGATGAAGAACATGGAGAAAAAACTCCCCGCTGAATTATTTAGTAGAGTGCACCGTTCATTCATAGTAAATAGGAACCATGTACAATCATTCTCTACATCTGTTTGTGAGGTAAATGAGGTGAAAATTCCTATCGGAAAAAACTATAAAGAAGCTTTTGTGGGACTTATGAAGTCAAACAATATTTTATAAATGGATAAACGCTTAGAAGCTTTCGGTAGACTTCTCACGATTATGGATGAGCTACGAGAGCAATGTCCTTGGGATAAAAAGCAAACAAACGAATCTCTTCGCCACCTTACTATCGAGGAAACATATGAGCTCAGTGATGCCATATTGGAAGGTGATGATGATGAGATAAAGAAAGAATTGGGAGATTTGTTTCTTCACTTGGTCTTCTATGCCAAAATAGGAGATGAGAAAGGTAAGTTTGATGTTACCGATGTTTTAAATTCTGTTTGTGAAAAACTCATTTATAGGCATCCGCATATTTACAGTGATGTAAAGGTTAAAGATGAAGATGAAGTAAAGCAAAATTGGGAAGAGCTTAAGTTGAAGGAGGGTGATAACAAGTCTGTGCTTGGGGGTGTTCCGAATAGTATGCCTAGTTTGGTCAAGGCTATACGTATGCAAGATAAGGCTGCTCAAGTGGGTTTTGATTGGCCTTCCAAAGACGACGTATGGGAAAAGGTAGATGAGGAGCTTAAAGAATTTAAAGAAGCGGAAGGAGCAGAGAAGGAAGAAGAGTTTGGAGATCTAATATTTAGTTTGGTAAACTACGCACGTTGGCTTAAGATAAACCCAGATGATGCCTTGGAAAAAACCAATAAAAAATTCAAGTATAGGTTCGAAGCAATAGAAAATTTTGCAAAAAATAATGGCAAAAAGATGCAGGATATGAGCCTAACAGAAATGGATGAAATATGGGAGATTGCTAAACATAAGTAGTTATTTCTAAATATGATATATGTACCAATTTTGGTAGGACTTAAAACCAAGACTTTTATATAAATTTTTGGCTATCGTATTTTCATTCTGAAAACTTATATGAAACTCTGTAGGGCCATCCATCGCAATTTCGTTAAAGGCATGTAGCCATAGCTTTTTTGCAATCCCTTGACCCCTGTATTGAGGTAAAACAGAACATAGTTCAACTTGATTGTTATTGGATATATCAATAGTGATGAAGCCAACTAGTTCGTTGTTTTTCACATAATACCAGGTTCTATTCGTGTTAAAATTAAAACATTTTTTTCCCCATATCTGATAGAGTTCTTCGTACTTATGATTTAAGTTTTTGTCCAAGTAAAATCTGGAGTAATGTCCGTTGATGGAAATTAGTTTTTTAAGTTCAATGGCTCTTTTTTTTTCGGAGATTTCAAACAAATTGTTGTCTTGAATAGGAGTTGAGGTTTCATAGGTCAAGGTGCTATTAGTTTTTTGATCTAGAAAATAGGGTTGCCAATTGGTATTTAGTTTATTTCGACTAAATACATAGATTAAATTAAAGTCTTTTTTGTCTAAATCTGAGGGACTTCCGATAGAATCATCACATATTAGACGTCCTATTTTTTTATTAAAAAAAATAGAATCCCATTCCAAGTACTCGATACTATTCATTAGCTAGTTTCAAACGTACATACTTTTTGGACCAATATTTAGTTTTATGGTAAGCAAAGCATAAATTGGCCTCATATTTGATATACTTATTCCAATGATTCGAAAGGTTTACATAACTCTATTTACAATTATCTCATTTGTGGCCAATGCCCAAGAAGAGGTCTATACCAATAAAAATTATAGTTCCAATATCAAGACTGTAATTCTTCAGAGGGACATAAGTATTTATGATCCTATTCCTGTAATATCACTTAATGCAGGCGATCGATTGAAATTATCATTTGATATATTGGATCCCAATAATGAGTTTTTTAACTATAAGTATATTCATTGCAATAGAAATTGGGAACCGTCTGATTTACAGCCTATGGAATACGTTTCAGGGAGAATGATGGGCGATATTTTAGATTATGTATTTTCAACCAATACGTATCAGAAGTATACGCATTATAGACTTGCATTTCCAGAAGGAGATATGAAGATTACTAAGTCTGGAAACTATATCTTAAAGGTATTTAGAAATTTTGATGAAGAAGATATTGTTCTTACAAGAAGGTTTATGGTTCTTGATAATCAAACTAAAATAGTAGCAAGCATTAATAGTGCAACCAATGCGGAATTCAGATATACACATCAAGAAGTTGATTTTACTGTGGATTATGAAGGTTTTCAAATCCCAAACCCATTTTTAGATGTTAACGTTACTATAATGCAAAACAATAGCTGGAATAATGCTATATACAACTTGAAACCACTTTTTGTAAATAATAATCAGTTGTCTTTTAATTACGAAGACAAGAATCTTTTTCCTGGAACAAATGAGTTTCGGTATTTTGATATCAGATCACTAAGGACATTCAGTAATCAAGTTGTAAAGAAGTATACGGATAGTGTTCAGAATGCGGTGCTTAGACCAGATGAAACGAGATATCACCTTAATTATCTTCGTTTTTTAGATTACAATGGTAAGAGGGATATTGTAAATGCAGATGGAGTAAATATTGTTGAGGATGGGGATTATGCGAAGATTCATTTTTATCTAAAAACAAAGGATTTATCTGATTTAGGTGATATTTACATTTATGGGGAATTGTCTGATTGGCAACTTAAAGAGGAGTTTAAAATGAAGTATTGGCCAGACTATGATATGTATGGGTGCTCCGCCTTATTAAAACAGAGTTACTACAACTATCACTATGTTCTAAAAGATAAGGACGGAAATATTGACTATACGTTGACTGAAGGTAATCATCAAGAAACTGAAAATGATTATACAATACTAATTTATCACAAGAATGTATACTATGGTTACGATGAACTCATTGGTATGACGACTAAGAATACAAATTCACAAGATAAAAAATAATGCTGTGAATCTGGACTAACTGGTTATTTTCGCTAATACTGGCGTGGATAAGGATTTAGTCTATAAAATAGCTCTCACACAAATACCCGGAATAGGAAGTGTATTGGCCAAAAATTTAATTGGTTATTGTGGAGGAGTGAGAGATGTTTTTGAAAAGTCTAAGTCATTTTTAAAAAAAGCCCCAGGAATTGGAGATATAATAGCCAATAATATAAAGTCATTTAAGAATTTTACTAGGGCTGAAGAGGAAGTTGAGTTTGTAGAGAGAAACGGTATCCGACCTATTTTCTTTCTAGATAAAGAATACCCATTTAGACTTAAGAATATCCCTGATTGTCCTATTCTTTTATATACAAAGGGGAACAAAAATCTTTCTCCAGATAAGTGCATAGCTGTAGTAGGCACACGAAAAATGACCTCGTACGGTAAACTATTTGTGAATCAGCTTATAGAGAATCTAGTTCCCCATGATGTAACGGTGGTTAGTGGATTGGCATACGGTGTAGATATTTGGGCTCATAAACAGTGTTTAAAACATGGTGTAGATACTTTTGCAGTAGTAGCTCACGGTATGGATAGAATCTATCCTACCTTACACAGTAACGTTGCATCTGACATGATTGCAAATAACGGTGCTATATTAACAGAATATATCTCAGGAACTAAGCCAGAGAAGGTGAATTTTCCAATGAGGAATAGGATAGTAGCGGGAATGGTGGATGCTGTGGTGGTCATTGAATCTGCTTCAAGTGGAGGTTCTCTCATTACAGCAGAGTTAGCTAATCAATACAATAGAGATGTTTTAGCTGTTCCCGGAAATATTCACGAGAAGTATTCTCAAGGTTGTAATCACCTTATAAAGAATCACAAAGCCTGCATAATAGAAGGGGCCGAGGATCTAGTTAAATTGCTTAATTGGGATGTTAAAATTGAAAAGAACAATCAAAGGAAAATATTTGTTGAACTTTCCAATAATGAGCAGAAACTTGTTGATTTGATTAGACAGAATAAAGAAATGGGAGTAGATCAACTAATGTCAAACACTGGCATGAGTTCAAGCATATTAGCGATGGCACTTTTAGAGTTGGAAATGAAAAACTGTATTACATCTTTGCCGGGTAAAAGGTATCAAACCATATTTTAAATGATAAAAAGATCAGATTTTGATTTTGACCTTCCTGAAGACAATATTGCAAAATATCCGTTAGAGAATAGAGATGCTTCTAAACTGTTAGTTCATCGAAACGGTTCCAGTCAGTTTGATAATTTTAGTCAAATTGCTGATTACCTTGATTCTGATACACTTCTAGTAATGAATAATGCTAAAGTCATTCCCGCCCGTTTATATTTTAACAGAGAAAGTGGAGCGGCTATTGAAGTTTTATTACTAGAGCCAGTATCTCCGGGTAGTTATGAGGAGTCCTTTAACACTGTGCAATCCTGTCAATGGAAATGTATCATTGGGAACTCAAAAAAATGGAGAGAAGATGAGATAATCTATCTATCAGAAAATGCCAACCTAATAAATGCAAGGCTAATTAATAGAGAGAACCGTATTGTCGAGCTCCAGTGGAATGATGGCGACACATTTACAGGGTTACTGGATAGAATTGGAGAATTGCCATTACCCCCTTATTTGAACCGGGATACAGAAGCAGCAGATAAACAAACTTACCAAACAGTCTTTGCAAAGAATAAGGGTAGTGTTGCAGCTCCTACGGCGGGGTTGCATTTCACAGCAGGTGTTTTTGAGGATCTTATGAAGAAAGGTGTAAATACAACTGAAGTGACATTGCATGTAGGAGCTGGAACTTTTTTACCCGTCAAAGCTGATAATGTTGTAGATCATGATATGCATCGAGAACATTTTGAGATTACATTAAATGTTCTCAATCAGTTGATAACGGCACCCAAAAGAATAACAGTAGGTACCACTTCTTTAAGAGTATTAGAAAGCTTGTACTGGATTGGGGTACAGTTAAGTAAAAACGATGTATCATTATTGGTAAATAAACTTGAACCATATGAGGTTCAAGCTTCACTTACCTACTCAGAGGCCCTAACGGAAGTTAAGAACTTCATGATAAATTCTAATTTGGATAAACTACATGCAGCTACTGAGATTTTGATTTTACCACATTATAAGCTAAAGAGTATCGTTGGGCTAATTACAAACTTTCATTTGCCAGAAAGTACCTTGCTAATGCTTATTTCTAGTGTCGTGGGTAATGATTGGAAGGAAATTTACCAAGAAGCGTTAACCCATAACTTTAGATTTTTGAGTTATGGAGATAGTAGTTTGTTATTTAATCCTACTTTGGTTCCTTAATTATCTTTTCTACCTCTTCCATTTTATAAACAAAAATACTTCCCCCAGCAGTCTGAATTTTTAAAGATTTGTTAGGCACTTGCTCTATTATTTGCCCCCTTATTATACTCCCATTCTTTAAATATAAAACGTCTATGTAAGAGGTATTATCCTCGCTGTCTTTTGATGGACTTCCGCTTTCTTTTGGACTTCTTGTCATCAGAACAATGCCCAGAATTGCCAATAATGCTCCTAAAAGAATACTAGCGAAAAGTAAAATAATAATTCCAAGTAAAAGTAGAAACAGGCCAATACCTCTACTTGATTTAGATTCATTAGTCTGTTGGTTTTTATAGTTTGTTTTTTCTAATAAAGAAGGTAAGAATTCAGCTTGTATTTGGGCACTGTCTTTAAGTATTTCTTTTTTGCTTTTATATGTATAAGAGTTGGTTTTAATTCTTTCTAAAAGTTGTTTGGTAGTTTCTAATCTGTAGTAACCTGATTCTTGAGTAGCAAGGGGTGCATAGTGTCTTTCAGCAGCTGTATTAGATAGAGCTAACTTTTTATTTGAAAATACCCCATGTTGCTGAGTCCTATTTTTAGCTTGACTTTTTTTACTTCCACCACCAAACCATTCAATTTGAAAGCCCTTGTTATATTGTCTTTTAGTTGAAGTACAAGAGTCCAATAACGACAAAATGAGAAAGGCAGTAAAAAAAAATTTGAAACTAGAAGTCTTCATTTTACGAATAAAGTGATTTCTTCTGACTTTTGCTATTGGAGGTAAACATAAAAATATAGCTCGATACTTTTAACCCAAATTATTCATTGCAAATAGAAGGTTTCTTTTTTTTGCGACAATTGTTATATTCGTTGCGTTGATGGGGTGAATCAGTTGTATTCTGATCTTATTAATAAATGGGGGATTAGCTCAGTTGGCTAGAGTGCTTGCATGGCATGCAAGAGGTCATCGGTTCGACTCCGATATTCTCCACTATTATGACTATGTGCTAATCGACTTAGTATATTATATGTGATGGCTCTAGAGACTACATCATATACTTTCGCGGAAATGAACTGTATTTATACTGTAAATTGTTTGAAGTGTAAAATGCAATAGATATCCGTATTGTGTACAGTTAAGGTCCAAGTTAATTTACACAGTGTATTTCATTTTCTGAATTCATGGATAGATAAAATGAAGACGGATTAACTTCGCAGCGTATGCTAGATGAGTTTTCTATAAAAAATGAATATCTTGAGATTAGGGTAAAAAGAAAAGGAGCCGAGTTATGTTCTGTAATAAATAATAATGGTACAGAGTTTATTTGGCAAGCGGGTGATGTGTGGCCTCGTCATGCACCCAATTTATTCCCCATTGTTGGAAGTCTACTTGATCATCAGTATATTTATGAAAATCAAACATATAGCATGAATCACCATGGTTTTGCAAGAGATACGGATTTTGACATGCTTCATCAAAGTGAACATTCCATTTGTTTTGTGTTGAAACATAATATAGATACCCTCAAGTCTTATCCTTTTAAGTTTACCTTGTTAATTACATACAGGTTAGAGGATAATATACTAAAGCAGATATATCGGATAATCAATGATGACATTAAAGCCATTCCAGCATCTATTGGTGGTCATCCTGCATTTAATGCAGACCCTATAGAAGACTATGAGCTACACTTCAGTAAAAATGAACATGTAAGGAGTAATCAATTGAGTGGTCCATACATAAATAACCAAGAGTTAGAAGTTATAAATGGGAATACTATAAGATTAGATAATGAAATCTTTGATCATGATGCCTTAATCTTTCAAGGACTCAGATCTAACCATGTGACCTTGCAACATAAAACGAGTGGTTATTCAATTAAGGTTAAGATTAAGGATTTTCCGTATTTAGGAATATGGTCTAAACCTTCAGCACCATTTGTATGTTTAGAACCTTGGCAGGGACTAGCCGACTATGCTTCGCACAATAAACAAATTAATGATAAAAAAGGAATCATTAAAATACCCAAAGGAGATGACCTTGAAAAAAGTTTTACAATGGAGTTTAATAGTTAGACTTACTGTTTAATCTTTTCGTAATTGGAAATATTGGATGGATCAAGTTTCCCCAATAATTCAATTGCCCGATTTTTTAATCCTGGTTCAGCCTGCTTAAAAATATTGATAAGCTCTTCTCTTTTAGCATTGAAGAATATTTTAAAGATTACAGAGTTTGGAAGTCTTTCTTGAATAATTCTTATTTTTTCCAATGATTGGTAGATTTCTTTCCTAGCGGCACTATTGTCGTCTTTAAATTTATCCATACCTGTCATATGATACTGATAATAGGCCGTGCGTAAAGGTCTATACCTGTCGTCCATTAGTTGGTCAATTATATAATACTTGTTTCTATTACCTCTACCATCACTAGGGTTCCATCCTGCTGTTTTTTGAGCAATATTTCTAATCTCTAATGCTTTTGTAAAATACGGATTACCACCTTCAGGATGAAATGAATCAAAATCGACCCCAATGATAACATTTGCGTAAAATGCAATTAGTGTTGTTAGAGGCATTATATTGGCGTTGTCTTGGTATTCAAGACTTTGAAACTGAGCGTAGCTAAAGTACCATTCCTGATCAAAGTGATTGAACATTGGAGTGTTGTATGTAGTGCCAAATACAGGTCTACTGCTGGTAATACTAACTTCCGCTTCAAACTTGTCAATGTTAAAACTAGTGATGTTAATTACAAGATTGCAATTAATTTTTTCTTGAGGTTGTACTTTGTCACTAATCCATTTACGCTGATTAATAAATTGATTAATTGCATTTTGTAATTCTATAAAAATCTCTTTGTTCGAGGTTTGAATTTTATCTGAGTTTACTTGTACATTACATTGCAAGTCCTGAGACTGAGCTATAAATGTACATAATAAGCAAATAGAAATGAGTATATATTTCATAAGTGTGATTCCAATACCGTTATAATGTCTTTTGCTACGTCTTTTTTAGGCTTGGTGTCAAATGTATGGCTTTTGCCGTTTTTTTCAATGATAGTTATTTTATTAGTGTCCTTCCCAAACCCAGCTCCCTTGTCATTCATTGAGTTTAGTACTATGAAGTCTAGATTTTTCTTTTTGAGCTTAGATTGAGCATTGTTAAACTCATTTTCGGTCTCAAGTGCAAAGCCTATCAAAACTTGGTTAGGTGTTTTCATAGTTCCAAGACTTTTCAAAACATCAACGGTTTTTATTAGCTCCAGATTGTAGTTGTCAGCTTTCTTTTTAATTTTTTGGTCTGCTCTTACTGCAGGTCTATAATCTGCTACCGCTGCACTTAGTATGGCAGCATCACATTGAGTAAAAGCCTTGCTACAAGCTTCGTACATATCTTGGGCACTTTCAATTTTTATTAGCTCGACTCTAGTATCTAAGCCATCAGATTTAACTGGGCCAAGCACAAGAATGACTTTGGCACCACGATTGCAAAGCTCATTCGCAATAGCTTTGCCCATTTTTCCGCTACTATAGTTCCCAATAAATCTTACAGGATCGAGCTTTTCATAAGTAGGACCTGCATTTACAAGAATAGTCTTTCCTTCCAAGGAGATAGATTTAGAAAAGTAGTCTGAAACAATTTCAAGAATTGTTTCAGGTTCACACATTCGCCCCTTACCAATTAATCCGCTAGCTAATTCACCTGTGCCTGCGGGCAATTCAATATTTTCAAAGCTTTTAAGGGTAATAATGTTCTTTTTGGACGCGGGGTGTAAGTACATATCCAAATCCATAGCTGGGGCAAAAAATACTGGGCAGTCCGCTGATAGATAGGTGGCTAGAAGAAGATTGTCACAAAGTCCATCAGCCATTTTGGCCATTGTGTTGGCCGTTGCTGGTGCAATTATTATGGCATCAGCCCATTTTCCAAGTTCAACGTGGTTTACCCATTCCCCCGTTTCTTGCACAAAAAAATGCGAATAAATCGCATTTTTTGATAGGGTAGATAATGTAAGTGGTGTTACAAAGTTTAAGGCGTTTGGAGTACAAACAACCTTTACTTCTGCTCCATTTTTTATCAATAGTCGTATAAGGCTAGCGGCCTTATATGCTGCTATACCGCCAGTTACTCCAAGGAGTATTTTCTTTCTATTTAGAATCTTCTTTTGCAGGATTTCTAAAATAAACCTTCTTTGCCAAAAACTCTTCAATAGCTATGATTGTTGGTTTTGGAAGACTTTCGTAGTACTTAGAAATTTCTATTTGTTCTCTATTTTCAAATATTTCCTCTAAGTTGTCATGTTCTGAGGCAAACTCATCAAGTTTAGCCAATAGTTCTTCTTTTACAGTAGAAGAGATTTGATTAGCTCTTTTTGAAATGATTGCAACTGATTCGTAAAGATTTCCTGAAATCTCGCTTAATTCTCTAGTGTCACGAGTTATTGTTGAATTTGGAATTTCTATATCGTTTTTATTCATAATAATATATTGAATGTTTATTTAAATTGTGCCAATTTTGTACTGGTCTTTTCTTCTATTTTAATAATTTCTTTGGCAAATTCTCCTGTTTTACCAAATTCTTTTCTAAAGTATTTGATTTTAAGAAGGGTGTCTTCATATCGTTCTTCCTGTTTCTTAGTAACGCTATTTTCCGCGTATTGAAATGCAGCGTCTACAATCAAGAAACTTAATTCGGGTCGATGAATCATATCAGGGTAGTCATCCAAAGCGTTAGTACAAGAAACAATTGCACTTTTAAAGTACCCTAGGCTGTAGTATAGCTTGGCTGATTCGTATACCTTTTCCAAAACATTGCTACGTAGTTCATCAATTTTTTTATTGCAATCTTCAACGTATACACTATTTGGATATTGATTTATGAATGCTTGAAGACCATTAATGGCAGCGTTAGTTGGAGTTTGGTCGAGTTCATGGGGCATTGATTTTTTAAACTTACATACTGCAGACATATAAGTTGCTTCCTCTCTTTTACTGCTTAGAGCATAGGTTTGAGTAAAGTTATTGAAATGATACCCTGCAAGTAAATATTCAGCATTTCCATAGTAGGAATAGGCGTATAGGTAATAAATTTCCTCTCGTTCTTTTTTTCCATAGTACACGCCAAGAAGTTCTTCAAATAAGGGCAAAGCTCTAATGTAATCTTTGTCTTTATAGTACTTTTTGGCAGCCTCAAATTTTTCAATAGGTGTACCCGATTTTATCAGTTTTTGATAATTGGAACAGCTAGCTGCTGTAAATGCTATTAGTATATAGATGAAATGTCTCACTGAAAATGCGTGCAAATTTAAGTTATTTAGTAGATATACGAAAGGTTAATGAATAAGTTACACCTCTTATTCTAACTTTTTTTTGCTAAAGGCTTCCAACAATTTATCCTACCAAGCAATAGATGTGGTGTTTACAAGCCTAATCTTGTTATGTTTGCAGCAAATTTATAAGAAGTTTTTTAATGGATTTATTTGAAAAAATAGCGGGAAAAACAAGTCCTCTGGGTCAATTTGCTAAGGATGCACATCACTATTATACTTTTCCAAAGTTGGAAGGTGAATTAGCTCCACATATGATGTTTAGGGGGAAAGAAGTGCTCAATTGGAGTTTGAATAATTACCTAGGATTAGGTAATCATCCAGAAGTTAGAAAAGCAGATGCAGATGCTGCTGCTGCTTGGGGATGTGCCTATCCAATGGGTGCTAGAATGATGTCCGGGAATACGGATTATCATGAAGAACTTGAGAGACAACTTGCTGAATTTGAGCAGAAAGAAGATGCGATTCTACTCAACTTTGGATATCAAGGTATTTTATCTGCCATAGATGCTTTAGTTGATAGAAGAGACGTAATCGTTTACGATGCGGAATCTCATGCTTGTATTATAGATGGAGTTAGGCTGCATCAAGGTAAACGTTTCGTGTATGCTCACAATGATATTGAGAATTTAGAGCGTCAGCTTGTAAGAGCCAAAAAAATGGCAGATCAACAAGATGGAGCTATATTAGTAATTACTGAAGGTGTATTCGGAATGAGTGGCAACCAGGGTAATTTAAGAGAAATCGTTGAGCTAAAGTCTAAATTTGATTTTAGACTAATGGTGGACGATGCACATGGTTTTGGAACTTTGGGTCCTAATGGAGAAGGTGCTGGTGTAGAACAAGGAATTCAGGATGATATTGATATTTACTTTTCGACATTTGCTAAGTCAATGGCTAGCATAGGAGCATTCATAGCAGGGGATGAGGTTATAATTAATTATTTGAGGTACAGTATGCGTTCACAAATTTTTGCTAAATCATTGCCCATGCCATTTGTAATTGGAGCTTTGAAGAGGCTGGACATGCTGAAATCTCAACCACAGCATAAGGAAAACCTTTGGAAAATAACAAATGCACTACAAGGAGCATTAAAAAAAGAAGGTTTTGACATTGGTACTACTACCTCTTGTGTTACTCCTGTGATATTGAAAGGGAACATAGCTGAGGCTACTCATCTTACGTATGATTTAAGAGAGAATTTCAATATTTTCTGTTCTATAGTAGTTTACCCCGTAGTACCTAAAGATGTTATTATGCTAAGGTTAATACCAACAGCAGTTCATAAATTAGAAGATGTAGATAGAACTATCAAAGCGTTTCAAGTTGTCAAAAAGAAGTTAGCCAATGGAGATTATAAAGCTGAAAAACTAGCTGCGTTTAGTTGAAAAACAACATTTCAAGAAAACTTAAATCATATTTAGAAATATCAAGTTTCGAAAGGAGGGGATTATTTTCCCTCCTTTTTATTTTCAGCTTAGTTTCAGGATACTATTATTTAAGGAATTCTCAGCCAGATGAAGTCCCGTATGTGGACCAGAAAAAGTTGGAAGAGTTTAAACAGTCTTTAAAAAATGGTTTTGCAAAAAAGTCTAAAGATCAGTTTGGTCATAGGGATGATAGAGGTGAAAAGATTCTTTCTAAAAAAGATTTTGGTTTACTACCTTTTAACCCAAATTCAGACGATTTTAAACTGCTGCTCAAAAAAGGTGTCCCATATTCCGTAGTTAAGAATCTAATCAACTATAGGAATAAAGGTGGTGTATTCAAGTCCAAAGATGATGTGAAAAAGTTATATTCAGTAGACGATAATCTTTTTTTGAGACTTAAACCTTACATTTTGTTGCCAGATTCTATCTTTAAGGTAATTCAAGTTCATTCAGATAGAGTCACCATAAAGATAGAGCCTTTGCTTGTTTCAATTAACACTGCTTCAGAAAGTGATTTAGATAAAATAAAAGGAATAGGACCAACATATGCAAAACGGATAATTGAAAGACGAGAACAGTTGGGCGGGTTTACAGATTCAAGTCAATTGTCGGAGGTCTATGGTTTAACTGAAGAGACAATTGAAAGAATTTTACCCTATCTAGCTTTTGAAGGAAATGATATTAGAAAAATACACCTAAACTCGGGAGATATTAAGAGCCTGGCAAGTCATCCATACCTATCCTATGGTGAGTCTAAAGCAATTGTGAATTACCGTATTCAGCACGGTTCTTTTGCAAAAATAAATGATATTACAAGAATGCACATTTTTAGAGGTAAAGACATTGATAGAATTTTACCTTATTTAGACCTAAACTAATTTCTAGATAACCGGGGAGGATGCTATAATTGCAGCAAATTATAGAACATGAATTTTAGCCAGTCAGAAACTCAACAAATGATCCGTCAAGCTGCAAGGGATTTTGCTGAAAAGTATATTAAACCACATGTGATGGAGTGGGATGAAACTCAGCATTTTCCTAGAGATCTATTTACAAAAATGGGAGAGCAAGGCTTTATGGGGGTTTTAGTACCTGAGGAATATGGAGGATCTGGTTTAGGTTATTTTGAATATTCGGCAGTAGTAGATGAGATAGCCCAAGTATGTGGCTCAATTGGTTTATCAACTGCCGCTCATAACTCATTATGCACAGGTCATATTCTATATTTTGCAAATGAGGAACAAAAGAAAAAGTATCTTCCAAAATTGGCGTCTGCCGAGTGGATTGGAGCCTGGGGTTTAACAGAGCCCAATACGGGTAGCGATGCTTTAAGAATGAAGACTATAGGTAAAAAGGTAGACGGTGGATGGATATTAAACGGAGCTAAAAATTGGATTACTCACGGTATTTCAAGTGACGTAGCTGTTGTTTTGGCTAGAACGGGGGAATTGTTAGACAGTAAAGGTATTACTGCTTTTATAGTTGAAAGAGGCACAGAAGGTTTCAAAGGAGGGAAGAAAGAGAATAAGCTGGGTATGCGAGCTTCAGAAACCGCAGAAATGATCTTTGAAGATTGTTTTATTTCAGATGATAATGTACTCGGGGAGGTTGGGCAAGGCTTTATTCAAGCAATGAAAATACTCGATGGAGGTAGAATTTCTATCGCAGCCCTGTCTTTGGGAATTGCTAAAGGAGCATATAAAGCTGCTTTACAATACAGCAAGGAGCGTGAACAGTTTGGTAAACCAATTTCAAGTTTTCAAGCGATTAGTTTTAAGCTAGCAGATATGGCGACAGAGATAGAAGCGTCACAACTGTTAATTGATCAATCTTGTTACCTTAAGAACGAGGGGCTTCCAATGACCAAGGAAAGTGCCATGGCTAAGTATTATGCGAGCGAAGTAGCTGTTAGGGCCAGTACTGAAGCAGTTCAGATTTTTGGAGGATATGGATATACCAAAGACTTTCCTGTAGAAAAGTTTTATAGAGATTCTAAGCTATGTACAATTGGTGAAGGAACCTCTGAGATACAAAAAATTGTAATTTCTCGTCATATATTAAAATAGTATAGCTGATATCAGTAAATAAATTATAAATTTGCAGTCCTTTAATAAAAATGTTATTAATAAATCTAAAAGAAAACGACACGATCGATAAGGCTTTAAAGAAGTACAAGAAGAAGTTTGAAAGAACTGGGGTCGTTAAAGAATTGAGAGAAAGACAACAGTTTATCAAACCTTCTGTTAAAAGGAGAAAGCTTGTCATTAAAGCTAAGTATAAGCAGTCTCTGAATAATCCTAAGTAAGGGAATCTTACTTAAGTTTGTTTAGTCTTCTCTAAATTGTAACTTAGGCACTGGTTTGAGTGCCGAGAAATCTTACATCTATTTATTTGAAGATTACCTCTTAAAGGAGCGTAATTACTCTGTACATACTGCTCATGCTTATGTACGTGATGTGTCTCAGTACCTGATGTTTTTGTCTTTGGGGAATGCTAAAAATGTTGCACCCGAAATAAAGTCAGTTCGCAAATGGGTCCGGCATCTTGCGGTAAACGGAATAGTAGAAAAGAGTATTCATAGAAAAGTGAGTGCAGTGCGTTCATATGCGAAATTTCTTTTCGTAACAAATAGAATAAATTTCTTACCCAGTCTCGAAATTCAGCTACCCAAAATCAGAAAGAAGATACCTTCCTATGTTAAGGTGTCTGAGATGTCAGCGTTATTGGAAAAGCTGGAATCTGAAGTTGTAGATTTTGAGAGTGCATTAGCATTCAATATCATTGCTTTGTTTTATAGTACTGGTATGAGAAGGTCTGAGCTAATCAATCTAAAGAGCACAGATCTTTCAACGGATAGGTCAGAACTTAAAGTTCTAGGGAAAGGAAATAAGGAAAGAATTATTCCTCTGGGTAAAGAGAGCATACGTCATTTGGACGATTTTATTCGCATAAAAAAGGAAAACTCCATTGTTTCAGCTTTATTTTTTTGTAACTTCGACCAAGAGAAATTGAGTGAGAAATGGGTGTATGGTTTAGTGAATAAGTTACTTGCACAAACTTTTGCCGATAAAAGAAGCCCTCATATATTGAGACATAGTTTTGCAACACACTTACTTCAAAATGGTGCTGATATAAATGCTATAAAAGAGTTGTTGGGTCATAGCAGCCTGAGTGCTACCCAAATTTATGCTCACAATGATATAGCTCAGTTGAAGAAAGTGTATAAAGATACTCACCCTTTTTCAGATTAGTTAAACGTTAACCAAAAAAAACAAAAACATGAACACGCAAATTCAAGCAATTCACTTTAAAGCAGATCAGAAATTAAAGGATTTCATAGAAAAGAAATTAGAAAAACTAGAGACATTTTATGATGGGATTATAGATGCTCAAGTGTTTCTTAAAGTTGAAAATACTTCTATGAAGGAAAATAAGATTGTAGAGATAAAGGTAAATGCTAAGCATAATAGTTTTATACAAACGGAAATTGGCCAGTCTTTTGAGGCTGCCACAGATGTAGCAGTAGATGCTCTGAAGACTCAGGTGAAGCGATATAAAGGGAAAGCAGAAGTTTTCTAGATATTAGTCTAATTATATCATCAAAATGCTATCTCAAAAAAATATGATATTTTTTTATTCAAAGGATTTGTACTTATGAAAAAATACTTACCTTTGCCCTCCTTAAAATAAGCGGGGTTAGAAAAAGTGTTAAGTTCTTTGAGTTAACCTGCTGATTTTAAGCATATTGCCGCCTTAGCTCAGTTGGTAGAGCAGCTGATTTGTAATCAGCCGGTCGTTGGTTCGAGTCCAATAGGCGGCTCTTTTTTATTTGGGGAGATACCAGAGCGGTCAAATGGGGCAGACTGTAAATCTGCTGTTTCGGCTACGTAGGTTCGAATCCTACTCTCCCCACGATAAAAAATAAGCAATATGTATGCGGGAGTAGCTCAGTTGGTAGAGCGACAGCCTTCCAAGCTGTAGGTCGCGGGTTCGAGCCTCGTCTCCCGCTCAATGCTTTTGGGTGTAAGCTCTGAAAGCGTGCGGAATTTAGTGTTTCGCATTTTTTAGTTTGAGTTAGAGATGAGACACTCATTTCCTCTTGATCTATGTCTTGTAGGTGCGGTGTTTATTTTTATAAGCCGACGTAGCTCAGGGGTAGAGCGTTTCCTTGGTAAGGAAGAGGTCGTGGGTTCAATTCCCATCGTTGGCTCTACATTTATTATTAAAAAGAAAGAATAAATTTTTTATCATGTCAAAAGCAAAATTTGATCGTTCGAAAGAACATGTAAACATTGGAACTATCGGGCACGTAGATCACGGTAAAACTACCCTGACAGCAGCGATCAGTTCTGTACTTGCTAGTCAAGGACTAGCCGAGAAAACAGATTTCAGTACTATTGATTCGGCTCCAGAGGAGAAGGAAAGAGGTATTACTATTAACACAGCTCACATCGAGTATGAAACGAAAAATAGACACTACGCACACGTAGATTGTCCTGGTCACGCTGATTATGTAAAAAACATGGTAACGGGTGCTGCTCAAATGGATGGTGCTATTTTGGTGGTTGCTGCTACTGATGGACCTATGCCTCAAACGAAAGAACATATCCTTCTTGCAAGACAAGTTGGTGTTCCTAAGTTGGTTGTGTTTATGAATAAAGTTGACATGGTAGATGATGAGGAGTTGTTAGAGCTTGTTGAAATAGAAATTAGAGAACTTTTAGGTTTCTATGAGTTTGATGAAGATAACACTCCAATTATCCAAGGTTCTGCACTTGGAGCATTGAACGGAGACGATAAGTGGGTTGCTACTGTTAATGAGCTTATGGATGCTGTTGATTCTTGGATTCCTGTTCCTCCACGTTTGACAGATCAACCTTTCCTTATGCCAGTTGAGGATGTATTCTCAATTACAGGTAGAGGTACAGTTGCTACAGGTAGAATAGAAAGAGGTGTTATCAATGTTGGTGATGCTGTAGATATTATAGGTATGGGTGCTGAAGAATTAAAGTCTACTTGTACTGGAGTTGAAATGTTTAGAAAACTTCTTGATAGAGGTCAAGCTGGTGACAACGCTGGTATTCTTCTAAGAGGTATTGAGAAAACTGATATTAAAAGAGGTATGGTAATTGTAGCTCCAGGTTCAGTAACTCCACACACGAAGTTTAAAGCTGAGATATATGTACTTTCAAAAGAAGAAGGTGGACGTCATACTCCATTCTTTAATAAGTACAGACCACAGTTTTATTTTAGAACAACTGACGTAACAGGAGAAATCATGTTACCAGATGGTACTGAGATGGTAATGCCAGGTGACAACGTAAGTATCACTGTTGAACTTATCAATGCAGTAGCAATGGAAAAAGGACTTAAGTTTGCTATCAGAGAAGGTGGTAGAACAGTAGGTGCGGGTCAGGTTACTGAAGTAATAGAATAATTAAAGGCAGAAACGGGTGTAGCTCAGTTGGTAGAGCACTGGTCTCCAAAACCAGGTGTCGGGAGTTCGAGTCTCTCCACCCGTGCAAATTAAGAAGAAACAATGAGTAGGATAGTAGAAATCTGGAAAGAGACAACGGATGAGTTGATAAATAAGGTGACTTGGCCAACGTGGGAAGAACTGAGAAGTAGTACAGCAATTGTTGTGATTGCTTCTATTCTTTTTGCTCTTGTAATTTTATTGATAGACAAGTCTTTTGGTAAAGTAATGGAGATTCTTTATAGTATGTTGGGATCCTAAATACACTAAAGAGATGGAAGTAAAACAAGCTCAGGATGAATTTAAGTGGTACGTTGTACGTGCTATCAGTGGTTCGGAAAAGAAAGTAAAGGCTATTATTGAGTCTGAACTTTTATACGCCAAACTTACTAAATATGTACCTGAGATTTTAATACCTACTCAAAAGGTTTATGAGATAAAGAATGGTAAGAAAACCTCTAAGGAGAAGAGTTACTTTCCAGGATATATATTAGTTCATGCTCATTTAGTTGGTGAAGTTGTACCAACTATAAGATCAGTGAATGGAGTTGTGGGATTCTTAGGCCAAGATGGTGAGCCTGTTCCAATGAGGCAGAGTGAGGTGAACCGAATCTTTGGACAAGTGGATGAAAGCAATCAAGAGGGAGAAAGTGCATTGAATCCATACATTGTAGGAGAGTTTGTAAAGGTTACAGACGGTCCTTTCAATGGATTTAGTGGAGTCATTGAGGAAGTCAATGAAGAAAAGAAGAAGTTAAAAGTGATGGTGAAGATTTTCGGTAGAAAAACACCATTGGAACTTAATTACATACAAGTAGAAAAAGAATAGCTTTATGGCAAAGCAAATTAAAGGATACGTAAAATTACAAGTAAGAGGTGGAGCAGCTAATCCTGCACCTCCAGTAGGTCCGGCACTAGGTGCTAAAGGTGTTAACATCATGGACTTCTGTAAGCAATTCAATGGTAGAACACAAGATAAAGCGGGTAAAGTATTACCAGTTGTTATTACTGTTTATCAAGACAACTCTTTTGACTTTATTATCAAGACACCACCAGCTGCAGCCCAGATTTTGGAAGCTGTTAAGAAGAAAAGTGGATCGTCTGAACCAAATAGAGTCAAAGTTGCAAAACTTACTTGGGATCAAGTTAGGGCTATTGCTGAAGACAAAAAGGAAGATTTAAATGCTATGACAGTTGGTTCTGCTATGAAAATGGTAGCGGGAACTGCACGTAGTATGGGTATTACTGTAACCGGACAGTTTCCGGAAGATAATTAAGAGTTATCGCATATAAACAATGAGTAAAATTTCAAAAAAGAGAAAAGAAGCTCTATCCAAGTATGATAGGGACGCTTTACATAGCCTGCAGGACGCAAGTGAGATTGTAAAGAAAATTACAACTTCTAAGTTTGACCCTTCGGTTGACTTAGATGTGAAACTTGGTGTAGATCCAAGACAGGCAAACCAAATGGTTAGAGGTGTAGCCTCTCTTCCACATGGACTGGGTAAAGAAGTTCGTGTTTTGGCTCTTGTAACTCCGGATAAGGAGCAAGAAGCAAAAGATGCAGGTGCTGATTACGTTGGATTGGACGAGTATGTTACAAAAATTGAGGGTGGTTGGTTAGACGTTGATGTAATTATTACTATGCCAGCAGTAATGGGTAAAATTGGTAGATTGGGTCGTGTTTTAGGTCCAAGAAACTTGATGCCTAATCCTAAAAGTGGAACAGTTACTATGGATATAGGGAAGGCTGTTACAGAAATAAAAGCAGGTAAAATTGATTTTAAAGTTGATAAGACTGGAATCATTCATACATCTGTAGGAAAAGTGTCTTTTGAGAAAGATAAAATCTACGAGAATGCAAAAGAGCTAATTGACACATTGAATAGATTGAAGCCTAGTGCTTCTAAGGGAGCGTATTTTCAAAGTATTACTATGTCTAGTACAATGAGTCCAGGTATAAAAATTGATCCAAAATCATTGATCGATTAAGTTTAATTCTTCAATAAATATAGAAATGAACAAAGACGAAAAAAATATTATAATAGATGAGTTAGTAGGTAACCTAAAAGAGTATCAGTACGTATATGTAACTGATAGTTCTAACCTATCTGCAAATTCTAATAACGACTTACGTAAGTTGTTGCATAAAAATGGAGTTAAAATGCAAGTTATTAAAAACACTTATGTTCACCAAGCTTTAGAGCGTGGTGATATTGAGTGGGGCGAGCTTAAAGACACATTAGTAGGCACAACGGCACTCTTATTTGCTTCCAATCCTAAGTCACCTGCTATCGCTATTAAAGAGTTTCGTAAAAAAAGTGATAGACCGTTACTTAAAGGTGCTTACATCAATTCTGACGTTTTCATAGGCGACGATCAACTAGGAGTTCTAGTAGATCTTAAGACTAAAGATGAACTCGTTGGAGAAATTATCGGAATTTTACGTTCACCAGCAACAAATGTTATCTCCGCGTTACAATCAGGAGGAAACACCATTGCAGGTTTATTAAAAACGTTATCCGAGAGAGAAAATTAATTTTATTACAAACACAAAATTTTAAACAAAAAAGAAAATGGCTGACATTAAAAAATTAGCAGATGAATTGGTTAACCTTTCAGTGAAAGATGTAAACGAATTGGCAACTATCCTTAAGGATGAGCACGGCATCGAACCAGCAGCAGCACCAGCAGCAGCAGCACCAGCAGCAGCAGCATCTGAAGCAGCAGAAGAGCAAACGGAATTTACAGTAATATTGAAATCTCCAGGTGCGGCTAAGCTTCAAGTTGTAAAGGCGGTTAAGACTCTAACTGGTTTAGGTCTTAAAGAAGCTAAAGAATTAGTAGACGCAGCTCCAAAAGAGATTAAAGAAAATGTTTCAAAAGATGAAGCAGATGCTTTAAAATCAGCGTTAGAAGAAGCAGGAGCTGAAGTTGAACTTAAGTAATTTTTAAAAATAAACTGTCCAAAAGACCCCTGATTTCAGTGGGTCTTTTGGCGTTTTTATAATTTTTTATTCCATTAACACCAAACATTTAAATAATCTTGTCATCAAAATATAACGAAAGAATAAATTTTGGTAGAATCGCTAAGGTGATTGACTACCCAGATTTCTTAGATGTACAGTTGAAATCATTTCAAGAGTTCTTTCAGCTTCAGACTTCTTCTGAAGACCGAAAGTTCGAAGGTTTGTTCAAAGTATTTAGTGAGAATTTTCCAATCACGGATACCAGAAACATCTTTGTACTTGAATTTTTAGACTATTTTGTTGATCCACCTAGATATACTATTCAAGAGTGTATAGAGCGTGGTTTAACACATGCTGTACCTTTAAAAGCAAAGCTAAAACTTAGCTGTAATGATGTAGAACATGAGGATTTTGAGACTGTAGTTCAAGATGTATATCTTGGAACATTGCCTTACATGACCCCAACAGGTTCTTTTATTATTAATGGTGCTGAGCGTGTAATTGTATCTCAACTACATAGGTCTCCCGGTGTTTTCTTTGGACAGAGTTACCATACCAATGGTACAAAGCTTTATTCAGCTAGAATTATTCCTTTCAAAGGTAGTTGGATAGAGTTTGCTACTGACGTGAATAACGTTATGTATGCTTACATCGATCGTAAGAAAAAATTCCCAGTAACTACGCTTCTAAGAGCTATTGGTTACGAAACGGATAAAGATATTTTAGACCTATTTGGTTTAGCCGAGGAAGTAAAGGTTACTAAAGCTGGTCTTAAAAAGGTTCAAGGTAGAAGACTTGCAGCAAGAGTTCTACGTTCTTGGATTGAAGATTTTGTAGATGAGGATACAGGTGAAGTTGTATCTATCGAACGTAACGAAGTTGTAATTGAAAGAGATACTGTTCTTGAAGAAGATCATATGGCTGAGATTCTTGATTCTGGTGTTAAAACCATTATCTTGAGCAAGGACAATGATGATAAGAACGATTTTCAAATTATTCTTAACACATTACAGAAAGATACATCTAACTCAGGTAAGGAAGCTGTAGAGCATATCTACCGTCAGTTAAGAAATACTGATCCACCTGATGAAGAAACTGCTCGTGGTATTATCGAAAGATTATTCTTCTCAGATAAAAGATATGATCTTGGAGAAGTTGGTAGATATCGTATCAATAAGAAATTAGAATTAAATATAGAGAATAATATCAGAGTTTTAACAAATGAAGATATTATCTCAATCATACAGTACTTAGTAGAGCTTGTAAATTCAAGAACTGATGTTGATGACATCGATCACTTGAGTAACAGACGTGTAAGAACTGTTGGAGAGCAACTTTACAATCAATTTGGTGTAGGTCTTGCTCGTATGGCTAGAACCATTCGTGAGAGAATGAATATTAGAGATAATGAGGTGTTTACACCTACGGATCTTGTGAATGCAAGAACATTATCGTCAGTAATCAACTCTTTCTTTGGTACTAATCAGCTTTCTCAGTTTATGGATCAAACAAATCCACTAGCTGAGGTAACGCACAAAAGGAGAATGTCTGCACTAGGTCCAGGTGGTCTTTCAAGAGAAAGAGCTGGATTTGAGGTGAGAGACGTTCACTATACACACTATGGTCGTCTTTGTACTATTGAGACACCAGAGGGGCCAAACATTGGTTTGATTTCTTCATTATGTGTACACGCTAAAATTAACAGTTTAGGATTTATTGAGACTCCTTACCTTAAAGTTGAAAAAGGAAGAGTTAAAATAGATGAAGATGTAGTTTACCTTAGTGCAGAGGAGGAAGATAATCACCTTATTGCACAAGCAAATTCTCCTATAGATAAAAAAGGTAATCTTACCACAGACTTAATTAAGGCTAGGTTTGAGGGAGATTTTCCAATCGAAGATAAGAGCAAGATTGATTATATGGACGTAGCTCCAAATCAGATTGTTTCTATAGCTGCATCATTGATTCCATTCTTGGAGCATGATGATGCTAACCGTGCATTGATGGGGTCTAACATGCAACGTCAGGCTGTCCCTATTATGAATCCAGAGGCTCCTATTGTTGGTACAGGTCTTGAAGCACAAGTTGCAAAGGATTCTAGAACACAGTTGGTATCCGAAGGTACGGGTATAGTAGAATATGTTGATGCAAATGAAATCAGAATTAGGTATGACCTAACTGATGAGGCTATGCTAGCTAGCTTTATAGGCGATGTGAGAACATATTACCTTACTAAGTTTAGAAGAACAAATCAAAACATGACTGTAAATCTTAGACCTCTTGTAATGAAAGGTGATAAGGTAGTAGAAGGTCAAGTATTGAGTGAAGGTTACGGTACACAAGGTGGTGAGCTTGCTTTAGGTAGAAACCTAAAGGTGGCATTTATGCCATGGCAAGGTTATAACTTTGAGGATGCGATTGTAATTTCGGAAAAAGTAGTTAAAGATGATTACTTTACTTCTATTCATATTACAGAGCATGATGTAGAAGTGAGAGATACCAAACGTGGTATTGAAGAACTTACCAATGATATTCCAAACGTAAGTGAGGAAGCTACTAAAAATCTTGATGAGAATGGTCTTATAAGAGTAGGTGCTAGAATAAAAGAAGGCGATATTCTTATAGGTAAGATTACTCCAAAAGGAGAGTCAGAACCTTCTCCTGAAGAAAAGCTTCTTAGAGCGATATTTGGAGACAAAGCTGGTGATGTAAAAGATGCTTCTCTAAAAGCTACTCCTTCAAAAGAGGGTGTGGTTGTAGCAAAGCAACTTTTTGTTAGAAGAAAGAAGGATAGAGCAAACAAAGCTGAAGATAAGACGAAACTAACTAAGTTAGAAAACGATCATCTTGGTGAATTGGATAAACTAAGAGCTCTTCTTTTAGAAAAGCTTTACAAAGTAGTTTCAGGTAAAACTTCTGCAGGAGTACAAAATGTGTACTATGAGGATATGATACCTAAAGGTACTAAGTTTACGCTTAAGAATTTAGCTACAATTGATTTCGCAACTGTTTCATATAACAATTGGACTTCCGATGCAGCGAAGAATGCGTTAATTGGAGAGATACTTGCTAACTATAAGAATAAGTTTACTGAAATATCTACTACCTATAAGAGAGAGCAATTCACTATTAGTGTAGGAGATGAATTGCCTACAGGTATATTGAAACTTGCTAAGATTTATCTTGCTAAGAAGAGAAAACTTAAAGTAGGAGATAAGATGGCAGGTAGACACGGTAACAAAGGTATCGTTGCTAAGATAGTTCCTGAAGAGGATATGCCATACTTAGAAGATGGAACTCCAGTTGAGATTGTGCTTAATCCGTTAGGTGTGCCTTCTCGTATGAACCTTGGACAGATTTATGAAACTGTTTTAGGTTGGGCTGGAATTGAAATGGGAATCAATTTTGGTACACCAATATTTGATGGAGCAACTGAAGAGGATATAGATGAGCAAGTAAATAAGGCGGGAATACCGACGAATGGATCTGCTCAGTTATACAATGGTCTTACTGGAGAGAAATTTCATCAACGTACTACAGTAGGTGTAATGTATATGCTTAAACTAGGACACATGGTGGATGATAAGATGCACTCACGTTCTATCGGACCATATTCTCTTATTACTCAGCAACCGCTTGGTGGTAAGGCACAATTTGGTGGTCAGCGTTTTGGTGAGATGGAGGTTTGGGCACTTGAAGCATTCGGTGCTGCTAACATACTTCGTGAAATCTTAACCGTGAAATCTGACGATATCGTGGGTAGGGCTAAAACGTATGAGGCTATTGTTAAGGGTGAAAATATGGTAGAGCCAGGACTTCCTGAGTCATTTAATGTATTACTTCACGAATTGAGAGGTTTGGGTATTGAAATCACCTTTGATTAATTAAAATTTTAAATTAGAAAAAATGTCAAACAAGAAAGATGTAAAAATAAAATCTAATTTTAAGAAACTTAGAATTGGATTATCATCTCCAGAGGTGGTATTACAACGTTCTTTTGGTGAGGTTACAAAGCCTGAAACCATAAACTATAGGTCTTATAAGCCAGAAATGGGTGGTCTGTTCTGTGAAAGAATATTTGGCCCAGTTAAGGATTATGAATGTCATTGTGGTAAATACAAAAGAATTAGATACAAGGGCATCGTATGTGATAGATGTGGTGTTGAGGTAACAGAGAAAAAAGTACGTCGAGAGCGTATGGGACATATTGAATTGGTAGTTCCTATTGTTCATATTTGGTACTTTAAGTCTTTACCAAACAAGATTGGTTATTTAATCGGTCTTCCTTCTAAGAAATTAGAAATGATTGTTTACTATGAGAGATACATAGTAATTCAATCTGGTCTTAAAGAAGAAGATGGTGTTAATTATCTTGACTTTTTGACGGAAGAAGAGTATTTGGATATCCTAGATTCTTTACCGAAGGAAAATCAGTATCTGGATGATAATGATCCTAATAAATTCATTGCCAAAATGGGTGGTGAAGCTATTTGGGATTTACTTGCACGATTAGACTTAGATGGTTTATCATTTAGTTTAAGACATCAAGCAGCAAACGAAACTTCTCAGCAACGTAAAAATGAGGCTCTTAAGAGACTTAACGTAATTGAAGGTTTTAGAGCATCTACAAAAACAGGAGATAATAAACCTGAATGGATGATTATAAAAATGCTTCCAGTTATTCCACCTGAACTAAGACCATTGGTTCCTTTGGATGGGGGTAGATTTGCTACTTCTGATTTGAATGACCTTTACAGAAGAGTTATTATCAGAAACAATCGTTTGAAGCGTCTTATGGAGATAAAAGCTCCTGAGGTGATTCTTAGAAACGAGAAAAGAATGCTGCAAGAGGCTGTAGATTCTCTACTGGATAATACTAGAAGAGCAAATGCAGTGAAGGCTAATGGTAATAGACCTCTTAAATCTTTAAGTGATATGCTAAAAGGTAAGCAGGGTCGTTTCCGTCAGAACTTATTGGGTAAGCGTGTTGACTATTCAGGTCGTTCGGTTATCGTAGTAGGGCCAAATCTTAAACTGCACGAATGTGGGTTGCCAAAAGGTATGGCAGCAGAGCTGTTTAAACCATTTATTATCAGAAAACTGATAGAAAGGGGTATTGTAAAAACAGTAAAATCTGCCAAGAAGATAGTAGATAAGAAAGAGCCTGTAATATGGGACATATTGGAAAATATCCTTAAAGGACATCCAATATTACTTAACCGTGCTCCTACTCTTCACAGGTTAGGGATACAAGCATTCCAGCCTAAGTTGGTAGAAGGTAAAGCTATTCGATTACATCCTTTAGTTTGTACTGGTTTTAATGCGGATTTTGATGGTGACCAAATGGCTGTGCATTTACCTCTAGGTAATGCTGCTGTGTTGGAAGCCCAAATCCTAATGCTTGCTTCTCATAATATTCTAAATCCTGCAAATGGTGCTCCAATAGCGGTACCATCTCAGGACATGGTTTTAGGTCTTTATTACATGACCAAGCAGAGAAGATCTACGAAAAAGGAGATCGTAATAGGAGAGGGTATTACATTCTATTCTTTCGAAGAGGTTGAGATTGCATACAATGAAGGGAAAGCTAATCTTAATGCTATTATCAAGGTTAAAGCTAAGATAAAAGAAGATGGTGTCTTGGTTGATAAGATAATTGAAACTTCAGTGGGTAGAGTTATCTTTAACCAACGTGTTCCAGAAGAAATCGGGTTCATTAATACACTCCTTACTAAAAAGTCTCTTAGAGATATAATTGGAGATATGATTAAGATTTCTGGTGTTGCTCGTACAGCAGAGTTTCTTGATGCTATCAAAGAAATAGGGTTCTATTATGCATTTAGAGGTGGACTATCATTCAATATTTCAGATGTATTGGTTCCTTCTACAAAGGAGGCGTTAGTAGATTCTGCTCGTAAGGAAGTTGAAGAAATTACAAGTAATTATGAGAATGGTTTCATTACGAATAATGAGCGTTATAATCAAGTAATTGATATATGGACTAGAATTAACTCTAGAGTGGCGGATGCACTTCTTCATGATATTGCAACTGACAACCAAGGGTTCAATCCAATCTTTATGATGCTTGATTCTGGAGCAAGGGGTTCTAAAGAGCAGATTCGTCAGCTTGGAGGAATGAGGGGCTTGATGGCAAAACCACAAAAGAAAATTGGTGGTGGAGGTATCGGTGAAATCATTGAAAATCCAATTCTTTCTAACTTTAGAGAAGGTCTTTCTATCCTTGAGTACTTTATATCTACTCACGGTGCTCGTAAAGGTCTTGCGGATACAGCACTTAAAACAGCAGATGCAGGTTACCTTACAAGAAGACTGCATGATGTTGCTCAAGATGTAGTAGTAACAATTGATGATTGTGGTACTCTTCGTGGATTTGAAGTGCGAACACTTAAGGAAAATGATGAAGTAATTGATAGCCTTCAAAATAGAGTAGAAGGTAGAGTATCATTACATGATATACATCATCCAGATACAGATGAACTAATTGTAGAAGCTGGTGAAAATATAACAGATGCAATTGCAGTAGCAATTGGTAATTCTGGAGTAGAGTCAGTAGAAATACGTTCTGTGATGACCTGTGAGTCTCTCAGAGGTGTATGTGCTAAATGCTACGGTAGAAACCTTGCAACTGGAAGACCAGTTCAAGCGGGTGAAGCTGTTGGTGTAATTGCAGCACAGTCAATCGGTGAGCCAGGTACACAGCTTACACTTAGAACGTTCCACGTGGGTGGTACGGCATCTAACATTGCTCAAGATTCTATGACCCTAGCAAAAGCTAATGGTATTACTAGTTTTGATGAGGTGAAAACTGTACCAGGTAAAGATTCTAATGGTAACGATGTTGGTATTGTTGTAGGACGTTCTGGAGAGGTGAAGCTTCTTGATGCTAAGTCTAAAGAAGTATTATTTATTACAAATGTTCCTTATGGTTCGTTTTTGTACATAAAAGAAAAGGCGAAGATTAAGAAAGGTGATAAAATCTGTTCTTGGGATCCATATAATGCTGTAATTCTTTCTGACCTTGACGGTAAGGTTGAATTTGCTGATTTAAAAGAAGGTGTGTCATTCACTGTTGAGATGGATGAGGCTACTGGATATAAGGAGAAAGTAATTACCGATTCTAGAGATAAGAAAATTAATCCTGCTATTCATATTTTGGATAAGAAGGGTGAAGTTTTAAAAGAGCTTAACGTACCAGTTGGTGCTCACCTTATTGTAGAACAAGGAGCCAAAGTGAGTGCAGGTGCAATTATTGCTAAGATACCTAGAGTAGTTGGTAAGACAAGTGATATTACAGGTGGTCTTCCAAGGGTAACAGAGTTGTTTGAAGCTCGTAACCCATCGAATCCTGCCGTGGTATCTGAAATTGATGGTGTGGTAACATACGGTGGTATCAAGAGAGGTAATAGAGAAGTGACTATAGAGTCGAAAGAAGGTATTTCTAAGAAATATTTAATTTCGCTTTCTAAGCATATTCTAGTTCAGGATGGTGATTTTGTGAGAGCAGGTACACCACTTTCTGATGGTTCTATTACTCCTCAGGATATTTTATCTATTGAAGGTATAAGTGCGGTTCAAAACTATATTGTAAATGGTATTCAAGAGGTTTATCGTCTACAAGGTGTGAGAATCAATGACAAGCATATCGAGGTTATTATTAAGCAAATGATGAAGAAAGTTTCTGTTATTGAAGCTGGTGATACTAAATTCTTAGAAGGTTCTGCTGTAAACAAGTTAGACTTTAAAGAAGAAAACGATTTGCTATACGATAAGCGTGTGGTTACAGAGCCTGGAGATTCTAATGATGTTAAGGCTGGTGAGATTTTAACTTTAAGAAAACTTCGTGACTTAAACTCTTCATTGAGAAGAAAGGATATGAAGCCAATTGAAGTTAGAGGAGCACTTAGTGCTACTTCGGGTCCTTTGTTACAAGGGATTACCAAGTCTTCTTTAGGTACATATAGTTTCATGTCAGCAGCATCTTTCCAAGAGACTACCAAAGTCTTGAATGAAGCTGCCATAGCCGGTAAGGTTGATTACATGTTAGGTTTGAAAGAAAACGTAATTGTAGGTCACCTAATACCAGCAGGTACTGGACATAGAACATACGAGAACCTAGTGGTAGGGTCTCAAGAAGAATTCGATTTGCTTAAAGCTGCCAAAGAGGACGCTGCAAGTGAAGAGAAAACTGTAGAAGTATCTAACTAATCTATTTTAGGTTAGTCCAAATATTTAAAGGCAGCTAGTTATCTAGCTGCCTTTTTTATGTCTGATTCTATTGGAAAGGTTATTTAATGTGAAATAATTTTTGTTGATTTGAACCATGGCAGAAAATAAAGGCAATCAAAATAAAGGTAATCAAATAGACATTGAACTATCAGAAGAAGTAGCTGATGGTATATATAGTAACCTAGCTATAATTTCACATTCCAATTCAGAATTTGTGGTTGACTTTATTCGTCTCCTACCCGGAGTGCCTAAGGCCAAAGTGAAAAGTAGAATATTGCTAAGTCCTCAACATGCAAAGAGGCTGCAAATGGCTTTGACGGATAACATAAATAAGTTTGAAGCCAATTTTGGAGAAATAAAAATGCAAGATAGTGCTCCTCAATTCCCTCCAATGAACTTTGGACCAGCAGGTGAGGCCTAGGGTGTTATCCTAGCGAGTTCTTCTTCCAGCTCTTTTGAAATACGAGTGTATTCAGATTCTATTTCATAAAGTGATTTCTTGACCTCATTTGTTGAGATTACAAGTCGGTCAATATCCAAACTTTCAGTTTTTACGTAGGCAAGGAATTCTTCTTTTGAAATAGAAGCATTTAGTAAGTCCTTTTTGAGAGCGGTAATTTGGCGTTCTAACTCGCTCTGCTCTTTGATGTTGTTTTCATATTGACCGACTCTTTTAATATATATCTTTTTGAGTCCCTTAAACTTACTTAACTGGTTTCCCAATTCCAATGGCATTGTATGGGCATAGTCATTGGAAAAAGTTCGTAAGCTTCGTTCTATATAAGTAATTCGGCTTTTGAAAAGCTCAATATCCACATCAAAGTTTTCTTTATTATCAAGAAGTGTTATTTCAAGACCATCAACGTGTTTTATTTCGTCTGAAAAAGAACTCTTGCAACTGGAGAATGTTAAAAGTAGTGCAAAACCAAGGATTAACATTATGCATCCCTTTGAGGAATAGCTGTTATTTTTGTTGAACATTCTGGCAAAGAAAAATACAAATAGCGTAAAACAGATAAAACGTATCATTTTTTTAAAAGATGTGTTTATTATTGCTTTGAGTGCTTATGGAGGCCCGAATATGCATTTAGCCCTGTATCAAAAAAGGTTGGTAGAGGAGAAAGGTTATTTAGATAATGATGAGCTCCTAGAGCTTTTTTCCCTTTGTCAAATGCTTCCAGGTCCTAGTTCTACGCAAACACTTACTAGTATTGGTTATAAGTTCGGAGGGCCAACACTAGCATTTCTTACACTTTTGGTTTGGATTCTACCTGCGTTTGTTCTTCTAACATTGTGTGCCATATTTATTGGAGCTTTTCAAGATGATGCTCTGAATGCATTGCGATTTGTGCAGCCCGTAGCAGTTGCTTTTGTTATGGTTGCAGGGGTGAAAATGTTAGATAAATCTATTAAAAATAGGCAAGGCTATTTACTCGCTGCTATGGCCTTCATCGTAACAGCTTTACTCAGGCATCCTTTAGATACCATTGTCAATATCAAAACTCCTTGGATGTTTCCAGTAGTTTTACTATTAGGAGGACTATTTTCCTATTTTGATTTTAAGGGAAAGGTGCAAAAATATGAACCCATTAAAATTAAGTTTCCTTGGCAATCCTTGGTAGCCTTTGTTGTGATATTTATACTAGCGGGTATTGCCGTTGGTGCTAGTTCCAATCGCTTGGTTCTATTGTTTGAGAATTGTTATCGATTTGGTACTATCGTTTTTGGAGGAGGAAATGTGTTGATACCCATGATGCTGGAACAGTTTACTAATCATGTTCCTACAGGAGCAACGTCATCACTTATGACCTCAGAAGAATTTATCAATGGAGTAGGGCTTGTTCATGCTATACCTGGTCCTATATTTACGATTGGTAGTTATACTGGTGCTATGGCGATGCAGGGTTATGGAATCCTACAGCAGGTATTCGGAAGCTTTGTAAGTACAGTAGGTATTTTCTTACCGGGTTCATTACTTATCTTTTTTGTATTTCCTATTTGGAAAAAGATTAAGTCTCATCCCATCGTAGTAAAAGCATTACCCGGGGTTATTGCAGCTTCTTGCGGACTAGTATTAGCAGCGGCCTATTTGATGTTTCTTCCAGTTGGACTAAACTGGGTAAAGGAGGGTAGCTTTTTCTATACCAACATAGATTCCAGTAATGCGATCAACTATATAGAAGTGGCCATTATTGTGATTACCATCATCTTGTTGTACAAGACCAAAATTAAGTCGCCTTGGTACATTCTGGTTGCCATTGTGTTCGGACTTATTTTGTAATTAGTAACTCCACTTTTTGGTGTAGGTATTATAAAAATCAAGACCAATCTTAAATCCTGAATTTAAACCTGTTACCGAATTCTCAGATGTTGCATATACCCCTGTTATCTTAAACAACTGACTCCGAATCCGAAATGCCCTTGCTAAACCTGCATAGAGCTCCGTATGACGATAGTTTTGGTCATCCAACAACAATATGCCTGCACCTCCCAAAGATTGAAGTTTGAGCCTCTTAATGAAAGGAACTTTATTGAGCAATGCACCATTGAACTGATGCAAGTAATGCCCCTGGAAAAAAGCATTGGTGGTAATTAAAGTAGGACCGAGGAGTTGAAAGGAGCGGAGTGGGTCAGAGAAGAAGTATGCATCAGAACCTCTAAAGAATTTCTTATCAGCAAGTCGAATCTCTCTGCTGTTGATGAACTTGCCGGTAAAAACCTCAAATTTACTTTCGCCCAGCGATTTCAATGAAACCTCTTTTCGTACATTCAGTTGCACGAAGTCATAATTTACATCACTGTTTCCAAAAGGTTTGATCCCTTTCTTGTACCGCAGATTAAATTCCGGCCAACGGCTGCCCATGATAATCTTTTTGTATTCTGTGAGTTCGTATTTTTGATAGGGGACAAAGGTCAATAGAAAACTTGCTACCAGTTGGTTATATCCTTCAAAGTTTTTAGGGATGTTCAACGGCCCAAAAAGGTCTTCAGACCACGGAGCTAGTTCAATGTTGTTAATCGCTCTAAAACTGGCATAGTCCAAATCTACTTTCAGCATCAGCCCATTGGTCAACTCATAAGCAGCTCCAATTCCATAAAAGAACTTTTGCAAATAATTGCTTCGAGAGAATGTTCCCTCTATACTCTCGTAGTCATTCAAACGAGCATAGTCATCACCCCCACGTACCGTAAAACTACCAAATTTCTTAGGAGCATAGGTATACTTGGCAGCCAGATCCCCTTTGATGTTCTTGTTTCTAAAACCGTAGTTGATTTCTCCTGTCAGATTCAGTCTGTTGGCCTTGGTCCATTCTTTGGTAAAACTTGTTATAAGAGCCTGGCGGTATCCCCCCACAGCAAAAGGACGGATACTTTGCAATGCGGAACCAAAGAACCAAGAAGTTCCCTTAGGTCGGTTGATGTGTTGTATTCCGTTCAATGTAATATCCCAAATACTGATATGGTTGATAATGGAATCTTGTTGGTTCAGGTATTCAATGCTGCTCTCATAGTTTCTAGCACTGTCTTGTTGGGTGATGAAGGCTATTTCTTTTGTTTTTAGGTTACTGGGTCGCACAGAACTCCAGTAATCTTGTTCCTTTTTAAGTGCACTGTCGGAATAGACAATAGCACCTTGTCGCATGAATTTCGGAGAAATTTCGGGATTAACTTCAATACTATCGTACAAGAGCAAACTTGTCCCAAATGCGATTTTTCTGCTTTCTGCTTTGGTGTGGTAGGTGTATTCCTCACTCTTGAGAGTAAAGACTCCTTGCACTTCTTGGTATTGCAGTATAAAAGAGAATTTATTGTGAAAGAGGAGGGCTTTGGGATTTACGGTTAGCGATGCTCCTATCAATGCAAAGCTTTCATCTTCTATCAAGAGGTGACCTGAAAAGGCATTGGCGTTCGAATTTTTGGGAGTCACTTTAATCCGCAGTACTTTCTTGTCATTTTCAAAGTAGGAACCCACGAGCATGAAGTTGTAGACCAAAAAGTTAGAATTACCTATCGGACTTACATAGGGGTTTTGGGACAAATCGGGGAGGTAGAGGGAGTTTTGATACAGGTCAAAGTTGGCCGTTTGTTTGTTCAAGACGAATAAAAAGGGATTGGGTCCATTGCTCACATAGGTCGTTGTCCCATATGCGTTTTCTCGTTGTCCTGGAATGGTTGCAGAAACTGAAACAGATGCCTGACCTTGCATGGCACTGGATGTGTATCTGTAATCGCGATAACCGAGCTTTATCTCTTTGTAGTTATTCGGATAGGTGTAGAACAATTGGGAATACGATTCTATTAACTCGGGTTGGTCAGAGCTTTGGTACTTGTTGCTCGTATCTCCCAATACTTCATTTTCCTTACCGTATATCAATGCGTACTTGGCATACACTTGGACAATACTGGAGTTGATTTGGTCTACATTGGATTGACGCTTGACTTTTACCTTTTCCATGATTTTTCGGGTTAGGGCTGCTTTGTCAGAACCGATGACTACTTCACCTATTTCCGAAGCGGTGGTTTCCATTGCGATTTTATAGTTCTGGGTATTTCCAGTGATGGTAATCCTGCGTTTAATGGGTTGGTAGCCTATGGAGCGAATCTCCAATTCGTACGTGCCTGCATCCAGTCGTAGAGCAAATTCTCCATTGATATCGGAGTAAGTGCCAAGTGAGGTGTTCTGCACGTTAATGGTCGCGTATGCTATGCCGCTGCCAGAAGTGCTAACTATCTTACCTTCTAATACATACGCATTTGCAGAAAAAGAAAAAATGCACAGCAATAGGGTGAGAAGAATGGGTGACTTAGTTAGCATGGTTGTACTACGAAAGTAATAGGACTTAGTTACAGTATTGGGTGAATGGGTTTAGAGTGCTGGTGATATAGACCAAGTGTTGTTTTAGGGTGATGTGAGGGATAGGGTAGATGGATACGAAAATATACGGTAAAGGAAACTGTAATAGACTTATAAGCAATTCTACAAACTACCTGCCACAATAATCTTACTGACTAATTGCCTATCATCGTTCTGAATGAGAAGTGTATACAACCCACTTGCCCATTTTCGGGTGTTGATTTGGTCTGTTTTTTCTTTATACATCAACTGCCCAGTTAAAGAATAGACTTTTACATCACATTTTTTACTTAAGTAGAGTATGCCAGTGCGGGTAGGGTTGGGGTATACCGTAATTTTTTGCTGGTCTATATTCTCTATACCTACAGGATATCCCCATGTAAGTTTAATTACTCTATTACTAACTTCTCTATTGGCATACATACCTCCTGCAATAACCTTCATGGTGCTGTTCAACTCTCCAATGCCCCGAAGGTCCATAGGGAGATTATTGTTGGTAATCCGTAATGACAAAGCACTATTCAAAAGAAGGAGGCTTTGGTTGGAAGGTTGTACTGCGGTGTTGGTTGCGTAGGACAAACCATTGTAGTTGTATGTCATACTACTTCCTCCTAGCCAAGTAGGGAAGCCTGAGACCGATGTACACGCTGCTCGGTAGTATTTATCACTTATAGTTAATAAGCTGTCTCTCCATGCAATCTGAGTTGGGTTTTGTGGATTGATGTTGCCTATCCGCAATCGAAATGTACTGGGGAAATTAGTCCCCATGCTCGCACCACCCAAGTAGTAAATGGTATTTCCAATGATGGTACCACTCGCTCCAAAAGCAGTGTATTGGTTGTTATTAGGAACAGACGTTCCTTCACTCCAAAGATCTGAATCTGGGTTGTAAATCTGCACGTTAGGGACATTTTTGGTATCACTCCATCCAGTGATTACATAGATGAGACTATCCTGCCAAACGGCTTGCACATGATCATCTATGGCAATTGGGATATTTGTTCTATCAGCTTCCCATTTTTCATTTTCCACATGGAAGCAATGTACCTTGTTACTGGAAATCTCACTTCCATTGGCCAATACATGATAACCCCCGATGATGTAGATTTTGTTTTTGACGGTACTAGCACCTGCAGCTATTTTGCCTAAAGTATCTGGTACATCTCCATATTGTATGGACTCACCAGTATTAATATTGACTGAACCTGCTTTTAAATGAATACCACCATAATCTAAAGTAGAATCAATTCCACAAAAAGAATAGATGAGCGGTTGCCCTTTTTCATACGCAAGTGTTACAGCATTGTTGGATGTTTTAAAAGGTAATTTGCCTACTTCTTCTATAATCCAATTCTGTGCTTGGGTCAAACAATTGAATAGCAATAGAACAATGAAAAATAATGGTAACCTCATTTCTTAGATTCAAAGTTAAGGTAGAAAGATCGAACGTTTGCATTTCGACTGCCGCTCAATGTGACATTCTCTAAGTTTGTTCAGTATGAGATTCATCGACAGCAGTTAGAATGAGGTGAGCAGTCATAAGTCTCACATCTCACTTCTATTTGCCTTGGAGAGCTAAGAAATTCCTGCTCTCTCTACCGTTTTGTCAATCTTAATCAACATTCCCTGTAGAGCTTTACCTGGGCCTACTTCCGTAAACTTGTTTGCTCCAGCAGCAATCATGTTTTGTACAGACTGGTTCCATCTTACAGAAGATGTCAACTGTGCTACTAGATTAGCCTTTATGATGCTTGGGTCCGTTTCCCCCTGAGTACTTACGTTTTGGTATACAGGGCAAGTAGGAGTATTGAAAGTAGCTTCCTCAATGGCAGCTGCTAGCTCTTCTCTTGCAGGTTCCATCAAGGGAGAGTGAAATGCTCCACCTACAGGAAGTTTAAGTGCTCTACGAGCTCCTTTTTCCGTTAATATTTCACACGCCTTGTCTATTCCTTCATTACTTCCAGATATCACCAATTGTCCGGGGCAGTTGTAGTTTGCAGGAACAACCACATCGTTTATAGATGCACAAACTTCTTCTACAACTGCATCATCTAAACCGATGATAGCTGCCATAGTACTGGGATTGGCTTCACATGCTTTTTGCATGGCATTGGCACGTATTGCTACTAATTTTAATCCGTCTTCAAAAGCGAGACAATTAGCTGCAACCAAAGCTGAGATCTCACCCAAACTGTGTCCTGCGACCATGTCTGGTGTGAAATTATCCAATGTCTTTGCCAATATCACAGAATGTAAAAAAACCGCAGGTTGTGTGATGTTGGTTTGCTTTAAACCTTCATCTGTACCTTCAAACATTTCGTCTGTAATGCGAAAACCTAAGATTTCATTTGCTTTTTCAAAAAGTGACTTTGCTTCAGCATTGGTGTCATATAGTTCTTTGCCCATTCCTACGAATTGAGCTCCCTGTCCTGGGAATACGTATGCGTTCATTCTTTAATTGTAAATTATTAGTTCTTAATGGTTAATTGAGAATGAAGTGCAAGCACTTTATCCTCACTAATCACTTTTTGTGTTCTCGTAGGATTTATTACTACGATTTTATTATCGTTTGGTCTCTTCCTGGTCCTACAGATATGATGCTGATAGGAGTGTTTATCTGCTGCTCTATGCTGCTAATATAATTTTGGAATGTCTGTGGTAAATCATCGTGATTTTTCACTTGGGTAATGTCTTCTTGCCATCCTGGATGAGCTTCATATACAGATTTAAAATTGTCTGCATTCAGGTCAAATGGAACTTGGTCGGTCTCTATAAGGTCACCCTTGTAACTTGTCCCAACCATTACTTCATCGATACCGCTGAGGCAATCCGCTTTCATCATGCATAGTTCATCTACACCACTTAGCATAATAGCATATTTAAGTGCTACTAAATCCAACCAGCCTGTTCTTCTAGGTCTACCTGTGGTTGCACCAAATTCGTTTCCTACTTTTCGGATGTGTTCACCCATATCATTGTGCAATTCAGATGGGAACGGCCCACTACCTACACGGGTACAATATGCTTTGAAAATACCTTTTACCTTATTGATATGCTTCGGAGCAATTCCCAAACCTGTAGACACGCCACCTACTGTGGTGTTGCTCGAAGTTACAAAAGGATACGAACCGAAATCAATGTCCAACATACTTCCTTGAGCTCCTTCAGCTAGGATATTATTTCCATTTGTAATGTGCTCGTTTACCAAGTATTCACTGTTCACAAATTGGAATTTTCTAAGCCTTTCAACAGCAGTGAAAAACTCTTCTTCCATGGAATCTAAGTCAAAGTCAGTAAAACCAAATTGCTCTACCAATTGAAGAGATCGCACCTTTTTTTCATGGTAGTTCTGTTCAAAGTTGGGTGCGAAAAGTTCTCCTATTCGAAGTCCTCCTCTACCAATTTTCTCTCGATAGGTAGGACCTATTCCTCTAAGTGTACTCCCTATTTTTTTGTCACCTTTACTCCATTCACTTGCAGCATCTAGAATCTTATGCGTAGGCATTATGATGTGAGCCTTGTACGAAATACGAAGATTCTCCATCACATTGGCTCCCGCTGCAACTGTACGATCTATCTCCGCCATAAAGAGTACTGGGTCTATAACCACACCATTTCCGATTATATTAACACAACCATCGTGAAAAATGCCAGAAGGAAGTGTGTTTAATACGTGCTTAATGCCATTAAACTCAAGCGAGTGCCCAGCGTTGGGTCCTCCTTGAAATCTAGCTACTACATCGTATTTTGGAGTAAGGTAATCAGCAATTTTACCTTTCCCTTCGTCGCCCCATTGGAGGCCTAATAGTACGTCTACCATTTATTTTTGTTCTACTACTGTTACTTGATTATCACAATTTTTACATAGTCCTAGCTCGTCTACGAGTGGATTTCCATAAAGATTTAGAGAGTGTCTTGATACTTCGAAATTGAGTAATTCCGCCATTTTAGAAGTGATTTGTTGGATACGAGGGTCGCAAAATTCCATTACCTTTCCACAGGTGTTGCAAATAATATGATCGTGCTGCCTGTATCCATAAGCCTGCTCAAATTGAGCCATGTTTTGGCCAAACTGATGTTTTATAACTAATCCGCACTCTTGGAGTAAATCCAAGGTGTTATAAACAGTGGCTCTGCTTACATGGTAGTTCCTATTTTTCATTTGAATATAGAGGGTATCTACATCAAAATGCTTTTTGTTGCTATATATCTCATCTAGAATAGCGTATCGCTCAGGTGTTTTTCGTTGACCTTTTTTTTCCAAATAGGAAGTGAATAGGTTTTTGACCTCATCTTTTATGCTAATATCTTCTTCCATTTACTTGTTTTTTAGTGTAGGTACATTTTCCAGATAAATTCTATCTACTTTTATGTACTTGTCTATTCCTTTCAATTCATTCATAAGCTGTTCAAGATGCTCTTTGTCAGTCACTTGAAGCTTTAATTTTCCTATAAACGTACCATCCAAAGATTCAAAACTGATGGTTTTCATGTTTACTTTCAACTGTTTGGAAACAATGTCGGTAACTTTACTGACCAGACCTAGTGAATCGATACCCGTAATCTCTAATCCTGCTTCAAAATCTTCTTGAATAATAGGATCATCAGCCCAGCGAGCTTTGATGATTCTATAGCCATATTTTGACATTAAATTATTGGCGTTTTTACAGCTTGTCTGGTGTACTTTTATTTCACCATGGACTGTAATGAACCCCATTACTTTATCGCCGGGAATTGGATTGCAGCAATGTGCCATGGTATATTCCATGTCAATGGTTGCATCTCCCAACAATAGCTCATTTGAAGTCTTTTTCTTTAGGTTTGTTTCCCGTTCTGTACCTTGTTTATGAACAGACTTGGATTCAACCAGAATTTCTTGAAGCTTAATTTTTTCTTTATCGATAGCTCCCGTCTCAATTTGGTAGGTTAGTTCCAGTTCATCCACTGTTTTATAATGGACAATGAGTTTATTGATATTTTCAAGACTGTAATCGAAACCAGCATTTCTCATTTTACGAGCAAGTGCTTCTTTACCTAGTGAAGCTACAACTCTTTTCTCATCCTTTAAGCTTTGCTTAATTTTGGTTCTGGCTTTAGCAGTTATTACAAAGTCTAACCAGTCTTTATTGGGTTTCTGTTTTGCAGAAGTAAGGATCTCTATCTGATCACCATTGCGAATTTCATAACTAAAAGGTACCAGTTTACCATTCACCTTTGCTCCCAAGCATTTGGCTCCAACTTCTGTATGTATTTCAAAGGCAAAGTCTAGGGATGTTGACCCTTTTGGAAGCTTTTTAAGTTGTCCCTTTGGTGTAAATGCAAATACTTCGTCTGCATATAAACTCATTTTGAACTCATCTAAGAATTCTAGTGCGTTTCCTTCCTGATTTTCTAAAACTTCACGTATTTGTTTTATCCAACTGTCCAGACTATTAACAGCTGCAGCATTTTTATCATTTTCTTTGTATTTCCAGTGTGCAGCATAGCCTTTCTCCGCTATTTCATCCATTCTCTTGGTTCGTATTTGAACCTCTACCCATTGTCCTTTTGGGCCCATTACGGTCGCATGCAAACTCTCATATCCATTGCTTTTAGGAATAGATATCCAATCTCTCATTCGTTCTGGATTAGGATTGAAAATGCTAGTCACGATGGAATACACATTCCAACAATCCATTTTTTCATCTTCAGGGTCACTATCTACAGTAATTCGAATTGCAAAAAGATCGTATACGTCCTCAAACTCCAGTTTTTTGGTCACCATCTTGTTATAGATGCTATGGATAGACTTTGGACGTCCTTTTATTTGATAATCAATACCAAGCTCGTCAAGTTCTACTTTAAGGGGTTTAATAAATGAGCGAATGTATTTAGAACGTTGTTCCTTGGTAGCGTTCAATTTGAACTTAAGGTCTTGATAAAGTACAGGTTGAGTATACTTCAAGGAAAGGTCTTCAAGTTCAGTTTTGATTGCATAAAGTCCAAGGCGATGAGCCAAAGGAGCATATATGAATGTCGTTTCCGATGCGATTTTTAATTGTCCCTTATCGCTCATATGCTCTAAAGTTCGCATATTGTGAAGTCGATCACATAGCTTTATAAGAATTACCCTGACGTCATTGGCCATGGTAAGAAGCATTTTTCTGAAGTTTTCTGCTTGAGGAGAGTTGGTGTCGAATACCCCAGATACTTTGGTAAGCCCATCAATGATATTTGCAACCTTGGGTCCAAATTCGGAAGAGATATCTTCAAGGGTAATATCGGTGTCTTCTACAACATCATGTAAAAGAGCACAGACAATAGACGTGGTACCCAAACCTATTTCTTCAGCTGCTATTCTAGCAACAGCAATCGGATGATAAATATAAGGCTCACCTGACTTCCTACGCATTGGTCTATGTGCTTCCAATGCAGTGTCAAAAGCCTTGCGTATGATGGAAATATCTCCCTTTTCACGAGACCATTTTGATACTCTTAGTAGCTGACGATACCTACTAACAATCTCTTTATTTTCTGCTGCATTTCCCCGTACCAATTATCTCAATTATCTTAGTACGAAGTTAGGTAAATACAAAGAAATGAAATGCAATGTGAAGGATACTTATTCGTAATTATCGAATAAGATTTACAGTGCCTTGATAGTTGTATAATTCGCCTGATCTATTTGTTAAGCGAATGGAGTATAAGTAGACTCCGTTTTGACAATATTGTCCCTGATAGGTGCCATCCCAAGACCGCTGAATATCCTTAGAATTGAATACTTTCTGTCCCCATTTGTTGAAAATACTTATTTCAAATGTTTGAGCATGTGCACTTATAATATTGAACTTATTATTAGGAGGGTTGTTATCTGGTGTAAAGGCATTTGGGATGAATGCAATTATATCTGGAACTAATAAAATGCTTTTAGTTGTTGTATCGCTGCAATTGTAATCTGACTTAACAATAAGAATAATGTTGAAATAGCCTGTATCTGCAGGCATATTATAGACTGGATTATTCTGTTTTGAAAAGAGAATAGAAGAGCTACCTTTTTGGTGATACCATTCTGACCGAAGGTTTCCACTATTCAGACTTGAATAATTATGGAGAGCTAATTCTCTTTCTGAAAGCACCATTATATCATTATTTGACATGGTGAAACTAGCTTTGGGTTTTGGTTGAACTGTAAATGCTCTTTCAAAGTTTTGAATAGATGAACATCCGTTGTCATCATTCATCTTGATTGAGATAGAATAGAGTCCTTCATTGAGATTGTTGAACTTTAGAATACTTCCTACTCCCAGTTTACTGGTCATGGAAGAACTAAGGGTATAGGATATCTTAGGGTTAGAACCCTGAATCACATTCAATGTTGTATTTAGGTTGTAAGGGTAGCATCCGTCTTGTAGGTTACTTAAGGAAACCTTTGGTTTTGGATGGTAATCAATGGTAATAGATTTACTATGACTGGGGCAATATTTAGAAGATTTAGAAGAAATAAGTAGGTTGATTTTTTCTTGAATTAAATCACAATTAGTAGGCCTATAATCAATGTGTTCTCCTAAAGAATAATCGAATTTAGAATCACAAAACTGAGCAGTTAACCCAACATGATCTTTTCTAATAAGTGCAATGTCTATGTTTTCTCCTTCACAAATGGCATCGGGGTAGGTACCCAGACTAAATAGAAGTGGCTGAACAATGTCAATTGAGATAGACGTATCAAATAGGCAGCCTTCAGTTGTAGATTCTGCAATGATGGTGTTTTCTCCAATACTAAGTTTAGATGGATCCAGAAGGTTATTTAATACACCCTGTCCTGACCAGTTATGGGAAGTAGATAGAGAAATTTTATCATGGTCTTTGCATATGCTCTCGTCCATTGATATAGAGAAATTAGGTTTGCATACTATAAGAACATTGGCTTCAATATCATCGTAGCAACCATCTCTATCGTAAATGTATTTAAATGTATTTGGGCCACATTCTTTAGGTATATAGTCATGATTACTTGTAAAGAAAAGGCTCTTATCATCTTGCCAAGCACCACCTTCAATATTAATATCAAAATACGTGTTGAGGTCTATGGATTCGTTGCTTTGACAGATTGAGTTTCTAGAATTTATAGTAAGTACTAAGTCCTCGTCTACAGTGATAGTTGCGGTATCAATGGTATTACAACCATTTGTATTTTCATTTTTGGCTCTAACCAAGTATATACCTGCTCCAAAATTTGGGATGTCAATTATGGGTTCTGGAATCTCTTTATAGGATAGGGGTTTATTTAATATTGTCCAAGTGATGTTCTCATTGGAAAAATCAAATGGACGGTCTATTGAATTTTTAAGTTTAAAGAGTTCTCCATCACCACATATCTGAAGATTGGAAAGTACTAATTCTGGTTTTTCAAGTATGGTTATTTTTAAATCTTTAGTAGCTCTACAAAGTGTACTGCTTTCAATAAGACTATATGTTAAATGTATGAAAGTGTCTTTGTTTGGAATACGTTTAGAGATGTCCAATTGAGATAAAATAGGAGTGTTGTCCCAATACCATTCACCATTGGATGGTGTCGCACCTAGTTCATTGATATCTAGATTATTGGTATAACAATACGAAGGATTATTAGGGAAAGTGATAGTTTGGGTTTTGATAACTGATATATACGAGCTATCGCTTAACTCACATAAATGATTGTTCTTTTTGAGAGTATAGGTGTAGCTAAGTTGACCGGTTTGGACTTCAGCTCTTAAGGTGTCAATTTCACGACTAGTTTCATTGGGCAAATGCCATGTTATTTCTGATATGGAATGCGTGTTGTGTGAAAGAAAGTTCATCATAGAATTACCTTGGCAATAATTGGTTTTTCCTTGAAGTCTGGATCTTGTCACACCTAGTGTACCCGTATTCAGAATGTCAGTTGACAAAGAATCTATACAACCAATATTGTCTTGATACCTAAGAGTGTAGGTTAATTTTTGAGCTTGGTTGTTCGAATAGATGTAGCCTGGTGAAATATTAGCGGACTCAAAAATAGGATTACCTTGTTCATTTTTAACTTCTAGAGAATAGGTGGCATTTCTATTGGAGTTAATTGTTATCTCATTATTTCCACAAAAAAGATCATCTATGCTAAAGGTAATTTCAGGCTTTGGTAAAATGGTAAGTATTATAGTTTTAATGGATTCAGCATACTTAGGACAATGATTGTCTTTTGCCTTTATTCTTAAGGTGTAGGTGCCAACCTGATTTGTCGTTGGTGTTATCTGTAGATGCACGTAATTAAATGGTGCTGTTGTTTGAGTTTGTTTCGTAATACTTACTCCGGATAGATTAATGGCTGTTTCAAAGTATACTGAATCACCACTAACTGCTCCGCTTGAGTTTAAATCCAATGCAGCTATGTCTAAAGTGAATTGCTGACCAACACATAAATTGTATGTGCTGTTGGTTTGAAGAATAGGAGCGAGGTTTAAATTTTGATTAATAACTTTAACTAATAAATCTCTGCGAATAATTCCTGCTAAATATGTTGTTCCATTACTCTTTCTCCATTGTTCTATCTCTATAACCCTTGTACTAGTTTGGTTTAATGTTACGGGTGTAAATACGTAATCACCAGTTTGTGGATTGAGATATAAACCCTGTGGAGGATTAGAATTAGGATTTGATGCACAACCAGCACCTGAAGGACAGTATGTACTTATGAACTGTTGAGCTGAATAGGAGCTATTGTATGCAATAGCTGTATTGTGTGACTTTTCTGGAGAGCTCCATTTGTAGACAATAGAATCTCCGTTACTTTTGGTTGCGTGGTCTCCAGAATAAACTGCTTGGTTTACGTTGAAGAGTACATTTGGATGTTCTTTAAATACAGGTGAACTTACATTTTCTATCCAAGGGTTTATATAAGCAAAGTTGTATAAATCATCTTCCTCTGATGCAAGTGTATTTATATCGTTACTACGTTCTGGTTTATGAATAAATATGTGAAGGCCGCAGCCTTGATATTGTGAATAGGTGTTAAAATCTATAATCCCTGTATAGTGATGTGCTTCTATACCATATGTATAAGTAGGGTTAGAGCCACATTGTGAGTTGTTTTGATTACATATAGGGGTAATGTTTTCAAAACCAGTTTTGGTCAAGTTTACGCTACCTATGTTTTTATTTTGACATTCGGAAGTTGTAGTTCGAATAAAGGCTTTTGTCAAATCTGAGCGATTACAGGTAGACGAACCTCCACCTTGACCACCTAGTTTACAGTCATTACAATCTCGATATAAGGTGACATTAATTTGATACTTGTTACCAGATTGATAGGTGTAGGTAATTTCACCACCTATTAGATGACTTGCTTCCGTTATACAAAAGCAGAGTAACAATGCAATAATATAGGATAATCGTAAATTCAACTGTCTTTCAAATATAGGCAATAAAAAAGGAAACATTTGTTTCCTTTTTTATTGCTAAAGCAAAGCTTTGTTATGTTTTGTGCTATTATCTAATAAGTGTAATAGTACCGGTGTAGTTATAAACTTCATCGTTAAGAGCAATTACTTTGAGAGCATAAGCATATACATCTTGTTGAGCAGGAACCCCTTTGTACATACCGTTCCATTCTTCGTATTTGTCAGTAGACTTAAACATGATTTCACCCCATCTATTGAAGATGACTAATTCCATTGCTTTTTCACCA
>NVWV01000013.1 GCA_002746305.1 Bacteroidota bacterium | reverse complement strand
TAAAGCAGAATTGCCAACAATGTCTGTTCCATTGCCTGAAACCATTAAGTCTGTACTTGAATTTGTAAATTTACTTGTCCCACTTTGTGCTAATGTATTGAATTGATGCTCCATTACCACATCAAAACTTTCTCTGGACTAATGCTGCTTCGACTTCTGCACGATTGAATAGGACACGGCGTCCAATGCGGTAGCCTTTTAACTTGCCCTGCTTTTCTAGTTTTAAGATGGTTGGAAAAGACAGATGAAATTCATCTTTTACCTGTTGACGTGTAAGCTTTGAGTTACTAGGACTTGTTATTGGTTTGGCACTGAAACTTTTTAACGCCTCCTTTACTGATTCACTTATTAAAGCTTTTAACTCGCTTTGAGAAGTGTTTTGTAAGATTATGTTGTTCATTTTACTGCAAGGCTCGCTCACAATATTTCGCGTAAAAAACGCGTCAATGACAACTTTGCTTATTTAGGTAAAAAAGGCTTTAGATGAGTGTCTTTAGGGTCAATTCCAAACTGTTTAAACCATTGTAGAAAAGGCTTACTAACCTTTGGCGAAGCCCATACCTTTCTAATATTTTCTACTTGGTTATCCTCAAGATTAAAGGCTTTTGTATAAATCTTAGCAATATCAGTCGCATTTAACTTCAAGTCTTTAAATTCTGTTTTATTTTCTAATCCAAAGGCATAAATAAATAGGCCTATATAATTAGTAGGAATAGAATATTTCTGTTCTATTTTCTGTTTGTAGTCTTTAATTGATTTTCGAGCATAGGCCATACAGAAACCATCAAAAGCACTTAGTACTTTTTGTACAGTAAGTCCTTTATTGATAGTTGAATTATAGATTTTTTTACAAGCGGTTTCTACATCATATCTACCTGCAAAACTCTTATATCCTATTTCCTCAAAATTGCCTCCATAAATAGGTCTTTTGGGATTAGGTATGTTCATACTATCAATTTTTTCTATATAATGCCTTTGTGACTCTTCTATAATTTCCAAATTTTCAATCTCTTCTAAGAAGTCTTTAATAATTTGATGACCTCTCATACTTTTGTTTTCAAAATGCTCTCTTATAATATTTTGAATTAAAAACAAGTCCAGTTTACTACTTCTAACATAAGGTAATAAGGTCAATAAAATTTCGCTATTATCTTTTTTTCGAACATATAACTGTTTAAACAAGTCCAGTTCATTTAAATGTTCATTCCAATAAGCTACCTTATCTTCAAACTCTTCAATCTCCTCTAAAGCGTTATAGTGCTTTATCAAATTCAACGAGTAAGGTATTCCTGTGGGTACAGTCTCTTTTATGTCTTCTCTCATTTCCTACCTCGCTATTTTCAAATGATTTTTTACCGCTTTCTTTTCCTCCTCCAACCTGTAGTAATGAGATGCTAAAACTTTGGCATGTTCATTTGCACCTAATACAATATAATTCTTAAAATCCTTGACCTTCGAATGTCCTGTAATAGCCATTATAGAAAGTATTGGAAACCCCTGCATATAGTGATTAGTTGCAAAACTTCTTCGACCTGTATGACTTGAACAAAGCCCATATTTTGGTCGCTCTATTCTTTTTGTTTCACTCCCTTGAGTTTTAGTATAAATCAAAACTTCTGTAAGTCCAGCTTCTTTGCATACCTCCTTCACATAAGTATTGAAATTTTGAGTACTTATAAAAGGCACTTTATAATCATATTTTAACAGTATCTCTTCAACGTTTGAATGCAAAGGTATATCCACCTCCGTTTTTGTCTTTTGGGTTAAAATACGAAGAAATTCGCGTTCAATTTCTATATTCTGACCATCTTTCTGAACGTGAATATTTGAAATAATTATGTGGTCCTTTTTTATACGTTTGAAGTCTGAAATTCTCAACCCAGTTCTGCAAGCTAAAACGAACAGGTCTCTTACTTTTTCAAGTCGCTTATTCTCACTAAAATCAAATTGATACAACTGTTCAATTTCAAATTCATTCAGATAGGTGTGAAACGTTTTTACCTGATCTTTTTTGAACTTACTATTTTTATGTACTCTATTTGTCGAATACCCTTTTTCCAATGCTAAATTCAATATGGTCTTAATATCTTTTATTATCTTGCCTTGATAATTGGTAGCATAACTCTTAGAATTAAGAAAGTCTTTAAACTCATAATACCAGTCCAAACTAATGTCTTGATAATTAACCCCAATTTTAGTTTTGTTCTGAAATTCGAGAAGTAATTCATGTAATCTTCTGTAGGAGTAGAGAGTTGTAGTTCTTGATGTTCCTTTTCCTTCAGATACCAGTCTCCTTTTTTCTATGTCAAGTTTTATTAATATAAGTTCCAACAATGTTGGTGTTTTCTTTTCAATCTTAGGTTTTATTGGTTGGAACACCTTCGCCGCAAGAAACTCTCTTAATTCTTGGACATTTGGTTCACGTCCATTGTCTGAAATAAATTCTTCAAAGGTTTTAAAAATTTTAGTCTCCAAATTATTGAGATTAGTGTTAAAAGTTGAATAACCTTCAAGACTTTTTTTTGCCTGTTGCTTATCAAAATTCCAGTACTTTGGATTGATTGATTTCTTAGAAGCACAGACTAACCTTTGACTGGTCCATCTCATTACCATATTAATGGGTGTTTCTTTTTCAGAAGAAGCACTCCGTAAATTGAAGTTAACTTTCATTGTAAGTAAATTACTTCTACGAAGGTAATAACTCCATTGAAGTTGTCACTTTCGTTGTCACTTTTTGTTTACTTTATTTTTTCATAATTTGCCTCACTTTACTACATCCTTATATTTCATTGATATCTAAAGCATAATATTAACAAAAATAGGACTCATAAAAACAATAAACGTTAGTCCCGTCCCGAGTACAAATTATAAACCCAACTGGTCCAGTTGGGTTTTTTTATGTCTATGGCTAATATTTATATACTTTATTCATTAAAAAGCCTTTTGGATACAACCTTGTTTTTGACTTTAAATAGTAGTTGCTTTGCCCTCAGACAATAGACTTTTCACAGATTCATCAGAAAAGTCTACTAAAAAATCATTCATACATACATGGCAACCTTTTATATCGTTCATTCTAACTCCGAAGACAAGTTTTACGTTGGAAGTAGTGAGGACTTCGAAATGCAACTCCTGCAACACCAAAAGAATCACTTTCCAAAGGGTTACAAATCGAACTCCACAGATTGGGTTCCTTTCTTTGTAATTAACAATATACCATTAGACACCGCTAACAGAATTGCAAAGCATGTCAAAAAAATGAAGTCTAGAGAATATTTCGAAAGTCTAAGAACCGATCCAGAAATAGCAACGAAACTCACAGAAGAATTCAACACAGTACGGATTCATCCAGACAGCTATCAGGGACCATTCTAAGAACAAGTACGATCTCAACTACTTTATAGGATTAGCACATACCTTGTCTAAGCCTTCGTCATAAAAACGTCATACCACTTTAACGATTGCAACGTTTTCATACTTCTTGCATCCAAGAAGTATGAAAGTATTAATAACAATATTTGGCCTTCTACTACTAAATTTTGTATCCTCAGCACAAAATCACATATGTACAGCAGAAGAAAATGGTTTATCCGTTGAACTTAGAACAGATGACACTATTTATGTTCAAATAAACACGACATATGTCCCTGTAGCAGCAATAGCCAGATCAACTAAGTTTGACTCTACCCAAATTTCAATTACCCTTACAACATCTGTGGATGCGTCTGTTCTTGGCTGTTACCAAAATACTTATCTGGCCACAGACCCTAATGGTGATAATTTAACATGTATTAGAGTAGTTTGTATCAGAGAAATAGCAAAAGTTACAACTCTCAATTTAGATTTTCGACTTTTTCCTAACCCTGCTACTAGTAAAACTCTTTTAACCGTTAATCAGAATTTGCAGGGATCTAAAAAATTAACCTTAGTAGATATTTTGGGTAATACCGTTTACTCACAAGAGTTCATTAAAAATGAGACCACTATTCAGACTAGTCATCTACCTAGAGGTATTTACTTTGTAAATGTAAGCAACGGAATACGTCGCAATACTCAGCGGTTAATCGTTAACTAGTCTTGAAGGATTCTTCTAAGAAGACTTGATTCGGCGATGCAAATCCACTCAAACTACCTCAAACGAGACAATTACAACGTATCGACAAACATGATTATTATCTAAAGAACACACCCAGACCAAATCCTTTAGCATCCCCCGCTCCCCCATTTAGTTTTTAACAAAACCCTTTACACAACACTGTGAATACTGGATTTATTCGTTTCTTCAACGATAAAACTTCTTAAGCATTGATGTGTTATTTATCCATAATTGCTTATCACTAATTTGTTTTTAGCTTTACTCTATAACGAAGTCAAACACTACCTTCAAGAGATGATACATACTAGACATTTATCCAGTATAGAATATTCTCAATTTACACAAAGAGTAAAAAAGTAAACATGTCTAAAGAATACGGCAAAGGTAATTTTCTAAGTAGGCTGGATATTTTCATTAAATCCGGTTTCAAATCACGTAATGAGTTTTGTGCCAAGGTTGGTGTTTCTTTAAGTACGGTCAATGGTTATTTTAGTCGTAAGTCAAATCCTAATTACGAGTTCATAGAGAAATTTCTGGATGTATATCCGCCTGAAGATCTACTTTGGTTGGTCAAGGGTATTAGAAAGAACTCTACTGTAGGTGAAGACGAGGTTTACTACGGTAATGAAGATCCGTATTCTACATTTCAACGTGCTTTACAAAATGTGATTGCACATGAAGTAAAGAAGGATAAGTAAGAATTACCTCTGAATTTTCTTATTACAACAACCACTCTTCTCCTCTTCCTGGAATAATTACCTTGGATTGAAGTGAGTTATTCAACGTATCTCTCAAATCATACATGGCTTCTTCTTCACCATGCACAAAAAATATCTTTTCGAGTTTATCACTATCACTCTTTTCGAAGTAGTCTGTAAGTCCCGTAATATCTGGATGGGCACTAAATACATCGGTCTGCAAAACCTTGGCAAAAACATACTTATCCTTCCCCTTAATGCGAATGGAACTTTTTCCTTCTAATAATTGAGCTCCAAGTGTTCCCGGTGAACAAAAACCTGCTATGAGTATTGTACACAAAGGGTTTTGAACGTGGTCGCTGATATGGTGTTGGATTCTTCCACCTTCAAGCATTCCTGCACTACTTACGATGATACAAGAATCTCTGTACAGTTCCATGTCCTCTACATCCTCCTCATCCTCAACTAAATAAAGACTTTTGAAATCAAAAAGACTTCCTTCAGACTGCTTGTGGAACCTAGCTTCCTCGTTTAGGTAATGAGCAAACTTATTGTGAATATTACTACTGGCCAATGCAAGCGGGCTATCAGCAAATACACGAACAGGTGGTAGTTTACCTTCATTAAACAATTTCTTCAAAGTAAAGAGTATGGACTGTGTTCTTCCTACACTGAAAGCTGGAATAATCAGTCGGCCATCTTGGTTTATGCACGTATTGGTTACTTGCTCTATCAGAACTTCCTCTGCCGTACGAGTTTCTTTATGTTCTCTATTGCCATAAGTAGTTTCCGTAACCAAAACATCTAAATCTGGCATCGGCTTAGCGTCCACAATGAGTTTGGCTCCAGGATTTCCTAAATCTCCTGTGAAACCAATTGTCTTTGTAGTTCCTCCCTCAGTTATTTCCAATCTCACACTTGCTGCTCCTATAATATGACCTGCTTCATAAAGTGTAAATGAAACATCTTCATTCAACTCAAACTTCTTATAAAATTTATAGGTCAAAATCTGTTCTAACGATTTTTTGACTTCAGCAAACCCATACAAACGAATACTTTTCTTTCGCTTACTGTTGTTGTTTTGAATGTTTACAGAATCCACCCATAGCTTTTCTAACAGGTAAGCTGTAGGTTCTGTACAAATTATTTCTCCTCTAAAACCTTGTTTAACCAAGTTTGGAATGTTCCCACTGTGATCTATATGAGCGTGGGTCAAAATTATGACATCTACTTGTGACGGGTCAAAAGAAAAATTTGCATTGATTTCTTTATTGGATTTATCCTCGTAATCAATACCACAGTCTACCAAAATGGTATAACCTGATTCAAGTTCTAGTAAATGCATGCTGCCTGTTACTTGCTTGGCAGCTCCCCAACATGTGTATTTCATTGATTACTTAACCTACCGTGCAATAATAAGTTTGGAATGCTTCATAAATGCACCTGAATCACTAGAAATGCTAACAGAGTACAAACCTTCTGCCAGATTAGCAACATAGATCACTTCTTCTCCTGTCACATTTTGGGCTAACACAACTTGCCCCAAGGCGTTGGTTAATAGTATTTTATGAGCTTTTAAATTTGCCGTATGGACTCTAAAACTAACACTTGTAGGATTTGGGGTTATTTGAACAATTTCTTGATCCAAATCATCTGTATCTAGAATAATATCAATTCGAGCAAAGTAAAGCACCGCAGCTATTGCTCCTTTTATAACCTCCGTAGTAGCGGCTATATCCATATTTTCAGTCTTATCTTCAGAAGAATGGTACTGTGGATAGTTGCTTTCTTGATACAGTCCTACCACCACAAACCCCTTATCTTCAAAGGATTCATAGTCAGACCGTTCTACTTTACCCAATATTGGAGTCAAGTCTGAATAGATAGACATTAACCTCGCTAAAGTATCGTTCTTCAGCCAAGATAGAGCATTGTTATTAGAAGGATTGTCATCCTCATCTCTTTCACATACTATTCTACTATTGTCAAGCCCTTTGCTACCTCCTAATTGATCTAGGTTTAGCATCAATTGAATTTCTTCAGATAAATCCAATACATTATTGACATAGTGAATACTACCGTAGTATCCTTGTTCTTCAGCACCAAAATTGATAATTCTAACACCTATTCTAGTGTCTATATCCTTAATGATTCTAGCAATCTCTATAGTCGCTATTACTCCACTTCCATTGTCATTGGCACCTGGACTTCCCGGAGCTGAATCGAAATGAGCTCCAACTACAATCCACTTTCCAGATTCCGAACCTGGTTTTTCTACCATCACATTATAGGAAGTAAGACTTCCAAAGGTAAAAGTATCTATTTGTGGAGAATAGCCTAATGCAACATACTTAGTAGCCAACCATTGGGTGGCACTATCCATTTCTGTGCTCCCAGTAAGCTTCACTCCTATCTTTTCATAGGCATATATTTTCTGGAGTATAGAGTCTACTTTATAGGTTTGCTTACCTATTCGATATTCATATTCTTGAGCCTTGGCAGCAAGAAGAGTAATGCCAAAACTTATGAAAAAGAGTATTCTCTGCATTCATTCAAAGATACAGTTATACCTATATGAACAACTCGTTCTATAGGCAAGAACTCTGCAATTTTTTCGGGCCATTCTATAAAACATGTATTTCCAGAATCTATATACTCCATAAAACCTATATCTTCGATCTCTTCAAGAGATTCAAGTCGATACAAGTCAAAATGATGGATTATTTTGCCAGTGAAATCATATGTATTTACGATAGAAAAGGTTGGACTATCTACATGAACCCCTTCACCACCAAGATACTGCACAAATTCTTTTACAAAGGTGGTTTTACCTGAACCCAAATCTCCTTTTAGCAGGTAAATATTCTTTTGCTGATCTTGACTAAGTAAATAATCCATCATCAAAGGAAAAGATTGTTCCAAATCAACGACCTTAAAGACCATGGCTTACTTTGGTTCCAAAGCAATTAAGGGTATCATCATTTCTTCCATACTAATACCTCCATGTTGGAAGGTATCTTTATAATACTTGGCATAGTGATTTAAGTTATTGGGGTACACAAAAAAGTCATTCTCTTTGCTAAATACGAAACGACTACTCATATGTTGTGTCGGAAGTAGTCCATCTTTAGGCTCCGGTATCTCAAATACATCTTTAGCATCATAGGTCATGCGTTTCCCAGTCTTATATCTAAGATTAGTTGTGGTATCTCTGTCTCCAACTATCTTCACTGTCCTATCTACTTTCACAGAACCGTGATCAGTAGTTATAACGATTTTAATCTTCTTACTACTCAAATACTTGATGGTCTCTAGCAATGGTGAGTGCTCAAACCAACTCAGTGTTAAAGCTCTGTATGCTGCCTCATCTTCTGCCAATTCTCTTACTATTTTAGAATCTGTACGAGCATGAGAAAGTGTATCTATAAAGTTGTAAACGATAGTTACAAACTCTTCATGTATTAAGTTAGGCAGTTGATCCACCATCTGCTTTGCATTGTTTAGATTGGTTACCTTGATGTACTTAGAATCAAACCCCGTTCTGAGTCTTTTAAAAAGATCATTTATAAAAAATGACTCGTGTAGATTTTTCCCACCTTCATCTTCATCATTGCTCCATTTATCTCCAAATCGTTTTTCAATATCCATTGGCATAAGCCCACTAAATATTGCATTACGAGCATATTGAGTAGTAGTAGGTAAGATACTCATATACAAATCTTCGCTCGTCGTTCGGTAATATTTACTGACTTCCTTTTGGATAACCTTCCACTGATCAAAACGGAGATTGTCAAGTAACAATAAAAAGAAGGGTTCGCCCTTTTTCTTATGTGGCAAAATACCTTTATTCATTAGGTTATGCGACATAATCGGACTTTCCACATTATCAGAACTTGCGTGTATGAAATTGATATAATTTTTTTTAATGTATTTGGAAAACTCTCTATTCCCGTCTTGCTTCTGTGTTTTGAGAATTTCTTCCATACCGGTTTCTTCAGAACTAGCCATCTCGGTCTCCCAGTAAACCAATTTCTTATACATCTCTTTCCACTTGGCCCAATCCATATAGTCCATAAAGGCCATACCGATATTTCTAAAATCTTGCTGATAACGTTGCGTTACACTCTCTGTTTCAAGTCTTGTATTATCCAGCAATTTCTTAATTGTACTTAATATCTGACGTGGATTAACGGGCTTAATGAGATAATCTGCTATTTTGGACCCAATGGCATCCTCCATTATGTGATCTTCTTCACTTTTGGTAATCATTACTATAGGAATATTACCGTCCTCTTCCTTTATGATTTTCAAAGCTTCTAAACCAGAAATGCCCGGCATATTTTCATCTAGAAAGACCAAGTCAAAATGGGTTTCCTTTACTCGTTCAGTGGCATCTAGTCCATTGTTTACTGTTGTGATATCGTAGCCTTTCTCTTCTAGAAAAAAAATATGTGCATTTAGATGATCTATCTCATCATCAGCCCATAATATTTTGATTTTACTCATATAATTGGTCGTCGTACTTTTTAATTTATTTAGGTAATCTTTGCAAGCTTAATGCGGAAGCATGAACCTTTGCAAAGCAAGTAATAATTCAACTCTTAAAACAGCATTTTATTTCATCATTGAATAAAAAGAAAATAATAAACGACCCTATTTATGGTTTCATCACAATTGAACACGAAATAGTGTTTGATTGCATTCAATTACCAGAGTTTCAAAGGCTCCGAAGAATAAAGCAGCTGGGTTTAACTAGTTTGGTTTACCCTGGAGCACAGCACACACGTTTTCAGCATGTTATAGGTGCTATGCACTTAATGCAAACGGCTGTTACAAGCTTACGGTCCAAAGAAGTTACTATTTCTGAAGATGAAGAAATAGGCGTTTTACTTGCAATCTTACTTCATGACATTGGTCACGGCCCATTCTCTCATAGCCTCGAACATGGTATTCTTACTGATGTTAGTCATGAGTACATATCCAGTATCCTTATGGAACGGATAAATGCCAAAATGGATGGTAAATTAAATTTAGCCATTCAGATATTTGAGAATAAGTATCCGCGTAAATTCTTGCATCAATTGGTTAGTTCTCAACTTGATATGGACCGACTGGATTATCTGCGAAGAGATAGTTTTTATACCGGTGTTTCAGAAGGAACGGTTGGGATTGAGCGGATTATTCAGATGCTTAATGTAAAAGATGACTGCCTTATAGTTGAGCAAAAGGGAATATTCTCTGTAGAAAAATTCTTAATGGCACGAAGATTTATGTACTGGCAAGTATACCTGCACAAGACATCAATAGCGGCAGATAGAATGATGCTCAATATTTTAAAGAGAGCCAAAGAAATTATCAGTGAGGGTAAAACTTTATTCGCCAGTCCATACCTTTATTTCTTCTTATCACGAAACTTTACCCAAGCAGATTTACAAAAACCAGATGTCTTAGAAAACTTTTGTAATTTAGATGACAGTGAGGTAATTAGTGCCATTAAAGTTTGGCAAAATTCTGAAGATGTAACACTTTCCACCCTCTGTAAAATGTTAATAAACCGAAATTTATTAAAAATAGAAATTGCTGAATCTCCATTTGATTCAGCGACAATAGAGAAAAGACGGACCGCTGTATGTGACCAAATTGGGATACCAAAGGAACAAGCTGACTATTTTGTAATCACCGGCAAACTAAGCAACAACACCTACTCTACCCAAGGTGACACGCTAAAAATAGGAATGAAAGACGGTAGTCTGAAAGAACTATCTGAAACCTCTGAGATCTACAACCTTTCCGATGACAATAAACCCACGATTAAATATTTTATTACGTCTATTAAATAGATTAAATTTGCCGTCTATTGAAACTTTCCGCCGCTAAAATAGCAGAAATAGTAAACGGTACTGTAGAAGGCAACCCTGATATAGAAATCAGTACTGTTTCTAAGATTGAAGACGCAACAAATGAAAGCCTGTGTTTTCTATCCAATAAAAAATACACTCATTACCTAAAGGATACTCATGCCAATATTGTGTTATTGGATGACACAATTAATCCAGTTCCGGAAGGACAAACAGTTATAAGGTGTTCACACCCTTATGTTGCTTTTTGTACTATTCTCATACAGTTCTTCGATTATAAAGACCCTAATTCTGGCATTCATCCAACGGCAACAATAGAACCCTCTGCTAAAATAGGGGCAAATTGTCACATTGGATCTCATGCATATATTGGTAATAATGTAATTATAGGAGACAACAGTAAAATACTTGCAAATAGTTGTGTGTATGAAGACTCAACTATAGGAAATAATACTGTAATTCACTCCAACGTATCGATATACTATCAAACAAAAATCGGCAACGATTGTCTTATACATGCAGGCACAGTTATCGGTTCAGATGGATTTGGTCAAGCTCCATTGCCAGATGGCACCTACATTAAAATCCCTCAAATAGGCAATGTTATTATTGGCAACAAAGTTGAGATTGGAAGCAATACAAGTATTGACCGTGCGAATATGGGTAGTACCATCATAAAAGATGGGTGCCGCTTAGATAACTTAGTACAGATTGCTCATGGTGTAGAACTGGGAGAAAACACTATAGTAGCTGGTGGAGTTTGTATTGCAGGCAGTGCCAAAATTGGTGCGAATTGTGTGTTTGCAGGCCAATCTGGTGTAGTAGGTCACGTAACTGTGGCAGACAAGACTACACTTGGGGGTCAAGGAGGCATAAATAAAGACATTAAGGAACCTGGAGGCATTTTTACAGGCTCTCCTCATCTGCCATTTAAAGATGAAATGAAATCACGGGTAATGTGGCGTAATTTACCCAAACTCGAACAGCGTGTTCGTGAATTAGAACAACAACTTAAAGAAGATAAATAATCGAAAATGGAAGTTTTTCAAACAACGATTAAATCCGCTATCAGCATATCTGGTGTAGGATTACATACTGGTAACAATGTCATATTGACATTTGAGCCTGCTCCTGAAAATCACGGCTATGTTTTTCAGCGTATAGATTTAGAAGGAGAACCTAAGGTAAAGGCTGACTGTGACTTAGTTGTAGATACAAGCAGAGGGACTTCAATAGAAGATAACGGAGCTAGAATAAATACTGTGGAGCATGTACTTGCTGCACTTGCAGGTCTTGAGATTGATAATTGCCTAATAAAACTAGATGCTCAAGAAACTCCGATTATGGATGGAAGCAGTAAGCCATTTATTGATGTTCTATTGGATGCAGGTATCGAAACTCAAAAGAAAGAACGTGAATATTTTGAAATCCCTAAACGTATAAACTATACGGATGGAAATGGTGTAGAAATGATGGCACTTCCTGCTGATGATTATCGACTTACTGTAATGGTGGATTATAACTCTCCTGTACTGGGCAGTCAACACGCTTCTATCGTAAATCTTTCTGAGTTTAAGGATGAGATTTCAAGTTGTAGGACATTTTGCTTCCTGCATGAATTAGAAATGCTGGTAAAACATAACCTAATAAAAGGTGGTGACTTGAATAATGCCATTGTTATTGTAGATAGGGTAATAGAAGATAATGAGATGGAAAGTCTTGCAAAACTTTTCAACCGTGATAAGATAGAAGTAAAAAAAGAGGGAATTCTTAATAATGTAGAACTTCGTTTTCAAAATGAGCCTGCTCGTCATAAGTTACTAGATATTGTTGGTGACCTTGCACTTGCTGGTGTCCCTTTAAAAGCTCAAATATTAGCGGCACGACCTGGTCATACTGCCAATGTAGAATTTGCTAAGAAAATTAAACGTGCTTATTTGGCTTCTAAAAAAGCACGTAAATTGAATCACAATGTTCCTGTCTATGACCCCAATGTAACTCCTGTTTACAATCATCAGCAAATTGGTGATATTTTACCCCATAAGCATCCTTTCTTGCTTATAGACAAGATTATCAAACTGGACGAAAATGAGGTTATTGCAGTTAAGAATATTACTGGAGATCAATACTTCTTTCAAGGGCACTTCCCTGGAGAGCCTCTCATGCCAGGAGTACTTCAACTGGAAGCAATGGCACAAGCAGGAGGAATACTTGTATTGGCAGACAAGGAGAATCCAGATAAATGGAGTACTTACTTTGTGAAAATAGAAAATGCAAAATTCAAAGATAAGGTGGTTCCTGGTGATACTTTAATTATTAGAATGGCTTTAACGGGTCCTGTTCGAAGAGGACTTTGTATGATGAAAGGAGAAGCTTTCGTAGGAAACAGACTGGTATGTGAAGCCAATATGATGGCTCAAATTGTAGAAAATAAATAATATGATTCAACCTTTAGCATATGTAAATCCTGGAGCTAAAATAGCTAACACAGTGGTTATAGAGCCCTTTGTAACTATACATAAGAATGTAGAAATTGGTGATGGTACGTGGGTAGGTTCCAACGTAACCATAATGGAAGGTGCACGAATTGGTAAAAATTGTAAAATTTTCCCCGGTGCAGTAATTTCAGCTATACCTCAAGACTTAAAGTTTGATGGTGAGGAGACTACAGTAGAAATTGGCAACAACACAACTATCAGGGAATGTGTAACCATAAATAGGGGAACAGCAGCCAAGGGTAAGACCATTATTGGTGATAATTGCTTACTTATGGCTTACTCCCACGTGGCACATGACACCGTAATAGGTAATAATGTGATTATAGGAAATGGGACTCAAATAGCAGGTGAAGTTAAAATTAATGATTATGCCATTCTTAGCGGATTAGTTGCTGTCCATCAATTTGTCAATATAGGTCCACACGTAATGATAAGTGGTGGAAGTTTGGTGCGAAAAGACGTGCCTCCATATACAAAGGCCGCTCGTGAACCTTTGAGTTATGAAGGTGTAAATAGTATTGGACTTCGTAGAAGAGGATTTACATCTGATAAAATTGAGGAAATTCAAGAAATTTACAGAAACCTATTCTTACGTGGCATGAATAATTCAAGAGCTCTTGTTAAGATAGAGACTGAAATGCCTGCCACACAGGAACGTGATGAAATCATTAGTTTTATCCGTGCTTCTGATCGTGGTGTAATGAAAGGGTATATGTCTCGATAATGCTTCGCATTACCTGTACAGACATAGCCAAACGATATATAAAAGAAGTCTTATTCAAAGACTTCAATTTCACTTTTGAAGGAAAGAAAAAGTACGTTCTACTAGGTTCTAACTCCTCTGGTAAAAGTACATTACTAAAAATAATAGGAGGAGCAATCTCTCCGACTAAGGGTGAGGTAGTTTATTCACCTGAGGAAGAACCGCAAAATATCTTTAGTTTTAGTAGCCCTGAAATGGATTTACTAGATGATTTTACAGTTCAGGAACTCTTTGAACTTCACTTCCAATTCAAGGAGCCTAAAATTCCAATAGCAGATCAATATTCCCTTTCTGGTTTGGAGTCTTTTCTAACAAAACGATACGGAGAGCTCTCATCGGGACTAAAAAATAAGATTAAGCTTAGCTTGGCATTATTTACCAATACACCTGTCCTGCTTTTAGATGAGCCGTGTACAAACTTTGATGATGCAAATGCACAATGGTATAATAATATGATTCAAGATTACTGCCAAGATCAACTTATCATAGTGGCATCCAATCAAACCATTGAATATCAATTTTGCTCAGAACAAATAAATTTACATAACTATAAACCAATATTAAAATGAACAAAATAATCGCAATAACCTTATTTGCAGCACTTTTAACTAGCTGTGGAGGACAAAACACAACAGACGAAACATCCTCAACAGTTGCTGGCAACTATGGAGATACAGAATGGGATGCAAGCGAGGCAATATCTGGCGACAATTTGCTTAAAGAATTAGAAGGCAAAGATTCTGTTTATACCACGGTATCAGGAAATGTGTCTGCTGCGTGTCAAGCAAAAGGATGTTGGATGAACATGGATGTATCAGGTGAAGAGATGTACGTGAAATTTAAGGATTACGGTTTTTTTGTACCAAAAAACAGTGCGGATCATGATGCTGTTATAAAAGGCTGGGCCTACGTAGACACTCTAAGTGTTGCGGAACAAATAGAAATAGCCAAAGATTCGGAGGCAAGTGAAGAAGAAATAGCTTCGATCACAGAACCTAAGGTAAAGTTGTCCTTTACTGCAGAGGGTGTTGTCATGAAATAACACGGAGATGAAGTATATACTGTCCTTGATACTTGCTATTACTATTCTAGCATGTTCACAGAATAATAAAAGTGAAAAAGCAGACATGTACGAAGCTTCAGAGCTGAGTCTAATGATGCGTGAAATGGTTACTTTTAGTAAAGATGCGAAAGCTACACTAGCTGCAGGTGACACTATCGAGCGAGTTCCCCAAAGTTTTTATGACCTTGCAAAACAACAGGGAACAAGAGATGAACACGATGAGGCTGCTTTTCAAGCAATGGTACCCACTTATACCAATGCCCTTAAAGGAATAGAACGTGGTGACTCTCAACAGTATTACTACAATGCATCTATCCAATCTTGTAAATCATGTCACAATGTTTACTGTGGTGGACCTTTGGCAGTGATTGAACAGTTGTAGGGAACAACAAAGAATTTGGCCTTTCGTTAACATTAAGTATGCAAGAAGTTAAAATCTGGATTTTTTTCACTTTTCTAATACTTCAGCTATTACAATCTTGTTCCAAAGACAAAAATGATACTTCAATAGTTTCTAACTTAGACCGACTCATTGAACTTGACTCCAATATCCAAAAATTGGAAACAGATTCTTTACGTATTGTAACAAGTCGGGGAAAATTGAAGAGTCTTGCTACTTTTTATGAACGCACAGGCTATTGTATTCTTAAAAACGATACTATTTTCATTTTAAATGGTATTGGATCCTTCACAAGGAGACATTATTCCCTCAGTATATTCAATGACACTTTGGACATTACTATGGGTGAGAGTAGTTGTACATATAGTTACTTACACAACATCTCTAATATCAAACTAAAATTAAATAAAAGAACTTATCAAGTTGGAGATACCCTTATTGGTGAACTTTACTGTATGGGGACTCATTCATGGGATTCTATGAACGATATTGTAGATACAACTGTTTTAGAAGGCAAGTTTAACTACCTAGTTAGACATTCAGATTTTACCCGTCAAGATTTAAAAAGGGAAAATAACCGTCTAAATTTCTTTAAACGGGCTAAGGAAAACCCTAGTAATATGACAGATCTCTACATATCAGATTGCGGCTTTGAGGGACTTCCTAATGAACTAAGTGTATTTAAGAATCTTAAATCTCTTACAATCTATGATAACAATTTGTCCAATGATGATTTATCTGCAATTTCAAATCTGGACTCTCTAAGAAAATTAGAGCTTATTAATTGCCAAATTAAAAAAATTCCATCAATCCTAATTCGTCTAAAAAACTTAAGTGAATTGTCTTTATTGAACAATGACATTAAAGAAATACCCAAGTGGATTGGTCAACTTTCATCTCTAAAAAAGTTAGAATTAGGCAGTAATTTAATCACACAAATACCCCATGAACTAACATTGTTAACTAATCTCGAAATGTTAAGTATCTATGGTTACAAAAATCGAAACCAGATTAACAAACTACCTCCGTTGTTCTTTGAGAAGTTAAAACACATCCAAAGCTTTTACCCTCCGAATTGTATGGATTCAATTGAATACGAAGCTTACACCCAAAGAGAAAATTAGCAAATCACTAGTTTCACTTAAACAGTACCCTTAAATAAAACAACGGACTTGCAAATTTCTTCCGTAAATCCACATCATCAAACATAAAGGTTATAGTCTCTCTTAGTTCGTCGTTACGCTTAATCTTACGAATCATCCAGTTGAATAACCATGGATACTTAATTAGTTTTTGCATAATTGTACTCACACGCAACTCCCCTCCTATTTTTTTGTAAACTGTTTTATCATATTGATGTAAGGCGTTGGCTGAGAAATCATTAGCAGTCAAAGAATCACGGGCTTGCTCTGCCGCCCATTTCCCACTAAACATGGCATTGCCTATCCCTTCTCCAGTAAATGGATCTATCAAAGAAGCCGAATCACCGGCTAGCATAAATCTATTTCCGCTTATAGGCCTGTTCTTTTTGCTTCCCAATGGCAAACCCCAGCCTTGGATTCTATTCTGCAATTTTGCGTTTTTAAATCGTTCTTTAAACTTAGGACTCTCCAACACATCAAGCATTACTTGCTTGAGATTAACTTTATCCTTGCTAACATACTTGCTCAACATACCAATACCTACATTGGCTTGTCCATTGGGTAAGGGAAAAACCCAGAAGTAACCTGGTAAACTTTCTTTTACAAAGTGCAATTCAATAAAGCCTTCTTGATCTAGCCCTGTAACTCCATCGTAATAAGCACGAAGACCTGCACAGTGATGTTGATGCTCCATTTTATAGTTACAATACTTTTTAGCAACCGTTGCTCTGGTACCTTCTGCACTTATTAGCAACTTTGCTTTCACTTCATAATTCGAAGATGTGATGGTAACACCAAAATTGTCTATAACAACATCCTTGACTTCCTGCCCCTCTAGTACAGTAGCAGTCTTCTTATCTAGTTTTTTGAATAACCAGTAGTCATAATCTAATCGTTTAGTAACGAAACCCGGGCTATGATCAGCTTCACTTGGTTTGTGTTTAAAAGGAATCCTTATCTCATTACCATCAGGTGCCGAAAACAAGACACCCCAACTGGGTGTAAATGCTTTTTCTTCAAGCTTCAGTTCATCTAACCAATCGGGATTGAGCTTTTTGAGTTGATTGATTACCTTACCACTCAATGCATCTCCACAGACTTTATCTCTAGGATATGTCTCTTTTTCTAAGACAACATGAGGAATATTAAATTGTGATAAGTACAAGGATGCACCACAACCTGCAGGTCCTGCTCCTATGATAACTACTTCCGTCTCTAGTTGTTGGCTCACTTTTGGAATTCTAATGAGCTACAAATAAAACCTAGAATACTATAATAATGTAGTAATGTGGTTTATTTACTAATTACTAATTTTTGAGGTGCAAATCGCTGATTGTCATCCTGTAAAGAAACAAAATACACTCCATTGGATAGGTGATTTCCAAGAGATATTCCTTGTCCTGTGAATGTATGCCCTTCTGTTAAGAGTTTACCACTTAAATCTGTAATTGCGTAGTACAAGCGTTTTGTTGAGTTTGCAAAGATGTTTATTGAGTTATTTGCTGGGTTTGGGGCCATAAAGAACTTTTGCAATACTTGGAAAGTACCTCCTGTACCTAACTTATTATCTTTACCTTGAAGGTAATGTAGTCCTCCCCTGTGATTACCAATAAGAATATCGGATATGTTATCTCCATTTAAATCCGCAACTCCAGGATATACACGCACTCCCCAATCTTTCGTATAAGCAGTTTGAACATAATCTTTTAACATATAGTCCGTTGCCTCCTCAAAATCAGCTGTTAGGTCTGTGTTTACATCAAATATCCTAATTACACCTTCATCTCCTCCTATGGCTAAACACACAGCTCCATTTGGCCATGTTGCAACCTGAGGGGCAGAATATCCGTAGTACTGGTAAACCATAGTGTCATAAAAACCATCAGGGCCTAAAATACTTTGAGGAATTAATTCATTTATCTGAATACCACCTAATGTATCATCCACCAGAGAGTAGCTTGAAGATGTACTCGTACCAACATTTTCATAGTACTGAATCGTACCATCATAATTACCCAATAGCAGATCTAGCTTACCATCCTTATTTAAATCATAAAACGCAGGTGCCGCATGGGATGAGACAGAAATATTCCCGAATTCTTCTGTTGTTAAACCAAAAACAGCTGTGGTTGAATCTCCGGAGTTTAGATAAAAACTAATAGTCCCATCCCCTTTTCCAAGATAAAGGTCTAAATCATTATCACCATCCAAGTCAGCGAGTGCTGGTACCACACTTTGATATTTCTGTGATCCAATATTCAGGAAGTTATCGTCTTTCAGTTGAAAATCAGGATTCGTTGCTGAACCTATATTTTCAAAAAACACCAAGTAGTCACTTGTATCTCCAGTCACAAAGTGATCTCCACTTGTTGCGATTATTAAATCCATATCTCCATCTCCATCAAGATCTCCAAAGGTGGGTGCGGTATGACCTCCAAAATCAATCATATCTCCAACTAAAAAGTCATTCTTACTAAATACAAAGTCAGGTTCGTCATTTGCATCATTGTTATTAAAGAGTAGTACATTATTTGCTTCTCGAATAGGATATGCTGACTTCACATGCTCATTTGTACTTAGAATCAGGTCTTTGACACCATCCAAATCTATATCAACATAGAACATTCCTGGAGCAATAGGAATTTGACTTTCAATTGTTTGCGAAAAGTATGCCGTATCAATTGAGATAAATGTATCTCTGTAATACCCCAAATCAGCCTTTCCGTTTCTCATATAGTAAATTGGATTTGAGGTTTTTTCTGAGGATCCGTAGAATAAATCCTTGTCCCCATCTGCGTCTGCATCAAAAAATAATACAGTCTTAGTTGAAGAGTGCTTTTTTTTGTATACAAGAGGAAAAAGACAAGGTGAGTTTATAGTAATCTCACCTGCATATTCTGAAATCCCTCCAAAACACTTGTCTACTATCTCGAAACCAATATCTGAAAGAGGAACTCCTCGTTCGGTACTTGTACTTCGATTCAATATCATATCTGAGCCGATAGAATTTAAAACCGTGATAAAATCAAAATCTTCATCATTATCAATGTCAACTATTCCTGGAAGACATCCATTCACCTGACTAAGTTTTTTATATGGATTAAATGGCACTGGACTTACATTATCCAAAGCACGAAGAGATTTCACTGAATCAAACTGAGGTACTGTAACTGTGTTATTTTGGTGTATTACCACTGAGTCTCCATCATACAGCCACAGGTCGGCATCTCCATCATCATCGTAATCAGCCATGAGCATAAATTCTACTGCCTTAGGAAAAAAATCTTCATAACTCGGATCGTATCTGTAAGTGACCGATCCCGAAACTCCCTCTGCTATGAAAGTGAGCACCTTATTACCAGTCCTATCAAACACAAATAAATCCAACTTACCATCTTTGTTTAAATCAATATTCGAAAATTGGGGTTGATTCAATCCTCCTGCTAATGCCAAATCATATACTGTTCCTGAAATATTCCTAAAAATAGGATCAAACGAAGTTTCAAATAATTGGGCTGAAGCTGTTATACCAAAAAACAATAAAGTAGACAGTAATTTGATTTTTTTCATATTCATGCTTTTTTTATAGACCACTAAATTACCATTTTTGTTGCACATCAATAGTATATAAATTGGACATTACTAAATTTTACAATCTCCTTATAGAGTCTGACTTACGATTTACTACAGACAGTAGAAAAATAACGAAGGGGTGCATCTTCTTCGCTTTGAAAGGAGATAATTTCAATGGCAACCTATTTGCTCTAAAGGCCTTAGAACAAGGAGCTAGCTATGCTGTAGTAGATGAAATAGTAGACAAACATGAACAACTGATTCTTGTTCAGGACGTTCTTCAATTTATGCAAGAGGTCGCTCGGTTCCATAGAAGTTGCTATGATATCCCTGTAATTGGAGTCTGTGGTAGCAACGGAAAAACCACGACAAAAAATTTAATATACGCTGTGCTCAGCAAAAAATATAGAACACATTGTACACAAGGGAATTTCAATAATCACATTGGAGTACCCATCACTCTACTTCAAATGCCAATCAATACTGAAATGGCAATCATCGAACTAGGAACAAATAGTCCGGGAGAAATTGCTCATTTGTGTAAGATTACGGAACCCAATGTGGGTTTTATAACAAACATAGGAAAGGAACATCTAGAAGGCTTTGGAACACTTGAAGCTGTTGCCAAAGAAGAAAGTGAAATTTATCATTACTTGTTGAATAACAATGGTTTGTGTTTTGTAAATCAAGACGATGAATGGCTCACCAGAATGAGTAGGAGTTTGCAAAACAAAATTTTGGTAACTAAAACAAGTTGTGAAATTCAATCACTTGTTCCTCATATTGAATTTCGTTACAAAGACACACAATTCAACTCACCCCTTATGGGAGATTATAACCTAGACAATATTATGTTAGCTATAGGTTTTGGTGAAAAATATAACGTTCCACTTGCTGATATCTCCGATGCAATTTCGTCTTATCACCCAGATAACAATAGATCTCAAATCATAGAACAGAACAGTAATACTATCTGGTTAGACGCTTACAATGCCAACCCTAGTAGTATGATGAAGGCAATCGAAAACTTTGCAAAAATGCCACAATCGAACAAGGTCCTTATCCTTGGAGATATGTTTGAAATGGGAGAAAATGCCAATCAAGAACATGACGACTTACTTCAATGGGCATTACAATTTAACTTCGATCGTATTTACACCTTAGGAGACCATTTTGCAAGTATTTCTGCAAACAGTGACTTAACAACTCCCTCCTCCATGGAAGAGCTTGGCAAAGCCATACAAAATGCTCAATATCAAGACACTGCCATCCTGATAAAAGGAAGCCGAGGAATGAAAATGGAAAGGATTATCGACTGGCTCTAGCTACCCGAACCCTAATCTCCTTTTAACTCCTTAATTTTTAGTCTTACTTTTGATGTCGAAATCAAATAATGAAGACAGCATTCTTTAATAAATCACTGACCTTTTATGCTATCCTTGCTTCTGTAGTTCTTGTGTCAACAACTGTATTTCAGTCGTATGCTCAAAGTTCTCATTTGAGTTTTGAATCCTATACTATTGCTATAGCACTTATTTTCTTTGCCATTGGTTTTGTGATTACTAAAGGAAGTGTAAATAGAACTGAGGAAGAAGTTTCTTCCGCTTCTCAGGAATCAGTCAATTTCGAAGAATTAAGTGTCAGAGAAAATGAAATCTTGCACTTAATCGTGGCGGGACATTCAAACAAAGAAATAGCTTCTCAGATATTTGTAAGCCTCTCAACAGTAAAAACACACATCTATAGTATCTATAAAAAGATGCATGTAAATAGCCGTCCTCAATTGATGCTAAAAGTCATTAAAACAAAGGATTTTCATACTAAAGTACTAGGTGATAACCCAACATAACGGACCACCTTTGCAACCATATATTAATAACAAAATGAAAAAAACAGTATTAAAATTTGGCTTAGCATCAGGTATCTTAGTTTGTCTTTTTATGATTATATCATTTATCCTCTTAGCTGACTCCCAGTATGCGATAAGTGAAGTATTTGGTTTCTCCGGTATAATTCTATCTATGAGTCTTGTTTTCTTTGGTATAAGAGAACATAAAATAAAGAATTTAGGAGGAAGCATTACATTCAAACAAGCTTTCTTAGCAGGCTTATATATGGTAATTATTTGCTCATTGATGTATACAATAGCTTGGCTAATTATAAGCTATTCAGATCCATTAATGGTTGAAAATCTGATGGAAGGTTATTTAAATCCTGAAGATTTAAAGACGCCTGAGAAGATAGCGGAAATGACAAAAATAATGGAGGAGTACAACAACCCTTTTTACCGCTCTCTATTTACTTTAAGGGAAATTTTTCCTCTTGGAGTAGTACTAAATCTAATTTTTGCCGCAGTCCTGACTTTCTTTCCACGAAAAAAAGCAGTTTAAGTTCGTTTCTCACCCTTTTAAGAGTTCCTTACTTTGTTCCACTGCGTGTTCCGTGAGATTGTCACCACTTATCATTTTGGCTATTTCATTGATCCGTTCATCTCCGTGTAAGGTACGGACTTCAGTCTCAACCGTTTCAACATTTTCAGATTTGTAAACAAACAGGTGATTACTACCTAAGGAAGCTATTTGAGGAAGGTGTGTAATTACAATGACTTGTTGGCTTCTTGACATGTCTTTCATCATGCCCCCAACTTTACGAGCTATTTCACCACTTACACCGGTATCTATTTCATCAAAAATACTACTCGGCATTTTAATGAATTCAGCTAGCACACTTTTCAGACTTAAGTTGATTCGGGCTAACTCTCCACCTGAGGCAGCCCTTTTCAGTTCTGCAAAAGAATTCCCTTTATCTGAAGACAGTTTGATCGTCAATCTGTTGCAACCAAAGTTATTAAGCTCCTCTTCTTCTATCAATTCATACTTGATACGAGAATGCTGCATACCTAATTGACTTAACAAGTCATCAATACTTGCTTCAATTTTTGCAGCTTGCTCTATACGTTTCTTACTCAATGATTTAGCTAATTTGAACAAGTCTAATTCTCGCTTTGCAATCCGTTGTTCTAACAGGATTATTTCACCACTCAAATTCTGAGTAACTCCTAATTTATCCTCCAGATTATTTCTAAGAATAATCAACTCCTCATTACTATTAGCTCGATGTTTTGATTTCAAATTGAATAATACTGCCATCTGCTCATTCACCTCTACTAGTCTTTCAGGATTCACCTCTATCCCATCAGCAGTCTTACTTATCTCATTTGCGACATCTTGCATCTCTATAAGTACAGAGTTTATTCGTTCTGTTAACTCATCAGTCAATGTTGTTCTTTGACTATTAAGTAAATTCTTCAGTTCCTGAAGTTGTAATGTTATTGCTACTTCAGTACCACTGAGAAGCTGATCGGCTTCATTGAACGTACGAATTAGCCCTTCTGCATTTGCCAATAATTCTTGCTCAGTTACAAGTTCGGCTTCATTTATACTTTCTAGATTAGCTTCAGCTAACTCATTCAACAAAAATTGGTTGAAATCAGATTCTTTGGCCAACTCGGCTTCTTGTTTGCTAAGAACTTCCAGATCCATTTTAGTCTTTTTATAATCTTGAAGTTGTTTGGCATAGGTCTGCTGATCATCCCAGCAACCTGCCAATACATCTAAACTATAGTACTGAAAATCAGTTTTGAATAACTGTAAATTATCGTGTTGTGAATGGATTTCAATTAGCCTTGACCCCAAGTCATTGAGAGCTTTAAGATTAGTGGGAGTATCATTAATAAATGAACGACTCTTGCCACTACTGGTTATTTCTCTTCGAAAGATGGTTTGAGACTCATAATCTAAATCATATTCGTCAAAAATGGGTTGGAGTTCATATCCTTGAATGTCAAATGTTGCCTCAATAACGCATTTATCATTTTTGCTTCTGAGTGATGAGGTATCAGCTCTATTGCCTAAAACCAAACCCAATGCTCCAATTAGTATTGACTTCCCAGCTCCTGTTTCACCTGTGATAATATTCATTCCTTTATCAAACTGAATATCTATATCAGAGATCAGGGCATAGTTTTTTACTTTTAGACTCCGTAACATTTGCGAGGCAAAAATATACTATTATTATCATATTTTTTGATAATAATTTTATCTAAAACAAGACTATTGAGTAGAACTCCAAAATTGTATCTTCGCCCCATCAATGAGTACAGCAAAACCACTAATACTAATCAGCAATGATGACGGAATTACAGCTCCAGGAATCCTTGCAACGGTTGAAGTAATGAAAACCTTTGGCAAAGTGGTAGTCGTAGCACCAGATAGCCCACAAAGTGGCATGGGACACGCAATCACAATCAATGAACCACTTCGATTGGTCAAGAACAATCAGTTTGGCCCTGATGTAGAAAGCTACCAATGTAGTGGCACACCTGCAGATTGTGTAAAACTGGCTGTTGATAAGGTTCTGCATCGTAAACCAGACTTATTAGTATCCGGAATTAATCACGGATCTAATTCTTCCATAAATGTAATATACTCAGGTACTATGAGTGCAGCTATGGAAGGTGCTATCGAAGGAATCACGGCAATCGGATTCTCGTTGTTAAACTTTAGTTGGGATGCCGATTTCTCAGCTGCTAAAGTATACATGCAAAAGATAGTTAGTACGGTATTAAAGAATGGACTTCCAATTAACACTTTACTTAGTGTAAACGTACCCGACAAACCAGAAGCTGAGATAAAAGGTATAAAAATATGCCGTCAAGCGAATGCAAAATGGGTCGAAGAATTTGACCATAGACAAGATCCTCACGGAAGAGATTACTATTGGCTAACCGGAAAGTTTACCAATATGGATAAAGGAGAAGATACTGATGAATGGGCATTAGCTAATGGTTACGTTTCAGTGGTTCCTGTTCAATTTGACTTAACTGCTCATCATGCAATTCAAACACTCAATTCTTGGGAATTTTAAGATATGAGACGTAAATACGATACTAGGCTCATCGGTTTTTTAATTGGAGTCCTTGGACCACTAACTATACTCTTTGGGATTCAAGTATTTAAATTTCCTCATATGTCTTTTTTGACTTTTTTAAAGACTGGTTTTTTAACTGGAACAATAAGTCCATGGTTAAAACTAGCGGCACTATTTAACTTAGCTCCTTTTTTCCTATTCATTAATGTAAACCGACTGAGAACGTGTCAGGGAATTGTATTTGCTACAATCCTTTGCGGACTATTTATAGTTTACTTTACATTGATGTAACTCTATGAAGTACTACATCATATCCGGAGAAACATCAGGAGACAACCACGCAAGTAGGGTGATGCTAGCACTTAAAAAACTGGATTCCAATGCTACATTTAGAGGTATGGGAGGTGACGCAAGTCAAGCTGCGGGCCAAGAACTTATCATTCATCAAAAAGAAATGGCCATTATGGGCTTTGTAGAAATAATTACAAGTCTGAGAAAAATTGCCCGAAATCTTAAATTAATCAAACAGGACATTAAATCTTGGAATCCCGATGTAGTTTTACTGGTAGACTACCCCGGATTTAATTTTAAAATAGCGAAGTATGTCTACGGGATAGGCATTCCTGTTCACTACTATATTTCACCAAAGGTTTGGGCCTGGAAGGAAGGAAGAGTTAAGCTGATAAAAAAGTATATTACCAAATTATATTGCATTCTTCCATTTGAAGAAGCTTATTTCAAAAAGAGAAATGTTGAAAGTACTTATGTTGGTAATCCAAGTAAAGAAACAGTAGATGAATTCTTACTAACCAATACTTTAGTGAGAGATAAAAAGCAAATTGCCTTACTTCCGGGAAGCCGAAAACAGGAGATTAACACCTCATTACCCATCATGCTCGAAGCCATGAAGGAGTTTTCAGACTACCAGCTGCTTGTTGCACAAGCACCAGGATTTGATGATACTTTCTACCACAATTTCAACCCCAATCTAAAACTTATTAAGAATGACATGTATTCACTACTTGCTCAATGTGATGCAGCCCTTGTGACCTCGGGTACAGCAACCCTAGAAACAGCCTTAATGAATGTTCCTCAAGTGGTATGTTACCGGCTGAACGAGATAAGCTATCGCATAGGTAAGATGGTTGTAAAATTGGATTATATCTCTCTTGTCAATTTAATTCTGGACAAACCATGTGTTACCGAATTAATACAGTCTGATTTTAATCCCAAAAGACTTAAAATCGAGTTAAATCTCATCCTTCATGATGCAGACAGAAAAAGTAAAATGACCAAAGAATATGCTGAACTCCATAAAATTATAGGTCAAGGCCATCCCTCTTCTGAAGTTGCCTCATTGATTTGGGCAGAATTATCTCACTAACTTAGTAACTATTCTACTCTCTCCTGAATATACGATTAGTGTATAGACCCCAAATGGAAGTTTTTGGATGTCGATGGTTTGCTGTGCTTTTTTCGATAAGAAAGTTTCTGAATACACTAACTTACCAGACATATCTGATACCTCAATATTATGAATAGTTCCATTTTCTAATTCAACATTTACTTTTCCTGTTGAAGGGTTCGGATATACCTGAAGGTTATTCTGAACATCCAATACGCTTCCTATACTAAAGCTTGTTTTGATTCTTTGATCTGTCCAAACCTGATACTCACCTGCTTCAAAATTCAAACTTGTCTTAGTATCTGTGATATCCAAACTATCACCGGTGAAATACTCATACCACATACCAGTGTGTTGAAAATCTCCAACCATGTCTATTTGTACAACATCAAAATTGCCCATTACAACAAAACTTTGAGTTGCATTGGTAAGATGAACCCGTTTACCTTTTCCTGCTAAATCCAGTCCAAAGTCCGCACCATCAAACGCATCATACGTTAGTTTCAATTTATTCATTTCAGAATACACCTCATATACGTCTTTTCGATTGCTCGCTTCGTTGTACTCCCACTTAATGGGTTTATTGCCAACTCTTCCATTGTAGTCTATCGAAAAATCATAACCCAACTCTTGAAACTGCCATATAAGTTTAGGACCTGGGATCGAGCTAAAAACTACCCAAGTTAACTCTGAACGATCCAAAGCAGTATTGATATCTTTCACTGTATATTCTCCACTGGAATTTCCATATTCTAAATTCTTGAAAAGAATTCTCTCTTCATCATGACTCTCTGGATATGCCAATAATTTTGGATTATCCCAACCTCTATTGGAATGATGAGCAGAACTAAAATCAGAATTGTACCCCATTGCGGCTTCAGTGGCTTCATGATTTAGATTTCCCCAAAACATACATCCATAATTTGCCAATTCCTTCTCTTCTTTGTTTTCTGAAAAATGCTCTAAAATCACATAAGCATTTGGGTTAACTGCTTTCACCTCACTATATATACGCTTGATGTTGTTTACACGAGCACCATCATACTGTCCCCAAGCACCTATATCTCCAAGAGTGTTCTTTTGAGTAAAGCCTTTGGATAAATCAAATCTAAATCCATCAATTTTATATTCGGTCAACCAATATTGCATTACCTGTTTAACAAAATTTCGTAAAGCAGGACTCTCATGATTTAAGTCGTACCCAACATTGAAATCATGTTTAGCATCCGGATTAACAAAAGGATTTTGAATAGTAGGCTTAAAAGCAGAAGCATCCCAGTATAGTTGACAAAGTGGACTTTGACTAAAAGCATGATTATATACTACATCTAAAATAATTGCAATGCCTCTCTTATGACATTCATCTACGAAAGTCTTAAAAGCTTCAGGTGTTCCATAATACTTATCCAAGGCCATGTGAAAAGAAGGATTATACCCCCAACTCTCATTTCCTTCAAATTCATTCACTGGCATTAGTTCAATTGCATTCACTCCTAGGTTCTCTAAATAATCTAAGGTATCTATTATGGTCGCATAATTATGTGTTGCAACAAAATCTCGAACCAACATTTCATAAACTATGAGTTCATTCTCCTCTGGAGCTACAAAACTTGTCATCTCCCAATTGAATGGAGTCTTACCCATTTCTATAAGTGAAGCTACACCATTTGTTTTACCTGTTGGGTATGGATGCGGATTAGGATATGTACTAAGACTAATGGAATTATCATTATTGGGATCCAGTACCAACTCACTATACGGGTCAGCAATTATAATTTCTCCATCTACTAAATACTGAAATGCATATCTCTTACCAGAAACAAGGTTAGGTATCGATAGATGCCAAGAAGCATTATCCGCATCTCGTTTCATAAAGTAAGCTGTATCTACTTGCCAATCATTAAAATCCCCAATTACGTAGACATACTCCTTAAATGGGGCATACAAACCCAGCAATATGGAAGTATCTGATATATAATTTATTCCAAGTTTTGAACTTGAAGGAAAAGCTTGTGTTTCTACACTAGGATTTACAACAAACCGAATAGTGTCAAAAGCCGTTGCTGATCCGTCTAATGCCGATAGTGTAGCAATGTAATTCCCAGTTGCTGAAGCAGTAAATGAATGAGTTAATGATGTTCCTGTTCCTGTTTTCGCAACAATTCCGTTTAGCTTTATTGTGTGTGATGCAGAAACAGATGTTTCACTTTCCAGCTCAATGGTTTCTCCGATAGAATAAATGGTATTGTTTTCTGGTTTGGCAAAATTGGCAAAGAGACCTCCTGTATATATGGTAATAAATATATCTGAGCCATCCGTATTTCTTCCAGACTTATCCCCTGCTTCGTTTCTAAAGAGAATTGCAATTTGCTCAACCGTCTCCCCTCCTGCAACTCCATAAAATGAAGTAATATTAGGTATTGACAAGGTATACTTATCATTTCCAATGCTCGTTAGTTCTGGAGCATTGGAAGTTCCCCAAGTACCTTGAGTATACTTCCAATCCGATGGAGAAGTGCTTAAATTAGTGATAACACCTGTATGGGCATATACCTTACCTGTGAACCCTGATAAACCTCCATTTCCTTCATTTGCATCAAAGGTTATGGTAATGGCATCTGATATAATTGGAAAGTTTGGTGTAATGGAAACTACTTGACCAAACCCTACCAGAGAGATCATAAATAATCCTGTAAAAACACAAAATCTATTACATCTTATTCGAATCGTATTCATCCTTCAAATTTGCATGTTTTTTTAATGGGTTTTTACATATAGAGTAAAAATGACGCTAAGAGTCTTGGAGGCCTTTCAATACATTTACTCGTAAAAATCACTTTAACTTATTGATTAACAACAAATTACATTCAAATTTTATAGCTAAATATTTGACTATATATATTCGAAAAAAGTTGCATTATATGGATGACCGTATATATTTGTATAACGAATACTTAGTGTATTTTTTACACTAAGGTAACATTTTGAGAATAAATGAAAAAAACATTAAACATTGCTAAAGTATTTTTACTCGTTTTATGTGCTATTGCATCCTCTACAGTAGCATTTGGCCAAACTAAAATTTCTGGAACAGTAACTGATACTGAAACTAATAAACCTCTGGTTGGTGCTTATGTGTTTCCTGTAGGTTCCAAGGGTGGAGCTATAACGGATCCTCTGGGTAAATTCGAACTGGATATCCCTTCAGGTGTATCATCTATAAAAGTAAGTTTTATAGGTTATTCAGACCAAACTTTGGAACTTGGAAACCAAACTAGTTTTACCATTAAGATGGTTTCTGATGATAGGTTAGATGAGGTTTTAGTGATTGCTTATGGAACACAGAAAAAATCAGACAAAACAGGTGCTGTGACTCAAGTTAGTGCTAAGGAACTTAACAGGGGACGACTCACTGACCCTATTCAAGCGATGCAAGGCAAGGCTGCTGGTGTCAATATTTCCAAACAAGGAGGGGACCCCAACAAAGGTTTTAGTGTGAACATCAGAAGTTCTGCAAGTATTACAGGGAGTACCGACCCCTTATACGTAGTAGATGGAGTTGTTGGAATAGACCCAACAACAATTAATCCAGATGATATAGAATCTTTTAACATTCTTAAAGATGCTGCTTCAACCTCAATATATGGAACACAAGGAGCAAACGGGGTTGTTATTATTACTACAAAAGGCAGTGGCATAAAGAGATCCAATGGAAGTCCTTTAACTACAGTGGAATATTCCAGTTTTGTCTCTTTTGACAAAGTAGCAAACAGATTAGAGTTTTTATCCGCAGATGAAATAAGAGCTTATGCCACCAAAATTGGTTCTGCTAATTTCCAGGATGGAGGTGCCAATACAGATTGGTTAGACGAAATATATACTACGGGTATTTCACAGCAACATACTATTGCCGTAAACCACAGTCATAATTCAGGAGGTTTTAGAGCTTCATTGTCAGCAAACAATCTGGACGGGGTGTTAAAAGGAACAACCAAGGATAGATATATTGGAAGACTGAATGTCTCGCAACAAGCTTTGAACGACAAGTTAACCCTGAACTTCCGTTTAAGTGGAACTATGGAAAAAAATAGTTATAAAAAATATGATAATGGTAGTGACCCTCAAAATATAATATTTCAAGCAATGAGAAGGAGTCCTACAGATCCTGTCTATAATGCCGATGGAACGTACTTTGAATCAGATCGAAGTTTTCAATACAATAACCCTGTTGCTATGTTAGACTTATTTCAAGACGATAGAGATGCAAAAAGACTTTTGGGAAACATTAAACTATCCTATGAAATAGTTGATGGTTTAACTTTTTCTATAAATAGTGCGTATGCCAGGAATGATGATCAAGGATTTAAATTTCAACCTAGTTATGCTTTTGCAAATACTACTAACGGGTCAGCAGAACGCTATTACAACAATGAAGAGTATAAATATACCGATGAGGTAATTTCCTACTCAAAAGTGTTAAAAGAACAGCATAGTTTCAACATTATTGGTGGACATAGTTGGCAACAGACTATAAAAAATGGTTTTACAGCAAAAGCTGAAGAGTCCTTCAATGATAGTACTGGTGCTAATGATCTTCAGGCATTTTCTGAAATAAAATATGACGATGTAACTAGTAAATGGCCTGCAGCTGTTGGATTGGCATCCTTCTTTACTCGAGCAACTTATGACTTTGATAAAAAATACTATGGTACCCTCTCCATAAGACGAGACAAGTCTTCCAAGTATGGTGCAAATAGGGAATGGGGAACCTTTTACGCTGTTTCTGGAGCTTGGAATCTTAAGAAGGAAAAATTTCTACTAAATACTCCAAAAATATCTGACTTAAGATTAAGGCTGGGCTATGGTGTCACTGGAAACACAAACATACCAGAAGGTGCTGATCAAGTGATTTACAGACCTTCGGGTACAGGTAAAGACCCCAAAACCGGAGAAACAGTTGTTGTTTTTAACAATGTAAACGATGTCAAGGTAAATCCTGATTTGGGATGGGAACAACTCTCAGAAGTAAATATTGGGGTGGATTATGGTTTTTTTAAAAATAGAATTACGGGTTCTCTAGAAATATATCGTAAAACTACAACAGACCTAGTGATGGAAGTAACTCTGGGCGTACCACCTGAGAGGGAAAGGAGGACATATAAAAACCTTGGAGAAATTCAAAATAATGGCATCGAATTAAGTGTAAATGGTGTTATCGTGGACAGAAAAAATCTAAAATGGAACGCTACTCTTGTTGCTTCCAGAAACATACAAAAGGCAATATCTCTAGGGCATGGAATTGCACCAATCAACAAACTCATTATCTCTGGACCTGGATTGGTTAGCGAAGGACTATACACCCAGCGGATAGAGGCAGGTCAACCAATAGGTTCATTCTATTTACCAGTTTATGCAGGAGTTTCATCTGACGGAAAGTTCTTATTTGAGACTGAAGCAGGAGGATATACCAGAGATTGGACTAAGGCAAAACGTGAATATGTTGGAACTGCACAACCCGATGTAATTTTAGGCTTTTCTAATTATTTTGAAATATGGAAAGGTTTTGATGCCAGTTTTAGCTTGAGGGGAATATTCGGTCATAAGATATTCAATGTAACACGTCTAGTATTTAGTAACCCTTCACAAGCTCCTACTTTAAATGTATTACAAACAGCTTTGGAAGAAGAAGAAAAAGGAATTTCCAGCACGCCTAGTGAGAGTTTTAGTGACTATTACCTTGAAGACGGAGACTTTATAAAATTAGATAATCTCTCTATTGGTTACAACATCCCGTTAACAAAGAAAAGCAAGGTCAAAAATCTGCGATTTTACGTAAATGGAACCAACCTTTGGATGTGGACTAAATATTCAGGACTTGATCCTGAGTTAAATTTTTCAGGATCGGAATTTGGAAGAGACCAATACGATGTATACCCACGTACTCGAAGTTTAACCGCTGGCGTAAACGTAACATTTTAATTAAAGGAATATGAAAAAGATATTTACTACGATATTAATAGTCTCTTGTTTGGTAGGATGCACCAAATTTGATGACATAGCCAAAGATGGATCATCTGTTAACCCAACAAGATCCAGCCTAATTGTCGCAGCATCATATAAAGAACTGGGAGACTTAATTGATGATGCAGGATGGTGGTTTTGGGCACAAGAGGTTTCTAGTGACGAGGTCGTATTTCCTACTCGATTGACGGATTGGGATGATGGTGGCAAATGGAGAATGCTACATACCCATACATGGACCAACGATGTTGATGCAGTCAATTCTATGTGGAGTCATTTATACGATGGGGTAAATGAATGCAATAGAGCATTAGAAGAATTAGTTCTTCGAGGCCAAAGTGAAGAAACAAATGCTACAACCTCCGAACTAAAAGTACTCAGAGCATTCTATTATTATTTACTGCTGGACAACTACGGAGATATACCCTTAATAACTTCCTTTTCTGACGCTCCTGCCCAACCATTCAAAGCTACACGACGAGAAATTTATGACTTTATCGTAAATGATATAGAGACAAACCTAAATCTTATTCCACTTACCGGTCAAAAATATTCTGTAGCTAAAGGAATGGCTTTCACTTTATTGGCGAAGCTTTACATTAACCAAGAAGCTTATTTCGGAACTTCTGACTACGTAAAAGCTGAAGCTTACTGTGATAGTGTAATCGATATGGGATTATATTCATTGGACCTTGGAAGTGTAACCAGTGCATTCTCTGCTACTAACGACAATGCTTCGGAAAACATTTTCACTATCCCTTTTGATGAAAATAACTTTCAGGGCTTTAGACTTCACATGAGAACTTTACATTATTTACATGATGCTACATTTAAAATGACAGTTGGACCATGGAACGGTTTTGCAGTCGTGGAAGATCACTTCAACTCTTATGTGGATGTAGACAAACGCAAAGAAGATTGGTTTTTAGTTGGTCAACAAGTGGATGCAGACGGGAAAGATTTGTTTGATGAAACTGCGGGTGCCAAGCTGGTTATTACTCCTTCTATTCCAAAATTAATACTAGATGCTTCTAATACCTCAGAAGAGATTCGCATGTCAGGGGCTAGAGTAAGTAAGTATGAAGTTGAGGAGGGAGCAACAGTAAACCTCAATAATGATTTTCCGTTGTTCCGATACGCAGATGTACTCCTGATGAAGGCTGAATGTGCTGTTAGAAATGGAGCAGCTGGAGCTGGAGATTCTTACATCTCGGAAATAAGAGATCGTGCAAATGCGGGTCCTACTTCTGGATTTACTCTGGATGATATCCTTGCAGAACGAGGTCGTGAACTTTTTTGTGAAGGTCATAGACGACAAGATTTAATTCGTTTCGGTAAATTTGATGACGCATGGTGGGAAAAAAGTGTGTCTGGACCTGAAAGAGAAACCTTCCCAATTCCGCAATGGGCAATTAATGCCAATCCAAATTTAGGCTTATAACAACTTACAACATAAATAATTAAACAAAAATGAAAAATTTACTTTTAAAAACAACTAAGACGGTAGCTATCCTAGCTGCTCTTTTTGGTCTCTTTACGCTACAATCGTGTAAAGATGATGATGGTACAGTAACTCCCACAGAGGAGATTGTAGAGGATGGATTCTATATCCAAGGTGGAGCAACTGCATACAGCGGTTTCGACATTAAAGCAACTTTAAAAACAGCTAAGAATGAAGTTCTTCAAGAAGATAGAGCTACTCTTTTAGAAGTTTACGTTGCAGTTAAAGCTGGAACTGAAGGTTTTAACATCATTCAAGTAAATGGTGCTACAAAAACTACTTGGGGACCAGGTACAGATTGGACAACTGCTATGGGTGGAAATGAAGAACCACAAGTGGATATCCAAAGAGGTGATATTGAAGAAGGTACATCTGTATTTACTGTTCCTGCGGATGGTCTTTACCACGTGGTAATAGACACTGAAACAGGTAGAGGTGCTATTGTTCCTGTAAAATGGGGTTTTATCGGTCAAGCTACTCCTGGAGGATGGTCTGGTGACACAGAATTTGACGCTCCTGCATTTGACATGACGACTATGACTTATGGCCTATCAGATGTTGTAATGTCTTCTGGTGAATACAAGTTCAGATATTCTGGAGGTTGGAAAGTTGAATTGGATTCAACTTTAGATTTAGGTGACGGTAACAAAGGAGTTAAATTCAATACTAACTACGGTGGTGCTCTTGATGCATTAGTTGCTGGTGGAACAAACATGACTACTGACCAAAGTGGCATCTACGATGTAGCAATCACATGGACTGCGGGCTCTGGACATTCTGCAACACTTACAAGAACAGGAGATGTTCCTCCAAGAGATTGGTCTAATGTTTCTATAGGATTAATTGGAGATGGTGTAAACAACGGAAACTGGGATGGAGAGCTTCATGCTACTACTCCAGCTAAAGATGGAGACACATACACATATGCTTTCACCGGAGTTGAACTTGTGAATGCAGGTGGATTCAAACTAAGAACAGCTGGAACTTGGGATGATGTAAATCTTGGTTACAGTAGTGATGTCTTAACGGGTCCAGACAAAGCTGACATCACTGATGATGGAGGAAACATGAAAGTTGCTGCTGACGGTACATACGATTTACTTTTCGTAATAGACGCTAAAGCTGAAACTATGTCGTTAAGTGTAACGAAGAAATAATTTTAAACACACGTTATGTAAAAAGGGATTTGCTTCGGCAAGTCCCTTTTTTTTATTCCTACTTTTCAGTCATAGAATAATCATGAATGACAAACTCCGTTTTAATTCGCCAGACAATTTTCTCCTTACCATTTGCTTTGGTATTATTGCATAGTGAAGAAAATAGTAGTTTTAACATTAATGGGTATGTTGTTTTTTGGATGTAAAACACAATTAGTAGAACGAGGTTTAAAATTCACCATTACTTCTACGGAAGATTATTGTGGTGGTGCTTACCCTCCTGAAGAGCTATTAGCTCAATTAAAAACACCAAAAGCCTTCAATGGAACATTATATATTCACAAAACATCCGATCGTTCAGATGATGGTATTGCAATAATACTTAAAGAAGGAACAGCCAACCAGAGTGGTTTTGTAGAAGGAAAATACTTTATTTTTAGAGAAATGAAAGTCAATATGGAAGAACTCCATAAACCAAAAGAGGAAGAGGAAGAAGAAAGAACGGTTAACGGCCTTCCTCCTAGAGATATTGGATGTATAATCATGAAAAACCACTTAATCATTGGTCAATTCACCATCACCAATGAAACCAAGGAGGTTACACAAAATATTAATCTAGTATGTGACCCATGTGGGGAGCCAAAACCTTAGATTCAATTAATTTACGAGTACTAGTTTTTTAGAGTATAACTCCTCTCCTATCCGAATCTTAACAAAATAGATTCCTTTGGAGTTCGTAGACAGATCAATTTCAGTTCCTGTTGTCCAATTTACTACTTGAGATCCTTTACTGTCAGAAACACTGTACACCACCCTTTCAGAATTAGATATAATCTTAAAAACACCAACTGAAGGATTGGGATATACTCCTATTTCATTGTCCCATTCACCCATTACAAAATTCGTTTGTAAGTGATTCGATGAATTGGGTGTTGCATTCTGAAAAAACACCCATGGCTCTTTGCCATCCTCTTCTCGTCCAAAGGAAATATCATTCTCGGCATTTGAATAGCTGATCGAGTCTATTAAACTTCCATACTCATTAAATATGGCTATAGTTTCTCCCTTTGCAGATAATTTGAAATTTAAATGATTATCTCCATCCTCTTCATCACTATCAGCCCAAAGAAATTTAAATGATTTTGGACTAAATGTTGAACTCTGAAATCCGTACTTAAATGGCTCATCTAAATCATCCGTAATATAAAACCCCTTTAAATTCATAAAGTCATCGCCTCCATTAAACACCTCTATCCAATCTTCAGTCTTTCCTTCTTCATCTGTAATACCGGTTGTGTTGCTCGCCATCAATTCATTGAGATACAATGGAATATCAGTTCTTGACTTTATTATTTCAAAATTGCTACACGACGGCCATTGAGTAAACTCTCCGAGACTATCCTTTATTAAAAGAATATAATTCATTGTATTTAGTACAGGATGCCATTTTATAGTCGTTTGATATACTCCATTTCCATTAGTCTGAGCTAATGTATCAAACCAAATAGCAGATTGTGCATCCCAACCATACTCGATTATAACTGATTCTACACCGGACTCTGCTAATGTCTTCAATTCTATCTTTACTGAATCGTTCAAATAATCTATAGACGAACTATTCCAATACACCAAAGGTTTAACATCTGCAATCGGATTTAACTGTGTCAAAGCGGAGGACGTCCTTTTTGAAACATAGTCTCTCAATCCATATTTAACATGTTCATTGTAGTAAAACCCAAAGGAATTATCAAAGTCTGAAATGGTATACCCATAATCTTTTGAACGAATCGTATCTAAAATTGCAGCTGGTCGAATAAGCGATCGCAACGAATTCATTTTCAAATTCAAACTATCCGAATTAAAAAAATCATCGATTGATTTCCCCATCCAATAGGAAAAGTAATCCTTGTACTTCTGACGGTCCAAAACCTTTTGATATAATGGTCTATGTGATCCATTTTTACTCCACGAATAAATATTTCTTTCGGCCCAGTCTTTACCTAAAAAATCAACACCAAAACTATTGTCTAAGTCGTAAGGAATGTATTCAAACTGCCTATTTGCCTGATTATAATATAAATAGAAGTTATTCTTATTGTAATTGGGACCATCCCAATTGCCTACTAAAACATCCATAACCAATACTTTAATATATGTATTTACGTTGAAGACCTTCTCCAGTTCACATTCAAAATTACTAGATTCTGTATTGTTCAACACATCAATAAAATGTGCTAAATCTTCATATGCGGTAGGAGACTCTGGTCGTTTTATCTCGTAGTATTCCTCTTGGTAATTGGATGACGAACTACCTCTGTAGTAAAGGTTTGCACCATAGGTACACTTGTACAAGTTCCCTTCACTGCCATATCTACTTTTTGTGAACTCCTCGTCTATATGCTCTACATTCAGGTATAGTCCAAAGTATATTCCATTGATATACAATTTAGCATGACTTGTCCGTGAGGCAGGCACCTCTAAATAGTCTAAAAAGTCAAAACACAACTTGCTTCTAATGATGGAAGGATCATTGTGTTCTCCATTTAAGTTTATTTTCTCCAATCCTTGATAGTTTCTTCCACCTTCGAACTCATTAAAGGATATTTTAAATGATTTCTTAATGGAACTTCTCGAGGTATTGCCTCTTAACCTAAATCCGACATTGGCAATAGAATCCCTTATAGTTCCATTGTCAAAAACGAAGTTCGCAGGATAATGGTGATTGCTAAATCTATTATCCCAGTCCATGAGACTTTCTAAAGAATCAGGGTCGATGGTGATATATACAGAGGGAACAACATCATCCTTAAAGACAGGACCTTTGGAAGCGAGGGATTGCTGAGCAAAGGTTGAAAAACCTAATAACAGTAATAAATATGGTAAGGTTAAGCGTTTAATCATTGTTATTATTTTGATATTTGATTGCTTTCTTATTTGTAATTAGCAAATTACAAATACCTGCAATTATTAAACTTGTTCCTGCCAATAGCATGGTATTAATAGTCTCCTCGCCGAACATTGTTTGTGAAAGAAAGTTAATTCCCCCTAAGGCAGCTAAAATTTGAGGAATCACAATAAACATATTAAAGAGTCCCATGAATATTCCCATTTTATTGGGGTTAATAGAACTTGATAACATAGCGTAGGGTAATGATAAAATGCTTGCCCACGATATACCGACTAGAGCAAAACATACATGCAACATCATTTGATCCTTAGCATGAAACATTAAAATAAAACCTAGTCCTCCGGCGATCAAACTTGCCATATGCACTAGCTTCCTATTTATTCTAATTTTACTTGTTACCAAAACAAAAAGCAAAGCAAAAACCATAGAGGAAAGACCATAAGTCCCCATTGCGGCCCCGACAAGGTCAGCTGCATTATTGAATTTTTTATCATTCCTTTGATAAGCTATATTTAATGATGAAGTTATTAAGCCAATACCTTCGGCATGTGACCTCTTCATTAAACTTGTTAAATCCTCAGGTATCAATGAAGAAATAGTCTCAAATTCCACAGAACTAAGTTCATCTTTTATCTTAGGCAAACTATTGCTCGTGTATGCAAAAAATAAAGAATCGTACTTAACTCCGCTATCTAAGATTGTCGAATCCAAATCTTTTATAATTTTGGATTCAATTTTATACAACTCTACATTGGGTTTTGGACTTTCATAAACATGCTCGGTAAGTGCAGGAGTTGCCATACTCCACATAGTAAAAAATGCAAACCAAGAAAAAAACTGAACTACACCCAGTTTTACCATTGTTTTAGGCATTTGAGCAATATTGGTAAAAATCTCAGCTACTGCATTTCCAAAACCTGCGGTCTGCTTTTTTTCATTTTCAAATTCATCTATGTCTTCTGGTGGATACTCCTTCGTTGTAAAAATGGTATAGAGTACGGACAATAGAAATACACCTCCACCAATTGCAAATGCAATTTTCACGTTATCAGGAATCATGGTATCTGGAGCTTCATTACTCACTCCTAGCTTAGTTAGTAACAGTGGTAATTGACTAGCTACCCACGTTCCTATTCCAATGATTAACGTTTGAACCATAAAACCGTATGAACGTTGAGATTCATCTAACTTATCTGCCACCAACGCTCTAAAAGGCTCCATACTAATATTAATAGAAGCATCCAGAATAAGTAAACTCCCAGCTGCAATCCAAAGCAGAGGCGAATGTGGCATAAAGACCAAAGCTATGGATGCAAATATTGCCCCAATCAGAAAGAATGGCTTCCGCCTTCCATAACGTTCACTCCATGTTCTATCACTTAAGTAACCGATGATTGGTTGTACAATTAATCCCGCCAAAGGAGCAGCTAACCAAAGTCCGGGAATATCATGTGGAGCAGCTCCTAAGGTTTGAAATATTCGAGACATAAAGCCTCCTTGTAAAGCAAAACCAAATTGAATTCCAAGAAATCCAAAACTCATATTCCAAATCTGCCAAAAACTTAGCTTTGGTTTTCTGTTACTTATTCCCATTTCAATAAAATTTAAAATTTTTCCTGCTTACATTTTCAAACTCCTTTTTGACAAACGTATACAACCGAGCAGGTTTATGTGGAACTCCTTCTTGAAACTCATCGGTTTCTTTCAAAAAACCAGTTTTAAGCATCCTTCTTCTAAAATTTCGACGATCAATCTCCGCATCCATAATCTCATTATAAAGACAATACAAGTGATGCAAGCTAAATTTACGTGGTAGAAGCTTAAAACCAACTGGCTCCCTGTAGAGTTTATTTCTAAGAATACGAATTGCGGCATCTAGAATCTCGTTGTGATCAAAACCCAACTCTTCCACTACTTTATAATCATGCCAAACAACGTGCTTGGCAAATCCTGCCGGTTTTATCTTATAATTTTTAATGTTAATTAGAGCAAAATACCCAACCGTTATTACGCGAGCATCAGGCTTTAATCTGACGGCTTCAAGCCATGTCCTATCTTTTCCTTTCGACAGTCTATTAGGATTGCCAAAAGCACCAATCTGTTCCAAGAATACACTTCTTATCCCAGTCAACCCAGTTAAAACTCTTGATGCAGCCTCGTCCAAATCTTCATTGTCCCTAATAAGGTCTCCAGGTAAAACCAAGGTATCATCTTGTATTTCTAAATTATCCTGTAAATCTCTTTGCACTAAGAGCACTTTTAATTCTACACCATCAAAACCAAATATTACACAATCGACCGAAACATTTGGGTTTGTTTGATTAAGAAACTTTTCTTTCATAATTATTAGTTAATTCACTTGATTTTCTCGGTAAATTTAGCTAATTTAATCAAAGTGTAAATTTTACACTAAGTTTGCTTGTAAATAATTAAAAACAAATGATTTTAGTCGCAGACAGTGGCTCTACAAAATGTGATTGGATACTTATAGACGAAAGCAATAAGTATAGAAAAACTCATACCATGGGTTTCAATCCATTCTTTCATAGTTCTGAGTTAGTTCGTACAACACTAATGGAGAATGAATTACTCAAAGAAGAGAGAGAGCATATTTCAGAAATATACTTTTATGGTGCAGGATGTTCAAGCAGCACCAGAATTAAAATAATAGAAGATGGATTGCGTCAAGTATTTACCAAAGCAATCATTGTAAAGGTTGATCACGACCTTACCGGTGCAGCTTTGGCTACTTCAAATGGTGAAATGGGCATAACTTGTATTCTAGGAACAGGATCCAACAGCTGTTATTTTGACGGAGTAAAAACTCACGAAAAAGTACCCGCACTGGGATATATACTTGGCGATGAAGGAAGCGGTTCCTACTTTGGCAAAATACTGTTGTCTGAATGGCTTTATCACAGAGTGCCAAGTGATTTGGCCGATGCTCTAGAAAAAGAATACAACTTGAGCAAAGAGGGAATATTTGATGCTGTTCATCACCAACCCAATCCAAATGTATATCTGGCTAGTTTCATGCCATTCATCAGTAAAAATCGCACACACCCCTATTTTAAAGAAATGGTGTACCAAGGTTTAGCAAAATTTATAAATATTCACGTTTGGTGTTACGACAATTTCAGGGAAGTTCCTGTAAATTTTGTGGGTTCAATTGCCTATTATTTTAAAGAAGTGTTGGAAGAAGTTGCAAGAAATCATAGATTTACAGTCGGTAAGATAGAAAAACGTCCTGTTGAACCTTTAGCTGCTTACCACTTTAATAAAAAAAACGAACCAAATGAGTCTGAAAGCGTGCATCTATGATTTAGACGGTGTAATCACCGACACGGCAAAATATCACTATGAAAGTTGGAAATGGGTAAGTGATCAACTCGAGTACAACCTAACTGAAAAACAAAATCAAAAACTTAAGGGTGTTGGGAGAAAAGAATCTCTTGACAAAATTCTTAAGTGGAGTGGTGCTCGCATTTCTGAAGCAAAAAAACAAAATCTGCTTACCCAGAAAAACAAAATGTACTTGAAGTACATTGACACCATGACCCCAGAAGAAATCTTCCCAGGTTTCAATGAATTCAACAAAAAAACCAAGGAAGAGGGAATCAAAGTAGCGATTGGATCATCCAGCAGAAACGCAATTCGAATCATTGACAAATTGGACTTAGTTTTGGACTTTCATGCAATTGTAGATGGAGGAATGACTCCTAACTCAAAACCTGAGCCAGATATTTTCCTATTGGCAGCAGAAAAACTGAGTATAGACCCTTCTGAATGCCTTGTTATTGAAGATTCACAAGCTGGACTTACTGCTGCAAAAAAAGCAGGTATGAAGAGTATCCTTTACGGAGAAGATAAAGGTCTTAAAGGAGCAAGTTTACAAATAGACAATTGGTTACAAGCAAGTTTAGAAAAGTTTAAAAATCTTTATTGAGATATAACGTAGATGAAAAACTACATCAAGCACCATCCTTGGCACATAATTGAGGAAGGTTTTGACCCAAATGTAAATAGGGTTTCTGAAAGCATATTTAGTATTGGGAATGGTAAATTTGGTCAGCGTGCCAATTTTGAAGAAAAATACAGCGGCGATTCACTTGAAGGAAATTATATTGCTGGTGTATACTATCCAGATAAAACTAGAGTTGGATGGTGGAAAAATGGCTATCCTGAGTACTTCGCAAAGGTTCTAAATGCTCCCAATTGGACAGGTATTGAAATTGAAATAAATGGCACAAGTTTAGATCTTTCAAGGTGCGATGTACAAGAATTTTCACGTAAACTTGATATGCAGAAAGGACTTCTTCTGCGTTCATTTAAAGCTAAAATGACCAACGGGCCTACCGTTACTGCTAAAATTACGCGATTTTGTAGTCTAGCTAAAAGTAACTTAGGTGTAATATCCTACTCCTTCTCTGTTGATCAAGATGCTGATATTACTATTACATCTAGTATTGATGGTAAAATTAAAAACGAAGACAGTAACTATGATGAAAAGTTTTGGAAAGGAGTTAAAACAAGCTCAAATAAAGGTGAGTGTCTATTAATTGTTAAAACCAAAAAGACTGATTTTTATGCTGGAATTGCCACATTTACTTCACTTTCTTGCAATGGAGATAATCACAAATTTGATTTTAGTAAATCCACAAAAAAATATTCTTCAATAACTACACAATTTAAAGCAAAGAAGAATGAAGCTATTGTAATTACAAAAAAGGCTATTATAATATCTTCTTTGGATTATGATAAAAAGGGACTGAAGGATGTCTTAACATCCGAGTTAACCACCGTTAGGAATGAGACCGTTCTCAGTCTTCAAACTAAAAGTGAAGAAGCTTGGGCTGCAAAATGGAAAGAAAGTGATATTATCATAGAAGGAGACATCTCAGCTCAACAGGCCATTCGTTTTAATATATTTCAACTAAACTGTACATATACAGGGGAAGATGAAAGACTCAATATTGGTCCTAAAGGTTTTACAGGTGAAAAATACGGAGGAAGTACGTACTGGGACACAGAAGCATATTGCCTGCCTTTTTATCAAGCCACATCAGAACCCGAGGTGGCAAGAAACCTGCTCATTTATCGATATAAACACCTACCAAAGGCAATTGAAAATGCCAAAAAGCTAGGTTTTACAAACGGAGCGGCATTGTACCCTATGGTTACAATGAATGGGGAAGAATGTCACAATGAATGGGAAATAACCTTTGAAGAAATTCACAGAAATGGAGCCATTGCATATGCCATATATGATTACATAAAATATACAAACGATAAGGAATATTTGGCAGAATATGGCTTAGAAGTTTTAATTGGGATTGCTCGATTTTGGGCCCAACGTGTAAATTGGAGTGAGGATAAACAACAATACGTTATGCTTGGAGTAACGGGACCCAATGAGTTTGAAAACAATATCAATAACAACTGGTATACCAATAAAATAGCGGCTTGGTCAATGGACTATTGTCGTGAAGTAATTACTTGGGTAAGTAAAAACAACAAAGCTGATTATAACCGAATAGTTTCTAAAACTAACTTCCATTTATCAGAAGCGGAAAGCTGGGCTAATATTTCTAAGAATATGTACTATCCATATTCAGAAAAACACAACGTCTTCCTACAACAAGATGGTTTCTTGGATAAAGAACTAACACCAGTAAAGGATTTACCCGAAAGCCAACGACCAATTGTAGAACACTGGAGTTGGGATAGAATCCTAAGAAGTTGCTACATCAAACAAGCAGACACACTCCAAGGCCTATATTTCTTTGAAGATGAGTATTCAGATGAAGTTCTAAAACGTCATTACGACTTTTATGAACCTTTAACAGTGCACGAGTCTTCATTAAGTCCCTGTGTACACAGTATTCTAGCGGCTAAGCTTGGTGATGAAAAACGAGCATACGAATTTTATCTTCGTACAGCTCGTCTAGATTTAGATGATTATAACAATGATACCCGGGACGGTTTACACATTACAAGTATGGCAGGCACTTGGTTAAGCATTGTAAAAGGATTTGCAGGAATGAGGGTCAATAACGATAAGCTATCCTTCAAACCATTCTTACCAGAACACTGGAATAGTTTCTCATTTAAGATACGTTTTAGAGGTGAGGTAAAACAAGTCACCATTAATAAACAGGGCCTAGAAATTAATTAAACCTGTTGTCTCATCTATTGACTCAGTTGCTGAGTTATTATGATGCGAATCAGGCATAAAATAAAAAGAATGAAAAATATCCTATATACATTCATGTCATTAATACTACTTGCTAGTTGTGGTGACACGAATACTACATACAAAGACTCGAAAATATATGGTCTAGCAAGTCCCATTCAACTTACTAGTGATACTACACGGATCATCCTGTCGGACTACTTTACAAGTCTTGTGGTCATTGACTCCATAGTTAGTGATGACTCTGAATTACAGATAAACACCTTAGATGATTTTATTTTCATTGTTTCTGGTAAAAATGCAAAACCCATCAGCAATTTAACGATCTACATTGAAGGAATCCCATACTCATTTCTGGTTAAGGGGCAGAAGACTATAAAAACTTCAATAACTTTTGAATATATGGGCAGTGCAAAAGAAGTTTTTGTTAAAGGAGAATTCAATAACTGGACGTTGGTTTCTATGAACCCCTCCGGTTTGTGGCATATAGATTTAAATCTTAAACCGGGAAAATACCAGTATAAACTTGTTGCCGATGGCAAGGAGATAGATGATCCAGGAGCACCTAAAGTAAGCAATGGAATGGGCGGTTTTAATAATCTAGTGGAAGTAAAAGGACCCAGTAAGGATAAATTACCAAGTATTACTACGGATTCATTCGATAAAAAAGAAGTAATCATTTCCTCAGAGAAAACCGATGGTGTCTATGCCTACTGGAATAACTTTAGAATAGAAGTAAAAAAGGAAGGGAATAAATTCAAACTACTCATTCCTCCATTTGCCAAGTATGAGCCTCGCTCCCACATCCGAGTATTTGGGTATAATCAACTTGCTGCAAGCAATGACTTACTTATCCCTCTTGCTAAAGGAAAAGTTATTACTGATCCAAGCAAACTAAATAACAATGATTGGCACAGCAGTATTATGTATTTTATGATGGTAGACCGTTTTGTAAATGGAGACACATCAAACGATCAACCTGTACTAGACCCTGCTATTCTGCAAAAAGCTCAATACTATGGAGGAGACATAAAAGGGATCACTCAAAAGATACAAGAAGGCTATTTTAAGGACTTGGGAATTAACACAATATGGATTTCTCCAATTACCCAAAACCCAACAGATGCTTGGGGACAGTTCAATGATCCAGATACAAAATTTAGTGGATATCACGGATATTGGCCAATTACTAGTACTACGGTTGACTTTCGACTTGGTTCATCAGAAGATGTCAAAGAAATGTTGAACGTAGCTCATCACAATGGACTTAGTGTGCTGTTGGATTATGTTGCTAATCATGTACATGAACAGCATGCCGTTTACCAAGACCATAAAGATTGGGTCACACCACTATATCTGCCTGATGGAAGAATGAACACAGAACTCTGGGACGAACAGCGTTTAACTACATGGTTTGACACCTTCTTACCTACCTTAGACTTGGAGAAACAGGAAGTAACCGATTTTATGGTTGATTCTGCCATGCATTGGATTACAGAATATGACTTTGATGGTTTCCGACACGATGCCACCAAGCATATCCCAGAAAATTTCTGGCGTACTTTGAATAAAAAAGTAAAAATGGTTAGTCAAAAGAAGGGGAAATACATTTATCAAATTGGTGAAACCTATGGCAGTCATGATTTAATTAACAGCTACATCGGAAGTGGGATGTTGGATGCCCAGTTTGATTTCAATATGTACGATAATGCTCTCCCTGTTTTTGCTAATGACGATGAAAGCATGACACGATTAGGTGACGCATTGGAAGCAAGTTTAAGTACGTATGGTTATCACCACTTAATGGGTAATATCACTGGAAATCAAGACAAACCTCGCTTTATGAGTTTTGCAGATGGTACACTTAGTTTTGATACACCCTGGATGGAATATAAACGAATTGGGTGGAAACAGGATATTGAAGTAACAGATAGTATCGCCTACCAAAAAATGGCTATGTTCAACGCCTTCAATATGACCATTCCAGGAATACCTATCATTTATTATGGTGATGAAATTGGGATGGCTGGTGCTGGTGATCCTGATAACAGAAGAATGATGCGTTTTAATAACCTCAAGAAACATGAAGCAGATTTACAAAAAGAAATAGCCAACCTGATTAAGACTAGAAACAGTAACATGGCCTTGCTATATGGAGATTTTAAGATTGTAGCGATAACGGAAAATCTTATTGTCTATAAAAGGCAGTATTTTGATAATATAGTTGAGGTAATATTAACCAAAAAACAAATAAATGGTTCGAGCCAAAATATTGAATTGGAAAATTGGTCTTACGAAATAACTATCTCGAATAAATAGATTTAAACCACAAAGAAACAAAGAGCCCCAAGTAACTGTACTTACCATAATTCATCAGGATGACTTTGTGAGCTTTGTCTCTTTGTGGTAGATAATGAGAAAAAAACATATGCACGAAGAAAATAGAATATCCAAGCAAATAATTGGTGCTGCAATTGAAGTTCATAGAGAACTGGGCCCTGGTTTATTGGAATCAGCATATGTTAAATGTCTCGAATTCGAATTGAGGGAACAAGGGTTAGCAGTAGAAAGAGAAGTTCCTTTACCTGTCTTGTATAAAGGAAAGGATATTGATTGCTCATATAGAATTGATCTTTTGGTCGAAGACTTAGTTATTATTGAAGTTAAAGCAGTTGGCTTACTGCACCCTATACACACTGCACAAACATTGACATATTGCAAATTGGCTGAAGTTCAACTCGGTTTGTTACTTAATTTTAATGAGGTGCTTCTCAAGGATGGAATTACTCGAATAATTAATACAACTTAATTGAAGCTTTGGAATAAATATCATTATCAAATCTCCGTCTTTGTAATCTTAGCATTGACTGCTTTCCTGTGCCTGGAAATAGCAAGAGACATCTTTAGAGAAGGTGATTTTGGAGGCTACATTGAAGCGGGTAAACTAGCATGGACTCACTCTCATATATATGATGCCCATCGCAATACCTGGCCACCTTTTATGAGTATTACTGCAATTCCATTACACGGACTTAACAGTATTTCCTTCATTGGGTTACGACTTGTTTGGCTTCTTGGTATTTGCATAACATACTGGTACATATTTAAATGGGTACTTCGTCACTTCTTTCAAAAGAAACTTGTTCTCAAATTAAAATCAAAAATTTTAAGAGAAGTGGCACTTACCAACCCTTTATTTCTCGTTCCATTTCTACTCAACTTTAGAATTTTCATTGAAGAGGTAAGTAACCTTCAGGTTAATATGAGCATCATGGCAATTTGCATTGTGTCATTAATATTAACCCTTAAAAAACAACATTTATGGGCAGGATTATTACTGGCTCTTGTAATAAGCACTAAGGTATATCCAATTATTCTACTACCATTCCTGCTGTTCAAAAAAGAGTTTAGAACTTTAGCATATACTCTTTTTGGACTAGCTCTTACCCATTTAATCGTAACTATGTATTTTGGAGCGGGTAGCGACAGTCTATATCTCGAATGGTACACCAAACAGGTTTCAAATGGATTACAATGCACTCACCTAAATCAATCTTTATGGAGTTTAGTCTGTGGTTTGTTCTCCGAAACCTCTCGATTTAACAATTGGTACTTTAATATATTTAGCTTCACTGTGAGCCACACCAAGCTAATTACATTAAGTATTATAGGAATAATTGGTATTTGGGTAGCCTATGTTTTCTATAAATACAAAGATTCAAAAAATGCATTAGCAACTCAATGGCTAATTGTATTATCGTTTATTCCCATTTTCTCTCCACTCGCATGGAAATGCTACTTTGTATTTTTGGTTCCAGTTTGCATTCTACTGTACTTTAAGTTCCAAGAATCTCATCTTAAAAAGTGGTTTATTATTCCTTTTCTATTCATAACTTTTACCTCTGAATTATTCATTGGAAACAGATGGTCCGACTATTCAGAGTCCATTGGTATTATTACTTTATCATCACTAATAATCTCCTTATTTGCAACACACTTTTTACATATTCAAAATGAAAAAATATCTTTACCTAGCACTGATTCTAACAGCTTGTAACCAAGTTCCTCAAGAAACTACTTCTGTAATAGTTGATGTCCCTCCCAGTGAATGGGTTAAAAATGCCACAATCTACGAAGTAAATGTACGTCAATACACTCCAGAAGGAACGTTTGCAGCCTTTGAACAACGACTACCTAAGTTAAAGGAGCTCGGAGTTGACATCCTTTGGTTTATGCCTATACAACCTATTGGTAAAAAGAATAGAAAGGCTGTGGGAGACACATTCGTTCAAGATTTAGAAAATCCCGATTATGATAAATACTGGGGTAGCCCCTACTCCATCTCTGACTACAAAGCTGTAAATCCAAAATATGGAGAAGTTGCTGACTTCAAACGAATCATAAAAAAATGTCACGAAATGGATATCAAAGTTATTCTAGACTGGGTTGGTAATCATACGGCTTGGGATAATGAGTGGGTAGTCAACAACCCTGAATGGTATACTCATGATAGTACCAATAGAATTACAGACCCTATTGGTGAAGATGGAAAGTCCTGGGGTTGGACGGATGTAGCAGACCTAAACTATGACAGCAAAGAAATGCGAACAGAGATGATTGCCAGCATGAAATTTTGGATTGAGGAATGCGATTTAGACGGTTTCAGATGTGATGTGGCCATGGAGGTTCCAACTAATTTCTGGAATGAAGCAAGAGTGGCTCTAGACAGTGTAAAACCTATATTTATGCTTGCCGAAAGCGAAACACATAAACCGGATCAGTTTCAAAGTGCTTTTGATGCTTATTATGGATGGGAAATGCATCACATAATGAATGAAATATACAAAGGAACTGAATCTCCTGCAAAAGTGATTGAGGTAATGAATACAAAAGACAGTATTAACGGCACAAAGGCTTTTCCTATGAATTTTATTACAAACCATGATGAAAATAGCTGGAATGGAACAATAGAAGAACGGATGGCTGAGTCTTGGAAAGCAATGGCAGTGCTAAGTTATTCTTTACGAGGCATGCCTCTTATTTACTCAGGTCAAGAAGCTGGATTAAATCATAGACTCAGTTTCTTTGGTAAAGATGAGGTCAACTGGGATGCCGAGAAAGCTTCAGACTATTTTAGTTTCTACCAAAGATTAAACGAGTTAAAAGCAGATTCGTCCTTTGCCGTGGATGCTCCAATATCATTTGATGAAGAATACGAAAACAAGGACTTCTTGATAATCAATAGAGGGATTAAGAATGAATACCGTATCATTATCAATCTTTCAAAAAACAATTGGCAAGTAATAGGGCATGATATTGGGCTGGTAAACGGTTACGATATTGTTCAATCAGACAGCCTACAGGACGGAGGAATACTGGAAGCCTGGGGCTACATCATTCTAAAAAAGATATAAAAAAAGATGTGCAATCTTACGATTACACATCTAGCCTTAATTAACCTAACCTAAATAATTAAGGAACTCTTATTTGAAGTAAAGCATTAAACCTATGAGAAACATAGTGTTTATGACAAGTACTATTAGTAATATTTTTAAATGACTGGACTTCATTGTAGCTTAATGTCACAAAATTAATGGCATCGTTTATCTGAACGTATATTAGCGGAGTAATATTATTGTAATCTTGAATAAAGAATTAAAATATCAGGAACTATTGTCTCTTGCTAAAGCTCTAATTGACACAAATGTGGATGATATAGCAAATATGGCCAACATATCACGACTAATTATGGATAGTATTCCAAACCATTGGGTTGGATTTTATAGAGTAGTGCATAACAGCTTAGTTCTTGGGCCATTCAATGGTCCTATTGCATGTACTGTTATAGAATATGGCGATGGTGTTTGCGGAACAGCGTGGGCAAGTAAACAAACTCAGGTAGTCGCAGATGTACATCAGTTTCCAGGACATATAGCATGTAGTTCAGCTACTAATTCTGAAATAGTAGTACCGTGCTTTAGGGATGGTGAAGTCTTTGCGGTACTGGATATTGATAGTGACTCGTTTAACTCATTTGACAAAATAGATTCCAAGTACTTGGAAGAATTAGTAAGTTATCTATGAGTTTTACTCAAAAATATGCAGATTGGTTTAGAAGGCTCCTGCCCTCTCCATTTAGCATTGCAGTTCTTCTAACCTTACTTACATTTTTACTGGCAATTCTAGTCTCTGATAAAAGTGTCCCTACTCTCCTTATTGATTGGCAAACGGGATTATGGAAGAATGATCTCCTTGCATTTGCATTTCAAATGATGCTAATGCTTGTATTGGGACACACTTTAGCACTAAGTAGTTTTTTTGACAGGAGTATCTCATTCCTTATAGAACCAATTAAAACTACAGCACAAGCAGCAGCTTTAGTCACATTCGCTACCATTTTAGTGGCATTCGTCAATTGGGGACTGGGATTAATATTTGGTGCAATCATAGCTCGAAAGCTGGGTGAAAGTTTTTCAAAAAAGGAAATACCTCTCAATTATCCATTAATTGGTGCTGCAGGATACGTTGGACTCATGGTTTGGCACGGGGGACTATCGGGTTCAGCTCTTGCCAAGGTCGCAGAACAAGGCCACTTAAGAAGTATTTCTATGAATGCGTCACTTCCAGATGCTATATATTATAGCGATACGGTATTCAGTTTAATGAATATGGTGGCCTTTGGTTTACTTATAGTTATCGTCCCTTTTGTATTTTACAGACTTGGAAAATCTACCCAATCCACCATCCCAAATCTGACAATCACTCCACCACCCGAAGGAGTAAAGCAAGAGTTAAAAGGAGCAGAGCGTATTGACCATTTAATGATTCTAAGTAAAGGAATTGGGCTAATTCTAATAGGTCTTTCCTTTTACATTGGCTTAAGCTACTCAGGGGCTTCTCTTGGCTTTATCACTCCCAATTTCATTAATTTTACCATGTTAGCATTCTGCCTTTTACTGCATCAGAACTTCCATTCATTTTTAAAAGCAGTAGACCAAGCAATTAGAGGTTCCTCAGGTATTCTAATCCAATTCCCCTTGTACTTTGGGATATTAGCCTTAATGCAAAGTGGTGGTTTAATAGAACTCATTTCTAACTGGTTTATAAACATTTCTACACCAAGTACACTGCCAATTTTCACCTTCTTTAGTGCTGGGTTAGTCAATATATTTGTCCCTAGTGGTGGTGGTCAATGGGCTATCCAAGGCCCTATCATATTAGAAGCTGCGACCAAGCTTAATGTTCCTCTTAACAAAATGATACTTGCCCTTGCCTATGGTGATCAATTGACCAATATGCTCCAACCTTTCTGGGCATTACCTTTGCTAAGTATTACTGGATTAAAAGCCAAAGATATTTTGCCTTATACACTTATATTACTGTTGATAGGATTCGTTATTTTTATAAGTTGCTTGATAATTTTTTAACTTTGACACTGTGCAAGAAGCTACCTCAAAAACAACCCTAGGCTTAGAAATGGCTACAGACCCACGTTGGGCTGACATAGCCGAGAAAAGTATAGAGTTCATATTAACTGACCACGCATGGTGTGAACAAAAAGCCGCAACTCATGGTATTAGTATTATCAGCCGATTTAGTAGGTATCCCGATATTGTAGCGGTAATCAGTCCAATTGTAGCAGAAGAATGGGGGCACTTTCGCAGGGTACTCAAAGAATTGAACAAACGAGGATTTGAACTTGGACCTCAACGCAAAGATGAATATGTAAATAAACTCAACGATTTTGTTAAACGAGGAGATCACATTGAAAAGCAACTGGTGGAGTATCTTTTAGCTTTTGCAATGATAGAAGCTAGAAGTTGTGAGCGTTTTCGTTTATTGAGTCTACACATTGGCGATCCTGAGTTAAAAAAATTCTATAATGAGTTTATGATTAGTGAAGCTGGACATTACAAAGCATTTTTAGATCTTGCTAGAAAATACTCAAGCGAAGAGCACGTAACTCAACGTTGGCAAGAATGGATAGAGTACGAGGCTGAGATGGTCAAGACTTTGGAAATTAGAGGAGACAGGATGCACTAATGTTTGTTTTTAGAACCATAGTTTCTTTCCTGAAAAACAAAGAATATCGTGAGTTACTATTAACTACCATTATAGTAATCACACTGGGCAGCTTTGTTTATCATTCTCTAGAGGGCTGGAGTTGGGTCGATTCCATTTACTTTTCTGTTGTTACTTTAACAACTGTTGGTTTTGGTGATTTTGCTCCACAGACTGATGAAGGTAAGATCTTTACAATATTTTACATCATCATTGGCATCGGGATCATTCTAGGTTTTATCAATACTTTATACGATCACTATAAAAACCAAAAAGATCAGAAATAGCAAGCCAAAGACTAAAAGATTCTAGATACATAAAAAAAACACTTACACTTCTAGTCTTAACACTCTTTATGGTCACTTGAACCAAGGCCATGGATAGGTCACACCTGTAAATGAAGTATTTCAAAAGTGGGAAGAGCCTAAGATGGTAGTTACTTTAGAAGCGGGTGAAATTTACACTTTTATCAATGTAACAGTTATAGGATCCAACATCACACAAGCAGCTGGCTCCGCACTACGGAAACAATATTCCGATGTATTTTGGCAGTATACCCTTCTTAAAACAGACAAAAATTACATTATAAAGTCTTGGCAATCCAAGCGTACACAGCATTCTATGGATAGCATGGAAATAATAACCGCTTTCAACATTGCTAAGTAAGTGTTTCTAAAAAAGCTGTTAAATAAAAAATCCCCTCATCAAATGATGAGAGGATTTCAATATAGTTTTAGTTTTTAAAATTATTTTTTCACCTGCTTAACAATTGCCTCAAAAGCAGCTGGATGATTCATTGCAAGATCAGCAAGAACTTTTCTATTAAGCTCTATACCTGCTGTACTTACTCCACCCATGAATTGTGAATAGCTCATTCCATGTAATCGGGCTCCAGCATTTATTCTGGTAATCCAAAGACGACGGAAGTTACGCTTGTTATTTTTCCTATCTCTGTAAGCATATTGCCATGCTTTCTCAACAGCATTTTTAGCTACTGTCCATACGTTTTTTCTTCTACCAAAGTATCCTTTGGCGTGTTTCATCATTTTTTTGCGTCTCCTCCTTGAGGCAACTGCATTTACTGATCTTGGCATTTTTCTTTTTGTTTTAAACTAGGCGACCGTTTGACGATTCTTTTATTTTTTAGCCCGAATAATTAAACTTCTTCGCTTAAATGCGAAATTACTTTCCGATTCTTAATAAGAATTTGATATTACTCTCATCAGCAGGATGTACTAATCCGCTGTGTCTAAGTGCAAGCTTACGCTTCTTAGACTTCTTAGTTAAGATGTGACGCTTGTAAGCGTGCTTTCTTTTGATTTTACCTGTACCAGTGATCCTGAATCTCTTCTTTGCACTGGAGTTGGTTTTCATTTTTGGCATCTGTTCTCTCTCTCTTTTAAATTTATTTTGGTGCTAAAACTATAATCATTTTTTTGCCTTCCATTTTAGGCATTTGCTCAAGCTTTGCCACTTCTTGCAATTTTTCTGCAAACTGAAGTAACAACAACTCTCCGCGTTCTTTAAACACAATTGTTCTACCTCTAAAGAATACATACGCTCTCACCTTGTGTCCTTCGTCGATAAATTTCGCTGCATGCTTCAACTTGAAGTTCACATCGTGCTCATCAGTATTTGGTCCGAAACGAATCTCTTTAATATCCGTTTTTACCTGAGTTGCTTTGAGCTCCTTCGCTTTTTTCTTTTGTTCATAAAGGAACCTTCTATAGTCCAAAACTTTACAAACTGGTGGTTTAGCTTTAGGAGAAACTTCAACCAAGTCAAGTTCCTGTTCTTTTGCAGCTTTTAAAGCTGTTTCTAAATCTACAATTCCTTGCTCTACATTATCACCTACCAAACGAATTGGATCAGCAATGATGTGTTGATTGATTCTGTGGGGATCTTTGACCCTACCCCTAAACGGTCTTCTTTTCTTCTTCAAATACTCTTCTATTGTTCTGTTAACAACGTATTAAAATAAGCTACAAAATCTTGAAGCTTAAACTTGCCGATGTCGCCTTTTCCTTGAACCCTAACCGAAACCTCCTCATTATCAGACTCTTCCTCTCCTACAATTATCATTACAGGAATTTTAGTTGCCCAAGCATCTCGGATTTTACGGCCAATTTTCTCGGCACGCTCATCTACAAGGCCGCGAATATCGTTTTTATTAAGGAATTTTAAAACTTTATCTGAGTAATCATGGTACTTTTCACTGATGGGTAAAATAGCAACTTGCTCAGGGGTCAACCAAAGCGGGAAATTCCCCGCTGTATGCTCTATTAAAATACCAATAAAACGCTCTATACTTCCAAACGGTGCACGATGGATCATAACGGGTCTATGTTTCTGATTATCAGCACCTATATAGTCTAAATCAAAACGTTCTGGCAAGTTATAATCTACTTGTATAGTTCCTAATTGCCAACTTCTACCTAAGGCATCTTTAACCATAAAATCCAACTTAGGTCCGTAGAAAGCTGCTTCACCATACTCGGTAACTGTTTCTAAATCCCTTTCTGCTGTAGCCTCTATGATTGCTCTTTCTGCTTTTTCCCAATTCTCATCAGAACCAATGTATTTCTCTTTGTTATCCGGATCACGCAAAGAAATTTGAGCTGTAAAGTCCTCAAAACCAAGCTTTCTAAATACATACATTACTAAATCAATTACATCAACAAATTCACCTTTTAGTTGGTCTGGAGTACAGAAAATATGAGCATCATCTTGTGTAAATCCTCGAACACGAGTAAGTCCATTAAGCTCTCCGCTTTGCTCATAGCGATAAACCGTTCCAAACTCTGCTATCCTGTATGGTAATTCTTTATAACTCTTTGGTTTGAATTTGAATATCTCACAATGATGAGGACAATTCATTGGCTTCAGTAAAAACTCTTCATCTTCATTTGGTGTTTTAATGGGTTGAAAAGAATCCTTGCCATATTTCTCATAATGTCCGGAAGTAACGTAAAGTTCCTTTTTACCAATATGTGGCGTCACCACTTGATGATATCCTCGCTCTATTTGAGCTTGACGCATGAAATTTTCCAACCTTTCTCGAATAGCAGTTCCTTTTGGTAACCAAAGAGGAAGCCCCGCTCCTACCTTATCACTAAACATAAAAAGTTCCAACTCTTTACCTAGTTTCCTATGATCTCTTCTCTTCGCTTCTTCAAGTAATTCAAGATGCTCTGTAAGCATCTTTGCCTTAGGGAAAGAAACTCCATAAATACGAGTTAAAGACTTGTTATTTTCGTCACCTCTCCAATAAGCCGCTGCTACATTTAGTAACTTTATAGCCTTAATGCTTGAGGTATTTGTAATATGTGGACCCCGACACAAGTCTGTAAAATTTCCTTGTTTATAGAATGTTATTGTACCATCCTCAAGTCCATCTATCAAATCCAGTTTGTACTCATCATCTTTCTCCTTGAAATAAGCAACCGCATCTGCCTTACTCACTTCAGATCTTTCAAAGACACTTGCATTCTTAGCAAGTTCCTTCATTTTATTTTCTACTTTTTCAAAATCATTGGACGAAAATATTTGATCACCAAAATCAACATCATAATAGAAGCCATTGTCTATAGCAGGACCAATCCCTAATTTAACGCCAGGGTATAGAGCTTCTAGTGCTTCAGCAAGCAAGTGAGAACTACTGTGCCAAAAGGTTTTCTTGCCCTCTAAATCATCAAATTTCAAAAGACTTAAGGTAGCATCTTCATTGATTGGTCGGGTTATATCCCATACTTCATCATTCACTTTTGCACTTATTACTACTCTTGCGAGGCCCTCAGATATGCTTTTTGCAACATCTAAGGCCGAATTTCCCTTAGGTACTTCGCGTACTGAACCATCAGGTAATGTGATTTTAATATTCAAAATGTATTTGTCTTTTGATTTGATTATTTACTATAAAGTGCCAAGTCTGGTAAGTCCTTCTTTGGCAAGTGCAAAATTAGGGTCTATTTGCAAACAATTCTCATAATTCTGTACTGCAAGCTCATTCTTTTTTAAGAGTTCAAAACATTGAGCTACTCTATTGAATGCTTTTGCAAAATCACCTTTCAATCTGATACAAATCTCAAAGTGATCAATTGCTTTAGTATAGTTACCATCTTCAGCAAGAATATTACCTGCATTGTAATAGGCTAGATAATGAGTTTCGTTAATATTTATTGTCTTCTGATAATCAATCATGGCCTTCTCATTATCTCCATTTTTTTGATAGAAAAGCCCTCTGGCATAGTAAGCTTCATCACTGGTCTCATCAATATTAACAGCATTATCATAATACTGAAGTGCTTGCTCTGCGTTCCCTTGTAAATTGTATATCTGAGCTAGTTGCATACTACTATTATAATCAGACCCTAGAAGTTCAATTGTTTTTACAAAATATGCAATAGCCGTTGTTGTGTCCCCATGTTCTTTATTTAACATAGCCATTAAAAAATGACCCTGAGCATGTCTTGGATTTAAATTCAACAACTTTCCAAACTTGATTTTACTCTTGTCAAATTGTCTTACAAAATAAAGAAATTTAGCGTGTTTAAAAACCGAGGTAATATCATTGGGGTTAATGTCTTCCGCTTTTATATATTCATCCAAAGCAAGGGTTGTTTTATCATCTGCAAATAGTGCATCTCCTAAACGATAGTGGTGAGCTGGAATGTTTGGCTCAAGCTTGATAGCTATTTCATAATCCTTAGCAGCCAAATCAAAACGTCTTTCTTTAGTAAAGACATCAGCTCTTAAGGTATAGTATTCTACATTATCAGGATATTCATCTATCTTTTTACTCCATTCTCTAGCTTCTAAACTAATGGTAGTGTCATTTGCAAGGCTTTGTTCTATCGGTACAAACCAGTTGCATCCAGTAGAAAACATTCCAACGATACAAAAACCAAAAAGTAATATTCTAACTACGTATTTCAATGTACCACAAAGGTATAAAATTGACTGAGGTCATTGGCATTGAGATTTGTCAGAAGTATTTTCTAATTGATATATGAAAGAAAAACTACTAACAGAAATCATAAAGCCTAAATCGGCCATAACATTATCTTTGTGACCAAAGCACAGTAATTAGAATGCCGCATTACCATAAACTAGGAGATATTCCACCTAAAAGACACACACAGTTCCGGAGACCGGATGGAGAATTATATAAAGAAGAACTTTTTAGTACAGAAGGGTTCAGCAACAGTTATAGTCTCTTATATCATCACTATCCTCCAACCGCCATTCTAAAAGTGGATCAACCAATTGACCTCAAACCAGAGTTGGCTGGCGAGATGGAAATGCTACATCGAAGCTTTCAAAATTTCAATGTCGCTCCAAAAGATGATTATCTGGAAAGTAGGGTTATACTTCTAACTAACAGCGATTTACAAATCTGCATGGCTCGTCCGAAAAAAAGTATGACGGATTACTTTTATAAAAATGGCGATAGTGACGAAATAATTTTTGTACATAAAGGTAGTGGGACATGCCGTACTAACTACGGACAGCTCAAGTTCAAATATGGTGATTACTTGATAGTACCTAGAGGTGTCATTTATCAAATGGAGTTTGATACTGAGGATAATAAACTTCTTATTACCGAGAGTCATAGTCCAATACTTTATCCAAGAAACTACACTGGTAAAAGTGGGCAACTACTGGAACACTCTCCTTTCTGTGAACGTGATATTCAACAACCCAAGAATTTAGAAACCATTATAGAAGAAGGTGAATTCGTCATTAAAACTAAGAAAGAAGATAAGCTTTACCCTTACACGTATAAGTACCATCCCTTTTGCTTAATCGGTTGGGATGGCTTCCATTATCCATTTATATTTAGCATTCACGATTTTGAACCTATCACCGGTCGTATTCACATGCCACCTCCTATTCATCAAACATTCGAAGGACACAATTTTGTGATTTGTAGTTTTGTACCACGGCTATTTGATTATCACCCATTGAGTATTCCTGCACCTTATTGGCACAGTAATATAGATAGTGACGAGGTGATGTACTATGTGGATGGCCAGTTTATGAGTAAAGGTCATGTAGAGCCCGGTCAAATGAGTCTTCACCCGGGAGGTATTCCCCACGGACCAACACCTGGAGCAGCTGAAGCAAGTATTGGTAAAAAAGAAACTGGAGAATTAGCTGTAATGATTGATACCTTTAAGCCATTACGCGTTACCAAAGCTGCAATGGAGTTAGAAATAAAGGATTATCACTTGCATTGGTTATAAGCAATAGCCTTTATAATTTCCTACATTTGACTATTGAAAATTAAACATCCTTTTCTTTTAGGAACTCTACTTGGAGGATTAATGCTTGTTATTCTAATCAGCTCGGCAAATAAGAAATCCGATAATGAAGATAAATGTTCTGAATATTTATCCGTAATGGATGATGGGATTGCTGCTCAGCTAAAATGGGCTGATCTAGATTATAATTTGTACTGTTTGAGCTATACGATGACCAGCACAGACTATACACTGAGTTGGTTATACCGTGATGTTTCTTTAAAAACAAATCACTTGAAGGAAGGAACAGACATATGGCCATACATCTACAAAAAAATCTACCTCAACGAAAAAAATAAGATCACATTTATGATTGATTCTTTGAAAGAATTGCAGGTATCTGAACATCTAAATCGAAGTGATTTTGCAAAAACAGTTGTAACTATGATACAAGACATCCCCTACTCATATGTCTTGTGGAATGAATCATGTGATGATCATGTAGGCCCATGTATAGACGATGTAAAATGGGGACTTTATACTCCAACTGAATTTCTGTATACTCATCAAGGAGACTGTGACACACGTACGCTTACCTTATACACTTTGTTAAAGGAACTTGGTTATCACCCCATACTATTAACAAGTAATGCGTATAGACATTCAATTATAGGACTTGATATACCTGCATCAGGAGATCACATAGTAAAAAATGGCATAAAATACTACCTATGGGAAACAACAAACACAGGATGGGACATTGGGATGTTACCTCCAGAAATGAACGATATATCAAAATGGGATATAACTTTACAGTAATAATATGAATACAAAAGTCGCCTTACTTGGAGCAATCGAGATTATTTCATCTTTGGGATGTGGAATTTTAATTCTTCTTCTTACCTATAGACTCATTACAATTTATGGTCAAAAAGTATTGGCCATAAACCATGGAAATACTGCTTACAACATTCTTATTACTGGTGTTCTTTTTTCTGTAGGTTATGTAGTTAGTGGAGTTATACAACCCATAATTGATGCATTCAGACTTCTTTCAGATACCAATATTTCAACAGCCCAATTGATTCTTCAATTTGTTGGATATGGAGGACTTTATATTGCTATTGCTTACATCTCTTCAATTATTATTAGCATGATTGGAGTATACACCTACACCTATATGACTCCGCTTGATGAACTAAAAGAGATAAAAAACAATAATATAGGTGTTGGATTAACAGTGTCTATAATTATTGTGGTCTTAGCCTTAATGACGAAAGGAGGAATTATTCTTTTAGTTGAATCCCTAGTTCCTTATCCTGACCTTCCTCCAAAATAGGCTACCAGCTCTATATGAACCTCATTTTATTCGTCTGTTCGGCAAACATTGAACGGTCTAAAACCGCCGAAGACTACTTTTCTCAGAAATATCCAGACATTGAATTTAGATCCGTAGGAACCAATAAAGCAATTTGCCAAAAAGAAGGGACAAACTATCTAAATGAAGAAGATCTAAATTGGGCCGAAGTTATATATGTAATGGAACCAAAACACAAAAAGGCAATCAAAACATTTTCAAGATTAAAACTAGGCAAAAAGATAAAAGTGCTAAACATACTTGACCATTTTGGATACTACAACCCAGAATTACTCGAATTACTTGAGGCTAAAATAAGTATTTAATCTACTCCAAGGTACTTATGCGTTTGTAGACTTATGTACCAGTTGGGATTAGCAAGTACATAATCGAAAATTATTTTTTCTGTTACTTCTCTTTTGTCCCATTCAGGTTGAAGATATAGCTTACAGTTATCAGGCACCATTGTTTGATGTGTCTCTGCCCATGCAATATCACTCTTATTAAACACCACTATTTTCAACTCATCTGCTTGGGCAGCAGCAGAGAGTATTGGTGCTTTAAACTTCTTGGGGGAGAAGGTCACCCAATCAAAGTCACCAATTAGTTCATATGCTCCACTGGTTTCTAAATGCACCCTAAACCCTTCATTATGAAATGCTTTAGTAATTTCAGTCAGATCATACATAGCGGGCTCACCTCCCGTAAGAATAAGAATTCTGCTTGGATGTTTCTTAGCTTCAGTCACTAAGAAATCAATAGATTTCAATGGATGTTTTTCAGCATCCCAACTGTCTTTTACATCGCACCATACACATCCAACATCACATCCACCCAGTCGAATAAAAAATGCAGATTGTCCTGCATATACACCTTCACCTTGAATGGAATAGAAATATTCCATCACTGGAAATTCATTCATAGATTTAATTTCTTTTTATAGCTTTTTAATGTATTAAAGAGTAGCCCATATCTGGTCATTGGACCAACTCCACCTGGAACTGGAGTTATTGCACTTGTTTTATCCTTAACATTCTCGTAGTCAACATCTCCCTTGAGTACATACCCCCTTTTATTGTCCGCATCTACTCTAGTAATGCCTACATCTACAATTACAGCACCTTCTTTTACCATATCAACTTTCAAAAAATCAGGAATACCAACAGCAACTATAACAATGTCCGCATTTTTGGTGAATTCACCAACATTTGGTGTATATCTATGACAAACCGTTACAGTAGCATCTCGGCCTCCTTGACTCATTAATATGCTCATCGGTCTGCCAACTATATTGCTTCTTCCAACGACAACACAACTCTTACCCTTGGTCTCAATACCGTAATCCTCCAACATCATTATAACCCCAAAAGGAGTTGCAGAAATAAACGTATCCTCATTTTTAGTAAGCTTACCTACGCTAATTGTATGAAAACCATCTACATCTATTTCATAATTAATAGCCTCCGTAACCTTTGTGGCATTAATATGTTTAGGAACTGGAAGTTGAACTATAAGTCCATCTATATCTTCATCATTATTTATACTACTTATTAGATTAAGAAGATCTTCTTCAGAGGTGTCAGCAGGTAGCTTGTGAACACTACTTTTGAACCCAACAAAATCACAATCTCGCTCCTTACTTGCAACATAAGTCTTACTTGCTCCATCTTCCCCAACCAAGATAGCAGCTAAATGCGGAGCCCTGTGCCCTTCTGATTTAAACTTATCTACTTTCTCCTTTATTTGGCCTCTTAGTTTGAGTGCCAAAGTCTTACCATCTAAGATTGTTGTCATAAGCGGTCAAAAATATAGAATTATACTTCTATTGTGAAGTGTTGCATATAACTTAACTGTATTTTTGCATTGAAATATAATATGAGATCGTTTTACGCTATATTATTTCTATTGACCATTGCATCTGGATGCCGGAAGAATGCAATTGTCCCTAATATCAATCATAGCTCTAAGTATCAACCTCTTGAAATAGGTAATACTTGGACATATGAGGTTGATAGTATTGTCTTTTACGGCAATGGAACCCAAAAACCAGACACCTTTCGGTTTTTAGCACGACATACAGTAATATCTTCATTTATGGACAATCAAGAACGAATTGCGTTCTTAATCAAAAGAGAAACTAAGGTCGATAGTTTTAGTCCATGGCTGTTCAAAGAAAATTTCAGTGAAATCAAAACATCGACAGAAGTTCTTAGAACAATTCGTGATGAGACAAATCTTCCAATCACATTCCCAATATCGTTGAATAAGGAATGGGACGGCAATCAGTTTAACAATAAACCTAGACTAGAATCTTTCTTTGAAGAAATTCACATTCCAGCTATAATTGGACCATACAATTTGGATAGTGTGTCAACTGTTTTTCAGGAACAGGAAATCAATGCAATAAACAGACGGTTTGTTCGTGAAACTTATGCTGCCAATATGGGTTTAGTAAAACGAGAAGTTGAGAATATTTCTAATGTAGAAAGTAGTGACCCAAAAGGCACAAAGTATACATTTGTACTTAAATCTTTTGAAAAATAGTATTCTCATATACTTCCTTCTATTATTGGTTTGGGTTAGTGCCTGTAAACGAGTAGAGGATCCGTCACCGATAATAGGTCCAACCTATTTCCCCATTGAATTAGAAAAGTATATCATCTACTCTGTTGCGGAACTAAATCATGACGCCTTTTTGTCAAAAACAGATACCTCTTTATTTTTACAACGAGAAACTATCGATGCACTCATAGAAGGTTCAATAACAGAAACGTATAAGTTACGGATTGAAACATCTATAGACAGTGGAATTACTTGGAAATTTACTCATTTTGCTACTATTCAGAAGAACGTATACAGTGCCGAGAGAACTGAAAATAATGAACGTAAGGTTAAGTTGAGTTTTCCATTTAAAGATAGGAAGTCTTGGGATGCCAATGAGCTAAATAGCCAGCCTTTTCAAACTGCAAGACTGCGTAAAATTGGTGAGGCAGACTCTTTACTAAATGGTATAATCTTTTTCAACACCGTTACTGTGGATTTAGGAAATGATCAAGACCCTTTCTTTACAAACATCGAACAAGAAGTATATGCAGATAGCATTGGTCTTATTGAACGAATATTTGCAGACTATGAAACCCAACCAGGAAAATACAAAGATGGTACAGAATACATTAAAACCTTCTATCAAAGCAATTGGTAGAGCATTCATTTTTATTCTAATATTTTGCTTTTATGGGTCTTACGCCCAAAACACCAATGTGTTTTATGTTAAATTTAATCAAAAAGACTCAATTGGCTCACCAGAACAGTGGCTCGGGAAAAAAGCTATTGAAAGACGGACAAAGTATAACATCCCAACAAACAAGGATGATTTCCCTGTAAACCGAAACTATATTAATGAAATACTAAAAGATACTCTCTTACACTTGAGATATACCCTCAAATGGCACAATGCAGCAGTCATATCTGCGGATAAAGAAAATCTTGACGAATTACTAGAACTTCCCTTTGTGGACATGGTAAAATATGTGGGTATTGGAGAAAAAGATCTTGATGTTGAACAACCCAACTTCTCAAAACCTCGGCTTAAGTTGAAAGAAAGTGATATGTCTACAACCCAATTAACTATTGAGGACTATGGAGTATCATATCATCAAAATAATCAAATAGGTGTTGTGGAGTTACATCAAAATGGCTTTAGTGGTAAAGGGATTGAAATTGCCATTTTTGATGCAGGATTTAGAAACATTGACAAAATACCTGCCTTCCTCAAACATCAGTCCAATGGGTTGCTAACATATGGTTATGATGTGGCAGGTCTAGACAATAACGTAATAAGCAGTGATAACCATGGTACAGCTTGTGCCTCATGTTTTGGTGCTTATGATAAGGGAAAGTACATTGGGTCTGCTCCCAATGCTGGTGTTACATTGTTTAGAACCGAATACGGATCAAGTGAATATCCTCTTGAAGAACTTAACTGGTGCAAGGCTGCTGAACTTGCAGACAGTATGGGGATCGACCTTATTAGCTCATCTCTTGGATATAATATGTTTGATGACAAAAGGCTAAGCTACACACATAAAGATTTGGATGGCAAAACGAGTTATGTAAGTAAGGCCGCTAGAATTGCTGTGGAAAAAGGAATTGTAGTACTCAATAGTGCTGGTAATCAAGGAGATAATAAATGGCGTAAAATTGGAACTCCTGCAGACGTTGCTAGCATCCTTACCATTGGTGCTGTAGACTTAAAAAATAATCTTGGAAAGTTTAGCAGCCAAGGCAATAACGCCCTAGGTGTTATAAAACCTGACATTTCATCTTGTGGTGTCTTAGCTTGGGTTGCAAGCCCTGGTGGAGGATACTATCAAGGATATGGAACAAGTTATGCCACTCCAATTGCTGCAGGAGGGGTTGCCTGTTTGATGCAAGCTTATCCGGAACTTAGTCCACTCGAAATAAATAACCTAGTTCGAATTACGGCTACTCAATCAGATTCTCCTGATTCTCTAATGGGCTATGGGGTAGCTCAACTGGATGTCGCATATAAGTACCAACAACAGAAAAAACTGTCAATTCAAGAACCTAAATTTCTAAAAGTTGATGAACACCAAGCCATTATATCTATTCCAAAAGGCTCAAAACTCACCTACAACATCTTTTATCACAAGAAATTCCTTGGACTTTTCAACATTAAAAAAACAGTTAAATCGGGCAACTTTGACGAAACACCTGACATTGCACGTATAAATTTCACGAATTTTAAGATTAAATGTTCAAAAAAATATACACTAAAGGTCGATTTAAAATCCCCTGTGGGAAAGTACACCCTCAAATACAACGACTTATCTCTGTGCAACGATTAAGTTTGTGGCATCTTCTCTAAGATAATAAGGTTTAGTTAATTAGTCAAAAGGGATGTCGTTCGACATCCCTTTTATTATTTAAACGATTTTATCATTGGGAATCTTTCGATCTTATCTCCACTCTGTATCTCCAATATGTAATTGCCTACTGGAACATTCAAATGAATCTCATAGCTGTTCGTATTCAAAGACTTAGCTTCGAACAGCAGCTTTCCATTCAAGTCAACCAACCTAATACTAGAAATACCTTCTTTTGCTTCCACGATAATTGAATTGCTGAATGGATTTGGATAAACCAGTGTCTCATCAAAAACGTGTGAATTGACATTTAGTCCTCGAACAAACTCAAAAGCACGAATGATAGTATCATTACTAGCAATTTGATCGTCTACACTTTCCACAGTAAATCTTATAAGAGCTTGAGCTAAATTGTCATAGTACAAAGTGCTATCAAAGGCAATCTGCACAGTCTCTCCAGATGCAATATCCACGGTTTTCGATTGGTCATAAATACCAATAGCATCTATGGTTACCAAACATTGTATCTCTACGCCAGTCAAATCATCTAATCCATTATTACTGATTGTAACCTCTGGCTTGTATTTATTTTTATACAACAGTTGCTGCGACTCCACCGGGAAGATGGATGAAACCACCGACACGTCTTTTCGTAAGATTGCATAGAAAGTTGAGGACAATGCATTGTTATCTAGATTATCATCATTTGCTAAAATTTGAGATTCGAGTATATATTCACCCGGTATACTTGTACTAAATACTTTAGTGGACAAGAAGTTATTGGCTCTATTAGGACTTAAAAAATCCAAGCTAAACGTATCTCTATATACTGATATTCCTGAATGAGTTATATTAATTTCTATGGAAACATCCTTTCCTGTATCAATTCCATAATTATTAATTTGAAGAGAGGGAAATACTTCTTCTCCAAGCTCGATAGTATCCTTATCAACAGGATCAAAATGTTTTACAATTCCAATATCTGATCCGTATCTGATTATATAGGTACTTCTTATAGTGTCATTTTCACCGGGTTCATCTTCTAGAGACCAATTATTAATTACCTCTACATAATAATCCCCAATCTCGTTAAAAGTCAAAGTACTAAAGGAAAACGTATCGGTTACAAAACCATTTAGATTTATAGATATTGTATCTGAGAGAACACTGACACTTTGATTATTTTCAATGTTCATAGATATTTTGGCATTCACTGTATTGTTAATCCCGTTGTTTCTAACTATTAATCTCGGCGACCCAGAAGAAGACCCTTTCACAATGACTCCTATTGGCTCTAATATGTCAACCAACTTAATGTCATTGGCTGTAACTACACTGTATAAAGCACTCATGGTATCATTAACAGGCTTTTGGTCATCATTGATTTCAACTTCAATAGTAAATCTAAAATCACCCAAGGAATCCATCATTAGATTATCAAAAAGTACTTGTCCTGTACTTGCAAATGTTGTAGCCAACATATTAGTATCTGTATATATTACTTCATTATCTTCACCATATACGCTAGCATAAAAGTACGTAGAATCTTGATTACTTCTTCCATCATTCCTGTAGGTTATGAATGGTCTTAGAGTTGTATTTTTCGCATATCTCTTAAGATGCTCTGGCTTACTAATCAATTTAATTTCTAAATCATCGACTTTAATAGAATGTATGGTCACCTTTGAGCTATCATTGATTGGAAATGAATCTCTAAATAAGGTGGTATAGGATCTGAATATAAATGTCCCCTCATCTGGGATTGTTATTGGATCAAACGTTGTTATAACACTATTTTGAGAGACCAACGAAATCGTTTTCTGCTGATATGCAATTACATTTCCAAATGAATTAACCAGCTCACCGACAACATTGAATCCCGTTTGATCGATTACACCATAATTAATAACTCTTACTGTAGGCTGAAAAGGTTCCCTATTCATTTCAAAAGTATCATTAGTAGTAGGTGAAAAGATAATATCTACTGCTACATCATGATCCTTTATGAAGTCAAATTCGATTTCCTGTGAGTTATTATCTTGCACACTATCTGTATTCAAAACAACTGTTGCTCGAGCTATATAATGCCCCAAATGGTAGCGATCATACTTACCGAAGTTTACAACTGCTGTATCTGCACTTTGCAATGAAATAATTTCTTCGTAGAGTTCTTCGACCTGTCCAAAACGATTGATCATCTCCATTCTTGTGATAAACGAGGTTTGGTTCTGGTATCCAAAGTTTATAAATCGTGCAATTACATCTATAGAATCTGTTAAACTGTACTTAATACTATCACCATCAACCGGTGATAAGATGTCAAGAACTGCCAAATCATTAGCTACTTGTAATCGTGGTTGAACATTAAAGTTAAAATCAAACCCAGGAGAAAATGGAGTCCAATTGGTATCACCAGCGGGAGCTGTAAAGAAAAAAGTATTGGGTCGTACTGGACTTTCATTTTGGAAACTAAATGCTACATTAGTAGTTGTTGTTTGTCTAATTCCAATGTAAAAACCACCAGAAATTTGAATTTTGGGAAGCACAGGCATAATAAATGTCCCTCCAACTGAAATGGAAGAATCCGACATAAACAATTCCGTTCCAGGTAAACCGCCTGTACCATCATCGTCCCAAACACCTAATTGAAAGTCACGACCTCCTAGATTAAAATCTACCTTAATCTGATTTAGATGCGACGTTCCTCCTACATAAAACTTTGCTACAAAATCACCTGTTGAACCATTAAAGCCGACTCCTCCAGTGTTGGATGCGAAAGGGTCCGAATGCGAGTATATATTGTAATTAGCAATTCTGTCTTTAAAAATCGAGTTGTTTGTTATGACATCATCGTCACCTAGTGTTACCGTCAAAGTCTCTGTTCCTAAATTGGCAGGTTCGTAATTAGTAAAATAAACAAAATCGTTGGTATAAGGTGCAATACTCGATATGACTACAGAATCCTCGTAAGAATTGGCTCCAGAAACTTCTAGAAATACTTTTCTGCTAAAAACAGTGTCTTTCCCAATATTGGCAATAACAACCTTAATACTGTCTGGAGTATCCATCAAAATAGGAACCGTACCAAGAGAATATAGTCTTATCGTTTCAAGATCATTGGTACTAACAGGATGATAAATCCGTAAGGTCGGTTTTATTATCGAATTGGAATTCGTAATACTATCCATCCCAGAGGTACTTGAGCCAAAGATAAATTTGGACTCATTGGCAGATACAAAACCCGGAACAAAGAAACTGTTTTCATGATACCAATTCATTCTTACCTCCTGATTGGTTGTCTGTGTATACTCAATGAGAATTTCTAAATTAATAGATGCACCAGCTGTATCCCATGGAAATTTAGTTGTTTGATTAAATTGAAAAACTGCATCACTGGGACTATTTCCAATAATATCTTTTGGATTTCCAGAGTACACCAAAGTCATTCCGTTTCTAGCTTCTGCTAGCCAGTTAAGAGCGGCTGTTCCAAAATCAGGTTGACTCGTAGACTTCAAATAAATTTTCATATTACAATTGCCTCTTAGAGAATCAAAACCTCTGTGCCTAAAACCGAGAGCAGTAATTGTATCTTCGTGATTCAAATTTGTCAAAGTAGCCGAAGGATAGATATAGGCAAATCGACTATAAAATGCAGGCAATGTATCTGTTGTAATTGGACCAAAATTTGCATTTGTAAATCCTCCAGCACCTATTTGAGTGTACTGAGCATTAGACATTTGCGATAAAAACAGAAATGCGACGGTGAGTAACAGTAATTTTCTTAGCATAGGATTCTCCCAAAATTAGCTAAAATCAGCAGTTAATTGTTCTATTAGAGGGAATAGACGTAATTTTCCACTTTAAAATGACACTTCCAAAATATCTTTTATCAATAAGCTTGTTAATCACTCTTAATTCCTGCGGTCAGAAGAAGGAGACAACCGTTATGCACCAACACACAAACGAACTAATCAAAGAAACTAGTCCATACTTGCTGCAACACGCTCACAACCCTGTAGATTGGCATGCATGGAATAGTAAGAGCCTGGCCACTGCTAAAGAATTAGGAAAGCCCATTCTCATTAGCATAGGATACAGTAGTTGTCATTGGTGCCATGTGATGGAGCATGAGAGTTTTGAAAACGAGGTAATCGCAGAATACATGAATGAACATTTCTTCTGCATTAAGGTAGATCGCGAAGAACGTCCAGATGTCGACCAAATATATATGACAGCAGCTAATATAATCACTGGAAGTGGTGGATGGCCCTTAAACTGCTTTGCCTTGCCCGATGGTAGACCCTTCCATGCAGGAACGTATTACCCCGCAAGTGGCTGGATAAAACTTTTGCAATCTGTTGATTTACAGTACACTAACAATCGCGAAAAGTTAGAAGACTATGCAACCAAGTTAACCAAGGGAATTGAAATGCAGGAAACCGCCATAAGCGACAATCAATCTCAAAAACTAGATGTTAAAAAACTAGTTGCTGCAGTTGAAGGCTGGAAAGCCAATTGGGATATGACCGAAGGAGGAATGAATAGATCTCCTAAATTTCCAATGCCCAGTAATTTTAATTACTTACTGGATTATACGCATCATTTTGATGATTCATACAGCGACAGCTTCATAAATGTAACACTAACAAAAATGGCTTATGGAGGTATTTTTGATCAAATTGGAGGCGGCTTTTCTAGATATAGTGTAGATGAGCTATGGAAGGCTCCTCACTTTGAAAAGATGCTTTATGACAATGCACAACTATTAACCATTTACTCTAAGGCTTACAAACGATTCAAAGATCCCTTGTACAAAGAGATTGTAGAAAAAACGATAGTTTGGCTTGAGCGTGAAATGTTCGATGAAAGTAATATGTTTTATGCAGCCCTTGATGCTGATAGTGAAGGAGAAGAAGGGAAATTTTACGTGTGGAAGTCGAAAGAAGTAAAAGACATTCTAGATGAAGATTTTAATCTAGCCCAGATCTATTATGAAATTGGTAAAAAAGGACTTTGGGAACATGGTAATAATATTCTATTAAGAAATCGTTCAGACATTGAAATAGCATCCAAGTTCAATATCACACCAAATGAGCTAAAACAACGAATAAGCTCAATAAATACAAAACTCCTAAAATCTAGGAGTTCTAGAATAAGACCAGGACTGGATGATAAATGCCTTACTGCGTGGAATGCCTTACTGATAACGGGATTGTGTGAAGCGTACAAAGCAACAGGAAATGACCATTACAAAACACTGGCTACAAATTGTTTGGACGCAATAATCAAACTTCAAATAGAGAAAGAAAACAATGTGTGGCACACGTACAAGCAAGGTAAATCCACCATAAATGGTATGCTAGAGGATTATTCTTTTGTTGCTGAAGCATGTATTTCTGCTTACGAAATCACCTCAAACGAAGAATATATCATAAAATCTAAGCTACTGGTAGACAAAGCAATAGAAAAATTCTATGATGCAGATAAAGAACTTTTCTACTTCAATGAAGCCAACGAACTCATCGTTAGAACCTCGGAGGTATATGACAATGTTATACCCTCCACAAATTCAAGTATGGCAAATGTGTTACTCCATCTAGGATTAATTTATGGGAACCCTAGCCTACTCAGCATGTCAGAAAATTTAATAGGCAAAGTACAGGACAATATTAGCAACTACCCAGGTGGACATAGTAATTGGGCTAGAGCTCACCTAAAACATACTATGCCCTTTTATGAAATTGCTATTGTTGGTAAAAATGCTAAACAAATCACTAAATCACTGCAATCCAACGACTTGAACAATACACTCATTATCGGGTCAGATAGAAAGTCTAACATTCCTCTTTTTAAAGATCGATTTATAAATGGTACAACTAAGATCTATGTTTGTCAAAAAGGAGTTTGCCAATTGCCTGTTGAAACCATTGAAGAAGCTTTAAAACTAATGAATCCATGAGTACCAAATACTTGGATGTAAATAGACAACTTTGGAATAAGAAGACTCCTATTCATCTAAAAAGTGATTTCTATGAATTGGAAGACTTCAAAAAGGGTAAAAGCACTTTAAAATCTATTGAACTAGAATTACTGGGAGACGTTCAGGGTAAATCAATCTTGCATCTTCAATGCCACTTTGGACAAGACTCCATGAGTCTGTCTAGAATGGGTGCTAAAGTAACTGGCCTAGACATTTCTGATGTTGCTATCGATGAGGCAAAGAAGCTCAATGAGGAATTGGGATTAGATACCAAATTTGTATGTGCCGACGTTTATTCCGCTAAAGAGCATATTGAAGAAAAATTTGACATTGTATTCACTACTTACGGCACTATAGGATGGTTACCTAATATGGATAAATGGGCTGACATTGTCTCTCATTTTATAAAACCTGATGGTAAGTTTCTATTTGTTGAATTTCACCCTACAGTCTGGATGTTTGATGATAATTTTAAAAATATTTCATTCTCCTACTTTAACATAGAACCCATTGTTGAAGAAAGCTCTGGAACCTATGCCCAACAAGATGCTGAAATTCAAATGGAGGAAGTGGGTTGGAATCATTCATTATCAGAAGTATTTACTTCTTTAATGGATAAGGGTCTAAAAATCAGTCATTTCAAAGAATACGATTATTCCCCACACAATTGCTTCAAAAACATGGAGGAAAGAGCTTCAGATGAATTCATAATTACTAGCATTGGAGACAAATTACCTATGTGCTATTCCCTCGTTATGCATTTTTAACCACAGAAAATCTTATTTTTGAGAAGATTACTCAATATGAATACACACCTTGTCATAGACATTCCCTTCAGCGAACAAACTGAACTTACTCCTAGATCTAGGAAGTATGTTACCTGTCTGCAGATGGTTCATAAGGTATTGTCACAAGAAATTTCTGAGTCTATTTCTATTCATTTGTTCAACCAAATTGGTTTGGTTGCCGGGTTTATTGATCAACATTTAGATGAGCTTAATATCCAGCAACAGAAATGTTTATTATTTAACTATGATGAACTTTTCACCCAACTTATTTCTGCAAATCACTACATCATTTTCAAGCACGAGATTTGCAATTTTGTTGAACAGCAAAAATTTGAATTCCATTGTGAAGCTCTACATTTAAAGGACTTATTCATCTTTATTCAGCATTGTAAGGATTTAGGAATCGAGAATAAATTAAGTCATTTTGGAAAAAGAATTATTGAAATAGCTATTGCTAAACAAACAGCTTCATCAACTCAAAATCTTATTCAAGAGTTAAAAAGTGAAGGAGAAGAAGTAATCAAATTATTGGGTTCTCTCCTGTATGTAAAACACGGTCAGAATTCATCCTTTTCCAGTACTTTAAAATTGCTAACCAACCTAGAACATATTTTGAATGTGGCCGATGATACACTTGACGTAGCATCCGATAAAAAAAGAGGGATTGTATCAACAAATCTAGGACCATTTCACCAACTCAAAATGGGAAAGCATCTGGTTATTCAAATCATCAGGACAATAGCTCTATATCCATTAAAAACAATGTACTACGCACCAAGACTCACTTGGTACTATTTTAGTAAGACTCTGAGATAGTATTGTTAATTCCACAAAAAAGGGCCACTCGCATTTGCGAATAGCCCTCTCCTATTTTATTTTCTATGACTTATCTAGCTAAAGTCATTTCGTCTACAATGTGCTTAGCACCTGCTAGTTTATCTATGCACCAAAGTACATAACGAATATCTACAGATATGGTACGTTGCAATTCTGGCTCAAATGCAATATCGCCACTCATTGCTTCCCAGTTTCCATCAAAAGCAAGACCAATTAGCTCACCATTTCCATTGATTACAGGACTGCCTGAGTTACCTCCTGTGATATCATTGTTACTCAAGAAACATATTCTTAAATCTTCACCTTCTTTTGCATACTGACCGTAGTCTCCATCTCTAGCAGTTTTCAGATAGTTTGCTGGTAAATCAAATTCATGATCTCCTGGCTGGTATTTCTCCATAACACCTTTCATGGTAGTGAAGTGCTTATACATCATTGCATCACCTGGAGAATAATCCAATACTTGACCATAGCTAAAACGCATACTACTGTTTGCATTAGGAGCATACGCCTTATCCGGATGCATTTGGAACAATGCAGCTTTATATAATCTATCTGCCGTTGCTCTTTTCGCATCAGCATCAGCAAACATACTTAGAATATCTCCTAGGTAATAATTCAGCATAATGCTTGAGAACTTAACGCCTAAATCTTTTTTCAATTTCTTAGCACTTGGTTTAGCAAAGAATTCCATTGCTTTATCCTTATCTACTAAGATTGAATTTTCGAAAATATTATTTGCCATCTCCGTAGCACTTCCTTTGCATTTTGCAAGCATTGCATTGAAATCTGCTGGTCTAAGATTCGCAGGAATATCATTTGCATAAAACGCAATCATAGCTGCCGCAACTTCTTGATCAATTGGCTTATAGTAATCTTTAAAATTACCTTCTGTAGATGCTTCTAATCTTTTAAGTGCAGCATCGATTTGCTCTTTAAGTTTCGCTTTTTTCTCAGAATCTTTTTCAGAGCCATGGGCCTTATACAAATCATGCAATCTTGAGAATCCAAATCCGTACTTCGTAAATTCAATTCCGTAGATAGCTTCCATCCAATAGGTTTGAGCCAATACTTTCTCATCATACACTTTATATGCATCTTGATACATTCCAATAACGCCACCATACGTTGACTTACGAGAAGCGTCCCCTTTATTTACCCACTTTACAAAAGCGTCTTCTTCACCTTTTTTCTTACCTTGAATATCCAATCTTTTCAAACCTCTAGTTTGACCCATAAAGTACTTCCAGTAGTTTGCTACCTGAGCATGCTTAGCGGAATACATTAAATCTACCGCCTCGTCCTTATTTTGATATTTTTCATAAATATCCAACTTACTTCTTCTAATCTTAACTCTAGCGGGTTGATCTATATCTGTAGCGTTCTTTACACCATACGAAGAAAGATAACGGTCTGTGCTACCTGGGATGCCCCAAATCATAGCAAAGTCTCCTTTTTCCACTCCTTTAAGACTCACCGGTAAGTGATGCTTAGGAGTATAAGGTACATTATCCTCAGAAAATTCTTTAGTTGCTTTGTTGTCCTTATCTGCATAAACTCTGAACATAGAGAAGTCTCCAGTATGACGTGGCCACATCCAGTTGTCGGTATCTCCACCATATTTACCTATTGACTCAGGAGGTGTTCCTACAAGTCTAACATCTCCAAAAGTTTCATATACATAAGCAAAGTATCTGTTACCACTGAACATTTCTTTGATATCTACATCGTAAGCACCATCATTGGAATGCTCCTTCTTAATAGCAGAAGAATGCTCTGCAATTTTCTCAGCTCTGTTCTCATCTGTAACATCCGCTAATATTTCATCTGTAATATCAATAATCTTTACTAAAAAAGAAACACTGAAACCTGCTGACAATTCTTCTTTGTGTGACTTTGCCCAGAAACCATTCTTCAAATGATTTGCAGTAGTCGTGCTCAATTTTTGAATCGCACTATAACCACAGTGATGATTGGTTAAGATAAGACCCTTGTTACTAATGATTTCACCTGTACAAAAACCACGACCCAATCTTACAATTGCATCTTTCATACTATTGTTGTTGATACTGTAAATTTGCTCTGGAGTCATTTTCAGCCCCAATCGTTGCATTTCAGCATAGTTATCTGTAAGCAATGCGGGAATCCACATCCCTTCATCTGCTTTCGCAAAATGGCTACTGATTAGGGTAGCAAAACCTAAAATTAATGTAAATATTTTTTTCATTCTTTTAATATGTGCCACAAATCTCTATTTTTTGAGAAAATATCCTATCCTTTTGGATAAAAACGACAGTTTTACGGACGGGTTTCGACCCGCTGCCTATGGAATGATGGGGTACAAGAAAATGTCTTTGTAATTCTGCCAGGTCATGGAGTCGTAATGTAAAATGGCACAACGGTACTGATACTGCTGCAAAATGTTATTGAAAATAAATAGGCAAGCAATGGTCATCACCACTTTTAATGGAATTCCTTTCAGCTTGTTTAGCAACATAGCCAAAGGAATAACCCAAAAGATATAGTATTCAATAAACACTCGTGTCCCCAGCGTTCCCCCATACCACCACATATGCCAACTGGAAAAGATGTACGTGATAAAAAGAAAGGTAAGCAACCACCAAATGGGCTGAAATTTATTGTCTTTTCTCCAGTAGAATAATCCAACTATACTTAGAATAAACAAAGGAGTGTAAACAAAGAAACCTTTGCGTATACTAAATAAGAAGTCCATCATATGGGATTGTAAGAAATAAAACTTCTCGTGTGAGTATGCATAGATGTACCACTGGTCAATTTGAATCTTATAGATTATTAACTGTAATGAGATGACCGCAAAAAAGGTAAGCAATCCACCTAGAACAATTTTTGGAGTCAACATCTTATTTTTTACGAATCCCCAAAAGGATTTTAAATCCATAAATAGTATCGGTAAAAACAATACAATCAGCACATTAACAGGACGTAGGAGAGTGATAAAACCCAACAATAACCCTAATAAAACTACTCTTTTAAAAGATGGGTTCTTCTTAAAACGAATGCAGTAATACCAAAACATGGCAATGATTCCTGCTGAGTAAACGTGAGATAATGAAGCTTCCCAGGTAGTATAGTAAAACCAGTTGGTTCCAAAGTATGCTCCTAAAATCACAAATACTTTAACCCAGTACTTAATCTTATATGTATCTAAAATCTTTCCGAAGAAAATCATTGCCAGCAGCATGTAACACAATGAAGCTACTAGCACTGCACTGTGATAAATGGGTGTATACCCATCTGCATCCCAATCCATCATTTTTGAAATACCATGTGCACTCAGAAAAAAAGGTAGATAAGCTATTGGAGTCCCAATGTAATATCTGGTATAAACACGATCTTTATCTAACTTATACCGATAATCCGTCCACATCGTTTCTGCATGTTTTTCTTTCTCTATCGTCTGGTTAAATGCAAAAGTTAAATCATCGTAAATAAAAATACCAGGCAGATAGGCGTAGTACCCCTTACCATCTGATACGATGGTATTGCTTTTTTGAACAGGATCTAAAAACTTATTAAAAATAACGAAGGTTAGCGAAATGAAAAATGATAGAAATACCCAAAAGTAAAAATTGAGAGCAAGTCTCTTTGTTATGTTTACTATCCATTTCAATACTCGACAATATTCGGGTATTAAATGGCATTACAAAAGACTTATTTTTAGGATTATACTTGATTACATTTGCCGCAATGTATTACAACGACATACTTGAGACCATTGGAAATACCCCTCTTGTAAAACTGAATAAAACAGTTGCAGCCTTACCATGCATAGTATTGGCAAAGATAGAAACTACCAATCCGGGGAACTCTGTAAAAGACCGTATGGCCTTGAAAATGATTGAAGATGCTGAAGCTGATGGAAGACTTAAACCAGGAGGCACTATCGTAGAAGGCACTAGTGGGAACACAGGAATGGGACTAGCTATAGCTGCTGTTGTAAAAGGCTACAAATGCATCTTCGTAACTACAGACAAACAAAGTAAGGAAAAAGTGGATGCTCTGAAGGCCGTTGGTTCCGAAGTAATCGTATGTCCTACTGATGTAGATCCTGAGGATGCCCGTTCATACTATTCTGTATCTAAAAGATTAGGCAGTGAAATACCAAATGCATGGTATGTCAACCAATACGATAATCCAAGTAATGCCATTGCTCATTATGAGAGTACAGGTCCTGAAATATGGGAACAAACTGAGGGTAAAATCACCCACTTTGTCTCTGGAGTTGGAACGGGTGGTACAATCAGTGGAGTTGGTAAATATTTGAAAGAGAAAAATCCAGACATTCAATGCTGGGGAATAGATACTTATGGCTCTATCTTCAAAAAATACCACGAGACTGGAGAGTTTGACGAAGGAGAAATCTACCCCTATATCACAGAAGGTATCGGTGAAGATATTCTACCTAAAAATGTGAACTTTGACATAATAGATCACTTTGAGAAGGTAACAGATAAAGACGGATTGCTGTGGCAACGTAAACTGGCTAAAGAGGAAGGAATCTTGGTAGGAAATAGTGCAGGAAGTGCTGTAAAAGGTATTCTTCAGTGTGCTGATAAGTTAAAACCTACGGATGTAGTGGTTGTTTTATTCCACGATCATGCAACTCGTTATATGGGCAAAGCGTTCAATGATGAATGGATGAAAGAACGTGGTTTCTTAGACTCTACTCCTAAAACTGCAGAGGATATAATTTCTTCTCACAGTCATTTACCAACTTTAACAGTTCTTGAAACCGACCATGTAAAAGTGGCTTTTGACCTGATGGAAAAGCATGACATATCCCAACTACCTGTTATAAACAAAGAAGGTGATTTTATTGGGTCCATTAACGACAACAATCTACTTTCTCAACTGCTTAAAAATCCAAGCTTGGGAGAACAAAAGGTTATTGAAGTAATGCAAGAAAGTTTCCCTATGATAGATGCTTCTACAACAATTGATCGTGTGTCTACCTTGATTAATAAAGATAATCCAGCGGTATTGGTAAAAGAACTAAGTGGGACTGTACATATTTTGACGAAGTGCGATTTGATTGTGGCTTTGAGTAGTTAAAGGATATTAGAGTTGACTAACTAGAAGTGAGTATTGAGATATGAGACTCAAAGATTGTCTCTTCAACCTAAGATTTTCACTACCCGTTTTTCTGTAAACAAGTACATTACTAAATAGTTCAATATCAATATTATAGGGACTATTAGCTGTATGTATTCTCCGAGTAATAAGAGAAATACTATTCCGAAACCCGTAATCCAGATTGAGATGAAAAAGTGAAAACCAAGAAGGTAAAAACTAGTTCTTAATGACTTAATATTACTCACTACCGTCATCATGAATAAACTCGTGGTTAATTGAATCCATGCTATTGGAAATCCAGAACTTGGAGAATTAGGTACAAATCCACTACAGAATTCCTGATACTTCTCTTCCTTCATAGTTTCCTTCTTTTCTAATTTTCTCGGAAGGTACCTTACCATTTTTTCTGGTGAATAGAAGTAACTAGTTAAGCTCGGTTTCTTTTTAATAAATAAACTTAAGTCCCCATCCGACCAATCACAATGGACTCCAACGAAAAGGACATTTCCAATCAAAGAGAATATGAATAAAATGGCAAATGGGTAACGACTGGTAATCATAAAAAATGACAACGCTTATACTCCATCTCATCGTATGTAGAATTTGTAAATTTAGCTAGACTATAGAATCAGTTCGTCAAGGTAGCAACAATCAACTTTCCTATCTCCCCTCCCCTAGTCAATGCCATCATGTGGCTTCCCTCTTTTATAGTTATAGTTGGTTTCACATTCATAATTGGAATAGTATTGTCGTTATCTCCATGGATATGAATAATGTCTTCGGAATAGGTTTCACGATTCCAGTTGATAATCATATCTACTGCCCGTTTCATATAAATCTTGTCCTTACTTTTTAGCATTCGTTTGAATGTAGCCTTCTCCTTATTTCTATCAGGTTCTACTATGGGCTGGAGAAATAAAGCCCCTATCTTATACCAAGCTGCAGGAACAATTCGATTTAATCTGACTTTTTGTTGAAAGCGATATCTATTAGGAAGTTCGGCTGCACATTTAGCACTGCTAATTAGAATGACATTTTCAGGGTCAAGCATATCAGCTAATTCGACACAAATCATTCCACCCAATGAAACACCAATTAATGAAAACGGTTCTGACGTATCGATCTGAGGAATAAATCGCTGAGCATACTCTGGTAACATTTCACCTTGGTCAGGAGTTGGAAGTGCTATGTACTTTAGCTCAAATGAATCTGGAAAACTCATTTTACTGAAAATAGCAGAATCAGAACCTTGACCTGGAAATAGATAGAGTGTATGTTGAGCATTGCTTTTCAAAGCAACCAAAAAGACATATAAAAAAAGTAATTTCCGAATCACTTATTCATACTACGTGAATTTCTAGATGAAGTTACTTACGTACGTAAACAGAGTTATAGCACACAGTACAACTAACTGGAAATAACGACATGGAATCATTTGTTTGAAACGAAAGAATGGATGTTGAAGATTTATCTCCGTGCAGGCTTACCTCAAGGTAAGAACTACTTGAGTCTACTTTCTCTTCGATTGAGTAAGTTCCTTTATCACTCTTTTCATTATCGATGCAGTATCGATACTTTCCGTTGTCCCTAAAAATAAGTTGATAGGTTTCTCTGACACTTTCGGGAGTTCTACGATCAAGACCTGATAAACCACCTACTGACTCTACCCACTCCCATTCTCCAATAATATTCTCAGATTCTGGAGTAGGTAAGACTACATCTTTACAACTCACTAACGAGTAAATAAAACATATCACTAAAAACGCATGTTGCCTTCTCACGTTGATACAACTTAACTTTTAATCAAAAAATTGCTTTTTTGACCAGATTAAAACTACATATAATTTCATGTAGGATGTGCTAAAATTTAAATTCTATTCCATTCGATTATACCACATACCTCCATAATCCGGACACTGCCCACCAAAACTGAGAGTAGAACTATTTGAGTCCAGTGAAATCTGTTGACAGACCCAATATCCACCATTATTGTATCGAATTAGAGTTACTCGTCCATATCTCATTACAGTATCCATTAATCGGTATGTTCCTTCTGAACTTTCAATAAAGTCTACATATCTAATGTATGTTCCGTCCCACTTTAGCGACAATTGAGATGTATATCCTTCTGTTTCTGGAGCTATAACCTTACCGGTAAAACCCAGGTTTGTGCCTGCCCAATTCCAAGTCCCTACTATGCCGTCAGGGTCAACTATATCGATAGGCGGATTAGAATTTTTAGTTACAGGTTCTTCTGACTCTGATTTGCAATTGGACAAGAAGATAAGAGTGCTAATTAAAAATAAGATGTAAGAGTTTTTCATAAATATCAAAAGTAGATAAGAACTAAACTTATATAAATCACGAAACCGTCATATTAAAAAGCCTCCCGACAATGAGAGGCTTTTCAATATGTGTATATTTTGGCTAAGAGATTATAACGTATTCACATTATTCAAATCTGCAAATGCTTTTTCTAGTCGAGTTATGAAAGTTAATTCCCCTTCTCTTACCCATTTACGTGGATCGTAGTATTTTTTGTTTGGGATATCATCTCCATCTGGATTACCAATCTGAGAACTTACATAATCTTTCTTGGTCAACATATAATCTCTTACACCTTCTGTAAATGCATACTGAGTATCTGTATCAATATTCATTTTTATAACACCGTATGAGATTCCTTCTCGTATCTCCTCTTGAGAAGAACCTGACCCTCCATGGAATACAAAGTCAACTGGATTTGACCCCGTATTGAATTTCTCTTGTACGTGATCTTGAGAGTTTTTCAAGATAACTGGGGTCAATTTCACATTCCCTGGCTTGTATACACCATGTACATTACCAAATGCAGCTGCAATGGTAAAACGTGGGCTTATTTTCATTAACTCTTCATATGCATAAGCAACCTCACTTGGTTGTGTGTACAGTTTAGAGCTATCTACATCTGTATTATCTACACCATCCTCTTCACCGCCTGTGATACCCAACTCTATTTCTAGAGTCATTCCCATCTTACTCATACGCTCCAGATACTTTTTACATATCTCAATGTTTTCTTCTATTGGCTCTTCAGATAAGTCAATCATATGTGAGCTGTATAGTGGGCTTCCTGTTTCAGCAAAGTGCTTTTCTGAAGCATCTAATAAACCATCTATCCAAGGAAGTAATTTTTTTGCAGCATGATCTGTATGAAGTATTACTGTAGCTCCATATGCTTTTGCCAATTCATGAACATGCTTTGCTCCTGCAACACCGCCCAATATAGCCGCTTGAAAATTTTCATTACTCAATCCTTTACCTGCAAAGAATGAAGCTCCTCCATTGCTAAATTGAATGATAACAGGAGAGTTTAACTTAGCTGCAGCTTCCATTACACCATTTACGGTGCTACTACTCGTTACGTTTACTGCTGGTAAGGCATAGTTATTCTCCTTAGCATGGTTAAAAATCGCTTGTACCTCGTCTCCGGTAGCTACTCCTGGTTTGATGTTGTGGCTCATAATTGGTTTGTTTATAGGGATGCAAATTTATATATTTTTCTGAGGAATACACTTTAGAAAACTCTTCCTTCAATAGGGTAATTCTAGACCTCTAGATTTTCATTATCATCTTCCCAATCAGCAATATTTGATTCTATGTAATCCACTATTCTGTTATATTCTTTTTCACCTCTGACTATTCTATCATGGTATCTAGACTGCCAAGCAAAATCAATAAATCCAAGCTTTTTACATTTACGAGTGACTCTACCTTTAAAGTGATTCACAAATGACCCCAATGACCCTTTTTGCAATGGACCAATGTGCCCTTTTCGTTCAAAACCAGGACCTAAAGGTAAAATACTAGCAGGTGATTTTTCAGTTAACTGCTCGTTTTGTAACTCTATTAAAAGGTGAACGTGATTTGGCATTATTACAAATTTGGGGATTTGTATGTCCTGCTTATATTCGATTGCCATTAACAACTCCAGTTTAATTATTTTACCTATTTCACTCAATTTCATTTCCCCATCAGAAATAGTTCCAAAAAAGCAATTTCTATTTAGACACACGATTGTTACGAAATATGCATCATTGGAAGAATAGTTGTAACCAGGCAATCTGTATTGTTTGGCTTTTTTATAGGCCATTAATTTATTGTTTTCATCATGTTTTCGTTCGTCAATTCTGTGGAATCAGATCAATTATGCAATTACACGCCGGTTTTGTAGGATCACGCCGGTTTTGTAGGATCACGCCTCAAAGGCGTGATCCTACAAAGGCGTGATCCTACGAGAACGTCTGCAAATCCACCAATTTCTTGTAGATTCCACCTTTTGCCATCAGTTCAGCATGTGTACCTTGTTCTGCAATTTGTCCTTTGTCCAAAACGACAATTTTATCTGCATTTTGAATAGTACTTAGTCGATGTGCAATTACAATACTAGTACGATCCTTCATTACATTTTCCAAAGCATCCTGCACCATTTTTTCGCTTTCTGTATCCAAAGCACTGGTAGCCTCATCCAGAATTAAAATAGGTGGTTCGCAAGCTACAGCCCTTGCTATACTCATTCTCTGACGTTGCCCACCACTTAAATTCATTCCTTTCTCACCTATATTAGTGTTGTAACTATCAGGCATTTCACGAATAAACTCATGTGCATTGGCCACTTTAGCAGCGGTCATTAATTGATCGCCACTTAGATAGTAATCACCCATCTTTATATTGTTGGCAGCAGTATCATTAAATAGGATAGCATCTTGCGTTACTATACCCATCATTTTACGAAGGGAATACAACTCAATGTTGCGAATATTTTGTCCGTCAATTGTAATCGAACCACTTTTCAACTCGTGAAAACGAGGAATTAAATCCGCCAAGGTTGACTTTCCACCTCCACTTGGCCCTACCAATGCAACCGTTTCACCTTTTCGAATGGATAGGTTTATATCTTTCAAAACCAATGGCCCATCACCGTAAGCAAAATTTACGTCTTTAAGTTCAATAGATTGACTAAAATCAGGTGCTGGTAGACCATCTTTGTCTTTCTCTACTTCGGCTACTAAGACATCATTGATTCTATCCAAAGAAGCAGCACCTTTTTTTAATCTAAAAAACGCTTCTGTAATACCCTTAGCTGGTGGAATCAACTGACTAAATATGATTATGTAAGCAATTAATAAAGAACCCGTTAATGCGGACTCTTTATTGAGGATTAACGAACCCGTGTAAATGAGTAAGCTAGCAATTACAATACTGCTCATAAACTCACTTAATGGAGAAGCCAATAATTCCTTTCTATTTACTTTTACCATCAATCTAAAATGCTCATCATTTTGCACTTTAAATCCTTCTTCTTTGTCCTTGATAGCTCCGAAAGCTTTAATAATTTTTATACCATGCAAGCTCTCTTCCAAGTGAGAAAGTACATCAGCTAATTTTTCTTGTCCCGCCTGTGCAGCTTGTTTCAATCGTTTTCCTATTCTACTAATCAGATAACCACTTACTGGCAAGACTATGAGCACAAACAAAGTCAATTGATAACTCATAACAAACATGGTAATCAGTGGAATAAGGATAGCAACAGGATGTTTAAAATACAGTTCTATCACACCCAACAAACTCCATTCTACCTCCTTTACGTCATTGGTAAATCGCGATAAGGTATCCCCTCTTTTCTCTTTATTAAAATAGCCAAGAGGTAATCTAAGTATATGGTTGTAAAGTCTTTCTCTAATATCTCGAACTACTCCACTTCTGATATAAGCAAGGTTGTAGAACGAGAGATAAACAAACAAGTTCTTAAGTAAAAAAGCCAAGACTAGCCCTACTGAAAAGTAAATGAGGGTCTGGGACTGTCCCCATTCTAAAATCTTAATACTTGTTTGATAATCAAAGTATGCTAACCACGAGTCTGAACTGGAAGTAAGCTCAACAGGTTGTAAATCATCCAAGTTTTCTTTAAAAATTACTTTAAGAAATGGAATGATAACTCCAATACTGACTACGTTAAATAAAGCAGCAAAAACATTGAACCCAAAGAACAACCTCAATTGAAGGCGATACGGTCGGGCGAGTTTAAATATGTCTTTAAATTTTAACAAGGGTGCGAAGATAATCGTACCGAAAGAATCCTACGGAAAAAAGAAATCTCCTGAGATAATACCCGCAGAAAATTCGTCCAATGGCTCTCCAACTGAGCTAAATCGATAAATTCTACTTTTAGAAACAAAGTCCTTAACGTCTGAAGCATAGACATCTCCATTTTTAGGATTCACCTTAATGGTGTATAACGCTGCATTTGAAATCTGCTTCCATGACTGAGGTTCTGTATCCTCATCTATTCTCATTTTCCAAATTCTATCGGATAAGAAATAGATGCTATGGTTCAAAGAATCATATGCTAACCCTGTAGGTATAGCTCCTTCTATTCCCATATTTTTCTGAAAAAGGTCTATTCCAACGAAAAGATTTGAAACCAACTGGGCCTTTTGATTTTTGCTCTCATCACCCTTGCACAACACCCAGATAACACCATCCATATCTTTGATTATGCTTTCAGGTTGTTCGCCTACTTCAATACTATCGGTAACTGCATCAGACGCTATATCTATAGCATAAATCATATTCGTTTCCGGAGCCGTAAACCAAAATTTACCCTCATGAAGTATTCCTTTTTCAGACCACCCTCTAACGGGAATGGTTTTCACTATCGCCAATGCCTTCATGTCAATAACAGAAATCTCACTGGCATACAAATCCGTTACATAAGCCTTGTCATTAGCAACTCGATACATATATCGAGGTGATGTAAGTCCAGTTATCTCCTTTGTCTTGGCAAAGTTGCTATCCGTAACTACTATTTTATTGGAGTTATTAATAAGAAAAAAATATTGCCCATTTGCAGAAGTTATAGACTGAAATACATTGCCCAAGGCCTCAGCATTTTTTGTCTCATATGCGTTATTTTGTATGGACTTACTCTCTGGATAATAAACACTCAGAGTTCCTTCTCCCCAACCAAAGTTCCCCTGATTTGCAATTAAAACAGGTGGTCCAATCGCTACAACAGGAGGTTCAACGAACTCATCATCCTTGCAACCATTGAGAAGTGTGATGGTAACTAGTAAAATAACAACTAGTCTAAAAAATGGTGCAGTGAGATATTCTCGCATAGTTACCTTTTTAGTGAATCAAAATCTTCTGAGTAAAGCTTTTCCCTTCAAAAGTAACATGTACATAATACATTCCTGCTTTCCTTAATTTTAATTCGCCTGTAGTATTGGTCGACACTATTTTGCCCTGAATATCACTTACCTGCACAACTGCATTATGTGGTGCTTCAATATGAATGGTCTCATTTACCGCAGCCAAACTAGGGTAGATTCGCACATGCTTTAGAACTCGCTCCTCTTTCTTCAATAAAGCTCCATTTACCGCAGCAACTGCGTCTAAATCAAAGCCACCACTTTCAAATGGACTTGGAAAAGGCTCGTTTATTATCCTTCCCTTGCTATCTCTAGTTCCTATACTATCGATAATACTACCCACGACATCTATTAGTTTGATGTATTTAATCTCAGATAACCCTATTTCTTCCAAATCAAATAAAGTCCCATATGGGGCTTGATGCTTTCCAGCTAGGTTATATAATTCCTCTGGTTTTGTATAGCTAAAATTATTCGTTTGAAAACTAGAATCGACAACACACTCGCTTGGAAATCGAGTATAGTCAATCCCATTTTCACTTACTTCCACATGGGCTAATTCAAGGTAGTACGAAAATCCAACCTTGAAACCATTCTCAAATACTGCGAAGTCATACCCTTCATTATTTTGGATGGGACTGTCAAAAGTCAAAATAATACTACCTCCATCACCTAAACTAACAACGGAGCCATCGAAACTACCTAAAGCACTTTCTAAAGTACCTACAGCAACTCGACCCTCAGCTGTATCGTTTATTTGTCTGTACCCTCTATTTAGAGTTCCTCCAGAGGCCCAAGCTATAATGCTTGTAGCGTCCTTATGTACCGATTTGCTACCCAACTCTCCACCTGGCCCGTCAAACTGAGCGGAACAGGTGAATGTGGTAAATATTATTGCTAATACTAGGTATCTCATTTCTTAATAAACTTCTTAGTTGCTATTCCATTCGCCGTTTGTACACGAGCAAAATAAACACCAGAAGTAAGAGAAGCGACATTAACTGAAGCTTTTTTATCGTTCAACGATAAGTTTATTCCTTCAACCAACTGACCATCAATGGCAAACACTTCAATTATACGTATACTCTCATTTGCAATAATGGTAACATTCTGAGATGTTGGATTTGGATAAAGACTCAAATTAATAGATGGACTTAATTTATTGATTCCTACTGGTATCTTTTGTCCCAATGACATACTAAAATATGCCGGTGTATTCATTCCAAACATTCCCACATCCGTAGACTGCAATTCAAAACCAAGTTTGTGGCACTTCGTAATACTAGCACTTATCCAATCTTTCAATATGTAGTCTTTGGTATTGTCATCAAATCTAAAATCGGCAAGATAGATAGTATCCGTAAGTAGTGTCGCTCCTCCAGCATCAATACTCTTTACCAATAATCTAAAATAGTCTTTATCATCTCCACTAACACCACCAAATTTCTTACTAAATCCACTTCCTTGCTCCATATCTAAATAGGCATACGTTGCATTCGTAATATAGATTTCCACTGGTGTCGCAAGAACAGTTAAACCGTAAATTGACTCTTGAAACTCCTCTAAATAAGGTCCTCTTAACTCATTAAAAGCACCACTATTTATAAAATGGAAAGGATGAATTATAGACTGCGATTCAGGTATAACGATATATGGTTCTATCACTGAAGAGTACTGGTTGTTATAACCTACAGTAGTATCATCGTACTTGCTACTAACACTCCAACCTGACCAGCTTCCCCAAGTTGAGTTATAGCTGTTTGGAAAGAATAAGTAATCCACCAAAAAACCACCAGAATTATCACTTCCATTGTCAAAAGTATCCACATCAAACGGCTTGCTTTGAGGAACTTTCCATATGTTGCTTACCGCATTGAAATCATCCATACAAAAGTACTTGGGTGTGTTAATTCCGAAAGAGCCTGTATCACTACTTTCGAACTTAAATGCAATACTGTCGATTTTAATATCTGTTGCTAAATCTTCATTGAAATCAACAAACACCCAGTCTCTAAGAATATAATCTTTGTTGTTGTCCGAAAATCTATAGTCTGCCAAATACAATTCAGTGCTATCTACTATTGTATTGTTTAAATACGAGTAGATATGTATTAAAAAATAATCCTCATCATTCCCAGTCGCACCTCCAAATTTCTTACTAAATCCACTTCCTTGCTCCATATCCAAAGCAGCATACGTAGAATTGGTGAAATATGCCCCAGAAACATCTGTTGCAGAATCCAACTTAATATATGCACCATTGCCGGTGGCTACCATAAACTTAGATGTAGCACTCACTCCTGATCCAGTAATCACACTGTACTGATTGCCAAATCCAGCAGTTGTAACGTCCGTATTGTTGCTAAGAGCCCAACCGCTCCAACTTCCTCCCCACGCTGTATCGTAGTTGTTGTTAAAAAATCTACCGTAGTGGGTAAATCCACTACTCATATCCGCTCCATTGTTAAACGTATCTGATTTTTCAAGTGACAGATTTTCAAATGTACTGTACACACGATCATGGTTAAACTGAGCAAACGAGAGTGTGAATGCCATTAAGGCTAATAGGGTAATTACTTTTCTTTCCATTTTGTTATAGGTATTATATAATTGATATTAATTTTTAGTACTTGTCCGGGCATAGGGGTATTGGGTTGAGTATAGTATGGTTGATCCAAAAGGTTAGAAACCACTAGACCAAACTTTAGATTTTTCCATTTGTAAAAACCTCCAATTTCTGTCAAAAAGTAAGGATCTATACTCGATGTATTGTCACTGGAATAATAGCTATCACCAACTACATATTGATTGATGTGTACTCCATATCTATCCGACAATAAGCCCAAGAACAGACTTGCTGTGACTTCAGGAGTATAAATTATTTGCTTTCCATGTCGAGAATCATTTTTATCATCGAAACTATACGTTGCTTTGGTCCAGTTCACATTTGTTTTAGCTATAAATGTTCTTTTATTCCTAATCCATTTTGAATAAACAGCATTTATGATTGTTCCTCTCACCATAACTGCTTGAAAATTTTTCGGCTTTATTTCAGGGAATCCGACCCATTGAATCCAATTTTGATAGGATCCGAAATACGGGTTTACAGAAATTTCAATGGCCTTTGATTTCAATCGAAAAGTCAACTCACCTTTATATCCGTCTTCGGGTTTAAGCAAACTGTTTCCCAAAGCATATCCAGGCTGATACCAGAATAATTCATTTAAAGTAGGCAGCCTAAACACCTTCTCTAGTCGTGCAGAAACACTCATTTTTTTTGATGCCTTGTAAGATGCGGATATAAATCCGGACATTTTTGGAGTTGAATCATAAACCAATACCTGTTGATATACTTTAAGAAGAATATCCTTTAGCTGGTGAGACAAAAAGTAAGAAGCTCTTAATCTATTCCATTGAGCATCATTAGAAATTGCTTTTGAAGAATAGAACGCATTTTCATTGCCAACATTAAGTCTCAAAAAAGTCTTCTGATTCCAAGACCTATTCATACTTACTGTGCTGTTAACATTGAACACTTCGCTTAAGTAAGATTCTTTGCTATTGTCATCTATAAAATTGATTTCTTCTCTCCATAACTGATTCGTGAAGTCAATATTCCATACCTTGTATTTTTTAGATAGACCATTCACCATCATTAGGTTAAAGTCCTGTTGCCTACTGTCATTAACGATTCTAAAACGTGCAGGGATAGCACGGTCTGAAATCTGAAAATATACAGAATTAGTCCAATTAAAATCCTTTACTCCTTGATAAGTCACCTTTTGGAAAGCACTGATTTTGGTATAGTCTGTGTTCCTTTGAAAACTATCTATCCCGTAATGTTCCAGATTAACTTTATTTGGGGATGATGCTCCAAATGCAGAAATACTATAGGACCACTTTGCATTTAAATTGGAATACTTAATCACCAACTCCTTGTCCAATTGCGAACTGGACGCCACTGTAATGGTCAGTTTTGGTTTAACTATATGTGAGCTCAGAGATATAGCTTCACCCATATTTTGTGCTCCAGTATTAGTTGATTCTGATTGCCCAATACTGGCGTCGTTAAAATGAATAGCATCAATCAAACTCAAATCCATAGTTCCATTCATGCTACTTTGCACGTTGGCACCTTCTATTACAATAGGTGATTGCATACTGCCAAGTCCTTTGTAAGTAAGTGTGCTCAAACCAGAAGCTCCGTTGCTTCTAATAAACATTCCAGTATTTCTCTGAAGCAATTGAGTTAGAGACTGTGTTGGGTTCACATTTCTCAATTGTCTTGCAATCAGCGTATTGGTAGGATACGTTATACGCACACTATTTGAACTGACCACCACAGAATCCAAATCAGCTATTTGGATACTGTCCGCTACTTGACCATAGGAGCTAAGCACCAAGCCAATAAATGATATGATAGTATAAACTATTCTCACGTTTAGGTATGTTAACCTTTTGCCTGTAAGCTTTGAGAATAAAATATAAAAGACAGTGCCTTAACTGACTCCTAATGCTTTTCTTCCCGAAAGCTATTGAGTACAATTTACATAAAGTAGGTCTTCTGACTTAGTTCCTAGTGTTATTACCTTCCCACTCATAAAATGAGCAGTGGATTGAGACATATAACACCTCATCGGAACATTACAGCTGCGGGTACAGTGGAGGATTTTCGCCTCGCTTCCCTTAACTAAATGCAATGCAAAGGTAAAAGAATAAAAAGTAGCCTACACACATTCTTTTAACAATTATATAATTAATAGATTGAATATATTTGTCGCATAATGGCAACTACACAAGATTTATCAAGAGGAATGTTTCTACGTTACAATGGCCAATTGTGTCAAGTAGTAGACTACCAACATACCATGCCTGGAAAAGGAGGAGCTTTTTATCAGGTTAAAATGAAAAATGCAATCACTGGAAAATCCATGGAAAACAGATTCCGAAGTGGTGAAACCATAGATGATGTTAGAGTAGACCTTATTGATATGCAATATCTTTATAAGGATGGTGACAACCTAATGCTTATGAATACTGAGACTTTTGAGCAAATTGGAATTCCTGAAACAATGATGGGAGAGCAAATGAAATTTATAAAGGAAGAAATGATTCTAAGTGTATACTTTGATGATGGAAACCCCATCATGGCAGATGCTCCAAATCATGTTGTTCTAGAAATCACCTACTCAGAACCGGGTATGAAAGGAGATACTGCAAATAACCCATTGAAACCTGCAACGTTAGAAACTGGTGCAATTGTAAACGTACCTCTTTTTGTCGAATCAGGCGAAAAAATTAAAGTGGATACCCGTACTGGAGAGTATGTGGAAAGAGCTAAATAAGCTATCATCCAATCTAAAAAGGGAAGTATGAATCATCATACTTCCCTTTTTTATTACTTGTTATTTATTCCTTTTATAGGATCTGAAGAAGCAGATAGATTAGGAGTATCAATAATGCAATCCCTAAAATATAGCTAAATGCTGGTATTAGTTTTGTTATTAGAGAAAGGATAAGAAGCACTAGAATGACTACTAGAATAATGTAAACAATATCATCCACGTCATCATCCGTTCGAGTTATAGATGAATCAATATGTTTTTTTACTCTTTTTATTTTTTTAGCAACTCTCGATTTTTCTGCTAAATCTCTAATCTTTTTCAGACCTTTTGTCTCCGTTATTGACCGCTTTTCAACTGGCAGAGTTTTAAGGCGTTCGCTTTCTGCTCTAAACTCTGAGTTTAGAGTGGTTGAACCAACTTTAGGGAGAACTAATACAGTTCTATCAACTCTTGAGTCTTCAACCTTCTCCCCTTCCATCAATCCTGCACTTCTTTTTATGCGGTCAACCTTCTTTGTACTTTGTACTATCTTATCTGCTTTTACTCTTCGAGTATGAGAACTGTACTTTGCTTGTGAACAAGAACTAAGAATGAAGATTGATAGGACTACGAGACCGAAGATTGATTTATTTAATTTCATTTGTAAATATTTAAGTCAAAAATAATGATTGTTCTAGATAGTAGCGAAAACTTCTTAGGTATAACGGAAAAAGAATTATTCCAGTACAATACCTCCAGGTGTGTGATACAGCAGTTACCCTATGAGCATACCTCATCTTACAAACAAGGGTCATATAAAGGACCATCAGCGGTAATTCAAAATTCTCAGTATGTCGAGTTTTATGACCCCGAAATAGATGATGAAGCTTATAAAAAATGTGGTATCTCAAGTATTCCACCACTTGATTTTAAAGGCAAGGTAAATGCTGAAGCGATGGAGACTGTTTACCTCAACAGTAAAAATCATTTAGCTAATGACAAGTTCCTTGTAACCATTGGAGGGGAACACACGGTTTCTTATGGTCTATTTAAAGCATTTCAGGAAAAATGGAGTGATATAGGAATCCTACAACTTGATGCACACAGTGATTTGCGAGACACTTATGAAGGGAACAAATGGTCACATGCCAGTGTAATGGCTCGAATTAATGAGCTTAATCCTGAGATTTTTCAAGTAGGAATCCGTGCACAGTGCATTGAAGAATCTCAATTGATAAAATCTTCTAGTAATATACATTGCTGGTATGCTCATCAGCTGTGGGAAACGGACACATGGATAGATGAGGTGGTTTCTAAACTTCCTAAAAACTTGTATATCACCATAGATACCGACGGGTTTGACCCAAGTATTTGTCCCAGTGTAGGAACACCAGAACCAGGTGGATTGCAGTGGTATTCAACATTGAAATTATTGCGAAAGGTTTTTGAAAAATGTGATGTTAAGGGCTTTGATATTGTAGAGCTAAATCCATTGAGCAACGAGGACTTAACTGCCTATACCATGGCACAATTATGCTATAAACTAATAGGGTATAAATACTGCCTTTAATAGTTAAATATCTTTTCTTTGCAATCTGAATTAATTCATGCAAGTATACCTAGATAACGCAGCTACCACCCCAATGGATTTACAGGTCATAGAAAAGATGACTGAAGTAATGCAAAATTGCTATGGCAATGCCTCAGCTATTCATTCTCAAGGGAGGAAAGCAAAAGCTATTGTAGAGATGGCACGTAAGGATATAGCCAAAGTGCTTAATTGCTCAAGTTCAGAACTAATCTTTACTGGAAGTGGAACTGAAGCGGATAACATGGCACTAAGATGTGCGGTCAATGACCTTGGGGTTAAACATATCATTACCAGTGAAATTGAGCACAAAGCGGTACTGGATACAGCCAAGGAACTCCAATCAAAACAACTGGTTACTATTCACTATGTAAAACTGGATAAATTTGGGAAAGCGGATTTGGAAGACTTAGAGCTTCTTGTAAAAAAGCATCCTGGTAGTTTAGTTAGTTTAATGCATGCCAACAATGAAATCGGTTCATTGAATGATGTGGCAACTATTAGTAGGTTAACTAGAGCTAACAACTGCTTCTTTCATACGGATACAGTACAAACTATAGGGCACTACCCAATTGATTTGGCAGCTTGGGATGTAGACTTTGCAGCATGCTCTGCCCATAAATTTCACGGACCGAAAGGTGTTGGATTTCTATATAAAAATAAGTCTTTGAAAATAAGACCTATTGTAACTGGTGGTGGCCAAGAGAGCTACATGAGAGCAGGCACAGAAAATGTAACTGGAATAGCAGGGTTGGCTAAAGCTCTAGAAGTTGCAACCCGGAATATGGAAGTGAAAATCGACACTGTTCAAAGAATTAAAGCATACTTCATACAACAACTAAAGTCTAAAATTCCAGAAGTTCAATTTAATGGAGACACCAGTAAAGAAGGCGGTCTATATACGGTATTAAGTGTATCGTTGCCTCCTTCTGATAATGCTTCTACTCTTCTTTTTCAGTTGGATATGTATGGAATATGTGCAAGTGGAGGATCTGCCTGCAATAGCGGAGCTATAAACGAGAGTCATGTGTTGAATGGTATCAATCATCCCGTAGATAGATCAGCAATACGATTTTCTTTTAGCAAGTTTACCACTAAAGAAGAGGTAGATTTTGCCGTAGAAAAACTTATCGAACTGCTTTAATTTATAAAGGTAAATAGATTACTTACCCAAAAACGCCTTTACGGCAACCCAGTACTCTGCATTATCAGCCTTGTCTTCCCACAATGCTCTGGAACCATGTTCTCCATTGCCATTAGGAACAAATTGTATTTTGGTGTCAGATGGGATTACATCAAACAATTCTTTGGTCTGATTGCCTTCGCTTTTGGAAGATGTCAAAAAAGCAGGCTTGTCCAGTGATGTAATGCTCTCTCCCACTTTTACAGTTCCTAAATATTCTCCAGGGCTAAATGATAGCACTTGCTCCACATTCTCATTTTCTGTTGCAACTATTAGTGCCAATGCAGAAGAATATGAACTTCCCCAAAGAATCACTGTAGTATCATACAGCTCTTTAGCCTTAGCTATTGCGGCATTAATATCTTGTTTTGCATCATTAAAAGCAGTTCCTTTTCCCGCATTAGATGCTCTTTTTGTAGTTTCATTGTCCACTCCGTTTATTGTACCTCCAGAACGTTGGTCAATAGCGATACAGTTAAACCCTAAAGCATTTAATTTAGGAGCAATCTCTGCATATTCTCCTCGACTCCAATTAGCTTGATGACACAATACAATGACCGGCAAATTATTTTTGACGTGATAATGGTCCGCGGTAATGATCAAATCATCTTCGGATGCAAATTCAATTGTTTTTGTAAATGCAGTATCTGTATCTACCACTTCAATTATTGGATCTGTCAAATTACCATCGTCCGTGCAAGCGATAAATATGAAAATAGAAAATGAAAGTAAGAAAACCAATGATATATTTTTGAACTGCATAATTTAATTTTGATTCAATTTTAAATGGAATTGAATGAGATTCCTATTCCTGTATTGAATATGACATGTTTCAGATTTTTCTCAACCTTTTGCCTAAACTTGTATCTAGAATAGCATTATGAAATTACATCAAATTGTCATCCTTGCTGCCCTTATTTGGGTAAGCTGCACACACCCTAGAAAAAACGCAAAAGGGCTTCCTGAAGTTCAAGAGACTCTCATTGATTCATTAATTACCAACTGGCACCAAAACGCCGCCAATGCTAATCTGGAGGACTATATCGGTTTTATGGATAGTACCTGTAACTATATTGGAACAGATGCAACAGAAAACTGGAAACGTGATGAGTTTGGTGCTTTTTGCAAACCCTATTTCGATAAACGAACCACTTGGGATTTCAAGACTTTACAACGAAGTGTTCGGGTAAATACCAATCAAAATACTGCTTGGTTTGATGAAATCTTAGATACACACATGGGAACATGTAGAGGTTCTGGTGCTTTGGAAAAAGTAAATGGAAATTGGAAACTAAAACAGTATGTTTTGTCTTTATCCATTCCCAATGAATCCATAGATGATGTCAAGAAAGCAACTCATGTTGCAGATTCTGTATATAAACACAACATTAACCAATGAAGTTTAGACGAGGAAAAGATAACTTCTGGAGCATACTTATAGTATGTTCTTGTATAGTCTTTTCCATTCTATTCTATAAGTCAGTACAGTCTAAAGACTATGAGATGGCAATAATCTCGTTTCTCTTAGTTATTGTGTATGTATACTCAAGCTATTCATTCAGATTTAGTAAGATTGAAATTTCATCAAAAGGGGTCACCTTAATCTCAAATTTTAAAACCAAAATAATCCCTTGGGAGAATATAAAAACCTATGGGATACGCTCATATTTAGGCCGTTATAAAACTGAAATATCACTTTCGAAAGCTGACAAATTAACCTTTGGTAGCAAAATGATTTATGTATCTACACACAATGAATTCTCATATTCATTTGGCCAAAAACTGGGCTTAGACTATCTAACCTTTTCATATCGAAAAGAGGCACTAAAGGAATTGGATAGGTACTTGAAAAAATGAGTTTTTCGTCTCAAAATATCTATTCTATTTCTTTCCTAACTTTGTTCAATGAAATCACTACTCACCATTACCATTCTTCTTTGCTCTTTTGTGACATTCTCTAATTTCACAGTAATTCACTCAGCAAAAAATTCTAAAAACAACTTAGAACTAACTTTAGACAATAGCACGGCGGAAATGCTTGAAAAACTAATCAAGGAAAAAAAACTAACAACTATTCGTATTTCAACAAGAGACCACAATGGATATACATACCGTGACTATGAGACTTCTTCATTCCCCGGCAATAACTGGATAACTCTTAAAAATGAAGGATTTAACTTAAGTCTACTCTTAAGTTATGAATGGAAAGTAGTCGTTAAAAGGAATGCTTCAATGCGAAGATTAAATCTTTATTTTTAGTTTAGTTACCTACTCTACCCAGTCCGCTATAAACATGTTGGTCTCTCTTGTACCGCCATTGTGTCTATTGCTACTAAAAACAAGTTTAGTACCATCTGGTGAGAACATTGGAAAGCTATCAAATATCGTGTCGAATGTAATTTGCTCTAGTCCACTACCATCTAAGTTCATCATGAAGAGATTAAATTGTGGTCTACCTCCTTTCTGGCTGTGATGATTGGAACAGAAGATTACCTTTTCTCCACTTGGGTGAAAAAATGGAGCCCAGTTAGCTTGTCCCAGATCTGTTATCTTTTTTAAATCTGATCCATCTACATTGCATACATACAATTCCATGTTGGTTGGCATTACTAAATCTTGTGCCAGTAACTCTTTGTATTCTTTTATGTCTTCATCTGTCTTTGGTCGAGAAGATCTAAAAATAAGCTTGGTACCATCTGGAGAGAAAAATGCTCCTCCATCATAACCCAGTTCGTGAGTTACTTGGTTTACATTGGAACCGTCTATGTCCATGGTATACAATTCCAAATCTCCACTTCGTGTACTAGTAAACACAATCTTATCTCCTTTGGGAGATACTGTAGCTTCCGCATCATAACCATCTCTATCCGTCAATTTTTTAAGAATATTTCCTTGTAAATCTGCAGTGTATATTTCAAAATCTGAATAAATAGGCCAAACATATTTCCCTGTATGCGGTGGATTGGGAGGACAATTCACATCACCTTCATGTGTACTGGCATAAATGATAGTACTATCTCCAGGCATAAAGTAACTACACGTAGTTCTTCCATCTCCAGTACTTATCAATTGTGGTATTTCGCTTTCCCACGTTTGGTCAATATCCATCACATAAATTTGATCACATGGAGCATTCCACTTTGGGTTTCTAGCTTGAAACACCAATTTATCTCCTTTAAAACTGAAATATGCTTCAGCATTATCACCTCCAAAGGTGAGTTGCTTTATATTTTTCAAATGAACTTCACCCTCAAAAGCAAGGGAATCTTCTTGGACTTCACTTACTACTTCTGTAGTTTCAGTTGCTTCTTTAGCCACCGGTTGAGAACAAGAGAAAAGGAATAAAAGAGAAAGAATGGAAAATAAATATTTCATGATTTGGTTTTTTATAGGATTACAAAATTATAATAACTTGAACTCGAAAGTGGGATGTCCTGAGACTCCTGAGGAATTATAAAAGCTAACGAAACGCAGCTTATACTTAAAGCTACTATTACTAGAGATTAAGTAGGTCTTATCTGGGACTATATCATAAGCACCTTTAGCAAGATTGAAGCTTTTCCAATCCCAACCTATAGTGTTCTTTTCGCCTGTCAACCTTAGGATATCAAAAGTAGCATCTTCCACTATATCAAAAGCAGCATTTTCAGTATATGCCAAAGACTCTCCAAGTATTGCTCCATAGATTAAGTAATCCTGAGTCACATTCTCAGCAGTTACCACATCTGTATACTTACCAAAAGCGACATTATACTCTGATTCTTTCGGTAAATCAATAGATTTCTTATCCCTAAGATTATAATAAAAACTGGACTTTGATATGGTTTCTGTCAACTCAAAATCAGATCCCATTTCATAATAAGTGATTTCAACATTGCTTCCATCACGTGTAAAACTTACAGCAATAAGACCCATTGGATTAAAGTCATTGTCAAAACCATAATCAATGATATAGATTTGATCTTCACTCAACTCCCACTGCCCCATGCTATCATAATTATCCGAAGTTAAAAATCTAAAGTCTAATCCAATTGTATCATCAAATTGATTGAAACTCTTGTCAAACTTTGCTGCACGTAAGCTTCTGAAGTAATTCAGTCGGATTACCTTTTCATCGATATAAAAATCCCAATCCATTGGATCAGCCTCTGCAATCACTTTTGCATCATCCAAGGAATAAAAAGCAACAGTATTCTTATTGTCTCCGGCATCAAGCTCTACAGAAATATTAACCCTAGGTTTGGGTTCTATCGCTTCTTCCTTAGGAAAACAAGCCGATAGTAGTACAATGCAACCAAGGCTAATCTTGCTTAAATAATTCATATCTTACGTTTATAAAAAATGTCCTTCCTGGACTTACAGAGATAAAAGTAGTACTCGGTGTATGTGCACCTACTTCAGTAGTATTTGAATTTACATTGACCACATTCAATAGATTTCGAATTCCTGCTCCTATTCTAAGTTGTTTGTTCAACAATGTTTTGTTTACAGTTAAGTCCATCATTGAATAGGCATCCTGTTCTTGTATATTTATATCTGCACTATCTGAGTTACTAAATACACGTGATACTGCCCCGAAGTAATTGAAAAATACATTTACGGAAAAGTCTTTTTTCCTAAGAGTATAGGTTGGATTAAGTACCACCTGAGGAGAAAAGAAAAAGTTCTTTTTTGTTCCTTCTATTCCGTTGTAGATACCCGTATAATTGAAGGAAGCGTTCAATCCAAAGTCTTTGTACAACACCTTTTGACTTATATCTCCCCCTACAGATTGGTACCTGCCTATATTACCATACCTTGCCTGAACAGGACCTGTTACGATAAGTTCAATTTTATTGGCAATCGTATTGTAAAAACCATCAATGGTAGTGCTGTAATGTGCTTTACCTTTGGCTAGATATTTCGTGTAAGACCCTGTAAATGAATGTGACGTCTCTGACATTAAATCTGCATTTCCAAACACCTCATGTCGACTATCATTGAAGTCTAAATATAATTCTTTTAATGAAGGAGCTCTAAAACCTTTACCATAAGCAAGTTTGAGGATCTGTGACTTGTTCAAGTTAAACCTTGATTGTACAGAATATAGTAATGGAGCCTGAAAAGCAGAATTATGAGCATATCGCAAACCTCCTCTGAGCAATAAAAAGCTAGTTATCTTTTTCTCTGCACTTGCAAATAAGGCGGCGTCCAATTGATCCTTACTCCCACCACTTATTCTATCACCAGTGCCTAATTCATAGTTGCCATCAAAACCAATCAACGTTTCAACTCCTTTGGTCTTTTTCTTGTCAAAACCATATATAGCTCTGAATACAGAAGCATTGAATGTCTGCGTATCTTGTTCTGCAGCTCCGGGAACCAAAGTTTCCTCCAGCGAAACTAGATTTTTAAAGTACTTATTCTTTGTCCTATTAAAATAGTTGTTCCCTAGAATCATTTGTATACTCGACTCTCCTATTTTGTTCTCATAACTTAAACTATTGTCAAATCGCTTGTTGGTATACACCTGATCGACTGCAGATTCTTGATAAGGCAATAAGGGTGTGCCTCTAGCTATAAGTTTAGAACTAAGCAACTCGCTTCGCACATTTATTTTAGCACTCTTATGGGTATAACTGTACTGTATACGACCTGTATATTGCTCTTTTGGAATCCAATCAAAGGTTCTGTCTATGCCTTCAGCACTCCATCCTGTAAACATCATTCTACCCCCACTTAAAGTGAAATAGTGATTTTTAAAGGATTTGGAAGCTGTACCTGTTAGATTGTACTGGCCATCTGATTCATAATTGGCATTCAAGTTAATCCGTGGTTTGGCATTTGTATTATTGGTTATAATATTAATGGTACCTGCCAAAGCATTACTACCATATATCACAGACATAGGACCCTTTATCACCTCTATTTGTTTGGTATTTTCAAGATTAAATTGTTCCAAATCCAATTGATTAAACAACCTTCCTATTACAGGAACACCATCAATGAGTAGCTTTACATTATCTCCACCAATGCCCATCATGGTAAGACCCGCTGAACCTATTGCGTTATCTCTACTAATTCTAATATTATTCTCAAAAGTTAAAGCATCACGTAAATCTACCGCTCCCAGTTCTTCGATGCGTTTTGCACTAATCTTAGAAATATTGAGGACTGTATTACTCAATGTTTTTTTAGAGTGAATGTCAGTTACAATGACATCTCCTAAAACTTGAACACCAAATGAAGTTTTAAGTTCTACCCTGTACTTACTATTTTGCTTAACAAAAAGTCTTTTGCTTTCAACATCTTTACCCGATAGAATTAGAATTTCTTGATCCTTTAAAATATCCAATAAAAACAATCCCACGCCAGATGTTTCAGAAATACTATCATTTGTACTATTTACATAAAAAATGGTACATGGTTGTGGCAATTTAGTCTCAGTATCTACTACCGTAATAGAAGTTTGTCCCCACAAGAGTGCAGGGACAAACATCAAACTAATAACCAATATGTAGATCTTACTATTCAAAGATTACTCTTTGCGTACTTGTAGCATTTGTAGTATTTAATCTTAAGAAATAAACACCTTTCGACAACTCCAAAGTACTTATTGAAGTAGTTGAAAATGCATTTACATTAGACTCCAACACAGTAACACCTTGCGTGTTCAGTAGTGTCACAGTTAATGCTTCCTTTTCTCCGTTATTGATGTTAAATGCATCAGAACTAGGATTAGGATAAACCATCGTATTCAACTTGGTATATTTTTTAATTGAAGCTGTTCCCTCTTTAATCAGTTTAGTATTAAAGTAGTAGTTAGCAGTACCTACCGTATAATTAGTGAACCACAATTTCCAAACGGCTCCGTTGGATGTTCTTATAAAATATGCTCTATCAGCAACCATAGTATAAGAGCTAGTATTTAGATCAAATGATTTCCAATCGTAGCCTATTTCAGTAATATCAGTATTCCAAGAAAGTGAAGAAGTATCATCATCACTTACATCCACCCCGTCTCTTTCAGCTACATCATATCCATCGTTGATTTTTAATCCACCTACAGCCATATATCTAGAATTTGGCCCTTGTTGTACAAAAGTGATATACTTGGTAAATACTACATCCCAATCTTTTGCATCTGGATTCGTGTAAGTATAGTCTCCAGTTGAAAGATTAAGTAATGCGAAATTTTTGTCTTTAGACTCCGCTTGAGATTTAGAGTATGCATATTCTTTAAAGTCACTACCATCCAATTTCGCAGTTCTAAAAGTATAAATACCTGTGGCAGCAGCCATTTTATCAATTACCACTTTGAGGTAATCACCACCTTGTGTTTTTATAATAAAAATTCGATTTCCGTTAATGTCATGAGTATTCCCATCATAAATACCCCATCCATAATCTGGATGCGTAGTACCTTGATTAGAAAATGCACCCGCAGCCCACGACTCTTCTGAGTTATAGATATTCGTAAAAGCAAAACCTGTTGTATCCACAGTACTCCACATTGAAGTATCTGAGCCATATAAGTATAGTTCTACACCTGCGTTCTCATTAATGATGATACTTGAACTTCTAGGATTTGAAGCTAGTCCTATGTCCCAAGATGTACGATTAACGTTGGTTTTGACACCAGTTTCAAAATCGTAATAAACATCTATTGCCCCCCCATTTGAGAGTGCGGAATCCGCCGTCTGTGCATTTGCTACGAATGCGAGTAAGACTAAAACACTTGTAAAAATTTTATTCATTTCTGTTAATTTATTATACTGCAAATGTGACATAGGAACAGATTACTAAATAACCAAATAAGAAATAAAAATACCCCATAATGAAAATAGCGTATGATTTCTGTCATAAACAAAAGTGCTCAATATCAATCACTTAGTGATTTTAGTCAATTTTGTTTTATTTTTGTTTCGAAATAAATAGCCCAAAATGAACGAATCACAGTCCATTGACTTACAGATTTTACAAATAAGCGAAGCACCTACAGCCTATCACTTTGTCAATGGTTCTATTTGCTTATTTATGACTCATAAGAATGGTGTCGAGATGCCAATGGGGCAACGTAGTGTGCCCTTACCTCCTCACTCGGTTTATCTTTTCTATGACCAGAAACGAAGTTTTGACCTTGCTTTTGTAGCTAAAAAAAACACTCCTTTATGTGTTATTAAATTGTCCATTGACACGCTGCATCACATCATTGCACAGGGTACAGACGAACTCAATTTTTCTCAAGCGGCAATTTTCGAAAAAGAACAATACCATCACTTTGAAGAAGCAAGCACTACGGTAAAGAGATGTATTCATGAGATGGTAGAAAACCAAAACAACATGTTACTTAAAGAGGCTAAAAAGTACGCGATTTTAGATGACTACTTCAATGCTTCCCGCAGACAAACAGCCTATAAATGCCCTTTCCTTAACCAAAAGGAAAATGTAACCAAAGTGAGAAATGCCAAAGAGTTTCTTATCAAAGATCTCCAAAATGCTCCCACGATAAAAGAACTTGCCAAAGAAGTTACATTAAACGAGCATAATCTCAAAACAGGTTTTAAGGAAATCTATGGAAAAACAATCCATAGTTTTTTAAAAGATTACAAAATGAGCAAAGCAAGAGAACTCATCTTAAGACGTGAGTTTCAAATTGCAGAAATAGCAGATCAACTGGGCTACACCAACGTGAGTCACTTTATTGATGCTTTTAAAAAGAAATACGGTGTAACACCAAAGAAATTTGAAATGAGTCTGGTATAGCTTATTGCGAACAGACATAACAATTAACTAGAAAAGGATAAATAAATCATGTTCAAGACCAGACTTATCGCATTACTTGCTGGTTGCTTTGCTGCATTCAGCACATTTGCAACAGTAGACTACCTGCGTGTCAACCATATTACCAAAGAATTGTATTGGGGAGATGAAGATCATTCTACTGGTTGGCTGGGATGGGAAGGAGTCCCCGATGGGATCTATGAAGAGACCACTAACAAATATGAAGATTTGGGCTATTCATATACTCAATTCCCCTTTAAAATTGAACTTGCATTAATTGGTCTAGTTTTAGGCTTTTTGGTCTTTATTAGAAGAAAAAGAAGAAAAATTATTAATACTACTTGACCTGATAGTTATTGGGTGATAATTACTAGTTATAGTCATGCTGAGCGGCAGTCGAAGTATGGACGACCCACCAAACTCTCCAATAAAAAAAGCCGAGGATAAATCCCCAGCTTCCTTTTAATTGGCAGTAATAGTTAGAACAGCAGTGCTTTACTATAGCACCTATTTTTTAATCACTTTAATTTGTTTGGTTGCTTTAGCCGAGGATATTTGAATAAAGTACATTCCCGAATCTAAGTTACTTAAATCCAATTTCTGGATGCTTTTAGTATTTGCAACTTCTCTTTGCATCACAAGTTTGCCTTCTATATTGGATACTGAAATAGAAATATTTTTTTGATAAACACCCATATATACATAAACCTGAGAGGTAAAAGGGTTGGGATAAACACCTAGGAGATCTGTCCACCCTACATTATTCTTTGCAAATTCTACTGGATGTATCTTACTATATTGACTGGAACCATTGTAATCTACCTGTCCCAGTCTGTAGTAAACCAATTGTGTTCCTAGAGCTATCTTCTCGTCTAGATAGTCGTAGGTTAAGACTTCATTGCTAGTATTATTTCCCATGACGCTACCAATGAATTCAAAGTTTACACCATCGTAACTGCGTTCTATGTTAAAATGGCTATTATTGAGTTCTGTTGCGGTAGCCCAATCTAGTTTTGCTTCTGTATTGCTTGTTGCTTGAGCCGTAAAATAAATCAATTCTACTGGAAGTTGTGCAATAGAAGCTCCTCCACCTCCTCCACTTCCTCCTCCGCCTCCGGAGAATGAAGTTATGGTAAACTCTGCTTGATGATTGGAAAAATTAAAGACGTTATGTACCCAAACACTATCGTTTGGAGTGCTCCCATTTAGGATGATTATACCATTGGTGGTATGGGGGTCGGCATAAGCTGTCCCACTAGTATCCTTATACATAGTTAGTTCTGTTACAGAACTAACAGTTGATTTCCACGCTCCTGCCGTACCATGAACTAACAGTGTTGATGCCAAACTATCGTATTCCTCGTGTGTGAAATAATATCGAACACCCACACTTCCACTACTGGGTTGAGTGGTGGGATCTACATCCCATCTTCTATCCATCAGAACATATCCCTTATTTCCAGTATTGATCATACCTCCATCATTCCCGAGATAACTATAGGTTTTGTTAGCACCTATTTTTAGCTCTACTTCATCTGCATTTACCACCGCTCCACTTGTTCCTATTTTTAGGCTCAGAAGAAGTTCCTCACCTTCTGAACAATAATGTGTCCACCCACTAGTATCGGTACTGGTATAAAGCCCCGTGTGAGTGGTACCTGCTTCTGTAGGTAAAGTTCCTGTATAGCTACAATCATCATAACAAGCTATTTTTCTGATTCTATGGTTATTAGCATCTGCCACGTACATATTTCCACTGGCATCTAATGCAACTCCTTTGGGATTACTAAACTGTACCACAGTCCCTATCCCATCTAGATAGCCATTACTACTCCCTACCTCGGTAGTAACAATTCCTGCAGAGGTGATTTTTCTGATTCTATGGTTATAATAGTCTGCTATATACACATTACCACTATCATCTACCGCCACTCCATAAGGAAAATTAAATTTTGCATTAGTCCCTGTTCCGTCTGAATAGCCTTGACTACTCCCTGCCAAGGTAGTAACAATTCCTGCAGAGGTGATTTTTCTGATTCTATGGTTAAAATGGTCTGCCACGTACACATTTCCACTATCATCTACCGCTACTCCTCGAGGATGACTAAACCGTGCGGCTGCACCTGTGCCATCCACATAGCCTTGACTACTTCCTGCTAATGTTGTCACCACTCCTGCAGGGGTGATTTTTCTAATCCTATTGTTATTATCATCGGCCACATATACATTTCCACTATCATCTACCGCAACTGCGTTAGGTTCATTAAACTGTGCGGCTGTACTTGTACCGTTTGCATAACCTTGACTACTCCCCGCTAAAGTTGTAACCACTCCTGCTGACGTGATTTTTCTAATTTTATGGTTATATCTATCTGCCACATATACATTCCCACTGCCATCCACAGCTATTCCATGGGGACTATAAAACTTTGCTACAGTACCTGCACCATCTACATAGCCTTGATTACTCCCTGCTATAGTAGTAACTACCCCAGATAGAGTGGTTTTTCTGATTCTATGGTTATCTCTATCCGCTACATATACATTTCCACTACCATCTACCGCAATTCCGTTAGGATGCCCAAACTGTGCAGCTGCTCCCGCACCATCAGCATAGCCAACACTACTCCCTGCTAAAGTCGTCACCACTCCACAAATTTGAGGAGGAACGGGCAGTGTAATCTTTCTAATCCTATGGTTAGAAAGATCTATCACATATACATTCCCACTGACATCTACTGCTACTCCATAAGGACTATTAAACTTTGCTGCAGTACCTGTATCATTTGCAAAGCCTTGACTACTCCCCGCTAAAGTTGTAACCACTCCTGCTGACGTGATTTTTCGGATCCTCTCGTTACCAGCATCTGCCACATATACATTTCCACTATCATCCACAGCTATTCCATGGGGACTATAAAACTTTGCTGCAGTACCTGCACCATCTGCATAGCCAGAAGTACTCCCTGCTAAAGTAGTGACTACTCTCGCTGGGGTAATTTTTCTAATCCTATGGTTGTCTCTATCTCCAATGTATAAATTGCCATCGGCATCTACTGCTACTCCATAAGGACTATTAAACTGTGCTGCAGTGCCTGTACCATTAGCAACGCCAAAACTACTTCCTGCAAAAGTAGTGACTACCCCGGCAGGCGTGATCTTTCTAATCCTATGGTTAAATGCATCTGCCACATATACATTCCCATTGGAATCCACAGCCACTCCACGGGGATTCCAAAACTGTGCCGCAACACCTGTACCTTCTGCATAGCCAGCAACACCACTCCCAGCTAAAGTAGTGACCTCTCCTGCTGGCGTGATTTTTCTAATCCTATGGTTAGACTGATCTGCCACATATACATTTCCACTGGCATCCACTGCCATTCCATGAGGACTGTTAAACTTTGCTGTAGTACCTGTGCCATCTACATAACCAGAAGTACTCCCAGCCAAAGTAGTGACCTCTTGTGCTCTAGTTTCAAAAAATAAGAGACTCAAAAAAAGAATGTTTAAAAATGTGAAATTTTTCATGATTATAGTGTTGTAATTTTAAAATTAGTAAGTTAAAGAAGTACAAATAAGTAGTCGTAAAAACCCACGATTACTACATTCACCAAAAATGAGCGGATTCACGCCAGTACATCCTAGTGCTATCACACCTGATTAGGTTTTAATTCTATTTTTTTTGCTAATTTGTCGTCAAAATGCAGACAGAGCTCCAATAAAGAAAGCCGAGGATACATCCTCGGCTTTCTAGACAATTATCAATTGTAGAAACGTATATAAAAAATTAGGTAATTAAGCAGTATTATTTTTTGATCACTTTAACTTGTTTGCTTCCTGAAGCTGATGAGATAGTTATAAAGTACATTCCAGAATCTAGGTGACTTAAATCCAACTTCTGAAGACCTTGAACATTTAA
>NVWV01000017.1 GCA_002746305.1 Bacteroidota bacterium | reverse complement strand
TACGATTAACTTAAACAATCAAGCTAACGGTATATACTACGTGAAAATGAACCTGAAAGGGAACATCGTAACCAAAAAAGTAATCCTTAATAAGTAAGATAATCCTACTTATTTTATCATAATATCTAAGGCTCGACTAACGTCGAGCCTTTTTTTATCTTTTTTTTGCAACCTTTTCTGCAACCTGGTGTCTAACTTAATACTGAAACAAATTGATTAGTGACGAAGAACTAATACGACGATGTAAGGACAACGATCGATTTGCTCAGAAAACGCTCTTTGAAAAGTATGCTAATAAGATGATGGCTATATGTATGAGATATTGCAAGAACCAAGAAGACGCACGAGATTTGCTTCAAGATGGTTACTACAAAATCTTTGTAAATATCAAATCTTTTAAAGGTGAGAGTAGAATAGATACTTGGATGACACGTATCTTTATTAATCTCGCCCTTAACCAAAAAAGACTAGGTAGGAATAAGTACGACCACTTTGAGTTTGACCCTAAATTTGAGAAGGCTCAAGAAGAAGTAACTCCTACTGAAGATATTGAACCACAAACGGTTTTAGATGCTTTAAACAAGCTTCCTGAAATCTATAAAGTAGTTCTAAACATGTATGCAGTTGACAATATGTCCCACAAGGAAATAGCCAAGCAATTGGGAATATCCGTAGGTTCATCAAAAAGTAGACTTTCAAGAGGGCGAGTATTGCTAAACACTTTGTTAAAACGTTAATAGAGGCTTTAGATTGGATAAATTACAACATATCGACGACCTGCTCAGGAAAGCATCCCAAGTGCCTGCCAATGCCTTGGTGAATGACTCTGACTGGAAGGCTGTTGAAAGAAAATTAGAGCACAGAAAGATTCGCATCTACGCAATGTGGATCTTTCTAGCTTTGATTACCTTTAGTGTAAGTGTTGGCACTTTAATGCATTTCAATACTCCTACTAATGAACAAATGGCTCAAAAAACTACAGAGTCAAATTCCCAAAATCAAAATGATATTTCAACCACTACAGAATTACCCGTAGTTGAGTCTAAAATAAAAGAAGAAATGTCTAACGAGAATGATCTCGTTGATATTTCGCCAACTGACAGAATACTTTCTGAAACTGAAACTCCCTTACAAATCCAATTGCAAGGCGGTAATACTCCTGTTGAGAACGATTACATTCCTGTTATTGACAACCCGTCGACTCTTCCAACTGAAATTAAATCTCCTCTAGTATCCAAACAAGTACCAAGACTACTTAATTTGGACAATCTTGAACTTGAACTCATAGAATCACCTTATCTTGCTAATCTTGTTTTAAAAACTCCTAAGCTTAATGATAAGAAAAAAGGAACTAACAAACAAGGAGGTACGCCTCCTAATAGTAAAAGTCATATCGAAGTAGGACTTGCATTTACTCCTAGTATCTCCAATAAAATAGTATCTGAGAATTCTGCCTTAGCAGGGTTAATCAATAGGGATTATTACAACTTTGTAGGAGACCATGAAGGAGCTTCTTTTAGCAATAGTTATGGTATTAATCTACAATTTCACGCACCTCGGAAATTCTATATTGCTACGGGACTATTTGTCTCTCAACGGACGGAGAGTGTAAATTATAACTATATCAATAAATTTGGCGTTTCTAAAAATATAACTGGCACCTCCATTGATTCCTATTATATCGTAAACCCTACCAAGTATGACACCGTCAAATATAAAGGGTCAAATTCGTATCATTTTATTGAGATACCCATAAACTTTGGTTATAAACTGCCTATTTCTAGTAACTTTGAGTTGCGGTCACAGGTGGGTATATCCTATTTACAACTCGTTCAACGAAAAGGTAAGACTGGTGACTCCTATAATTTATCACTAAAAGATTTAAACGAATTGGACTTAAATACCCATAATGTAGCTGCCAACATTAAATCAGGCGTGTATTACAACACCTCTCGATTTGCCATTGGATTAGAGCCTACCTTCGGTATGAACATTAATTCACTGTCTTCCAAAAGTTCATCTATACAGACCAAGCCCTATAGTTATGGTCTCAACCTAACAACTAACTTCAAGCTAATTAAGAAATGAAGAGGTTTTTAGGACATATCGTTGTACTTTTATTTGTGTGCCAAGCATCTGCTCAAATTCTTGCTCCAATGGGTAAAGGATTGCCAGAAGCTCCGGACAAAATAGCTGAGTACAAGTCTGGTATCGTTGTAGTTTACGACAATCAGTATTCAGATGTTGAACTTCAAGTCTGGAATGGAGATTTCTGGTATACCTTGGAAAAACCAAATCTTCCAAAAATCGGCTCAAGTGATAATGGAAATTATACCATCGTTGACCTACTTACTTTTAATGACGAAGTATACCTAGCAACTGCATACGAAACTAAAATCGAAGGCATTACTGCTAACTCCGTTTCTAAATGGAATGGGGAAACTTGGTCAGATATTACTACTGATTTAATTGGTGATAGCAAATCTTTAACTAAGCTATTTATAGAAAACAATAGACTTAAATGTGTTGGTAAATTCACCTCTGGTCTTGACAGATATAACATATTAAAATTGGATAATGGCACTTGGGAACCTGAGGGAAATCTCATAACTTCTAATATCGATAATGACAACTTTACCAGCATAGCTTATAACAATAACAAGCTATTTGCCACAGGAAATTTCACAAATCCAACGTCTAATAACATTTCTTTGGCTGTATGGGATGGCACTGAGTGGGCTGCTGCAAACTTCCCTCCTTTCTTGGGCAAGAACATTGCTTTAGGCAATTATCAGGATCACGTTGTTATTTTCGGCAAGTCTGATTTTGACACCGAATCAATTAAAATAAGTGTTGGTGAGAACTGGCAAAACTTATCTAATGGGCTTGAAAATTACACAGTTGATAATGTGAAACAATTTGCAGAGGTAGGAAATAACCTTTTTGCGGTAGGCCGTTTCACTGATAACACTACGAATTCAATCTCTAATCTTATGATGTATGATGGAGACACTTGGACTACAACCAAATTAAATTTAAGTGACATAGAACAATTGTATTCTTGGGAAGAAAATGTACTCGTTTCAGGTGATTTCTATGATAATGCAAGACTTAATGGAATTGGGACTATATATACAGATCGAGCTCAAATAACTGCAAGAGTGTACAATGATGAAAATGGTAATTGTACAAAGGACCAAAATGAAGCTTGGATTCCAAGCTACCCTATTCAACTTAAAGGTCAAAAAAATCATTTCTATACTGACTTAAGCGGTCAACTGTATCTTCAGGTAAATAAAAATCAACACACTATTAATGCTAGTGAATTCAATTACTATGTTCCTACATGTCCTGACTTAGACTTAGATGTTCAAGAATATAAAACATACTATGGTGCAGCTCTTGGTGTTAAACAGCAAATTGGCATAAATGATGCAGCTCTTTACATCTCAGACCATCAAAGTTATAAAGCATTACTTGATGAGAATAAAACTGCTCAACTTTGTCTTGAGAATAAAGGAACAGAGCCTATTTTTAATGCTAAGGTTACCTTACAACTTGGAGACGGAATAAGTAACTTTAAGTCCAGTGTGCCTTTTGACACCTATGTAGGAAATATGGTTACATGGATACTTGACGCTGCTAAAAACACTTCAAATTGTTTTTCTATTACCTATACAATTACAAGCGAAGAAAACATTAGTCTAACAGCCAATGTGAAACTTTCTAATGGTTCAGAGGATAACTACATAGCTAATAACAACTCCAGACTTCAATACAAAAAAGGAGAAACTCTTGAAAATACAAAGCACTGTGCAAATGGATCTATAATAGACCCTAGTACCGAAATGATGACCTACAAAATTGGGTACAAGAACACATCTTCTAGAACAGCCATCGCGGTTAAGATTGTTGACTTATTGGACAAAGATCTAATCCTTACCACGAGAGGTTTCCAGTACGGAACAACTATATACCCAAATGCAACTGTTACTACTGAGCATGAGTTAATCTTAATTGGTGACAACATTTGGCGAGATAAGCTTATTACCACTATTGAAAATGTAAGTATTCCTCCATCTTCAATCGACAATGAGGCATCTAGCGGATTTGTAGATTACTATTTAGCTATGGATCCAGTTCCTAAAGGAACAGAAATTTGTAACACTGCAAAAATTCACTTTAGCAATAGAATAGGTTCTTATGAAGAACCTATAATTACGGATACTGTTTGTAGTGTCGTAGGAGAAACTGTAAGTGTTGTAAATAGCACAGGCCTTCCTGAAAACGCATCAGATTTAACTATTGGGCCAAATCCCGTTAAAGACTTTATACATTTTCAAAACAAGGGTCTCGAAAAGTATTCAATCCTTGTATTGAATGCATTGGGTCAAACTGTTCGAGAAATTAAGATTAATCCTCTTTCAACAAACGAGTTGGACGTAAGAAGTCTTGAGTCAGGTGTATACTTTGTTTATTCCAACGGAATATTTGCAAAGAAGTTTGTACTGACTAAGTAGCCACTGCAAGTGCAGCTATACTTATCTTAAGATTTTCAACCTCCAATAAGGCCTCTCCACAAGCTTCCATAGTTGCCCCAGTCGTAATCACATCATCAATTAAAAGTACATGTTTACCCTCTAGGCTTTTTGGTTTAAGCACCTTAAATATTTCTTGTGAGTTAATAAACCTTTCGTACCTCTTCTTTTTTGTTTGACTGCTATTGTATTTCATCCTAACAACAGCATCTGTAATCACTTTAATGGACATTATCTCTGACATACCATCTGCAAGTAAATTACTTTGATTGTAGCCTCTTACGTTCTGACGTTTTGGATGAAGTGGAATAGGTATGATATAATCAATACGTTGAAATTTTTTAGTGTTTAGTAGGCACCGACCTAAGGCTCTTCCCATTTCCAATCCAAGGTTTTTATTACTCTTATACTTAATTTCATGGAGGATTCTCTGTACGTCATTACTATTTCTTAAACTAAGATAGGCTGTAACAAACTCTGTATTTATCCTTCCCCAAAACTTCTTGGCCAGAGGGTTGTCTTCAAGCTTATATAGTTCAAACTTTGGAAGTGTCAGATAACATAAATCACAAACAGCTCCATCCTGATGTGTTAAGTAGCTTTCGCAACAAACACACAGTTTAGGAAAGAGCAATTGACCTATTGAATCCAAGATTTTTTTCATTTCCTACACAAATTAAATCAAATGACTGACCTTTGCACTCGCGTATGTTCGAAAACAAAGAAAAAACCGATATCAGCAAACTTGGAGAGTTTGGTCTTATTGATCATCTAACAAGCAAGTTTGAAATAAAACAAGCCTCTACTAAGCTAGGAATCGGTGACGATGCTGCCCTTATTTCTGGCAATGATGAGCTTCAGGTGATTAGTACGGATTTGTACATTGAAAACGTACATTTTGACATCATGTACAGCCCTTTAAAACACATTGGTTACAAAAGCATAACAGCAAGTATTAGTGATATTTGTGCGATGAATGCTAAAGCCAGTCAAGTTCTAGTATCCATTGCTATGTCTAGTAGATATACCCTTGAAGCAATTGAAGAAGTATACAGTGGTATAAAAGCGGCTTGTGATAATTACAATATTGACCTGATAGGTGGAGATACAAGCAGCTCAACGACGGGTCTTTTAATCTCTATAACTGTTATTGGAAGTTCCAATGAAGACCAAATCGTAAAACGATCCGGTGCTAAGGAAGGTGATTTACTTTGTGTTTCAGGTGATCTTGGAGGAGCTTATATGGGTCTTCAAATGTTAGAGCGAGAGAAACAGGTTTTCCTAGACCAAAAGGAAATGCAGCCTAATTTAGAAGGTAAAGACTATATCATAGGGAGACAGTTGCGTCCAGAGGCAAGGGTTGACATTGTTGAGATGTTTGACGAGCTTAAAATAACTCCTACATCCTTAATAGACATATCTGACGGGCTTTCAAGTGAGGTGTTTCATTTATGCAAGCAATCAAATGTGGGGATGAAGATATATGAAGATAAATTGCCCATAGATCAACAAACCTATGATACTGCAATAGAATTTAATGTGCCCCCAACAACAGCCGCTATGAATGGTGGTGAAGACTATGAATTATTATTCACTTTACCACAGAGTGACTATGATAAGATTAAGAACTCACTTGACGTTACAGTTATAGGCTACTGTACTGCCCCTCATGAAGGGAAAGAACTGATCACAAAATCTGGAAATGTGGTGCCCTTAGAGGCTCAAGGTTGGGAAAACTTTAAGACAAATTCTTAAATATTTTTATCCAAAACGGCTTGAAGTTCTTCTAAAGAATGGTAACCCGTTTTGTCATACACCTCTTTGCCATCTTTATAGAATTTAATAAGTGGTATAGCACTAATCTTAAAGTGCTTAGATACCTCTGTGCTTTTATCCGTATCTACTTTGATAATGGTCAACTGACCTTTGTATTTTTCTTTAAGGACCTCAATGTGTGGAGCCATCATTTTACATGGACCACACCATGTAGCATAAAAATCTACTAAAACCAGTTTGTCTGCTGCAATTGCCTCATTATATGAGTTCAGTGTGTACTCAGAATTAGAAGTCTTTTTATCCTCTTCAATTGGAAGTCCTTCAGACTGCCATTTTAGTAAACCCCCGTCTAACTCAAATACCGTTAACCCAATGTTACGCAACTTACTGGCCGCTTTCAAACTTCTAGGACCTGATTTACAATATACTAAGACCGGAGTTTTCTTGTCTAATAATGCTATTTTTTCATTAAAGTTTTGACCATTAACGTTAATATTTTCAGCGTCCTTCAGGTGATTCATACTAAACTCTTCTGGAGATCTTACATCCAAAAGGGTATATGAACCTAATGTTTCTACTTTATCCTTAAACTCATTTGGAGATAAGGTGGTGGTATCTTTTGTTGAAGCACAAGCTGCCAAACTAAAAAGTATAAATGCTGCCAAGCTTAATTTTATCTTATTCATTGTTATGTATTTTTATTATTTGTTCCATTATTTTTCGGTCATTGCAAAGTTTAGGAATCTTATGTTGTCCTCCTAATTTTTGATTTAGCTTCAACCAATCATAAAAAGTGCCTGCTCTGCAAGGCATTACTTCCAATCTACCAAGAACCATGTCACCATTTCTCTTAGCTTCATAGTCAGAATTACCTTTAGTTAATTCTAAATCCAAAAAAGCTGCAAAATCACTGATATTATCAGGTTCAATATTAAACTCAATAGCCCACTGATGCCTTCCCTTCTCTTTTTTATCCAAATAAACGGGAGCAACAGTGAATTCTGACACTTCACACTTATATTTTTTCTGTGCCAGGGTAATTGCTCTTTCAGCATTGTTGACCATCAATTCTTCACCAAAGGCATTAATAAAACTCTTTGTTCTACCAGTTATTCTAAATCTATATGGATTCTTCTTTGTGAAGACTATGGTATCTTCAATAATATATCTCCATAAACCTGCATTGGTATTCATAACCACTGCATAGTTTACCCCTAGTTCAATTTCATCAAGCCAAAGTGCTTTAGGGCTTTTATCACGATATTCCGTCATTGGAATAAATTCATAAAAAATTCCGTAATCCAGCATTAAAGCCATATCCTCATGTTCCAAATCCTGAACTCCCAAAAAACCCTCAGAAGCATTGTAGGTTTCACGATACGCAATGTCCCCTCCAATAATGCGTTCAAACTGTTGCTTATAGGGCTCAAAATTTACTCCTCCATGGATGTAAATTTCCAAGTTAGGCCACACTTCAAGAATATTCTTTGCTCCAGTTTTCTCTAGCACACCTCTCAGTAAAAGAAGCGTCCAAGATGGAACCCCAGATATATTTGTAACATTCTCAGTACACGTAGAATCAATCATTTTAGCCATTTTTTTCTCCCAATCTGGCATTAGAGCAATTTCCATACTTGGAGTTGCTAAGTAATTTGCAATGAAGGGCATGTTATTCATCATTACCGCACTGAGGTCTCCATAATATGAATTCTCTGCAAAAACATTTACTTGATGACTACCCCCAATAATGAGTCCTTTACCTTGAAAGACTTTTGCCTCTGGATTATGATAATAATACCAAGCTAAAACATCTCTACTTCCCTTAAATTGACATTCTTCAAGAGCATCATAACTTACAGGTATAAACTTGCTTTTATCTGACGTGGTGCCACTTGACTTTGCAAACCAATTTATGTCCCCTGGCCAGAGTACTTTCTGCTCTCCGTGCATCACCCTTTGGATATATGGCTTTAAGTCATCATACCTAAAAAGAGGTACTCTATCTTGGTACTCTTTGATAGTATTCACTTCGCTCAGCTTAAAATCTCTCCCAAAGGAAGTTTTTTTCACTTCGGTCAATAACTCATTGAAAACCGTTTGTTGGACTGAAACACCATCTGTAAAGCTTCTCTGTATTACACCTATCCTCTTTTTGAGGTACCATGACATAAATGAGTTTACAAATGCTAACATTGGCTATTCGTTTATTGAAATTATGAAATCTCTAATCAATAAAAACGACCGGTCATAATATTCACCTAACTTCAAATTATCATTGTTATCCGCAGGACTATGATAGTATGTATATTTACCTCTTAGATATATAAAGAAAGAAGGAACTCCCGCCTCTGAGAAAAAGTAATGATCACTATTTGCCGCTTTACCCCTTGCCTTAATACTTGATAAATAATCATGGTCTGAATTTATCTTTTTCAATCGCTCGAAGTCCTCTTTGTAAATGGTTCCATTAACTATGGTAGCACCATCCTCTCCACTTCCCATTAAATCCATATTAAATAAGAATTTTGTCTTTGACAGCGGGATAATAGGGTCTTTCACATAACTATATGAACCAACAAGTCCTGCCTCTTCTGCTCCAAAAGCAACAAAAGCAACGCTATATTTCTGTGGATTTTCATTGAAATAAGTTGCCATATCGACTAACATAGCTATTCCGCTAGCATTGTCATTTGCACCATAAAATATTGCATCTCCCATTTTACCTAAGTGGTCATAATGTCCACAGAAAATTATAAAGCTATCCGGATACTCTGTTCCAGGTACAAATCCCAAAATATTCTGCGACTCATAGTCTTGCTTAAATTCGGACTTGATATTAAAAGAAATCTGCTTTGAAAACCTATCAAAAATAGAATCCACTAACCATATTTCAGCCTCTTTAGCCTGTTCCATTGAAACACTCCAAGTGAGGCTTTCTTTTAGCACAACAAGGGTCGCACCTTTATTGCATTTCTTTATCTCTTGAAAGTTCTCTGAGAGTATCTTGTCTTTTGAATCAAAGATGCTTATGACAGGAATAAAGCCTTTTTTCAAAGCCTTTTTTACTTTCTTGGCAACCTTAGAAGAAGTCAACATTCGAGGGGAAACATAAAAAATATCGCGTTCTCCAACTGCTGAAGCTGAGTTAGGAGCTACCAAAAAATCGTATCCAGGATTCAATTCCTTCCCATCAATTGAAACAATTGCTTTTGGAAATGTATTGACGTTTAATAAAAATTGGTGTTTATACCCATCTGTCAAACTAGATAGACCAATCTTTCCAAAAAGACCACTAATATAGTTGGCGGCTTTTAAATCTCCCTGTTCGAGATACCCCCTTCCAGCAAAATCATCGCTACATAATTGAGTGATAATCTCCTTTGCTGTTTCTCTATTCTGAGCGTACAAAAACGGTGATACATTAAGGATTACTAGTACAAGTAGGGTCTTTATGGTTAAAGGTATATTCATTAGATTTGCGAATCTAAAAATAAAAAGAATAATGGGACTAGGCAATTTTTTTAAAAATATTTTTGGCAAGGCCAAAGAGGCAACTGAAAGTGCTGTAAATGATGCTACCAAATTTGCTGGTGAAGCTACAGATAAGGCTAAAGATGCTGGTAGTACTATAGCTGAAAAAGCAGAAGTATTTGTTGATAAAGCTAAGGACGTAGCCGAAGACACTATTGAAAGCGTAAAAGAAGCCACTGATGGATTTGGCGAAATGGCGGAGGATGCTTTTGACAAGGCAAAAGACATGGCTGAAAATGCGGTGGACAAGGTTAAAGACGTAGCAGAGGACTTTGCAGAAGGTGCAGAAAGTACTTTTGATAAAGCTAAAATCATTGCAGAAGGTGCTATTGATGGTGCTAAGAATGCAGTAAAAGATATATCTAATGATGCCGAGGATTCTCCTGAAGATTCTTCAGCTGAAGGTGCAGAGGACTCTAGTACTTAATTAGAACATGGAAGTATTGCTGATTCTAGAAATAATCAGCGTTTTATTCAACATTATCTTTTTAGTTCTACTAACTAAGGAAATAAAACAATGTTGGATATACGGAATTGTAGGTTCTTTATTGGGGTCCTTTATTGTATATCATCAAGGACTCTTCTCTGAAAGTATCTTATATCTTTTTTATGCTTTTATCGGTGTGTATGCCTTGATTGTATGGCACACAAAATCAAATCAAATCTTTAAAATAAAAAGATTACACCCTTTTCAAAGTATAATCCTCGTAGCATCTGGAGTATTGGTGGCTGTAGGTCTGGGATATATGATGAGTAAAACAGAGGCAAACAAGCCGTATTTGGATGCTCTCAGTACTGTATTTGGAATAATAGCCACCTTTCTAGAAATTTATAAATTCTATATTGCTTGGGTATTTTGGATTTTCATAAACTGTTATAGCACATGGTTATACACGATTTCAGATCTATATCCTTATGCACTGCAGATGTTTGTTTATACGCTAATGTCAATTTATGGGTTAATTCAATGGCGTAAAAAGTTTATACTTCAAGCGTGATTATTCATTTAGCTTCCATACTTCGATACCTTTTGCCAAAAACGTTCACTGCCATCACTCTCTGGCCATTCATTATATTCAAATACAAGGAAAATAAAAGTGATGTAGTACTTATAAATCACGAGAGAATCCATCTTAAACAGCAAGTTGAATTATTAGTAATTCCATTTTATATTATTTATATCTTGGAGTACCTGTTCCTTCTAGTTAAACTTAAAGACCACAACCAAGCTTACTTGCATATAAGTTTTGAAAAAGAAGCCTATCTACATCAGGATAACTTAAATTACTTGTCTACAAGGAAGCGTTGGGCAACATGGAAAAATAATTAAAGAAAATCTAAAAATGATAGCTGATTTTAGTGACATATTGAGCAGTATCTTGAGTTTGTTTCGGTCCAACTAAGTACTCTTCAACTACAGGGTTCCTTAACTCTTTTCCATTCTCTTCAAGCCATTTACTTAGAGCTATGTGAGCACCATAACTTGCAGAATATCCTCCTGTCAAGGTACAAATAACTCTATCATCTAAAAGCATTGATTTTCCAACGCCCAAATCTATACTACTTCCATCTTCCTCTTCAATACTAGAAACAGGCACTGCTGCTGCGAGAGTTGTTTTACCATTCTCTTCATCCCATTCATAATACAATCCTCTTGCTTCACCTTTTGGCGATAATCCATTGGTTTGCATATAGCTATATATTTCCTTATAAGCACTAGAAAAAAAGGTGTCCATCTCCTGCATTGGTAAGTTCTCACGCTTTATCAAGGCATAGTTTATTCCGAATTCTTCAACTATTTGTACATTCTGACCTGTTGAGCTTAAATCCGTTGACTCAACAAGTTCTTTTAGGTTACTTAAACCCTCTTCAAAGTCAGGCCCCACCATTCCGTCAATAAAGTAGTTAAATGCTTTAAAAGGATAGGACATTTCTGAAACCATTGCCCATGTCACATCCGTCTTATCACCATTTTCTTTGATTACAAAATACCCATCAGCCGATTCCTCCGTTCCATCATTATCAAAATAGAATGTAAAATCTAATCTTTCAATCCCAGTAACTTTAGTTGCCACCATTCTTCCTTTTCCAACATCACTATTTTTAGAACTCCATGAGTAACTATAATTTTCTTCTCCCATTGTACCCGAATAAGTCCTGACTTGATTTGTATCTTTAGAATACCATGCATCCCACTTTGGCCAGTTCTTAAAATTAGCAATTTGGTTAAACACCACTTTTTGAGGGCTTTCAACAGTTATAGAACGCTCCACTAACTTAGTTCCTGGAGCAAAAAGTGCAGCAACTAATGCAGCTCCGATTATGATAAGAAAGAAGAATAGGATTCCTTTAAGTAATTTCATTTTTTTAAGAATTGGTTTGTTCAAAAGAACAGAGTTGCAACCACATTATCAAGTATAGATATTCCAAGATAGTTCTTACCAACGATAATAATAAATTTGCACCTTTATTTAAAATATCAAGTAATGAAAAAAACATATACAATACTTACTTTAATATTGGCATTATTCACAGTAGCATGCTCATCCCCAGAACAATCAAACAATAGTTCTGAGGACACAAAATCAGAAGAAGAAGTATCCTCGGTAGAAGAGGTCACTCAAGATCAAACAAATACAACACAACAATTAACAACTAATACAGAAAAAATGGAAAATGGACTTTATGCCAAAATGAACACTTCAAAGGGAAGTATTCTAATTAATCTAGAATTTGAAAAAGCTCCTCTTACAGTAGCCAACTTTGTTGGACTAGCAGAAGGTAAGATAGCAAATGATGCCAAAGGACCTGGTGTCCCTTATTATGATGGCATTACTTTTCATCGCGTTATTCCTAACTTTATGATTCAAGGTGGTGACCCAATGGGAGTAGGCTCTGGCGGACCAGGTTACTCATTCAAAGATGAGTTTCACCCAGAATTAGGACATGCTGTACCGGGTGTATTGTCTATGGCAAATGCAGGACCAGGAACAAATGGCAGCCAGTTTTTCATCACTGTTGCTCCAACACCACACTTAAACGGAAGACATTCTGTATTTGGTCATGTGGTTGATGGAATGGATATAGTATTTGCTATTGCTGGTGCTCCAAAAGATGGTAGAGATATGCCAACGGACCCTATTTTTATCAATACAATGGAAATAGTAAGAGTAGGTGAAGCTGCGGAGGCTTTTGATGCAGCTAAAACTTTTGCTGATTTAAAATAAAATAATGCGGACTGTAGATTCCTTCAATTTTGAAGGTAAAAGAGCTCTTATTCGTGTAGACTTTAATGTACCTCTTAATGATGCATTTGAGATAACGGATGATAGCCGAATAACTGCAGCACTACCAACTATTCACAAAATACTGAAAGATGGTGGCTCTGTTGTGCTCATGTCACACTTGGGTAGACCCAAGAATGGTCCTGAAGCTAAATTCTCGTTAAATCATCTTGTACCTTATTTAGAAAAACTAATAGGTGTTCCTGTAATTTTTTCTAATGATTGTATCAGTGAAGAAGCTACTGCTGCAAGCCAATCCTTGACTAGTGGTAGTATTCACCTTCTGGAGAATCTACGTTTTTATACTGAAGAAACGGCCGGAGATGTTGCATTTGCAACATCTCTAGCTAAACATGGTGATATCTATGTGAATGATGCTTTTGGTACCGCACACAGAGCACACGCTTCTACGTCTATTGTAGCTCAATATTTTGATGATAAATGTTTCGGTTACTTAATGGCAAATGAAGTGGCAAACGCCAAGAAACTAATGAGTAATCCTGAACGACCATTTACCAGTATAGTAGGTGGTGCTAAGGTGAGTGATAAGATTCTAATTATAGAAAATCTTTTAAGTATTGCAGATCACATTATCATAGGTGGTGGTATGGCTTATACCTTTAAAGTTGCTCAAGGTGGTACTATTGGTAATTCCCTTTTTGAGGAGGACAGAGTACAAACCTGTAAAGAGATTCTTGAAAAGGCAGCCATTAAAGGGGTGCAAATACATCTTCCCGAAGACAGCACCTGTGCTGATAACTTTAGCAATGATGCAAATACAGCACTCTGTGACAGTGACAAAATACAAGACGGCTGGATGGGCCTTGATATTGGTCCAAAGGCTGTAACGGCCTTTACAACCGTTCTGTTACAGTCTAAAACAATACTTTGGAACGGACCAATGGGTGTTTTTGAAATGAGTCAGTTCGAAAATGGAACTAAGTCCATAGCTCAAGCAGTAGCAGATGCAACTAAAACGGGTGCTTTTTCACTCATAGGCGGTGGAGATAGTAGTGCTGCTGTTAAGAAGTTCGGCTTTACCAACGAGGTTAGTTATGTCTCTACAGGAGGTGGTGCTTTATTGGAATTTTTTGAAGGTAAAAAATTACCCGGAATTGAGGCAATCCAGTCTTAAGTCAATAATTGGTGAAGACAAGAACTGCTTCAAGATGCGAATAATATTTTAGCAAACGGAATCTCGAAAGAGGTTCCGTTTTTTTTAACAAATTCCAAATGATCAATTCAAGAAATAATTCGTGTCCTCACGGACATATTTCAAATATTATCTTTTAATTCCTTTTGTTTTAAGTACAAGCTTCTTCTCAACAACCCAAACAATAGCCGCCCCAACCAAACTCTTAATTATGGCTCCCGGTAGGAGTTCAACACATGTTTCCAATGCTCTCGTAAAAGAATCCGCATACACTCCAATCCAAACAATTCCAGAAAGAAGTATAATCATATGAACTCTAAAGAAGAAACTCAAGAATGCGTAAAAGTTAGATTTTGAGGATTTTGTAACAAAAACACTAAGAACAAAACCCATAAAGAAACCCAAAGGCCAAGAACTGAAATAATCCCATCCAGCTCCTCCATTAAATACAGGAATTCCCAGAATGCCCAATAAGAGATAGACCGTGACAAGTCCCAATCGCCAACCAAAGGGCAAATAGTAATATGCTAATCCCAGAAATAAGGTCTGTAGCGTAAATGAAACTAGCCCTCCTAAATCAAAATCAATCTTTGCACCCCAACTAATTAAAAACAAAAAAGCACCTGCTTGAAACAGGTGCCTTCCCATGTCTTTAAGTGACAGATTATTTTTTTGAATCTGCATACCCAAATACTTTCTTAAGTATATCGGTTGTACGTGCAATCGGATTTGCTCTTATTTTATCCTCTTCTTGTTTCACTCGACTGAATAATGCAGTCATCGCTTTATCGGTTACATACTCATTCAGGTCTGTTTTTACACTTTTACCCATTACTGTGTTATAAGCAGTTGTCACCTTGGTCCAAGGATCATTCACATTCACCTTATCCAAAGAGTTTTTAATTACAGGCTTAAATTTGGATTGAAGTTGAGTTGAAGTAGTTCTCTTTAGATAATTGGTTGCAGCTCCTTCTCCACCTGTTACTATACCAATAGCATCACTGATACTCATTGATTTAATAGCATTTACAAAAATTGGCTTTGCCTCTGCCATCGCATTTTCAGCTCCACTGTTCATTGCAGTTACTACTTTATCTAAATATGGACCTGCTAATGCATTTGTTATAGGGTTACCCTTGATTTTAGAAACAGCATTTTGTACTTCGGGTGGCATTAAAATCTTGTAAGCTGCGTTTTTAAGAAAACCGTCTTTCTTACCTAAGAAAGATGTACCATTAGTTACTCCTACCTCTAGAGCCTGCTTAAGGCCAGAAACAGCTTCGTTCTGAGTTATCCCTGCTAGTCCAGTCCCTCCACCAGATTCTAGTACATCAAGTAATTCTTGACAAGAAGTTAAGGAGAACAATAAAAAGAATGCGAAAATTGATTTTTTCATGTTTGTATTATATTTTGATTTATACTGATAGGAGTTCAAAAATAGTACCTACTTTATTAAGGGAGCATAAAACTTTGGTAAATAACATCCATAATGTTTGTACGCACCCCATCCCTAATCAACTTACGGTTTTCTTGAGTAGGGTAAACCCTATTGCTTAAAAACACATATACAAGGTCATATTTAGGGTCTGCCCACACCATAGTCCCCGTGAAACCGGTATGTCCGAAACATTTTGGTGATGCTAAGTCCGAAGCTGGATTCACCCTCTTTCTATTCATCTCAGGCTTGTCCCAACCTATTCCACGCCTAGAAGCATTTGACTGTTTTGCAGTGAACTTATCAATCGTTGCCTTTTCCAAATACTGTACATTATTATAAACACCTCCATTCAATAACATCTGCATAAGTACTGCAAGAGACTCAGCATTTCCAAACAGTCCTGCGTGCCCCGAAACTCCTCCTAACATAGCAGCAGCGGGATCATGAACATTGCCATGTACCAACCCTTTTCGCATGTCAGGACTAACTGAAGTCGGTACAATCTCGGAAAGGTCAAATTTATCCAATGGAAGAAAGGTTAGTCTATCAATACCCATTGGCTCATAGTACAAGGCCGCTACATATTCATTGAAGTTATTCCCAGTAACACGCTCTATCAACTCTTTCATTAGAATCATCCCAAGGTCACTATACTTATACTTTCCTACTGTACCTAATGGAGAGTCATAGATACGTTGCATTATATTTTGCTTATAATCTCCCAAAATATACAACCCATTACCTACACTTATTGTATGCAACTCATCTAATTCAGATGTATAGATTGAGTCATAGATGTTTTGATCTTTTGTAGTCTCATAATAAAATGGAATCCAATCCTTTAATCCCGCCTTATGTTCCAACACCATTTTAATGGTCATATGAGCTTTATTTGTTTCAGCTAACTCTGGTAGGTATTTGACCATTTTATCGTTAATCGATAGTAAACCATCCTCATCCAATTTCATAAGTGAGACTGTAGTTGCTGCAACTTTGGTAATAGAAGCTAAATCATATAAATCGGAATTTTGAACTTTCTTACTACTATTAAAAGTGTGTTTACCAAAACTCTTGTTATAAACTATTCTTCCATTTTTAGCTACTAGAATTTGGCATCCAGGAGTAGCTCCAGAGTTCACGGCTTGTTGTGCGATACGATCTATCTTTGATAATCTGGCACTGGACATGCCAACTTCTTCTGGTACTCCAGTATTCAATTCAGAATTTGGAAGTGTTGTAACACCCATATCTGCATGATATTCTTCACCTACAGTAACAGGTAACGTTCCATTTACACCTATTACACCATATACTGCTTGAGCAGCCTTAATATGATTCTCAGGAAAATCATCGTAGCCTAATAGCATGGTTTTTTGGTTCCTGAACTTTTTTAGATTATACGGATTACCAAAATTTACTACAACGGTATTCTCTGAAGTAGATAGACTATTTACAAACTGTGCAGTTTGATTTGTTACTCCATAGTTTGGAGGATACTTGCTCATTTTATGAAGAGAAACAATTGTTATATCATAGTTCTTCATTTGAGCTTTTATAGTATTAAATTGAGCAATGCTTGCATTTTTACTAATAGCAATGGATTTTACATTTCCCCGAGCCTCTAACTCCTTTTGAAATTTTGTTTTAGCCCCTGTACCTATAGCAATGGAAAACACTTTTCTATTATCCTTGGGATTCAGTGGAAGTAGTGAGTTTTCGTCCTTTACCAAACAAAGTTCTTGCTCAATGAGTTTGTAATTAATATGTTTTGCCTTGGTGTTATTCAGGTCTTTTTCTACATTATTCTCATTTATTGGTTGAAAATCATCTAAACCCAATGCATGTTTATAGTTTAATATTTTTAGAACCTTACCCCATACATAGTCCTCACTTAGTCTTCCGTCAGCCATAGCTTTTTTCATTAGTCTAATCGCTTTAGGTATGTCCCCCGGTGAAAGGAGAATATCATTACCTGCCATCAATGCTTTAAGCTCTAGTTCTCCATCTGTGTGATACTTTGCTACACCCTGCATATTAAGAGCATCTGTAAACGAAAGACCTGTAAAACTCATCTCTCTTCGTAGTATTCCGTTAATTGCCTTATCAGAAATACTAATTGCGATGTTCTTTCTATCGTCTATAGCTGGTATAAATAGGTGTGCAGTCATTACTGACATAACCCCTTGACCAATTAAGTATTGAAACGGTTGAAATTCCACTGCTCTTAACCGTTCCATGGAATGATTTATAACAGGTAAATCTTTGTGTGAGTCTACATCTGTATCACCATGTCCGGGAAAATGTTTAGCACAAGCAATAATTCCGGCATCCTGCATACCACTTGCATAAGCCCATCCTTTATTGCAGACATTGCTTGGATTTTCTCCAAATGATCTATAGTTAATAACAGGATTATTTGGATTGTTATTTACGTCAATTACGGGAGCAAAATTTACATGAATTCCCATACGCTTGCATTGTCTTCCAATCTCTTTCCCCATGTCATAAATTATCTCTTCATTTTGAATACTTCCCAAACCCAATTGATAGGGATATGATATTGTATTGGCCAATCTCATAGCTAAACCCCACTCTCCATCAATAGCTACTAACATTTTTGTTTTCGAAAGTGCTTGAAACTTATTGGTGAGTTTAACTTCTTCTGTAGGGTCTCCCTTAAAAAATATGATACCGCCGACTTGATGATCCTTTATTATCTTCTCTACATTAGCAATGTGCTTAGATCCATAAGTTGGCCTCACTTCTATCATAAAAAGTTGTGCCAATCGTTCATCTACGCTTAACGAGTCAAAAGTGATTTCAGCCCAAGTACTACTATGTTCATGATGAACATTACTAGGAGGTGCCAATAACGTTGAAGTCATTAACAACAGAAAGAATATAGTGGTGTATTTAAGCATTTGTTTCATTATGAACCTTCAATAAGTGTACTTGATGTACAAAAAAGGTCATAAATGCCTGAAAACCAGTAAAAACGCACCTCTTACTTATAAACGTAAGTGTGTGCTAAATAGTACAAAGAAGCCTAAGCAAACTGGGTACTCCCCAACTTTCTTAAAAATACAATGTGGGATATGAATGCTTCTCTAAAGGTATTAAACTCCTGATAGTTTATACCATGTTTGCGTGCTGCTTCTTTCACTATATTATAAAGTTTAGGATAGTGAGCATGGGAGACGTTCGGGAATAAATGATGGATTACCTGGTAGTTTAACCCACCACAATACCATGTTAACGCTTTATTCTTCACAGCAAAATCGAATGTATTGTGTATTTGATGAACAACCCATTCATCTTCTGAAGTTCCGTTAAACTTATCATGGTTTGACAGATCAAATTTGTCAACTACGTGTGCTAAAGAAAAAATAACGGCAAGTATCCAGCCTGCAATAAATTCAACGATAATAAACCCTATTAGAACTTGCCAAAAGGCAAAGTCTAAAAACACCATAGGAAGTACAATCATATAGGCAAGAAACACTAGCTTAAAAAATATCATTTCGCTATATTCTTTCACTACCTCTATTCCTTCTGCCTTATTAAGGCCTTTTTTTCTATACTGACCATACTTTGTAAAATCTGCAAAAAACCATCCTAATGTCAGAAATCCATAAAAAAATGCCCAGTAGATATGCTGAAATTTATGTATTTTTCTTCTTGGTGCATCTTTGGTGAAACGGAATAAACCTTTACCATCAACATCTTCATCGTGCTTATATATATTGGTATAGGTATGATGAAGTCTATTATGTTGATTAATCCAATTACTTGAACTAACACCTAAAATATCCGCTGTACGTCCAAATATTTTATTTACCGTTTTGTTTTTAGAAAAGGATCCATGATTTGCATCGTGCATTAGGCCCATGCCTATACCAGCTTTGGCAAGACCCATCAATACGCATAATACTAATACAGACCATCCAGACAATCCCATCAAAAGGATAATCGCATATGCTCCAAAAAAACTAATTAATAATATTGCTGCTTTAAACTTTACAGAAGGTGTCGAAAATTTGGAAATTTTCGATTCTCTAAAGTAACTTTCTACGTTCGCTCTAAGTTCACGGCTGAAAGTACTTCCTGCTGCTGATTTAAATTTTGGTAAAACTGTGCTTGACATCTGGTGCAAAAGTAATCATTTTAAAAATATGCCTTCTTTGGCCTAATACTATTCTTCCATTCAAAACCACTTAATTTAGCTTTTGAGTTTGGAAATTTTTCTAAAGGATAGAATATCGCTTTGGGTTTGTTCTTAAAATTGATAGTTCGTACCTTATTTAAAACGTCAATTCGAATAACCATTTTACCACAGACTACATCATTGACCCCAGCATATTGAGTACTGTCTTCCAAAGCATAATAGATGCTTTGTCCATTACCATCTACGTCTACCCTTTTTAGTTTGCTAGCCACAAAATATGCATCGAGTCTTTTTCCTTTTATTTGATTATAAAAACCATTTCTATCCCGTTCCACAATAAAACCATTGTTAAAAGCTTCCAGTTTTCTTAAACCTTCAGAAGATCTGAAAACAATGATTGTATCACCAGTGATTTGATTACTGTCTGTCCAAAGAACTGGGTTGGTATAGAAACCTATAGTGCTATCTGAAAGATTATAGACCATGGAATCTGCAACTGCCTGCATTTCAGACATATAGACATTCACGTCATGAAATGCGTTTAATCTTCTTTTCTGATTTAAAGCTGTATCCGCAAAATTGATTAATGTGTCTGCACTTAGATAAAAGGAATCTCCATCCATATTCTTAATTGCAATTGGATTGCCTGTGATAAGTGTCTTTTTTGATATACGATTATACTTCCCATATTGCCCGGTTATAGTTATCTCCTCTGTGGTATCTACTAGTTTTAAATTACCAAATGCTTCACCAAAGCCTGTCTCTCGATAATACACCATACTATCAGCTTCTAATCTGTTCTCTTTACCTTCTATATAGGCTCTATTGCTAAACTGAGATACTTCCTTATCCGTATTATACCATCCACTTTGGCAATAAATCGTATTCTCTTCACTTCTTATATAAGTTGGTCCATAAAACGTAGCTACTTTAGTGAACGTATTATAACTGAGTGTATCACTTTCCATGGTATATTCAGGATTTGTTAAGCGTACACTATCTTTAAAGTAAAACTCTTTGCTTCGAGTATAGTAAGTCCCCTTTCGGCTATAAAGTTTATCTTCATTGTTCACTATATTACCTCCAGAACTATAGTAACCTACCTTGTTAACCATATCGTAATTAAGTTGATCAGTAGTTAATACCATTTCACCATCCGTCAACTTTACATTCTTTGACACTTTTGCCTGTCTTAGATCTCCATCATATTCTAAATAACCTCCCCATAAATCCAATGTATCCTTTTGCCTAATATGAATCTTTCCAAATGCCTCTATTCTATTAACCTCTTCATAGAAATAGGCACTATCACAGTTCATAAACATAGTTCCTTGTTTAAATCGAACATTTCCACGACATATTTGAAAACGACCTCTTTCTTGGTTGTAGGTAAGCTGATCAGCACTCAAAATTTCAATCTTAGTTTGCCCCACTGGAGTACTTGTTTGTGCAAATGACAAAAAAGAACAAAGTATTGTTAGGTATGTAATAATGTATTTCAATCTTTTAATTAGCTTATTTCATTTATTCAAGTCAGCTAAATTTGAAAAAATAATGTTGCTTTGCTTTAATAACTACAAACATCGTGCTCGATAGGTTAAAATCATACATATCTAAACATAAACTGTTTGATAAATCAGACCAACTGGCCTTGGCTATAAGTGGAGGTAAAGATTCAGTGTGTGCAGCCTACTTATTAAATGCTTTAAATATTGAGTTTTTAATGGTCCATGTGAATTTTAGTTTGCGAGGAGACGAAAGTGATAATGACGAAAAATTCGTCCTTGATCTTGCCGTTAAATTGGAGATGTGTACTGGGATTTTTGTTAAAAAAGCTGACACTACTACATTTGCTAAGCTAAATAAGTTAAGTATACAAGAAGCAGCAAGAGAGATCAGATATCAGTATTTCAACGAACTGAAGACTCAACAGTTGTATACCAAAATCATCACTGCCCACCATACGTCTGATTCTCTAGAAACCTTTTTTATAAATCTCTATCGAAAATCAGGCATAAGAGGTTTAACTGGAATTCAACCAATAAGGAACTTTGTGATAAGACCTTTAATGGCTTTTTCTTCGCTTGATATTGTCAATTATATTGAAGAAAATGAAATAGAATTTAGAGAGGATAGTTCTAACAATAACACCAAATACTTAAGAAATAGTTTTAGAAAAGCTATCCTCCCTCAGATATTTAAAAAACTCCCTGATTTTGAAAAACGGTCCTTGGAATCAATTGCTATCTTAAAACAAGAACAGGAATCTCTAAATTACCTATTATCTGCCCATTCCGATTCTATTTCAACTGTTGAAAACAGTAAATTGAAAATTCAAAAAAATGCTGTTTTGAGTTTTCCACAGCCTACTGTTTTACTGTATCACATTTTGGACAAGTTTGGTTTCAACCCCAGTCAATGCAAACAGATTGGCATTGCTTGCCGTGCTGAAAATGGCAAAGTGTTTGAAACCGATACTCATAATTTAGTAATAGATAGAAAGCACTTAATTGTACTGCCCAAATCCGTTTCCAAAAATTATGCATTAGAGATTCTTACTTATGGGGAGTTTCAAGTTCAAAATATTTATTTAAAAATTGAAGCTGTTTCACATATAACTTTTGATAATAATAAGCTCAGTGAATGCGTTCACCTACCAACCAATTTTTTTCCGCTTACTCTCCGCACTTGGTCCACTGGAGATTGGTTTCAACCACTTGGTATGCAAGGGACTAAACTTGTAAGTGATTTTTTTATAGACGAAAAAATCAACATACTTGAAAAACAAAATATTCCCCTTTTGTGTAGACAGAATGAGGTCCTCTGGATAGTGGGATACCGCATTTCGGAAAAACTAAAAATAACCGATAATAAGGATATCTATCATCTTTCTCTTATCTTCGAGTAGTGCTTGGTTTAGTACATGCTCTCATATAACATGAATGCAACATTTAACTGCAATTAAGTATCTTCTAAATAATGAAACCTATTTACATTAAAATAGTATTACTAGTTTGTGTACTGTTTACGACTAATCTTAGTCTAAAAGCTGATCACATTGTAGGTTCAGATATCACGTATACTTGTGGAGATACTGTTGGTGTCTACAATATAATTTTCAACTTCTACAGGGATTGCAACGGTTGCTATGTTTTAGGTCAATCACCAAGATGCGGTACAACTGAGAACTGTGCTAGTAGCCTTACAGCTCCAACTTCTTTAAAGGTTTCTTGCATATCGGGTGCTGCTCCTTCAAGTGTTGGAAATATTAGTTTAACGCGTACTGGCATTGTAGATATTACACCAACTTGTAAAAACGATAAAAGCAGGTGCGAGCAACCTTGTAATGGAAGCTTTCCTTTCGGTATTGAAAAACACACATTTGAAGGTATTATTGACCTTCGATCTTCTCTAAACAGCGGTTGTTGTGATTTTGAGATATCTGCTCTTTTATATGTACGAAGTGCTGATATTACTACAGGTCAACAACAACAAACATTCTATACTTCCTGTGAAATTAATGCCTGTCAAGCTCCTTGTAATAGTTCTCCAACTCTTACCAATGATCCTGTTGCAATACTCTGCTGCAATCAACCATACTCATTTAATAATGGTGCAATAGATCTAACTGATAGAGATTCTATATCTTATTCTTTTGCAAAAGCATATAGAAATCAAGGCTCAGAATGTACCTATGGTGGCACAAGAACATACCTAGATCCTATTGCAACGTACTATCCTGGAAGTCTTTCTTGGCCATATTGCAATCCCAATGCAAGTCCACCCATTGGCACTTGCTTAGACCCTTTAACCGGTGATATTATTTTCACCCCTGTAAACTGTAGTGAAGTAGCCGTTGTTGTTATACAAATGATTGAGTGGCGAAAAGACACTGCTGGGATTTATAAAATAATTGGAACAACTCGAAGGGACATGCAGTTTATTGTAATGTCCTGTCCAGATAATAATCCTCCCGTCATCAATGGACCATATTCCTACAATGTCTGTGAAGGAGCACAATTGTGTTTTAATGTAACTGCGACAGACGCTGTTTTCACACCTCCTCCTCCTGCTTCTCCTCCTGCTCCAGATTCTGTGAAATTGACCTGGAATGGAGGTATTCCAGGTGGGTCATTTAGTATTATAAATCCTTCAGCCCTTATACAGGCTGGTCAATTCTGCTGGACTCCAGGTGCAGGCACGGCCAGTGATCTTCCGTATTCCTTTACAGTGACTGCTAGGGATGATGCTTGTCCACTGAATGCTGTTTCTGTACGTTCATTTCGTGTACGTGTAAAACATAGAGCTGAAGCTGCTCGTCTTAGAGATACACTTCCTTGTGGTGTCTATGCCGTAGAAAGTGATCCCATTGATGGGTTTAGAGGTA
>NVWV01000005.1 GCA_002746305.1 Bacteroidota bacterium | reverse complement strand
AAGAAACCTCAATAGCATCAACGTCTCTGTATTCCGAATGTGCAATGGTTTGTCCGTTCATTGTTGTTATTTTTATAGAGACTATGTCCGTTAAAGAATCGCCTAGAATACGAAATATACCATGAGAAGGATTTGGGACTACTTTAAAACCACTCAATTCAATCTTATCTACACTCACCTTATTCTGACAACCAGGTTCTATACAACCATATTCATCTGTGATTATGGATAAAGCCGAATTAAATGCTCCAGGATATTCTGGTGAAGGTGGACTTATATATCTACCAGACATCACAAAACCTCCATTGTCCAACTCTGAAACACCATAAACATAGGTTTTTTGTTTTAACCCATTGTCTGGAGATGAGCTATCCACTTGGTAATTCCTAAACCACGAAACTTCTCCAGAGTCGTCCAATTTCATTAAGAATCCAGATTCATAGCCAATTTCCGTGTCTACATAAGCATTACCACAAATGGCAAGTCCCCCGTCAAAAGTTTTTATGACTTTATCACACTTGAGATATGTATAATCAAAGTCATCATTATAGAGACTCGATATTTCAGAACTTATATCTCTTCTGGAAACCTCACTTCCAGTATTATCGAGCACTATTGCATAAGTAGTACTGTTCAGATTAGTGGTTGGCAATCGGTTATCCGGGTATTTTGGGTTTTTATACGGATAAAAGTAGTTGTTTATTGAAAAAAGCAAATAATTCCCATTTTCTAATTCCAACCCTAAAGGAAAATCGTAGCTATAAATGGATTCTTTGTTATCATATGACCACAAAATTTCCCCTTTAGCATTAATTTTATACACTACAGAGTAACGAATCTCTGGATATGCTCTAGAATATGCACTCGCTGAGATAATGAAATTACTATCTTTTGTCTCAACAATTCGATAACCAGAGAGATTACACCCTCCATAACTATTGAAATCATTACAACTATATGTATTTGAATCCAATGTGTTCAGGCTACTGTCTACTAGCAAGAAGAACATTCTTACGTTTTGAGGTCCAGAGCGATAAACACCAATTAATGCAATATTCCCTTCTGAAGTATTTATCACCGAATAGGGTTGATTGACTAAACCAAAATTGAAACTCCTCTTTCGTAATAGCTCCCCGTTAAGTTTAAATTGAGCCAAATACCCTGTCTGAGTATCGATTCCCAATGAAGGTGAAAACGCCCCAGATACAATTAATGAATGATCATTAATTGTAGACCCATTAAAATGAGTAGTTACATGTGACGAATCATATCTAAAGAGTACTTCACGAGAGTCACTCCAATCCATYGTAGACTTCGTTAAAAGTACACGATGCCTTCCAGAGCCATCAGCACCGGGAATAACATTTCTTATTGACACAGTTAACAAAGAATCATCTACTTGATAAGAACTTGATGATGTCCATCCCTCAATAAAGTTAAAACCTGAGCCTTGACCATATGTCAAAATGAGAATTAGATTTATTAAAAGTGTAAGTATATATCGAAGCTTCATCTACCTAGCAATGATAAGTCTTTTCTGTATCACCTCGCTGTCAGAATTTAATGTCACTATGTATGTCCCATTTCTAATATGGGAGGTTCCGTAATAAATTTCCCCTGATAAATCTGAAGGTGTAAAAGTTTGAATTACTTGACCTTGACTGTTAGAAATTTGAATCGAGCATTTGCTTAAAGACTGAAAATAAATCTCAACCTTGTTTTTCGCTGGATTAGGTGAGAGATGCATTGCACTTGTAACCTTATCAAACGAAGGATTATTTTCTAAGCTTGCTTTTCTATCATCAATACTCAATCTGTCATCAGAATCTTGAGCTTTCATAGCTGGCCCTCCAGTGCCATCATCAAAATACACTTTAGGGTCATATGTCGTCGCTTCGTTCAATAACAGCAGTGGCAACACCATTGATGCAATGTCATTTTCATAATTTTCATATGCTTGAAGCTGAGCTATGGTGGTAGAGTCTAACTCCCACAAATTTGTGCTATCCAAATGTATCGAATGCAACAGGTTTCTTACTCCCACATAATCTGAGTGATAAGCCATTTCATCTGGATTCAGATTATACACCACTGTAATATCATTAAGTACACTTGTTCCTTGAGCGAAATCATCTCTTTGGTCGTACAGACTAGATAAAACATACTCATAATGAAGTATATCCGCGTCTTCTAAAACAGGTTTAACGACCTCATTAAAGTGATCCGTACTGTCATTTAGAGCTCTGTGCAGAAGCATTTGTAGTGCATTGAAGTAATCTGAAGTTGAAACATATACATCATCTACAAGCGTATCACGAGATGTAAAATTCAAACCGTTATTAATAATCGAGTCAATATACGTTTGAGGGAAACTATCACTTCTATTTGATAACGATGAAACTACACTTTGGGTCCTTCCACTATGTGGATTTTGGAGCAAAATATCCAATATGTTTTGATGTGTAAATTCATCTTCTTGTTGAGCAAGTTCGTTTAGTGAAACAGTAGAGATATACGGAGACATTGTTTGTAAATCTAAAACTAAGGTATTAACCGACCCTGGATTTACTGTTAGAATTTGATTTATCACATCGTCTGTATCCCCGTCATCAGTCAAATTTATTAACTGAGTGGTCTTCATCTTTCTATCACTATTCTTATTAATAACCTCACTATGATCGTTAGCTCCTACCACAACTAGCACACCTAATTCAGGTAGTTTTGAATCACAATAACTTGAAGATACAGCAGTGAAACCCTCAACTACATTTATCCAATCCCCGTTGTTTGTTTGATTGATAATGGCAGGTTCAAGACGAGTCCCCGTGCTTCCTTGATGGTAAACATATTCGAACACCGAGGTATTTTGACTTTGAATATGCCATTCACTGCCTGAAGTATAATTTAATCCAAACTCATTACCGGCAGGGGCTGTTAGAGTCCCTTGTTGCGACAACCCCAGTTTAACTGAGGCTAAATTAGGAACCAATACATCCTTGGAAACATACTGATCTGTCCAATCATTGTCGTAGGTATTGCATTTATATTTCAATCCAAGAGCCTTATATTCAGGTCTAGGGTCTTCATGTTTATTCCAGCCTATTGCGTCACTAGCAATTACAATGTTTGCATAGTCATTATTGTATATTTCATTGAATCTTTCCTTATTATTTCTGACGACTAACCCTGCCGAACTATTGAGGCTAATGACCCCGGTCATTGGTTGAAAATCAGATTGGAAATCATTTTCAGTAATCAGAAGGTTTGAACTATTGTCAATGTATGCACCCAAAGATTTAGTGTAGAACCCAGGTGCATCAAAATAGGTGCTTGTTCCTGGGTTTGAAAATGTATTCCCGTAAAGTTGAAATTCATTAATCCCGTTAACAACTACCCCCTGATGACAATTAAACTCAGAAAATTTGATTGTTGTTGGTCGATCAATCCCTCCGGTATTTAAGTTTCTTCCTGCTAAATGAATTCCTCTCTTTATTCCATTAAATGTTGTTTTTGTACTTGTCGACCCACAGGTATTTTGGTTAGTAATACTAGAACATTCTACTCTTATTGATGAACCGTAACCTACAATTCCATCCCTTCCATTTTCCGGTGTTGTAAGGTTTCGCTCATCAATAAACGTGCACCCTCTAATTTTTAATTGGTCTATACCAGAAATAAGCATATGTGGGCTTGAACCAATATTTTGAGCCGCATTAAAATCTGTCTTAAAAGTACATTCCTTGAAATCAGAATAATAGGGTACGATCCTTCCTGCGGATCGCCTAGTATATGGGGCAATACTAATATCAGTCCTGTTATTTAAAAAGGTCGCGTTATATGCAAAAATTGTACCTCCTGTTTGACCAACAGTGAACATACTTCTTATTGGTCGACCGACACTTATGGCACTCTCCGCATTTTCTATCACTCCACCAAACATCTTTACAACACCTTGATTTGATAACGGTGATTGGTTTGCATTAGGGTTACCTTCTAAGAGAACGCCACTCCAAAGATCGTCCGTAGAACATCCAAAGTTTGTGAGCTTACCATTGCTATTTATTATTAGTTGGCCACCTGCTTCAACAACAATTGAAGGCACATTATTTGGCACAAACTTAATTGTATTGTTTATTTCAAGTTTACCACCTGATTTTATTATTATTTGACCATTTACAGCTAATTCATCGCTAAGAATTTGATGATTTGTTACTGAATAAACACCATCTTTATCTTGCAAACCATATGCCCACTTTACCACCGGATTGCACTCACTTATTGTTAGTGTATAATGCGTGGTAACATCTACGGCTAAGCCGGTCGTCTTATTTATCACTCTAATATAATATCTCCTGAGATCCTCCAATCCGGATATCTCAACATAAGAAAATCCTGGCTCAACAGATGCATGATCATCATTAGATGCTATCAAAGAAATATTACCCAATGCATCATCTTTATAAACCCTGATTTCTGTATCAGCATTTGTATGAAAACCGATGCTTGGAGAAGTATATATTTTAATAGTATTTAAGGTAGCAAAACTAGTCGCAACCTTAAACTTAAAACAATCCTCGTTGTCCAAGGCTATCGCCACTTTTGAATCTCGGGAGTTGTCATAACCAAAATGAAAAGTATTTTGAATTTGTAATAGACCATTCTGAATAAATTCATCCATCTCATTTGTTACCACAAGAGGATTGTAGTCATATAAATCATAAGCTCCACTAAGAGATTCCCATTGCACACCAGTAAAGGACTCATTGGGTTCATAAATATCGAAACCAACATAATCAAGATTAAGAAGGTTATTCGTTTTTTGAAGACTGCTTTTACCATATTGCCCCTCAATTAATAAATAGAGCATTACTGCCATTTGCTTTTCTGTTATTAGTTTTTTATAGCTTTTGGGACCATATCCCATTACATACTTCCAAGTATCATCATCCCATTTTTTGTCCCAATTATCTACATATCTATCACAAGTCAAACAATCAGCCCTTCCATCTCCATCTGCATCAACGCTTCGTGCACTCCATTGTGGACCATCTCCATTTAGAAGACTTATTTTTGGAGAACCTTTTGTGTCATATATAAAATCACCGTTCCAAACTGATTTCTTTCCACCTGGATGAGGACATAAAAGTCCTTGGGTTTTATCACTGGTCGCAGCTTCCTGGAAACAGTTCGATCTCCCTTCATTCCAAACCTCTAGAGACCCACTAAGAAATTGCTTGCCATGTGTATGACTTAAAGAAAGGGTATGGCCAATCTCATGCATTGCTGATGCTGGATATTTAAACTTTGTGTTATCCGGTTTTAGTAAAGGATAAAATACAGAGTAATTCTTATTCACTTTTGGAAAGGTTGCCCACGCAAATGTTCCATCTCTTGAGATGGTATTGGGTACGTAAAAATTCAAACAACCTTCTCTCTTATAGTCTCCACATAAATCCCCTTCAGCACTATTTTTTTCACCATCCCCTATATCAAAATACTCAGAATAGTCATCAATATTGCTTAATCCAATCTTATAAAATTTAATATCAAATTGGAGATCTAAGTCATCAATCCAAAAATTAAGATCACGGACAATACTATTTGTGATTTCAAAGGCATCTGCAGAAAATTGACCTCCCCCATTTGTCACAATCCAAAACTGTATTGGGACATTATAAACATAACCGTTTTCACCGCCAAAAAGAGTTCCAGTTTTTAGCTTAAGGTTACTCTTGTGTAAATCACGCAATGAGTCTAAATTGAGGTTATCAATTATACTTTGAATGGAGTCATTTGCACCATAGTAGATTAAATCAGAAGATGGGATTCCTATGGAATCACTTGTTCCACAATCTTGTGAAAATGAAAATTTAGAAAATACGCATAATGTTAAGATTAAGAAGATTGTTTTTTTCATAGTTAATTCAAATATAGTCATTTCTCAGAAAATGATATTTATGCCCCTGATACCATCCGAACTCGTGAAATTCAAAACAAACGTTTTGAAGAACTTCCTTTATTTAGCAACGCTCAAATGGAAAGTAACTTGATTCGCAAGTACTGTGAGATTGATAGCCAAGGAACTGCATTGCTCAAAAATGCAATGGCAAAACTAAATCTCAGTGCACGTGCATATGACCGTATCCTAAAAGTAAGTCGAACTATCGCCGACCTTGAAAACAGTGAATCTATCGCCATAGAACACTTGGCAGAAGCCATTCAATACAGGAGTTTGCATTGGGAAAATTGGGGTGGGTAGATTGTTCTTTCAATCCAGCTGAATCTTATCCAACAACTCCTCTTTGGAGTCATAGAGAAATGCCTGATCCATTAGCGTATATAGTACCAAATAGCGACCATCTTCAAACCTAAAAACTTCGGCAGCCATTTTTCCTGTGTTTAACAATTGTTGCAAATGCAAATCAGGTTGACCATTGTACTTTTCAATACCTCGTTCGATATGCTCTTTTAAAACCAATTTTGCCATTAACTACTAGAATCCAATGTTACTTCAAAGAAAGCACATAATTAGAAATGGAATCCAAATTAGAAGGTGATATGAAAAGTCTAAGATAAAGATTATCGATGAACCCAAGCGACAAAACTCCCAGTACTATTTTCCATAGTAGCTATAGTTTCTTGTAATAACATCATTAACAATATCATTGGTATTAACCATCTGTGTTATCCTACCTTCGCATCAATGCAATTAATCACGACTCACGTATGTATGGTCAAGGACATAGGCGTTCATGGAAATCTCTTTGGAGGAATTATGATGGCATGGATAGACGAAGCAGCCAGTGCTATGGCAGTAAGCATCTGCCATACTCCAAATATGGTTACCATTAAGGTGGATGAACTTGTATTCAAAAAGAAGGTTAAAGAAGGGTTTTTGATCCGTATCTATGGGGAAGTAGCTCACATGGGTAATACATCTCTTACCTTTAAAATAGAAGCTCGTAAAGTGAGTGTGTACACAGGAGAAGAGGATGTCGTTGTCACTACCAATACCACCTTCGTAAGAATAGATGAAGAAGGAATGCCCACACCTATCCCCACTATTGTAAAAGAACGCTACAAAGACAAACAAAGAAAATAGACACTCGTCCGTTTCTAAAGCGAATTGACCAATTCGTTTACTTTTTATATCATCATTTACCTTTCTGAAAGTTATAGGATTAACACTGTAAGCTCACTTTTATAATAAGTGTAAGTATCAGTAACTTAAAATTTAAAGCCTATGCAACCGAAAACCAACAGAAAAAAACCAGATCGCATAATCCTATTTGAAATAGGTATTATCCTAGCCTTACTATTTGTAAACTATGCTCTAAACATTAGCTATAGAATAGCTATTCCTGAAGGTCCCTTTATAACAGACGGTAAAGAAGATGAAGTCTTTGTACTTGGAGTAATTATTGAACCTCAACTGGTGGAACCACAAAAGCAAGAGGTACAAGCTGTGGCAAGTATCTTCAATCCTATTGCCATTATAAAACCTGTCATCGACATTTTGTTCGAAACCAAAGAGACAAAGATTGCCCTTCCTACCTTGCCAAAAATTGGTTCGATAAAACAAATTGTAGTAAAACCAAGAATAGACTCGACTACTTTAGTGGTCGATTTCCCAGACATTTTGCCTCAATTTCCAGGAGGAGAAAAAGCTCTGAACAAGTATATTCTTGATAATTATAATATTCCAGACATCGTGTTTGAGATGACTGATCAAGTAAAATTAGTCTTAGAATTTGTCGTTGATAAAAACGGGCAAGTATCTGATTTTAAAATACTTGAAAACTCAAACCCCGGCCTTGGAACCGAAAGAGAAGCTAAACGAATCTATATGAAAATGCCAGCATGGACACCCGGCAAAAACCATGGTCGACCAGCACATGTACGTTTGAGACAACCATTGACAATTCAAGTCTACTAGACAATGGCATGGTTATGGAACTATCTATCGCATATTCGGTAAGAAAGTTTTCATAAACTTAGCTTTTAGTATAAAAGGGGTCTTTGGGCCCCTTTTTCTTTTGAATTATTTTCCGTAGAAACGGCATTCATACTAATAGTACGGTCATTTCTGACCGCTTTTCAATTGAAGTTTCCCGTTTGTGAACTCCAAGCATAAAAAGCCAATAAATTCTCGTTATCTTTACAATATGAACAACAAGTTATACTTCAAACGATTTGGAACATTCGCATTTGCCTTTGTGATGTTCATGGGAGTATCTTTTGCAGAAGGAGGAGATGACGACGACAAGAAAGGAAACAAATCTAATAAAGGAGACAAGGTTATACTCACTGATAGTATAGTTCTTGACGTTGATTTTAAAGGTGATATGACTAATAACAGTGATGATACATTGGTATTCGAAGACTGGGAAAATCCTGACGATTTAGATTTAGGTGGAGGAAGCCCACTTGGAGGAGATAACGGTATTTCTAGCAATGGAAATGGCAACGGTATAAGTACAACTTCATTATTGGATGCTGCTGGACAAGTAGCATTTGGGAATACTTTTAAGAAAAACTACCACGTAGATTTTACCTTATTTCCAAACCCTACCGTGAATGAAATTCACATTAAACCAAGTATAGAACCTTCTAGCATACGTATTGCTGACATCACTGGGAAAGAGCACTTAAAAGCTCTTTTTACACCACGTGTAGATGTAGCCCAATTGCCTGCAGGTACTTACTTCATACAATTGATATATGCGGATCACATTGAGGCCCGCAAGTTTATCAAGAGCTAAATCTTTGTTTCACCCATTAAAAAAAAAGAAAACTATGTTAAGAGCCGTAATCATCGATGACGAGAGAAAAAGTAGAGAGAATTTGGAATTGCTTCTGGACTCATTTGTAGAAAATGTAGAAATAGTGGGTACAGCTGATGGAGTTCTTACAGGTATCAGTGCAATAGATCAACACAAACCTGACTTAGTTTTCTTAGACATTCACTTGGCAAATGGTGATGGGTTTCAAGTTTTAGAATCCTTAAAAAACAAAGATCAAAATGTAATATTTGTTACTGGTCACGAAGAACATGCCGTAAAAGCTTTTCGCTCAGAGGCGGTTGACTATTTACTCAAACCTGTGTGCATTGAACATCTTCAAGGAGCCGTAGAAAGAGTAAGAACTCGTACCAAAGAAGGACTCAAAAAAGACACAAAATCTCAAATATCATTATCTACCAACAAAGGACTTCAGTTCCTAAAAACAGAAGATATTCTCTACTGTAAGGGAGACGGTGCTTACACTTACTTCTTTCTAAAAAATGGAGATAGGATAACTACTTCTAAAAACCTTAAGGAGTATGAAAACAGATTGAAGGACTATAATTTTTTTAGAAGTCATAAATCTTACTTAGTAAATTTAGCAGAAATAAAAACTTACATTCGTGGTGAAGGCAGTCATGCAGTCATGTCAAATGGAGACAACGTAGGTGTATCTAAGAGAAGAAAAGACATGTTCTTAGCTGCTCTAGCTAGTGCATAATAGAACAATAAGACATATATTATTAGGGCTACTTCTACTCGTAGAAGTAGCTTTTACTTTTGGTCAAAATCCAATTCGTTTCCAGAATATAACCGTAGATAATGGCCTATCTATGGGTACCACTACGGCTATAGCTAAAGATAAAAATGGCTATATCTGGATTGCCACCGCAGAAGGTCTTCATAGATATGATGGTAAATACTTTAAAATATTCAAATACAAAGAGGGAAGTAACAACACCTTAACGGATAGTTATATTACAAGCTTACTCTCCCACAAAGGATTACTATACATTGGTAATAATCTAGGTAATATAGACATTCTGAATGTAAAGACTGAACGGATAGTAAGTTTGAATCTACGAACGGTTTATCCCGAATTTGACAACAGAATCGAACAAATAATTTTATATCAAAACCGAATCATTATTGATACAGATGGCGGTGGTTTATGGCAGTACGACCCAGAGTTCAAAAAGTTGAGAAAGGTTAATATTCAACTACTAAAGGACCAGGAAGTAAATAGAATGCTTGTAGATCAAGGTATCCTATATCTTATTACTAGTACAAGAATCTTTAAAACTGACTTAACTACATCAGAAAAAATATTTGAAGACAGGAATCTATCCCTTACCAGTATTGCGAAATACGGCGATCAATTTCTACTCGGAAGCAAAAATGGTCTTTACACTGTACAAAACGACTTTTCTAATATCATTAGAATTAAACTCCCACCTAAAAAAAGATTGATTAAAAATATCAAATGTATTCTTACAAATAAAAAAGTAGCTTGGATTGGTACAGGAGGAGGAGGGCTAATGCGATTAGAGAATGGGGCTATAAAGCTCTATAAAGCAAGTCAACGAAGACCATTCTCTCTGGTTGATGATGACGTCACATCCCTTTTCATGGATGACCAAAACACTCTTTGGGTACTTACCAACTCTGGAATTAGCAAGTATTCACCCCTACTAAATAAGTTTGGTCTGCTTCAGTACTTCGACTTTGAAAATAAGAGCTATGTCGGTAATATGTATTTTACATACGAAGATAAAAAAGGGACCATTTGGTTAGGGACACTTTCTTCTGGTTTAATGAAGCTCAACCCAGATAATACTATTGCCGCTATTTATCCAAAACTCTCTGATGGACAGTTCCAAACCTCATCAGTTCGATGCATTTTTGAAGACTCAAAGGGTAATTTTTGGATAGGAACGGGTAGAGATGGTATTTTCTTGTTTGATAGAGATACCGAAAAAGCGACCTTGATTGCAAATGTTCAAAATGGAAAACTGAAATCCAATACCATAAGAAATATATACGAAGATAAAAAAGGACAACTTTGGATTGGAAGTGAATACGGATTATCGCTAAAGGATTCTGGTTCTAACACATTTAGCCACTACAGAGCAGATGAAATAAACCGCAATAACTCTATTTACCAAATAGAGGAGCATCCTACTAAAGATCTACTAATCTTGGCTACTTTCAGAGGTGGCTTACAATATTTCAACCCGAATACAATGACCTTTACGGTTGTTAAGCATGACTCAGAGGATAGCACAACTATTAGTAATAACAACCTTATGTCTCTGGCATGGGTAAATGATGACACCTTACTAATCGGGACGTACGGAGGAGGTCTGAATATCTTTGATTTGAAGACTAATAAATTTACAAGTATATCCGAAAAGGACGGCCTTATTAATAATGCTGTTTATGGAATAGTATATCACGGTAAAGGCGAAACCTGGTTATCAACCAATAGCGGTTTGGTGAATTATAATTTGTACGACAAAAGTTTTATTAACTTTAAGCCAAAGCACTATCTACAAAGCACCGAATTTAATGAGGGAGCATTTCTAAAAAGTAGTAATGGGTATACTTATTTTGGTGGGGTAAGTGGACTCAATTTTTTTAAACCAAATGAGATCAAGTACGACACTTCTGGAGCCCCTGTTTACTACACTGACATTAGAGGACAGTTTACCAGTAAAGAAGCAGACAGGCTTGAACTTAGCTTTCTAAATAGCCGACTGGAGATTGACTTTATGTCTTTATACTACCCCAATCCATCCGGTGTAGAATACCAATACAGGTTAAAGGGCTTTGATAATGACTGGATTAAAAGTAAAAACAATACAGCTGTTTATCCAAGACTTAGTCCCGGCAGTTATACTTTTCAGGTAATTGCAGAAGATGAGTTTGGCAATTGGTCCAAAAGTTCAGACAATCTTTCAATTGTTGTAAATCCACCCATCTGGCAAAAATGGTGGTTTATTATATTGAGTATTTCATCAATTGTAGGTCTTATATATGCATTGTTTAAGTATCGAACCCGAGAAATAGAAAGACTATATAAACTCCAGTTGGTGGATTCCGAACTAGCAGCACTTAGAAGTCAGATGAATCCGCATTTCATCTTTAACTCTCTAAATAGTATCCAATATTTCATTCTAAAAAAGGAACCAAGAGAAGCATACACCTACCTTAGTAAATTTGCAAGTTTGATGCGAAAGATCTTACAGAATAGTAGGTTAAAATACATTTCTGTAGCAGACGAAATAGAATGGTTAAATCTGTATCTTGAAATGGAAAAAATGAGAATGGATAATAACTTAGAGTATAGTATAACCACACGAAATATCGATGATGTTGATACAACCAATATTCCAACGATGTTAATTCAACCTTTTGTAGAAAATAGTATTGTTCATGGACTACTCCCCAAGGAACAAGACAGGACTTTGGATGTTATAATCTCTCGAGAGAAAAGACACTTACTCTGTACAATTACAGACAATGGAATCGGACGAGAAGCCTCTAAAATAATGAACGAGAAAAGGAGTACTAAACATACTTCTGCTGGAATGGCTCTGACTCAAAAAAGGTTAAAGATTTTGAGTGAAGGAAAGGGCGATTTCGATGTGAAAATATTTGATATTGAAAATGAAGATGGTAGTATGGGAACTGTGGTAAAATTAGTAGTACCTATAATTAACCAAACAGATTAAAAACAACCCAACTACCTAAATAGGCTAGACCAGTCATATAGACAAACTGAATAACAGGCCACTTCAATGACTGAGTCTCTTTGTAAACCACCGCAAGCGTGCTCATACACTGCATTGCAAATGCATAAAAAACCATTAATGATAGGACCACCGCTAAAGAGTAAATAGGGACTCCTTCTGGTGTTCTATCCTTCTTCATTTTCTCCCGCAGTTGCTCAAAATTTTCCTCATCACCTACACTGTAAATAGTACTCATTGTGCCCACAAAAACTTCTCTTGCAGCGAAAGATGTAATCAATGAAATTCCTATTTTCCAATTGAAACCTATAGGCTTTATTCCAGGTTCAATTGCTTTCCCAAAATGGCCAGCATAACTTTTCTCCAATTCAACTGACTCTTGAATACTAAAAGTCTGATTTGGTTTTGGCCCATAGCTCGCTAAAAACCATAAGACTACTGATACAATAAGAATTACCTTACCTGCTTCTTTCACAAAACTCAAAGACTTCTGCCAACAATTCAGCCATATATTACTCCATCTAGGTGCATGGTAAATGGGCAGCTCCATAATGAAGTATGACGGAATATCATGCTTAATAATCCATTTAAAAATCACAGCAGCCACTAGAGCAGCTACCGTTCCTAAGACATACATAGAAAGCATTACCAACGCCTGTAAGTTAATGAACCCAAAGATCAATGTACTGGGGATTGCCATTGAAATAAGCAACGTATAGACAGGTAATCGTGCCGAACAACTCATTAATGGTGTTACCATAATAGTAATAAGTCTATCCTTCCAATTCTCAATATTACGTGTACTCATAATAGCTGGAATAGCACAGGCCGCCCCACTCAACAAAGGGACCACGGACTTGCCACTAAGACCTAATCCACGTAGCATCTTGTCCATTATGAAGCTAACACGGGCCATATACCCAGTATCTTCTAATAGCCCCATAAAGAAAAAGAGAATGGCAATTTGCGGTACGAAAACAACCACTCCTGCTATCCCCGCTACCAAACCATTTATTATTAATTTCTTAACCCAACCCTCTGGCAATACCTGAGACAAGAACTCACTGAACATGGAAAAACCATTCTCTATCCAGTCCATCGGATAGGATGCCAAAGTAAAAACACTCTGGAAAATCACTAATAAAACAACAAGGAACATCAAATAACCCAAAATTGGGTGAGTTGCGTAAGCATCAATCTTGTTGGAAATAAGCTCTCTCTTTGATTTTAAAGTTGTAGTCTTATTTAGTAACTTAATTATAGAATCATAATGTGATTCATGGGTATGATCATTATCCTTACCAAAAGCATAATGAGGTACAAACTGATCTTCACTAAGTGCTTTTTTTAATACATCAGTACCCTCACCATTTCTAGCATTGATTTTAAATACACGTATACCAAGCTCCTTTTCCAACCTATCAATGTCTATCTCAAAACCCTTGAAATCAGCAATGTCCAACATGTTTAAGACCAAAACCATTGGTATTTTATGTTGAGCTAACTGACTGAAATAGAACAGGTTTCTTTTTAGGTTTGACGCATCTGCTATATATAAAATAGTATCTGGGAGAGGGTCTTCAAAAAAAACCTTTACAGCCTCTTTTTCATCCAAACTTTTAGGATTGAAACTATAAGTACCTGGTGTATCAACCAGCTTGATTTCCTTTTTACCTACCTTAAAACGGCCTACTTTATTCTCGATAGTCGTACCAGGAACATTGGTTATTTTTTGTTTTAGACCTGTAAGTACATTAAACAGGGAAGATTTACCACAATTGGGATTACCCGCTAAAACTATTTTTAACTGACTACTCATCCTTATGAATTAAAAAGAGGATCTAAAGGTTTAACAGTGATGCTTTCTGCCTCATTCTTTCGCATGCTTAAGGTATATTCTTCGAGTTCATAAGCAATAGGGTCTCCAAATGGTGCTTTTAAAATTGGCTTTATAAGTACGCCAGCTACACAACCCATTTCTTGAAGTTTTTCCTTGTATGGAGACTCTGCAACAGAAGCAATTCTGGCTATCTGACCTATTTGCAATTCGGTAAGTTTCACTGCTTGGGGCAAAGATGTATTTTTATTTGGATTAATTAAAGATAAGGAAACAATTACCTCAAATTCAATCGTAATAAGAAAAAAACACCGCTATCTTATAAAACAATGAACTACCACTCTATTAGCTCATTTACCTTCTCTTTCAATCTACTCTTTCCCATAAAGTTTACTTCCAAATCAGCATTAAAAGGAATTGGAGTATCCAAACTCCCAACACGCATCACAGGTGCATCCAAACTTGTGAAACAATTCTCTCCTATCCAAGCAGCTATTTCACCACCTATGCCACCTTCTTGAGTATCTTCATGTACAATGACAACCTTACCGGTTGCCTTTACGGATTGTGCCACGGTCTCTTTATCCCACGGCAACAAGGTTCTAAGATCAACAAGAGTCGCATCAAGATCCATATCTTTTATAACCTCCTGACACCAATGAACTCCCAGACCGTAGCTAATGAATGTTATATCCTCACCTTGTTGAAGTACGTTGGCTTTACCTATTTCAATGGTATACTCATCCGAACAAACCTCTTCCCTAATACTTCGGTATAATCCCTTATGCTCAAAGAATAAAACTGGATTTGGATCTTCAAAGGCAGCTAGTAATAAACCTTTAGCGTCACTGGGGCTGCTGGGATACAAAATCTTTAGACCTGCAATATGGAAAAACCATGCTTCATTACTTTGACTGTGAAACGGGCCCGCTGCTCCGCCGCCGCCTGTTGGCATTCTTACTACCACATCACTATTTTGTCCCCAACGATAGTAGGTCTTGGCAAGATTGTTAGCTATCTGATTAAAACCACAACTTACAAAATCTGCAAATTGCATTTCTACCATCGTTTTTTTCCCTCCCATACTAAGCCCAAGGGCCGCACCTAGAGGAGCTGCCTCACATATTGGGGTATTTCTAACTCGATCCTTTCCAAATTCAGAAATAAAACCATCTGTGATTTTAAATACACCTCCATATTCTGCAATATCCTGCCCCATAAGAACCAGATTATCATACCTACGCATCGCAAGTCTTAATCCATCTTGTATGGCATCAATAAACCGCATTTCAGCAGTATTATCTGTTGGAGGCATTACCTTATAAGTATAAGGCTTATATACATCCAACATCTCTCTTTCTGTACTTACCTCAATTCTCTCTGGTTGACTTAGAATCTTAACTCCCTCATTTATCTCATCTGTTATTGCATCTTTTATGGCAATAACCTCTGAAGTCATAATTAGTTTATTGAGTATTAAATATTCTTCAAAATTAGCGATAGGGTCCTTTTTAGCCCATTCTTCAATCAGCTCTTTGGGTACATACTTCGTTCCACTGGCCTCTTCATGTCCTCTCATTCTAAAGGTTTTACACTCCAATAAAAATGGTCTTGGGTTTTTTCTTAATTCTTGAGCTATCTGCAATACCTCGTGATACACTTCTAAAACATTATTCCCATCTATTGTTTTACTTTCTATGCCATACCCAATTCCTTTGTCTGCAATATTCTCACACCTAAACTGATCTTTACTAGGCGTAGATAATCCATAACCGTTATTCTCCACTAAGAAAATTACTGGCAAATCCCAAACTGCCGCTAGATTTAATGCCTCATGAAATTCCCCCTCGCTAGTACCTCCATCTCCTGAAAATGCCAAACTCACTTTTTCTTTCTTATCCAGTACATTAGCCAATGCTACACCATCAGCAACGCTCAACATAGCACCAAGATGTGAAATCATACCTGCTATATGATAATCTGCCGTACCAAAATGAAATGAGCGATCGCGTCCTTTTGTAAATCCACCAATATTGCCTTGCCATTGATGCAATAACTTCTCAAATGAAATACCACGTGTTGTAAAAACACCAATATTTCTATGCAATGGCATAATGTATTCATCTGAATCCAAGGCCAAAGTGGCCCCAACGGCAATAGCCTCCTGGCCAATACCACTAAACCATTTGCTCACTTGTCCCTGCCTCAATAATTTCAGCATCTTCTCCTCAATCATTCTTGGCTTAATAAGAGCTGTATAAATCTCTTTCAGTTTTACTTTATCAAACTGGTTGAATTGACTAAAATTCATATCGTATTACGAAATAAATATAATAATTGATAGCCCTTCGCTATTTGCTCCCCTATTTTTGCAATGTGCTTTTGCTCATAGACAATTACGACTCGTTCTCCTACAATCTCTGTGATTATTTCAAACAATGTGGTGCTCAAATTCAAGTTGTTCGTAATGACGAATTAGATATGACCACTGTTCTTTCAAAATATTCTGGAATTATAATTTCACCAGGACCTGGCAAACCAAAAGATGCAGGATGCACAATGGAACTGATTGAGAGATTCTATGATAAACTACCCGTTTTTGGGGTATGCCTTGGAATGCAAGCCATAGGAGAATTTTTTGGAGCAACATTGCAAAGAGCTTCATTTCCTATGCATGGAAAAGTGAGCGAGGTAAGTTACAATACAAATCACCCACTCTTTAAGGGAATCACACCTCCATTTGTCGCTTGCCGATATCATTCGCTCATTCTCTCCGGAATTGAACAAACTCCACTAGTAACAATTGCCCAAACAAAAATGAATGAACCTATGGCATTGGCTCATAACGACTTACCTATATGGGCTGTGCAGTTTCATCCAGAGGCAATATTGACACCACAAGGACTTATTTTAATTAATAATTGGCTAACTTGCTTTTCTTTAAAAGATACTAAACCTGTCTTAGGTTAAGTTGTTATACTTGCAGGTCCAAAATTTGATAGTTGCAGATTACATATCGCCCATTCATCCTGTTGATGAAAACACTTCTAGAAAAGAGTGTATCGATTTGATGATGGATAATCTTTGCTACGACTTACCTGTCATGAAAAACGGTAAGCTATATGGTACTGTTCAGTTGGATGAGTGTATTCATAGCAAGGAAGATACTATCGAATCTTTGGTAGACCCCGGTTTTACCAGCGTTCATTTCAACACACACCTATTTGATGCTCTTCGGATTATTAAAGAGTCAAAAGCCAGCTCTTGCTGCGTTTTAGGAGAAGATTTTCAATGGGTAGGTATAATTACCAAAACAGCTATTGTCGAAGCCTTATCCCTTTCTCTGACCATTGAACAAAGTGGTGCTGTTCTAGTTGTAGAAATGGCTGCTCACCAATATTCAAGTAGCGAAATAGCCCGCATCATAGAAAGTGAAGGAGCACAACTTTTAGGATTGTGGCTCTCTAATGTTGAAGAAAGTGGCAGAATAAGAGCTAGTTTAAAGCTAAATACACAGAATGCTGAACGAATTATTAATAGCTTGCAAAGGTTTAACTACGATGTGATAGCAACTTTTGGAGATGATGATTATAAGGAAAATGTGGAGAGACGTTTTGAATCATTAATGAAATATATTGACCTGTAAAAAATTACTTTTACTTTTTCTTATAACGGTTAGTGTCGACAGTTTTGCCCAATCAGCAATTTTTACTACTGTTAGATTAACAGGGAATATCAATACCAAAGATCATGTCATTCTAAGGGAGGTTTTATTGGAGAAGGATTCAGCTTATTGGGTGTGTTCCAAGGGTAATCTTGGTCCTCTTGTAGAACAGAGTAAAAACAGAATTTTAAATCTTAACCTATTCAATAAAGTTGATGTGAAACTCAATAACGATAGTTTCTCAAATGGGTACTCCTATTACTCCTTGGACATTAATGTGGTTGAAAAATGGTACATCTGGCCAATCCCTTTTGTAGAGTTTAGTGACAGGAACTTTAACGTTTGGGGAGGATTAAGTTTTGATGCTGCTAGAACTAACTACGGTCTTTATGCTTTCAACTACAACCTCTTTGGACTAAACCATACACTAAAAACCAATCTGAAAACTGGATATAACACTGAAATTGGACTGGAGTATCGTATCCCCTATATCAATGAACACTCCAATTGGGGAATTAATACATTAGCCAAATATGCCTCTCAAAATGAGGTGTGGTACGGAACGACCAACGATACGTTACAGTTTTTTAAAAATGGAAAAAAGAATTTAATTCAATCTACTCAAGCCCGAGTAGAACTCACCAAAAGAATTAGACCAATGATAAAACTCTCTATTGGTGCAGGCATAGAAATGGGGAAACTAGATTCATCAGTCTCGTCCAATGATTACTTTTTAAACAATGCCAATAATCAAACCAATTATGGGTTTGATATAATGGTTGAATCAGACACACGAGACAACATTTATTTTCCAGTCAAAGGAATCTTCTTTCAACCAAAAGTAGTCCTACAACATTGGACAAACAACCGATCTACAAACAACCTAAAACTTCAGTTGAAGGTGCAACATTTTTGGAGACTTTCTCACAAATGGTATTCCGCATTATCTTATTACACCCAATATAACACTGAAAGAACTCTCCCCTATTCTACTCGAAAAATGTTTGGTTATGATGAAATTATACGAGGATTTGAAAAATATGTAATAGACGGAAACTATGGATGGAAAGGCAATGTCGCTATACGGTATCACTTGCTTAACAAATCAAACCTGAAACTTAATTTTGTACCCATTAAAAACTACAAGGTTTTACCTTTCAATATCTATCTAGAAGCCTATGGTGATGGCGGCAAAGTTTCTTACCAAAGTCCAGATGCTACTAACAAGCTAGTCAACCAGTTTTTGTACTCTGGTGGCCTTGGTCTAAACACCCTTTTTTACAATGACAGACTCTTAAGATTAGAATATAGTTTGAACAGTTTAGGAGAAGGTGGTTTCTTTGTACACTTTAAGAAGGCCATTTAAGTTATCAAATATGAAAGTAGCACTGTACGGACGACATATTGAAACCCCTAATTTTAAGCAGTTCTATGAACATTTTGTTTCCTTGCTTACTACAAATGAAATCGACTACGAAGTCAGCACAAGCTATGGACAATTCTTATCTGACACCTACGGAATCACCTCAAATTCCTGTGCCGATACTCTTCTTACTTCAGATCATTTTAAATGTCTTATTAGTTTAGGTGGTGATGGTACAGCATTGGATACTCTATCACTAGTTCGTGATAGTGGCCTTCCTGTAATGGGTGTAAATTTAGGACGGCTTGGTTTCTTAGCAAATATTAAGATGGACGAGGTTGAGCAAGCAATCAAAGCACTTAAAAATGGCGACACCTCTATCGAAAATCGGACATTAATTCATATAGAATCTGACATTGCTGAAATAAATGAATTCCCTTATGCACTAAATGATTTTGTTGTTCAAAAACGCGACACTTCTGCGATGATTACCGTAAAGGCCAGTCTGAATGGACACTTCTTAAATAATTACTGGGCAGATGGCCTCATTATTGCGACACCTACTGGTTCCTCAGGATATAGTCTTAGTTGTGGCGGACCACTTATTTTCCCAGGGAGTAAGTCGCTAGTAATAACTCCTATTGCAGCTCACAACTTGACAGTACGACCTGTCGTAATCCCTGATAGTGCTGTCATACAAATAGAAACCAGTGGTAGAGCAGATACCATCTTAATAACCTTAGACTCTCGTTCATTTATAGTACCTACCAATGCCAAGCTTACTATCAAACTTGCTGAGTTTAACTTTACTATGATACAACTCCAAGGCACGACTTATATGGATACCATTCGCAACAAACTACTTTGGGGTGCGGATAGAAGAGACGGAGTGTAGTTTACTCTCTATTCTTACTGTCTAACCAGATGGTAACTGGTCCATCATTCAGAATATTCACTTTCATATCTGCTCCAAATTGTCCTGTACAAGTTGATATTTGACCAGAACACTCCTTAATAAATTGCTCATACAATGGAATGGCTATTTCTGGTTTCGCTGCTTTAATAAATGATGGTCGATTCCCTTTCTTGGTGCTTGCGTGCAATGTAAATTGACTTACGACGAGTAGTTGTCCTTTGACATCCAAAACACTAGTGTTCATTTTACCGTCCTCATCCTCGAATATTCTCATCTGAGAAATCTTTTTTGCCAACCACTCAACATCTTCATTATTATCTTTCTCTTCTACACCCAAAAAAATGACTAATCCTATCCCAATTTCCGAAAATATTTTATTATCAATACTCACACTGGCCTGGGAAACTCGTTGTAACAATGCACGCATAGTGCAAGTTTAACACCTTGATAATCAATTATACCAACGGTATACAGTTATTCTTATCTTCTCCCTATCTTCGTGTTATGAGACTATCTTTACTTGGTATTCTGGCTTTTCTCACATTTGTCACCTTTGCCCAAAGACAAAATGGAATGGTAGCAGATAACTATGCCGGGTACACTGCTAGTCAATTTAATCCAGCCAACCTGGCCGACTCCCGTTTTAAGTTTAATATGAATGTAATCGGGTTCAATGCTCATTTACAGAATAATTTCATTCAACTTGAAACACCTCATAGCATCTATAAATTTATAAATTGGAAATGGGATAGCACCTTTGGAACCCAAAACTTCGACTACCCCTTTGTGGAAGACTATACCAAGGAAAGGCTAAATGGAAAAGATAAATATGTCTATTTAAATACCTCTGTTAACGTTTTTAGCATGCAATTTTGCCTAACGGATAAGTCAGGCTTTTCGTTTGGTGTAACAACAAAGGCATATGCCAAGGTTAGCAATCTCCCTGAAGCCGCAATTAAAACGTTCTTACAAGACTTGGATTCGGTTGGTTATGTCAAAGAAAATCAAGAGAGACTTTTAGGTCAAACTATAAATCTATCCAAAGCCGGAGCAGCCACGTTAGCGTACCAACAATATAGTCTAAAATATGCCTTTGTGGTCAAGGATAAAAGGAAAGAATTTATTAAGGTAGGTTTGGGTCTAGACTATAACTTAGGCTTGTACGGTGCTTATTTTAAAAGCAATGATGTAGAATTCCAATTGTCAGGTATTGACACTTTAAAGGTTAACAGTGCAGATATGGAAATTGCCTATGTAGATCCGGCTTATCTTGCGGATCCTGCCCGTAGACTAAATGACTACTTTGGTAAATCTAGGCTTGGACGAGGACTAGGAATCAATGTGGGTATAGTATATGAACATCGACCAAACTCTAAAGCCTACAAGTACAAAATGGATCGTAGAACTCACGTTGATAGATCTCAGAACAAATACGATTGGAAAATTGCAGCCAGCATTGTTGATTTAGGTTTTGTAAATTTTAAAAACCCGAAGGCAGTCAGAAAACTTACAATAGGTAGCCCCGCAAGTGGTACAAACTGGAATGATTTTGACGTTGCAGACTCTTGGAATGGAGTGGAAGATTTTGACTCTTTTGCTAACAAATTTTTTAGCAATGTTCAACAAGACTCCAGTTTTAAAATGTTTACACCAGCAACCTTGAATCTCTCCGGAGATTACAAGTTCAGAGACAATTGGTACATTTCAGCTAGCTATAGTCAAAGCCTTACAAGTAGTAAGGGTAATAATGTAAAAATGCCTAATGTCTTGAGTATTTCTCCTAGATATGAATCCAGATGGTTGACAATAGCCTTACCCCTATCGGTGAGCAGATACTACAATGTGGTAAATCTCGGTGCGTACGTTAGAGGAGGTATATTCTATATTGGCTCAGATAATCTGGGAGGATTTTTAACTGGTAAAAAGACAAATGGTGCGAATATCTATGCCGGTTTTAATTGGCCAATACACTATAATAGACTTCAAGATTCAGATGGTGATGGCGTATCGGATGATAAGGACAAGTGTCCTGATATGGAAGGAAGTCGCTATACCAATGGCTGCCCCGATAGCGATGGGGATAAGGTTGCAGACACAGACGATAAGTGTCCGAATGATCCCGGTAAGAAAAGAACTTTTGGCTGTCCTGATCCTGACGAAGACGGGCTTGTAGGTAAGGATGATAAATGCCCTGATTTATATGGCGATAAATCTACTCAGGGTTGTCCGGATAGTGATGGAGACGGCATCCATGACGGAGATGACAAATGCCCCAATATCGCAGGAGAGCTTAAATACAATGGATGTATCGAATTGATAATTCCCAAAAAAGATGCTGTTCCAAAGGATACTATTGTCTTAAATCAAAAATCAACGAAAAAGGCGGATGAAGAAGCAAGTAAATTTGACAATTGGGATTTCACAACGTATGAATACTGGCCAGTTTTGGGAGCTTATAACGACCTTCGTTGGGCAGAAGAACTTCAAAGTAGATTAAATAGTAAGTTGGACATAAACACCACCGTAAAAACTATAGAAGGTCTAAGTAAGTACTATGTCACCTTAGGTCGAGCTAGTTCTATGGAAGAAGCAGAAAAGATTCAAAACATTTTAGATACCCCTCGTATAAATAAGGAACTTAACGGTAGTCTTTGGTGGAAGAAGGTAAAGAAGTAAGTCTGTAAAAAGTCCTTCAGACTTGTTATCAAAATCTCAAGTAATTACAGAAACTATAAGAAGTTTAATAGCTAAATTTTTTTTGATACTTTTTTGGGGTAACACCATAATAAGACTTAAACACTTGAATAAAATGAGATGGATTTTCAAAGCCGACTTCCATAGCTACTTCACTTACATTTTTATCGGAAGCCTGAAGAAGAAATTCTGCTTTCTCTATCCTTTTTTCTTTTAGCCATTTAGCGGGTGTTAAATAAAAAGCCTTTTCAAAATTTCGTTTAAAAGAAGAAACGCTCATTCCGTTTAAATAAGCAAAATCTTGTATTCTTAAATTACGTGTGAAATTATTTTTCATAAATTCACTCAAACTATAGCTATTCTTTTTGTTTAAATTAATTAGAAAGTTTTTAAAGATATGTTCCTTGTCGCTTAATACTAGATTCAATAAAAGTTCTTCAAACTTCACTTTAAAAAGAGGTTCGGTTAGTAAACTTTCGTTCTCAAAATAAGGCAGAAGTGAATTAATATAAGCTTCTAAATTGGAACCGTGTTTAAATTTAAAATACGATTCGGATACTTTTTTTGAATTCAGGTTCATAAAATACTTACCGTTTCTGTTAAAAAAATCAAGTAATAAATTATCATCAAAAAAAAACAAAATGCTCTTATAATTATTGCTTTCTAGTACCTTTTCAGTTGTTAAAAACAGCCCTTTTTTAAGAAAAATAGCTTCGTTCTTGTACAAGACAGTATCATCTTCAAGAGAATGAAAATATTTTTCTCCTTCAATGCCAAAAGCAATTAAGTGCTGGGTAAGATTAATTCTTGACCTTTCTGTTTCATTTTTTCTATTCAGTAATACAATCGTATTTCCGTCTATATAATGAACTATATCATTCTTGGGAGAAGATTCGTGAAAATATGTTGGAATTGTTATTGTCATTAGCCGTATTGAATAGCAAAGTTACGAAAATGGATATTTTCTGATAGTAGTTTTGGGTCAAAAAACATTCTGTTTGGTTCATTTCATTTTGATTATTTTCTGTTTACTCGTTTCCAATAAAAACATCTAGTTCAGTAAACGCTCTATCTCTAAACGGAAGTAACTCTTTATATGCCTCTGATTCAAACACCTTAATTATGGCTTGGTTATTCGGAAATTCCATAATCACAACCAGCTGGATTTCTATATTTCCCACAATACTTTTTGCTACCTTATATTTTGACACCAATTTACCTCCTGCAGCTTTAAATAAAGGGCTTGAATGTGCTGAATAATATCCAAACGCATCTTTTTCGTTTGGATTTAATCCTGCATTTACGATCATTACTGATTTTTCTTTTTTCATATTTACGTTATTTTAATATAATACCTACTGTCAACATCTTTCATTCTCTTAGGTTTTGAAAGCATTTTACAGCAGGTATTTTTATCTTTTTCAGGTTCACTCTCCTTATTAAAAGGATACTTTAGTAATCGGGAACTCCTTAATTGGAGGTGTTGCACCTCCTAATAAGGACGTTAAAAAAGAATAATTAACATATACAGTATTATCAATCATACTCAGTGTTGTAGGTACAGCTCCTGAAGGTGTAGTAAAGGTATTATCAAGCGAGCCTGTTACCCATCCATCAGTTGTTGTGAGCTGATACACTGCATCATTAAAAGGAGCTCCTGAAAGATTATTACTAACCAATACCAATGTATTATTATCCATTAGTAATAATCCATCAACAGTATTAACCGTTCCATCCAAGGTTATTTGTGTCACATTGGTAGGATTATTTAAAGGAATTTTAAAAAGTTTACCTTCATCATATTTTCCGACAATAAGATAATTATCTGGATGATAAACAATCCCATTTAACCCAAAACCTCCCATTGGCGGAGTAAATTGCACATCATTCACTAAAATAGAAGCATTTCCTGAAGCATCTATTTTATAGACTACTGGCGAAAAACTATTCGTAACGTAAATGTTCCCATTATTATCTATCGTTACGTCATTTACTAAATGTCCCCCTGCAATCAAACCGCTCAAATCGGTAGTTCGAATCTTATTTCCAGTTAACAAGTCATATACAATAATTTGAGCCAATTTTTCCATTGTTAAAGCATCCGTTTTAATTCCCATCCCTGGGTCCGAATTACAAACAATTAGCCAGTTATTGGTTTCATCAATCGCAAGACCAAGGATAGAAACTAAAGTAGTATCCTCAGCAAAAAATTGCTCATTTCCACTCAGGTCTATACTAATAATCTTACCTTTTAAAATAGACCCTGCATAGAATTTTTGTTCTGACTTACTGTAAACAATCCCTTCCGGATAAAAACCAGACTCGTTAATTGCAATGGCATTTGGCAATGGTGTTGATACTGTTCCTGAAGATATGCTATCATCATCTTTACTACAGGAACTCGTAACAAATGCAAGCCCCAATACCATTACTAAGTTTAAAATTTTTGTTGTTTTTTTCATGTTGTTTTTTTTGTTAAATGTCTATTATCGCTACTATATTTTCAATTTTTAAAATCTCCGTTATGGTGTTTTACAGGACACAATCATTTGAAAATTTTCATGCTTTTAATTTATGATTACAAAAATATTGGGGAACACAGGCGAGGAGGTATCTCATTTAGCTCAAAAAACATACTAACCTGTTCATTTGAATTTCAGGATAGATTAGTTTCTAATTTCTGTGGTAGGTTAGAATATAAAATGAACTATTTTGAGGAAATAATATTCCAATAAAAATGCTAGATACATTATATAAATACAACAGTCTTAACTAAAAAAATAAGACTGTTTTAATCCAAATCCGCTATAAAAGCCCTATCTTTGGGAAACAAGATGACAACTTAGTGCCCTCATTTTCAGTTCTTGTCCAAATTTCATCAAGTAGATAATGAGACTGTCGTATATAGTAAAAAGATATGACATGAGGTATAAAGTTGCATTTATACTAATGTTAGACACTATCGAAACAATGTAAGAAACCAAGGATATAAAACATCCGAACTAACTTTTGCCTTTTAAGATAGTTGTGCTAACTCCATATGGTCACGATTAAAAATATATCTTATTATGCAAATTTCAGTTACTCACAAAAACAAGAATCATTTCGCTAAAGGTCTTAAAAACGCACCAGCCAAAACGTATTATAAATATAAATACAATAGGCTCTTTGGGCGATATAGGGTAACATGGAAAGATGACATCAACGAGTATACCGTTAAATCTTGGTCCAGAATTAGAGATTTTGATGGTTATTTCCCTAAAATTTCGTTTTTGAAAGATATTACTCCTGCCATCTCCACATACATGGAGTCCAGAAAAGGTTTCATTTTACGAAAACCAATACCCTTTATTGTATTTGACGCTATTACTAAATTGGATACAATATTATCTCCCAAAGACAAAGTACTAGAATTTGGTTCAGGGAATTCTACGCTATGGTTTTTGGAAAAACAATGTAGGATAACCTCGTTTGAGCACTCATTGACATGGTATAATCTTTTAAACGATCACGTCAATTCATCGCGTTATGATGAAGACACCCTAAATCACTTTTCGTATCATCTTTCTGAGAATGAAACTACCTGGAAATCCATTGAGGAAATGGATGATGAAAGTTTTGACATGGTATTGGTAGATGGAGCAAATGAATTTAACAATCGAAATAAGTGCATCGACAAATCGCTTTCCAAGCTTAAGACAGGAGGTTGGATGGTTTTGGATAATTCAGATCATCCGAACAATTGGCCCGGAGGTTTATATATGGACTCTAAGTATGAACGAATCCGATTTACAGGCTTTGCAGCAATGGGGTCGTATGTAAGCCAAACCAGTTTTTGGCAGAAAACTGATTAAGATTCTAGCAGCCTATCTAAAGAATCACCTAGGTCGATTAGAAAGTTTGATATTTCCAGTAAATCTAGGACAGGTTTGGTATCGGCAGAACTATGTGACTGTAGATAAGAGTAACTTAATGCATTAAAAGACTTTTGATAGTCTTCTATACTTTGGAGATTAACGATATGACCAAGATTAGATAGTAGGACTTCTAAATCTTTTGATTCAGAAATACCCTTTTCGAGTTGGTCAAGGTTTCTAGCGTTAAATGTTTTGTTGCTCATATCAATTGCTTTTAAACTATAATTAATCAATACGAAAATACAATATATTATTGTTCCATGACATTTAAATTCGATTTAACGAAAATAAAATAGCACCAAAAAGCAATTTTTAGTGATAACCAAGTTATTTGAACCTCGTACTTTTGCATGAAACAGCAATTAAATTGCATGATGGATAAAATTAACTACAACCGTATTAAAGCAGTTTTAGCAGAAAGAAATGTTTCAAGCAAAGATTTAGCTAAGCATTTAAAGAAAACGGAATCTACTGTTTCTAGATGGTGTACTAATGATGTTCAACCTTCAGTAGAAATATTTCATCAAATAGCTCAATTTCTAGACGTAAACATTAGACTGTTATTTGTGTCAACTAAAGAGTGATCCAAAAATCCATGTTCTGTCATTCAAAATCTATCCCAATCCAAGCAATGGAAATATATCGATAGGACTTCTATCATAGCCATACCTACATTGTGTGCTAGGTTATAACAGCAGTAAAACTACTGAGATACACGAGTATTAACTATAAATAATAAGACTTTAAAGAGTCCCTTAGACTTGTTATAAAAATCCTATTTTTGATAAATAATATGAAAACTTACGATTCCAACTTCCAATTCTCGTTCAGATGCAACAGTGGTGATGATAAGAGTGTCGTACATAGTAAAAATATACGACATGGCGTGTTGGAGTTGCGTATATACTAATGTTAGCTGTAATGCGAAAACCGAGAATTTGAGAAATATTATTTTAATCTTATTGACAATGAACATATTTAACCTTTTCGGACAAAATCAACCGAAAAATGACCCTTATTGGGAATTTGACCAATCGAAGCACTTTAGACCAAAGTTGGACAAAGGAGATTTTTTCAAATTGACTGGATTTGATTTTGGTTGGTTTGTTCTCGAACTGATTTCTGAGTATATACAGGATAGAAAAGGTGAATTACAAAAAGGAAAAACATTGTCTTATGGACAAAAAGCACTCTATTATTGGTGGTATGTAGATGCCCAAGTTAATAATGGTGGATTTACACAATTTTATTACAATGACTATGGAAAGTATGTGCCGACAATCATAAAAGGATTAAAACATATTGGTGACGATAAAATGGCAGAACTTGTAAATAGGTCTTACGAACTCTACCTAAAGGAAAACAAAAAAATTAAAGACGCAAGAAAAGGTGGATTACAAGCTTTTAGCAATCTATATAAAGAAATAGAAGATTTTGATGAATTAGATGATGAATATTATGACCTCAATGAGAAGACTATGAGAATCATTGAGAAATATATTCGTAACAATCCTAATGAAATTTGCTGTGATGAAGATGGAAATGAATTTGACCAAAACTATTCGGGTGAACTTAAAACTTACCACCCAAATAAAAGTGTTAAGGAAATTATTCCACTTAAAAAAGGAACTATAACAGGCACTTTTAGAAGTTACTTCGAAAATGGACAACTGAAAGACGAAATCCACTATTTAAATGGAGAACAAACAAGCGAGAGAACAGAATATTATGAAAATGGAAACAATAAATTTTCAATAACAAAATCTCAAAAACCAAAAGGAAACTTACACTCTCATTATTATGAAAACGGAAATCTAAAATCGACTGAAATTTATGTTTCCGAGAATGATAGAGATGGTAAATGGATACAATATTATCCTAATGGTCAAATGAAAAGTGAAACTGAATTTATAGATAAAGAGTTTTTTGTGCAAAATTGCTGGAAAGAAGATGGAAGTCAAATAATGAAAGACGGCACAGGTCTTTATATTAATGAATTCTCGATTTTTGAAGGCGTAACTGACAGAAACGAACAAGAGTATAAAAATTACAAACGTCACGGAAAACAATATTCTTACAGTAATGATAGACTGACTTTATATCAAGAAATGTCGATGGGAAAAGAACACGGAGTTACAAAAACTTATGATGATGAAGGAAATATCAAGGAAGAAATAATCTATGAAAATGGGGTTGAAAAATCGAAAAAAGAATATAAATCTGAATAAAACACTACAGCTAACACGGTATATAAAACATAGCTAGTTAGTGCTAAACCGAAAGTGTGTGCCTGTTTATGAAGCCCACCAAATCTGTGATTTGGCATTTAGGATAATAAAAAATTAAAATACCAAATCACAGATTTGGCTAAGTAATAAACCGAAACTTATCGTATTTTTATACGCAACGTTTCATATACAAACGTTAGCACCAATTACAAGAAAGAAAACAAAAAAATTACCGAGAACAAGGCGTAAACTCTATGGATCAAAAACTTAATCAAATCAAGTTATTTGAAGAACCATTATTCTCTTGGTATGAATTATCTATGCCCATAGAGAAACAATTAAGTTTACCTTCCGAATCTTGTTTTGCCTATATTCTTGAAGGTGATAATCAGGATGTAACAAAATCAGGATTTTTAGCAACACAAGGAACAGTTATTCTATCGTTATGTGGTAAAACAGTCGGTCGTAGTTTCTCAGCAAATGAAACTGGATACTTAAGTACTATTATTGTTCATTTTAATCAAGACGTACTGCAAAAAGTTTTTGATGGCAAAAAGCCAAAATTTTGGAAAGAATTGGATTACCCCTTAAAAAAAGACAACTTTCAAGAAGACGCTTCTGCCTTAGTAAAAGCGTACTTTTTGAGTGTTGCCAAGTTTTTTGAACATAAAAATGCACTAAGCGAAGAGATTTTGGCAGTCAAGTTAAAAGAAATTATTCTGCTCCTGCTACAAACTGAAGAGTCTTCACATTTGAATCTAATTATAAGACGTTTATTTTCTGATAAAACGTTCTCATTTAGGGAAGTCATAGATTCTAATCTGTATGAGCCATTAGACCTTCAACGTTTGGCAGCTATGACAAACAACAGTATGGCCTCCTTCAAAAGAAAGTTCAACAAAATGTATGACAGCACACCAGCTAAATACATCACTCAAAAAAAATTAGAAAGGGCAAAAGGAATCTTAGGTCTATCTCAAAATTCCATAAAAGAGATTTGCTATGATTGTGGGTTCATAAATCCATCCAGTTTTTCTCGAATGTTCAAAAATGAATATGGCTGTTCCCCTACTGAGTTCAGAAAGAACCTCAGTGAATGATGATTGAGCCCACAGGCAAAGACCCAATCGCCACTCGTTAATAACTTTGCCTCAAAAAAAATATGCAACATTCAAAATTGATGCGTGCTATCGTTTTTAGAGACTATGGCGACCCTCAGGAAGTAATGGAACTTGTGGAAGATTCTGAAATTCCTAAACCCAATAAGAATGAGGTTTTAGTGAAAATTGAATGTGCCTCCGTGAATGCTGCTGATCGGTATATTGTGCGAGCTAATTACTTTATTATTCGGATGGTTTTTGGACTGTTCAAACCTTCTAAGAAAAAGAGAATCTTAGGAATGGACATTGCAGGAACTATTCAAGACATTGGAAAGAATGTTAAGGGTTTTCAAGTAGGTGATGCGGTAGTAGCTGATATCCGCAAATCTTTTGGGGGAGGCTACGCACAGTATGCCATCGTAAATGCCAAACACTTGGTGAAAAAACCTGAAGAAGTTTCTTTTGAACAAGCCTGCACAGTGCCTATATCTGGCCAAGCCGCAATGATGGGAATGATTCTTTGTGACATAAATCCAGGAGATAAAGTGTTGATTAATGGTGCCTCTGGTGGAGTTGGATCTTTTGGTGTTCAGATAGCAAAAGCTCAGGGAGCCTATGTAACTGCAATATGTTCAACCAAAAAAGTTAACGCAGTAAGGAGTTGGGGTGCAGATGAGATTGTTGACTATAAAAAAAAGGGCTCAATCAAAGCGTTAAAAGGAAATGAGTTTGATGCTGTTTTTGATACGGCATCTTTCGAATGTCCAGGCAGATACAAACAAATTTTAAAGAAAGATGGTAAATATGTATTAGTTGGAGGTGATTTTTACAATATGCTTATGCTAAAAGTTTTTGGCCGCTTCGACCGTGGTAGTCAGAAATTTATGGCTTTAACTCAAGAGGTTGAAGTTACAAAAAATATAAAAACAGTGCTTGAAATGATTGCTGATAAAAAGATAAATCCCGCTATACAAAAAGTTATTTTCTTAAAAGACGTACCAAATGCTATTCATAGCCTTGAACAACGTACTGTGGTTGGTAAAATAGTCGTCAATCTAAATAAGGATCAGCCTATTCATAAGAAAAACTGGTGCTAACACTGTGTAAAATGCATTAAAACGAATTTTACACTAACCGTTACCTGCAAGCTGAGTAATTGTCATTTATCTGTTCGAGTAATTCCACAAATAAAATTGAAATGAATTCAAAACAACAAGTATAGAGCAGGACTCAGAAGAAAATGGATGGAACTATAAAGAAGTCAAACGAAAATATCTTGACTCTTTATGATTATAATGGAGACGGAAATAAAAATAGCTTCATAAAAAAACGTCCGAAAGAATATTAATAAAACTAGTCACAACACTGTATATAGCAAATTGGGCGTTCGGTGGTTTACGAAAGTTCAGTGCTATTTATCAACACCGCCAAATCGTTGATTTGGCTTTTAAAATAGAAAAGATAAAAACAAAATATAAATATTCGGCTAAGTGTTAATTTTAGACTCTACGTTTCATACACAAACCGTTGCTACCAATTATGAAAGAAACATTTTCAATAACATTAAAGTCTTTGCTTTTAATTTTGGCAATTTTAGGGTGTAATAATCCGAAAAACAAAACTGACAAAAGCACTATGACAAACACTGACGAACGGAAAACGTATTCTGACCCAGAACAGAAAATTTTAGATGACGTAGAGCAATATGGTTTTCACGTTGCAGTTGTTGCGGAAGATGAATATTTACCCGGTTTTGCTTACACAATTGGACTGACCAAAACTTACAATCATCCCGAAATAATAATCTTCGGACTTAATAACGAAATGATGCACGAAATTCTAAATGGATTGGGAGCTGATATCAAAAGTGGAAAAAACTTTGAGCCAAATAAAGACTACGATAATGTTATCTCGAACTATCCAATAAAATTACTCGAAATTAAGAAAGAACACTATCAAGATTATTTTGGATATTGTGGTTGGTTTTATGACAATAAATTTGACTTTCCAGCCTATCAATTAGTCTGGACTGATAAAGATGCTAAATATCCTTGGGAAAACGGATTTAATGAAAACTGGAAATTTAAACAACCGATTTTGGATAGAAATACAGATTTCAAATTTTACGAAGAGAGAAATTTGGGAGTTTTTACAACGCAAGAAACATTTGACGGAAAACCAATTTTATGGGTTTATCATAATGAAGATGGTGACTGGCAATTTCACAGCGAAGAAAATCCGAATTTGGATAATGCAAAATTGGTGACTTTGGAAAGTATCGTGAATTTAGACCCAACTCTAAATGAAATTTACTATCTAAACTTTGGTCAGTCAGCGACAAGAGAAACGACTAATTCGGAATGGAAGGTGACTGAAAATAAAGACATTAACGATTTCTAGTTTTCTTCAATTTTATATAAGAATATACAATTCCAAATCTTTTCTGTAATAATCGTATAAAATGAAGAGGCAACTATGGAACGGGTGTTACTAATCGTAGGAATTTATGCAAATTTTATGCAAAAAAAAGTCCCGCCGAAGCGAGACTTTACTTGTGGGAACTGCTGGATTCGAACCAGCGACCCTCTGCTTGTAAGGCATAATCTTCTATATTTACTTAATATCTCAAAACTACTTGAATATACAGTCTATATATGCCCTAAAGTAGATTACTAGTCATTTGTTATACTCTTATTATCGGTTTGTTTATAGCCAATTTTGTGCAAATGGTGTGCAAATGGTGTGCAAATAGTATATTTGAGTTATTAAAAGTCAAAGTGAACAATATTCAAATATCTATCTATTTAGATACTCGCCGCATTAAGTCAAATGGGTACTATCCCGTTAAATTAAGAGTTTACAATCCTGAAACAAAAAAGGCTAAACTCTATCCTTTCACAAATTTCAAATCAACTGATTCAAACACCGCAGAAATTCTATATCACGTAAACAGAGGTTTTAAAAATCAAAAAGAACTTGATTTAATTCTGAATGCAAAAAAACCACGCAAGATTGCCAAGTCCCTTCAATTATTTTTCAATGATTGCAGAAAGCAAGCCAACGATGTTGCAGAGAGTCTGAAATCATTTGTCTTTGATAAGTTCGCAAAACATTTATTTGAAATTCGTTCAACTAAAATGACATTGCCTCAACTCTATTCGGACCACATCCAAGAACTTGAGCATATCGGTAAAATTGGTAATGCAAGTAATTATAGATTAAGTCTAAAATCAATCGAAACTTTCCACGACAAAAAGCAACGTTCCAAGAAAATTGACTTTGACTCCATCACAATAAAATGGCTCAATGAATACGAGTATTTCATGATTCAAGAATTGGAACGTTCTGAAACCACCGTTTCAATGTATTTAAGGGCATTGCGAGCAGTTTTTAACCTGGCAATCAAAGAAAACATAGTCAACAGTTCTTTGTATCCATTTGGAGCAAACAAGTATACCATACCTACTAGCTCAAAAGTTAATAAAGCACTTTCGAAACTCGAGCTTCAATTATTGTTTAAAGGCACACCATCAACCGAACAACAACAGAAAGCAAAGGACTTCTGGTTCTTCTCCTATTTCTCAAATGGAATGAACATTAAAGATATTGCACTACTAAAAGTGAAGAACGTCAAAAATGATGGCATTGAATTTAAAAGGGCTAAAACTCGAAGCACTGGAAACAAGTCAGTTAAAACCATATTCATTACACGTAAAGAATATTTGTGGAATGTAATCGAGAAATACAAAACAGGCAATCAAAATAATGACTATCTCTTTTCAATTATTCAACAAGAGCAAAATCAAAAAGAGAAGCATACCAAGATTAAAAACTTCACTCGATTTATCAATCAAAACTTTAATACTTTCGCTAAGACATGTGGAATTGAACGTCGCCTATCAACATACTGGGCTAGGCACTCATTTACAATTAATATGTTGAATAATGGAGCAAACATTGTGGAGTTGAGCAATGCACTTAGTCATTCTAACATAAAAACTACCCAGAATTATTTGCAAGGTGTAAAGAGTCATTTGGATAACGAATTAATGGATAAGTATACAGACTTTTTTAGTTAACATGAATTATAATCAAAGCCTCTACGATAATACTCAGGGATTGTTTAATCGAATCTTGAAACTACAAAGCTGTGGTCCATTAATAGAGGCCAGTTTAGAAACACTTGAAACCTTTGAAATATATATCGACGATAGGTACAACAAGGCAAGATGGAACTCACACAAAATGGTTGAGTCCAACCCTTCGTATAATTATCCAGACTTCGTAAATAGAGGATTACAAGAATCTATGATTCTGTATTTTATAAACATAAGTTCCAATGGCAAGGACACAAGTATTGTTAAAACTTTATTTTACCAATACTTGAATGAGGACTTTCTAAAAATGGACATTAAACGTTTTAGAAAAGTAGTACCCAGCAGTCACAAATACTACAGAAGGAGAGCTTCCAATATGATAAATGACGGAGGAATCATTATTGACTTTAATAAGAGGGATGTTTATAGTGGTACAGAACTAGCTGGCTATAAACGCCCACTTCATAAAAATGCTGCTATTCAAGTCCTAGCCAGTCTTATAAACACAGATCACGTTAAAAGGTTAGAAAATGCCGTTCTATTTAACAATAAGAAATCAAGAGTCTTTACGTCAAAAAAGGATATGTTTGATCACATAGAATATCTAATAGAAGAAAGGAAGTCTAGCTTCTTTGATGGCAAACCTCTAGCCCCTGTCTGTGACTACATCAATTCCGATTCACTTTTCTTTGAATACTATATTGCCAATGTTACACATCCACTGGATAAAAATTCAAATGAGTACAATTACTTAAAGGAATGCTTAAATGAAGTAAAAGGCAATAACTCAGAACACATAAACAGTACTCCTTCCAAACCTTTTGAGTTTACAAATAATTTTAATTTTAATGATGAAGAGTTCATTTACACTCATTTCAACAGTGGGCTTGTAGAGCAATTATATTGTTCAGAACATGACCTCCAAAAATTCATTATTAATGCATTCCAAGATAAAAAACAGTCTAACAAGAAAATTAAATTGCAAAATGAATATAAGGCTGGCGTCAAAGCCTTATTCTACGATTTCTATAATAAAAGACTTACCAAAGGTAGGCAGATGGCTATTGATTACGCTAACCTACTATGCAATCACTTTGAAGGTTACAATAGCTCAGATGTCACATCAAATTGGGCCAAAGGTTGGATCAATACTAATAATAAAAACGACGACCAAACTTAGCTATACTCTACGATTATTACGAATATCATACTAAAGATATACTAAGAATACGACAAGCTTTCACAGCCTAAATATCCTCTATAGAATTGAGGGTATGATAGATTTTGAAAAGATTCAAGCAAGTGTTGACAGTATATTGGATATGATGTCTGCACTCACAAATGAGAGGAATGCAACGCCTCCAAACTCGGAACAATCTGATGCAATTTTCACTGTAGATCAATTGGCCGAATTTCTAGATTTAAGTAAACCATCCATATACGCTAAAATCAGTAATGGGGAGTTACCAGTAATCAAAAAACAAAAAAGATGCTATTTCTTTAAAGCTGATATTATTGACTACTTAAGAAAAGATAGGGTTAAGCCTAACTACGAGATAGAAGAACAGGTATCACAAATAATAAAGGGCAAATCATGAAAGATTACAGCACCCGTCTCGATACATTAGCACAAAGTGGGACAAGTAAGTTTACAAATCCAAGTGCAGAGTTAGTGGTTTCAGGTAATGGGACTGACATTGTTGGTAATCCAGCTTTAACAAAAAGAGCTAAAAGAAAGGTTATCTCTCAACGGATGAATCTTGCACTTATTGACATAGCAAAATCCAAAGGTAGAAATGAACGAATAAAGGGTTATTGGAATACATACCATTGTTTAAAGACTGTATTCACATCCAATGGCAAGATGTATTCTTCCTATTGTAAGAATAGGTTTTGCACTGTTTGTTGTGCAATTAGGAAGGCTGAAATAATTAATAAATATCATCCAGTTCTAAATACTTGGAATGAAGCTTATTTCGTCACCCTCACTGTAAAATCATGTAACGCTAAGAACCTATATAAATGGATAACTGGAATGTTTAGAGCTTTTGAGCTTATCCATTGGCGTTGTAAGAAGCGATACCAACGAAGCACAGGGATTAAGTTAATGGGTGTTAAATCCTTAGAATGCAATTTCAATCCCATTAATAAAACGTACAACCCACATTTTCACATCATAGTCCCAAATGAGGCAATTGCTAATCTACTTAAAGCAGAATGGCTTAAACAATGGAAATCAGATAAAACATTATTTACGTCAGCAAAAGCTCAACATAGTAGAAAAGTGGAGGATTTAGAACACGATTTAATAGAAATAATCAAGTATGGAAGTAAAATATTTACAGAACCCGATTTAAAGAAGAAAGGAAACAGCTCTATACCTCCGACTATTTATGTAAAGGCTTTGGATAATATATTAACTGCTATGAAAGGTAAAAGAATATTTGATCGTTTTGGATTCAATTTACCAAAGGAGAGTGCAAGTAAAACTACGTTTACATGGCTATCAAATTACGAAAAGTGGTCCTTCTCAGAAAAACATACAGACTGGATTAATAAGGCCACTGGTGAGGGCCTAACAGGCTATAAAAAACCTAGTGAGTTGGCATTTTTGCTGAATAACTGTATCAATTCTGATCTACAATAGATTAGCAAAAACTAAAAGAAGTAGGGGGGGGGNCTAAAAGTTTTAATGGATTCATTTGGTACTACGTATTTGCCACTTTTTTAGCCGCGTACAAGTTTTGACTTTAGAGAATCACTATTATATTATCTAGTTTAAAATGGTTTTTTGAAGTGAGACCAGATACCCTATTCTTGTAGTATGAAATATTTAACCTCTATTGCATTAATACTTGCAGCTCTAAGTAGCTATGGGCAGGAGATACCCAAAAATTCAGAAAGTGTAATTTTAGTATCTGACTCTTTAACAGAATCAATTATAGCAGAAAAATTAATTGACAACGGTTTTGAAATTGCTAGTGTTAATGCTTACTCACTTAAGACGGAAAAAAAGAAAATAAAAAGTTGGTTATACGACATAGTTGTTACTAAAATAAAAGGCGGTTACAAGATGAGTATTTATTTAAATTCTAATATTAGCTTAAACTATGGATATGGTGTTAGTAGTGGTCCAGAAAGAATGAAAGCTAAATACAAAGGAATGAAATCAAGCGGATTTAAAGTTGGGTGGAGAGAATTGATATTTATTGCAGATAGTTTCGAAGTGCCCCTTAAGTACGAATAAGGCCTAATGTATTGGCATTTTTGCTGAATAATTGCATCAACTCTGATTTGCAATAAGTAGTATGGGAGCTCAAATATTTACATCTAAGAGTTTGTACTAGGTACATACCACATTTTTTAGCGTGCAAGTTTTAAACTCACAAAAAAACGCCACCTGAGATTCAGATGGCGTTTAAACTTAAAGGTATTTTATTTACTATTCATCGGTCTTTACCACGTACTTGTAAAAGACATTTCCATCAATCTCAAATCGAACATTGAACACTCCTGCTTTGTAACCACTTAGATTAATGGTAGTTATATCCTGAGATGAAATATTGTGCAGTATCACATGAGGATAACCATAGCCATCTGCAACTATGATACTTCCTGTCTCACCAATTAAACTGAGTTTGGTCTCTTCATCCAACTCAACATTGAATATAGCATTGGTAGGATTGGGAAATAGTAGTAAATGATTGGTCTCTATATAAAAGCTGTCTGTAGTAGCATACTCAATGCTTCCTAGTTCTCCAAGTGAGTTGTCCAAAACAAAAGAACCTGCACCATCTACTTCATCCATGCTATTGTATTGAACCATTCCTACTTCAAAAACTTCTTCGGGTAAACTTGCCCAGCTTACAACTGGGGAGAACAGTGGTCTGAAGAAATAAACCTCATTTTCAGGAAGCACAATCTCATCAATACATTTGCTCCCCACTCCAAAGGTGAATATGTTATCTCCGATGTAGGTAATATTACTGTTGCTTGCACTACTGATGAGTATGGCATCTCTTACCACATCTTCTACTTCCATAGCCACATTCCAATGGGTAAAGAAGCTAGGACTCAACGCGTCAAAACAAGGTCGAATATCTGTGCTTGGTGTTTGTTGTCTACCCATTCCCGTCCAACTTCCAGCTATCCAGTCAATATCCCCATCATCATCTTGGTCTATAAAATCTGATGAGAAATTATCTACCACCCACATATTTTTGGTAATAATGTTGTTATTATTGGCAGCATTTACTTTAACGTGTTGGCTAAAGACTTCATCAATTCCCATCTTATAGGGATAGATATCACAATGTTGTAATCTTGCCAAAACACATACGCTTAAACGATTACCAAAATCGCCTACCTTGTCTCCATTGGCATCCTTTTTATAATACCATTTGGGATTCGGTGGATACCATGAGTAAGATACAATTAAACTATCTCCAGGTGCAATCGGCGGAACTAAAATGGGTATAGTGTTGATGCGACTTCCCATTGGAAAGTCTTTTAAAGAGTCTGCATTGTAGAACTGATTATTGGGTTCATCTAACCACCTATACTCCCATTCTTCATTGTTGATTTGTCCAAGTGTCCAATACAAGTAAAGCGGTGTAGAAACAGTCGTATCACTACCCTTATTTCTTACTTTTACATACAGTTCATTCGGAGATAGATTCTTAAATTCCATGTCTTGGTGAACTAGACCATTGTCCGCCGTATCTCTATTCCACATATCAGGGCTTCGTACAATATCGTAATGATTATCAAAAGTGTTGGGCTCTGCCGCTGTATCCTTCCAACTATCTCTCATCCAAATATCAGATGGATCAGTTACTGAAAGAATTGCAGAATTTGAATATGCTGCACCACAACTATTTTCAACCACCATTCTAATCTTACCGTTATGCTTACAAATGTCAGGGACTACATATTGAAGAGTGTCGGAATCACTCATGGCAATGTCTTCCCAAATAGAAGTACCATTGTCCTGTACTTGCCAATATTGAGATGTGATATGAAAATTATCACTTCCTGCAATAAAGGTGGCAATATTATTTACTTGAGCTGATGTATTCAATGGATGGAGTGTAATGCTTGGTGTAGCACTAATATCTCTCACTAGTGCTATGTCAGAATAGATATTACCACATGAAGTTCTAATATAAAAACGGAATGAATCCAAGTCAGAAGCACTTCCTGCACCATATGGATAACCATAATACTTGATAACTACATTGGAATCTACTAATTCACTAGTCCAAAGACTTGTATTTTTTCGTTTGTACTCAAAATCATACTGAATGGTTTCTCCGTTAGGAACACTAACTTCAATCGAGGTCGTCCAATCAGAAGTAGCGTTATTACAACTATAGGCATCCGTAGGTTGACTGATGATAAAGGCTTTGGGTTCAATGGTAACAACATTGGATGTAGAAGTACAATAGGTAGCACTTCCAAAAGGTATCCATGTAGCAACTCTACGGTAGTACACCTTGCTATCAGAAACCAATCCATTGTGACTCTGTACGGTAGACAAGCTAGTCCAGATACTACTATCAGAAGACTTTTCCCATAGGTAGGTTTTTGTTCCAATTGTACTGGCAGGATTAGACCCTGTTATTCCAAATGAGCCACCTTCAAAACAAGATGAACCTTGATTTAGACTAATTGCATTTCTACGTCCTGTAGTAACTGCTGTAACCACATTGCTATAGGAAACACAAGTAGCCGTAGCCGCTTTCCGTATATAGTTTCGGGTGTATACTGTTCCATTTGGAAGGAAAGATTGTGATGTAGCACCAACTATAGGTGTATTGATATTACCCAAAACAGAGAACCACTGATAGGTAATGTTATTGGTATCTATTCCCGCAGGTTCACCATCAAATGCAGTAAAATCGTTGACGGAACATTCGGCTTGGAGTGACGGACCAATAATATTGTAAAATTGTGTATTCACATTCAAGGTTGCAGAATCAGAGCATCCTGTAACGGGATCTGAAATAACCACTTTAAGTTGTCCATTTGCTCTCCATTTTACCGAAACCTCATTATCCGATGCTCCAGCAATTAGTATACTGTTGTTGTTTACCGACCATGCATATTGATAGGGATCGTTAGGAACACTATATGGATTAACCTTCGATGTGTCACAAAAGATAGTTGTCCCCGTTATTTGAGGATTCATAAAAGGCAAGCCTGTATATACCGTGTAGGTCAAATCATAGCTACTAACACATGAATTTACGCTTTGTGCAAAAAAGCCTTTACTGGTAAAGTTCCCCGACACCTTTATGGAATAGGTGGAATCATTAACTACTGAAACGGAATCTCCAAAAGAGCCCCATGTATAGGTCGTCGCAGGGTTGTAATTATCTATTGTCATTTCATAAAATTGACTGGTATCACAGATTGGATTGGGCAATCCTGATACGCTAATGGACTCTGATCCTACTACTATTTTCTTAGTTATCGTATCTCCATTTACCACTAAACTGGCATAGTATGTTCTCCCAGTTGCGTATGTGTTGATAGGGTTTTGAATGGAGCTTGTTTTAGGAATATCCCAAATAGTACTATCACCAAAAATCCATTTTATGGGTAGTCCGCAATAGTAATCGGTTGTAAACTGAACATCCTTGCAATTGGAAGAGCTAAACGCAAAATCTAATTCAGGTAAGTTTTTAGTAACATCCATTCCTATAGTATCCGTACAAGAATTGATAGTGTTATAAATAATGACTTCAATTGTTCCAGTACTGAGCCACTTGGTAACAGCACTATTATCCGTAGATGAGAACAAATCTGTTCCTGTACTACTCCACGTATAGGTATGGTTAGGATTAAAAGGAACAGCATAATTATAGAATGCTGTATCGTCGCAATTGGTAGCTGCACCAGTCAGTACCAAATCACTTGCAAGCATACCTACATAGATGGATTTATTAACCGTATCTCCACCTGAGATTAATTGTACTTGGTAGTACCCTGTATCTGAATAGGTGTGCAGTGTGTTTTGGGTAGAGTCTAGCGTTCCATCTCCAAAATTCCAGTAATAGGAACTATCGCAATGATGTGAGGTTTCAAAGACAAATGTTGCACAGTTCTCAGAACTGTATTCAAAGTCTACAGGTACAAAATCCTGTCGGTACACTTTTATTTCATTGGAATCCGTACACTCGGTAATTTTATCGGTGACTACTACTTTGAGTATTCCCGAATCTTGCCATGTAACCTCAGTTTGTCGCTCATCGGTACTGCTTTGACCTAAAGCACCTGTAGCGGTCCAAGAATAGCTGTAATCTGCATCAAAGAGGACAGAATACAAGATGGGGGAGTTAGAAGTACAGAATACATCTGTTCCTTGTATTTCTAAACTCTCAGGTGAAATACCCACTCGGATTCTTTTGGTGATTGTATCTGAACCATTCATTACTAGACTTACATCATACCAACCCGTGTCGGCATATGTATGTTCTATTTCCATACTGGTACTGGTAGTCCCATCTCCGAAATTCCAGTAATAACTAGATGCACAACAGGTGCTTGGTAAAAATCGTTTGGTAAAGCAACTCATTTCTCGAATCACAAAATTGGTATCTAAGTCTACCAAGGCTTTGGCATTGATATGATTGGTTATTCCTTGTGACATCCCTCCAATACCATTCTTTATAGTAAATACGGATTCTTCGGTATAATCAAACTGCGAACTATCCTGAATTCGAGCATTGGGATCATTAATGGATGAAACATAGGGTAAAGCTCCGTTTAGAACGGACATATAAATCTTGTTGTTGGGAGCTAACTGCATATAGCGGTGGTATTCTGTTTCTTTAATAAGTATTTTAGTGTTAACAGGAGATACCGCATAAGGATCTATTTGATGGAGTAGATAATTATGTTCTTTGGGATAGAACGCAAAGCCTGGATCAAAATAGTACTCTAGACGATAAAGAAGTTTGCTATTGGGAGAAAAGGATGCAGCTAACGAGTATATTAAAAAATCACTACTATCTGTTTCTATGAGCGTAAGATTACCATCAGAGTTACAAAAAGAATACAAATGATTACCGATAGTCACTAGCTTACCGTCTGGAGAAACTACCATACTAGCACTTACTTCCATGTTAGGAACGTTCTGTGCCGAATGATAGGTAATCGTATCACTTGCAGCAATGAGTTTCACAATGGATGAATTACCTGTACTGGTATCGTACCTACTCAACAAGACCCAGTAGTCTTCATTCCCGCATTTTGGGATACAGGTAAGACCTTCTTTTAGTTGCCCAATAGTTGTAGAGCCCCCTGCACCTACAGGTCCTGTTATGGATACATTCTTTGAGATAATACTATCTATACCTATGGATATATCAATAATCGAATAAAACGGACTTCTACCCGCTTTGTCCGTATGAATGATGTAGTATAAACTATCACTAGTGGGTACTGGAATGGTAACTGCTCCTTGGGTTGCATTAAAGTCTCCCAGTATCGGGCTACCCTTCATTTGTTTATAGTCTGAATCAAAGATTCTTAGGTTACTATTGATATACTCTGCTCCACCATAAAACAATAAATCACCCATACTATCACTCATACTCAGGGTTGCACCTCCTGAATTGATTTGAGTAGGGACTTGATTTTTCCAAGGTTCAATATCCTTTAATACCAAGCCATTATCATAAAACCGCATTCCTGCATTATGCCCGAAATACCATGAACCTTGTGTACTGGGTAATAAGCTATCGCATTTGTAAATAGTCATTGCATTCTCTACCAGTTTACTAAAACTTTGACTTCCTGTGGTAATGGTCAGTTGTACATCGTAGTTGCCTGAGTCCAGTAACACTTGATAGACAGATGTAGTGACGGTTTCTGTTTTAAATAAACTTCCGTTTTTATAAAAATTCCATGTGTATGAAGCTCCACCCGAATAGGCATAAGCCTGTAAGTTCAAACTATCTATGTTACACCCATCGGTATGCCCTATAAACTGGGCTGAGTTAATGCAGCACGACAGATTGAGCGAATTGATACTGGTCGGATTCCACAAACTACTTCGTATACCTTCCAATGTGGTGTACATTACATCTGCTTGGTCGGCGGTGAAGGTGTTTTTACAACTGGGGTAGCTATAGTCCATGTAGTTTTCTTTTTGGTCGGGTGGATTACTGCTATAGCTCTCAAAACAGGTGTTTACACTGTTACACCCTCCATTTACATCAGCAGCAACGGCAGGCACATCACAACACATATCTCCCTTACTCATACAATCGTTAGCATTTGTACCAGTACAACCACCCTCAAAGGGATGAAACAAACCCAAATAATGTCCCATTTCATGGGCCAATACTTTGCCTTCTGCTAAACCATCCAATGCAGGTAGTGAGGAGGTATATTTTCCAAACCAATCATGACGGATGACAATGAGGTCACTTGCTCTACTGCCCCAATACGGGTAGCTACCATAAGCTAGCACCCCTCCATTGTTTCCTGTGCTATCTATTATTTTATCTACCACAAAGATGTTGATGTACTTATCCGTTGGATAGTGTATTAATGCTAGTAAGCTATCTTCTTCCCAACGGGGATGTGTACTGCGGCTACTAGCGATACGGTTCACGCCGTTGAAACTAGAACCATCAGGTCGAGTTTGTGCCAAACAAAATTTGATTCCAGTGTTTACAGAACTAGGACCATGCGGCATATAGTAGTTGCCAAAGGCGTGATTCAATTCTTCCAACTGATTTTGTATTTGTGCGTGACTGATGTTACTCCCGCTTCCCAATGTATCCAATGGATCGTGAATGACATGAATCACTACAGGGAGAATATATTTGGCACTGTCACACGAACCGCCCAATAGTGCATTGCTATTGCCCGTTTGGTTCGAGTTGAGAAGATGGTTAGTGTTTGGGTGGCTAGCTCGGTACTGTTTTACCGCAGCTACATGAGCAGCTCTGCTCATTGTATAGCCGATTGGGTCTGCTTGTTGATACCGAGCGAGTTGTTCATCAAAGGAACAAGACGTGTTTTGTGCATGGGAAAGACTACTTAGAAAAAGAAATAGTACAATCGAAAAATAAGATAATTTTTTCATCATAAGTTTTAATAAAGGTTGTATTCTATCTATATAGATTAATTGAGGGGGTATTTTGTTGCAGCGAATATATGAAAAAATACAACACGCAAATAATTGCGTAAATTAATTGTACTTTTGATATGTCATTTCGGGCGTGGTAAATAACCCTGAAATAGTATTCGGTATAATTGGAAAGAAGTTGAAACAAATGAGGTTGGAATCAGGGTATACAAGCTATGAAACATTTGCTGTGGACCATGACCTAAGCAGAAGGCATTACTGGGCTGCCGAAGCAGGTAAGCAAATAAGTTTGATGTATTTAATGAAAATTTTAAACATACATAAATGTCAGATTGATGTTTTTTTTAATCAACTGAATGCAACATAAGATTCAGGTTACATATCTTTATAACATGCCTCAGTTGATGAAATCCACATTGCTCAGTTTAATTTTACTATTGAACATAAGCTCATTTGCCCAAATTCCTGAAACTAATCCCGATTTTTTGAGAACCAAGCATTGGACTTTTGGCGACAGCATTCTATTAAATTTTGATGATTCGATAATAGTCAGCACCTCGAATGTACACACGTCTGAAGCATATTCCTCCTTTTCAAGTAAAACTGGAAAATTGCTTTACTACTCTGATGCAGCAAACTTATATGATAGTAATTTCAATATTATTTCAACACTCAAGGGAGATAAATCTTCTGTGCAAGGGGTATTAATTTCAGGAAATGACTCTATTATTAATGTAATTACTACAACCGATATTGGAGGAACAAATGGTGCAAATGTTTATACTTTTAAGGATGGAGTAAAAATAGGAGATAAAAAAATATTGAGCCCAGTTTGCGAAATGCAAAGCATAGTTAAACATGCTAATCAAAAAGATAATTGGTTAGTCTTACATAAGTTTAAGTCTGAGAAGGGCTATATTTTTCTTATTCGTGACAATCAAGACCCTATTTGTCCAAAAAATTTCGAATCGCAAAACTACATTGGAAATAAAGGCTCAAATGCTGCAGGAAGTCTAACCTTTTCTGCGTCAAGCAAAATGCTTGCATTGACCATATATTCTCTCAATGAGTTTAATGCTGATGGAATAGTGGAGTTATATAAGTTTAATAATTCTACTGGTGAAATTGATTATATACTGAGTTCCCAAAAATTATGGTTGCCGATACACAGTGTTTTTTCACCTGATGAAACAAAACTTTATTCTTCTGAAAGAGGTCGACATCTAATTCAATACGACTTATCCAACTTGAATATTGATTCCGTTCATAATTCTAAAACAATCTTGTGGACCGCTCAAAACACCTTTTCCAACATGGCACTTCAGAATTACAGTAATGGTTTTATATATGGTGCAATCCCAGATTCTTCATATTTATCGGTTATTAAATATCCAAACTTACAAGGAAACAATTCAGGTCTAGATTTAAGACATTATAAAATACCCAACAGAATAGTTTCTTACGGCCTTCCTAACTTCAATGCTTCTTACTTCTATACACCCAGCATAGACTTTGCATACACCGAAGATTGTTGGGGTCATTCTTACAGTTTTGAAGGAAGAGATACATTACAAGCCACTTCATGGAAATGGTGTTTTCAAAAAGTGGGGGTTAGTAACTTCAAAGACAGTAGTTTAACTAAGCATTGTAATTACTCCTTCCCCGACACGGGAAAGTGGCAAGTGAGCCATTTTGCTACTATTGGAAGCAGAACAGATACCGTAACTAAAACTTTAACCATTCATCCCAAGTGGGATTTGAATATGCTCGGTACTGATACTTTTTACTGTACTGGTGATTCTATCAATCTCGTTCTCCAAGCTCCTGCCAATATGCATTGTGTGCATTGGGGTGACAAAGGACCTATAGAAGAGCCTAACCTAGATAATGCCCTCGGACCTATAATAGACTACGACCATTTTCAGGGGGTTAATGCAGATACTCTAATTGCAGATACAGCAGGAGTATATAGGATTAAGGTTACCAATAAGACCTTTTGCCAAGCATGGGATACACTTACCATTGCAGAATATCCAAATCCCAATAAGTCCCTTATAAGTCGCTTTAAAGACAGTGTAGTGAGTAACACTCTGGCCCATACCTACAGATGGTACAGAGATGGTGTAGCTAAGTTTGAAACAACAGAAAGAAGATTAGACCCAGATAGCAATGGTTACTGGCAAGTTCAACTGGTGAGCGAGTATGGTTGTGAAAGTGAATTGAGCGATAGTCTATTGGTAGATTTTGCTTCAATTCCTAAAATCAATAGTCTACCATTCAAAATCTATCCAAATCCAAGTGATGGGAACATCTCTATTGAACTGGGCAATGAACAACTGAATGTAAACATTAAGATACTTGACATGAATGGTAAGCTAGCATATACTCAGAAATCCAAGAACTCTTCACTTATTACAATTCACACCACACTGACAGCAGGAAATTACATTCTTAGTCTCACAGATGAAGATGGGAATACAGGAAGTCAAAAAATAGAAGTGCTTAGATAAATGACTTTAAGTATCATCCGTTGAACTCCAGATAGTATGAGGGGGCAAAAATTGGTCAGCTAAAATTATTAATAACGTACATGCCACATTTTCAAGCGCTTACGCGTCTCTGTTTCTTTAAATGCACAATAACTGTTATTTACACAAATTGTTTCATGCAAGTTATTTGAAGCTGAACTCACCTTTTATCATTACAAAACTTAGATTCGCATAGGAATAAACATTAATAAACAGAGATTTGATATTGTCATTTGGGGACAAAAAAATTAGAGATGTTTGTGAAAACACCGATATTGCAGAACAAATGTTTGGTATTACTATTGCCACCCAAATAAAAAATAGAATATCTGATTTATTGAGTGTCAACACTTTTAATGAATTCCCATTTCCTATCAACCGTTTAAGCAAGACACTAATAGAAATTAAACTAGATTTAGAATATAGTTTAACAGTAGAGATTCTAAGAGAAGACTTAAACAAAGAATACGAAGAAAGTAGAATAAAAGTAGTAGCTATAAATAAAGCCAATGAAAGATCAAGTTAATTTTAAGCCAAACTGGACTTCAAGTCCAGGGAGTACAATTATTGATTTAATGAGACTTAAATCAATATCTACACAAATCTTGTCACATAAAACTGGCTGGACGTTTGAGTTTACAAGCAGATTATTGAGAAGTGAAGTAACCATAGACAATGAAGTATCAAAACATTTAGCCATTCATCTTGGAGGATCTACCAATTTTTGGCTTGAAAGAGAAGCTAATTACAGAAATAAGATTAGTGGTATTGATAGGCTTACTCAAATTGAATGGTTAAAGAAGTTACCTTTAAAAGACATGTTTAAGCACAATTGGATAAGGGAGTCAAATAATCCCTTTCAAGAATGTTTAGACTTTTTTAACGTTAAGAATATCCATGAATGGTCAAAACATTATGTGCTTAACACCTCCAATATATCATTTAGGACGTCTCAAGCCTATCAGACAAATGAATTTTCACTTTCAACATGGTTAAGGCAAGGTGAAAAAGAATGTGAGGCACTAAGTTGTAAGCCCTTTAATAAAGAATTATTTGAATTAGCATTACAAGAAATTAAAAAGCTTACTCGTAAAAAAAATCCAAGTGTTTTTATATCTGAACTAAAAAAAATATGTTCTGAATGTGGAGTTGCTGTCGCCGTAGTTCCGACACCTAAAGGATGTACTGAAAGTGGGGCTACAAGATTTATAAAACCAGATAAAGCAATGATCTTATTAAGTTTTAGATATAAATCCGATGATCAATTTTGGTTCACTTTTTTTCATGAAGCAGGCCATATTTTTCTTCATAAAAAAGACAACTTCATAATTGAGCGAAAGATCGAGCAATCGATAAATGAACAAGAAGATGAGGCTAACCTATTTGCGCAGGAAGTATTGATTCCAAATGAGTTTCACAAAGAATTAAGAACACTAAATAGTAACAAACGAAAAATCATTGCGTTTGCAAGTAAACTAGGAATATCTCCGGGAATTGTTGTAGGTCAAATGCAATATTTTGGGATAATAAAGCCAGGTTACCTCAATAGCTACAAACGTTTTTTCTCTTTGGATTCTTAATCACGATTAACCTCCAAAATATCTATACTTTGCTGTTGATTTTTGCCAATTACAAATAGCATCTTCTATTATTTGCATACCGTAAAACTGATTAAGGTTTCGGTATAGAACCATAACATCTTCATCCAATTCCTTTAATGTTTTATTTCCGAACAATGTTTTCAAACCTGAAACTGGACCAGTAGCCCCAGCAAGATAGGTGTGTCCCGGTTCAATATCTAAAAGTCGAAACTTTCCAAGCATGGTGCAAAAGTCGAAAGTGGCCATTCTACCGAACGAATTTACATTTCTTTTTATTGCAGAATAAAGCATATCAAATCTTTCAAACGAATTTCCAGCTGAATTAGTTACTTCGAGTAATTTAGCCAGTTGGTCTCGATCTTCTCCAATCCAATTAATATAACTCGTAAAAGCGTCACCAGTACCATTTTTACAGACTGCACTAATACTCTGATATTTACGATGATTTCCAAATTTTCCGACTTTCTTAAGGTTACCTTCATTTAGATTCAACCAATCCAAAAAATCTCCCAACTCCGTCGATGTGCTTTCCCAATTCCAAATAGAATCTACACGTGCTCCTGAATACGTATCAACTAACAAATTCCAATTTGTATTTATGTTCTTACCAAAATGCGTAACCAGAAAAATCAACCATATAGCCTCATTATAATTTCCAATACTTTTATACCACGCAATGGCTTTTATAGGGTTAAATGTGTCACTATTCAGTTTTAAACAAGTATCATCAACTCCCTTTTTATCTATTACTTCAATTATTTTTATTCTCTTTATACTATCTACAAACTGTAAATTCAAAGTTTTCCGAACCTCATCATTTAGTCCTGGCATTTGCCTTTCAGAGCTACATTTCTGTATTGCTTTGTCAACCTCAGCATACATTTCTACATATTTCTTTGTCATATTTTACCCACCAATTGTGAAAATTTTTCTTTTGCTAACTGCCTATAACCTGTATTATTAAGAAGAGACATTTGCCTTTCAAATTCAACAGAATCCTTATCCTTAAAACATCGATACATGTTTAACAGAGTTATTAAGTCGGCCCAATAATCATTAATACCCTTAGCGCTAGCAATGCCCTTTTTTCTGATTTTACTCTCATATAAAAGTAATATATCTAAATTTTCTTTAGGCTTTTCAAAAGGCATTTTAGTCATAGTACTTGAGCTAGATTGATATCCATCACTAATGTATTTTTTAACTTTAGAAATATCTGATTTGTATACATGCATACTCGAAACGAAATGATTGTATGTACCTAACTCAACATTTAACCTTCGAGCAATATATTCTTGCAATAGAGTAAATGAAAAAATATCATGAGGAAGTCCTTTGTAGGCATCATTTGACCTCATAAAAACATGCATATCCAATTTTGAATGTCGTATGAAAAACTGAAGGCTAAGAGTACAAGGGATATTTTTTAGTTCTACATTTAGATCTTCGACCTTAAATAGCTGTATAACTGCTCTTCTTGTATTTGGTTTCTGGGATAATAAAGAAATTACTTGCTCTATTTGACAATATTCTTGACAATAAATTCTTTTACCATATGCGCCATGAACTGATTCACCATTTGTAGATTCATCAATGTACTTCGGTATATAGTACTCAATAAAGTCCAATTTATCACTCCCTGAAACATACCAAAGAAATTCTCCAAGAGCGCTGAAAGCTTTACCTCGTGAAACTGACCAACTAACCCTGGACAATGGATTAGTTAACTTAAGATAAACACCAAGCTCCTCGATACACTCTCCTCGAGATGTTGTAATTGTTGATTTAGGTTGTAATTCAATACTGGTATAGAGAGACAGCAATAAATCATCGATAGTTTTTTCTTTAATAAACAAATTGAGAATCTAAAAGATGCAAAAGACTATCTTTTTTAATTATAAAGACATCCCCAAAAGAGTATACCATCTATCCCCAAAAGGGGATAACATCACCCTTAATGCAGTAAAAACAGCAATTACAGACCTTAGCGCTTCTATTTTTTTTGGCCTTACCTACAGATATATCAACTTACAAATCATTTTGCACTAAAAATAGTAAAACAAAGCTATGAAGAATACTTACTACTTACTTACAGAATTTTATGCAAATCGTGTGCAAATAAAAAAAGTCCCGCCGAAGCGAGACTCTGTAAATGATTGATATTCAATGTGGGAACTGCTGGATTCGAACCAGCGACCCTCTGCTTGTAAGGCAGATGCTCTAAACCAACTGAGCTAAGCTCCCTTTCAAAAGGGCTGCAAATATAGGAGCCATTTCATATTAGCAAAATTATTTTTTTTACTGGACACATAAATGTGCATTGTTGATTCGTTGTACTTCTATCTAACCCACTTTATGTCTTCATTTGCTCAGTTACTTTAAGGTGAAAAGATTTCTAAAAATAACGTCATTCATACTATTTCTGCTAATACTGGCAGCAAGTGGAACGGTGTTTTATTTTTATAAGAACATAAAACCCATTCTTGTATCAGAAATCAACAAAACCTTAGCGGTAAAAGTAGAGGTTGGAGAAATTAGTATTTCAGGCATAAAAGACTTCCCAAATCTTGGGATCAAATTCTCAGATGTCAGCATCAACGAAAGCACAGTTCATTATAACAAGAAGCTTCTTCAAGCAAAAGAATTAAACCTATTCATTGATGTCTTAAAACTTTACAAAGGAGAATATGTCATAGACGGAGTAACACTACGAAACGGCACCCTCAATGTAGTTGACTTGAAAAACAGAACTAACTACGACATTATTAAAAAAACTTCCGATACAACTTCTTCCAACCTTAGTTTTGAAATTAAGAACCTCTCCTTAATTGATTGCCATATAAGATATGAACACACTCCTAGTAAATTTAAGAGTAAGGCGTATACTCCATCCTCGATACTAAAGCTCAAATATATTGGAGAATCGACTGATTTAGTCATCCAAACAACTTTGAACGAGGCTTTAATCCAAAAAGGACAGGAGGTTTATGTAGCCAATAAGAATCTTAAACTCAATACTCACATTGTAGTGAATGAAGAAAAAGTAGAAATATCACCTAGTGACTTAATTATCGAGGAAGTTAGCTTAAAAACAAGAGGTTTTGTTGGATATGGTGAAACACCTGAAGTAGATATCACCTTTGCAAATGACAATACAACAACACAATCCTTGCTGAGTATACTTCCTACTAGTATTTCAAGATCTCTAGAAAATTTGGATTTAAAAGGAGAAGTGGTCTTAAATGGATTTTTTAAAGGTCGAATTGATAAAAATCATAATCCCTCCTTTGGTTTTGACTTTAATCTCAATAACACTTCGTTGGGCTTCAGCAATCAAGACATTAGGTTATCAGGTATAAATGCATCTGGAAGTCTAAATATTCCCGATATCTCTAATCTAAACACCGCCAAGGCTAATTGTAAATTGGCCAAAGCAAAATCTGGATCCAATAGCCTTTCTGGAAAGATATCGGTTCTCAATTTCGTAAAACCAAGAATAACGTGGAACGGGAATGCCTCATTGGATGCACCATTCATTTTCGCATTTGCCAAAGTTGAAGGATTTAAAGCAAAAACAGGCAGAATTGAAACTACAGGTAAACTAAGCTTGACTTACAATACCAAGAAGGAGAGTCTGGAACCAAACTCTTTGAGATACACGGGTACGATAAAAATTAAAAATCTTAGTGGCGATGTTATTGAACCAAAATTAACACTAAAAAAGATGAATGTGGACCTCAGTGCAGACAACGACAGAATAGTCGTTAATTCTGCCGATTTCCACTACAATAACACAACGGGATCTATCAAAGGTTACATTGAAAAATATCAGTCAATTTTCAACGAAAACTCCTCAGCTACGTTGGCAGGTGAACTGTACGTAGATAACTTGGACATTAATGAACTGCAAAGCTCTTCGGCTGTAAAAGAGGAAAACTCGGAAGTCTTAACCAACAATGAAATTGTACCTATTAATCTAAAACTAAAAACCGAGCTAACTAATTTCAAGTACAACGATTTCAATGCATCATTAATCACAGGAAATCTAATTTCTAACAGAACACAAATAGGTATGCCTAAATGTGAAATTACTGCACTTGATGGAAAAACCATTGCCTCGATAAACGTTAAAAAATGGGGTGAAAACTACCTCCTCGATATTAATACCGACATTAAAAAGGTCAATATTAGCAAACTGTTTAAGCAGTTCAACAACTTTGAGCAAAATGAAATAACGGATAAACATATCAGTGGAGAAATCTCTGGTTCCATTTTAGCCAAGGTTATTCTTGATCAAAATTTTGAACCTATTTTATCAAAGCTGTATGCAAAAGCTAATATAACGATCAATAATGGGGCATTGATTGGTTATGAACCTCTAAAAGAACTTTCATCATTTGCTCATATTGATGACTTGAAAAATGTAAAATTTAATACCCTTAAAAACACAATTGAGATTTTTGACGAGACCATTTTTATCCCAAAAATGAGAATTGAAAACAATGCTTTAAACCTCCAGATATCCGGCACTCATACTTTTGATAACTATATGAAGTATAACATGAGTCTAAGTGTTGCAGAACTACTTGCTACAAAAGCCAACTGGATTGCTAAAAAGAAAGAAAAACGAATTGAAAACAATTCCTCTGGTGGTCTCACTGCCTATATTATTATGGAGGGTACTCCTGATGACTTAACAATTCGTTATGATAGAGCTGCTGTAAAAGAAAACGTGAAGAAGGAAATAACAGCTGAAAAAAAGAAGTTTATACAGGCACTAAAAGGGGAAGGAACTTTGGAAGAAGAAACGGCAGAGACCAAAGATTACGATAATGTATGGGATGAATAGTTCTAACTAAAGTAGAAACAGTTCACTTGCAATAAAATCTGCGAACAGAAAACCTTCTGAGTTCAATCTTAAGTTATCCTTGTCCTTCACTATCCAGTTTTTATTCATCCATTGCTCTAACTCATTAGAAAAAAGAGCTTCAATATCGTAGCCATACAATGAACTAATCGAGGCCAAATTTATACCCCATTTAGTTCGAAGACCTGTTAGAATAGTTTCATTTAACTTATCCCTTTGAGATAAATTTTCCATCTCATAAGTAACATTTCCTGTATCTATCAAATCCAGATACTTTGCATTACTGCTTACATTCCAAAATCGATTGTCACCATCAAAACCATGAGCCGATGGTCCGATTCCAAGATACTTTTTATTCTGCCAATAGGAAGTATTGTGTCTAGAGTAATTTTTATCCTTACAGAAGCTGGACACTTCATAATGATTCCAGCCCTTCTCATTGATTCTATCAACTAAAATCTTAAAGTGCTGTGAGGCTAAATCATCATCTGGTTTCTTGTATTTTTTTTGAGATACAAGCTTTGTATAAGGTGTGTTTTCTTCAAGAGTAAGGCTATAAGCAGAAAGGTGGTTTATCGGCAATTCAAGAGCTCTAATAACAGTTTGGGTCCATTCCTGTATAGATAATTGTGGCAGTCCATAGATCAGGTCTATAGTAATATCAGAGAAGCCTACCTTAGCAGCATTCTCTATTGCAGAGAAAGATTGATCCTTTGAGTGACTTCTATTCATCCAAGTAAGATGTTCATCATTGAAACTTTGTACCCCAATACTCAATCTGTTAATACCACTTTTCTTTAAGTCATAAAGGTACTGTAAACTCAAGTCATCTGGATTGCACTCCAATGTAACCTCAGCATTACTCGAAACAGAAAAAGTCTTGTAAACTACCTTAATAATCCCCTGCAATTCACTTTCGGAAAGAACACTTGGTGTACCTCCTCCAAAATAAATGCTTTCAATAATTTCACCCTCATTTATGAAATCCTTGCGTAAAAGAATCTCCTGCTTTATTGCTTTTACAATTTTGTCTTTTTGTTTGAAAGACACTGAAAAATGAAAATCACAGTAAAAACAAGCCTTCTTACAAAAGGGGATATGAATATAGATTCCTGCCAAGATATAATACTGCTACTTGTTAATCGTTTACCTTTGTGAGTAGACGTGTACAAAGTTATTTCAATTTGGAGCTTAATGCTTATTTGTGTGTTTACAAATGCACAAAACTACACACTTAGTATACATTCAGATGTCGGTATTAGGCATCTGGCTATGGCTGATAGTCTAAGTGCTCAGCTTTCAATTAATGAAAAAATTTTACAATTAAGATCCGAAGGTTTTTTTGCTGCTTCGATAGACAGTAATTTTTATAAAAATGACACTACCATTGTCTTTTTAAGCAAAGGAGATAAATACACTCACATCCACATAAGAAACCACAATCTAACTGAAGGGTACCTCCTTGAAAAAAATGCGACTCTCTCATTAGAAGCCTTTGACAGACTTCAAAATAGTGTTCTTTCTTCGTATGAACGGGCTGGTTATCCATTTGCAAATATTGTACTGACTCATCCTCAAGTTATTCAAGATACTTTAAGTAGTAACCTGAAGTTTTACCCTTACGTAAAGTTTGTTTATGACACTATAGTCTATATTGGAAGTAGTAAAATATCCAAAGCATATATTACCAAGTATCTTGGCATAGAAAAAGGTAAACCTTACAATGAACGGGTTGCAAAAACCATTGATAAAAAACTACGGAATCTACCGTTGATAAAACTGAAAGGGAACTCTCAAATAGTGTTTTTTCAAGGTAAAGTTCAGATAATCCTCAATATGGATGATGTAGTCACTGACCGGGTGGATGGAATAGTTGGATTGGCACCAAACAGTTCTAACAGTAAAGAAAATAGCCTGCTGATTACGGGAGAAGTCAATGTAGAACTAAACAATCTTTTTAAAAGTGGAAAACAACTTGAAATGCATTGGAGGAACTATCTTCAAAATTCACAAAAGTTAGATTTAGGCTTTACATACCCCTATTTATTTAAAACTAAACTAGGAATTAATGGAGAATTTAATCTCAATAAGTACGATAGTATTTTCGTAAATCTAAAAAGCAAAATCTCTTTCAGATACCAACAAAAAGGGAATAATTATTACCAGTTCTACTATCAAAATATAAATAGCAATTTAATAACTGCAGATACTAATGCCGTAAGAATTCAGAAACGAATTCCAGATAACAACCCTTATAAAATTGACAATTATGGTTTGGCAATTTTCCAAAGAGATATTGACTATTTACCCAACCCCCGCAAAGGCTATTCTATTCTTGCAGATCTTGCGGTAGGACAAAAAACAATCCTTAGAAATACTGAGATTGCTAACGTAAAGTTTGTTAACAGTACCAACAATACGCTCATATCACTATATGACACCTTGAATACAAAAAGTTTACGGCTTGATTTCTCAGTGAGTACATCACTCTATATTCCTATAAAAAAGAGAAGTACCATTTATCAAAGGTTCAATTTCAAAGCACTATTTGCCAATCAAATATTTTTTAATGAGCTTTATAATTTTGGTGGATTTTCAACTCTTAGAGGCTTTGATGAAAATGAAATATTTGCAAGTAAGGCTCTTAGTTACACCCTAGAATATAGATATCTGTTAGGTGAAAATAGTAATGTTGGCCTGTTTGTAAACGCTGCTGCAATTGAAAACACATTGCAAAGCACCGTACTCATCTATGATATACCTTACGGTTTTGGTGCAGTAGCCAATATTCAAATAGGTAATGGGATTCTCAACCTCGCCTACGCCTTAGGAAGTCAGCAAGGAAATCCAATACAACTAAATACCGCAAAATTTCACTTTGGAGTGATTAATTATTTCTAATTAAAAAGACAACCTTTGCACAAGTGATTTTGCACGTTTTATTTGATTTAATCCTTAGGAATGAAACACCTTTAATAATTAAGGCTGTAGTGCTCTTTCTATTAATTTTAGTAGCATTTCTCTATACGGCCAATAATAAGTGGTTTCAATCAATGAAGTTACTTTCTATCATTCCTATACAACGATTTAATTGGCGAAGTGAGAAACATACGTCCAACTATCTGTTTAGAATAAGCTCTTTGGTGACGACCCTTTTCACCATAACTTTGCTCATTTATACCTATCAAATAGGTGAAAAGTACAAATCTGGATCGATAAATTTTTCAAATTTTCTAATCATTTTAGGCGTTGTTGGACTTCTATTTTTTATCAAATTTATCGCCAATAAATTGTACTTCTCACTACACAAGTCCCCTGTTTTAGGTGACCAAATAATCGACTTCCAATATAGTTTAAACCAATGGCTCACCTTGATCATCGGCATTTTACTAATTATCGATATTTTCTATTTAAAACTAGATAGTGACATTTTTATTTTGATAATAATTATAGCTGTAATCTACTTTCTATTACGGCTTTTTGGCACCATACTAATGCTACAGAATCACTTTAAGTACCCTATCCTTACAGTTTTTGTTTACCTTTGCACGTTCGAAATAGTACCTGCACTAGTTGCGGCAAAGGTGCTTTTCGTAAATAGCTAAGGAGGTAATATTGAGCGTTAAAAGTATATTAATATCCCAGCCACATCCTGGTGGCAAAAAAACGGTGTATGACACTCTTGCCGAAAAACACGGTGTAAAAGTTGATTTTCACCCTTTTATAGAAGTTGTTGGTGTACCAGCTAGAGAATTACGAAAACAAAAACTACGTATTCTCAATCACGATGCAATCATCTTTAATTCTCGGAATGCAATAGACCATTTCTTTAGAATAGTAGAAGAAATGAAGGTAGAAATACCTCCTACTATGAAGTATTTCTGTACAAATGAAGGTGTTTCACTATACATTCAAAAGTATACCCAACTTAGAAAGCGTAAAATGTTTGTTGGCAAAGGGACTGAAGCATCGTTCTTTGAGCTGCTAAAAAAGCACAAAGCCCTTAATTACCTATTTCCTTGCTCTAATATCAGAAAGGAAAGTATCCCAAATTATCTCAATGAGATGAATATTACCTATACTGAGGCTATTATGTACAATACTGTTAATTCTGATTTATCAGATCTTGCAAGTGTTTACTATGACATCTTAGTTTTCTTTAGTCCGCAGGGGATTTCTTCATTATTTGCAAACTTCCCAGATTTTATTCAAGAAGATAGGGCTATAGCCGGCTGGGGGAAAACAACAAACGCAGCCTTGGAAGAAGCAGGACTTGACAATACCATTTATGCTCCGACTTCTGAACATCCTAGTATGGTGGCCGCATTAAATGCATTTATTATTTCTAAGAAGAAATAAACTCACAGAGATAAGATTCGCTCTTTTTTGATTTTAAAATAAACAGATAGTAGCAACCTCCATCTCTAGTCTTTAGTTTTTTATGCCAAATTTCTGGATTATCCCTAAGACCTTTTACAACTAGGTTTACTTGTGAAATGCCCTTGACCCGAAGAATCTCCTTGATTCTTTTCACTGACAAATTAGTGGTTCGTTCAAGAATCCGAAAACTTCTAAACCCTTTAACTTCATCTTCATTGCTAAAGTAAAGATTAAAAGCATAGTGTTTTTTGACGTTAATAGCTCTCAAGAAATATTTCTCAGATCTACTTTTTGCAATCAATGCTGTTGGAATTAATACATTCCGAGTGTCATCTGAATCATAATATTCTAACAATTTCGAATCACAATTGCTCCTTGAAATAACTTCTAGAAAGTTCGTGGTAACCTCTTTTAAAATAATGGAGGGATTCAACCATTTATTCTTAAAATCTAGCAAAACACCAACCTCCTTAATCTCTCCCTTCTCTGCTACTATATGAATTTCTTTAACATCCTCAAAGCATCTCCAGACCTCTGACAAATCATATAAAGGGGACAGTTTAAGATAGGTAAAATTACAGGCCTTTCTTAATTTTGGAATCAACTCAAGTATATTGGGTTCCAAATTTTCCAGTACTACATTTCTTTTTGACTCCTTTCTTCTATCGGGATCTATATAAATCCAATCATAATAATCGTTTAGGTAATCCAATCCATTGCCGTGGACTCTATGTATTGTAGTAAAACCAAGCTTTTTTACATTATAACAAGCTAAATCATGAAGCTCCTTATTTCGTTCTACCACTGTAGTATCACTAAATCCATTTGCCAAAAAAATACTATCAATACCTAAACCACCTGTTATATCTAAAATGCTTGAACCACTAATGAAACTACTTTTATACTTCGCAACTTCAGAAGAAGTGCATTGTTCATATGAACGTTGATCCAACGCCAAAAGATTATCATAAAAAAAAGGAATCTTCTTTTGAACCTTTTTATAAAGTGACATCAATTGTAAGCATACAGTAATATTAAAATTTACATTGCCAGAGAACCTAAGTGACAGCTTACTAACGTTATCATTGATATGAGCACGTATAAAGCTTACCGCTTCTTTACTTTCTAATACATCTATAATGTCTTTACTTTGCACTATTAAAGTGATATTTATCGTTAAATTAAATAAGTATCACAATATTAAATTACAATCATGAACGTAAAAAAAATCTTATCCATATTTGCTATTGCTCTATTCATCTCTGCATTATTCTCTTCTTGTAGATCTAGAGATGCCTGCCCAGGAGTTGGCTATGTATCCACTGTACAGGTAAACAACATCGGTTAATTTTATGTGGGAGTATTCTACATCAATAGATATAGCCTCCTTGCTGAGCAGTGATTCACCTGTTATTATTTTCAAACATAGCAATCGGTGTTCTATAAGTGATATAGCTTTTAGAAGAATTAAAGATGCTCGACAAGAGCTCAACTCTTCTGCTAAATTCACTCTCATTGACGTAGTTGCAAATAGGTCTATATCCTTACAGATTGCAGAGGAACTAGATGTTCCACATGAATCCCCTCAAGTAATCGTACTAAAAAATGGCAAGGTCGTGCATACCGCATCTCACATGAATATTCGTCCTTCCGTTATCCTATCTCATTTATAGACAAACGAAATATTTTGTATTAAATCTGAATGTAAGCTCTTAGCAACTGGACAACTACGACCTGTATTCTCCATTAATTCTCGCTGCTTTTCATTCCATTTATCTGCAACCTCTATAAGAATTTTAACTTCTGTAATCCTTCTAGGACCTGCTGCCATTACTTTGATTATTTCAGCACTAACCATACTAAAAGGAATCCCTGACTCATTTGCCTTGATACCCATTACAGTTATCATACAAGAAGCCAATGCAGTAGCGACTAGATCAGTTGGAGAAAATCGCTCGCCCTTCCCATTATTATCAGTAGGAGCATCCGTAACAATCTGAGACCCTGATTTAACATGCTCACAAACCACTCTTAAATTTCCTTCGTAAATTACCTTTGATGTCATATTTTCACTTTAGTTAAAGCAAATAATATAATTATTTACTATTTTTACGATGTGAAGAGAGGTATTAATACAGAAAATAGAGATTTTAAAGACTTTATGTGCTTTAGCTTCTTGATTATATTAGTATTTCTTCAAATCAGTACAATGGCACAAAACAAGGTCCTGAATAATTATTCCATTGGAGGTCAAATTAGTACAAATGGAGTTGGGTTAGACCTAGCATTTGGTACAAAGGCAATTTTAAAAAGCGACTTCTCTAAGTTCAGAATCTCAATAAGCACTTTTTCACATCCTAATGAAACAAAAGTTCAAAATCCAAATCGGAGTAATCCAAAGCCATATGTATTTGGCAAGTTAAATTCTGCAGGAACTATCCGGTTTAACTACGGATTTAACAAGAATATAGGAGCTTCTAAACTGAGCTTGCCAAAATTATCCTATGGGTTCTCAGCAGGACCAACTCTAGGTATTTTGAAACCCTATTACATTGGTTTTCAAGACCCTGAGTCTTTGGTTGATCAACCACAATTGATTCAACAAAATGAATATACAAACGAAAATCAGGATTATATATATGGACCAGCTAGTTGGACCAGAGGGTTCTCTGAAATTGAACCAAAATTGGGTTTAAATTTTGACGCCCATTTCACAGTTAACTGGAATAATTCCTTTCATTTTAAAGAATGGAAGAGTGGTATCCGTATTGACTACTTTCCTAAGGACTTCAAAATCTTATATAACTCTAATCAAAAGGTATTTACATCAATATATACTGCATATTCCATTGGCAGATATTGAGACCAGTCTAAACGTTTGTTAATCAAAACTGCTTCTTGCTTAACTTATACTTGATAGTGTAAAATCAAAAACTAAATTTGTGTGTTCAATCTTTTAAAATTATACGGTTAATATGAATAAAAAGACATTACTATCCATTTTTACATTGTGCCTGATCACAGGAACCATAGTTCTTAATCTATCGCATAATGATAAGTCATACTCACCTAGAGTAAAGCTGACTCAGGCCATTAACGGTTATGCAGACTACTTACAGTCATTAAAAGCAAACCAAATCACTGGCGTTATTGCACATGATGATGTTGTAAATGCAGTAGCCCAAATTAAAGGTCAAAGCAATAACAAGTTTAAAGCTAACTGGCCAATCAATTGGGAATTTAGAGGCCCTGATAACGTTGGTGGTAGAACTAGATGTTTAGTAATTGATAAAGATAACCCTTCACTTCTATACACTGGGGGTGTTTCAGGCTCGGTATTTAAGTCTGAAAACGGCGGAGGAAGTTGGTATCCAATAAACTTAGGGGATGACAATTTCGGTGTAGTTAGTATGGCCCAAACCACAGATGGAGATCTTTATTACGGAACGGGTGAGAATGGCCTTTTGCTTATTAACTCTAGTGGTAGAGAGAACAGTGGTTTCGACGGAATGGGAATATATAAATCTACAGATGGGGAGACTTTTACTTCAGTAGCTGGTACAGCCTCATTTGGAAATATCCTAGTACTTAGAGCTCATCCTTCACAAAACATTCTTTTTGCAGGATCTACAACAGGACTTAGATATTCAGATGATGGAGGAGACTCTTGGACAGTATTAAGAGGTGGTAGTTGTAGAGATATTGCAATTAGCAAGACAGGTACAGTAATGGCTTATGTCGGAAATAGCGTATATCGATCTACTGACCCAACAACCAGTACTTCTTACGAAAGAGTAACGGATATACCAACGAGCTCAAGAGCTGCAACTGCATGGTCTGAATCAGACCCAAACTTCTGCTATATTGTAACTGTCGGTAGTGCCAGTCTAGATGGTCAAGCCTACTCTGGATCTTTAACTGGCTTATATAAATCGGACGATGCCGGAATTACATTTATTAAAGAAGTAGGACAAATTAGCCAGTTCTTCGCACCCTTTACCAATATAGGAATCCAAGGTCAAGGAGAATATGATATGGCAATTGCTGTTCACCCAAGAAATGAAAATAGAGTATTCATTGGTGGAGTTGGATTTGCAGAATGGACACTTGAAAATGGACCTAGAATGGTTGGAAATACATTCAATTCTCCTCAGAATCCATTCGGACTACATTCTGATAAACATTACATTACATTTGATAACAGTGGCACTGATCCAATAATGTATGTGTGTTCTGATGGGGGAGTTGCAAGAACTACCGATGAAGATTTGTCTAGATATAAAGATTTAAGTACTGGCCTTATTAGCACTCAATTTTTCGCAGTAGATGCCGATCTTAATGGCAGAATTATTGGAGGTACTCAAGATAATAATACAATTCTCATAACTGGCGAATCTTATCCAAGAAATCCTGGTATTGATATTTTAGGAGGAGATGGTTTTGAATGTGCATTTTCTGAGTTTAATACTGACATCTTATTTGGAGAAAGTCAATATGGTAACTTAAGAAGATCTGTTACTAGTGGCTCAAGTATGGGCAGTATATGGGACAATAGAATAACAGCTTCGTTTCAATCTAATTCTAGGCCAACTGGCTATTTTAACAACCCTCTTTGCCTATGGGAAGATCCTTTGATTGTAGATTCTGTTAAGCTAAGAGGACCAGTAGAAGGAGAAGATACTTTAATTGATTCTAGATTATACTATGCCATGGATGATGGTATTTGGATGTGTCAAAATGCACTTTCTGCTCCATTCGAACCTAACGTAAACAAGGATGGTTCAATTCGATGGTTTAGAATTTCTAGTTTAACCAATGTTCACTATATTGAAACTACTGTTGACGGTAGTTCACTATTCATAGGAACGAATAGTGGTCGAGTTTATAGAATTGACAGCTTATTAACCACTCAATTTGATACTATTTCCTTACCTGCCTACAATCAAATTGCTGCCAACTTAAATCAAACAAATATCACAGGTAATATGAGTATAAGTGGCCGAGTGGTTACCTCTATTGCAATAGACGAGTCAAATGCAAGTAGACTTGTTATCTCCTTGGGTAACTATGGAAATACTAATTATGTTTATACAACTAATGACGCCTTAGTGGCAAGCCCTACATGGAATAGTATACACGGAACACTTCCTGATTTTCCTGTTTATCATGCTTTAATTAGTGTTGATGATCCAGATATTATAATACTAGGAACAGAGTTTGGCGTATGGGCTACCAATAATGGAACAAGCACTAACCCTACATGGGGAGAAGCTCTAGACGGCATTGATACAGATAGACCAATGCCACGAGTACCCGTATTTGATATTACTCAGGTTGAAAATAAGACGTGGAGTGGTCCAAGAATATATGCTGGTACTCACGGAATGGGTGTTTGGGAAAGCAAGTCTTTATTAACTGGTGTACCAAAACTCACAAAGAATGAAACTACAGTTTATATCAGTGCATATCCTAACCCAGCTAACAACTTTGTAAATATTGATACCGACGTAAAAGGTAAATATATGCTAAAAGTCTATGGTATAAATGGTCAGATAATTCACTCTCAAGAGGGTACTAACATTGGCTTAATTAAAATTGCTACAGATAGATTTAACAACGGAAATTACTTCGTGGAAGTTATTGGTGATGGTACAAAGGCTGTTTCTAAAATAATAGTTCAACATTAAGTTGTAATCACAAAAAATAATCCTAAGCCTTCTACCATTTGTAGAGGGCTTTTTTTATGAAAGAAATACTTATAAAAATAGCTTCCTTTCTATGGGACATCCCCATAGAAAAAACCTCATCTGAGCATAATGACTACTTGGAAGTTGTCTGGAGTCAAGGAAAAAAAATGCTCAATACAAAGGATGCAAATTTCTCCTTCGGCAATGGTTATGGTGTTTTTGAAAAAGCAATTGGTCTAATTGAAAAGGATATTTCTTCTGTACAAAATACACTAATACTCGGTTTTGGCTGTGGAAGCATACTCCATTTATTAGAAAAAAAACATTCCTATAACGGGGAAATTACTGGAATTGAATACGACCCCATAATCATCTCACTATTCAAAAAACATTTTGAACCCAATTATTCACTTAAGCCCGAACTTATTGCTATTGATGCTTTCGACTTTCTAAACCAGTGTAAGGACCAATACGACTTAATATTTATTGATCTTTTTAAGGAACTAGATAACGTAGATTTTATCTTTACAAAACCATTCATTTCTAGCTTAAAAAGCATTTCCAATACAAATACAATTCTTGTCTTCAATACAATCAAAAGAACTGAACTAGACCATAAAAATATTTCGGAATTAATTCTAAAATTGAGCAGGCACTATAAAAACGTATCCTCTGCCAGTTTCCAAGACTTAAATCAGATAATAATTGCAAAATAACGCCAATATGTCGGCATTTTATCATGCAAAAAATTAATACGTGCCAATATGGCGTTTATTCCGCTTAGGAATAAGAATTGACCTTCATATTCCAAAGAAAATTATTATGAACGTTAAAACACATCCAACACTATTATCAGATATGCTCGTAAGCAACTTTGGAAGCATTGTAAATGACATTTTTAAAGAGGAAGGTGCCAATCCAACTTCCTTTAGACCAAGACTGGAACTTATTGAAAATGATATAGACTATCAACTCAACTTGGCTCTTCCTGGTATCAAAAAAGAAGAGATATCTATAAAACAAGAAGGGAACTTATTGAGAATAACAGGAGAACGGAAAATTGTTGAAACAGCCGGAAAGAGATTGATAAACGAATTTAACTATGGTAATTTCAGTCGATCTGTAAGACTCCCAAAAAATGCGACCCATGATGGCATAGTGGCCAGCTACGAGAATGGTATTCTTAACATCACCATTGCAAAACAGGAAGAGGTTAAACCAAAAGAAATTAGAATAAAGTAAGTTAGTTTTTCATAATTGGTTAGTTAGAATAGAGGGCCTTATCTTAGGTCCTTTATTTTTTTTTCAACTTTCCACTTCCAGTGTTTACTTCAAGTATCTTATAATCACTAGGCTCATCCTTATATAAAACATCACCAGAGTTATAGATCTTGATATACAGACCATTCGTTGCATTCACTTCACAAGCCAATGGAGTATGACTATCCAGCAATACCTCTTCACATCGCAAGCTATACGCATCTAGATTAGATATTTCCTCAATAGTCCCTTTTAAGACCCTCACAACACCATTTAATGTGGTTTGAGCCGAATTCTTAGATTGTACGAACACTTCATTTCCAAATAGTGATAAGCTAATATCCGACAAGGCATTGTGGTATATTTCAAGTCTATCTATTTTTATAGTGTCTTGACTTTTTACTTCAGCAATGGACTCCACCGTTAGTTTATCCAAATCAGCAAAGTATACTTTTACTGCTAGTTCGTAATTAAAGCTCCTAACAAAATTACACGTATTCCGATTCTTTAGTTTTAACTCACCATCCTCAACTATTGTAGTTACCTGTTCCAATAAATTTTCAGGACCCCTTAATTCTATAATTCCAGCATTCGCACTATCTTGAACCAGTAGCAGTTTAATTCTATCTTCTACATAAATTTTAGTAAATTTATCTACCAGACGTGTATTGCTGCCATCGTTTCCCAAAGATGTTATGCAGTCATCATTCCTATTCTCTCCACATCCTAGTACAAGCAATAAAGATGATATGTAAACCAACCACTTCATAACGTATATCCAATTCCCATTTCAAAAAAATCAGCGACCCCTCTATGAAACCTCAATGTTCCTAGTCCTGATAATCTATCTGTAAATCTATAGGCTATTCCCATCCTCTGGCTCAGTTGATTTTTAAGTACTGCTGGCTTAAAAATATAAACGCCCATTTCCGCTATAACATCTGTTTTTCCAAAACTCCATTGAAACCCTGCAGCAATTGCAACTTCAGACTTGTCAATCAATGAAATAGAATCCAAAGCTACAGTCTTATCTTCTGAAAATTTGTAGGTTTTATCCAATGTATAATCCAAACCAAATCGCCAAGCCTTTGCTTTATTCACGTTTTTCAGTCCTCTCAACTGTATTCCAAAATTGTAAAAATCTGTAGGGTCTGCAAAATTTCTTTGTTTTTTAGCATAAAACAGTGTCGCTCTCCAGTCAAATTTATTCAAAACAGTAGAATCAACATTTTTAGGCCCCTCACTTGTCCCAATATTAAATCCATACCTAATGGTAACCGAAGGGATATTATATCCAAGATTAGGCACCTTAAAAGCAGCATTGGAGTAATGCGAGATAGATATCCCATAGTCTATATAATCTAGATTATCTCTTATAGGAGTGTGAGCTATTAGACCAAACTGCATACTACCATTGAAATGACTCCCTATCGCCTGATTCCTTCTGTTGTCATAAACATCAAATTTCTTTGTCAAGTAGGCTAAACCAGCTCCCATTCTAAATTTGATATCACTGCTTCCTAACGTGACAAGATTTAGTTTCACATGAGTAAGAATCCCAAATGCATGCCCTGTCTCTTCTTTACCCAGATTATAATACAAAAGCCCATATCCGATAGATGGTTTATTATAGAAGTCTCCCCAACTAGAATTTGAAACTTCTTTCTCAAAAGCCACTTCTAATCCAAAATTGTGAGCTGCCAAGTTTTTTATATCTGCTCTATGAGCCAAAAGGAAACCGGGCGTATAACTAGTCGCAATAAACTTGTTATCCTGACAAAACCCTACTAGGCTTGAGAATAAAATGATATGTAATAAAGTTAACCGCATACCTCATAATTATGTCCAACGCCTCTTTCGGATGAAAGCATTTACCAACCCAAATATAATAATAGAAATTATGGGTAGTATCATATTTAAACTCTGCCAAAATAATTTCTCTGATTTGACTTTCCCTTTATTGAGCAATCTCAAAATAATCTCCCTACTTCGTACTTCTATTAAGTTAGAATCATCACAAAGATAATCTACACAATTGAGGAAGAATTTCTTATTAGCAAACTCAACTGGAGTTCCAAATTGCTTAGACCCATATTTGTCGTACCCCAAAGGATATACTTGCCCATCAGACGACACCTGATTTCGTATCAAATCACCATCTCCTATGACAATCATAGCATTGGATTCAACAGAATCTATAAATGAAATATCAAAGGCTTTTTTAACACCAGACCTGTATCTAAACGGACTGGTAAAAGTTCCATTAACTAAGACTGCTGCAATCTGGTTTCCCTTTCTAAAATTTACAGGGTCTGGTTTCACCTTTAGCAAGTCCAATGATATAAGAACTGGGCTGTGTGCCAATCTGGACTGGGGTGACGACCTTAGCAATACCGTTTTACGCAAAGATTTACTCTTAGTCGTATCTAAAGAACTACAATACCTCCCCCATACATTTTCTAAATTCTTTGACACTGGATTATCATCAATAGCATTGAACAAAGGATAAAACATCCAAGGCCAAAAGCCCGGCCTATTTGTTTGCTGATTTATTGCAGGGATACCATGACTTTGTAAATCCTGAATTAGTGAAGGCTTTATCTTCACACCATAATGAAAAAGCATGTCCCCTAAATTATGATTGTGGTTCGTTGTAACCATCTGACCATACTTGGCCACTGAATCCATTTCAGCAACTAAATTCTCAACTAAAAAAATGACCTTCCCACCGTTCATTACATACTGATCAATGATAAACTTCTCAGGCTCAGAAAATGGTTTAGTTGGCTTGGCAATTACTATTCCTTGATACTCATTGAGTTTTTTTATTAAGCCTTCTACTAATATGGTAAAAACCTCTTTCTCTGGATTATTGGCTACTTCCTTTGAAAAAAGCTTATAACAATTCGAATCTGTAAGATTCAAGTTAATTCTATTAACGTCATAGAATCCTAACAGTTCATTGGTAATATCTGCAGTTTCAACTTCATCCAATTCCCCATGGCCTACTGTGAACGCAAGTTTAAGTTCTTGCCCAACAACTCCTTTTCTGATTACATTTCCAATTTCATATTCTAATAACTCAATAGAACCATTGATCTCTTCTTCCAATGGCTTACCAAATTGCCTCTTCATGAGGTTAAGAGGGTATTCCTTCCCTTTATAATAAACTACCCCTGCTGGTATTATAAATTTTTCAGATGGAGCCTCATCAGGTCTGGTTTCTGGTCTTTCAATACGCAAACCTCTTTTGTAAATATCTTTTAGTATCGACTCTTTCTCTTTTATTTCTTTATCACTTAGAACATCATCAAAATCAAATGAAATATTGCCAGAGGATGCCAACTTGAACTCGTTAAGCATATCTCTAGTAGCAGATTTCAACCTCTTGTACTCTAATGGCAGGTCTCCATCAAGGAAAATAGTTATATATATGTCATCGTCTACTTTATCTATCAATCTCTTTGTGGACTCTGAAAGCGTATATCTCTTTTCCTTTGTTAAATCTAAACGCTGATAGAACTTATCTGCTAGTACATTCAAAAAGATAATTGCAAAAAAGACAATTATTGCCTTCTTAATAACACCATTTCTCTTAGTCCTTTTCTTATTAAGTTTTACCATTTTCTGCTGTTAAGAACGATATAAGTTAAACCTAAAAAAACTGTAATTAATGACCCAAAATACATTAAGTCTCTTGTATCTACAACCCCACGACTTATGGAATCATAGTGGAATTGAATCCCGAGAGCTTGTACAATACTATCAAATGTCCCAAATAAGTTCAAATTACTTAATTGCTGAAAGCCTACATAAAAAAAGAAGCACAAGAACATTCCTAAAATGAATGCAACAATCTGGTTAGGTGTAACAGCAGAAGAAAATATTCCGATGGCTGCATAGCTAGCACCTAAAAGTAATAAGCCAATGTATGAACCAAAGGTTGCTCCTACATCAATGTTCCCTTTTGGTAATCCCAATTGATAAACAGAAAAGAAGTAAAGTAAAGTTGGTAAGATTGCAAAAAGAACAAGAGAAATAGCTGCAAAGAACTTTCCTAATATTATATCTATATCTGTTATGGGTTTAGTACTTAAAATTTCAAAGGTCCCCTGATTAATCTCTTCTGAAAAGGAACGCATCGTTATAGCTGATATCAAAAATATAAACACCCAAGGTGCCATAAAAAATAAAACATCAAGATTTGCATGGCCTAAGGCTAGAACATTTCCATCAGCAAAAACCCAAGTAAACAGTCCTATTATCAATAGAAATACTATGATCACCACATAGGCAATTAGTGAACTTAAAAATCCTCGTATTTCCTTCTTGAATATACTAAACATTACCTGTTAATTGTTGAAAAACAGACTCTAACGTCTCAACCTCTTCGCGTTGCTCTATTATTATGGTTTCTGAATCTATAGCAAATTTAAAAAGCAATCCTGCCAAATCGACCTTGCTGCTAGATGTTACTTTATATGTATTAACGGACAGCCCTTCTATCTTCGTAATTCCACTATTCTCTTTCAGCTTTGTGGTATCTATTGCATTTCTAAATTTAACTACAATCGTATGACTACCTTTTGAGAGTAAACTCTTTACAGCATCTACCTTATCATCCGCAACAATCTTACCTTTATTAATAATGATGACTCTACTGCACATAGCCTCTACTTCCTGCATTATATGTGATGACAATAGAATTGTTTTATTCTTACCTAAAGACAAAATGAGCTTTCTAATTTCACTCATTTGGTTAGGATCCAAACCTGAGGTGGGTTCATCCAATATTAGCACATCTGGATCATTAAGCAATGCTTGGGCTAGTCCAACTCTTTGCTTATAGCCTTTTGACAATTGTCCAATTTTTTTCTTCCTCTCCAAAGAAAGGCCTGTAGCTTTTATCACTCGTTCAATTGCCCCTTTTGCATCTTTTATTTTATAAATATCAGCATTGAATTTGAGATATTCAGTTATATACATTTCTGTATATAAAGGATTAAGTTCTGCTAAATAACCAATCCTCTTTTTAATTTTCAAAGAATCATTAACTATATCCATTCCTAAAACCTCTGCACTTCCTGAAGTCTGTGGGATAAACCCACTTAGAATTTTCATTGTAGTACTTTTTCCAGCTCCATTTGGACCTAGAAAACCAACAATCTCTCCAGAATCTATAGTAAATGAGATATTGTCGATTGCTTTTTGTCTACCATACTGTTTTGAAAGATTTTTAATAACTATTGACATTCTTTAGTGTGATACTACAACGCTAAAAGTTAGTGACTTAACATCCGAGTAAAGAATTAATTTATATATGCCATTCTCCAAGGAAGAAACATTAATTGAACTACTATTTCCTTTTAGAGTGTCCTTAAACACTTCTTTTCCTGTAACATCAATCAATATAAACTTGGCATTAGACATTTCACCTTCTGTAATTATCTGAATTTTTTCAGAAACTGGATTTGGGAATATTGAATATTTTACCCCGTCAATAAATCCAATACTTGCTGTACTTGGAATCCAAATAGTATCAGTTGCCGAACATCCGTTTGTATCGGTTACAATTACCGAATAGAGACCAGTATCTGAAACTGTTATTGACTCTGATGACTCACCCGTACTCCAATCATATACGTCAAAGTCTGAACCTGGAGTAAGTGCTAATGAACCACTTGAAGGTATGATTGTATCATTTCCTAAACTAATAGTTGGGCTGGTGTAAAGCTCAATATTTATACTATCTGAATATACACAATCATTTCCTCCGACAACGTCCAAATAATACAAACCAATAGCAGAAATATCCAGTGTACTTAAGTCAGTATTATCAGACCATGTGTAACTTTTCATTGCAGATGGGCCTTGTAAGGTGTAAATTATTTCATCACAAAAACCAGTATCTGCACCTAATGAGAAAATAGGAGCAGCCAACTCGGAAATTACTATAGTATCATAACTAGGACAATCAAAACTATTTTGAGCCTCTGCAAAATAAGTTCCTTCACTGCTCACGGTAAAACTAGAACTAGTGCTTGCAACTCCATTCCATTTATAATCTGTTAATACAGCATTTATAAAAATATCTACAGTAGTCCCAGCACAAATTGCTGTATCATTTCCTAAAGAGAAAGAAGATGATGGGTTCGTTAAAATTCGAACAGTATCAGAATATTGACATCCAAAAGCATCTGTGGCAATTAGGATATGATCCTGTGAAGAATTTGTAATTAATGTATTTGAACTTCCAATTGTACCATTCCAATCATATGTTGGCAGACCAGCAGGGCCTGTTAATGTTATCGATAAGTTATCGCAAATGGTTGTATCATTCCCAAGGTTGAATTCAGGTAATGCCTTCTTTTCTGCCTCTAAGGTATCTCTATAAATACACGAATTATTGTCTATCGCAAATAATCTTATAGTCCCTGTTTCCTTAATTTTAAGACTTGCATTATTTGTTGTGTTGCCATTGTAAACCCATTCGTAAAAATTCATTCCACTTTGTGCTTCGAGTATTACACTATCTCCATCACAAAATAATGTGTCTCCTAAAAACACTTGAGTTTGCCGTTGATTAACCGTCACCAATACTGTCGCGGAGTCATGACTACATATTCCATCTGCAGATGAAACCACTAACTTATATTCTGTTGTTACCGTTGGAGAAACACTTGGATTTGAACTGTTACTAGTAAATGAATTCCCGCTTAAAGTAGTCCAAGAATACTGATAACCTGTTATATTCTGTCGACCTATATTGACATTATCTCCTTCACATATTGTGATAGCTGTCGCACCAGTTCTTGCTTCAAGTTTGCAGCAAAGAATTGAATCACTATTCGTTACACTTGATCTTGTAAGCGTTACAGAATTGCTAGCACCTGTTGAAGTAGAATTACTAAAGGTATTGCTACTAAGTGACATTGAACCAAAATCTATCATGTCCATTAAGTAACCACAATCAGCACTTAGAGTTGATTCCAATTTTGTAATATACACATCTTCCAAAGTACCTGTTCCAAAGGAAGTCCCAGATGTAATCACAGAATATCCTGATGCGGAATTACCCATTAAAGATACTCCATTACTAGCATCTGCATTCACTCCCCCAATAATTCCAGTTCCTCCGGAAACCACGAAAGCATTAATTTCTGTAAAATAGGCATCTCTTGGAGAGAACATTCCTGCTGAGGATGTAGCCAATAAGAAATTGTTACTTCCTGTTACTAGGAGGTCCTCTGCTCTATCATTTCCTAATAACCCATACCAAGTTGATGTTGACACATTAAAATTGGTATCCATTTTTAGAATGAAGGCATCTTCATCAATCGACGATCCTCCCATTGTATTTCCTGCTACATATAAAAAACCATCCACATACGAACGAATTACCGTTGCATAGTCATCAGAAGTGGTTCCAAAATTCTTTGAAAGTAAGATTGATCCACCAGTATTAAGAGCTATGAAACTAATATCAACATCGCCAGAACTTCCAATGTTCACAGAATCATTTGAAGTACTCCCAGCAATTACTATTCTATTTAAAGCATCCTCAGTAAGAGAATAACCTACATCATCACCATCGCCTCCTAAAGTCTTAATCCAAGTTACCGAACCTGTTCCATCTATTCGAGAAGCCAACATATTTGTTCCCATGGTATCTAAATCAACGTACCCTGTGAGATAATAAACACCGTTCCGAGCTTGGATTACATCCAAAGCCCTAGAATTACTATCCGTCTGCAATAACTTAGTCCATTGAACTGTTCCTGAAGAATTTATCTTAGATATAAAAGCCTGATCAAATGATCCACCAATTAAACCGTCACTATAACCACAGACTATTACACCTCCATCAGAAGTAGGTTTCATAGCGGATCCAAAGTCATCTCCAGAAGTACCGTAGGTATATGACCAAAGCGTACTTCCTAGACCATTTGTACGACTTATCTGAAAATCGGTACCTCCTTGTCCTCCTTCTGCCGTTACCGAAAGAATAAAGTAATCTCCATTTGAAACTTGAAACCCTGCTTGAACATTATCTGCGGAGTCATTATTAATTAACCTTGTAAAGGTTGTATTTTGTGCCTTTGCAAAGGCTGAGAATAGTAATAAGCCAAGAAATAAAAGATTTTTCATTTTATATTATTTTACGTGGTCGCAAAATAATTTTTTTCAATCACTTAGCTGCCATCTTTTTGCAACTTTAAGTGAATAGTCCAAGAATGATCTGAAACCCTTGTTAAACATATCATTATCTAATAGATTGCCTTCATCATCAATACATCTAGTCACTTCTTGTGCTTCGAACGTACGAGGACTTGTTATGCTGTTTAAATCAAAAACATTGAATATCTTATTAAATACATACCCAAGTTGGACTGCAGGCATTCGCCCTCCTCTTCCCACACTTACTCCAATTGTGGCAACGACCTTATTATCAAAAATATGTTTATATGTAGGTCCTGCCAGCTGATGAATGGTATTGATAATTTCAGCACTTGGAAACCAGTTATACTCTGGAGTCAAAACCAATAATAAATCAGATTCATTTATTATTTTTATAAGATGTGATTGAAAAGGTGTTTCTGAATCAGGACTGATAAACCCATCTGCAAAGCTTGGTAGATCATACTCTTGAAAATCAACGATATTTGAATTGTTTAACTCTAAACCAATTGCCTTTGCCACTCTTAAGGTATTGTTATCTTTTCTAGCAGATCCTGAAATTATACCTATATTCATTTACCTAGTTTAATGTACCGTGCTATCTCCTTTACATTCTTGAAATTTCTCCCAAAATCAATAAACCATAAAAAAATAAATGGCCCACTTTCTAATGTAAATGTATCTCCATTGTCGGTGACCTTAACCCTATCTGGACTCAAGAATATCACATTTCGTCGAGCCGTCAATACATTCCCTACTCGCCTAATGTTCTTATACTTTGTATGATTGGATAAAAACTCTTCTACAACATCTAATCCCTTGTTACTTCTTACTTGAACTGATTGTCTTGTTCTCATATAATTTTTGATAGGAGCTCCTCCAACCTCTTCAAAACTCATGGCATGGTAGAATGACAAGAGAAAACCAATTGCAAATGATACAAACGCCGCAACCTCAATATTATTCTGAATAAATGTAAATCCATATTTCCAACCACCCTCCTTTGCAAGGACAATAATTGCAGCTAATGGAAATACAAGCAAAGCCACTCTGACTATGTAGGTTGTAATAATTAGAAGTTTAAAAAAAAATCTGGATATATTCATTTATAGTATTTTATTTAATACAGCATAGGCAATTAACGGTTCATTCTTTCTTAGAAACTCTTTAGCAATTGAAACAGAGAGTTCAATTGAAATATTCTTCAAAGCTGAAGTCAATTCATCCTCTGAAGGTAGGTATTGTAAATTACCTAGTCTGCCTAAATCATTTCCTGTAAGCTCCGAACTCAATCTTATTTTCCCAGGTAGGGCATCTACTCCTATACCAATTGTTGTAAGGGGCTTATCAAGCTCAAACATACTTCCTGAATTCGTCCTACAATACCAATTACCACCCATGCGACTCACCAAGTCTATTTTCTGTTGATCCACCATATTATTTTCGTCAAGTACTTTTTCATTGATATGAATTCTTTGTACTTCACAAATTACTAGGTTACCAGCTCCACCGTTCACACCCAACTCCTTTACTTCTAAAACTTTACACTCCATTTGTATAGGTGATTCTTTAACCCTATAAGGCTCAACAGTCTCAGATGGGATAGGTGTAAATCCCCCTTTTTCAAACTCATCAATTCCTGCATCAAAGGGTGAGCTTGTTAGACTCATTTGATGCACCATATCGTAATTAACCACATTAATAACTACTTCTGCAACTGACTTGACATTATCGTATGTATTCTTGGTAGCATTAGTCCTACCGCTTCTTGAGGGAGAAAATATTAGAATTGGAGGATTAGCACTGAATACATTAAAAAAACTAAATGGTGCCAAATTTCTGTTACCCGATGTATCTATTGTACTTGCAAAAGCAATTGGTCGAGGACCAATACTACCTAGCAAGTAGTGATGCAGTTTAGGTATTGCTAATTCTTTTGGATCTAATGTTAACATGTCTATTTTTTAATAACCAAAAATTTGTTTTTCCTTCCTCTCTGCAACAGTATATACTTACCATTGATAAGGTCACTATTCGAAAAATTAAAATCCTCGGAAACTTTATCGCTATTTACCGATACAGAATTTTCCTTTAATGCTCTTCTTGCCTCGCTTTTACTTGCTAAAAAACCAGTATCTCCGCACATATCAATTATGTTAACTCCCTCAATTTCATCTACTTCTGATTTTTTTACTCCATCAAATATAGAAAGAAAGTCCTTTTCAGATAAACTTCTTAGACTTTCTGAAGTTCCTTTTCCAAAAAGTATTTCAGATGCTGTAAGTGCTATTTTAAATCCTTCGTCACCATGAACCCAAGTGGTAACATATTTTGCTAATTCTTTCTGTAAAAAACGTAAATGAGGGGCTCCCTTATGTTCAGTTATCATATTAGATATGAACGACTTATCATATAAAGTGAATATTTTAATATACCGTTCTGCATCTTCATCACTGGTATTCATCCAAAACTGATAAAACTCATAAGGACTTGTTTTTTCAGCATCCAACCATACATTTCCTCCTTCGCTTTTGCCAAACTTACTTCCATCAGCTTTAGTAATCAGAGGTGCAGTAAGAGAATAGCCTTTACTATTTTCTCCTCCTTTTCTTCTAATCAACTCAGTTCCAGTTACGATGTTACCCCACTGGTCGCTTCCTCCCATCTGAAGTTTTACATTCTTCTCATTCCACAAGTGAAAGAAATCATACCCCTGGACCAATTGATAGCTAAATTCTGTAAAACTCATGCCATCTTCCAGTCTATTCTTTACCGAATCTTTGGCCATCATATAATTTACGGAAATATGTTTCCCAACATCACGAATGAACTCCAAGAAGTTAAAATCCTTGAACCAATCATAATTGTTCACCAACTCCGCACTATTTTCACCACAATCGAAATCTAAAAATTGTTCCAATTGCTTTCTTTGACAAGAAAGATTATGATTTAGAGTATCCAAATCAAGCAATGTCCGTTCAGCTTTTTTACCACTCGGATCTCCAACCATTCCTGTAGCTCCTCCAACAAGAGCATAGGGTTTATGTCCTGCTTGCTGCAAGTGAACCAAGAGAATAATAGGGACCATATTTCCAATATGGAGAGAGTCTGCTGTGGGATCAAATCCTACATAACCACTCACCAATTCTTTCATCAGCAATTCTTCTGTACCCGGCATATCTTGATGATGTAAGCCACGCCATTTAAGCTCTTCAATAAGGTTGTATTTCGGTGTAAACGTCATTTCAAATCAAAATATGGACAAAGGTAAAATTTTGAGTGAGGTAGTTCTATTATGATTAACCCAATTTTAATTTACTTTTGACCGAACAACCATGTCATCCGAAAAAAAACTATTCCTTCTTGATGCTTATGCACTCATATTCCGTTCGTATTATGCTTTTATAAAAAACCCAAGAATCACTTCTTACGGTCTGAATACCAATGCTATATTTGGCTTTACTACCACACTTTTAGAAATATTAGAAAAGTATAATCCAACTCATATTGCAGTATGTTTTGACCATAAGTCAGAAAACATCAGAAAAAAGGAATATCCACTGTACAAAGCAAATAGAGATGAGACCCCAGAAGATATTAAACGTTCTGAACCCTTTATTCGACAAATAATAGACGCATTCAATATCCCAATAATAGAAAAAGCAGGCTACGAGGCGGATGACGTAATTGTAACACTTGCGACCAGAGCTGAGAAAGAAGGTTATATAACCTATATGATGACTCCTGATAAGGATTTTGGTCAGGCTGTAACGGATAAAATTCTAATGTTCAAACCCGCTAGAGGGGGTAATCCTCCTGAGATTATGGGTCCTGCGGAAGTCTGTGAGAAGTTTGGTCTAGATAGAACAGAACAAATCATTGATTATCTTGGTCTAATGGGAGATGCAGTAGACAATATTCCAGGGGTTCCAGGGGTTGGAGCCAAAACGGCCTCCAAGCTTTTAAAGGAATTTGGCAGTATGGATGCTATCTATGAAAACACAGATAAGTTAAAGGGCAAACTCCGTGAGAGAATAGAAGATAATAAGGAGCAAGCATACTTGTCAAAACACTTGGCTACAATTATAACTGACGTTCCTGTAGAGTTTAATGAGGAGTCTCTCATTCTAGAAGAACCTAATAAAGAGAGAATTAATCAGCTCTTTACAGAACTTGAATTTAGGACGTTAACTAAGCGTGTTTTCAAAGAAACTATGAGTGCTTCTGTCTCAATTCAAGGGGATTTGTTTGCCCCAAGTAGTTCAGCCACTGCTAGCTCACCTTTAATTGCAGAGAAAGACGAAACTCTAATCGAACTAAAAGATATATCCAACACAAAACACGACTATCAATTAATTGATAGCCAAGACAAAAGAAAATTTTTAATCAGCGAATTAGAAAAACAAAAGTCTTTCTGTTTTGATACGGAAACTACTTCTTTGGAAGAAATGGATGCCGAAGTTCTAGGTCTTGCCATTTCGTATGAAAATAGCAAAGCATACTATGTAAATATGCCTAACAACTTTGAAGAAACCAAGGCAATTCTTGGAGAATTCAAACACCTTTTCAATGATTTAAACATTGAAAAAATAGCACAGAATTTAAAGTATGACTTAAAAGTACTTTTGAAATATGATATTCACATAGCTGGACCACAGTTCGATACTATGTTAGCTCACTATCTTACAAATCCAGATGGAAGGCATAGCATGGATATTCTTTCTGAGAAATATTTGAATTATAAACCAGTTTCTATTACTGAATTAATTGGTAAGAAAGGTAAGAACCAGCTTAACTTTAGAGATGTTCCCTTGGACAAGGCTACGGAATATGCATCTGAAGATGCAGATGTTACATTTCAACTTAAAGGGAAGCTACATAAAGAGCTTATGGACAAGCAAGTAGCTCACTTAATGCAACGTCTTGAAATGCCGCTTGTACCTGTGCTTTCCGCAATGGAAATGGAAGGAATTCGCATTGATGCCGATTTTTTAAATGACTACTCGAAGGAACTTGAGGGAATGTCAAAAGACCTCGAGAAAACCATTTTTGAAATATCTGGAGCGAATTTCAATATTGCTAGTCCTAAACAGATGGGGGAGGTACTCTTTGACCATATGAAAATCGACTCCAAGGCAAAGAAGACTAAAACGGGACAATACAAAACGGATGAAGCAACCTTACAAAAGTTAGCTGGGGATCACGAGATAGTTAGCAAAATAGTTGACTATAGAAAAGTCAATAAACTTCGTTCTACATATGTAGATGCATTGCCAAAATTGATACACCCTAAAACGGGAAGAGTGCATACTAATTATGCTCAAGCTGTAGCAGCAACAGGTAGATTAAGTAGTACGAACCCTAATCTACAGAACATTCCAATTCGAACGGATATGGGCAAGGAGATTCGAAAGGCATTTGTACCAAGAGATGACAATCACACCCTGCTTGCAGTAGATTACTCACAGATTGAGCTTAGAATAGTCGCATCTGTGGCCGAAGACCAGGGAATGATGGAGGCTTTCCATGCAGGTGTTGACATTCATGTGGCTACAGCCGCTAAGGTTTTTGGTATTGAAGTACAAGATGTCACTAAAGAGCAACGGTATAAAGCCAAAAGTGTAAACTTTGGTTTGATATATGGCCAAGGAGCTTTTGGTCTTTCACAAAACCTAGGTATAAAAAGAGGAGAGGCTAAGGACCTAATTGATGCATATTTTGAGCAATTTGGTGGAGTTAAACAATATATGGACGATACAATCAAGTTTTGTAGAGACAACGGTTTTGTAAAAACAATAATGGGCAGAAAACGGTTTATCCCAGATATAAATTCTAGTAATCAAACGGTTGTGGGTTTTGCAGAACGAAACGCAATAAATGCTCCTATCCAAGGCAGTGCTGCAGACATGATAAAATTAGCCATGATTAATATTCATAATCGCTTCAGCAAAATGGACATTGGCACAAGAATGCTACTTCAAGTCCATGATGAATTACTTTTTGATGTTCCAAAAGCTGAGTTAGAGGAAATCACAGCAGTTATTAAGGAAGAAATGGAAAATGCTATGCCTCTTAAGGTTCCAGTAATTGCAGAAGCTGGACATGGAGACAATTGGCTTGAGGCTCATTAAACTTGTAACTTCGTATTAAGAATAATGGGTAAGGTATACTTTGCATCGGATTTTCACTTAGGTGTTCCTAATTATGAGGAGTCTCTCTTGCGTGAAAAAAAAGTAGTACGGTGGCTCAATCAAATTGAGTCTGATTGCGATACCTTATTTTTAATGGGGGATATCTTTGACTTTTGGTACGAATACAATACTGTTATTCCCAAGTACTACGCACGTTTGTTAGGTAAACTAGCAACCATGACGGATAGGGGCATTAAAATTTATTTTTTCAAAGGCAACCATGATATGTGGACTTTTGAATACTTAAATAAGGAAGTTGGCCTAGAAGTTATAGATGAGGAATTGCTTATCACTATTGACAAGACTAGATTCTATTTGCACCACGGTGACGCACTTTGGAAAGGTGAAATCAGCTATAAATTTATCCGAAAATTGTTTAGAAGTAGATGGGCAATTTGGTTATTTCATAGGCTACATCCAAATTTCGGTATTGGTCTTGCGAAACTTTTGTCAGTTTCGAGCAGAAAAAAGAACAGTGTGAAAGATGATATTGATATCCCATTAGAACAGGAATATCAATATCAGTTTGCTATGGACCACGCTAGCAACAACGAAATTGACTTTTACATATTTGGTCACAGGCATAAACCAATGGATATACCATTAAATAATAATACACGTTTAATAAACCTAGGTGATTGGATTACTAAATTCACGTATGCTGTTTTAGAAGACAATAATGTTTCGCTACATACTTATAACGATTAGTTGGTTTACTGCTATACAAGCAGTTGCTCAGGACACTCTGATTCTAACCGAAGTTGAGGCTATTTCCTGTTTTGACGTAGACGTAAAGGGAAACTATTTCGTTGCAGACAAGGCATTTACACTTTTCAAATATGATGTTAAAGGTAAGCTCATTACGAATGTAAATATAAAGTCTTATGGTGAATTAACTTCAATAGACTGTTCAAATCCATTTGAAATATATGCCTTCTATCAAGATCAAAATATCATTGTATTTTATGACAATATGCTCAATGTACGTGGTGAGTTACGTCTAAATGATTATTACTTTAACAACGTATCTTGTATTTCTAGATCATTTGATAACAATATTTGGATCGTTGATCTTTCTCAATATAAATTACTGAAAATCAACAAGAAAGGAGAAATAATTGCAGAGTCACCATTCTTAAATAATGTATTAAATCAAGAACTAAACACCTATAAGATATGGGATATAAACAATTCAGTATACATCGCAGATTCATTGGTTGGGGTATATCAGTTCGACATTTATGCAACATACTCCAAAACATACTATATCAAGAATACCAAAGCGGTGTCCAGTACAAAAGGGATGTTATTTTTCAAGCAGGAAGAAAAGCTTATTAGCTATAACAAATTGTTAAGAGAACCATTAACTATCCATTCAAATCTCCCCAAAAACACATCTTTTAGCTTTTATCAAAATAAGCTAACATATTTCACCAAGAACAAAATAATTTCTTACCCTACAGAGTATTAGATATTTTTGTCGTCTAATAAAATCATGCTCGAAACATTAGAGGGAATACACGCACGTTTTAAAGAAGTAGAACTTTTACTCAGTAGCCCAGAGATAGCTTCGGACATGAAGCAATTTACGAAGCTTAACAAAGAGTATAGCGATCTCAAACAAATAGTTGAGCATTACTTTGAATACAAAAACCTAATTGGCAACCTGAAAGAAGCCAAAGAAATGCTCGAAATTAGCGATGATCCAGAAATGAAGGAACTTGCCAAAGAAGAGTTTGAAACACTAACCTCCCGACAGGGTCCATTAGAGGAAGAAATTAAACTCCTCCTTATCCCAAAAGATCCTGAAGATGATAAGAACGCGATGGTAGAGATTCGTGCAGGAGCTGGGGGTGATGAAGCAAGCCTTTTCGCAGGTGATTTGTTCCGTATGTACTCCAAATTCTTTGATACTAAAGGCTGGAAACATGAAATAATGGATGTCACTGAGGGCACGGCTGGGGGTTTTAAAGAAATCATCATTAAAGTGGAAGGGGCAGAAATTTTTGGCACTCTCAAATTTGAGGCAGGAGTACACCGGGTACAGCGAGTGCCTGACACAGAAACGCAAGGGAGGGTACATACTTCTGCAGCCACGGTAGCTATTCTTCCCGAAGTTGAAGAAATAGATTTACAGATTAACCCTGCTGATATTGACATGCAAACTTCGCGTTCTGGTGGAGCTGGGGGTCAAAATGTAAATAAAGTAGAAACCAAAGTACAACTTACTCATAAGCCATCTGGCATTGTTGTCGTTTGTTCTCAGGCTAGATCTCAATTGGCCAATAGAGAGATAGCCATGGATATGATTCGAGCAAAGCTTTATGATATTGAATTAATTAAAAGAAATGGGGATATTGCTGCCCAGCGTAAGACTATGGTCTCTACAGGAGACCGTTCTGCAAAAATTAGAACTTACAACTATCCACAAGGTAGAGTTACTGATCACCGTATTAACTTAACCCTGTATAACTTGAATGGTGTAATGAACGGCGATATTTCTGAATTAATAGACGCTTTAAAAATGGCTGAAAATGCCGAAAAACTAAAAGCCGGAGGCTTATAATTCCTTTTTTGTGATTTTATTCACAAAAAGCCATCTTATTTAGGTCAAAACGGGTCAAAAAAATATTTTTGCATTCAAATTCGACCTAATGATGCGTAGTCAAGCCCTAAAAACGGCAACATCCCGAAAAAACAAGTTTTCCTATAAAGGAAACATTTCATTCACAGAGCTTTATAATTCAAATGTTTTTGATGATACTGCCATGCGAGACTTTCTTAGTAAAGAAGCTTACGAGTCTGTAAGCAACTCTATAAATGATGGAAAGACCATCAATAGAAAAATGGCAGAACATGTAGCTGCAGGTATGAAAAGATGGGCTCTTAGCAAGGGTGCATCTCATTATACACATTGGTTCCAACCACTTACTGGGTCTACTGCAGAAAAGCATGATTCTTTTTGGGAACCAAAGAACGGCAAAGCGGTGGAAAAATTCTCTGCTGGTTCACTTGTTCAACAAGAACCCGATGCTTCAAGTCTACCAAATGGTGGATTGAGAAATACATTTGAAGCCCGAGGGTACACAGCTTGGGACCCTTCTTCTCCAGCCTTTATCCATGAAAATACAACGGGTAGAACACTATGCATCCCTACGGTATTTGTTTCTTATAATGGTGAAGCTCTAGATTATAAAGCACCCCTGCTTAAATCAATAAGCCTTATAGATAAAGCAGCAACAGATATTTGTAAGTATTTCCTAAAAAAAGTTTCTTCCTGTACAGCCTCCCTTGGCATAGAGCAAGAATATTTCTTGGTAGATGAAGCTCTTTATAATGCTCGTCCAGACTTGGTTATGTGTGGCCGTACCGTTGTTGGTCATGCTCCCGCTAAGGGACAACAAATGGATGATCACTATTTTGGGTCTATTCCTGACAGAGTGTTTAACTATATGTTTGAAGTAGAAATGGAAGCAGCTAAGCTTGGCATTCCATTGAAAACTAGACACAACGAAGTGGCACCTGGTCAGTATGAGTGTGCTCCAATGTTTGAAGATGTAAATTTAGCTATTGACCACAACCAATTATTAATGGACTTGATGGATCAAGTTGCCCATAAGCATCACTTCAGAGTTCTTTTCCATGAAAAACCGTTTGCAGGAATAAATGGTTCAGGGAAACATAATAACTGGTCATTGATTACCAATACAGGAGTCAACCTTCTATCTCCAGGTTCCGATCCTAATTCAAATCTTTTGTTCCTGACCATTTTTATTAATACCATAAAAGCCCTACATGATAATGCTGATATTATTCGAGCCAGTATTGCTACTGCGTCTAATGATCATCGACTTGGAGCAAACGAAGCTCCTCCTGCAATCATTTCTGCCTTTATTGGATCCAAACTGACAGATGTTTTAAATGCGTTTTTAGAAGACTCAACAGTCTCCGATAAGGATGATAAAAAATCCATAACCATTGGAAAAATTCCTGAAATTATGCGTGACAATACTGACAGAAACAGGACTTCACCATTCGCTTTTACAGGCAATAAATTTGAACTTAGGGCTGTAGGTTCCTCCACTAACTCGGCACAACCAATAACAGCACTAAACAGTGCAGTGGCAAATCAATTAATTCAATTCAAAAAGGCTGTAGACGAAGCTATTTCAAAAGGTGCAGAACAAAAAGTCGCAATTATTAAAGAACTTAAGTCTGTACTAAAAAGTGCCCAAAACATTCTATTTGAAGGAAACAACTATAGTGAAGAATGGGCCAACGAAGCAAAGAAACGTGGCCTTAGTAATATTAAAAACACAGCGGAAGCATTAAGTGCTTATATCAGCAAACAGGCTATTTCTACTTTTGTAGATAACGGCATCTTTACGAAAGAAGAATTACACGCTCGTTTAGAAGTTATGCTCGAAGATTACATCAAAAAGATCCAAATAGAAGGACGTATCCTTGCTGACTTGGTCTACACCTATATTATGCCTCCATCTATTGAGTATCTTACATCCCTTGCTCAAAATGTGAAGATACTTAAAGACTCTAAATTAACTGTTGGGAAAGCTCAACAAGATTTGATTTCAGAAATTTCTTATCACATTGACGAAACTAAAGCCAAAACGGATAAAATGATTGAGGCGAGAAGAAAAGCAAATAATGAGACAGACTCTCAAAAAATGGCCCTTGCTTATCATAGAAACGTGAAGGAAACTTTTGATGATATTCGCTACCATGTAGACAAACTTGAACAACTTATTGATGATAGAATGTGGCAATTGCCAAAATACAGAGAATTATTGTTCATCAAATAATAACATAAAATAACACCTCATTTCTGAAACCTTCTGAGTTTCTTTACCTTGAAATCAGAAAGGTTTTTAGTTATATCCGATGATTAATTTGTTTTTGGTAGCAGAATTTTAGATTTTTGACGTTCTTAATAAACGATGAATCTGAAATTAAATCACTCTATGAGGGCTTTCTTAGCTTTCAGTCTTATTATTCTTTTAGCTAGTTGTGGCGGCCCCACTATGAAAAAGGCCAACGAAGCCATGAATAAAAAAGATTATGCAATTTCTGCTGATATGTACGATCAATTGGCCAGTAACCCGGATATTTCCAAGGAAGATCGTCAAACCGCTTCTTATAGAGGTGCCGAAAGCTATAGGTTTAATCATCAGCCAAAGAAGGCAATCAAACTTTATACTAAAGCCATAAAGTATGGTGCAAAAGACCCAGAGGTAATTTACCGAATTGGTCAAATGCAAAAGCAGCTTGGTGAGTATGAAGTAGCTATAGTAGAATTTAAAAAATTCCAAAAAGAAATGCCCGGAGATGAGCGTGTCGGAGTTATGATTAAAGGTTGCGAAAAAGCTTTAACATGGAAAGAAGAAAAATCAAGATATAAAGTTGAATCTTTTAAACCTGCCAATGATAAAAAAGCAGATGATTTCTCCCCTATGTGGGCTGACAGAAAGAAGAAAACAATAATGTTCACTTCTGATCGCCAAGAAGGAATCAGCAAAACCCAATATTCTAGAACTTTAAGAAGCCATAGTGATGTATGGCAAGTAAAAAAAGGTGGAGGAAGAGGTAAATCTGAAAAATGGAAGAAAGCAGAACTTGTTGAGGGGTTAAATACAAAGTACAATGATGGGACAATATCCTTTAATCGACGTTTGTCCAAAATGTACGTTACTCAGTGCAATGGGGTTTCGGGTAAGGAGCCTAAGTGTAAGATTTACGAAGCACGAAAATCTGGCAAGGGATGGCAAATGTCACTCGACCCTTTAAGTTTTTGTTCTGGTGATGAAAATAATAATTGGAACTACGGCCACCCGATATTAGCTAACAATGACAAGGTTATGTATTTCTCATCTGATAGACCTGGGGGATACGGAGACACCAATGCGTTGGAAAAAACTAAAGACATTTGGATGGTAACATTTGTGAGAAGAGGAAGAACTTGGAGTACCCCTATTAACTTAGGACCAAATGTTAATACTGAAGACAATGAGATGTTTCCATATGCACACCCTGACGGCTCTCTTTACTTTGCTTCTGACGGACATCCAGGTATTGGTGGACTAGATATTTTTGAAACTACAAAAACCGGTGAGGGGCCAACAGATTGGGACGTACCTACTAACATGAAAAGTCCAATAAATTCTTCAGGTGATGATTTTGGAATTATTATGGATGATACCAAAGAAAATGGATATCTTACCTCTAACAGAAACAAGAGTCAAGACGATATATTCTCATTTCATATGGAGCCTATTGAGTGTAAGCTTAAAGGTCAAGTTACAGATTGTGATAGTGGAACCGCAATTGTAAATGCACTTGTTGTAGTTAGCAATAATGTGGATTCTAGTAAGATTAGACTTAGAACAGACGACAAAGGATACTATGAAACAGATTTAGGAATCAATAAGGATTACACCATTGAAGTTTCTAAGAGAAATGCATATTACTATGATGCCAAGCCACAATACGTAAGTACGAAGGGCGTTGAAAACTCATTGGATTGCCAACATATAAAAGATTTTTGTATGAAGAACACTTGTAATGATGTCTTCGTTCTTCCTATCTACTATGACCTAAACGAAGATTATATCAGAACTGATGCTGAACCTGTATTAAATGATTTAATTAAAACGCTTAAAAAATACCCTAGAATGGCAGTAGAACTAGGATCACATACAGATTGTAGAGCTTCGTATGAGTACAATTTAGATTTATCACAAAGAAGAGCAAATCAAGCAATAAAATTCTTAGTAGAAAAAGGTGGCATTAATCCATTCCGACTCGAAGCTAGAGGCTATGGTGAATCCCAGTTAGTAACTGATTGCCCTTGTGAAGGCCCTGTAAAATCTGATTGTAGTGATGAAGATCACCAAAAGAACAGACGTACAACTGTAAAGGTTGTAAACTGTAATTTTGACGTACTTTCTATCGGGGTTGACTATGCTCAAAGAAATGATGATGCACTGAACGGAAAAGGTTCTGTATACAGTCCTTACCTTTTAGGAAAACAACGAGAATTTTTAACTAAAACCAAAGGTGACATAGATAGTTTTATGAGAGCAGTAGCTCTTAAAGATAGTATAACACTCGTTAAAGAAGCTGAAGAAGAATTATTAGCTAAATATGATTTTATTCCTTTAACAAAAGGCAGAGGTGGTGTGTATAATTTATACGGATACATTGGTCGTAAAAAAATCAAGTTCATCTACAATGGTGAGGAAAGAAGAACTCTTATACCTCAATCACTAGTGGAACAACTCATGAAGTCAAATAAACTAAGTGCCAAGGATTTTAGAGACAGTGGAGATAAGATAAAGCTTTCTGATGGAACCAAAATATTTGGGACTTCTTTCACTCTTAAAGAATTAAAGATTAACGATAAGGTGTATAAGAAAGTAAAATGCAAAATGATTCAGTCTAAGAATATTATCTTAGGGTACAATATATTTGATAGGGAGTACGTGGATTTTGAAATCAAAGATGATAAAATCTGGCTTCTAAAAGACGAGGACGAATAGAATACAATATTATCAGGTTTGAGTAGATACGAGAAAAGAGGGGTTTCGTCACAAAAAGAGGACGTTCATAAAGCAATATCTAATATAGACAAAGGAATTTTTCCGAATGCCTTTTGTAAAGTAGTTGAAGATTACATAGCTGGCGATGATGCTTATTGTAACATTGTTCATGCAGATGGTGCAGGCACTAAATCTTCGCTTGCATACCTTTATTGGAAAGAAACAGGAGATATTTCTGTATGGAGAGGTATAGCTCAGGATGCCCTAGTAATGAATCTTGACGACATTATATGTACTGGTGCCACTGGTCCATTTCTACTTTCGAATACAATAGGTAGAAATAAACACTTAATTCCAGGTGCTGTAATAAAGGAGATTATTGATGGTTTTGAAGAATGCATTCATACTATGTCATCTTATGGTGTTAAAATTAAGTTTACTGGAGGTGAAACTGCGGATGTAGGAGACTTGGTAAAAACACTCATAGTAGACAGTACAGTTGCTTGTAGACCAACCAGAGCTGAGATTAAAGAAGTGGATATTCAAGAGGATGATGTTATTGTAGGCTTCGCTTCATACGGACAAGCAACCTATGAGTCAGAATACAACTCAGGAATAGGTTCTAATGGACTCACTTCTGGACGTCATGATTTACTTTCACATATTTATCACTCTAAGTATAGCGAAACCTATGACATCAATACAGATGAAGAATATATTTACTCTGGTAAATTTAAACTCACCGATAAATTAGTTGGGACACCCTTAGATATAGGAAAGGCACTTTTATCCCCTACACGTACTTACGCTCCAATACTTAATAAGATTGTAGGAAATAAAGAGCTGCTTGACTCTATTCACGGAATAATTCATTGCACAGGAGGTGCTCAAACCAAGGTAATGAAATTTTTAGACAAGCCATTGCACATTATCAAAGACTCATTACTAGAAACTCCTCCATTGTTCAAGACCATCCAAGAAACAACGGAAACATCGTGGAAAGAAATGTACGAAGTCTTTAACATGGGACACCGTTTAGAAATCTACTGTAATAGAAATTCGGCAGATTTACTTATTGATATTGCTTCCCAATTCAATATTGATGCTAAGGTCATAGGAAGGTGCGAAGCAAGCACTACCAAAAAACTTAGTATAGGTAATATTGACTACTAATTGTCATAATTTCATGATTTTAAATCCAATAGATAAAATTGAGTATCTTTGGATTCCTAAAAATATTTAAAATTAACAATAAAATGAAAAAAATCTTTGTACTTAGCTTAGTAGCTTCAATGTTTCTATTTGGTTGCGGACCAGATGACACAACTACAGATCCAGATAATGGAGGTGGATCTACAGACAAACTTGCGGTTACTGCTGTAACTAAAGAAAACAAATCACTCGTAGTAAAATATAGTGGTACTAATTGTCCTCCTTGTGGAACTTGGGGATGGGCTATGATGGCAGAACTAGTTGATGCTGTTGAAGGTGAAGCCGTTGCTATGACTGCTTATGGACAGAATTTCGTTGCCGAAAACTACATCATTTCTGAAGCAACTACACTTCAAAATGCTTGGGGTGCTACGGGATACCCTCACTTTGGGGCTAATGGTAGTGTAACTAGTATTGATCGTGGTTCTGGTGTAAATACTACAGCAGAAAAGGATGAAATTTATCAAAGAGTTAATGATCATAAAGCTGCAGATGTTGTAGCTAATACTACTCTTAACTACGAAATAGTGGATGGTAAAATCAACATGAAGTATTTATCTCAAGCATATTCTGCTGTAGATGCTCCATACTTGGCTATATATGTTCTAGAGAATAAAGTTAAAGGATACCAATCCGGTCATTCTGAAGGTAATGGTGCTCTTCACAAATTTGTATTAAGAGCAGAAGCTACTGGTGGTAAAGGATACGGTTCTTCTATTGATGGTCTTAATGTAGGTTCAACTGTTTCAGGTGAAGCTACTTTAGATATTGACTCTGACTGGGACGAAAGTCACCTTACCATTGGTGTAGTAATGTATAACAAAGTTGGTACTAAGTACGAATTTGTTAACGCATCTTTAGGTAACTTGGTAGAGTAATTTCTAGTAACCTAATAAAATATTAAAGCCTCTCCTGATAATTATCGGGAGAGGCTTTTTTTTGCCAAATAATTAGGACCTACCTTTGTATTTGTGAAAAATATCCGGTCTTTTAGTAAAAATGAGCTGATAACCTTATGCGAAGCACTGGGTCAACAAAAGTTCAGAGCTAACCAGCTTTGGGAGTGGTTATGGCAAAAAGGTGCTCGATCTTTTGATGATATGACAAACCTCTCAAAGGATTTTAGAGCCACACTAGCCTCTGAATTTTCCTTTCCTACAATGACCATTGCAAATTCTCAAAAGAGCTCTGATGGTACCATTAAATACGCTTTTAGATTGGATGATGGATTTCTAGTAGAAGGTGTTCTGATTCCAACTAGCGACAGAGTCACCGCCTGTATCTCTTCACAAGTTGGGTGTAGTCTTAGTTGCACTTTTTGTGCTACTGGTTTTCTCAAAAGAGAAAGAAACCTACGGTCAGATGAAATATACGATCAGGTATCAATACTTCGAGAAGAAGCAGCCAAAGAGTATGGTATAAACCTTAGTAACATTGTCTTAATGGGAATGGGTGAGCCTTTGTTAAATTATAGCAATGTGCTGAATGGAATTGAACGAATTACAGCTCCCGATGGATTAGCCATGTCTCCACAAAGAATTACTCTTTCAACAGCAGGGATTGCTAAAATGATCAAAAAACTGGGTGATGATGGGGTACGATTTAACCTTGCTCTCTCATTGCACTCTGCAAACAATGAACAAAGAAGTAAGATTATGCCTATTACTGATAGTAATTCGCTAGATGATTTGGTAGAAGCACTTAATTACTTTTATGAAAAGACGGGAACACGAGTGACATTAGAATACTGTGTAATAAATGATATAAACGATAATCCATTCGAAGCCGAAGAATTAGTAGCCTTTTGCCGTAGGATAAAATGCAAAGTAAATCTCATAGAATATAACCCAATTGACTTAGCTGAATTCATATCCAGTTCAGCAGAAAAAATACAACGGTTTGCCGACTATCTTGAAAAGAACAGAGTTATTGTAAATATACGTAAAAGTAGAGGCAAAGACATCGACGCGGCTTGTGGTCAATTAGCTAATAAGCTAGCCTAATATTTTCTTTCTTTCAGCCTCAGTTGGCACACGACACGTCTCTTTCTTACCAAACCAGCTGTACCTATTTCTTGCTATTAAATTATAGATGTAGTCACGTATTGGAACTGGTACGATTGAGAAAATACCAATCCATTTATAGGGTCTTCTTAAAAATACAGCGGCCTTCATAACCGCTTCCGAACGGGCATATAATTCTCCATCACTATAGAACAAGATGCTATCTGGGACATCATTCAAACCAGATTGTTCTATTAACACTCTTCCTACCTCTGATTGTAAAGACGCGAATAACAGTTCATTGCCCTTTTCCTTACGAATAAGCAAGTCCACGGACCGATTGCATAAATTACACACACCATCAAAAAGAACCACATTATTTAGTCTTTTATAATCCATTTTAACTCTTTAAAAGCCCCACTAAGACCTCCTTCCTTGTTCGGCTTATGGGAATTTGTAAATCACCACATATTGCTGTATGCCCTTCTATTCTATCAACCCTGTTAACAGCCAATATGTGTGACCTGTGAACTCTTACAAAAGAATCATCTAACCGAGATTCAAAGTCGCTTAAATAACCATGTATGGTGAACTTACTAGTACACGTATAAATATTCGTGTAATTATCCAAAGCTTCTAACCAAAATATGTCTGAAAATACAATTCTGTGATACTCACCCCTATCTTTCACGAACAGAAATTTCTCTTCGATGTTTTCAGACCACTCAGAGTCATTATGCCTTCCAAAGCTTACAATAGAATAAACCTTATCTAACCTAGCTTCAAGAACCTCGACTAGATGATTGTTTCCCTCTATGGTAATATCACGTACTCCGACATCTAATCCGGCCAATTCCTGAAAATTAAATTCAAACTTGTCAAAAACAGTATTTGAATACACCTTCTTCCCATTTGCAAAAATTACAATACCCTGTGTAGCATTTGCAAAAATTGCTTGAAAGTATGCTCTAGCATCTAGTAAACTTTCTGATCTCTTTAGAGCTATTTCAATATGAATTCTTAAATCATCAGCTGTAAATGGCTTTATTATGTATCCATATGGTTCCGTATTTATGGCATTATTAAAAGTAGTAGCATCATTAAATGCAGTTAAAAACACCACTGGGGTATTCCCATTTTCCTTAATCCAATTGGCTACATCAATTCCAGTTTTATCTCCAAAAAGATTAATATCCATCAATACCAAATCCGGTTTATTGGTTCGATACAATTCCAATGCCTCTTCATAAGATACTGCATGACCGCTCACCTCATAACCCAACATATCCAGATTCATTTCTAAATCCATTGCAATTGCGACCTCATCCTCAACTATTTGGATTTTTCTCATGTTTTACTAAATATTATTATGTTCCTTACACCTCCAGACTCCATATTTTCAATAGTATATTTTCCTTGCAACTGTTTTTCTGTTAGTCGTCTAATTAATTTTAATCCCAAAGACTTAACGGTAGTAAGATCAAAATCTATTGGTAAGCCTCTACCATTATCAGATATCACAATCTTTACATTCCCGTTTTCTTCTCGTATCATCAAATTTATGATTCCCTCTTTAGTAAAAGCATATTTTATAGAATTTGACAAACATTCATTAATTACCAGCCCAAGAGTCGTAACTCTCTCAATTGAGATGAAAACATTATCACAATCCTGATGAATCTTAATTGAACGAGTGTCACCATAAGAATCAAGTATTAACATTGCTAATTTGTTTGTGTATTCAGCAATATTTACCTCCTCTTCATTCTTGTTGCTGTAAAAAAGCTCATGAATTAGGGCCATTGATTTTATCTTAGCACTACTATCTTCAATGATTTGATTAACTGTTTTAGTCTTTCCTAATCCTTGTTCTAAACTCAGGATACTAGATATCAATTGAAGGTTGTTCTTTACCCTATGATGTATTTCGCGTAGTAGAGAATCCTTCTCGTCTAATGACTTTTTCAGGTCATCACTAACAACTAATAACTCTTTGCCGTACCGTTCTGCTCGAATTGAACCTTGTTTATTTATCCATAAGACAGCACTAAAGATAACCAACAGAAAGAAAACTCCCAGTCCAGTTCTTTTAAGAGCCTTGTTCTTCCCATCTAGCTTATCGAGTTCTTCAATTCTAATTTCTCTTTCCTTTTTGAGAATTTGCAGATTTTCCAATTGTTCTTCTCTCTCTAGCATCTGAGACTTAGTCAAAATTGCATTCTGCATTCTTTTCTCATTTTCTCGCTGCCTCAATTCATTGTAAGTGCTTTGATATTTTAATGCATCTTCATAGTCTCCCAACTTTAAAGCTATCTCACCCAATATATAATTGGCTAGCTGCTGATTGGAATTATTAAGAACTGAAGAATCTAATGGTTCTAGACCACGGTGAATAAAGTCTTGAGCAAGCTTATAATTTTCCTGTTTAAAATGAACCTCTCCAATTGCAATTAGCAGATGATAATATGGCCTTTTTCTTCCTTTTTTAAAATAATCCAATGCCTTGTTATAGTATCTCAACGCTTTATTATAATCAAAAGCACACACATAAGAATGGCCAATATTTCTATCACATCGAGCAATGCTTCGGGGCTGATTTAACTCCTTAAAAATAGCATTTGCCGCAAGTCCTTCACTTAAACTTCTTGTACAATCATTTGTCTGTTCATATAATGATGCCAAAGAATAATGAGCCAATGCCGTTTCCTTTTTGAGATTCATTTGTATAGCAAGAGCCAAAGAGCTATTTAAACTTTCTTGTGCTTTATCAAACAACTTGTACTTCTTGTACAGATTACCTAGACTTCTATAGGCCCCAGAAAGATATTTCTGACCATTATGCTTCCTAAAAGTAGCAATAGCCTTGTCGTAACTTTCTATTGCCAAAGAAAACTGTCCCTTAGCAGAATAGACCAAGCCAATATTCGAATTACAGACAGCCACCATGATATTTGATCCATACGACGAATGAACATCTCTAGACTCTTTGTAGTACTTCAAGGTACTATCCACTTCTCCTAGTACTCCATAAATAATTCCCATATCATTTAAAACATATCCCAATAACGAGTCTACACCATTTTCTCGAGCAAGTACAAGAGCTTCTTTGTTCCATGACAATGCAGTTTGCAAATTGCTATATTTCTTAATCCTATAAGCCTTTTTGAGTAATTCAATCTTTGCGGCAGTTTCCACCTCAGACTGAGCCAAATCATATAACTTATCAGCCTCATCAGCATAGCATACTGACACGGTAAAAAGTAAAATGATTGCTAAAAATCTCATTTGCACGTTATTCTAAAATTAAACTTCACAGTTTTTATCATCCTATTGATGTACTCAAAATGGATATCACCTCTGAGTTGCTTTGTTACTAGCTTTTCTACTATTCTTACTCGTAAATCTTCTTTACTTGATAATTTCTTTGGATTTGAATCTTCAATTGTAAAAACGTATAAATCCTCATTCTTCCTAGCTGTCAATACAATATTCTGAAATTGCCCATCCTCGTTAATAAAGAGGCTAAAGAGTTCATTGACTATTAACCCTGTAGGAATTATAGTATCCAAATCAAGTTCGAACTCATCCAGCTTAAGATTAATCTTCAAATCCTTGTTTGTTGAGTTCGCCTTTAAAAAGTATCTAACCATTTCATTCATATACTTATGAAAGCTAATGCTCTTTAAATCCTCAGATTTATATATTTCCTCATGAATTAAGGCCATCGTTTGAATCTGACTCCTACAACTTTCCAACACCCTAGCTTTGTCCGTTTGCTCAGATTTGTGCAGGTTGAGGACACTAATTATTATCTGCAGATTGTTCTTTACTCGATGATGTATCTCTCTTAGCAATTGCTCCTTCTGCTGCAGAAGTTCAGACGTTTTTGCATTTGTAAAACCCAGAAGCTCATTGTACTCCTTTTTATTCTTTATGTTATTTCTAATAATAAAAAACAAAGTAATCAAGGCTATTATTAATGTACCAAGAACTATTAAGCTAACTATGAGTATTTTTTGATTAAACTTAGAATTTTCAACTTTTAATATTTCTAGTTGATTTGCATCTTGCATTAATCTTAAGTCCTTGTCTTCTAATAAGTTATTTGATTTTATACTCAAGAAGGCCAAATTTGCTAAAGTCCTCGTATCATATATTTCATTTTTTACCTCCTGATACTTAGCCTTCGCTTCATAGGATTTAGTCCACCTCCGCTCTTCTTTATTAATTTGATACGAAAAATTAAAAAAACGTAACCGCTCTGATTGTGGAGCTCTAATTAACAATGCTTCTGCCGAGTCTAAAAAATTAAATGAACTACTAGATTGCTTTTGATCATAATAATAAATCGCTATATCTAGTAAAACAGAAAATTCAAGGCTTCTATACTTCGTTTTTTCCACCTTATCAAGAGCTGATATTAAATTGAAATATTGATTCTCAAAATCATTAAGACATCCATACGCTGCTGCCTTATTTCTTTCTGAAGAAGCTGCAAAGAACAAATTACCTCTAGCGTAAAAGAAGCTATCTGATAACCTAGCAAATATCAATGCAGAATCACACCACCCTTTCTTAGCATATACCGACGAAAGCTCTTTATAGTTGTTATAAACCCCAGGGTCAAAGTCCATTTGAGACATTAATATAATAGACTTTCTAAAATAGTTTATAGCTTTATCATACCTTTTCTGGCTTTCATATACTTCACCAATCATCCTTAAAACTTTACCTAATCTAAAGGTCTTCCACTTTTGGGCCTTCTTGCTATTTCTCACCTTTTTTAGAACACGAGTATATAATTCGATTGCTCCATCATAGTTGCCCATTCTATGAAGCGTAAGAGCATTTTGGGTTTGCATGTAAAATTGTGCTTCAATGTGCTTTTGATAATACGGCATTTCCTCTATTCGCTCAATTAAAACAAGATTTTTTTCATACTCAGCAAACAACCGATACCGATATACTTTTGACGCATATGCATTGTAAATATCAAATTCACTTCCCTCACGTTCAGCAGCAATTATGAATTGTGTGATTATTTGGTCTTGGAGTTCGGCATCTAAGTCTGCGATTGAATTAACCCATTCGCTATACAACTTCATCTTTACATGAGTAGAATCCGAAATTCGAATTAGACTATCGTAATTAATATCTGCTCTACTTTCAAAAAGTAAAAAACAAATAGATATGGTGAGGATTTTACGGATAATCACAATGTTTGGTGCAAACAAATTTATATATCCATTTCTTAATTCTCTGAGAATAGAATAAATACCTTTGCAGCATGGCTAAAATATCCATAAATCTTACCTCGGGCACAGTTGCCAAAAGCTCTGTAGTCATAGGTATAGACTTAGGCACAACAAATAGCTTAATAGCTAGTATAGAAGAAACTAGCAGAATGCCATATTGCATTACCAAAGATGAAGCAAGCATAGTTCCAAGTGTCCTTCACATTAGCAATGATGCAATATCCATTGGTCAATCAGCAATAAACAAAATGGTTGATGAGCCTGAAAATACCATCTACTCTATTAAGAGATTAATGGGTAAAAGCTATCAAGATGTGATGAAAGGAAATCACAAATTGAACTATGAGATAGTAGACAACGATGATAAGTTGATTCAAGTGAGGATTGAAGGGCGATTATATTCTCCCACCGAGCTATCATCGTATATTCTTAAAGAATTAAAAAACATAGCTGAATTAAAACTAAATACTCAAATCTCTAAAGTAGTAATTACCGTTCCTGCATATTTCAATGATTCTCAACGTCAAGCTACACGTGATGCAGGTAAGCTTGCTGGTTTGGATGTACTTAGAATAATTAATGAACCAACTGCTGCTAGTTTAGCTTATGGTCTTGGTCAAGACACAGAAAAACCCCGTACAGTGGCAGTATATGACTTGGGAGGAGGAACTTTTGATATCTCAATTCTCTCCATTCAAGATGGCATTTTTGAAGTTCTTGCAACGAATGGGGATACCAGCCTTGGAGGGGATGATTTTGACCAACAGATTGTCAATTTTTGGCAAGACTTGTTTAATCTCGAAAATCTATCTAAAAACGAAAAACAATCACTTAGGCTAACCGCTGAGAACGCAAAAAAAATACTCGGAGAAAGTGGTGAATTTCATTCGGTTTTACTCTTGGGTGGAAAAAACATTCCTTTAAGTCTAAATATTAAGCAACTTAATGAATTAATTAATCCTCTTGTATGTAAGACATTGATTTGCTCTCAAAATGCTCTTAAAGACGCTGAATTACGTGCTGAAGACATTGATGAGATAGTTTTGGTTGGAGGTAGTACTAAAACTGTTTTTGTAAAAGAGAAAGTATCAAAACTCTTTATGAGTGCTAAAGTAAATAATAATATTAATCCTGATGAAGTTGTAGCTCTTGGTGCTGCCATAGAAGCAGATATACTAGCTGGAAACAGAACTGACATGCTATTGTTGGATGTAACTCCTTTATCTTTGGGAATAGAAACCTTAGGAGGAATGATGGATGTACTTATTCCAAGGAACAACAAGATTCCCACTAAACTTCGTAAAGAGTATACAACGTCAGTGGATGGACAAGTGAACTTAGCTATTAATGTATATCAAGGGGAGCGAGAAATGGTCGCTGACAACAGAAAACTAGGAGAATTCATATTACAAAATATTCCATCAATGCCTGCAGGTATGCCAAAGATTGAAATGACTTTTATGCTGAATGCAGATGGGATTCTTCAAGTAAGTGCCGAAGAAAAGAGATCTGGGGTACAACAGCAAGTAGAAATGAAGCCCCAATATGGCATTACAGATGACGAGATAAAATCCATGCTTAAAGCAAGCATAGATAATGCAGAATCAGATATGAAAACAAGATCTCTAGCTGAAGCTATTGCAGAAGGAGATCAATTAATTTATGCTACTGACAAGTTTATAAATCAAAATGCTCACCTTCTTACTTCATCCGATATTGATGGTATTAATAAGCACGTTCAAATTTTAAGACAGGCTGTAAACGCTAAAGACAGGAATTTAATCGTTACCTCTACAGAAGAATTGAATAATTTTTCGCGTCAATTTGCGGAAAAGGCAATGGATGAAAAAATTGCAAAAGCTCTTCAAGGGAAAAAAATAGATTAAGAATTGAGAATATTTGCATTAATACTAGGACTTATTATTTACACCTTAGGGTTTTCTCAAAAGAAAGAGCGACCAGAACTCGATCTTGGTATAAAGACAAGCATAAATATTTCAACTTTATCGGGAACAGAGTTTGAAAATCCAAGACCCAAGTTTGGCTATACAGCTGGAGCATACTTAGAGACCCCTTTAGACAAAAAATGGTCTCTTCACTCTGAAATTTTAGGAAGTTTTAGAGGTTCCAATTTTAAAAATGGAGATACTGCATATACTAAAATTGCTTTGTTCTACATTGAAGCAGCTATTCTTCCATCTTATTTACTTGATAAGAATAATATTTCCATTGGACCTTACTTATCTTATCTTGGCCTTTCATCCCTATATATTGGGAATGATCAAAAATCAAAATTGAACGATTTAAATTTTAAAGACCTCGATTTCGGTTTAGCAAGTTACTATACCATTAATGGACCAATTGTAGGTTTCCAGTTTGGTGTAAAAGTCGGCTTGAGTAATGCAAACAATGGAGTTAATTTTGATGGATACTTTCCAAAGACTGGCAAAGGCGGAGAAATTAGAAATCTAAGTTTTGAAATAGGATTGTTGTTTTAGCATAATGAAAAAATTCAAATTTTTAGCACTATTAATCTTAGGCTTCACCGCCGTACTGATCATATCAGGTAAGCAAACCGAACAAATGGATCAGGAAAATAAGATGTCCGATGGGATGAAGGTTTACCCTGTACCAATTCCTAGTCAATTACAATTTGCTGGAGAAGCTGTCCCTCTAGAAAAATTTGAAATAAAAGAAAGACTTGATAGAGAACTACTGGTAAATTCCTACTGGCAAAGTAATACACTACTAATTTTAAAACGAACCCAAAGAGCTTTTGCAGTTATAGAACCCATCCTTGCTAAAAATGGCATTCCAGATGACTTCAAATACCTTGCAGTTGCAGAAAGTGGTTTATTAAATGTAACCTCACCTGCTGGTGCGAAAGGAATATGGCAATTTATGCCTTCATCTGGTAAGTCATACGGTCTATCAATTAATAGAATGGTTGATGAGAGGTATCATCTAGAAAAAAGTACAGAAGCAGCGTGCCTATATCTGAAAAAAGCGTATAACAGATTTGGAAGTTGGACGCTTGCCGCAGCTTCTTATAACAGGGGTATAAATGGAATTAACAAGGACCTCAACAAACAGCTTGTTTCAGATTACTTTGACATGCACTTAAACACTGAAACCTCTAGATATATCCTCAGAATAATTGCATTGAAAACAATAATTGAAAATCCCAGTTCTTACGGATTTTATATTGAAGATAAGGACTTTTATAGTCCGATAGAAACCATTGATATATATGCAGATAGCACCATTCAAAACATATCTGAATATGCTGCTTCATTAGGCACTAATTATCACGTTCTTAAAAGCCTTAATCCTTGGATAAAGGGCAATGAATTGATCATCACCAATAAACCATATATAATAAAAGCCCCACTAAATAAATAGTGAGGCCCTTTGTAATCTTAATTATTTCTTAAGTATTATAGTTCGTCTTGGTTAAAAAAGTAATCGTCTGTCGACGGATACTCTGACCAAATCTCTTCAATTGTTTCAAATGGCTCACCATCGTCCTCTAGCTCTTGCAGGTTTTCTACTACCTCCAAAGGAGCTCCAGTTCTAATGGCAAAGTCAATTAGCTCGTCCTTGGTTGCTGGCCAAGGTGCGTCATCTAAGTAAGATGCTAGTTCTAAAGTCCAATACATTCAGTTAAATTTTTAAATAATTATACTAATTCATGAATAGCAAAATATATGCCCTTTCACTTGCTGCGAAAATAATTTTTTTATGCAATTAACCGCATACTTAGTACAAAATTATACAATCAGCTGCAAATCAGCTAATTAGTGAGTGAAGCACTATCCCAGCGGCAACAGAAACGTTCAATGAGTCTGTATCTCCAGGCATATTTATGCATACTGTAGCGTCCATTAGTGCTAATCGTTCTTTGGAAAGGCCCTTATCCTCATTACCCATCCATAGCACCCAGGAGTCTAATTCCTTAAATGTATCAGACTTTAATACCACATCAGACTTTTCACTTGCAGCTATTTGATCCAAACCCCAACTCTTCAGATATGTTAATGTATTGGACAAACTGCTAACACGAGCTACAGGTAACTTCAACAATGCTCCAGCCGATGACTTTATAGCTCCCTCACCAATTTCGGCATTGGCTTTTACCCCAACAATCATTAGATCTACACCAAAGGCAAGGCAAGACCTAGATATTGCTCCTATATTTCTTATATCTTGAATTCCATCAGCTACCAAAATCTTCGGCGGTTTCCCCTCCTCATACATTCGAGTAATTGTCTCCTCTAAAGGTACAAAATCAATTGGACTCTTTATGGCAATAACTCCTTGATGATTGGCTCTACTAATGCGATTTAGTTTTTCAACTGGCACCATCTGAAAGGGAGTATCATTCGCCTTTGCTAGTTGCCGGAGTGTCCCAATTTTATGTCGATCAGCTTGACTATTGATATACACTTTACCAATAGTCTCACCACTTTGAAGCAATTCTTCTACCGCATGGTAACCTATAACTACCCCTTCTTTTGCCATTATACTTTACCTAGTAAGTTGTATTCAACTGATCAAAGAGATCTGTATATTTCTTTGCCAAGTCATCTCTACCATATTGTTTAGCCATAAGCCCAACATTCCTTAGCACACTTAGGTTCTCATTTTTTTGACTATCTATATTATATCCACTGATGCCTTTGGCTTTAATCTTTCTATAGTAGTTGACTAACTCAAATGCATCATCTCCAACTTCTTTCAAAAATTTATCTCCCTTTTCTGGTTGACCTACTTTATAATAAATATCAGCACTTCCAGCCTTTAATCTAAGACTAAACGGCAGAATTGACTCTGGCATAGATGCATAACACTTGTCTAAAATATTGGCAGCAGAATCACCTCTTCCATCACTTTCTAAGAAAGAGGCTAGCTGAACAAAAGATGATCTCAAGTTTTGAGGAACTAATTGTGCCTTCTCATCTAGGAACATAGTTCCTTTATCCATATTACCCCATACATAGACGTTCATAAATTTGTCATACAACATGTCTACATCATCCATTCCCCGTCTACCTTGATTTGCTTCTACTGGTATCAATTGATAAGTCAACCCATTGTTTCTAAGGTATTTATCGAGATTCAGATATACAGAAGGGCCTGTTGTGGTGGTCCAATAAATTGGTCTCTTCCATCCTTGTTTTGCATTCGTTGCAATAATGTCTAGTACGATTAAATCTCCTTTGCTCAAGGCATTCCTTCCAATATTCCAGAACAGCTTATCTACTATTTTAGAAGTATCAGATTCTGGAACCATTTTTTGATCAATTATAGCTTGCTTGTCTACTGCCAAACTATAATTCTTAACAGGTACTATATTAATAAATTCACCATCAGCAGTAGCCTGCATTTTACTTTTCTTATCTGAAGTAATATAATTCAATACCTCGCCTAGTGGGTAAAACTGCTTCTGATTAAACTTCTTGGTGTCATAGAATCTTACATAGTCACGCTTTCCTGCCTCCATTTTCTCGGCGGGTATTCCAAATGGCAATGCTTCGGACTCAAAGACCTTTCTTCGAAGAGCACTACTGTACCATTCCGTTGGAAGTAAACTAAGGTTAATTACACGAACATCTGTTCTATAATTTTCTACATTCTGAGCATACCAAAGTGGGTATGTATCATTATCTCCATTAGTAAAGAGTATTGCATTCTTCTCACAACTATTTAAGTAATTCTTAGCAAATGAAATACCCAAATATCTATCTGATCTATCGTGGTCATCCCAGTTTTGAGAACCCATTAAAAATGGTGCTGCCACCAATGCTATAGCTGTAGCTCCAACTGCAGTACCTACTCCACCAATTTTATTCTTCAATAAATCATAAATAAACAATACCCCAAGACCTATCCAGATACAAAATGTTTGGAACGACCCAGCAAAAGTATAATCTCTTTCTCTTGGCTCAAGTGGTGGTTGGTTTAGGTATAAAACTACCAGAAGACCTGTAAATATGAACATAATTAAGACCGTATAAAAATCCATTTTACTTCTCTTAAACATAACAATCATTCCTAATAAACCAAGAATCAGAGGCAGGAAATAATATGTATTATGAGCTTTATTATAGCTCAAGTGCTTAGGTACATCCTGAGGTATATCTAATACCTTATCATCCACCCAACGTATACCAGATATCCAATTACCATTCTGCCTATCTCCGGAAACATTTTGCATATCATTTTGTCTTCCGGCAAAATTCCACATGAAGTAACGTACATACATCCATCGGATTTGATATTTAAACAAGAATGTCAAATTATTTTTAAAGCTTGGCTTTTTCATTTTGATATTAGCAAGCTGCTCCCTTAAGTCTTGATCTTTTGGATTCCGTTTGATTTGTTGCTCTAAGACATTAATCCGAAGGAACATGTCTTCCATACCACACCATATAGGGTAATACTTTGCTTTCTCAGACATGTCACCCATACGTGGTAAAAAGGTGGAATAACTATCATCCCACTTTAAATCCTGCTTTCTTCCTATTTCCTCATATTCCGTATCGCCCCTTCTATATCGGGGTCCACCATCCTCTATTTCGAGTCCTCTTCCTGTAGCATTTCTATAGTCCTGAACTGTCCAATATGGGCCATAAACTAGAGGTCTATCCCCGTATTGTTCACGATTAATGTAACTCAACAAACTTTGAGCATCTTGCGGATCATTCATGTCAATAGCAGGCTCTGCACTAGACCGTATCACAACCATAGCATAAGATGAAAATCCAATCATAATAAAAGCAAAGCATACAAGAACCAGATTTGCTACCTGCAACTTACCTTTCTTTTGAGCATATATAAACCCATAAATAACACTAGCTCCTAACAATAATCTTATAAAAATTCTTAAAGGGCTGTCAAATCCAGACATCAATAGAATAATTACAAAACCAACTAACGCAACCATTTTGGACACCTTGTCTTTTGTATGACAAGCTCTTAAAGCTGTTATAATAGTTACAAGTAAGAGTATTAAAAATACTAGTGTTCCAGAATTGTATGACATTCCAAAAGTATTAACAAAAAGTAAATCAAAATTGGCTGATACTTCCGGAATTTTTGGTATGATTCCCCATTGTAGCAAGGCAATAGATCCAACGCCAATAACTCCAGCCTTAACTACATTGACTGTACTCGTTCCGTACTTATTAATATAGTAGTATAAGAATATAGATGGAACCACAAGTATATTTAAAAGGTGAAGACCAATACCCAAACCAATTATATAAGCAATAAATACAATCCATCTATCAGAGGTTGGTTCCTCTTTAATCTTTTCCCATTTAATGATAGCCCAGAAAGACATAGCCATAAAGCATGACGAAGTAGCATATACCTCTGCTTCTACTGCACTAAACCAGAATGTATCCATAAATGTTAGGGATAGAGCTCCTACTAGACCTGCACCCAATATCGCAAGACCATTAGCTAAATCTACTGACTTAGCATTAATATCTACCTTTAGAATTTTCTTTGCAAAATGAGTTGTTATCCAAAAAGTAAACATAACGGTTGCAGCACTCGAAATTGCACTAAATGTGTTCATTGCTATAGCCACTTCATTGGTACCTTCAGTTGCAAAAAGGGTAAAGATTCTACCTATCATAAGAAAGAGAGGTGCCCCTGGAGGATGTACAACCTGTAATTTATATGCAGCTGAGATAAACTCCCCACAATCCCATAAACTTACCGATGGCTCTAAGGTAAGCACATATACAATGGTTGCAATTGTAAAAGTCACCCAGCCTAGTATAGTATTTATAAGTTTAAAATTCTTCATATCGAGTTAAAATTTTTATTCTTTTTGTAGATAACGGCGAAAATACAGTTTTACGTGGTTTAACTTCTGAAAATTTATTGATTGATTTTTTCGAGCTTGAATTTCGATCCAAACTTGAATGCTAGAGCTCGAAAAATAAGACCACTTAAACGCTCCAGCTTATGATAATCATTAATACAAAAGAAAAGTACTTTAGAAAACTGAACAGATGATATTGTACTCCAGTCCGCTCAGCCTGTTAAGATTAAAAAAGTTGTTATTCTTTAATAATAGTCTTAAAGATGGTCTCATCCCTAATAAAAAAACTTGCAAAATATGTTCCTGATGATAATCGTGAAATATCTACCCCACTTTCACTTTCAAAAGACTGTTGTAAAACCTTATTTCCTTTAGCATCTAATAGTGTTAGACGCACTTCTTCACGTCCTAATCCCTTTACATTAAGTACGTTTATTACTGGATTCGGATAAACTGTAACTGATTTTGACAACACTTTTTGAATATTGGTTAGTCCATTACTCGATACTTTCAAAGTATCAAATAAAACATTGTCGCCATTTGTATTACCCGTTCCGTTTGCTGCCAAAGAAGCGGCATAAAAACTAATTTCACCTTCAGACTGTTCTGGTGCCGTCCATTCAACAGACCATGTTTGCCCATCACTGTTGCTAGAACTTGCAAATTTATGAGTTGCTCTTATTCCACCTTCTAGTGTGTTGACCTCTGAATTGCCAGTAAAACTCCCCACTCCATCTCCTCCTGCCCCTTCAGCCATCATTTCAAAACCCCAAATTGATACCCCAGATTTAGATGGACTCACGGTTATAGTATACGTCTCTCCTATTTCATAACCTGTGCTTGGTATGTCACTTGTAATAAAGTCTTGAGCTGTTGCAGTTGAATTGTTGTTACCGTGGCACCCTCCGTTAGTTGCACAGGTACTTCCATCAGTAGATGAACCTGTTCTACCTCCTGGAGTTCCTCCCCTATTGGCCATCAGCAATGTAGATCCAATTAATAAAACGATTACCTTAAATTTAGTGAGTCTTTTATTCATTTATTAGTGATTTTAACACCAAAATTAAGGATTCAAAGTAATCCAATTGCTCAATCCCTTGTAAATTATTCACAATTACCTTAGGTTTGCACTAAATATACAAGAATAGGAAGGGGTTAAAAGCCCCTTTTTTCTTAGAAAAAAATTTGAGCGTAAAACAAATTATATCGAGAATTATTGAAGAAGAATTGAAAGATTCTGATTGCTTTTTGGTAGGCATAAATGTTAACCAAGCAGAAACTAATCTAAAATTCTATATAGATGGTAAAGAAGGGGTTAGCGTTCAATTGTGTTCTCGTTTAAGTCGAAAGATTTCTCGAATTTTAGACGAAGAATATTTGGATGATGAGCCTATAAGGTATGAAATTTCATCTCCTGGTGTTGACGAACCTTTAGTTGATATAAGACAATATTCACAACATATAGGACGAGATCTTATGATAAACTTAAAGGATGATAACACTCTAGAAGGTGAGTTGATTGAAGTGAATGACAACAATCTTCTTGTTAGTGTGCCTATATCAAAACATAAAAAAGAAGAACAAACAATATTGTTTGAAAATATTAATAATAGTACAGTAATAGTATCCTTTAAACGAAAAAAGAAATGAGCTTACAACTAGTAGAATCTTTCTCGGAATTCAAAGAATTTAAGAACATTGATAGAGCCACCATGATGCGTGTTCTTGAAGATGTATTTAGAACAATGGTCAGAAGAAAATATGGTTCTGATGATAATTTTGATGTCATTGTGAATACGGATAACGGGGATTTGGAGATATATAGGAATAGAGAAATCGTTGATAATGGAGAGGTTGAGGATGACAATAAGGAAATTTCAATAGACAATGCCCGTGAACTTGAAGAAGATTACGAAATAGGTGAAGAAGCTATCGAAGAAATAGACATGGCGTCTTTTGGTCGAAGAACAATTCTAACTGCTCGTCAGACACTCTTGTCTAAAATACTTGAATTGGAAAAAGACGAATTCTATAAAAAATATAAAGATAGAGTTAGTGAAATTGTTACCGGTGAAGTATACCAGATTTGGAAGAATGAAATAATGATTCTTGACGATGAAGGAAATGAGCTTATTCTTCCAAAACGAGAAATGATACCAAGAGATTTCTTCAAAAAAGGAGACTCTGTTAGAGCAGTAGTTCTGCGTGTGGAGATGTATAATTCAAACCCTAAAGTAATTCTTTCCAGAACTGCTCCCGAATTTTTGGAGAGATTGTTTGAGTTAGAAGTTCCTGAAATACTGGATGGTTTAATTACAGTGAAAAAAATTGTCAGGGAACCAGGGGAAAGAGCAAAAGTTGCCGTTGAAAGCTATGATGACAGAATCGATCCTGTTGGTGCCTGTGTAGGTATAAAAGGGAGTAGAATCCATGGTATAGTTCGAGAACTTAAAAATGAGAATATTGATGTAATCAACTTTACTTCAAACACTCAATTGCTTATTCAAAGAAGTTTGAGCCCTGCTAAAGTATCTAGCATCACTTTAGATAATGAGAATGGAAAGGCTGATGTTTTCTTACCCGCTGATCAAGTTTCTCTTGCCATTGGTAAGGGTGGACATAATATTAAGCTCGCTGGCAAATTGGTAGGTTTTAATATTGATGTATACAGAGAAAATAACGAAGAGGAAGATATGGACGTGGACTTGAACGAGTTTGCTGATGAAATAGATAGTTGGATTCTCGATGAATTAAAAGGCATAGGTTTAGACACTGCAAAGAGTGTTTTAGATATGTCAAACGAAGATTTAATTTCGAGAACGGAATTAGAGCAAGAAACAATAGAAGAAATAAAGAAAATACTAGAAGCAGAATTCGAATAAATAACGCTATAAGAAGTTAAAGTATTATTTTCGAACGCTGCGAAAGCAATTCATGGCTGATAAGAAAAAGACATATAGAATAAATAAGGTTGCAACTGAGTTCAATGTTAGTTGGAAAACCATCGTAGAACACCTTACTGAAAAGGGTTTTGAGGTTGAAACTAAGATAAGTGCAAAGCTTGATGAAGCCATGTATCAAGATTTGCTGGGCTTTTACCAAAAAGACAAGCAGGCAAAGGAAGAATCTCAAAAACTTGAAATTAATATTCGTAAAGATGTTAAAACCAGGGAGATAGAAGAGGTTAAGAAGCCGGATCCTCCGAGACCAGAATTTGTTCTAGAACCAACAGTATACATTAAAGATACGACTGTTAGCAAGCCGGTAATTCTTAAAAAGGAAGAGCCTAAAGTAGCAATTGTTGAGCCTCCAAAAGAGGTTGTTGTGGAGAAGAAAGAAATTAAAACTCCTGTGCAGCCTATTATTAAACCTGCCACAGTAGATAATACTGGTAATCTAAAAGTGCTTGGGACCATTGATCTTGAAAAGACAAAAAAGCATAGAAGTAAAAAGAAGGAAGAAAAGGTTGAAAAGATTGAAGTCAAGAAAGAAATTGCTAAGCCCATAATTACAACTAAGCCTAAGGAAGAACCAAAGGGTGAGGAAGTAATAAAAGAGGTACTAGAAACCGAATACAAAAAACTAGAAGGCACTAAGGTTTTAGGTAAGGTTGTAATTAAACCCGTTGTTAAGAAAACGAGAACTCGAAAAGAAGATGACGAACCTAAAAAGAAACGAAAACGTATTCGCGGAGAAAAAGTCACAGCTGAAAAGTTAAGAAACGAAAGAAATAGACCTAGGACCGGAAGACCAGGAGACAAAGTTGAGGTTTCAGAAAAAGAGATTCAAGAAAAAATAAAGAAAACTCTTGCCACTATGTCTTCAGGTAAACAAACTCCATCTCATGGTGGTAGAGTAAGACAAAAAGCCAGAAAATTCAGAAGACAAGAACACAAGAAAAAGTGGGAAGAAAAACAACTGAAAGAAATTGTAGAAAGTAAGATACTTGATGTTACAGAATTTGTAACCGCTAACGACCTTGCTAATATGATGGATGTAAATGTAAATGAAATTATAGGTGCATGTTTCTCTTTGGGACTAATGGTTTCTATAAACCAACGTCTTGACGCTGAAACAATCCAAATAGTTGCTGAGGAATTTGAATATGAAGTAAACTTTGTAGACGCTGACGAAACTATTGAAATAGAAGAAGAAGAGGACAAAGAAGAAGATTTACTTCCACGTCACCCAATCGTTACAGTAATGGGTCACGTAGATCATGGTAAGACATCATTACTTGATCATATACGTAGTGCCAATGTTATTGCGGGTGAAGCTGGTGGAATCACACAACACGTTGCTTCTTATGAAGTAGTGCTTAAAGATGGTAGTAGAATGACCTTTATTGACACTCCAGGCCACGAGGCTTTTACTGCTATGCGTGCAAGGGGTGCTCAAGTTACTGATATTGCTATTATAGTAATAGCTGCTGATGATGTAGTAATGCCACAAACTAAGGAAGCTATTAGTCACGCTCAAGCAGCGGACGTACCTATTGTTTTTGCTATTAATAAAATAGATAAGGAAGGTGCAAACCCTGATAGAGTGAGAGAATCACTATCTGCCATGAACATCCTCGTAGAAGAATGGGGAGGCAAGTTCCAGTGTCAAGAAATATCTGCAAAAAAAGGTATAAATATAGAAGAACTTCTTGAAAAAGTAGCTCTTGAAGCTGAACTGTTAGAACTAAAAGCTAATCCAAATAAAAATGCAAAAGGAGCTGTCCTTGAGGCTAAAATAGAAAAAGGTAGAGGTGTTGTAGCGTCTATGCTTATTGGAGAAGGAACCCTTAAAATTGGGGATGCACTTATCGCAGGACAACACTATGCTAGAGTGAAAGCAATGTTCAATGAACGTGGTCAAGCAATGAAAGAAGCAGGACCTTCATCTCCAGTATCTATATTGGGTTTCTCTGCGGCACCAGCTGCTGGTGAGACATTCCAAGTATTATCTGATGAATCCCAAGCTAAAGAGATAGCAAATAAAAGAGAGCAACTTCAAAGAGAGCAGTCAATACGTACTACCTCTATGCTTACGCTTGACACTATTGGTAAACGTCTTGCCATTGGAAACTTCCAAGAGCTTAAGCTTATCATAAAAGCAGATGTGGATGGTAGTAGTGAAGCCCTTTCAGATTCTTTACTGAGACTTTCTACTGAAGAAATAGAGGTTAAAATTATACAAAAATCTGTTGGACCTATTACCGATAATGATATACTACTTGCAAAGGCATCAGACGCTATTGTAATTGGTTTCCAAGTAAGACCTATGCCAAGTGCTAGAAAATTAGCTGATTCGGAAGGGGTTGAAATCAAGTTGTATAGCATTATTTATCAAGCCATTGAAGAAATAAAAAGTGCGATGGAAGGTATGCTTGCTCCAGATCTAAAAGAAGAAATTACGGGTACAGCAGAAGTGCGTGAAGTATTCAAGATTACTAAAGTAGGTACTGTTGCTGGTTGTATGCAAACTGAAGGTAAAATGTTCAGAGACAACAAGGTACGTCTTATTAGAGATGGTGTTGTAATATATACTGGAGAGATTGAAGCTTTGAAACGTTTCAAAGACGATGTTAAGGAAATTGCAAAAGGTTACGAATGTGGTATACAAATCCGCAACTATAACGACGTTCAAGAATTTGACCTTATAGAAGGATACCGTGAAGTTGAAGTAGCGAGAACCCTTAAATAAAACAGTAGTTCTCCTTTCCGTAAAAAATTAATATTCTACCCGTTTTCTTACTAAATTGCACTTATGAATAGTGCGATGATAAAAGGTACTGGTTATTACGTTCCAAAGAATGTAGTTACCAATGAGGACCTTTCTAAATTGATGGATACCAATAGTGAGTGGATTATTGAGAGAACAGGTATCAAGGAAAGAAGATGGATTGATAATGATGATGAGAGCACTTCATCCATGGCCCTTGAAGCCTCAAAGAATGCAATCACCGATGCAGGAATAGACAAATCAGAAATCGACTTTATCATTTTTGCCACACTAAGTCCTGATTACTACTTCCCTGGACCTGGAGTAACCTTACAAAAAGAACTTGATATTGATACCATTGGTGCACTAGACGTAAGAAATCAATGCAGTGGATTTCTTTATGCACTTTCCATAGCCGACCAATATATAAAAACTGGAATGTACAATAACATTCTTGTTGTTGGGTCCGAGTATCACAGTGGAGGACTGGACAAAACAACAAGAGGTAGAGGAGTATCAGTAATATTCGGAGATGGTGCTGGTGCTGCAATAGTTTCCAAAAGTCCAGATAAAAACAGGGGCATTCTTTCAACTCACCTACATTCCCAAGGTGAGCACGCAGAGGAACTCGCTTTAATAGGTCCAAGCACGCGTCGATGGGTACCTGAAATCATTGATAACGAGGGTAAGGACGATCAATCCATCTACCCTTATATGAATGGCACTTTCGTGTTCAAACAAGCTGTAACTCGTTTTCCACAAGTCATTGGAGAAGCTTTACAGCAAAACAACCTGCAAACAACCGATATCGACTTACTCATTCCACATCAAGCTAATTTAAGAATATCTCAATTTGTGCAACGCAGTATGAAACTAACTGATGACCAAGTATTCAATAATATCCAAAAATATGGAAATACGACTGCTGCTTCTATTCCCATAGCCTTGGCAGAAGCTAAACTAGAGGGAAGGGTAAAAGAAGGTGACCTTATTTGCCTTGCAGCATTTGGTAGCGGATTTACCTGGGCTAGTGCCCTGATTCGATGGTAATAACAAGAGTCGTGGTATTACTAAAAAGCTCAAAACTATTGTAATACCTGACTGAACTATAATATATTCCCTGTACCACTGCTCAATAGGTTCTAGTAACATAAGAGTAGATGATTCAACTAATCCACCCACCCTTTTTACCCTGCAAAGTCAGCTTAACCGCAACTTTGGTGTACATGAAATGAGCACGCCAGAATTTACCAAAAAAGTAGTCAAAAGCTCCAATGGGTCAACGGAATATCACTACCAAGCAAAGTTGACTTTCCATTTATATGGAAAAAAATATAAAACAAAGTTTAATCTCAGTAACAGGTATAACATGCAATTTTCTGTACTCTTGAGCAGAAAATTTTCGGCCAACAAGTTTTTAGTTGATTTAGGTAAAAAGAACCTCTCCAAAAAAAATTAAAACCGGAGTAAAGCGTCAGTTATCAATTGTGGTTCTGTAAAAGGTATAAAATGATTTTCATCTGGCAGCCTATATACTTTAACCGAATTTGCATTTACCAGCATTTTCTCTGCATAATCTTCATTTCCTGCAGGGACTAAAGGGTCCTTACCTCCTTGAATAATTTGAACATCACACGTTATCTTTGACCAAAGAGGTACCATCTTTAATAACTCCTCTTTAGCAGGTATTATCTCATCATTACTAACCCTGAAACTCTTTGGCAATAGCCATCTTAAAGCTTTTTTGCTCATAGGTTTACGCCATTTTTCCTCTGGCTCCAGTTCTGGAGAAACAGACCCAGCAATAATCAATAACCCTGAAGCAATCTCTGGTTCATCCATCGCCATTCTACATATTATTGGACCACCCAATGAATGGCCTATCAATACCTTTTTACTAAAAGAAAACTGATTTACTACTTCTCGTAGAATTAAAGATTGACGTTCCATACTTGGTTCTGCATCTCCAAAATTGGAATAACCAAAACCAGGTCTATCCAAAATCAAAACATTAAAACCTCTTAGCAAAGCCGTATCCTGTGCAAAGTGTAAAAAGCTACTAGAGGAACCTGGTGACCCATGTATGAAAACCGCTAAAGGTTTGGAGGTATCGCCGTGTACTAAGGTATAATGAATATCCCTGTCTCCACCCTTTTTAGTACCCAGTTTAACCTGATACTTCTTGGAAATATCTTTTAATTCCTTGTATTGTTTCTTATCCGATTTTCTAAACTGAAAGCAGCTTTGACACCCAACCCAAAGCAATACAATAACTGCTAAATATGTATATTTATTTAATTTCACTTATTTGGCCATTGCTTAGTGAATAAACCTTGTCGCACAAATCCAATTCATCGTCTTTATGTGTTATAAATATAGCAGTCTTACCTTGACTCTTAAGTCCTGCTATAGTAAGTAACGTCTGTTCTTTGGAATACTTATCCAAATTATTAGTCACCTCATCAAAGATAAAAATTTCTGAATCTTTGTACAATGCTCTTGCTACAGCTATTCTCTGCCGTTGGCCTCCACTTATCTGATTCCCTAATTCTCCTACGGGTGTATCCCATTTCATTTCCAAGCCTTCAATCCAACTATTCAAATTAACAATATCGAGGCATTTCTTGGCTTTATCTACATCTGGACTTTCATCCAAAAATGCAACATTGTCAATAATAGAAGCATTCAACATAAATACATCTTGTTTCACATATGAAAATAGATATCGATAAGCAGACAGATCCTTTTTTTCTAGATTCTTTCCGTCCAAAAGAAGTTGGCCACTGGTAGGTTCTATTAAGGAAGATAAAATATTTACTAAAGTAGACTTCCCTGTTCCGCTATTACCAACTATTCCTATAAAACTTCCTTTTTCAATGGTTAGATTTAGACCCCTAAATATTAAACCTTCACCTGAATAGGAGAAGTCAATATCAGTTAAAGAAAGACTCTTCTTAAAGGATACATAATTCAAATTGGATGCAGTATTGTCAGCTTGGTTATTTTCAGGCATTAGATAATCCAAGATATAACCATTTGTTGATAAGGTATTTGATGTAGCAATTATCCTGTTCACACTAGGAAGTAACCTAAATGAAACTCCGGCATAAATTGAGATGTATGAAATAACACTTGAAATACTTTGATTGCCTAGAACTCCAAATAGTACAACACAAAGAATTCCCGATATCGCAACTACCTCATAGATTCTTATTGGAACGTACTGAGAATTAACATAAATACTCTCCTTTAATCGATACGACTCTCTTTTTAACTCTGAATATCTTTTGAAAAAGTAATCGGTCCCATTCCATAATTTTATGTTCGAAATTCCATTGGTCAGTTCTGAGATGTTTTCATAAATCTGCGGGATAATTTGATGGACTCTTGTCCCCTTTTTACTTAATCTTTTTCTATTGATAAACACCAAAATAGCAGCTACTGGAAATACCGTAAGAAATGTAAATAGAAATAGAAAAGGTTTATAAAAAAGTATTGCTCCTAGCATGATTATTACAATAAACAGTTCAGAGAGTAGCATAATACTCGATAACAAGATATTCTCTGGGAAAGACAGCGTTGTTGCTATCAGCTCATTTATGACTTCAGCTGACTTACTGTTCTTAAAATACAGCAATTCTTTGCTCGCAATCTGTTTATAATGCTCACCAGAAACCTCATCTGTAATCCTAAATGCATATCGAACCTGTAACTTATTAATCTGTACTAGAATGATATTCTTAAGCACATACAATCCAAATAGCAATAATGATATCACAAGAATAAACGTACGTGTATCAGTCAATCCCAGTTCATTATACAGGTAGGAGGTAAACACATTGTGTTGTATAAATTCCGGTTTCAAAATAGACAGAATGGTATGCAAAAGCAGAGAAATACCAAGTATTTCTAACACTGCACTTAGCATACTAAGGCCAACCATAATTGCATAAAGCCGTTTATGACTCCCATTAAGAATTGCACTCAACTTGCTCCAGGTCCCCGATATATCTTTTACCTTTTTCAATCCAAAGCCTTTAAAATCTCTATTTCAATTACAATTGGAGTATAGCCTGGAACCTTTCTATTTCCATCTGCACCAAAAGCTTGAGATGAGGGAACCACTGCTCTTGCACTTTCTCCAACGGACAAGTTATTTATAATATAGCTGATTCCCTTCAATCTACTTTTGTCTTCTGTTGAGTAGACCAAGGGGTCATCATCCGTACTTCTTGTAATTAACTCACCATTTAATGTTTGGATGACATAAGAAACCAAAACCTTTTTGTTCTCTCCTCTGACTCCGTCATTTTGTTTCAATCTTTCCAAATAGATTTCTGTTGAGCCATCGCGTTTTGCATTCCATTTATTATCTTCAATATACTGAGCCATCACATGACTTTCAAAAGTTTTCTTATATGAAATGTGTTGCAAATCTGTGAGCTTATCACGCACCCACACTTTCACATTTATCTGCTCATTTTCAGGCAACCATTGAGGTACCTGACCATTCAAAGATTCATAAAACACCTTGGCATTAGTCCGTAAATGTATGCTATCTCCTTTACAGGTATTTTCTAACAATCTGATTAAATCTAATGTTGTATCCAATTGCAACTTATGTATTTCAAGTTTACCTTGAAGTGTAAGTGTATTCATATACAATGAATCTTTACTATCCCTAGCCTGAACATCAAACAACCAGTGATTTTCTCCCATACTACTACATTCTTCACCACCTCTTTGATATTCAATTTCTCCTAATTTATGATAAGGTTTATCCCCACAAGAAACCAGAACTAAACTGAATAATATTAACCCATAAATCTTCTTCATTATAAGTACTTAGTATAGGTTTTAATAGATTTCTTGAATTTAGATATTGTGTTTCCCAGTGTGTCATGACTTGCTCCACCAGCGGCATTTTTGTGTCCACCTCCATCAAAAAACTCAGCACTAAATTCATTACACGGGAACACATCGGTACTTCTGAAACTCATTTTCACTAAATACTCTCTATCAATAATTAGAACACTTAGTTCTACTCCTTTGATCCCTAGTCCGTAATTCACAAAACCTTCAGTATCTCCTGTAATCACATTATACCTCTTTAACTCTTCAACTGTTAAGTGAGATACTGCAACCTTACCATCTTCAACAAGTTCAATTTTATTGGCAAGGTAATATCCTAAAAGCTGAATTCTTTCAAGTCTATTCTGATCAAAAAGTGAATTGTAAATAGTTGCGGGTACCACTCCGATGTCCATCAAATCTGCGGCGGTTCTAATGGTACTACTTGTTGTAGACCCATATCTAAATGATCCAGTATCAGTTATTAAACCAGTGTAAATGCACTCGCCCATATCCTTGGTCATAAAACTAGAATCAAGATGTTGTTGGATATATTTATAAATGAGCTCACATGTAGAGCTAGCACCAATTTCTACAAATCGTTCATCATCAAAATCTTGTGGAGCTTGATGATGATCTATCATTATCTTTTTGGCAGCACTCTCTGCCACCTTCTCTCCCATTTCATTTATACGACCTAGGGCATTAAAGTCTAAACAAAAAATGTAGCTAGCTTCTTCTAAAAGCTTTTGGCTTCTTTGCTTTTCCTCTTCATATACAATCACGGTGTCATTACCTGGCAACCAATGTAAAAATTCCGCATAATCAGTCGGTGTAACCACCTGAGAATCAATGCCGGCCTCTTTTAAATAGTGGTATAATCCAAGACTAGAACCCATGGCATCACCGTCTGGTTTATAATGCGTTGTAATTACAATTTTTCCGGAATGATTTTTTAAATCTTGTAGGTTGTGAGATATAGTGTCTAACACGTGTTATATTTTGAGACAAAACTCGTAAAAAGAATAGGATAATTCTATTTTTGCCGCCCTAATTCGAAAAAACATGTCAAACATAACGTTTACAATGATTAAACCAGATGCTGTTGCTAACGGGCATACTGGAAAAGTAATTAATGATATCATAGAAGGTGGATTCTCTATCAAAGCTATGAAGTATCTTCATTTGTCTAAAGAACAAGCAGAAGCTTTTTACGGTATTCACCGTGAGCGTCCTTTCTTCAATGACCTCGTTTCATTTATGATCTCTGGTCCTATCGTAGCTATGGTTCTTACTAAAGATAATGCAGTAGCTGACTTCAGGACGTTAATAGGTGCTACCAATCCAGCTGATGCTGCTGAGGGAACAATCAGAGCTAAGTACGCTAAGTCAATCGACGCAAATGCTGTACATGGTTCTGATAGTGATGAAAATGCTGCTGGTGAAGCATCATTTTTCTTCTCATCTTTCGAAATGTACTAAACACTCGTTTACAGAAAATATTAACATATCTCGGCCATTGGTCGGGATATTTTTGTTTTTTTAAATAAAAATCGAAATTTGCTATCCTATCAAATCTCTAAATCAAATAAGCGAACAGAATAAAATCTATATCAAACTTGACGGAGCTGATATTTTGAATAGGTACAATAATCTTTCTCTTATGTTCTTTGTTTTTCTGTTTTGTCTCGTACTGACTTTAACTGGAAATTTTTTAGGGATAGTCATTTTTCTCTTTTCACTATTGCTAATGGTTTGGATAATCAGACAAATTGCTATAGACACTGTAGTAATGAAAAATGACCACATTGAAATAAAGTACTTTTTAAATAAAAAGTTAAAGTACATCAAATACTCAGACATAATTAAGCTTTTCTCCATTAGAAAAGTTGACGCATCACAAAACACCTACGTAATGCAATATAAACTCAAGGGTAAAAAAATGGCATTTCGATTTATTTGTGGTTCAAAAGAATTTAAGCAAGATTTAGAGCCTTTACTCTCCAATAAGAATATTTTCATCTCAGAAAGATGGGAAAAACACTATCGAGCATAATCTATCATTTATAACATTTGGTCGTACTATTTTCAATTTTTATAGTGAATACAATTTTGTCGCACAATAAATTGTTAATTTGGTACCTTATATTGTAGTCGCATTCTTTGGCGTGTAATTTGCACTATAAACTTTGAGCAATAACTTTAGACAAGAACAACCGTATTTAACATATACTGATGAAACTTAAAAACACATTTTTTCTACTAGCTCCTTTCATATTCATAGCTTTTGGGTTTTACCTAAAAGGACAAGATGGAGGTGAAGGAGAGAATATTCTTTTGCGAGCAATTAACGCAAGCCTACAAGGAGCACACTACGACCCTGCTATTATTAACGATGATTTTTCAAAAAAGGCATTTAAGTTGTACTTGAATAACATGGATGCCAATAAGCGTATGTTACTCCAAAGTGATGTGGATGCTCTGAAGAAATTTGAGAAACAAATTGATGATGAGACCAAAGATGGCACATACAATCTATTCAACACTTCTCTGGAAATACTGGGACGTCAACTTAAAACTACAGAAGGTTACTTTGAAGAGATTCTAGCTCAACCATTTGATTATGATAAAGAAGAAGTAGTAGACTTTGGTGATGATATTCCATATGCTCAAAATGAGGAGGAACTAAAAGATAGATGGAGAAAATACCTTAAATACAATGTATTGACCAAACTTTATTCAGATCAACTGGCTCAAGAAAAGCTAATGGAAAACCCGGATACTGTAATCGTTCCGAAACCATTTGATACACTCGAATATAAAGCTAGAAAAAGTATTCTAAAAACGCATAGAGACTGGTATACGCGTCTAAATAGATTGGAGCGAAAGGATAGGTTATCTATGTATGTAAACAGCATTACTGCAGTCTATGATCCACACACCAATTACTTTCCACCTGCTGAAAAAGAAAATTTTGATATTAAAATGTCTGGCAAACTAGAAGGAATTGGTGCTCAACTTCAAGAAAAAGATGGATACATCAAAATAACCAATGTAATACCTGGAGGGCCTTCTTCTTTACAAGGAGAACTAGAAGCCAATGACCTTATCTTAAAAGTAAAACAAGAAGACGGTGAAGCTGTAGATATTATTGATTGGAGAATAAATGACGCAGTAAAAATTATCCGAGGCAAAAAAGGTACTAAAGTTACCTTGACTGTACGTAAGGCTGATGGGTCTGAAAAAGACATTACTATAACTAGAGATGTTGTGGTTTTGGAAGAAACTTACGCGAAATCTCTAATTATCAACGATGAAGATGGAGTAAAAGCAGGCTACATTTATTTACCGAGTTTTTATGCAGACTTTAGAAATCCAAGAGGACGATTTAGTTGGAAAGATGTAAAAGCTGAGGTTGAAAAACTGAAGGAAAGCGGAATAAACGGCATAATACTAGACTTAAGAAACAACGGTGGGGGCTCACTGGACGATGTTGTGAAAATGGGTGGTCTATTCATTGATGAAGGACCTATTGTTCAAGTAAAAGAAAAAGGCCGTAAAGCACAGGTTCTAGAAGATAGATATTCTGGTGCTGAATGGGACGGAGCTCTTGTCATCATGGTCAATGAGTTTAGTGCATCTGCTTCTGAGATAATGGCTGCAGCTATGCAGGACTACAACAGAGCAGTAGTAGTGGGCAGTTCATCTACACATGGAAAGGGAACTGTACAGCGTTTTCTCCCTTTGAATAGAGCCATTAGAAGTAAGAATATACCTGACCTTGGGAGTGTAAAACTGACAATTCAAAAATTTTATCGTATCAACGGTGATGCTACTCAATTGAAAGGAGTAAGTTCGGATGTATTACTACCTGACAACTATATGTACATAAAGACGGGTGAGAAAGAGCATGATTATCCATTGGAATGGGATCAAATTGCAAGTTCTAAGTACGATGCTAAAAAATATGCTATCAACGGCAAGGTTATAAAGAAAAGTCAGAACAGGGTGAAGAAAAGTGAAACTTTCAATCTTATTGAGGAAAATGCAAGAAGATGGGAAAAGCAAAGAGAGTCAAAAGTATACCCACTGAGTTTTGCCAACTATAAAACCAAACAAGAGTTGGAGAAAAAGGAAGGTGAAAAATTCAAAGTACTTAAAGATTTGGAAATTGAAGGTTTTACAGTTACTAATATTCAAGCAGATCTTGGAAAAATCAATGAAGAAAAATCCAGAATTAAACGAAATAAGGATTGGAAAGAAAGTATTCAAAAAGATCCATATGTATATGAATCTCTTCAGATCATCGAAGATTTAAATTAGATTCTAGTCTTCAAAAAATTGTCAGCTGCCTTTTCATTCGTTTGAAAAGGCAGTTTTATTTAAGTCAAAATAGAGAACTAAATTACCTTTGTTCTATGTCTTTCAAAACTGCCTCACAATCACAAATTACCCTTTCAGAACTAATGCTTCCGTCCCACTCCAATTTCAGCGGGAAAATTCACGGTGGACATATTCTAAATCTGATGGATCAAGTGGCTTTTGCAGTGGCAAGTAGGCATAGTGGAGAATACTGCGTAACAGCCTCAGTAAATAAGGTCGACTTCCTACATCCAGTAGAAGTGGGTGAGTTACTACACCTCAAAGCTGCAATTAATTATACTGGGAACTCGTCTATGGTAGTAGGTGTACGTGTAGAGTCCGAAAATATAAAAACAGGTAAAGTAAACCATTGCAACTCCTCCTACTTTACTATGGTGGCTAAAGATGATAATGGAAATAAAACCCAAGTTCCCGGATTAATAATTTCAGATTCGGACGGAGTAAGAAGGTATGTAAGAAGCATCTATAGACAGGATGAAGCCAACTCACGTGCAACTCGGTTTGATGAAAACAGATTCAACGCTACAGAACACCTTGAAATGCTAAAAGTGCACAATGTCCAATTGGATTTGCACTAGCCATTTACCTTCTTTATAGCCTCCACTTTGTTATTCTCCTGAAGCTTGCGATAGATACAGATTTGAAAACTAGTAAGAAGAATAAAAGAATCCATTGCAATTTCACATTGGATGCAGCCAATATAGAAAAAGGAAATTCTAGTCGAGCTTTACACTATAGATATCAGAATTATTCCTTTGGATTCCTTTTACCACAAATGCCCCAGATTGAGGGATAATTTCTGCCAATGTAAAAGAGGTGCAACTTTTCGATAAAGCATCAAATATCATCGTAAATCGTTTATTTTCACCCGGTTTGATAAAGTACCAATCAGGTTGATATACAATTCCAAAAGCTTTTACCATTTGGTTTTTAGTACCTGTAGCCTCATCAATAATAAAAGTCTCTTTCCAAACCCGAACTCCAATTTCCCCAATATACATACTAGGGTCATTGTAAAAAGAACAATGTACTACCACCTGAGCCTCTTCCTCTACCTTAGTAAGTACTTCTGAATCTATTTCAACCTTGGTTTTGGTAATTTCTTTAATGAGCGGCATAGTATTTTAGCAAATTTACTCGATACATCTCGTTATTTTTTCACTGTTCATCCTCTTTTATCGTTGCTCAATGGAAAATTTTATAACTTTGGGCTTTAAAATTCAACAACTAAACCGAATAAAAAAACTATGTCAGACTCATTTGATTTATTAGACCAACTTGGAGACGAAAAGAAAGTAGAAGCCTTAAAAGCTAAAGTACAACAAAAGAAAAGCAAGAATATTGTAGCTAAATTAGATGAAATAGAATCTGAGATAGAAAAAGCTGTTGCAGATAATAAAAGTGCTGAAGACATTGTAAGTGGCATTATAGACGCCAACTTCAAAACATTGAATGGCGATGTGGATGCAACTGAATCAGACTTACAAGAACTGATGCTCCACTTGCGTTCTATGCTGGATAGTTGTGGAGGTGAGTTTGCCAAACTACAAGAATTAAATGACTCTGAACTTAAGTTGGTAGCAAACGCAACTAAGAAAAGAGAAGATGCTGAATTTGAGGCAAAGACTGCCGAAAACATGTCAAGTGCATGGAACTTACTTTTCGGATACAAAAACAGAAAAGTAAAATCTACGAAAGCTGAACTTGAATCAAGAATAAAAGGGCTTAAGAATGCAGAGGTAGAAGCTAATAAAAGATACCGAGATAGACTAAAGAATGCAGACATAGGTGAAAGTCTAAACCGTATTATTAGTCAAGTACAGGGAATGGTAGGTATAGTAGAAGGAATGATACTAGACACCGAAGTCCAAATTGATGCTCTTAAAAATCGTAAGGAGTTAGCTTTTGAAACCAAAGAGAAAGCAGCTAATCTAATGCGTACTAAAAAAGAAGAGTTAGAAGTACTTGAAGGTAAAATGCAAGCTGCTGAAACAGAGCTTACTGAACTTCCTAATAACTCTGCTGAGTATACCGTCCAACAAAAGAAAATAGCTGATTTACGTGAAGAAAGGGCTCAAATCAAAGGTAAATACAATATAGCTTTGGGTATTTTCCAATCCAAGGAACGATTTGTAGATCAAATAGTTGTGCACCTAGAAGCACAGACTACCACTAAGAATAACCTAAAACAACTTATCGGTCAATTGAAGAGTGACACGGAAGAACGTGTTACAACCTACGAATCTGGTCTGCAACTGATCCAAGTAGCCACTGCTCAAGAGGCTGCATCTATCTATGAAGAAGCAGGTGTAAAAACGGATCAGAAGATTACAGAGATAGCAGCCAAAGTTCTTGTAGGTTCTGAAAAAGATAGAATTACACGCACTAAGAAGCACCCAGAGCGTATGTCTGAGTTGCACAAAGTACTTGTTGCTATGGCTGAAGCTACGGCTAAATATAAGGCAGAAGATGCTAAAATAGTAGAAGCACACAGTAAGAAGTTTGGAATAGACGTTACAGAGACATTCTCTAGCACTTATGAGAATAGTGGAGAAGATAATCCTTCAGCACCGGAACCTGTTAAAAAAGACAATAACTCAGTAGACGGTTTATTAGATTAATATCCGTTGAAGAGCTTTGACATAAACAACCATTTCAGTGAGTTAGACCGAAGTATCCTTGAAGGAGAAAATGCCTACTCGGACTACTTTAATAACCTAAAATTTGGTCTTAATTCATTACTAAGTTCACTCAACCATTTCACGGCAGATACGTCCATGGAAATGGAAATTGTAAAGTCTTATTGCCAAAAATTTCTGAACACCATTGAAGTTTTTAGATTGAAATACTCATTTGATGATAACAATCAAATGCTTGTAGATTTAACAGAATCTGGATTTCCCAATTTTTTGGAGTTCAAGAAACTCACAAATGATATGAATACCAAGAATGCCAAATTAGATAAGCTACCAAGTGTAGAGTCTATAAAGCAGAACATCTTGGATAGTCTCATTAAAAACAAACGTCATCCGACGAAACTACTAAAACAACTCAGCTCTGTATGCTATCTTTCTAAGCTTAGCAAGAGTAAGTTGTTTTTTGAGTTTACTCCCGGTAAGCTGGAACTAATAAGGGAAATAAGTTCTAGTAACAATCAACGTAGATATTTGTACAGTTGGGGTTCGTACGACAGTGTTACCAATAGACCTTATATCTACATTCTGGTCTTTGACAATACTCTTATTACTCGCAAGACTAATAGTGACGTAAAGAAGGACTATAATTTTATAGATGCTATCAAACGACTAACCCATAACAGTGCCCCTCTTAAGGTTATGGCTTCGGACATAGATGAAGCTTTTGAAGCCATTCACCCCAAAGTATTAAAACGCATAGACATTGGACCTATATTTGGTCAATATGCTCAAGATGAGCACTTCTTTACGACTATGCTTCGCAAAAATTTTGGTAAGGAAGACTTTGTATTCACTTACAATACAGAAATCATATTTTCAGTAGGAGAAAAACGAAACTCAAGCTTCTTGTCTACAGGAGACCTACGCCAAATATTTCATGTAGATGAGTCCAACAAAGACTGTATGGATCGGATGATTTCCAAAATGCATAAGTACTTGATTACGTCACACTCTGTTCTACAGTACATCACCGAACACAACCCTGAAATAATTAAAGACCTTTCGACACCGCCACACGTATACAGCAATTAAACTATGGAAAAAAACGACTCTGCCCTCATTGCTATAAAAGAACAAGATATCTTAGAACATAAAGATGAGATAACGGGCTATCTTAAACAAGTAGCTTGGACACCTGACAGTAAAAAAAGCAAGTCTGATATAGACTTGAGTTTCCTTATCGCCACAAGCAAAGCATTGGGCGTAAATGAGCAGGATACTATCTCTATTTTAAAATCAGCAATTCGCATAAGTAACGATAGAATTTTACTCTCCAATACATGCAATGTTGTACTTAATGCAATTAGAAGGGGATATAGCCTAGGTAAGCATATGGCTGAGCTTTATGGAAAATCCAGTGGCTTAGAATTACTCAAACAAAAGAATGATTTAGGAAACCTTCACCAATCAGAATTACCAGAGTTTCACGATAAATCACAAACTCAAACAGCCGTTCTACTCTTCACATCTGCATCCTATATCTTGTATGATTTAAAAGATGTAAGAGCTGATGAAGCTTCATCCATACAAATAGACTTTGGAGGAATTCCAGAAATTACTCTTACCCGACCTTCCCAAGGTATCCAAAGTAGTTTGTACTACTATGGAGCATATTTAGAACGATCTGGAATAGTTACCTCTGACCTGCATCTTTTAAAAATCACAGAACTCTTCTTTGAGCGAATGCTCGACGAGATACAAGTACGTAGAGAAGGTTTAAAGTATTCAGAAGCATTTACCAATAACCACTACAAGCTTGAGAAAACCGAATTTATCATTCAAGGTTTTGAAAAACAATCTTCTATCTCCGTAAAAGGCATCACCTTTAACCGTATTCAGATGGAAGACATCGTAGCCAATAAGAAAGCAAAACATCTCTTCAAACGATATGCAGAGCGATTGATGTGCTATGACATGGAGCGTAAAAAAAACCCACTCAATGAACTGGGAGGATTACCAAGTGTTACTATGGCAGATGGCAAACCGGGTACAGGTAAAAGTATGCTGATCGCAGCTACGGCTACTATCTTACAAGAAAAGTGTGACATGCTGGGTTATAACTTCCTTTTTTGGCCCATGCCTGAAAATATTGTTTCTACCTACCAAGGTGGTACCGCTGAACGGGCTATGGAATGGTTCAAACCCATGCAAGACCCCAATAAAATAATCTTTGCTCCTATTGATGATGCAGAGAATAATTTACAAGAACGTACTCGCCAAGGTGTCTCCGCGGGGGTACGCGAATTTATTGGCGTGTTTTTAAGAAATACAGAAGGAGCTTATGCCATAAACTATGGTAACAGACTCATTAGTCTCTTTACCAATATCCCAGACCAAATTGATAAGGCTGTTCTTTCAAGAATACAGATGCGTGCTTCTATGAATGGAGCAAGTACTTCCGAAGATTTTATGGATCAGGATTACTTGTGGTGGAGAAAATATAACAAGATTGATGAAGACTTTGTGAACCTTTCAAACCCTTTGGACTATACCTACATGGATGCTCAAAAAGCAGCTTTGTCTTTGGGTGAATTAACCACGGATAATTATACTTTTGGCAATGACGAAGTAAAACATCTTTTTGATTCAACTACCCAAAATTTTGACGTAGATTCACATGAGTTCTTTGGAGAATTTTACACTACTGTTTTGAAAAAATATCCGTTCTTCTCTTCCAGAGATTTAAGAAATATTCAAAAAGCGGTAGATGCAAGAATCATTGATTTCGATCTTCCTGAAATTTGGTGGGAAAAGCCAGATGAGTTCTTCAGCAAGGAATACGACACCAAGTTGTTGATATTAAAGAAGTTGATGAAAGAAAATATGCGTGGAGTAACCTTTGGTCAGCTGCGTTTGTTTGAAGCATTAAATTACATTGAGAACGCCGTACGAATTAACCAAACAGGTATAGAGCGTGAGATAAAAGAACGTGCTAAACAACTCTACATTCAAAAGCGGGCAAACGAAACCATGCTAAGAGGAGATATCAATGATTAAACTCATAGAAACAGGACTATTTGGAGACAACCTAGTTACGGTGAATTCACCGCTTATGGTCAAGCGATACAATACCTGTTTATCAGACATTGGTCTTAAAAATACAAAGCTTAAAAAATTCCACATTGACGGTTGGGGTTGGAGTCCAGAAGTAGCGGAGGAATTGGATAATCGCTTCTACATGTCACACGGATTGGCCAACCCGTATGGTATAATCATTAGCCCAAAACAAGAAGATAGCTCTATTTATATGCCCTTCCATAGCTTTGATGTTGCTATCCACAAAACCATATTTAAGCAGTATAAGAATCAAATAAAAGATATCACAGCTCAATGCGGTCTGTGGTTTGAGTTAGACCAAGAAATCTCTGCTTATCGTTCACCACAAGATCTGCTTATGATAGATTATATGAGGGTCAACTTCACTTCTGTAGATCGGGTTATGTTCGCTGCAAAAGAGCAGCGAACCCTTATTCGAGAGTTTTATGATGTAAAACAGGCTTGGTCCAATGTTGAACTTAGAGAAAAAATTATAGAGAGTAGCCAAAAAAATGGCGATTTACGCTTTCGGAAATTTGATATTCCAATCTTTCCTTTTTCTGATGTAGACAATTACTATACTGTAGCATTCAATGGGTTGTTTGTGCTAAAAAACTTGAACAGCGAAAAACCTCTACTTGTTCATATGGATAATAAGTCCAGCCTTTCAGCAGAAGCTAAACACACACATATTGAATATAATATTGAAGATCCTCAACTACTGAGTTATCTGTATTCCAATAACATTGTTTCGGATAAGACGAAGGATTTTGCTTCACAAAAGGTTCTACTTGAAATTGCCAAAGATTATACTCTCGTAAAAGCAGCTTTGGACAACAATGAGAAAACAAACATTGCCAAACTGTCTAAAACCCAAAAGAAAGGTGTTGTAAATCAGCTTCTTACTGACGGCCTATTGCCGGATGAGTATTTTGAACTGGAGAGAATCATCAACCTGCTGGACAACAATGAGAAAAAACCTTCGGTAATTTCGGATTGTGTTCGGACACTTCTCCTCCATCCGGACCCCAGTCTCGATAACAACCAGAAACTGGTAATTTGGAAAATGTTGTGTAAATTGAACCAAACCAATCCATTGCTCACCTACCTTTTTGACAAGTCTAGTTTCTACAATCAATATGCTCAATGGCCTAAACAACTTCAAATTTGGGTTGTAGAACTCCTACTTAAACATAAAAATATTTACAATCAACTAATTTAAAATCATATGGATCCTTTACTCTCACTTATTGTAGGTTTTGTCTTTGGACTTTTGTTCTTCTTTTTTGATTTGAATGGAGGTAAAAAATGGTACCGTAGATGGCATAATTTAAGCAACAAAAATCCATTGAATGAGGATTCTAACCAAGGCTTTGTACACCAGCAGCCTTTCTCTAAAAAACTAGTTCCTGCTGTTTTTATATTTGTTCTCTTTAGCTTCATTCTTTGGTATACGGGGAATCTAAACCCCATTGAAATCTTAATTTCTGGTGGTATTCTTCTTTTTGCATTGATGCTTGCTTTTCATTTAGGCCCTCTGTTGCTCAACATCTTACCTGCAAAAATGAAGCAGGTGAATAAGGCCATTGAAAAAATTGACGAGTTAGAGGCAAATATAAAAAGTGAAAAAATTGAGGTTCAAGAAGTAACGCCTGAAAAAATTGAAGTTGAGAAACCAAAAGAAACTCCGAAACCCAAAGCTAAGGAGGCTGAACCGAAAAAAGATTGGAGAGATGGGGTACAGGATTTTTTAGATAAGTAAGGCCATGGAAGAACTTGATTCACAAAAAACGAGAGTCTATTGGATTTTAACCAACATCCGAAAAGGCATTGCTAGTTTCATAAAAAACGGATTTAAAAAAAGGCCTATAGTTAGCATACTTATAACTCTTGTATTGGTGTATCTCATCTTTGTAAGTAGAGGAAGTTTACAGCCATTCTTCCTCCTTATTCGGAAATACATTTTGCTCATAGCTCTTATCATTCTGGTATTGTGGAGATTCTCCAAAGGATGGAGTTTACGCAGTACAGGAAAAAAAGTATTGACAACTGTTTTACTTATCGGATTTGCAGCAGGAAGCTATTTGGGAGGCCCTGAAATTTATAGGTATATAAGTCTGTACTTTCACTATTCCAGTATCAACAAGGTGGCTTTGGACAAATTTCCAACAACCAATTTCGAACGAATTCAACCGATTAATAGTGTAAAAACCCTAATCAATCAAGAAGCTCTTTCTGAAACCGAAGATGCAACTCGCCCCAATTTTGTGAGAGGTGTTGACGGCAAGTACTACTACAGTTGTGCTGTTGGTCCTGCTCGAGAATATAAAATACAGCAAATGACCAAGAATATGTATGAAATCATTCATGTTCCTGCGGATTTACCTGCACCCGTATTTTCAAAAAAGTACCGGGACGATGTAAATTTTAACATTGGGGAATTACTGCTTTTCAGTAAAAAGACATCCAATGCTATAATCAAGAAGTTTGGGTTTTTCAAGTACTTCACCTACGAACCTGCTGAACCTATTTACTTACAACAAGGTAAAAATAAATGGCTTCAGGTTATTCCTCTTATCCGATGGAAGGGTATCATTTTTCCGCGTCCTGTATTTGGCGGAGTCTATCTGATTGAAGAAATGAAGGGCGATGATGGCTACTTTGATCGAGTACTCTTCGGCAAGGGTAAATACATTGCTCCTGAGGACATAAAGAATCACTATGTTCTGGCCGGTCAAAATCTTCTACCCCAAAATGTAGCTGAGTTCACGGCTGAAAGTTTCAAATTTAGCAGTGGTTTCTTAGCTCCTATGCCATTTTACCACCAAGATGATATCCGTATTCCAGATTTACCCAATGACGTCAACCCACAGCCATTTATTACTTATTTCAATGTGAATGGAAAAGGAAAGATTTACAATTTCTATGGATTGGAGCCTTATCAGCAAGAAAAAAAGAGTTTGAGCTTGAGTCTTTTTATAGCAGGAGATAATGATGATACTGTTTACTTCTTGGACCACCGCAAAAGAGACCAATCGTATATAGGAAGTAGTGCTATCTCAGCTAAGATTATTGAAAGCAAAAAGAACTATGATTGGAGTAAGAACTACCCAGCGGAAACCCGTCCATTTGTACGCACCGTAAACGGAGAAAGTCGTTTTATGTGGTTGAGTACTATCGTAACCAAGGCAGGAGAGAACAAGGATCAATACATCGCGGGTAGCATCCCTGAAATAACACTTACCGATGCCATACACGGCAAAGTAGTGTGGATAGACCAAGATAGCCTAATCAACAACGATACGTGGATAGAAATAGCCAAGAATGAGTTGGAGGATTATTGGGAGAAAGAGTGATGAGTTACCTCTTTCACATTTGAATTGGAATACTATTCAATAAACCAAGTCATCCCAATTGTGCCATATCCATACCATCCTCGCTTATACAATGAGGGATACTCTTTTCTTGTAGTATCATTATAGTAATCTAGTCTTTTGGAATCTGCAGAAGCATTGATTAAACCATAAGCTTCAGTAGAATTTGCATCAAATGGCTTGACATTATATTCAAGATTGTGGTAGGTCTGTTGAAAGTAGAATGCCATTTTTCTCCATTGGAGCACAACCTTCCAATCAAAATAAAACATATTTCGTTGAACAACCGTATTCCCAGAAAGGGTATATAAATCAATCGGGTCAATATCAAATGAGTCTTTTTCAAATGGTTTGCCAAATCCTATCCCTTCTAGCATTGAATTATGAATCACTCTTCTATATCTTATTCCAGATTCAAAGTGACAACCAAATTCTTCTTTCTTCTTATTTTTAGGAACGACAGAATTTTGTCCTGACTGGTGCATAAAATCTAGAGTTGAAAACCGAAGTCCTCCACCTACAGCCGTCATGTAACTTCCAAACTTACCTTCCAGACTTCCAACAATGTTAGCTCCGGAGTAGTGTCCAAACTTTTTGGGTGTCAATGAAGTTGATTTCTTCTCCAATAACTTGTTCAATGGGGCTCTATACTTATTTGTATTTGAAAAAAGCAGAAAATCAAAGTCGTGATTAAGTTGAAATATTAATCTACCTGGATCACCAATTTGTTTATTCCAACCATATACTCTTTGCGAACTTGTTATAAAATCTTTGTGTAAGGATGCCTGTACCGCATCTGGAGACTCTAAACCCACAAAGCCAATTTGAAACTCCCCAACATGCCTTGCTAATCCCTTTTGCCACAGTCTATTTTTACTTCTGGATAGGTACACAAAAGAACCAAAAGGCCTGTCGTAGTTATGAAAAGTATCAGCCAACTCAATGTTGTCTTGATACCGTATATAAGGAGTGAACCCAATACCTCCAAAAGATATAGTTTGGTAACTAAAGACGTCAATATCTTTATCATATCCACCCTTTCCGATATTCGCAATATGCTTACCAATGTTCCAAAATCTTGCCTTAAAATAATCTGTAGTCACGGACAAACGGAAGCTTCCAGTCATTTCACGATCTTGGTTAAATCCAAGCAGATTAAAATCAGTAAAAATATCATTTCCATGATTTAGATCTATTGATTTGAATTTCTTTGGAGAAGAAGTATAACTTGAATACATCATTAATTGATCTTTGTCAATTACATTTAAGTGCTCACTTATTAACTTTAGATTTCGATCTGCCCCAAATGGTGAAAGCTGGACATGTGGCGGGATGTCTTTGTAAAGGGTGTAAAGATCTCTGGCTGTTTCTCGATGTGATATGAAGGATAATTTACGGGATACAGAAACGTAGGAAGACTCCTTATTCAATTCGCATAACACAATGAGGGATGCAAGTAATCTAGTTCTAATATCAAGCACTGCTTTTCCCAATTTCTCTTCAATTTGTGCTAAATGTTGATGACTCTCTCTCTCTTCCTTTTTTACCCTAAAACTACTCTCCGTAGAGTCTAACCTACTAAATGTAAGTACATCACTTTTTCTCAAATTAGAGTCGGGGAGTAAGTCCTCAATTCTGTCGTATTCCCGAATTAAAAAATAGAAGTTGACCTCACTCAAAAGCATATCTAGTCTTTTAATTGCCTTATTCGACTCGTCTGGGGTGTCCAACCAATATTTGAAAGTATTCCCTTCTGTGTTCAACACTTCATTGTAGAACTTAACGTCAGAGAGGCTATCGACACTACTCTGCCCATAAGACAAACTAGAAGTCAACAACCCTAGAGCTACTAATACAATTTTGGGATTAATTTTTTTCATAATTTCAGTTTTGTTTTTGATTGGTAAACAACGTTATGCGTTAAGTTAGTTTTTACAATACCCTTAAATGGGTATTCTACGTCAACACCCATTTTCTGTAAAGCATTAAACATTCGGTCATCACTAGACTTCGGGGCGAATATACCAATTAGGGCAGTACGAAAATCCCAAAAAGGGTATTCTACAACAATAAAAAATCCCCCTCACTAGTTGTGAAGAGGATTCTAAATTTTTGTGGGCCCACCTGGACTCGAACCAGGGACCACCTGATTATGAGTCAGGTGCTCTAACCAGCTGAGCTATAGGCCCTCAGTGGTTTTTCTAGTCGGACTATAGTGAAGCTGTCTGTCCGCCGAAGCGAAGTGTAGGCTGAAGCTATAGGCCCGGTTAGATTATGTTCCTCTTTTTCAAAAGGAGTGCAAAAATAAGCCCTTATCTTTTACACACAATAAAAAAAGATGACCGCAGCCATCTTTTTAAATATGTTTAGAACACTAGAACTACGTCCTAGGGCTTATACCGACTCCAAGTAGTCTGTGTGACAGAAACCTTCTATCTGTTCAGACCTTACTTTGTGCCATGAGCTGTTGTATTTCTGAACTAGAATAACAATTGTATCCTTCGAAAACTTTCCAACGATTTCATCGTTTGTACTTGGTCCTTTACGACAATTTAGGTTACTAGAATTGGTAGCTACTCTGAACTTCATATTCATTGCTGATAAATCAGCGATGCTAATATTATTGGTCACAGAAACAATGCCTCTAGCTTTTAGAAGCTCTTCAACCTTAGCAGCCGATTCACCATCTTGAGCAATACCCGTTACGGTAACCGTACCATTGACATCTACTACTTGTAAGTTCTCTATTGGTAAATTAGCCTCTTTTAGATAGCCATGTAAAGGGTTAACTTCCTCAGCTTTAACCTTTACCTTCTTTTTGAATGCGTCAAATAATCCCATAATTTTATTTTTTTATTGAGAACATCATTTTATCATTTCCTTTGGATAGTTGTAAGCTGCTCTCTGTAAGCATTACTCCAAGTACTTCCTTTTCACCCTCTTCGTCAGTTGTCATACTGGTACCTTCTTCATTTATTTCAAACGTTCCACTTCCAGTAGTTCCCATCATGTCATATGAATAGGTACCGTCTTTCTTAAAGGTATAAGTTACATCCGCTTCAGCCATTCTAGCTAGAGTAAAACTATCGGCTTCTGGCATTTCAATATGGTCCAAACTCCAAGTGTTGTAAATTTTTGATGATGGGCTCTTTTTGCAGGCAGATGCAAGCAGTAGAATACTTGCAAAGGCTACTAGACCCAATTTTGTGATTTTTTTCATTTGTATACGGTTTGATTTAATTGTTATCCAACAAAAGTAATTAAAACCTACTACTTTAGTACCTCGTCGATGGTGTTGTAGCTTACAGAGTGGTAACCGGACCTAGCTCTTTTGTATACTTCCAGAGCCCATTCTTTGTTCTCTGAAGTTTTAGCAAGTAGAGAATACAATGGTGTCAAGAACTTTCTTCTACCCACTCGTACCAAGAAATTATCCATCGCAGGGTAAGCAGGTTTGTAGGATTGCTCAATGCAATGCTTAAACCAATCACATGCTATTTCACTGTTTCCTGTATTCGTGAAATCAAATGATTTGTCAAGACTTTCCATTTTATCAAGATTCAGATTCTTCAAGCCTCTCAAGAAATACAACCAATGGTGAGTGGTATATCCTTCAGCATCTATATCCTTAGCCTCCATTCTATCATTATTGAACCGAGCAATTGCTAACTCTACCCTATCCAGTTCAGTTGAATTGGTTTCAGGAGCATTATCGGGCAAACCAGGTCCATAGATCCAACTTTCAGCATTCAATGACTTCTGTTCCTCTTCGCTTAAAAGATTGTCATTTAAGTACGTTATAAATCGTTCCGTATTCATCGACTTAAACTTATTCTTTGTAAAATATTCCTTCAAGAAGATATCAAAACGCTCTCTGCCTGTAATTCCTTCTATGGTTTGCAAAAAGAACCTTCCCTTTTCATACGCTACGTCAGTTAATCCATCATCTGGATCACGACCATCTAGCTCTAGGTAAAGATGGGTATCTTCCACCCGACCATCTTCTTCCAATTCTTGGAGTGTATTTAGTAAATCCCCCATTCCCAGCTTGGTTTGCATCTCTTCATAAGGCTTACCAAAGATCTTCTCCATAATACGTTGCTCAAAGTAAACTGTGAATCCTTCATTGAGCCAGAAATCATTCCAGGTCTCATTGGTTACTAGATTTCCACTCCAGCTATGAGCAAGTTCATGAGCTATTAACGCTACCAAACTTCTGTCTCCTGCTATAATAGTTGGTGTAGCAAACGTGAGTCTTGGATTCTCCATCCCTCCGAAAGGAAAACTTGGAGGAAGGATGACAACATCATATTGCTCCCATGCATAGGGTCCATATAAAGTCTCTGCACTATCTATCATGCTCTGCATACTTTCCAATTCCCAAACAGACTTTTCTAGCATATCTGGCTCGGCAAATACACCAGAATTTCTTCCAGTTGATTGGTATGATAAATCCCCTACCGTCAACGCAAGTAAATACGAGCTTATGGGTTGAGTCATTTTAAATGTGTACACACCATCGGCCGATTTTTCCGTACTATTCTCTGCACTCATCAGAGCAATGAGACTAGGGTCCGTTTTAATCTTAGCATCATACGTAAACTTAACTCCTGGACCATCCTGACACGGAATCCAAGTTCTTGCTAGTATCGCCTGAGATTGGCTAAACAAGAATGGATGAACCTTTCCTAGAGTTTGCTCAGGTGATAACCACTGGAGTGCATTAGCATCAGGACTGGTAGTATAGAATATAGTAACATTCTTTGTTTGTGGTGTAACAGTAATATTTAAGGGCGTACCAAAAATAGAACTTTCCTCACCTAGAGTGAATTCTGTCTGTACTCCTCCATCTAAAATGATCTTTTGTATAGCTAATTTTCTGGTGTCCAGAATGAGTTGCGTTCCTCCAGTGTAGTTTTCTATGTCCAATTTAGCACTCCCTGATAAGGTCTTTGACTCAAAATTAACCTCCAAGTCCAGAGACAAATGTGTCATCCTAATGTCATTTGAATTTGCATACGAATGAGCATCTTTGCTCAATTCTACAAAGTCCTTAGCTTTATCGCCCATGTTATCGGAACAAGACCATAAGATGGAGGCCGCCAACACCACTATAATTTTAAATTGTTTCATAATGTAAATACTTAATAATTAGGCAAAGAGAGGGAAACATAATTGGAATCAGAATTTAAGTCGTATTTTTTTTAATCCACAAATCATTAACTTGCCTAAAATAAAAAATAGACTATTTTCGTTGACCTTTTGAGGGTCTGGCATGGATATTGGCATACTTTAACTGGGACAATTTACTTAACATGAAAAAAATACTTCTTACACTACTTTCTTTTTTTGTTATTGGCTTAACTGCCAATGCACAATCTTGGGACGACTCAGGTGATTCCTGGGATGATTCTGGAGATTCTTGGGGCACTGATGACGCCTCTGACACCGACGCCCCTGGCGATTACGATTACGACCCTTCCGGCACTAGTGCCGCTTCTCTTGACGACTCTACATCCGATGATGGATGGGGAGACGATGATGGTGGATGGGGAGACGACTCGGGATCCGACTTCGGATTTGGTGGCCTAGATTATGTTCGCTCTGCAAGACCTAAGGTTGAAGCTAGGCCTTATGAACGTTTTACTGGAATGCCTTATGATAGTTCCTCTCAACTAGTCACTTTTGTGGAAATAGTTGAAGTTATCGTTCCAGATAGATTCTTAGACCTTGGAGGAGACGATTATGCACTTTCGGACTCATTGTATGCTCGAGCTATGGTTTGGATGCAAAAGCAATTTGGCAAAAAAGAAGCTAAGAAAATGATTGAAGAATCTGGTCTTGACCCCGACGGGAAAGAAGGAAATACAATCAAGGCTTTCGTTACTATGCCTCTTGTTATTCAAGTAAATAAATATCAAAAAGAAAACGCAGGTATCATTAAGTTTGATATGGAATTGCGTTTTAAAGATGAAAGATACAGATACAAATTCAACAATTTCGTTCACGTAACTGCTAATAGTTCAGGAGACAAAGAGGATGAAGAAACCTATATGGAATACTATATGACCGCTAAAAAGAATATTAGAGGTAATGATAAAATTCTTATGGCTTGCAATGCACAAATGACCAGACTTATTGATGATCTTAAAGCAACTTGTGATGCTACTCCATTCATAGATGATGACGACTGGTAACATCTTATTGTAAAAGACTTTCAAAATCCTCTCTGCCGTGCAGAGGGGATTTTTTGTTTTACTTACATTTGAATAAGATATGCGAATCGTACTCGTAACCGCAGCATTGGTTTTCACACTTCTAAGTTTTGCTCAGTCTCCAAAACTGGTGGTTGGTCCAGAATACAATTACTATCCTGCAGGACACGTCATTGGCGTACAAGCAGAATTCTCACCCCACGATAATCACCATAGCTTTAATGTTCGATTGGCATATAATCGAACCATTCGATGGGATTTTAGTGGCCTCAATGATGATGAACGTGGCGGTGGACCTGGAGGATCGCTCGGTTATAGATACTATCTTACACCAGAATGCAGGGGCCTATACTTAGGCCTTCGAACTGATATTTGGTTCATGAAAGTAAACTGGCAAGATTCATCGGAAGTCATTCAAGAGGGAAGCACGGAAATAGACGTCGTTCAACCTACTTTTGAACTGGGATATCTCTTCCATTTTAAAAATGGATGGGAACTAGGTACTGCATTTACCAACGGTGTAGAGTTGAATGTAAAAATGGATGGTAAGCCTGTAGGTGAAGGATGGATTACCCTTTGGCAGATACGACTAAACAAAAGAATAAACCTAAAACGTGAAGATTAGACAAGACTGGAAAGATGCGTTCACGCATTTAAGACTTCATTTTTCGTTGCTACTAATGCCGGTGTACCTGTTTGCATTATCCCAGATACAACTTATCAATACGACAAATGCAATCATAACCTTTTGTCTCTTGCACCTTTTGGTGTATCCCGCAAGTAATCTCTTTAATAGTTATTACGACCGTGACAATGGAAGTGTTGGTGGGATTAAAAATCCACCACCCGCCAATAGTAAAATGCTACTACTTGCCAACACCTTGGATCTAGCTGCCATCTTAGTATCAACGTATATTCATCCAGAAATAGGTGTATTCGTCACAATATATATCATCGCTTCTCGCCTATACAGCTACAGACCCATTCGACTTAAACAATATCCATTTATTGGGTTTCTAGTTATTTTCATATTTCAAGGTGCTTTTACCTTTTACCTTTCAGCAAAGGCTTCTTATGGCCTAAATAGTATGACTCAACACCTAGAATCATTCTGTTTGATTGGAGTTCCAATTCACAAATACATACTTGCTATGCTCGCCTCTTCCTTCCAAATAGGTGCTATATATCCCCTTACTCAGATCTATCAGCATCAAAGCGACTTAGATGATGGTGTTACCACCTTAAGTTACAAGCTTGGATACAGGGGCACATTCATATTCTCTGGACTGATGTTTGGTATATCAACCGTTTTCTACTATTTACACTTTAAGGATTTGGACATCAACTCGTTCTATCTCCTGCTGATTGTACAAATCCCAATCATTGCATACTTTGTATACTGGGCTAGTAAGGTTTGGACAGACACTAAAAATGCCGATTACAAGCACACCATGCAAATGAATGTAATAGCAGCAGTCGTATTAAATCTATTCTTTATTTACCTGATTCTAACATAAACATTGAGTTACATTTTAAACATAGGAACAGCAGTTCCAGATCATTCGTTGACACAAAGTGAGTTTTGTGAAATCTATTCTTCCATGACGAAAGATTCTGATACTCAGCGAAAAATAAAATTTTTAACCGCTCGAAGTGCCATTAACAAAAGAAACTGCATAGAACCGGACATCAAAAAACTCGTGGCTATGCCACTGGAGGAAAAACTAACCACATACCACGACAACGCACTAAAATTGGCTATTCGTGCCATTGAAAACAACAAATCCTTTCATTCTGCTAAAGACCAAATAACTGACATCATTTTCATTAGCTGTACTGGGATGCAAGCTCCGGGTGTAGAAATTGACATAATCAACCACTATAACCTACCCACTACTATTCGACGATACAATGTAAACTTTATGGGTTGTTATGCCTCACTAACTGGCTTACGAATGGCCAACGACATCTGTACTACACCTAACAGGACTGTTTTACTAGTATCCGTGGAACTTTGCACACTTCACTTCCAAAACAAGTTCATTGACGACTACCTGTTATCCAATTCCATCTTTGCTGATGGTGCAGCATCCGTAATTATTAGCTCAAATGAGACAAACGCTAAATTAAAGTTAGAGGACTTTGAGTCTCGTTTGATTCCAAACTCAAAAGAAGAAATGAGTTGGAAAATTTCGCCTGATGGATTCCTGATGACACTTTCCAGTGAAGTTCCATCAAGTATTAAACAATCCCTTGAAAAAACTAGGTTATTCAACAGAGAGCCAAACAGTATTGGTTGGGCAATTCATCCCGGAGGGAAACAAATAGTAGATGGTATAAAGTCTACCTTGGGTTTACATGAAAATGAACTTGCAGCATCTAGAAAAGTACTTTTAGAAAATGGAAACATGTCAAGTGCCACCATTTTATTTGTAATTAGTGAAATGCTCACCAATCCTACCTCAACTAAAAACGAGTTCATTGCCTGTGCTTTTGGACCTGGACTTACCTTAGAATCGGCCTTACTCTCGTATGTTTAAGCTTCGGTCACAAACCAAAGAACTTTTGGACGGCCATGTACATCAAGAAGACCTGATCTTAAACCTCAAAGAACTCCATTCAATAAACACACTACTAGGAGGTTATGGCATTTCCATAAACGCTTTTAAGAAAATTGACCTTAACAATAAGACTATTGTAGATATTGGTTCAGGTGGTGGGGATATGCTTCACCAAATATACCAATACACCAAATCCAAAAACATTTCATGTAAACTATATGGGGTAGACTTAAAAAAAGTCTGTACTGAGTACGCTCAATCTCATTTGCCTTCTGACCTTACATTCATAACTGATGACTACAGAAATGTAAATCAACACGTACAAAAAATAGACATTCTTCATGCTTGTTTATTTACCCATCACCTCTCTGACAAGCAAATAATTGAACTGATACAATTTAGCATACACGAAAATTGCACTCTAATAATCAACGACTTAGAGAGGAACTTCATAGCTCACTACGCCATTAAAACGCTTACCCGTCTATTTTCGAAATCTCATTTGGTTAAGAATGATGCTCCACTAAGTGTTCTGAGAGGTTTCAAGAAAAGGGAATGGAACAATTACCTAAAACAGGCTGGAGCAAAAAAATTCTCGGTAAAATGGAAATGGGCCTTCCGTCATCAAATCATGGTTTATGGATAATTATGATATAGGCATAATTGGAGCTGGTATTGCCGGCAGTTGCCTGGCAATATTGCTAGCCGATGCCGGAAAACGAGTGATTGTATTTGAAAAAGAGAGATACCCTAGTCACAAGGTGTGTGGTGAATTCATCTCTTTGGAATCCTATGAATTCTTTAAGTCACTTGGCTTGAGACTCGATGAATGGAACCTTCCTATCATAAAAAATCTACAACTTACTTCTCAAATGGGTGCGGAACTCAACACATCACTAAAAATGGGTGGCTTTGGAGTTAGTAGATACAAACTTGATTTTGAACTTGCTGAACAAATGAAACGTTCTGGAGTTCTGTTTCTACCCAATACCAAGGTAATTAAGGTAGATAGTAAAACTATTTTCACTTCTACAGAATCTTATTCTGCTGACCTAATAGTCGGATCTCATGGTAAGTATAGTGCCTCATATGCACGTAAACCCAAACCTTCAAACAAAAGAAATTTTGTCGGTGTCAAGTATCATATAATGGGGGATTTTAGAAACGACCTTATATCTCTTCACTCTTTTAAGGGGGGATACTGCGGTATGAGTAAAATAGAAAAAGACTTATACTGCCTTTGCTATCTAGCTGATGCTGAACAACTAAAAGCCAACAACAACAATATTACCCAGTTGGAGCAACAGGTTCTTTGGAAAAACAAACAACTTAAATCTGTTTTTAACAACGCTTCATTTGCTTGGAAAAAACCATTGGTCATAAGCAATATAAAATTCAATAAGCAATCCTTATTCAATGACCACATGTTATTTGTGGGTGATGCGGGTGGCAGTATAAGTCCGCTTAGTGGGAATGGCATGAGTATAGCTGCTCGAAGTGCTCTACTTCTATCACAACTTATAAAACAAGAACCTTCATTCAAAGAACTTTGTAATACATACAATGAAAATTGGGATAGGTTATTTGGTGATCGAGTAGACAAAGCAGAGCTACTAAACTCCATTATGCTTAGCCCTACACTTCATCATGTTGTTGTCAAAATTCTAAAATACGTTAAGCCCATCCGTAATAAGGTTGTGAATGACATGCAGGGAGATACCTTTGTACGTAGCTTTAGCCAGTTACATTAATTAAATCAAGCGATTCGAGTGATTAAAAAACGGCAACTAATAGTACTTGTATTTCTAACTCTTTGCACTATTGTCTTTGCACAGCAAGACAGTATTAAGAGATTTAGAATGCAACCCCTACCGAGCTTGTTTCACACACCAGAAACTAATTGGGGAATAGGTGCAACCTTGCTTGGGTTTTATACTCCAAAAGACTCTACTACTCGAAAATCTAATGCCCAAATTTTCGTAGATGTTACCCAAAAGGGACAAGCATCTTTTCAGAGCGACTTCAATATTTTCACCCCCGAAAACAAGTTCTATATCCGAGGATCCCATGACCTGAGTAAGTTTCCAGAATTTTACTTTGGCATTGGTAACAATAGTAAGAAGGAAGACTACTGTCTTATTAAAATCATGTATCTAGATGTTAATGTAGCTTTATACTCCCGTTTAAAGGAAAATTTCTATTTGGGTGCCACTGTACACCATCAAACTTTAGGAAAAATTGATAAACCTATAGATCAAGAGAATTTCTACATCGACAATATGGGCTACTCTTCTACTGGTGTAGGAATTGGTATTTTGGTTGACAAAAGAAATAACATACTGAACCCGTCTTCCGGTCATTTTTTGGAAACGAAATTCACCAAATATAGTGACCAAACCCATATGACATCTGGATTTTTCAACCACACATTGGATCTTAGATATTATAAAACTTTCAATAAATTAGTTCTAAATTCTAATCTATATACTGTTCATAATAAGGGAATTGTTCCATTTAGGATGATGCCTTATATAGGTGGACCCAGATTCCTAAGAGGGTTTTATGCTGGTCGATTTAGAGACAATAATTTGAGTATCCTACAGGCGGAGGTTCGGCGTCATGTCTTTTGGAGAATAGGTGTTGCCGCATTTTCTGGAGTGGGACAGGTTTACTCCAATGGAATGGAGTTTGAACTTAATCGTTTTCACTACAACTACGGGGCAGGACTACGTTTCCAAATTAACAAAGACTCTCCAGCCAACATTCGAATAGACTACGGTAGGACAATGGACAGCCATGGTTTCTATATCGTTTTTGGAGAATGTTTTTAATCAATCACATGAAAAAAATTATAAGTCTAACTATTGCCCTTTTATCTGTACTAACGAGTGATGCCCAATCATCATTTAAACAAAATCATGATTTTGGTCTTGCTCTTTCGTACGCTCCAAAGGAGTTTAATGTGAGCCTATCTTGGAAACAAATGCACCCAATTACTGCTAACCAAAAATTCAAACTTGGTTACGGTGTACGATTCAATGGATATATCAGCAATGATAAAGACTACGTAACTGCCCCTGCCCGTCTCACCAGTGGAGAAAAAGGACCACAAGTATTATTCATTGAAAATATTCAAGAAAATATTGATACTTTTAGTGTACACAATGCTCAACACAATTCCGTAAATGCTACTATATTTTTAGAATATGATTTCACCGATAAATGGGGAATTGGATTCAACATTGACGCTGCAGGTTTGAGTTTTGGTGGAAGCAGAGAAGGTACAATAATCTCGAGCAACAGTCCTAGCAGTACTCCTGAAGTTATAAATGCAAAGCCAACTCCATACAATGTGCTGCTCATTAGTGATAATGACATTGGCATGTTAAACAGTGAGCTCTATGGCACGTTTAATGTATCTAGTAGGCTAGCAATAAACGCTGGACTAACATTTATGTTTACAGAATTTCAAACAGAAAAAAAAATAGTATACAATGGGAATAACGATAGATTCAGATACAAGTCTTTAATGGGCATGATTTCTATTAATTTTAAACCATTCAACAAATAAAGATCACGTACAATCATGAAAAAAACACACATTCTATTTGCTTTTATATTAACCTCATTAGTTGCTATTGCAGCAACGAGTTGGGCCCCAACTACAGGTTCAGTAAAATTCTTCATCAAAAATGCGGGATTCACAGTCGAAGGTACATTGTCCGGAATCTCAGCTTCTGTTAAATTTGACGAAAATGACTTAACTAACTCAAGCATTTTTGCCAGTGTTAAAGTAGCAACTATCAATACGGGTATTAACAAAAGAGACAAGCACTTACAGGGTGAAGAATATTTTAACGCAGCTAAGTACCCTGAAATCACATTGAAGAGTACATCTATTACTAAAACAAGTAAAGGTTATCTAGGTAAGTTTAATGTTACCATGAAAGGAAAGACCAAATCAGTAGATATGCCATTCACATTTACAAACAGCGGAGAAACGGGTAAATTTTCTGGAATTTTAAAGTTAGATAGACTTGATTTTGGTGTAGGAGAAAGTAGCTTTGTACTAAGCGACGATGTGAAAATAAAAATCACATTGAACGTAAAGAAAAAGTAGTTCCAATTGGGATAATGATATAGATTAATTTGTTAGGTTAATTAGTCTAAAAAAAAGGCAGCTAGTGATAGCTGCCTTTTTATTTTCTTCAAATTTCAAAATAGGAAAAAGTTTTCTTACTCCTCGAACAACTCTACCTTCTTGGTTTGGGTAACTAAATCTGTAAATTTTCCTTTGTACTTTGTTGCTCGTACGATATGATTGTCTATCCAATGATAGTTTCCTCCACGTGGTTTACCGTATAGAACTCCATGATGTTTAAAACCATGCTTTTGCAACCAGGTATCTGTAACTTCTTTATGTTCTAATGTTCGTGAAGTAAAAAAAGTAATAATATGGCCTTGATCGTACCAACGGTTCAAGGTTTCTAAAGCATCTGAAAACGGTTCACAAGTCGCCATTCTTTCTGGCTCTTCATTGGGTACATCTTCTGTAATTGTACCATCTATATCAATTAAGTAATTTTTTACCTCCTTTGGTAATTGAGGACTTATTAGGTTTCCTTCTTTGTCAAAGAGTTCGTTGAGTTTATGCTTGTCTCCCATTGTTCTACGAAATTACTTCCGCATCATCAAACTTTGCATCTCTTCTAAATCTTTCTAATTCACTAGTTATACGCTTATACAAAAAAATCAATATTGCTGCATCGTCTACCAAACCAATTGGGCCAAGTAATGCCGCTGGTAAAAGGTCCAAAGGATTCAAGACATAAATGATCCCAGCTATCACAATAATTATATTTCTTTTCTTGAATTTAAAGTTACCGGTAAATGCTGCTTTTATCATTTTGTAAAAGTCGGAAGCGTCATCGCCCCACGACGATTCGCCAGTGTTGGCTTTCTTAGCTCCAAATAGTACTTTAAGGGTTGCTGCAATTTTCAGTAATTTCTTCATTTCGTGTGTTCTTTTAATTTATTATTGTTACCACCTTGGCAACACCTAATACTAAACAAAAAGCGTACCTACAACTGCATTTGGCAGTGTTTCTCTTCGGATTTACCGCTATTCTCGGTAAACTGATAACGCTAGAACAAACTGCTTTGGTATGGAATCGCCTATGGATAGCGGTTTTTGGGCTCATTTTTATCCCAGGAGTCATTAAAGGCATTAAAAATATAAAACGGATCAATATCTGGCGATTTTCAGGCATTGGTGTATTGGTGGCACTGCACTGGCTTACATTTTATGGAAGTATTAAGGTTGGAGATAGTGCTTCCGTTACCTTAGCCTGCCTGGCTACTTCCTCCCTCTTCACATCCATTCTGGAACCTCTCATTACCAAGTCCAAGTTTCAATTGCTAGAACTGATTTTGGGTCTTTTTGTAATCGTAGGAATCTATTTCTTGAGCGGGGTTGGTGAGTCCTTTTACCTCGCCATTGTTATTGGTCTCATTTCATCCTTTTTAGCTTCTCTTTTCTCAGTTTACAATAAGAAATATATCACAGGACAAAACAGTTTATCCGTTAGTGCAATTGAATTGGCCGCCGGATTTCTGTTCATCTCCATTTGCTATCCCATTTTACAGGAGTGGATCCCTCAACCTCAATGGTTTCCTTCGGGGAAGGATTGGCTTTGGCTTATAATCCTTGGACTACTTTGTACGAGTCTCGCTTTTGCACTTTCCATGGAAGCTTTGAAAGAACTTTCTGCGTTTATTTCCAATCTTAGTATCAACCTTGAACCTGTTTATGGCATTCTATTGGCCATCTGGCTCTTAAACGAAGGTGCTGTGCTAAATCTCGACTTCTATATCGGAACAGGAATTATACTTTTATCCGTGATTATGCACCCCATTCTACTGAAGATGCAAAATAAGCGGTCTAAGGCTCAAAATTCTTAGTCATATAGTACCTTTGCACTCATGCCAAAGAGACATCTCATTACTTGTGCTTTACCCTATGCTAACGGACCTGTTCATATAGGTCATCTAGCAGGTTGCTTTCTCCCTTCGGATATCTACAACAGGTATCTAAGGATGCAGGGTAAAGATGTACTTTTTGTATGTGGCACAGATGAGCATGGTGTTCCGATTACCTTAAAGGCTAAAAACGAAGGAAAAACTCCGCAACAAATTGTAGATGAGAATCATACAATCATTGCCAAAGGCTTAAAAGACTTTGGAATACACTTTGACACTTTTAGCAGAACAACCCATAAACTGCACCATGAAACAGCACAGGATTTTTTCAAAAACCTGTACGATAAAGGCATTTTTAAAGAAGAGGTAACTCAGCAGTTTTACGATGAAGATGCAAAACAATTTTTAGCAGATCGTTATATTGTAGGAACCTGTCCCAACTGTAGTTATGACAACGCATATGGTGATCAGTGCGAACAATGTGGTAGAGCTAGTAGCCCATCCGAACTTATAAATCCTCGATCAGCTCTAACAGGCAATAGCCCGATTTTAAAAGAAACTAAAAACTGGTACTTACCCTTGGATAAAATTCAGGAAGAATTTTTAAATGAGTGGGTAACAAATAAGAAATCTAGCTGGAAATCAAGTGTTTATGGCCAATGTAATAGTTGGTTGCAAGAAGGTCTAAAACCTCGTGCCATGACTAGAGATCTCGATTGGGGTGTTCCTGTACCCGTAAAAGGGGCTGAAGGCAAGGTTATGTACGTTTGGTTTGATGCTCCAATTGGATATATAACTGCTACCAAAGAAGCTGCGGGTGATGACTGGGCCAAATGGTGGAAGGACTCAGAAACAGAACTGACTCATTTCTTAGGAAAGGATAACATCGTATTTCATACCATCATTTTTCCTGCTATGCTTCACGCTCATGGCGAGTTTATCTTACCTACTAATGTACCAGCCAATGAGTTTTTAAACTTGGAAGGAGCCAAGATCTCTACAAGTAGAAATCACGCTATTTGGTTGCATGAATATTTGGAAGACTTTCCTGGAAAGACGGATGAACTCAGATATGCATTAACCAGTATTCTACCTGAAACCAAAGATGCCGACTTTACTTGGAAAGACTACCAAGCCAAGATAAACAATGAACTGGTTGCTATACTAGGAAATTTTATAAATAGAGTCATAGTACTTACCAATAAGTACTATGATGGGATTGTTCCACAAGGAAGTTTACAGCAGACTACAACCGAAGCAAAACAAAAGATTGAAACTGCTTTGGGCAATTTTAATCAACGTCAAGGTTTAGAATATTACATGGAAATTGCCAGAAATGGCAATAAGTATCTGCAGGATACTGAACCTTGGAAACTCATAAAAGATGAAGCAAATAAACAAGCTGTTGCAGACTGTTTATTTACATGTATTGAGATTGTAAAAGAGATTGGAAATTATGCTCAAATATTTTTGCCAAACACTTCAAATAACATCCTTAGTCTACTGAACATCAGTTCGTACAACGATACTATTAAAGCAGGACATCAAATAGGATCACCCGTTCTTTTATTTCAAAAAGTAGAGGATGAAACCATAGAAAAGCAAATGGAGAAGTTGCAAAAAAAGGAAGAAGTTAAGCCTGAAAGCAATGCTCAAAACGGTCAAGAAGAATCAAGTTCAAGCATTGAACCATTGACCAAATCTGAAATCACGTATGATGATTTTGTGAAGCTGGACATCCGAGTAGGCACTATAACCGCTGCTGAAAAAGTAAAGAAAGCTGATAGACTTCTGAATATAACTTTGGACATAGGATCTGAAACCAGAACGGTGGTAAGTGGAATTGCAGAGCATTTTTCACCAGAAGAAATTGTAGGACAACAAGTTACCTATTTGGCAAACCTTGCTCCTCGCAAGCTTAAAGGAATAGAAAGTAGCGGTATGATTCTCATGGCTGAAGATGCAAATGGAAAATTAAAATTTGTGGCTCCGAATGAATCTACTGATTCTGGAAGTGTCATTGCATAGCTTTTTTGGCCTCATAGTTCAATGGATAGAATAGAAGTTTCCTAAACTTTAGATGCAAGTTCGATTCTTGCTGAGGCCACTATCTGTCCTGAGATGTAAGTAACTATAGACGTCTCAATTATTTTGATTTTAAGAAAAGGAAAAATGAAGTGCCAAATCTACATACTGTTAATTCTAATTTCGACAATCTTCAGTTGCAGCATTAACGAAGAAAAAGCAACAGAATACTACATTGAAACTCAGCCAACTTTTTCGAAATTGCGACATGGGCGTTGGATAACAAATGAATGGATTAGAAAACCCCAAAATTTAAAAATGATTAATGAAACGTTCAAAAAGTTTGGTTACATGAGACTTATTAGCGGATACTTAAATAACAACCCACTAATTATCCAAGGTATTTACATTAACAAGAAACCGTATCACATAATCGACAGCCTAATTATTAGTTATGAAAACAAGAATGTCAATACAAAATACTATCAAGAATTTTGGGATAGGAGAAAGAAAGAACAGAATGACTCCATAGTTTATTCCATTCTTAACGACATTAAATATTCATATAAATCCAAACTTTCTTCTTATGAACTATCTTATAATGTAAACGAACATGAAGTGAATGACACTCTCTTCCAGCTTTTACAAATTGAGTATAATACATTAACTGATGAAGTTGCAATGGGTAATTTTAAAACTCTTGTTGACCTTGATTTTCACGAATCCGCTTTCAATATTCTTCATGAAAGTTACCAATATTCAGATTTTAACTGGAATAGAGATAGCCTAAACAAAGAATTAAAAACAACCGAAAAATACACCATACCTTGGTTTACAGACAATACTAAATAAAAAACACATGACTTTACTGCATTATAGCAAACAAGGTGTTTTTGGTTTAAGAAAGTTCAATGCTATTATTACAAATCATTGTTTAGACATAAATTGGACACAATTAGTTCCCAGCCACTAACTCAAATCTTAACTAACTTATGGTTTCCAATACTTCCATCATCACTGATAATGGTTATAAAATAAACTCCAGAAGACCAGTTTTCCATGTTGATGAAAGACGTTGATGAGGATTCTATTCTTTCTGAAAATACAGTGCTTCCTGAAACATCTCTTACACTCACTTGATAGTTCCCTACTTGACCGAATGAAACAGTTACATGAGATGTAGATGGGTTCGGGTAGACTCTATGTGAAGGAGTTGAAAGTTTGGAAACACCAGCCAATGATTTTAAAGCAAAGTCTGTTACCACAGGGAAATGGTCAGAAGCACTACCGGTAGTATTGTCACTCCAACCATAAAGTTGAAGTCTTGCTAATGGCATTACCTCTGTTTGTACAATGAACGTTTTCTCTAGATCCATAACGGCGTCTGAATAAATAATAAAATCCAACTTACCGGGTGGATAGCTACTATTATCACTTCTCCATGTGTAGTTCATTCTCTTGTCTGTTTGAATATAGTTGGCATCTGTAAAACCGGAATTGTCCCAATCTGGCGAACCACCGTTTCCAAAAGTAGCTGTGTTTTGAATGTCTCCAGTCAACAGTGTATTTAGTTGCTGTGCATAGCCTACTAAATTGAGATCTCCTCCATATACAATTGGTGTTTCAAAGGGTAAATCAATTTCACCTCCAGTCGTCTTTGCATCCAATACAAAGGCCATGTACTGGTCTACTTGATTCTGTCTGTCATTATCTCCGTCACAGCATTTAAGATGTGCTCCGGTAAATAAAAGGTCCGTTTTATACTTATTGGGTAAATCAATTAAGACAGGGAATTGTCTTGTTAACGTATTCCATTCCTGTAGAATGGGCCAACGTGATGCAGTGATTAGATCTCCTTTCTTTCGTGTATGCCATCCATCAGATGGAATCAAAGGAAGCCAATCATCCATCAAACCTTTTATGTCTAAAGCTGTGGTGTTGTAGCACTCAGAAAAACCAATAATGTCTGGGTCTAATTGACTCACTATCTTTTTAATGTGTGGTTGATTGTTAGCATTAATTATTGCGTCACTTTTTACATTATAAGCTACTATTCTAATAAGATTGGAATCCTGCTTTACAATATCTGTAGGAACTAAACTCGAAACGGATGCATTGTCAAAGGTATAGGACATACCTTGTCCATTGCTGGGCAAAATATCTTTACTCAGGCTATCTAGAAGTAATATTTTAAAGGTTGATGAGCTAAAAAGTGCATTGACACCATCTGGAATAGCATCTCGTTTTATCGCAATTTCAAACTCATTAGAAGTCACCGTTGGAGCAACCCGAAAAGAGACGTCTGAGAAGCTTACTTTGGCGTAGGGAGTGGTGTAGTAATGGATAAAACGTTCTCTGAACATGACCATCAACTCAGCACCAAAACCTGGTCGAACCACATTACCTGTATTCACATCATTATCCGTATCGAGACAAAGAACAAGTCTTTGGGATACTAATGCATCTGTAAGGTCAAATTCCTGTGCTGTTTTTATCCTTATAAATAAGAATTTATCGTCATTGGTCACTTGTATTTCCAAAAGATCGAGTCCAGAAATAGTTTCAGGATCATCTACACTTTTTACCAGATTCGACGTCCAATCATCAAAACTTGCATCAATTGTTATAGCTGCTGATTGTCCAAAAGTAAACTGAGGCAATACGAGTAGTAGTGTTAAGGCCAAACAAGCGACGTATCTATTCATGTGGGTATATTCTGTTAACTGCAAATCTACACAAGAGGATTATTTAAAATGGGAACTGGAGTATGGTTTTACTTTCTCATGTCTTTCATACTTTGAGATGCGGTAATTCCACTAATCTTGGATTTTCTCTTCGATCGACTCATACTCTAACAAATAGAGTTCATCTATCACCACGACCATTTCTATTACTTTTACAATCTTTTTTATTTCATTTCCAACGAAAATGGAACTCGTATACTCTTTATAGTATATGATGGCAAACACAGCAGCGGTAAGTATGACTATTCCCATCACAACTGATAGCCTAATAACGGCTTGTATAGAAGGTGACAGAACCGCTCAACAAAAACTATATGTAAACTATTGCGACGCGATGTACACGCTCGCATATCGCATTACCAAAAATCATGAGTTGGCTAATGACAGTTTACAAGATGCTTTTATTGAGGTCTTTAAAAATCTAAAATCCTACGACGGTTCTGGAACCATAGGAAGCTGGATAAAGACAATAGTCATTCGAAAAGCAGTGAAAACAATCCGATATGAAGTCCGGTATGAGAGTATGGAAGGAGTAAGTGAACCAATGACCGAAAACTATGAAAACTTTACTTCTCACCTACTTGAAAAGGCTATTCAGTCCTTACCAGATGGAGCCCGTACTGTTTTTACTCTGGTCGAAATCGAAGGGTATAAACATACCGAAATTGCTAAAATGCTACATGTAAACGAAGGAACCAGTAGATCTCAATTGAGCTATGCTAAAAAATTACTGAGAACCTATTTAACAAACGAAGAAAAATGAAAAAGAATATAGAAAAAATGGGGCTAGACAATTTGCCCAAATACACTCCAGAAGCATCCTTATGGAATGGAATTGAGGAGGAACTAAATCAAGATAAAAAACGAAGAATAGTGTGGTGGCCCATAGTATCTGGAATAGCTGCGAGTTTAATTATCGCTTTCTTTTGGGTTAACCTTTCATCCGAAAAAAACACCTCGGATAATACTGCTCAAATAATTCAAGAAACACCTGAACTTTCATATCCCACTACGGACATTGACCCAACAATGGATGGAATAGATGCCTCTGCAGATAAAGAAATTGTGGATATAGGAAATACCATTCAAGAAAAACAAAAAAATCCTCTTGGATCTAAAGCATCAGGGGAGAATGTTGTATTTCTTAAAATTCAAAATGAGCCGTTGGCATCCACTATTACTTTCACCAACAACAATGCCATCTATAACACAGGCAATGGAGTCTATCTAAATTCTCAAATAGGCATTGTTTCTCCTAACACGTATAGTTGGACTCCCAACACCATTGAACTCCAAAACGTTTCCTCCTATTACAGCAATGACCATGATTATTCATTGGGGAATGTTACTCTTCCTTTGAATGGAAGTCTTATTACAGGTGGTCAAAACTTATTTGGTATAAAAACTCAAACTCAGTATAATAAAAGTGATGTTAAGGGCTTTTCAGATGGGCATAGAAGTTTTGATCGACTACGAAAAGATGGGAATCTCGATGGTGATGGTGTAGAAGACTATTTTGATTCTGATTTAGATCAAGTATATCAAGGCACTCTTAATGATACTATCTCTTTTGGCTTCTTTGATTTCCCCCAAAGCGATTACAATTCGGAAACCTATGCCGAGCAAATAGAAAATGATTTTACTACTCCATACAAGGAGCCTCTCAGTACGTTTGCCATTGACGTAGACAACGCCTCTTATGCTATAATGAGATCTAAGTTGACTAGTCAACAATTGGTTCCTAAAAACTCTGTACGTATCGAAGAGTTCATTAATTACTTCTCATATGACTATAAAGCTCCAACTCAAAAACCTTTTTCCATCAATACGGAAATGGCACAATGTCCTTGGAATACGCAAAGACAATTGGTTCACATCGGTTTACAAGGCAAGAAAATTGACTATGAAAACACAGAAGCTTCCAACCTTGTTTTCTTACTGGACGTAAGCGGAAGTATGAGTAACGAAAACAAACTCCCATTGGTTAAAAAATCAATGAACATGCTGGTTGAGAAAATGGGGAGCAAAGATAAAATTGCCATTGTCACGTATGCAGGTGCTGCTGGATTAGCCTTAGAATCAACATCTTGCGACAAAAAAGATTACATAGCCAAGAAAATAAAACGATTGGAATCTGGTGGCAGTACAGCAGGTGGTGCAGGAATCAAACTTGCTTACAAAGTGGCTCTTGACAACTTCATTAAGGAGGGAAACAACAGAATAATACTGTGTACTGATGGTGACTTTAACGTGGGAGAAAGCAGCAATGGTGCCATGGAAGACCTTATCGTTAGCTATAGAGATAAAGGCGTATTTATAACAGTCTGTGGGTTTGGAATGGGCAACTACCAAGATTCTAAAATGGAAACAATTGCAGATAATGGAAATGGAAACTACTTTTATATTGATACCTATCGCGAAGCGGATAAGGTATTTAATCGTGAATTGAGAGCTACTTTATTTACCATTGCTAAGGATGTAAAGATTCAAGTAGAATTTAATCCTGCCTATGTAAAAGCCTATAGATTAATTGGATATGAGAACAGAATCATGCCTGCTCAAGATTTTAATGATGACACGAAAGATGGTGGGGAGCTGGGTGCAGGACATACAGTAACTGCTCTTTATGAGATTATTCCTGCCAATTCTAAGGAGAATTTTGAAGACATTGATCCTCTCAAATATCAAAAGGTAGGTAATAAAGAAAGTCTTGTTTATAACAACGAAGCAATAACCGTAAAACTGAGATACAAGGAACCGAAAGAGTCTGTAAGCAAGTTGCTTACGTATTCATTAAAACCCAGCAGTATGGACTACAGGAAAACCTCCGAAAATTTCAGATTCAGTGCTGGAGTTGCCTTATTTGCATCCACTCTTCGCCAAAGTAAGTATACTGATGATACCAATTTCACAAAGTCACTTGACCTGGTTAAGAATGCAAGTACAAATGATCCAAATGAAGATAGGGCCCAACTCATTGAACTAATGATAAAGGCTCAACAAACCTATGGAGCGGCGGCTCATAGATAGGTTCTTAATGCTAAATATAAACTCTGGGGGTCAACATTTATATGTTGGCCCTTTTTAGCTTTATACTCTTTACATACTCACCCGAAATTGCTGCATTTCATCACTCTGCACTGTTGTATTTCCAAACGAATTGGAAATGTCTGACACTTTTGGAACCTTAGATTTTTGAATAAAGCTTGGATTCTCAATGGTTTGATATTCTACCACGTTTAACTTTTCCCTGTCCTTTGATTTATCCTTGACATACACGACAGTATGTACAGGAACTTCTTTTACTGTTTCTACCCATAATGTGTCCCTTTTTGTCTCATAAACGATAACCTCCTTTTCAACGTATTCGATCCTTGAACTGTCAACGCCTCTAATAAACCAGAAACCTACAAGTAACGCCATGACTCCTAATACTGCTTGATAAACTGGCAATCTGTATGCAAAGAACTGAGCCAAGTATGATACTGGCTTTTCTTCGCTATCATTAATATCGAAACGATTTCTTAATGCATCTAAAGACTCCAAACTTGGTGACATATATCGTTCTTCTTCCTTAAAAATCTGAGCATATCCTGTATATGTCTTCCTCATTTGCCTATAATCTTCTTCTGAATACTTAGCTAGTACTATCTCTCTTTGATAATTGGACAGTTTATCAAAATCTAACGACTCAACAAGTTCTTGAATTTTATGTTCTATATCTTTCATTTACAATGTGTTAATGGGATTATACTCTTTTAATTTATTGGATAGAATCCTTGTGCTGTGATGGATTCTAGACTTTACAGTTCCTTCTGGACAGTCCATAATGGTACTGATTTCTTTCACACTTAATCCTTCTTGAAATCTCAAAACAAATGTGCATTTATGCTCATAGCTCAGTTCTTTTAGATGAAGTGTCAATGCTCTTTTGAAACTTGTATTTTCTAAATATTGATAGATAGTAGGGTCGACTGAATCCTCAACATTTTCTAAAGTCTCATATGAGAGACCTGTTGTCCCTCTGTAATGTTTATTACACTCATTACTTGCTACTTTGTAAATCCAAGATTTAAACTGACGAGTACTATCAAACCTATCTGGTCGCTCTATCAGTTTTAGAAATACATCGTGTAATTTATCTTGAGCTAAACTTTCATCTCCATTCAATAACCTAAACATAAAGTATAGTAGACGCTTACTATACCTTGCATAGATTTCATTAAACGCAGGCTTGGAACCCTGTTGAAGGAGCTCCATTAACACCTCGTCGGTTTTGGATTTATACCGATTAAACAAATGAATTCTTTACTTATTTATTTTACGACCATTATTACCCTAAACCCTACTTCAGGACTTGGTTGATCATGGCTTTCTTTGCTTGTGATCGTTGCATTGTTTGGACGTGTATTCCAACTTCCTCCCTTTACTAAACCTTTTTTATTGGTCATTTCGGATACATTTCCGGTTATACCATAGAGGCCATAGCCATTGGGATAATAAGAGTCTCCACGTACCGTGAAAATAGCTCCATCTATATTACTTGCACTGCATTCTGTTTCAGAACTTATACCCTGACCAGGAACATCATCTATATCTCCTACGCGTAAATTGGCTAAGAAACACCCTTTGGAATTTCTGACATAAGGTCCTCCCCAAGAATACGTCATGTTTTGCTTTCCTCCATTTGCGATGTACTCCCATTCTGCCTCGGTAGGCAACTTGAACTCCACCAATCCAAATTTCTTCTTTTTATGTTCTAAAGAATTATAGGTAGTCGTTAACCAATTACAGTAGGCAATTGCTCCCTCATACGATAAATTCACTACAGGAGCAAGAGGATCGCTTGGATTCCCATTTTTAAACAGTTCATCTTCTGTTAAACTACTTGTACTGGATGACAACAATGACCTCCAGTTTACAGCAGCAGCCTTTGCCACATTTAGTTCATCATACCTCTTCTGTTTTAATAGATCAGTAAGAAACAGGTCGTAAGATTCATTGTTCACTTCCGTTTCCAAAGCATACAATGTATCGTTCACCTTAAGAAATCCTGTTTCCAATTTGCGAGGATCATCCACAACCAATGACACTCCAGAATTTGTCTCATTCAAAAGTTTAGCAACTTGCATCTCCATATCGTTCTTCATAGCAATGCTTTTAATAAGCTGTTTTACTTCGACTGAACGTACATCCTCACTCTCTTCATAGTGATTGTACAAGGTAAGCAAGGGTATAAGATAGTTGGTATTCGCATGGTCTACAACTCCTTGACTTAGATCATTTTGCAACTCTAATTTTATATAATCCATCAGGTACTTTTTCTCAAAGTTTCGTTTGGTCACTGCAATATTGTCAAACTTAGTTTTACTCCATTTGTAGGCTAGACCGACGTTATACACCTCATCCTCAAACGACTCGTACACTTCTTTATCTGACGATATTGCAAAGTACAAAGGTCTGTAAGTGTGCGTCTTAAGATGTTCTACAAATGCTATTTTAAATTCTTTCCAACCTGAGTAATCGTGTCTCTTTTTAGGTAGCTGTGGAATTCCTAGTTCTTTCAGGTACTTGATTCTGTAGGAATCAATGCTAATCAAGCTAATATTAATTACTGTAACATCCTGTCGTATCCCTTTTGCATGTTGCAATACCCAACTTGGATATGTATCATTATCACCAAAAGTGATAAGAATGGCGTTTTCTTCTGTACTCTGGAGCATGTTATAGTTCCAAGCATATACACCTGCAGAAATATCATTGGAAGCAAACCACCTCTTGCAGGTTTTTACAATATTTTCTTTGTCCCTATTTATTTCATAGTAGGTCAGTAAATCATCCATTAGTTCAACCCTGTTCGGGCCTAATTCCTGAGCTTTATTTAGATGCTCTAAATTTTCAGAATTGCTTTTTAGGCCAGCATTCCAATAGGAGATGTAGTGATATTCAAACGTATTTGGAATCTTAGTTCCAATCTTCTTTACTAGTTCAATTAAGTCTTCATGACTCACATTTGCTCCATACAGTTTCAACATCCGCTTTGCTGTATAGAAGTTCAACCAACCATCTGCATCTTTTGAGTTTTCTTCAAGGTACTCACCCCAAACATTGGCTTGATCTATATACCATTGAGCACTTTGTTTTTGTTTAATAAAGGAATATACTTTTTCCTTGGGTACTTCATTTCCTGCGAATGCAGTATTGGATAGTATTCCAAGAAGAAAAAGGGTCAAAATTTTTAGCGTTATTAACTTCATACACAAGCTAATATCCCCAAATATTCAAAACGTTCAAAACAAAATGCAATAACTTTATAACCTACTGTCTATAAGGAGTTTATTTTAATTAGACACGTACAATGTATTCCCGCTTCTGCTAATTCTATACGTCTTTAGATTACATCGAGTGGGTCCAGTAAGGTATCCACTACTAAACGCATAGGTAGATTCGCAACACTTTACAAATCCTGTATCTGCAGGTGTACCACATCTCAATTGAAGAATATCATTATCTAGATATATTTTGGAACACTCGTTGTCCGACTGATAGGTGCACGTTCGTTCTATCGCATAGAATATATCGTCGTAATTATGAATTACATAAATACCCCTATTCCCTGCCTCAAAAGCCTTGTACTCTCCTAAATTCTGAAGGTTAAAATACTCTGGAAAGGTCATATTAATGGTTAGGTTAACAGACACACTTGGCACGAAGCAGTCTCCTATAAGTTCATTATCTGGCTTACACGATTGGTTAAGTGTAAGTGCTAATACTATCGCTATGAATGCAGTAAATCTCATTTTTCGTAGGTATAAAAGCCTTTACCCGACTTTCTACCATAATAACCAGCTTGTACTTTCTTTTGTTGTATCCGATTGGGTCTAAATTTTTGATCGTAATTAAATAATCCATACATAGACTCTGTTACAGAGAGATTGGTCTCTACTCCAATAAGGTCCATCAACTGAAAAGGTCCCATTTTAAAACCTGAAGCTCTAATCAAATCATCTATTACCTCATGACTCGCCACATTTTCTTCCAGTACTTTTAAACCTTCAACATAAAAATGTCGTGCAACTCTATTCACAATAAAACCTGGAGCATCTTTAGCAACAACCCACTTCTTATTTACACTTTTCACATAGTCTAAAGCGGTTTGCATAACCTCAGGAGCTGTTTGCTCTGCACTTATCACCTCTACCAATTTCATAATATGGGCGGGGTTAAAGTAATGTATACCAACAATTTGCTTTGGATATTTAAATTTAGCTGCAATTTGAGTAAGCGGTATGGACGAAGTATTGGATGCATAAATAGTAGATTCACCATTTATTTCAGCCAAATCAGCAAGGACCTTCAATTTTACATCCAGTCTCTCCACTATAGCCTCTATTATCAAGTCAACTTGAACATCTGCTATACTATTGGAATACTGTAAATTGGTGATTGTAGAATCTTTCCCTTCTTGATTTAACTTGCCTAACTCAATAGCCTTATTTAAATTCTTTTCTACCGCAACCTTTGCAGAATCTAGTACATCATGATTAATATCAAAAAGGACCACTTTATGGCCTGCCATAGCAGAAACTTGAGCGATTCCTCTCCCCATAACTCCTGCACCAATTATACCAATTTTCATCGGGGCTAATATCTCCCTTTTGAAGCTCTAAAACAATCTTAACAATGAATGTACGGAGTTACTTAATTCAAAGAACCTTCTAAGAACAATTCGGGGTCTACTTTAGTGGTTCCTTTCCACACTTCAAAATGCAACTTGCACAAACCATTTTCATCCATGGCAATTGGTCCTAAGAGATCCCCTTTTTCTACTCTATCACCCTTTTGAAGTTTAACATCTTTAATGTTTGAATACACAGAAAAATAACCATTATGATCTACGATAATAGAGGTATTTAATCCAGGTATCTGAAGTACTGCTTTAACCGTTCCACTTGCACTTGATATAACCTTTTCACTCTTTGATACTAAGATATCAATACCGTTATTTTCCATTAATACCTTTCTTTCTTTTGCATGCTTTTCCACTCCAAATTGACCAACTACAAGTCCATATTTTACAGGCCATTTCAAAACAAAATTACCAGTCCCTGATTTTGTAGAAGGTTCAATAATTCTTTCTCTTATTGCATTGTTTAATTCTGAAAGTTTTAAATTGGCAGTATTTAGTTCTAATTGCAACTCATTTTTATCAGACTTGAGCTCACGGTACTTCTGATGCCTTATTCTAAGTAGACTGTTTAACTTGGTCATTTGCATAACCTTCTTTGCAGATATTTTCTTCTTTTCCTCTTTGCTACTGCTGTATACCTCTAATTTATCTGTTACCTCCTTTTGCTTATTGCTTAAAACTATTAGTTGTTTCTTTCTAAGATCCTTCAGTGTACTCAGATGGTTTAATCGATTAACGAATTCTCCCAAGGTTTTTGACGAAGCCAAAAAATATAGTTTTGTTTTATAATCTCTATTTTTATACTCCTCTATTAGTATAGATTGGTATTGATTAATAGCTCGCTGTTTCTCCTCATTCAACACGTTCAATTGCTGCTGCAAAAGCATAAGCTCATTCTGACTAACATTTTCATTCTTATCTGCTAACCGAACAATTTTTCGAGCAGCATACATCTCATATTCTAAATTGGCAATCTCGCTTTTAAGTCCATTTGACCTTTGGCTATTGTCACCAATTATTTGCTCTATTTTGTGAATACTTCTAAGTAGATCACTTTCTTGGCCAGAAATATGCATTTTACTTGCACTCAACAGTATTGGAGTGCATACTACAAACCCTATTAATGCTACTTTTATGCTACTTACGAATAAACCCATTCGGTATTTTGAATGGGAAAGTAGTAATAGTGTTGGTATTTACGTTTTGATAATTAAGCACAACATCAAGTGTTTGTGCTCCTTTTTTAACATCAATGCTCACAATTTTGGGCATTAACATATTGTTTACATCCTCATATTGATCGTATTGAATATCAGCATTTTGTGTCGAGTCTTCAGTAGAAATTATTGAACTTAATGTTCGCAAATCAGAATTTATGGTGAGTGTGTTAGTTGCCATACCTTCATCACCTGTAAGTTGGTTGTCCAGCGAGTTAAAAGAATAATCGGATTCAGGAAACACCGCATTCCCAAGTAATAGATTTTGAACATGACTTATGTCTGCCCTGAATCCTAAAAATTGATTTAAGAAGCTATTATCATAAATCATATACTCCTGTGTAAGGGTGTTATACATGAAAAAGCTATCCCTATTGATAAGGACTGTAGCTCCTATTCCGAAAAGACTAAACTTACCCCAAATGATACTATCCTTTTTCATTTTAAGGTGCATAGAAACATTGGTCGTCTTACCATTTGTTGTAATAGATGCTTTACCTCTTGCCTCAACATAGTCTGTAATAAACTGAGAATCCCAGTATTTTTGTACTGTTTGTACATCTACGGAGATAGCCGTGTTCATTTTCTTTGTTTTACAACTAGAAAAAAAACATAAGCTCGTACTTATCAGTACTATATAAATACTACTTCTCATTCAACCTGTCTATCTTCTTTTGCATGTCATTTACCATGGTCTGATTACCCAATGCCATAAATACAGCTTTAGCATGTTCATAGTACTCCAAATTACTAGGGTCAATTTCCATACATTTATTTAAAATCTTTAAGGCGGTGGTATAGTTCTCTTGGGCGTACAATATCCATGCCTTGGTATCTAAGAAAAACGGATTTCTTGGTTCCATTTTTAACGCCACTCCAATGAGTGAATCTGCATATTCAAGCCTTGTTTTACGTTCAGCCAAACTGAATGAATAATTATTTAATACTGTGGAATTAAACGGACTTATCAATAAGGCTTTATCAAAAATCTTATCGGCTTTATCAAAATCTTCCATTTTCCCATATGCAGAGGCTTGACACAAAAGTAGCTCAGTTTTATCCGCTTTGTCTATTGCAATATCCAAACCTTGATCTGCAATATCTATTGCTTCAGCATACTCCTTTAAGTTAATATGAGCATATCCGTTGGCTGTATAAAGTTCAACAAAATTGGGGAACAGCTCAAGTGCCTTTTCCGTATCTTCAATCTGGCTTTTATCATCTTTTAAGCGAGTATTAAAATCAATTAATCTGCTCCATAGTTTATAATCACCTGCATTTATCCTTAGTGCTTCTCTGTTATAATCCCTTGCCTCCTCGAAATCACCTAAAACTCCATAAATATCACCTTTCAACATTAAAGGCTCTATCTGATTGGGGTACTCAGCAACTAAAACATCACTTAATTTAATGAGAAGACTCTTGCTGGTTGTATCTCTTTTCAAAGCTGAAAAGTAAAGACTTGAAGCCTGCATCTTCTGTTGTAGACTTACATCATCATATTTAAATGCTTTCAGCAAGTTTTTTGCAGCAAGTTCTTTTTCACCTTCATCACTATAAATACCAAAAAGGGCAAAATATGCTTTACCAGTCGTTGAATCTAGAGCAATAACCTCTTCCAAAGTTTGAATAGCTTTTAGTTTTTGATTGGCACCCAAATATGTCTCAGCTAAGAAACCCTTGTATCTAATTTCTGTAGGATCTTCGGCTACTAATCTTTCCATTTCCTCAACTGCTTTATCTCGCTGGTTAGTAGCAGTATATACATACTCCAACCGTGTTGATGATTCCATTTCTATTCCAAATGTTGCCTGCATTTGCTTCAAAATTGAAACTGACTTTCCGTATTCTTTCGCATTGAAGTATTGACTCGCTGCTTCAACATAGTTTTCTCTTACTTCGGGCTCATTTCCAACCATGGATGCAAAAACCCCTGCACTTTGCGAATATTTTCCAAATTTGTTATAGAATTGAGCAAGCTGACCTGAATACCAGTGGTTATACCTTTTGCTAGTAATTACTGTTTTCTCTGCCCAATACAGTGCTTCACTGTACTTTTCCAACTGATAATATAACTTAGCCATTTGAAACATAGTAGCATGACTTTTCTGATCAATAACAAGGGCCTGAGTATAAAGCTCTAAAGCTTTCTCCTTATTTTCAAGGATCTTTTGTTTGTTTGCCTCAAAGAAAACCTTCTCAAATTTCTTTTGAGTTGTATAATCTAAGGACCTAGAATTACTCTTAACCACTTTTGTTGATTTACAGCCTAGGGCTGAAACCAAAATGAAGACAAAAGCTATGTATAAAGATTTAACCAATCTTTTGGGTACTGTAATCTCCTATGCTTATCTCATTTGCGGAACCATCATAGTACGCTTTATTGCCAATCATTGAGTTTGTAATATTGGCATTTTTGATATGAGATTCTGTTTGAATAATGGTATTTTCTATAACGCTATCTTCTATTATAGTATTATTACCAATAGAGACATACGGACCAACTTTAGCATTTATTAGTTGAACGTTCTCTCCAATATAACATGGTTCTATTATTTCTGAATTTTCATTCTTCACAGAGTCAGCAATTAGCTTCTCATTGGTATTGGCTAAAACTCGTTGGTTTGTATTCACTGTCGCATTTTTGTTACCACAATCCCACCATTCTATCACCTTACCAGGCGTAAACTTAGCACCTTTATCTTTTAGACTATCAAGAGCATTAGTTAATTGAAACTCTCCTTTTTCCTTAATATCATTATCCAGCAAATATTCTATTTCAGACTTTAAGGCACTTCCATCCTTGAAATAGTAAATGCCTATAATAGCCAAGTTGGACTTGGGATTTTCTGGTTTCTCAACAAAGTCTTCTATAATTCCTTCACTATCTAATTGAACTACACCAAAGGCTCTGGGATCTTCAACTTCCTTCACCCAGATAGTTCCATCTACACTGGCATCTAACTTGAAATCTGCCCTAAACAAGGTATCAGCAAAAGCAACAATTACATTTCCAGTAAGTGCTTGTTTAGCCATATAGATGGCATGAGCTGTACCCAATGCTTCATCTTGCACATTTATAGATCCTTTTGCACCCAACTTTGCAGCCACTTCTAGCAATAGAGTTTGCACTTCTTGACCAAAAAACTGCTCATTGGGACCAATAACAAAAGCTATCTCTTCCAAAGGTTCACTTACAACTTTTGCAATGTCTTCTACCAGACGTTGTACAATTGGTTTGCCAGCCACTGGCACTAGTGGTTTTGGAACAGTAAGTGTATGCGGTCGCAATCTGCTCCCTATTCCTGCCATTGGTATTATAATATTCATCTTATCCTAGTTGTGTTATATTCCTGTGTGTCCGTAGCCTCCTGAACCTCTTTCGGTCTCATCTAAGCTTTCGGTTAATTTAAAACTTACTTGTTCGTATTTATTAACAACCATTTGAGCAATTCTGTCTCCATTGGCTATTTTAAAATCTTGGTCTGAAAAGTTGATCAATGCAATCTTAATCTCTCCTCTATAATCAGCATCTATCGTACCTGGGGTATTGATAACTGAAATTCCATGTTTAAATGCCAATCCGCTTCTTGGTCGAATCATTGCTTCAAAACCATCTGGTAAGGCTATATAAAGTCCCGTACCTATCAAAACACGTTCCATTGGCTTGATGGTAACTTCTTCATTTACAAAGGCACGCAAGTCAACCCCTGCAGACTGCTTTGTCTGATACTCGGGTAAAGAATTATTACTTTTATTGATAATGGAAAGCTCAATCATTAGCGGACAAATTTAGCTTTTTTACTGCTTAAAATAATCCTGTAGCCAACTAATCCATAAACAGCAATAAATCCTATATAAACTGCATATTTCATTATGGAATGGAGATCTAAATATTCTGATGTGATGTACAACCCTACTGTCAGCAGAATAACAGAGATTACCTGTTTTATGTTATATGCAACTGGGTAGTGTTTTTGTCCTAAGAAATAACTTATTACAGTCATCAAAAAGTACGCAATAAGTGTCGTAATTGCAGCGGCTTTGAATCCATAAATAGGAACGTAAACCAGCAACAAAACGACAGTCACAGTAGCCCCTATTAGGGACACAACAGCTCCAAGTTTTGTTTTATTATTCAGTTTGTACCAGATACTTAGATTAAAGAAAATACCTAGAAATAAATTGGCCAATAGAAGAATTGGTACGATGAACAAGGCATCTGGATGTTGATGAAATTCAACTTTCTGAATCAATAATTCGGCAATTTCTTTTTTGAATAATGACACTACTAAAAAAATACCTCCACATGCATATACGAACCAGTCCATAATCTGAATGTATGAGCTTTTAGAATCTTCTTTATCAGCTTGTGAAAAGAAAAAGGGTTCCACAGCATATCGAAAAGCCTGAATAAAGATGGTCATTAGCATACTCAGCTTATAAAAAGTACCGTATACCCCAATTTCATAATCGACTGTATCTGCTGGCAATAATTTCCTCATAGCTAATCGGTCAAAAGTCTCGTTGACCATTCCTGCAAATCCCAGTATAATCAATGGCCAAGAGTACTTAAACATAGCTTTCCAGAGATTAAAATTTGCCTTACCCCAATTTAGAAAGATATTATTTGACAATAAAACAAGCTCTACCGCACTGGCGATCAGGTTCGAAATGAACACATATTCAATATTTCTTTCTACCCCAGCTATGTCTGGATAATACACAATGAAGAAGATGTTTAACCCTATATTCACTGCTATTCCCACACTTTTTACAAATGCAAACTTCTTGGCATTATTCAAATACCTAAGCAGTGCATAAGGAATTGACTTAAATACATCAATCGCCAGAATGAGTGTAAACCAAACGACATAGGACAAGTTGTTTGGGTAACCTACGAATGAACCAACACTCTGCTTATTCGTTAGCATCAGTACCACGTAAATGCCTATAGCAATTGTCAAAGAGGTCATTCCAGTTGCAAACACATCCTTGTATTTTTCCTTTTTTCTACTAAAGTTAAAAAAGGCAGTCTCCATACCATGTGGCAGGACTACAAAGAAAAAAGCTGCATACGCATAAAACTCCACATGCGGAGCCAAAAGCTGAGGAGTAAAGTATTTAGCAAAATAGAAAATAAGTAAAAACCCTATGGACCTCCCAACAATACTTGGGATACCATAGACAGCTGTATCACTTGCTAACTTCTTTATTAAGCTCATTTGCTATGCAAAGCTACTTCTACAATGCATTTGCTATACACACATTATTTTGACTTGTCTAATGTGTAGGTTACTTGAAGTCTCACAGAACGGGGAGCTCCCAAATCCGCTGGCCGTATTGCATATTCTTTGTTTGAAATATTAGATACCAGAAAATTAGTACTCAAACTGTTTGAAAAGGCATATCCGATTCGAGCATTGATTAGCATATACTCCGTAAGTTTCTTGTCTATAGACTCTTGCACACCTGGAATTACTGCTGCAATTATGCCTTCCGTAAATGCCAAATCTACATTTTTCATTTGAGATTGATATACAAGACCTGCTCCAAACCTCCATTTTTTGTATTTGAACATGACATCGGCTTTTGCTAAATTCCTAGGTCTATATTTCAATCCATAACCAAATGTATCTGAACTTGTAGAAGCATAGCTTATTAATTGTCCGGTACTGTCCTGTGCAATTATTTCATTGGGACTTAGAGATTCAGACCTAGTTAATGTTACTCCCACAAACCCCTGGATATCAATGTCTTTTAATTTTTTCTGAAACCCAATATTAAATTCTGAACCCTGAACTCTAGTCTTTCCTGTATTTAATGTCCTAAAACCTGCCTTAAAATCAAATGGAGGGGTAAACTCCCAAATTCCGAATGTAAACTCCATCATGTTTTCATAATCCATTTGAAAAATGGCAGCATCCAACATCAATTGCCATCCTTTGAACTCCAACCCTTGTTTAACGCCAAACTCAATGTTTGAACCTGTTTCTGATTGCAGATTATTATTGGGAAAAATAGTAATGGGACCTACAGATGTGCTGATAAAAGACTCTGCAATACTTGGAAATCTATAACCCTGTCCAAAACTGCTTCTTAAAAAAGTGTATTGTGCTAGTTTATAGTTTAATCCTGCTCTAAAAACCGGTTTAGCTTCTGATCGGTCATTGAGTTTGAAATATTCATACCGAGCACCACCTGTTGCTGTTAATCTATTCCAGACTTTTTCCAGTTGAAGATACGTTGCATAGTTACTAGCCTTTTGTTTCCCCAAATAAAGAGGAGAACGAGTGACGCTGTTTATAGCAACTAAACCTGCGGTTGCATTAAACTTCTTCTTTGGTAAGGCCAATTGTAATTGATATTCAGCATATACTAAATCTGAAAAATTCGACTGGTCATTAGCCGAATCTCCATTGTCAACTTCATTATTTACAACAAGATAGCGTGTATTCAACGAGTGATTAAACTTTCCCTTTTGCCATTTTATATATGGATCGATACTGACCCTAGATACAATATTATCTGTTGTGCTGCTATCTAATGCCGTATAACCTAGATTGTAATTCTCCCAAAGCAAAAAACTCCCTGAAGTACCTGATTGATACGTAGAATTTAAACCAACAATTAAATTTTTCTTCCCAAAAACTTTCCTGAGACCCAATGTTCCTCTTACTCTCTTATCATAGTCTCCCATTTTATAGCCTTCATCATTTAACATATTCAACCCAGCAGTAACTCCAATCCCATTGTATAATCCAGTATGATAAGCTGTAATATTGGACAGTGAGTTTCGCTTTCTACCTCTATATCGTAGTGATTCTCTCTTAGGTAAATCGTAAAAGCCTCCAGAGACGGACACTTGCGTAAATGGCTTACTCTTCGACTTTTTTGTTTTAATATTGATTACCCCATTTAAGGCTGAAGAACCATAGATAACAGAACTTGCTCCTTTAATAATCTCAACTCCTTCGATTCCCTCAGTAGGCACAAAGGTCCAAAGAGGTTGACCAGCATCTCCACTTAGCATTGGCACTCCATCCACAAGCACCTGAACTCGTGACCCTGCTCCATAACTCCACCCACTTCCACTTCGTATATTCGGCTGATTATCTACTACTTGCACCCCGCTTATTCTTCCAATACTCTCTTCCATATTGGTTGGGGCCGTATTCGAAATCAAATCTGGGCTAATTATTTCCATTGAGATAGTAGCATTCTTAAGTTGAGTCTCACGTTTATTCTCAGTAACTACAATGGCATTTAACAAGCTTGTTTCATCTTCCATGATAATCAAAGCTTCACCTGATTTTACTGTTTGAGTCTTATAACCCATCTGGTTCAGTATCATTGTTTGTCTATCAGTCTGAAAATCAAAAGAACCATTTTCATCAGTCAAATAAAACACTCTATCCATTCCTTCAAGAGTAAACTGAGCTCCTACAATGGATTCTCCTTCTTTGTTGACCACTCTACCTTTATACGAAAAAACGTCCTGTCCCCATAATGACAACGTCATAAGAACAAATACAACTTGTGTTACTAACCTAATCCCCATATATTCGTTTTTCACAAATGTATTTAAAGCTATCAGTATGAAAAAGGTTTTAGTTAGTTCACTTATTGCAGTGTTTGGATTTGTATCTGTATCTGCCCAAGTTTGTAATCCCGACATAACAATCACTCAACCAGGTGTATATCCAGAACAACCGGATACTGCATTTGTAAATCAAGCTTACGAGTTCGTTTTTCAGATTCTAGCTTTAAAAGATACCGTGACCGAGTTTGCGGGACAGCAGGTAAGTGCGGCTATCGATTCTGTGACTGTAGATAAAGTTATAGGTCTCCCTTTGGGATTTGATTATAACTGTGAACCTTCCAATTGCACATTTGACCACACTGCTGTTGGATGTGTTAAGATTTTTGGAAACCCTACTCAAAGTCATGAAGGAATCTATCCAATTAAAATAGCTACAACAGCATATGCAAGAATTGGTCTTTTAAAAATACCTGTACCAGATACTGCAGATGGCTATCAACTAGTGGTGCATGGTGATGGGTCTGCTTCTATTTTTGAACCAGAAGAAGAACGTATCACGCTTTATCCAAACCCTTCTTCAAACGGAAAATACTTACTAAAAACTGCCAAGAAAACTGAGATCATAAAGATTGTCGATTTACAAGGCAAAAAGGTTGATTTCCAAACAGTTGAAGACATTAATTTCATATCCATTGACATTTCAGGTACACCTAAAGGTCTTTATATAATGACCGTATCTGCAGGGGATCGAGTATTCACTAAAAAGTTAATGCATTAGGCCATAATAAGGGAGTAAATGTAAAGGCTTATCTTTGCACCACTCAAAATATGGCAACATCAGTGGCAAAAGCATCTAAAACGGCAATTTCAAAAGAAGAATTTAAGCAACAAGTAATCACAGATTACGTAACTGCATATAAGAGTAGACAAACTTCTCTTATGGGCAGAAAGGAGGTTCTTACTGGAAAAGCGAAATTCGGAATATTTGGCGATGGTAAGGAAGTAGCTCAAGTGGCTATGGCTAGATATATGGCCAAAGGTGACTTTAGAGCAGGATATTATAGAGACCAAACTTTAATGTTTGCACTCGGTTTAAGCGATGTCCAAAAGTTTTTTGCCCAACTCTATGCCCATCCAAGTTCAGAACATGAACCAAGTAGTGCTGGAAGAAGTATGAATGGACACTTTGGTACTCGAATGTTAGATGATGAAGGTAATTGGTTACCTCAAACTGACAGAATCAATATTTCTTCTGATATATCTCCTACAGCTGGACAAATGCCACGAGTACTGGGTTTAGCTTTTGCATCTAAAGTTTACAAGCAAAATAAAAACCTCAATCATAAAACTAATTTTTCGAACCAAGGGAATGAAATTGCTTGGGGAACTATTGGCAATGCGAGTACATCTGAGGGGCACTTTTGGGAATCTATAAATGCTGCCGGTGTTATGCAAGTACCAATGCTAATTAGCATCTGGGATGACGAGTATGGAATATCAGTACATGCTGAACATCAAACAACAAAACAAAATTTAAGCTCTATACTATCTGGGTTTAAAACAGATAAATTTGGAATAGGCATAGAATTAATCACGGTAAATGGCTGGGATTACCCTTCTCTTATGAATGCTTATAAAAAAGCTTCGGAAGTGTGCAGAACCAAACATACTCCAGTTGTAGTACATGTGAAGGAGCTCACTCAGCCTCAAGGTCACTCAACATCTGGCTCTCACGAGCGATATAAGTCTAAAGATAGATTGGCTTGGGAACTAGAAAATGACTGTGTTCCTAAAATGAAGTCTTGGATGTTAGAAAGTAAAATTTCTACTGAGGAGGAGTTATCAGAACTTGAAAAACAGGCTGAGGATCAAGTAAAAGAGGCTAAAAAGGCTGCATGGACCGCGTTTACAAGCGAAATAAAAGCCGAGATTGATGAAGCTGCAAATGTTTTAAGTGGTTTAGATGCTGAAGCTTCTTCCTCTCTTAAAGCTATCATGGATCCAGGAAGAAAGGATATTTTGAAAACCTTCCATAGGGTACTTAGAGCCAATATTGGCAATCCCAATGTAAAGGAGTCAAAAGATTACTACACTAATTATTTGGCCAAGTATCAAGAAATATACAGTAGTCATTTGCACAGCCAATCTTCCAATAGTGCTTTAAGTATAGATGAAATAAAGCCCGAGTATGACTCTGATTGTCAGACAATTAATGGTTTCGAAATTCTCAATAAGGCCTTTGACCATCTTCTCACCAATCACCCCGAGGTAATAGCTTTTGGTGAAGATCTTGGTAAAATTGGAGATGTAAATCAGGGGTTCGCGGGACTTCAAGAGAAACATGGAGATACCCGAGTTATGGATATGGGGATTCGTGAGAATACAATTGTAGGCCAAGCGATAGGTGCATCCTTAAGGGGGCTTAGACCTATTGCCGAAATACAATACTTGGATTATTTACTTTATGGTCTCCAAATGATGAGTGACGATATCGCAACGATTCAATACCGAACCAAAGGTGGTCAGAAGTACCCCCTTATAATTAGAACTCGTGGACATAGGCTTGAGGGCATATGGCACAGTGGTTCACCTATGGGAATGATTCTAAATGCTGTACGTGGTATGAACGTGCTCGTACCAAGAGATATGACCAGAGCGGCAGGATTTTACAATACTATCATAAAATCAGATGAACCTGCTATTGTAATAGAGTGTCTAAATGGTTATCGACTCAAAGAAAAGCTACCAAATAATTTAGCTCAATTTACAGTACCTGTAGGCGTAACCGAAACCTTAATCGAAGGAACCGATTTAACCGTAGTTACCTATGGTTCTTGTATTCGAATAGCACAAGAAGGTATTCATCTATTAGAGGAAAAAGGAATTTCTGTCGAACTGATTGATGTTCAATCTCTTCTCCCATTTGATATAAACCATGATATTGTTGAATCTCTTAAAAAGACGAATAAGGTCATATTTATGGATGAAGATGTAAAGGGTGGAGCTACTGGTTTTATTATGCAAAAAGTACTTGAAGAGCAAGGCGGATACCGGTTCTTAGACAGTGCTCCAAGAACTCTTACTTCTCAAGATCACAGACCAGCATATGGTACTGATGGAGATTACTTCTCTAAATCCAATGCTGAAGAATTGTTTGATTTGGTTTATGCTATGATGAATGACAATGATCCATCTAAGTACCCAAGCTTCTAGATAATAATTTTTATAAAACACAAAAAAAAGAGCGACCGTTGGTCGCTCTTTTAGTTTCTATATTTAAAGAAGTTACTTCTTCAATGCATCTCTTATTTCCATAAGTAATTGGTTATCACTCGGACCTGATGGAGCAGCTTTTGGCTCAGGAGTTTTTGTTTTGTTATACGCCCTTACAAGCATAAACATCACAAAACCAACAATTAGCAAACTAATAATGTCATTAATCCAACTTCCATAAGTGATCACAGCAGCTCCCGCTTCTTGTGCTTCCTTTAATGTGGCATATGGAACTTCTGTTAGGTTCCAAAATTTATCAGCAAAGTTGACGCCTCCAGTAAGCATACCTACCAATGGCATTGCAATCTTGTCTACAAAGCCCTTAATCACTGCACCTAATGCTCCAGCCATTATTACAGCTACAGCAAAGTCAATGACATTTCCTGTCATGATGAAATTTTTGAATTCTTTTAGCATAATTTTTTAGTTTTTGATTTGGTTAATATTATAAAGTAGACGTAAAAATAGTCAAAAGTCACAAAATTTTAAGATACATTTCTAACATGGCACTACGATAGCAGCTTTATTAATTGTATATTTTCGTTTGTTTAAAACATTCACGCACATCACTCGCGTACGCCTAGATTCTAGTTTCTCATAGGTATGATTTCGGAATACGAACCTTTGACCCAACTGCAATTCATCCAAGTAAACACCCTCAACTTCATCAAACTTTGAAAAAGCTTTCTCAACTAGCAGACTTACGCCACTACAGGCTTTTGGATTAAGAAGCTCTTGCTTTACTTCCTGTAAAATTTCTGCATCTTTACCAAATTCCTCTTCCATTTTGAAGTAATAAAAGAGGTCTTTGAAGTTCCGTTTCCATTCAGATCCATGCGGGTTTACTTTGTTCTTAAATTCTAGGTACGTTTTAAGATGAGCAATCTCATGTATAAGTGTGAATAAAAACCGATATGAATTATCATCATGATTGACACTAATGCTCAAGTCAGTACCATACTGTCGAAAATCACCCCGTTTTGTTTTACGAGGCTTGGTAATCTTTAACACGCATTTAGCATCTGCTAAATAGTCTAAAATACACTGAGATTTGAACGTTGGAAGATGTTTTTCTAAGTATTCGAGAATACTCATTTCTGATTACTTGTATACTGCGAGAAGTGTTTCTGCTGCAGTCACTTTTTGTTCTAATTCCACTTTTATTTCTGTACCAATAGGCACAAAAATATCCACCCTAGAACCAAATTTAATGAATCCCATTTCCTCACCTTGAGTTACTTTGTCCGAGGGTTTAATATACCATCTTATTCTTCTAGCTACCGCACCAGCGATTTGCCTAAATAATATTTCTGTACCATTCCCTGACTTAATAACAGATGTAGTCCTTTCATTTTCAGTACTTGATTTAGGATGCCATGCTACTAAATATTTACCTGAATGATATTTGAAGTAACTTACAAGACCCGAAATTGGGTTTCTATTCACATGCACATTGAGTGGTGACATAAAAACAGAAATTTGAATTCGCCTATCTTTAAAATATTCAGTCTCTTCAACTTCTTCTATTACTACCACTTTCCCATCACAGGGGCTCACCACACCATTCTCAGTTTTATCAGAATAACGAGGAGGGTTTCTAAAGAATCGAATAATCAGGATATACAGAACCAAGAGAGGAAGGCCCAATAATGACATAAGCCATTGAGGAGTATCCAATGATGATAAACCAAATAAGATTCCACCTAAGAGTAGTGTGGCAATCAGAACGATTTTATACCCTTCTCTGTGTAGCTTCATTTAAAATATGCCTCTTAACTTAGATATATCGGCTACCTTTTTTATAGCAACAATGTATGCTGCAGTTCTCAAACTACATTTATACTTTTTAGCAGCTTTATAGACATCATCAAAAGCTTGCTTCATTACTCTATCAGCTCTTCTATTTACGCGTTCCTCTGTCCAAAAATACCCCAATCTATTTTGCACCCATTCGAAGTAAGAAACAGAAACGCCTCCTGCATTTGCAAGAATATCAGGTACTACCATAATACCATTGTCATCCAATATCTTATCGGCAGTAGAAGCAGTAGGTCCATTTGCCCCTTCTACTATAAGTTTTGCTTTAATTCTAGATGCATTTTCTTCCGTTATCTGATCTTCTAATGCAGCAGGAACAAGTATATCTACATCAAGTTCCAAAATCTCTTCATTGGTAATTATCTTACCTCCTTTGTATCCTTCTAAACTTTTATTCTTTCTAACATACTCAATAGCTTCTTCAATATCCAGACCTTCTTCATTGTGATATGCTCCAGAAATATCTGAAATAGCAACAATTGTTACCCCTTGTCGCTCCAATAGTTTTGCCGAAATACTGCCTACATTTCCAAAACCTTGTACTGCACAAGTAGATTGAGAAGGATTCATTTTCAACTTTGCCATTGCACTACGTGCCGAAACCATAACACCTCTTCCTGTTGCCTCAACTCTTCCGAGTGATCCTCCAAGTACCAAAGGTTTACCAGTAACCACTGCTGGTGATGCTTGACCTACCAGTTTTGAATATTCATCCATAATCCAAGCCATTGTTTCAGGGTTTGTGCCCATATCTGGGGCTGGAATATCTCTCTCAGGACCAAAAACGTCCCTCATAGCACCAGTAAATGATCTCGTTAATCGCTCCAATTCCCCTTGAGACATTTCACGAGGTTCACACTGGATTCCCCCTTTAGCTCCACCGTAGGGAATACCCACTACAGCACATTTCCAAGTCATCCAAGCAGCAAGAGCTTTAACCTCATCAAGATTAACTCCCATGGAGTATCGAATCCCTCCTTTACTAGGACCTAATTTCGATGAATGCACTACACGATATCCTTGAAACACCTTTACTTTTCCATTATCCATAGTAACTGGAAGACTTACAATAACTGCTTTTTCAGGAGACTTAAGTGCATTATAAGTAGATTCATCCAAGCCTAAAATTCTGGCGGCTTCATCAAATCTCTTCATCATAGACTCCAACGGATTTAACTCATCTGTAATTGGAGCTGGCTCTTTGAACTTTAAGGTCATTATGAACGTTTTGTTTATGTTATTATAGGGCAAATGTATTTATTCTAATGGATGGTAATTCTACCAAAACCAAGTTTTTTCGTCATAGTAGTAATAATATGACCAAATATGGCAATGCCGACAGATAAATGGAGTCTAGTCTGTCCAAAATCCCTCCATGACCGGGTATTAGGTTTCCGCTATCTTTAACACCAATCTTTCGCTTCATAAATGACTCTACAAAGTCTCCAAAAGTGGCGAAGAAAATGATTATTGTAGCAAGGATATATGCATCCATCGGAAGTTTAAACAAGTACAGGTTTAGGAGACTCATTACTCCAATTGTAATCACAAAACCTCCAACGGTTCCTTCTATTGTTTTATTAGGGGAAACTTTCGGAAAAATGGGTCTTTTACCGATTGATTTACCAACAACGTAGGCCATAGAATCATATAGCCAAATGGTAACAAGATAAAACAAAATATACTGCCAATTATTCTCCTGATTCTGCATAAACCAAATAGCCATCATACCTAATGGCAACCATAAATAAAGTGTAGTTGAGATGTAATTCAAAGACCCTTTAGTCTTCAACTCGCTATAGGAAATATATAAACAAGCAAGTTGTATACCCCATACAATTACATAGGCTTTCAAATCCAATTCCCTTGCTCCAACAAATGTCAAATAAAGAATTAAACCTGCAAAAACAATAGGATTAATCCATAGGTGTTGGTTCGATTCTTTTTTGGCCAATACCGCTATTTCATTGATAGATAGAAAAGCCAATAAGGCCATTAGGACTCCAAAGTAAGGGTGCCCTAATAATGCTCCTGCAAGCATTAAGCCTACATAAACAATCCCAAAAATTATCCTTAGAGATACGTTAGACATAAAAGTTCTGTGTTTTGGTTGTTGAGTTTCGTTGTAAATAATAGAATAAGACAATGACTCCGATTCCGAATACAATATTTAAAGCAGGAGCAATTTTTGAACTCTGTTCTAAAGCCTCTTCGTAGCTTCCGTCTGTTAGATAATAAAGCTGTATTACAGCCAATGTATTATTGATAAAATGTGCTATAATGGATGTCCAAATTGTCCCTGTCCAGTAAGCAGCATAACCAAATACAATAGCTAAAAAGAACATTGGAATAATTTTCATAAACTGCATGTGAATCAAGCTGAAAATTATGGCTGTAATGAAAATCGCAATGTGCATATTCTTAAATAGTCCATTGAATGCATTCATTAAAAAACCTCTAAAGAAAATTTCTTCAACCAAAGCAGGGACCAGGGCCATAAATAAGATGCTAGATAAAAAAGACATTGCTCCCTTATCTCCTACCATCGCTTCGTAAATACCATTATTTGTATTTTCTTGTGTAATTAACCATTTGTGAAAATCTGGCCATTGCGAAAAATCAATTAGCTTATTAACCTCTAACATCACACCCATCAAAGGAATACTTATAAACACAAATACCATTGAAAGTAGAAACCACTTCATACTTTTGGGAAAGTTCAAGAGCAGATAGTCTTTAGCAGTAGCCTTAATAAATATCAAGGTTAACAATGAAGCAACTATCATCGGTAGAGAAGAACTAATGAAAATAAATAGTTTAAGAACAAAAGGATGCGATTTTAAATCGTTTAACAGATCCATCATGGCAGATAAATCAATTGTAGTTCCTGAGATAAGATAGGAACAGATTATAACTGCTAAACTTCCTAAAATAAATAAGCTACCAATAAAAAATAAAAATCCCAGAATAAGATGCAGTAATGCTTGGAATCTATTGGGTCTCTCAACTAAGGTTTCTGTATCTTTGAAGTCTTCAAAATGGTCCATACCTAAAATTTGGGCAAATATGGTAAAAATAGGCAATATAGAAGTAGGCGAGTTTCCACTATTACTCGCTCCAATGGAGGACGTTAGCGATCCTCCTTTTCGTGCTGTATGCAAGGAAAACGGTGCAGACGTGATGTACACCGAATTTATTTCTTCTGAAGGACTCATAAGAGACGCTGTTAAAAGCACTCAAAAACTCGACATATTCGAGTATGAAAGACCTATTGGAATTCAAATCTTTGGGAATGATATCAATTCCATGCGAGAAGCTACAGAAATCACAACTGCTGCGAAACCGGACATCATTGATATAAACTATGGTTGTCCTGTAAAAAAGGTCGCTTGTAAAGGTGCAGGAGCTGGCATTCTACAAGACATTCCTAAGATGGTGGAAATGACTTCAGAAATCGTAAAAAGTACGGACTTGCCTGTTACAGTAAAAACAAGATTGGGTTGGGACGATAATACCAAGTACATTGAGGAAGTAGCGGAAAGACTTCAAGACGTTGGAATTAAGGGGCTTAGCATACATGGTCGTACCCGTAAGCAGATGTACAAAGGTGATGCTGATTGGAGTTTGATAGGAAAGATTAAAGAAAATCCTCGTATTCATATTCCAATCTTTGGCAATGGAGATATTGACAGTCCTGAAAAAGCGAAACTATACAAGGAAAGGTACCAGGTAGATGGAATCATGATTGGTCGTGCTTCTATAGGATATCCTTGGATTTTTAATGAGATAAAACACTACTTAGCAACTGGAGAAAAATTTGCTCCTCCCACTATAGCTCAACGAGTGGATGTGTGCAAGCGTCATTTCGAATTTAGTATGAAATGGAAAGGTGATGTCCTTGGTATAGTTGAAATGAGAAGACACTATAGCAACTACTTTAGAGGTGTTACCCATTTCAAGGAATATAGGACTCGTCTTGTTACTACTATGGACGAAAACGAAATTTATGCTATTCTGGATGAGGTAAGTCAAAAATTTGGTCATTACGAATTTGCCTAGCTTCCCTTGAACTGCTTTATCAAAAAAGCTAGGACCACGGCACAGAGGAGGAGCATAAAAACAAAACTACGCCAAAAACCGTAACCATTTTTCTTAGAATTATTGCCAATGGAATATGCTAGAACCATTGCAAAAACAAAGTATCCATAAATCCACATTACGAATTAGTTGTACCTAAAAAGGCTTTCCAATTATCTAACATTTCTTTTTTAAGAACTCTAGGGAATTTGTTTTGTGAACCTTCTTTCCCGTTTAGGCTCATCCACTCATAAAACTTTAAAGTGGGTAGCAGGTGTACCTTAACTGCTTTGAGAGCAGCAGATCTCTCCACTCGGTAATCATCATTTAATACCTTTAATGTCATATCCAGTTTATCTCTTATTTCATTTCCCTTTTCCATAAGTTGATCATCATCACATGAAATGTACCACTCATGTGCGAAGAATCCCTTATATGGAATACCACAAACGGTAAACTCTTCAAAACTGACATCATAGTCATTTGCTACCAGCTCCAAGGCCTTGGTCATGTTATCAACTGAGAGATGCTCTCCACAAAGAGATAAGAAATGCTTTGTTCTCCCTGTTATTTTAATTTCACATCGGTCCAAGTTGGTAAATCTAATCGTATCTCCTATGAGATACCGCCATGCACCACTACAGGTTGATATAAGCAGTGCGTACTCATCCTTATCATTTACTTGAGATAGTGTTAAAGATTTTGCTCCTGGATTTAGCTCTCCATTTTCCGTAAAATTCTCACGAGTAAAGGGTACAAACTCGTAATAAATACCATTACGAATTAAAAGACGCATTCCTCCTTCGTTATCTAACCTTGTTTGATAAGCGATAAAGCCTTCTGAGGCCAAGTATGTCTCAAAGTATTTAATGGGCCGTCCCATTAAACCATCTAGTGATTTTTTATATGGACTAAGAGCAACACCTCCATGAATATACGCCTCAAAATGAGGCCATATATCATGGATATTGTCTAGGTCATATCGATCTATTATACTCTCCATCAATAATTTAATCCATGCTGGAACACCTGCTACTAATCCCACATCCCAATCCCTCGCTTCCTCTGTTATCTTAGCAATTTTCTCTCTCCAATTTTTCTCTTTTCTAATGTGAATACCTGGTTTTGATAGTCTTTGAAATAAAATTGGCACAGATCCAGTTGTAATTCCACTCAAATCTCCGCTATAATACGTCCCATTATACTCCAACTCTGTACTTCCTCCAATCATTAACCACTTTTTAGCAATATGATCCTTGGGAACATCTGTTTGAATAATACTCAGTACTTGTCGCATGCTTGCACGTCTAATGTACTTTAGCATTTGATCACTTACAGGTATATACTTACTACTTCCATCTGAGGTGCCAGAGCTAACAGCATAATTTTTTATGGGTTCACTCCAGCAAACATTGTCTTCTCCGAGTCTGGCCCTTGTCCACCATGGCAACATATGAATATAATCTCCCATAGCTGTACTCTCCTGATAATCTGAAAGTAAGGTGTCCGAATCTATAAGTTCCTTGAAGTTATATCTTCTGCCAAATGCCGTTCCTTGAGCCTTCTGAATTAACTTATTAAGGGTCTTTTTCTGAATTGCCTCTCCTTGCTCTATATTAACTTTTATAAAAACACCACGGTTTTTAGCCTCGGTTAGTAATCTTTGCAAGAGTGTTGACATAAGACAAAACTAACATTCACAGATAAAAAATAACATAACAAGAATAATGAGCGGACATGAAGAGATATCCATAAAAGATAAATGGTTCAAAATAAGAGAGTTAATCCAACAAGTTTTCGGCAAGAACCCTGATTTAAGTGCAATATTATATATCATTGGAATGCGAGAACTGGGTAGTACCCAAACTGAATTTAAGAAAGAAGAAAAGGTAAAGCTAATGCATATTGCCACATGTCGAGTATTAAGCACATCAGGACATTATGAGTTAGAAGGTATTGATAACAAAGGTTGGCCCGTTTGGAATTTACTTGAAAAACTTCCTAATCAAGATATGATGGAACAAGAAATGTATCTGCGTCACCATATTATTAATTACTTTGAGGAAGAAGAATTGATATAGGCTACCAATTATTTATCAGTTTATCATTTTGAATTAAACTACCTATCATAAAAGAATTACTTTGTTTGAGAGCCTGTTATTCTCTTAATAATTCTTTCACAACCCCTTGATTATCTATGTAGTTAGAATGAATAAAATAATATTCTGCCCCTTCCTTTGTTACATAACCAGTATGAAAATCCAAACCAATAATAAAGGCATCGTTGGTTTGTTGTTTGCCTAAATATTTAGACAATTCATCTATACTGGAAAGGTGCTTTACATTTACTGTCAGCTGCTTAATCATTACAGCACTAACTTCTTGAGCAAGTTTAAATCTGTTTATCTTGAACCCTAATGCATGGAGTGTATTGGTGACATAATAACCGCATGCTATCTCTCCATTTTTAGGACTTGTAGTATGACCAGTAAAGGTCCAAGGTGTGCCTTTCCAATAATAAGGTATTGCTTCATGTACACATTCAAAGAGCAATTCTCTTTTTTTAACAATGTCATAATTTGCCTTATTACCTTTCACTTGATCTAAAAATTTAGGATAGGTTAACGTATCATATTTAGACGACTCTACTGATTCAATAGGCTGATTATCAGAGCTCTTAAACGAACAACTTAAAACAGCACCAGAAATAAGGAATACAAAAAACCACTTCATTATAAAATGAACTTTGAATCTTATTCAATTATTGTCTTTAGGGCTTGTCATTTACTAATTTTTCACCTCCCATTTTCCACATCCCTTGTAGGCTCATTTTTCTCAAATAACTTTGCCCAATTTTAAACCATAATGCCTAAAGATAGCAGTATAAAACACGTCCTTATCATCGGTAGCGGACCCATAATTATCGGACAAGCATGCGAATTTGACTACTCCGGTAGTCAGGCCGCTCAAAGTTTGAGAGAAGAAGGAGTAGAAGTTTCTTTAATCAATTCTAATCCTGCTACTATTATGACAGATCCGTCCATGGCGGAACATGTTTATTTGCTCCCTTTAACTGTAGCAAGCATTGATCAAATATTACAAGAGCAAAACATAACTCATGTATTGCCTACAATGGGTGGACAAACTGCCTTAAATCTGGCAATAGAAGCAGATGAAGTTGGTCTTTGGGAAAAACACAATTGTAAAATAATTGGTGTTGATATAGCCGCCATAGAAAAAACTGAGAACAGAGATTTGTTTCGCTCATTTATGATAGAATTGGATATCCCAATTGCTAAGTCTCAGGTCGCAAACTCATACTTAGAAGCGAAAGAGGCTGCACAGAATATTGGCTTCCCACTCGTAATACGTCCAAGTTTTACACTTGGTGGTTTTGGCGGTGGTTTTGTACATAAAAAAGAAGATTTTGATGAGTACATCAAAAGAGGTTTAGAAGCCTCTCCAACTCATGAAGTTTTGGTTGAAGAAGCTGTTATTGGTTGGAAAGAATATGAACTTGAACTTCTTAGAGATGCCAATGACAATATAGCTGTTATCTGTACGATTGAAAATTTTGACCCTATGGGGATACACACTGGAGATTCTATTACGGTTGCTCCAGCAATGACTTTGAGTGACACTTGTTTCCAGGAAATGAGGGATATGGCATTTAAAATGATGCGTAATCTAGGAACTTTCTCTGGTGGCTGTAATGTACAGTTTGCTGTGAATCCAGAAGATGAAAAAATCATTTCCATTGAAATTAATCCAAGGGTATCTCGTAGTTCTGCACTTGCATCTAAAGCTACAGGCTATCCTATCGCTAAGATTGCCACTAAATTAGCCTTGGGTCTTTATCTGGATGAGCTAAAAAACCCTGTAACTCAAACCACTTCTGCTTTCTTTGAACCGAGTATAGATTATACCATCGTTAAAATACCTCGTTGGGATTTCAATAAGTTCCGTGGGGCAGATAAAACACTCGGCCTTCAGATGAAATCCGTAGGTGAGGTCATGAGTATTGGTAGAAGTTTCCAAGAGGCATTGCAAAAAGCTTGTCAATCTCTAGAAATCAAACGATTAGGCCTTGGTTCTGATGGCTATGAATTGAAGAATTTAGAACAAATTATTCATAGTTTAGAGAATCCAAGTTGGGATAGAATATTCCATATACGCGATGCAATGGCACTTGGTGTACCCATTACATCCATACAAAAAATTACCAAAATAGATAGGTGGTTCCTAGAACAAATCTACGAATTGGTAAAAATGGATCGAGAAATCAAAAAGTACACTATTGACAATATTGATGTTGATGTCCTTAGACTTGCTAAAAAGAAAGGTTTTGCTGATGCCCAAATAGCTCATCTCTTAGGGGGAGACATTACGGATATGGACGTTTATGATAAACGCACGTCTATGGGAATTCATAGGGTATACAAAATGGTGGATACATGTTCTGCCGAATTCAGCTCACCGACCAATTACTTATATTCAACCTTTGATGGAGAGAATGAAAGTCAAGTCTCTGATAAAAAGAAGATTATAGTAATCGGTTCTGGGCCAAACAGGATTGGGCAAGGCATTGAGTTTGACTACAGTTGTGTGCATGGTATTAAAGCAGCACAAGAATTGGGCTATGAGGCAATCATGATTAATTGCAATCCGGAAACAGTAAGTACAGACTTTAACACTGCAGATAAATTATACTTTGAACCTGTATTCTGGGAACATCTCTGGGATATCATACAATTAGAAAAGCCAGAAGGAGTGATTGTACAACTTGGTGGGCAAACTGCTCTTAAGCTAAGTGAACGAATGAGGGACCACGGAATTAAAATACTGGGTACTTCATTTGAAAATATGGACTTGGCAGAGGATAGAGGTTCTTTTTCCAATCTCTTGAAAGATCTAGAAATCCCATATCCTAAATTTGGTGTAGCTGAAAATGCATATGAGGCAATCCAAGTAGCTCATAAAGTCGGATACCCTGTACTTGTAAGACCCAGTTATGTATTGGGTGGTCAAGGAATGAAGATTGTAATCAATGATGATGATTTACAAAAAGCGGTGATTGGCTTATTGGGTGATTTACCAGGAAACAAAGTGCTAATTGACCATTTCCTAGATAGGGCTGAAGAAACAGAAAGCGACAGTATATGTGATGGAGAAGACGTTATCATGGTTGGGATGATGGAACATATTGAACCTGCAGGTATTCACTCTGGTGATAGCAATGCCGTATTACCACCATTCAGTCTGTCTGAAAATGTCAAGAATAAAATGGAAGAGTACACCAAAAAAATAGCCCGGGCAATGGATGTACGAGGTCTACTAAATATCCAGTTTGCTGTGAAAGACGAAAAGGTATATGTAATAGAAGCTAACCCAAGAGCAAGTAGAACAATTCCTTTCATTTGCAAGGCACATCAGGTTCCTTATGTGAATATTGCCACTAAAGTAATGCTTGGAGATAAGAAAATTAAAGACTTTGATATCAAGCCAAAACATGAAGGTTATGCTATTAAGAAACCCATATTTTCTTTTAATAAGTTCCCCAATGTAAACAAGGAGTTAGGACCTGAAATGAAGTCTACTGGAGAAGCAATAATCTTTGTTAAAGACACCAATGACCCAATATTTAGAGAGTTGTACAACCAAAAATCAATGTTTTTAAGTAGATAATGTTCAGATACCTAGTTGCTGGAGTTCTCATATATTGGATTGGCAAACGGCTTTTCAAAATATCTAAGGTGATAAAAGATAATAGTTCTGTACCTCCGCCTAAAACTACTTCAGCCAAAAAACCTATTTCTGATAAAACAAACAGACCTACTAAAGGTGAATACGTTGACTATGAGGAGGTAGACCAATAACCTCTAAGAAAACCAAAAATAGTCTTTGTGATTACTCAATTGCCTAAAGTCTAGCCTTTCTTGTATTTTTTCTATGTCATTTGGAGACGACACTGCAACCATTGTTTGAACAGTCTTGAGGTCCACATCTTCAGTAGATTTTAACACCTCACCATATATATCAACTCCAATCTTTTTTGTGTTATCCGTTATCCAAGTGAAACTCACCTTGGCCTCTAATAAGAGTTTAGCAATTATCTTCCCTTTTTTACCAGCTCCCCATAGAACCAGTTTTTTGTTAGAATCACGATCCAATTTTAAAAAGTATCGCACCTTTAATGGGTAATAAGCAATAGGGAAATATTTCTTTTCATTTCTTGAAACCCTTGTTTCACTGTCTCTCCAATAATGAACCAGACTCCTTAACCTGTTGATTTTCAACTTACTTCCGTAAATTCTAAAACCCAAATCATAGTCTTCTGGCATTCCTTCAGAATCAAAAGCTCCTATCCCATTAAAATCTTTTCGATACATCATCCAAGCAGATGAAGGAATTGGACACTCTCTATAAACATCACGCCAAAAATATCCTTCGTCCATAAGGAGATTCAACCATGATTCATATTTCTTAAAACCATCTCCTATTTTGTGACTATCGCAAAAGTATTTAACCTTACCTGTCACTACCGACCCTTCTGTTAACCCTTCACACATGATTTTCAGCTTATTCATCGGCATAAGGTCATCTGCATCCATTCGATGTATAATGTCCCTCTTAGAAAACTTATAAGCCATCCTAAGTGCACTTACTATACCTTCTCCTTTGTTATCTCTAGTCTGTATGTTTTCATATCTCTTAGCATAGTCCAATAGTATTTCTTTTGAGCCGTCTGTACTATTATCATTGATGGCTATTAACTCCCAATCCTCATAGGACTGAGTCAGTATAGACTCTAAACATGGCTTAAGATATCTTCCAGCATTTTTTACTGGCATTAGTATACTTATCAATGTGGCTTGATTTTGACGCAAGTTTATAAAACTAATTCGAAAATAATTTCGTTTCTTTGAACTAAGGGACTGGTTCCATTTGAAAAATTTACACCGATTACTTTTCCGGCCGTAACCAAAGCGTATAAGAGCAGGCCTTAAATCCAGACTTGTCGGTAATGATTTTTGCTAATTCATTTTAGTAAAAAAAACGTTGGAAGTTCGTGATGCTGAGGTGGCCAAATCCTATCATTTTTTGAAGTTTTTCAAAAAATCCAGTCCTTTTTTATTTAAGAAATAACTCCGCTACCAACTAGCACATCACCGTTATACCAAGCAGCAAACTGTCCTTTAGCTACCGCCTTTTTGGGTGAATCAAATGCTATTTCCAATCCTAAATCTGTTTTAGTCAATGTAGCTCCAAATAAGGGTTGTCTATACCTAATTCTAGTATCAAAATGCTTGGTATCACCTAGCATCATTGCATCTACACCCTTCACCCAATGAATATCTGTCTCTTGTATTAATAATCCGGGTCTACTCAATCCTTTGTGATCTTCACCTTCGCCTACGTAAACGGTATTGGTTTCTGTGTTAATTTGAATAATGAACAAAGGATTTATATGTCCACCTATATTTAAACCTTTACGCTGACCAATAGTATAAAAATGAGCTCCCATATGTTCACCAATAACCACTCCATCAGATTCATTAAACTTATATTCTTGTGTTGTGGTCAATTTATTGTCGAAACCATTCCAATCTCTTTTGATTTCTATTACGTTCCCCTTTTTTTCCTTCAGTTGTTGCTTTAAAAAATCAGGAAGTTTCACCTTCCCTATAAAACACAATCCTTGAGAATCTCTTTTTTCGGCTGTAACCAAATCTTGTTCTCTAGCTATACGACGAACCTCACTTTTCTCTAACTCACCGATTGGGAATAGTGCCTTTGCTAATTGATCCTGACTTATTTGACACAGGAAATAGCTTTGATCTTTGTTACTGTCTTTACCTGCAAGTAATTCAAATCCGTTCTTAGTCTCTCCTTTTCGACAATAGTGGCCAGTAGCCACAAAATCTGCACCCAGTTTTTCTGCGTGCTTCAAGAACGAATCAAACTTTATTTCCCTATTGCAAAGCACATCAGGGTTTGGTGTCCTTCCACTTTCATACTCCTTAAACATATAAGAAACTATACGCTCATAGTATTCTTTACTAAAATCTATGGTATGAAATGGTATCCCTAATTTTTCTGCAACAAGTAAAGCATCCTTGCTATCCTCTTCCCATGGACACTCTTCACTAATTGTGAAATCAGTATCATGCCAATTCTTCATGAACACTCCAATTACCTCGTGCCCTTGTTCTAAAAGTAGGTGTGCTGCCACTGAAGAGTCTACTCCTCCTGATAATCCTACTACTACTTTTGCCATCGTGCTATTCTGTTACTTGCAGTCTATAGTTTACACTTTCTCCATCATTGGTTAAGGTAAGAATATAAACAGCTGGTACAAGAACATCTATACGTACAGAATTGTTCAATATATCACCTGCATAAATCAATTGACCTTCTATATTCTGAAGTTTGTAGGTAGAATATGTTCTACCTGTAATTTTTAAAATGTCTCCAATCTTTATGGGGTTGGGATATACATTTTTAGCATTCCCCAACTCATTAATTCCTACTTTATAGGTTAAGGACAAATTCTTGTTGGAACTGTTTTCCGCACATCTGTTTATTGCCTTCAAGGTCGTTGTATAATCGCCTTTATCTATAAACTTATATACTGGACTAACCTCTGTACTGGTCTGACCATCACCAAATGTCCAAAGATAAGATTCCCCGTATTGACATTCATTTATAAAGCTCACTTCTATTCCGTCGACAGACTCTGAAAACTGAGATATAGGTTCCGAAAGAACATATACTTGAACCGTTCGTAGTGGGCCATCCGCACATTCATTTTTTGCTCGAACAGTAATAGTATGCAAACCAGTATCTTGCCAGTTAACCTTTACTGAGTTAATGAGATCCGCTGTTATACTTCCTCCGCTTAGAACGCTCCATTCATAGCTATCAGCATTCTCAATGTTATTGATGGTGTATGTTTCAACTTCTTTGCATGCAGTATCTCCTCCAAATTCTGAAGGTGTATCAAGCGTGTCGTTTATTACCACCAAAGTTCTTTCTGTGGTATCTGAACCAACATTATTTGTAGCAATAAGTCGAACCGTTTTAGTCCCTGAACTTGAATAACTCACTGTATGTGGGCCAACAGAATTTGCCGTAGCTGGACTTGCTCCACTTCCAAAATTCCAACTGTAAGATTGAACATCTCCATCTGTTTCATCTGTGATTGAAACGTTCGTGTTGGGACAAATATTTGTGTTGCCAATAGTGAAATCCGAATTCGGTACAGAAATAGTACATGACCCGTTGGGCACTGCCGTCATTGCACTTTTTCCACACACACCGCTAGCTACACTTTTATTTTTTATATACACGCCACAAGCAATATCTGTAGCTACTAAATCTGGTTTTCTCTGACCATTTGAAATACTATAGTGCATCACCTTAGCACTTGCTCGGACATGTCCCAATTGATGGCCATGACCCAGTTCATGCGTTGCTACACTTTCAAAATCAAATTGGCTAGAAGTAGGAGTTCCTGTTCCGTAATACCAGTCGTATGTACTATCAAATTGAATGTCGGTCTCTGTGACATACCAGTTCATATCAGTAGCTCCATTTATAAAACAGCCAGAATATCTGCTATAACAAACTCCAAGTCGGCTATCACCAAAATTAGTGAATCTAACAATGTTTATATTATCAGATGAAATTGTATCTGCGGTCGTATTAGGCCCTACAACCCAATTCATTTGTGTTTCACACCTCCACTCCTCTAATGACCTTAGAAAGGAACTTACAGCTGACGTTTTACCAGCAAAATTATTGGTCATTTGCCAAGTATAACCACCCGAATTATTATCCTCTACATGTTGTATTTCGAAAAAGGGAGTATCCGATGAAGAAAGAGGGTAGTTTATATTTAGATGTGACCAATCAACTGTAAGGTCTGAAGATGACTCTCCTGACTCCCCGGTCGTATTTATAACCTGAATCTTTCCTGTACCCGCTCTAGAAGGGACAATCAGCTTAATCTGGCTATTACTCCATGCTGTATATGACCAACCTGTAGGTGAATAGTAATACCTCCCATCGCCAAAGTTTGCATCTTTAAATCCAACTTTACCGCTTCCTCTTGCAATTCCAAAATTAGAACCATTAATGGTAATCTCAGTAGATGAGCCGGCAGTTAAAGTGGCTGCTGAAAATGAAGATATTACTGGTGGTGCTAAAGCTTTTATTCTTTTTCTTTCTGCCTCTGCATCAAAAGGTTTAATATCTCTGTATGATTCCCCAACTAGAACAGCAATTTCATCATACAATTCAAATTTCATGCTCACATACGTTTTTATGTGATCATGGACCTTTACAGAATTCAGGTCATAATTAAGGTATGATTGCGTGGATGCTGTAGGTATATACAAATTTGAATAGTCTGAAATTGCGACTGAAATTGTTTTTAATAAAAGTATACCTACATCTCCTTTTTGCAATTCCAAAGAAGGTGAAACCGTTAACATTTCTAAACCTACTCTTCCCCCTTCGGTGACTACATAAATGGTGTCATTTGAGTAAGACCCCTTAAATGATTTGTACACTTCAATAGTATTAATCGTGTATATATTATTGTGGTTGTCGTCCCAGACACCTTGTTGACCTATCACTCGACCTTCTATAACCACCGTGCTGTTATTGATACGTTTTTCTAAGGACCACGGTTCAATAAGACATTGTGCTGAAGCAATTAAATTAAGGGCCACTAAGAATAAAAGAGTAAGGTGTTTTTTCATGTTATAAGTACATTTAGTGTAAAAAAATTCTAATTTACGTAGACAAATTTAGTGTGCTTTGAAGTGGTAGTCCAATTAATTATTAACATTTGCAGAGACAGAATAATACACATGAAAAAAAGTATTGGCGTATTGGGAGGAGGACAACTTGGGAAAATGCTATTTGAAGCGGGTTCTCCATTAAACACCTCTTTTGTTTTCTTGGAGAAGTCAAAAGACTGCCCAGCATCTTTGGTTTGCAACAATCAGATAGTTGGAAGCCTATTCGATGCTGAAAAAATAGAAAAACTTGCTGACAAAAGTGAGGTTCTAACTTACGAAATAGAACATGTTAACGTAGATATTCTTTATGATTTAGAAAAAAGGGGAACTCCAGTATTCCCTAAGCCTAGTGTATTGTCAATCATTCAGGACAAAGGAATTCAAAAAGATTTTTATACGCAGAACCAAGTACCAACTTTGGATTATACACTTAGTTCTGCTTCTCAACTTGTGGAGAAAGTATCTGCTTGGCCAGAGGACCAATTTGTTCTTAAACATAGAAAAGGAGGCTATGACGGAAAGGGAGTTCAACTATTGGACAAGCAACGATTTAATAAGTTGGCCAACAAGAACGATGAAATATTAAATAGTGAACATGGCTATGTTATTGAAAAGCTTGCAAAGGATGCCATTGAGGTTTCTGTAATCGTTTCTGTCGACCAATTGGGTAATAGAGCATCCTATGAACCCTGTGAAATGATTTTTGATCCCAAATCCAACCTTATGGATTATTTAATCGCTCCAAGTCGACTGGATTCTGACATCAATAAGCAATGTGAAACCATTGCGGTGAATGCTGTGAATGCATTTGACAGTCCAGGCTTATTTGCCGTAGAACTTTTTGTGCAAAAAAATGGTGCTATTTATGTAAATGAAATAGCTCCTAGACCACACAATAGTGGACATCATACCATAGAATCGACGTATACATCTCAGTACGAGCAATTGAATAGAATTTTATTGGGTCAGCCTTTGGGTGATACTTCTCTCATAACTCCTGCGGCTACATGTAATATTGTTGGACCACAGGATGTAAATGGGCCGTACTATCTTGGTAATTTGAATAAAGTGTTGGCCATATCGGGCGTATATATTCATATGTACGGCAAAGCTTCTTCATCCCCCTTTAGAAAACTAGGACATTTCACTGTACTTGCAGCTACTAGAGACGAGGTTATCACAAAAATGGAAACAGTAAAAAGTCTCCTTACTATAAAAAGCAATTAACTTTGAAGCCAATATGGCTGATGTATTAATAATAATGGGTTCTGACTCCGATTTACCTGTAATGGCCGAGTCTGCCAAGGTACTTGAACAAATAGGTGTATCATATAATCTTACGGTTGTTTCTGCTCATCGCACGCCAGATAGAATGTATGCATTTGCTAAAGAAGCTCATACCAAAGGGTACAAATCTATTATAGCAGGAGCTGGTGGAGCTGCTCATTTACCAGGCATGGTAGCCTCTCTTACTCCTCTTCCGGTAATAGGCGTGCCCATAAAATCAAGCAATATGAGCGGGTTGGATTCGCTCTATTCAATTGTACAAATGCCTCCAGGAATTCCTGTGGCTACAATGGCAATTAACGGTGCTAAAAATGCAGGAATACTTGCTGCTAAGATGATAGGAGCTCACCATGAGCCTACTCAACAAAGTGTATTAAAGTATGTTGCAGAAATGGAAGAGTCAGTCTTAGAAAAAGCCAAAAACCTAGAAGAACTTGGACATGCAGCATATCTAGCTCATAAAAAATGATAAAGGTAGACGATTGTCTTGTTTCAGAGGATGTTATAGAACAGGCATTTGCTTGCAATGTACTTGCTTGTAAAGGCGTATGCTGTATAGAAGGAGATGCTGGAGCACCACTTGAGCCAGAGGAGATAAGTGTAATTCAAAAAAATCTGGAGACTATCAAAACGGAGATGGATGAGACAGGCCTTGAACTACTAGCCAAAGACGGTTTTGCAGAAAAAGATCCATTTGACTTGATGGACGTTACCACATGTAAAGAAAACAAAGAATGTGTTTTTGTAGTTCGAAAAGATGGAATTCTAAACTGTGCAATTGAGATTGCCAATAAGAAAAATGATTTTGGCTTCCCAAAACCTATCAGTTGTCATTTATATCCTATCCGAGTTGATAAATACAGTGAATATTATGCTCTAAACTATCACCGATGGAGCATCTGTGCCGATGCATGTGTAAAGGGGAAAGAAGAGGATATTAAAGTCTATCAATTTGCTAAAGATGCTTTGGAAAGAAAGTTTGGTAAGGATTGGTATTCCAATCTTGAGGTCGCTGTTAAAGAATATTTAACTTCTTAAATACTTTTAACTGCAATTAATTTGCCTTTAAAATACGTTTTACGAACAATTAATATTCCTTCATCATCCCATTCCTCGTAGATACCATCTAACTCACCTACTGAATAATTCGCATTCATTTTTTTTGAACCACACGGATAGTATTCAATTCTTCGACCATTTTCTACACCATTTGTAAATAATGTAGCCCTCTTAAGTCGGCCAGAATGAAAGAATGTTTTTTGAAGACCATGGGGAAGACCATTTAAATATTGACGCTCAACTAAACAATCATCTTCTTGTTTTTTAAGAAAACCTGAAAAAAGAACTTCATCCAAATATAACAAGTTGTTTTCTCGATGTAGATGCTCTTTTATGTCTCTGTAAGTGACAGTCATTTTAATATTCAGCCACGGCAAAATAAGAAAATCCTTTTGACTTAAACAAACTTATCCACAGGTTTTCACGTTTGACTGCATTTTAGGGCAAAAAAAGTGGACTTGATTCTCAAGTCCACTTTTAATATTATCCAATATATTACCTTCTATTGTTAGCTACATCCTGTAGTAGTACCACAGTTTGTACATAGGTGACAAGTACCATTTCTGATAAGAGCCAAACTCCCACAATTGGTACAAGGAAGTGCATCTGACGATGTTCCAGTAGCAATAATTTCATATTTCGTTGATGCTGCTTTCTGAACTTCTGAAACAGGTTCCACTTTTTTGGCAACTGGTTTATTGATTTCTATTTCAATAGCCTTTGCTATTTCCATTTTAGTCTCTGTTTCCTCCTTAGTTGGTTTGATATGAACTAGATCACTTCTATTCAAATACTCAAATCCAAGTAGTCTAAAGATATAATCTATGATCGAAGTAGAGTTTTTGATATTAGGATGCCCTTCTACCATTCCGCTTGGTTCAAAACGTGTAAATGTGAACTTATTTACATACTCATCCAATGGTACACCATACTGGAGTCCTATAGATACAGCAATTGAGAAACAATTCATTAATGAACGGAACGTAGCTCCTTCTCTATGCATATCAATAAAGATCTCACCTAAAGTACCATCATTGTATTCACCTGTTCTTACAAATAGTGTTTGACCACCGACCTTAGCCTTTTGAGTGAAACCTCTTCTCTTCCAAGGTAAACGTTTACGTTCTACTATACTTGATAATTGACGCATAAACTCTGTGCTCTTAGAATCATCTAAGATACGCTGTGCAGCATTTAACACTTGTTCTTGAGTAAGTTCAGAAACATTTAACTCAGCTGCAGATCCAACTGCATTATCCACTGCAGAGATAGTATCATCCTCTTCTGTTTCTGATACATCTGATTTATTACTCAATGGTTGAGATAATTTAGATCCATCTCTGTATAAAGCGTTTGCCTTCGTACCTAACTCCCAACTCAACTGGTAGCAAGACTTGATATCTTCAATTGTTGCTTCATTTGGTAAGTTGATTGTTTTAGAAATTGCACCTGACAAAAATGGTTGTGCAGCAGCCATCATTCTGATGTGACCATGAGCATGAATATATCTTTCACCTATCTCACCACACTTGTTCGCACAATCAAATACCGGTAAATGTTCCTCTTTCAAATTTGGAGCACCTTCTACGGTCATTGTACCGCATACATAATTGTTGGCTTCAGCTATTTCTTTTTTGCTGAATCCAAGAGCTCTAAGTAAGCTAAATCCTTCAATATTGTATTGCTCAGATGTGAAACCTAAACGTTGCATAGCGTCTTCACCCAATACCCAATGATTAAAAGCAAAGCTAATTTCGAAAGCAGAAGCTAATCCTCCTTCAATTTTTTCTAAATCCTCTTCGTTAAACCCTTTAGCTCTTAAAGTATCATGATTAATAGCAGGAGCACCATCTAAAGTAGCATGTCCTTTTGCATAGTTTACAATAGTCTTAATGTCTTCTTTTGCGTAACCTAAGTTTTCAAGTGCTAAAGGAACTGACTGATTCACTATCTTGAAATATCCACCCCCTGAAAGTTTCTTAAACTTAACAAGAGCAAAATCAGGCTCTATACCTGTGGTGTCACAATCCATAACTAGACCAATAGTTCCTGTAGGAGCTATTACTGTAGTTTGAGCATTTCTATAGCCATACTTCTCTCCCCATTGTACTGCTTTATCCCAAGCACCTGTAGATGGACTTAATAAGTAATCTGGACAGTATGCAGGGTCTATACCCATTGGCTTAATGCTAAGACCATCATATTCATCTAGATTATATGCGGCATATCGGTGATTCTTCATCACTCTAAGCATATGCTCTTTATTTTTCTCGTATTGATCAAATGTACCTAAGAAGCTAGCCATCTCTGCAGACGTAGAATAAGAAGTACCTGTAAGTATCGCCGTAACAGCACCGCCAATAGCAGTAGCTTCTGGGCTATCGTACGGTATACCACTCACCATAAGTACCGAACCAAGGTTTGCATATCCTAGACCTAGAGTTCTATACTGATAGGATAATTTAGCTACTTCTTTACTTGGGAACTGAGCCATAAGTACTGAAATTTCTAATACCACTGTCCATAGTCTAGACGCATACTCTATTGCTTCTACATCAAACTCTTTTGTCTCCTCATTGAAATACTTTCTAAGGTTTAAAGACGCTAAGTTACAAGCTGTATTGTCAAGGAACATATACTCGGAACATGGATTAGATGCATTGATCCGTCCACCTTCTGGACATGTATGCCACTCATTTATTGTTGTATCATACTGCACCCCAGGGTCAGCACAAGCCCACGCTGCAAAAGAGATATCATCCCATACTTTTTGTGCAGAAACACTGCTGATAGGCTTACCAGTAGTTCTAGAGATTAAATCCCATTCTCCTTCCTTCTTTAATACTTCAAAGAACTTATTTGGAATACGAACTGAATTGTTGGAGTTCTGACCAGAAACTGTTGCATAAGCTTCTCCTTCATAACCTGAATCATACCCTCCATCTATTAATGCTTGTACTTTTTTCTCTTCATTCTTTTTCCAGTTGATAAATGACATAATCTCTGGATGATCAAGATTAAGACAAACCATCTTCGCAGCTCTACGTGTAGTACCACCAGACTTAATTGCTCCAGCAGCTCTATCACCTATTTTTAGGAAACTCATTAAACCACTTGAGTTACCTCCACCACTTAATTTTTCATTTGATCCTCTAATAGAAGAGAAGTTTGTACCCACACCAGAACCATATTTAAAAATACGTGCCTCACGAACCCACAGATCCATGATACCACCTTCATTTACTAAATCATCATCTACAGATAATATAAAGCATGCATGAGGCTGAGGTCTTTCATAAGCAGAAGTAGACCTTTTTACTGCTCCTGTTTCATGATCTGCATAATAATGTCCTTGTGGCTTTCCTGTAATACCATAAGTGTTGTGTAATCCAGTATTGAACCACTGTGGACTATTGGGAGCAGCCATTTGACCTAGTATACTATATACTAACTCATCGTAAAATACTTGAGCATCCTTTTTAGAAGCAAAATAACCGTAGTTCTCACCCCAAGTCTTCCAGCAATCAGCTAATCTATGAGCTACTTGTTTTACAGAAGTTTCTGAACCTGTAGTCCCATCTGCTTGAGGTACACCTGCTTTTCTGAAATATTTTTGAGCTAAGATATCAGTCGCCACCTGTGACCAATCTTTAGGAACTTCAACGTTTTCCATTTTGAATACATCATCCCCAGCTGGATTTTTAATTACTGAGGTTCTATACTCATAATCATAAAGGTCTGTAGCTGCAACACCGTCTTTGGTGTTGAAACGCTTAAACTTAAGGGCATTCTTTTTGTACTGTGGCTTCTTGCTCATTCTGTAAGGTTTTGGTCTATTAAATAAAGTAAAAAATAACTCGCTAGAACATCTTTGGAAGCACCAAATATTTATAGTGAGTTTTAAGTCAAAACTACATCCATATAACTCCAAAAAAGAAGTGCGGTTTTCCACACATCCACAATAAAATTTTTAGGTTGACTTATTTTTAAGAGATTTGCGGTGTTGATAAGAAAAAATCACAAAAAATTTTGAAAAATAACAGAGGAAAAGGCTAGTTAATTTTACCTTAACTCACAATACACACATTATTAGTATATTACAAAAAATATCATCTCTAGCACAATCAAACAACAAAATGATTGCAGTATTAGTAGACCCTGATAAGGCTTCTGATAACCAGTTAGATAACCTTATTTTTCATCCTAGTTTTGATCAAGTTGATTTCCTTTTTGTTGGTGGCAGCTTGATAACAGATGGAAACATGAAAATATGTCTTGAAGGATTAAAAAAGAGAACCAATAAACCTCTAATCATTTTCCCTGGAAGTCCAAATCAGATAGATGATACTGCAGATGCTATTTTATTGCTTAGTTTGATAAGTGGTAGAAATTCTGATATGCTAATTGGGAGACATGTGGAGTCCGCACATAAGCTAAAACACTCCAATTTAGAGATTCTATCTACGGGTTATATATTAGTAGATGGTGGACGTACCACAACAGTATCTTACATAAGTGGAACTATACCGATACCTCAAGACAAACCAGGCATTGCAGCAGCAACGGCTTTAGCAGGTAGTCAATTGGGACAACAGCTCATATACTTGGACTGTGGAAGTGGTGCTGATATGTATGCTTCTCCCAAACTAGTAGGTGCAGTAAAGAATGAAGTAAATATTCCTGTAATCGTAGGTGGAGGGATTAAAACTCAAGAAGATGCTGAAACCGTTTTCAGATCTGGTGCTGATGTTGTAGTAGTAGGAAACAAACTAGAGGAAAATCCAGAATTCTTAACGCAACTGGTTAAAGCAAAAGAGAGCTACAATACTAAAGACGCCTAAGAATTTTTCTGCTAGCTCAAATAAAATTCAATCAAAAGCGATTGCTCATCCAAAGTGTACAGGAGTCCGTTGGATTTCTTCTAGACTCAAAATCTACTTCGGAGCCTTCAAAAAAGAAGATGTCCAACTTTAGTTTGTTTTTATTCTCATAAAACTTACCTGTAGCGAAAGAGTTTTTCTGACAATCAAAAAAACTTGCATCACTAAACCACCAAAAATATAAACTGTCGTTTTTAGGGTAGTATTTGACACCCGTCCACCTTCCTAAGTTATTATAAGCCAGAGTAAACTGAGAAGTAAATGAACCGTCATTATTTTTTGAATTTGAATCTTTAAGGTCTGTCTGATTATATGCAATAAATAATTCTCCACTTATGCAACCACAAGTTGTACTATCTACCCAGAAGTAAGAAGGATGCTTTTCCTTACAAGCTCCCTGATACTCTACCGTTCCAGATGGACACATACAATCATTGCCTATTTTTATCCTTCCATCTGGACAACTCTGTGGACAATCGTCTTTGCAGCCCATCAGACATAGCAATGGAAGTAGTACTAAATATTTTATAGTTTTTTTCATAATTTACTGAATCTAATTGCTCGTCTGTTCAATTTATTTTTTGAATACAAAACAAGAACGTATGTTCCTTTTCGAATACCATTCAGCTCAATGTTAGAAACAACTACTTCTCTTTCACTAAAGGAGCCACTTAAAATCTCCTTTCCAAACATATCATAAAAATTGTACCAAATAACTTCCTCTTTTTTGTTTTCCGATATAACAATTGAATTTTCATTAGTAAACTTAGCACTCAAGTCTTCAAGATAATTATTTTTATTATTCCGAATTGTTCTTGTAACCACCTTTACATCGTCGCACCCTGTAAAGCCTTCTAAATCATCTACCTCAAAAGGAACAATAATATCACTGCTATTCCAACTCAAACTATTCCATTTATCATAGGGGGCAAACCATGGGCCAACCTTACCTAACTCATATCCCAAAGTGTTTTGTAAGGGAACAAGAGTAAGTGGTGCTTCTAAATACGTTCCTAGATTAAAGGCTCCAATCTTCTTGATGCAGCAATAGTCCAACTCATTTTGTGTTTTATTTGTCGTAATTGTCCCTGAAAGAAAATAGTTCGTCGTCAGTTCGCCCCAAGCCTCACCAGATCTTTTGGCAGAAGCTTGAAACTCATGGGCACTAAACATGGTCACGGTAACAGGTTCATTGGCCTTTAATTTTATAGTAATAGAGTTGTCTAGAAGTACGGGCCAGGTAGCTGTTATACCACTTGAGCCACAACTACCATCAGGAGTGCTAAAAATTTTAGCAGCTGCGTTTATCACCCCCGCAATTCCAGTAATTTTTTTGGCAACTCCAGTTGGGGTATTGTTACTGGTCGATGTAGAAAAAGTTCGTGTAGGAAAGTTATTAGATGCAGAAGATGACGAAACACTGCTACTTACAGATACCGACCCAGAACCTGGAAATAAAACAGCTCCAAGTTTTGACACAAAATCAGTGACGTCAGTAACGTAACTTAACGCACCTACTTCATCACAACTTGACTTGGACTGATGTTTAGCCGCATCCAAAACCGTTACCTTATCTCCTTTTTTCACAACCACCGTTGCCCAATCTTCAATTGACATTGCACTTCCTTTCTTATCACAAAGCAGACAACTAATACTCTCGGCTTTAGTTACTATTTTAGCATCATATCGATAACTAATTGTCAAGTCCTTCTCACACAGACATTCCTCAGGCACAGCAATACCTGATACACTTTTATCACATACCAAATGCCAAAATAATTCACTCTTGTTTATGGATGCTCCGCCAGTAGACACCAAATTTCCTGTAGACCTATTTTTAGTTCCCAATCCTACTTTTTTATTTTTTATATAATACAATTGCCTTTTGGCAGGACCATTATCCCACTGTTCTAAATGTGTATATACGTTGGGGCCTTCGTTAAAATACTCTCTACTATGATTTACCCAACTATAATTGTTTTTCTTGATTATTGGATTCGGCGTTCCGGGGCTGATTATCTTCTCAATGTTTAAAACATACTTGCATTTACACTTGGAATCAAGACCATCTTCTTCCTCATCCTCGTCTTTCTCCACAAACAAAGGAATCAAATTGGGGTCTAACTTATCAGGACCATGCAGTTCTCCCCAGTCTGGAGGGTCATTTCCTATACCGAATCCCCAATCTTCCCCAAAAATCTGATCAGAATCATAAAACCGTTGTAGATAAAACAATCTTTCTACGTAATCCAATGAATTGTCTTGGGCTATATAGTCCAATGCTCTCGGTTGTTCTGTTGTTTCTATTTGAGTCCATTTTTCTAAAGATGCTGCAAGTTCACTAGAAACCCTAATATTTTCATCCTTCTGATTGAGCGTACTAATCTCCGCTACAAGATGTTCTGAACCATCTTGCAAAAACTGATAAACATGATATGTTCTATTTAAAGACAAAGAAGGAAACAAAACATATTCCTTTATCCTTCTATAATCTGAAATTAAAGTGCCGCTTTCAACCTCATAAATGTTTAAACTTATTTCTGGCATTATGCCTTCTAATCTAATTCTTGCAATTGCTTTGGCTTCCAACCTTACTACCGCATTCATTGTTTGAGTTACTATAAACTCGCTTTTTTGACCTTGTCTGGTCGAATCCGGTATATCCTGTCCAAAACTCATCACACTTACCACTACCATCCCTAGTAGTAATATTCCTTTTTTCACAATCTGTAGTTTCATATACACCAAATCTATATTTGATTTTTTGTATTAAACCATCATGTTTCGTTAAAGAAAACAAAAGGGTGTAAACCCACCTTGAGCTACTAGTGCAATTCCCTCAACCCGTGTATATACGCGAATATTTGACCAACATAAAAAGAAAATTTGAAGAGTATTTTGGATGGTTTAATTATCCCATTTAGACCTATGCAGGCTCCAGTTCAAATACCGTAATCTCAGGAAGGAAGCCTACACGTCCTGGATATCCCAAATACCCAAAACCTCTATTCACGTATAAATACTGTCCTTTTTCCTCATACAAATCAGCCCATTCCGGGTAGGTATATTTCACGGGGCTCCATTTATAATATTTAGTATCGATACCAAACTGCATACCATGTGTGTGTCCTGCAAACATGGCATCTATAGCCGGGTAGTCTTTAAGTACCTCTGCTCTCCAATGACTTGGGTCGTGGGATAAAAGTAATTTGTTTTCAATATGCTCTACTCCTTTGTATGCTTTACTCAAATCACCATACTTGGGAAATCTCTTGTGTGCACTCCAATTTTCGACTCCTAATATGGCAAGCTGTTCCCCATCTTTTTCTATAATGCTGTTTTCGTTTACCAACAGATTCCAACCCATATCCAATTGATGATCTTTCAATTTTTGTAGGTTCTGCTCTTTTGTTACCCCATTTTTATCTGGCCACTGGTGATAGTCTCCATAATCATGATTACCCAGTACAGAAAACACGCCATACTCTGCCTTCAGCTCACTAAAAATAGCTTTAAAACTATCAAACTCATTTGATGTGCTATTTACTAAATCTCCTGTAAAAAATATCACATCTGGTTTTTGATCTAGTATCATTTGAATGCCTCGCTTTACTCCATCTTTACTCCAAAAACTACCGGAATGCACATCTGAAATCTGAACTATTTTGAATCCTTTAAATGCATTGGGAAGGTTTTTAAGCTTCAAAATCTTATTATGAACTTGATAGTTGTGTGCACCTTTTGCAATACCATAAACCAAACTGCCAAATAATGTGCCTGCAACCAATGCTCCCGAAGTAACGATGAACTCCGACCTGGTAATTGTTTTTACGGTAGGAGATGTTTGTATGGCACTACCAGAATACTTAACCAAGCGGACCACATCATCTATAATCATAAAAACTAACCAAGCAGCTTTGGCTATAAATAAGCCAAAGAGTATACTAGCAGACCACATTAACACTTTGCTCTTGGATGGATTCGGAGACCAAATCATCGTTGCAATTATTGTTAATATTAAAACTACGGGAATTGCCCAATAAACGAAGTTTAAAAGTACTGTTTGAGAAGGGAACCACTTTTTGGTAAGCAACTTATATCCTTGAAAAACATAAAAATCTAAGGCAAAGAAAATTACAAAAAATAAGAGTAAAGGAATAAATCTTGACATCTGTATACTATAACACGTGCAATATCCATTGGTTTTTTAGTATCCGATGATTTAAAAAGTGGTCATTGGATAGAAGTACATAATAGCTCGGTAAACATTTATATTAATTTCGCATTTTGATAAATGAAGGTAGAAAATGGGAATAGGAGATCAAATAAAGCAAAGAGAGTTTGAAAGTGAGTTGCAAAAAGCCATCATTAATATAGCGTTTACCAACAGCTACATGTCTGGTCTAATTAGTAATTCATTCAAAGTTCATAACATTTCCATTCAACAATTTAATGTTCTTCGGATACTACAGGGTCAGCACCCAAAACCGGTTTCTATCAATGACATTACTTTGAGAATGGTAGACAAAATGTCCAATGCATCCAGATTGGTCGATAAACTTTTCACGAAAAGCTTAATCTCCCGTAAGTCGTGTAGTTATGATAAAAGACAGGTGGATATTTCAATTACTCCAGCGGGTCAATCAAAATTACTGGAACTCAATGACCTTATAGCAGAAGTCTATTCCAACCACAATCACTTGACGGAAGAGGAATTTAAAACACTTAACCTATTGCTGGATAAGTTAAGACTAGATTAATTACTCCTTTACTACTAGGCTTTCCTTTACCAAGTGAGCTACTGAGAAGTAGCCTAAACCACCATTGCTAATATTGTAGTTTGGATTGGCAGGAGGCGAATCAAATGGAGTTCCCGCTCTATTGAGCTGTGCCTCTCGATCGATAATAAACTTATAGTGTTGCTTGCTCAAACTATATTGTTCAATTCGAATACTGTCACCCGGTTCTACAGTAAATGGAAATGGTCTTGGTATAATACCTTGTGCTAATCCTGCCAAAGGATCATTCGGATCTAATGATTGATTCAAGAAAGAAATATCTCCAAAATCATCATTTTCATAAATGGGGCCAAAATCATCTTGTAATGTATCGTTTCTATAAAATTTCCATAAGTAGCTATCTCCTTTATAATCGTTTTCTTTTCCCTGAATAAAAACATAGTAACCTGCTTCTATAAACCCATTGTTGTCGGGCAAAAAGTAAGATGCTATGGTATCAATAGGGAAACCATTTACCAACTCTTCAGAAGCAGTAAAAGTCTTGCCATCATAATCCACGGTAAGTGTATAGGTCTCTCCTACCAGACACTGCTGATCAGTTGCAGAAACAAACATTCCTGTATCGGTATGAAGGAGTTGTACATTACTTCCGTCAGTACCTGTAATGAAAATAGTTGCATTGGTTATGCCATCTACTTGTTTTTGATTAAGGTAGGGTTGTGACAGTGTAAGTCGTACTGACCATGGTCCTAGATTATCCGTTATTTCTCCTTCCACAACCAATGTTGGTTCATCAGAAGGTATTTCGATATCTACTATTTTTTCGCACGCTACAAAGAGCAAAGAAAAAAGTACTATTAAATATGTATTCTTCATTTTAATCATCAATTTTAAAATTCAAAGTTCCAAGTAATTGCGGGTATCATCTTAAATAAAGTCGTTTGAAAAGCCGCTGTATTACCTACAATAGCTCCTTCATTCTTCTCTAAATCATCTTCATTTATTTCGCCAAAACGTATGGTGTATGGATTAGCTCTATTGTATAAGTTGTAGATTGAGAAGTTCCAATTGCTCTTAAATCGCTTATCGGGTTTCTCTTTGCTTTTTAATGTTACACCAATATCAGCTCTGTGGTATGCTGGTACTCTGTAGTTATTTCTTATCTCTGTGTAATTGGTATTCCACTCTCCATCATAATAGTACTTACTGGAGGGTGTGGTAAGAGGTTGACCAGATGAGAAAACAAAAGATCCTGTAACAAGGAGTCTCTTACTAAACTTTTGAGTAAATACAATTGCTAAATTATGTCTTCTATCAAAATTAGCTACATAGGGATTGTCACCACTGATACCATCAATTTGTCGCATTGTTTTGGCCCATGTGTACGAAACAAAACCAGAAGACTTTCCTTCTGTCTTAGCTACATAAAACTCAGCACCATATGCCCAACCTTCCCCAGTAAGTAGCTCCCCGTCTAGTTCTTCATTAAATGCTATTTCTGCATTATCTCTGTAGTCTATCTGATTATTCATCCATTTATAATAGACCTCAACTGAAGTCTCTAGTCCGATGTCCAAATTTTTGAATAATCCCACTGCTACTTGATCTGCCCGTTGAGGTTTTACATTCTTATTTACACTGAACCATTGATCCGTTGGAAAAGAAGAGGCCGTATTGGTAGCCTGTTGAACATATTGAAAAGTTCTATTATAAGACCCTTTAAGAGCCATTGTTGTCGTAAGATTATAACTTATAGATGCTCTAGGCTCTAAACCCATGTAGGTATTATATATTTCGCCACTACCAAAAACTTGTGTCACTGTTAGAGAGTCTATTGGCTCATTGGTTTCAACATCTTTGGTATAGGTATACTCCGTTCCTCCTATATTGGAAAACGATGAGATACGTAAACCATATCTCATGTTAAGACGGTTACTATGCTTGTATTCATGGTCAATATATAAACCTGTTTCCAAAGCCTTTCTCTTTTCAATTTGTATGTCAGAGAATAATTTTTTAGACTCTTCATTATTCGCTGCAAAAAGTCCAGGATTAAATCTATGATAGGTTACTTGACCTCCAAAATTCAATTTACTCTTTTGACTAATGAAATTAGTCCAATCTGATTTAAGGTATGAATCTTGAATGGATTGGTCTAACCCAAAGTTAGCATTCTCTGCAAATTTGATGTCAAATCCATATTTAAAATCACTAAATACCAATGATGTATTCACAAACACCTTATCATTCACCAAATGGTTCCATCTAATAGTCGCTGTCGAGTTTCCCCAATTTAGGCTGAATAACTCACTTAGTCCGAGCACATCTCTACCAAAATATCCACTTAAGTAAATTCTATCTTTTTCTCCTATGTCGTAGTTTGCTTTTAGATTCAAATCATAGAAATACAACTTACTTTCTTGAATACTCTCATCAGAGGCTAATGGTAAAAAAAGGTCTGCATAACTTCGTCTACCTGCAATCATAAAACTAGACTTATCTTTCACAATAGGTCCTTCAAGAGTTAATCGACTGGAAATAGTACCAATTCCCCCAATTCCAGAAAATCGCTTCGAATTGCCATCTCTCATTTTAATATCTACGATAGAAGAAAGTCTCCCTCCATACTTTGCGGGAATTCCACCTTTATACACTTCTAAATCTTTTACTGCATCTCCATTGAATACACTAAAGAAACCTAAAAGATGGGATGCGTTATATACCGTAGCTTCATCCAGTAAAATTAAATTCTGATCTTGAGACCCTCCTCTTACATTGAATCCACTATTCCCTTCACCGGCAGATTGTATTCCGGGTAAAAGCGTGATTGTTTTTAGAATATCAACTTCACCAAAGATTACAGGAATCTCTTTGATTTTGGCTGTTTCCATTTTTACCACACTTATTTTTTTGTTCTCGACTCTCCTTTCCAAAGCCTTGGCACTTACAATAGCTGGACCTATGACATTGGCCTTAATTCCCAATTCAATATTGATGGTCTGGCTTCTATCTAGTTGAACATTCTTTACAACATCTTCATAACCTAAGTATTTGTAGGTTACCTCATACGTTCCTGATTCTAAGGATATAGAATAAAATCCATACTCATTGGTGATTGCTCCACCACCACCTTTAACTAAAACTGTTGCCCCAAGTAGGGTCTCTCCATTATCCGCATCTTTCACTCTTCCACTAATGGTATATTCTTGAGCAAAAAGTGAGAACGATACAAGGAGGCTTAATAATAAAATTTGAAATCTCATTCGGTTATAAAAATTCTGGTGCAAACGTATTATTTGATATTTTGTTTTGAATCAACACTCGTTAATATTTCTGTAAAAACAGACTAAAGTTTGAGTCGACTACTAATACTATATACAACGAAATTTATAAAGGGTTGCATATGATGCCGTTTAAATAAAAAAGCACTTGAAATTTCGGTTCCCTATTTCCTCTAAACTGTAATTCATGGGTGTGCAAAACAAGTATCCTAATTACAATTAGTCTTTAGCATATTTGCACTATATGCTAATTTATGTATTGTTTGTTATTGGATTTGTTGTTCTTATCAAAGGGGCTGATTTTTTAGTATCTGGCTCTGCATCAGTAGCAAAAAAGTATAATATATCTGACATTGTAATTGGCCTTACTATAGTCTCCATGGGTACTAGTATGCCGGAGCTTATTGTAAACATATTAGCAAGTAGCTCAGGTGCTTCTGATATTGCCGTGGGTAATATCATTGGTTCCAATATTTCTAATATTCTACTGATTCTAGGTATTGCCGCTGTTATATATCCTTTGGCAATAAAGAACTCTACCATTTATTCTGAACTTCCATATTCCATTATCGCTATTTTACTTGTTGCATTTGTTGCGAATGCGACCTTGTTTAGTTCAACAGATGACCATATAATAAGCAGACCAGACGGTGCTTTATTGATGCTCTTCTTTGCTCTTTTTATCATTTATATTATAAAGCTAGCCAAAGAAGGGAGAGCAGACATGCTAGAAGAAGCACCCGATGAAGCATTGAGTATGGGTAAGTCTAGTCTATATATTTTACTGGGAATGACGGGACTTTTCTTTGGCGGCAAATGGGTCGTTGATGGAGCTGTCCAAATAGCTTCAGAATTTGAATTAAGCGAAAAGCTTATTGGGTTAACCATCGTAGCCATTGGTACGTCATTACCAGAACTTGTTACTTCAGCTGTTGCGGCTTATAAGAAAAAAACAGACATAGCAGTTGCCAATGTCATTGGCTCAAACATTTTTAATTTGTTGTGGGTACTGGGTATCAGTGCACTGATAAACCCTTTACATTTCGACACAGAAATCAATACGGACATCTTTGTTTTGTTAGTTGCCAGCTGTCTTATTATTTTTAGTTTGGCTATAGGAAAACTAAAAAATCAAATTGGAAGACCAACAGGCATTCTATTTCTGGTAGCCTATATCTCTTACATTGTTTTCCTGATTGCACGGGGTTAGAGATAAGTAGTTAAGTCTGTTTTTCATACATTTGTCTGGTATGAAAAGCTTCTCCTTATTTCTTCTCGGTCTGTTCTTTTTAATTTCTGCTAAGGCACAAGACCCCATATTCACGCAAAAAAACGGGAACATGTTACATTATAATCCTGCTTTAGTTGGCACTCAAAGTGATTTTGCGGTTGGATTAAACTACAGAAATCAATGGCCTGGCATTGAAGGAAACCCCATAACATCATCTTTGGTTTTAAACTACAATCTAAAAAATGGCATTGGTTTTGGGTTCTCTTCTATGAGAGACAAGATTGGTTTTCTTATTGATGATGCCATAAAATCAAACATTAACTACACCAAAACCTTCAAACAAGTAGAATTTAAAATTGGAGTCAATGTCGGTTTAATTCAAAGACATCTTGATTTATCAAGAGCTCGATTTAGAGATCCAATGGACCCTGTATTAGACCATCTAGATTCTAAAAAAAACATTGCACTTGATGTGGGAACTGCAGGCTATTACAAAGGCTTCATGTTTGGGGTTGCTGTACATCAATTTAACAAACCCAACATATCTCTTTTTGGAGGAACGTCTAAATTGGGAGAACGGTATGTGGTAAATCTTGGATATCACAAAGAACTGAAGCACATTACGCTTGGAGGTTTGGGAACCTTTCAGCATCAATATAAAACCTCAACATTAGACTACCAATTGCTGAGTCAATACCGTTTTGTAAAATTAGGATTGGGCTACAGGCAAGTATTTGGACAATTGAGCAACTCAGATTGGTTTATGGCTAGTGTTGGACTACAATTCGACAAATTTTCATTGAATTATACCTATGAAGATGATCCTTTTGAGAATCGAAGCTCCATTGTTATTCAAGGCACGCATGAAGCAACCATTGCTTGGTATATCAAAGGACTAAGAAAAGAAAATGGACTAAGTAAGTTGATGCAGACTATTCTTTAAACCGTTTATCACTTCAAAAAAGTCAGTAGTTCAAATACCTTTCCCTTTTCTTAACTCAGAAGAATCGTTCTTAAACTGTAAACAAGAACTCTCAAAACTCTAACCTACTTTTGAGAATATGAAGAAGCCTTTACTAAGTCTATCTATTGTACTTATGTCATTCGGGCTAAGTGCCCAAACTCAAACTGCCTCTTTGAGTTTTAATAATACAAGTATCCAAGTTATGAATGGTGGTGACTTCTTTTGGGATTTGTCCACCTCTAGATATGAAATACCCAAGAAATCGGGAAGTAGCTCCCCCGTTGGAACCATTTTTTCTGGTTCTGTTTGGATGGGAGGTGTTGATATAAGCGGAAATCTTAGACTAGCCGCCATGACCTATAGACAAAGAGGTCAAGACTTCAAACCAGGACCTCTTTCTTTCGATACAGCTTCAAAAAGCTCAGACCATGATAAAATTTACACCGTTAGTAAAACTCAAATTGATGCCCATATTGCAAATCCATCCAGTACAACAGGTGTCATTTTAGAATGGCCAGGAAATGGCGATACTTCCAAAGGTGAACCTTATCAACTTGCCCCTTTTGTGGATCTAAACTCTAATGGTAAATATGAACCAAAACTTGGTGACTATCCAAAGATTAAAGGGATAGGAGCCACATATTGCATTTATAATGATTACGTGCTTCACACAGAATCTGGAGGAGAACCAATTCAGATTGAAATTCACCAAATGTTTTATCAAGATGCTTTTACCCACAACGGTGTTTTAATAGATGATGTGAACTTAGCGAGTTTTACTATTATTAATCGAGGGTTTCAACGCCTTTCCAATTTTGTTTTTGGTGTTTTTACAGACTTTGATCTAGGAAATTTTTCTGATGATTATGTCGGTACTGATAGTACAAAAAATATGGTTTATGCTTACAACGGGGATGATAATGATGAAGGGATTTTAGGTTATGGACTCAATCCACCAGCCCAAAACATGATGTTCCTTAATCATAATTTGGGTTCGGCTATGTACTATAACAACAATGCAAATCCTGTTAATGGCAATCCGACCAAAGCAACTGATTACTACAATTACCTAAATGCACGTTACAAAAATGGAGACCCATTAATACATCCAGGTGGCACTAAAACCAAATTCATGTTTTCAGGGGACCCAGTTACTGGAACAGGATGGACAGAACAAAGTGTTTCAAACACTCCTGGAGATAGAAGAATACTAGCATCTTCTGAACCTATGACTCTCGAACCCAATATGCCAATTTGCTTTGATATTGCCTATGTATATGGAAGAGCAACCAGCGGTGGTTCAACAGCCTCTATCTCAACGATGAGAGACAAAGCCGACATTGTACAAACTGTTTATGATAATAACACATATGGATGGAAAAGTGGAGATTGTATCCTAGGAGCACAAGACGAAGATGAAACCGTTGGAATATTACCCAATCTACAAAAATCTCAATTCTCCGTTTACCCAAATCCATCTACTGGACTGTTTCATATAAAAGACTTGAAATCGGACATGCCAAGCTACGTTACCGATGCTACTGGCAAAGTGTTAATGATTATTGAACCGCAAACAACAACATTTGACATACATAATTTAGCAACAGGACTTTACTTCCTAAAAACTGAATTAGGGACTGTCAGACTATTAAAACTATAAATCCATTACTACCTTAAATACTGTTTCCCCAACAGCGTTTAGGGTGGTTTTATCTATTGAATTCATGTTGTCACTATGTTTGTGCCAAAACTCTCCAAAACCAGATTTATTGATAACATCATAGTGAATAATATCTAAAGTAGGTATACCTCGAATCGTATTGATAAATAAGTGATCATCAATCAATTGGCCTCCTTGATAGTTTACAAAGTGATTTCCATGGCCTAAATCATTTGCAGTTCTCCAAACCTTTTTCACATACGGTTGAGCATATTGCCATGAATGGCTTTCTATAGCAAATACCGCGTCCTTTGGTCCAACCATGTCGAGCAATATTCCAAACCGAGCCACATAGTTTTTCTTATGTGGAGTTTTGGCCCAATACTGTGAACCCAAACACCATGAAGTAGCAGCACCTCTGCTATCTCCCATGTCTTCAGCATCAAAGAATATAATATCTACACCTGCATCTGGTCGTTGAGCTTTCAGCTGTCGAGCAACCTCAATAAGAACTCCTACACCACTAGCCCCATCATTTGCCCCATCGGCTGGTGTGGTAGGGTCATTTTCATCTTGATCAGCCATTGGTCTCGTATCCCAATGTGCACACAATAAAATTCGTTTGGTCTTCTCAGGATTTATACTCCCTATAATATTTTTAATGTTGACATTTTTGCCTAAATAACTCGTTGCACTGCCATATTGTGTAAAGGCTGTGTCGCAATATTCCGCTAGCTTATTTTGCAAGTAAACCGCAGTCATACCGTGTGGTGTAGTTCCCGGAACCCTTGGACCAAAGTCAACCTGCTCTTTTACAAACTTGTAGGCACTATCTGCATCAAATTTGACTTTGAAACTTGGCTTAACTTCTGTAATAGGTTTATCTTTATTCTTTGGCTCATCTGTACAGCTACTTATTGCCAAAAATAGAAATGCACAGGCTAAAATCTTAGTTATTGTTTTCATTAACTTAATTTATAATTGCTACCTTCTTTACCATCCATCACTTCAATACCAGCTTCTTTCAAACCATCTCTAATTTTATCAGCAGTAGTCCAGTCTTTATTCTCTTTGGCTGTTTTTCTAATATCCAATACCATTTGCATAACGCCATCCAAAGCTTCATTATTTTCAGCTTCTTCTGCTACTAAACCTAGAATACTAAAAACAAAAGTATGATACGTAGTATGCAGTAAGTCTTTATCTGTATGTGAAATTTTCAGCTTCTTAGCATCAATTTCATTTATCCACTTTGCAGCTTCAAATAGTGTAGCTATCACCTGAGGTGTTGCTAAGTCATTGTTCACTTGCTCATACAACTTATCTACCCATGACTGTATATCCATATCACTCGAATTAGCAGTAGTTAAACTATCCGTTTTGCCTGCTGCATTCATAAGTCTCTGAAAACCTTTTTCTGCAGCTTGCAAGGCTTCATTGCTAAAATCCAATGTACTTCTATAATGTGCTTGCAGCAAAAAGAAACGCAAGGTCATGGGACTATACGCTTGCTCCAATAAATGGTGATTCCCACTAAAAAGTTCTTCTATAAGAACACCATTATTCAAACTCTTTGCCATCTTTTGCCCATTGATGGTAATCATATTGTTATGCATCCAATACTTTGCAGGATTTGTATGGTTACAAGCTGTACTTTGGGCTATTTCACTCTCATGGTGTGGAAACAATAAGTCCATTCCACCTGCATGTATATCAAATTGCTTACCCAAGTACTTACCACTCATTGCAGAACATTCGATATGCCATCCTGGAAAACCTACGCTCCAAGGACTATTCCACTTCATGATATGCTCAGGAGTAGCTTTTTTCCAAAGAGCAAAATCATTTGGATTCTTCTTCTCTTCTTGCCCTTCTAAAGCTCTACGTTCTTCACCAGCACCTGCTATTAAATCTTCAAGCTTTCGTCCGCTTAGTGCACCATAGTCATTGGTCTCAGCATATTTTAAGACATCAAAATATACCGATCCATTACTTTCATATGCAAAGCCATTCGCAAGAATCTCTTCAATCATTTCTATTTGCTCTATGATATGACCACTTGCTATGGGCTCAATGCTTGGAGGTAGAATATTCATTTTTTGTAAGGCTTGATGGTAAGCATTCGTGTACTGCTGAGCCACCTCCATAGGTTCTACTTTATTGGCCTTGGCTATCTTACCTATTTTGTCCTCGCCTTCATCAGCATCATTTAATAAATGCCCGACATCCGTTATGTTTCTTACATAGCGAACCTTATACTCTAAATGCATTAGGTAACGGAACAATATGTCCATCATAACAGCACCTCGACTATGTCCTAAATGTGGATCTCCATATACTGTAGGACCGCATAGATACATACCTACAAAAGGTGGGTCTATGGGTTGAAACTCTTCGGTTTGCTTGCTGATTGTGTTATAGATATGAAGTCTTGAAGACATAGGGCAAATATATTGGGTTGAAACTTATAAAGTAAGAAACTAATACAACAAGAACGTCACCTTATTATCCCTCCAATTCCTTATAAAATCAGAATATTTTTTGACACAGCAATTGGTATTCGCTATATTTGGTGAACTTCACATTGAAAAATCTAATCATTATATCCCTTATTCTATGTAACATTTCTGTTTTTTCACAGAATAGCATGGTGGGAGATGGATTTGGAGGCAGGCTTTGGTATAAGCCAATAAATTATACCGTTGGCTCATACTCAGCCTATTCTGCTTGTTCCGATTCGAATCAACTTTACTCTTGGGGAACTAATTATCACAGTCAACTCGCCAATGTAAATGCTGGATTTGGATCGAAATCCCCTCTTCTTGTTTCTGACATGAGGGATGTTATTTTTTGCTCTGCGGGATATGTTTGTGGAGCCATTAAAAAAGACCTTTCTGGTTGGATTTGGGGTAAGTGGTTCGGAAACAAACCCATAAAAGTTATGGAACATGTTACCTTTCTAAATGCAGGGGCTTCAGTACTCGTACTCATTAAAGAGGATGGTACAGTATGGTCACTGGGAGACAATGCATATGGTTCTTTTGGGAATGGGGAATACAGTTCCAGTATCGCTTTTACTCCTATAAAAATGAAGAACATATCCAACGCCGTAAGAGTCTCAAATTGTTTATACTCTACCGCCATACTAACAGAAGAAGGAGATGTTTACAACTCAGGGTACATTGGATGGGACTTAGAAAATCAAGACTTACTACCTATTAAGATTGAAGCTTTAAGAGACATAGTAGACATCGAATCAACCAAGGGAAGTCATATAGCCTTGTATAAAGACGGGACAGTTTTCACTTGGAAGACACCTTCTAGTGATGCCCCAATTGTTCCTGAAAGGGTAAATAACCTTAATAATATTGTTGCGATATCAGGTTGCAATGACGGGGACCACTTCCTCGCGATAGATGAAAAAGGAGACTGTTTTGGTTGGGGGTCTAATTCTTTGGGGCAGTTAGGAGGTAATATTATGACAGGTATTACCATTTCCACTCCCCAACTGGTAGATAGCAATGTCATTGATATTTTGGCAGGTGAAGATTTTTCTTATATCGTAAAGGATGACAACAATCTCTATATTACTGGTAAAAACGAAATATCTGTTGCTATGAACCTACCCTATATTGGAAGAACAGTATTTACACAGATGAACCCCTACAACTTTGATGTCAATCTTTGTTCACCCGTTACTCGCACACACCAAATTTTTAAAGATACAATTTGCTCTGGGGATACCTTTTGGTTAGAAGATATCGCATATACTTCATCGACTATCTTTACAAATACATTCTCTACATTTTCAGGGTTTGACAGTATTGTAGTTCATATGCTTCATGTAAAGCCTCGCAGCTATTTTGACACATCAGCTACGCTATGTGACGGAGATACTTTTTATTTTAATAACCGTACTTATACTTCTTTCGGAACTTTTTTAGATACCCTCACCAACAGTTTTGAATGTGATTCCGTTATTAATCTTACCCTTAATTTTCTTGACAAAAGTTATTTTGAAGCTACCATGGTACTTTGTGAGGGAGATATTTATCTAATAGGCGACTCTACTATTACCACAGATGGAATATTCTATGACACTTTAACCAATCACTTAGGGTGCGACTCTATTACATCTTTAAAGATATACTTTAAAGCTATAACAAAAGCTGAGCAAAGTTTCAAAATATGCCCTGGCGATACCATTTTATTTAACAATGTTTTATATGTAAACTCTGGAATTTATCATGATACCCTCCAAGACATGACTGGATGCGACTCTATCATTTCAACAACGATCTTCCTTGATACTGGTTGTGATGATGCAACCGTCTTCATTCCTAATACATTTACACCAAATGGCAGTAATTTAAACGATGTTTTTAGGCCTGTCGGACTTAATATTAGCCATATTCACATGCAAATATTTAATCGATGGGGAGAAAAACTGTATGACAAAATGGGAAGTGACATCGCTTGGGATGGGAACTATCTGGAGGCACCTTGTCAGCAGGGGGTATACCTTTATCTTATTCGAATAACCTCTAACTCAAACAAAGACACCCTGTTGAAAGGTACTGTTCACCTATTGAGGTAGTTTAATTAATTAGGCATTTTGCAATAACCTAATTGTACCGACTACACCTAAAATCAGTAGTACAAAAAAGAAAATCTTCCAAAATGAATAGGAGACAATCTCCAGAGGTAACACCACTTTGACCATTGATGTAAAAATGATAAATCTTCTTTAAAGTCGTCTATCTTATGAATGAAACACTACCTTGTCTCTCCAATTTCCTCTTTTTCCCTCTGATTTAACCAAACCTGCTTCTATAGTTCCCAAATAAAATAAACCTAAACATTTTTCTTCATCTTGCAAACCTAAAAAACCTCGAAAGTCATCTCCCAAAGCATACTTTGGTGTACTCCAGTAGCCTCCGTATTTTTGAGTGCTTTCCAAATACAACCACATATTTTGAACTGCCATTGAAGTAGATGCTATTTCTTCAAACTCAGGCAGAGGATTTTGGCTTTCATCCCTTTTCATACAAATGGCAATGACATGGCTCACTTGTGTCTTACGTTGCTCTATTTTATCCAACTTCACACTATTGAATTTATCTGCAGGAGTTTCTTTAACATAGCACACTTTAGTTAAGTCAAGTAACTTAACCAAAGCATTGTCAGTATACACCTTAAACCTCCAAGGTTCAGTCCTTTTATGCGTCGGTGCCCAATTTGCCAAATCCAACATGGTAACTAAAACCTGTTGAGGCACTTTCTTTCCATTCATCTGTTTTGGAAAAACTGCCCGCCGGTTTCTTATCATTTCTTCTATGTCCATATCAATACTGCTTATCCGTTTATAACCAAACAAATTTACGTTTTCGGTGTACTAGTTGTAGATTTGAACTCAAACAATAAACAGAAATAATATTATGTCATTTGAATTACCACAACTACCGTATGCATACGATGCACTAGAACCACACATAGACGCTCGTACCATGGAAATCCATCATGGTAAACACCATAATGGATACACCAACAACTTAAACAATGCTATAGCTGGAACTGATTTAGAAGGTAAAAGTATTGAAGATATTCTAGCCAACCTTGATATGAGTAACAACGCAGTAAGAAATAATGGTGGAGGTTACTATAACCACTGCCAATTTTGGACTGCAATGAGCCCAAATGGTGGCGGAAACCCAAGTGGTGAACTAGCTTCTGCAATAGATACCGCATTTGGCAGTTTTGATGAATTCAAAGCACAATTTAGTAAGGCAGCTGGCACACGATTTGGTAGTGGTTGGGCATGGCTATGTGTGAAAGATGGTAAGTTGGAAGTATGCTCTTCAGCTAATCAAGACAATCCTCTTATGCCAGGTATTGGTTGTGGAGGTTCTCCAATTTTAGGGCTTGACGTATGGGAACATGCATACTACTTAAACTATCAAAACCGACGACCTGATTATGTTTCAGCATTTTTTAATGTAATCAATTGGGATGAAGTTGCTACTCGTTTTGCTGCGGTAAAATAAGAAGTAAACAACGATACAATATGAAAGCTCTACATGAAAGTGTCGGGCTTTTTGTTTTTATATGCATTACACCTTTACTTTTGTCCTATGAATTTCTTAAAATGGTTCGGATACATAATTCTTTGTGCCGCCTTTATTTGGTTTGTCTTTTTTAAACCTTTCAACTACAATACTGATTCTGCTGGGGATAATAACGATACAAATGAAATTGAGGTAGAGGATTCCAATAGTACAGATTTGGTTGAGGATACTTATACCTACTCTGATAATTTTGAAGATGGAGATTCAATAAGTGATTATTCAGACATAGATGATGAATCAACTGACAATTTTAATGACGTTGTTAGTGATGATGATAATATTACTGACAATATAGATGTAAGTACTCCTGAAGAGAATAATACCTCAAGTGGTGGAAGCATAAATCTTGAAAGTAAATATTTAATTGTAGTAGGTAGTTTTGGAAATAAATCAAATGCCGATCGAATGCTACTAAGAGTAAATAATGATCAGAACTATGGCAGAATTGTTCTCATTAGGGGATTGCACCGAGTAGTTACGGCTTCTACAGATGATCAAACGGATGCCATAAACTTACGTAACCATTTTACACATGTATACAAAGAGCAAGCCTTTATATTAAAACAATAAACTTCTTAGTATTCTACGTTGCTTAAAACTGGGTTGCTATAGTAAATCTAAGTCCACTAAACGCTGGCTCTAATCTGCAAATACCACCAGTACAGTTTATACCTTCAACTTGCTTAACGTAAGCTGCAGTGAAGGACGTGGTTTTTACATTGTACTTCAGAAAAACACTTGGATAATGAAGAACTTGGTCGGCTAAGGAGGGATTCACTTTTCTAACTGGATTCGTATTTATCATATCACTAAGAGCAACACTAAAACGAGGTGAGCTATTCCATTCCAATATGCCATGATAGAAACTACCTAAATCTTGTTCTGTATTTAGCATTTGCGACTCCAATCGAATACTATTTTTACGATTAACCTTATAAGTAACCTCAAAGAATGGAGTTAATGTTTCAACATTATCAATCACCTTAGCATCTTTCCCTTCGTAAACAGGTTGATTGTAGGTTACTACCTGAAGACCGACCTTGCCTTTCCATTTTTTGTTGATTTTATGCTCTACCTGAACAAACTTTTCATTGAACAGTTGCTCTCCTGAAAGATCTGTAATATCAGAGTAGTTAAGAGTAATATTTGTTGCTTTATTGAATGAGTAGATTAACTCTGCCTGATAAGCTTGTTCACCCGTAAATTGTGCTGGTGCTTGATATCTTGCAAGCATTCTATAACTAGCCTGTCGGCTCATAGACGGCTGGTAGGTAACAATGCCATTTAGAAGATTCACATACGGGGATACCGTAAATGGAAAGTTTTCTATTCTTCTGTATTGCACATTTATCCCTATCCCACCTTTCTTTTTTGCTCCTATTTTTCTTTTTGAATAACTAGCTCCCCCTAATATCAAAGAGCCTTCACTACTATACAAACCACCCAAATTATCTCGTATTGCTTCTCCTGTTTTATAATTATACTCCCCGTTAAAACCAAAATCTTTGTATGCCAAACTAAAGTATCCGTTCATTACATACACATTGTACTTAGGAAAGAATCTTTCTTCTTTTGGAAGTCCATTAATTTCTGTGACCAATTGAGACATTGTATTTTCATCCAATGTTCTATTAACTGCAGAAACTCCTACGTTTAAAATTGTTCCATCTTCAGAAGCAAATCCTTTTTCAACATTTATACCTTTTATGATTTGTGGTGAAGTCTCAAACCTATTGTCTTGTGATCCTTTTTGTTTACCCGTAAATGCTTTCACGATAAAATCATCACTAATATCATATTTTAACCTAACCCCTTCCATGGCATAGTCTATACCTATCAGTCGATTTTCAAATGCTCTAAACGCTGCACCAGAACCAAACTGATCATAAAAAGATCCTGCCGTTATTTCTAAATTACCTATGCTCTTTTTTATTTGCCAAAATCCTAAACCCTGCCCGGTGAATGCTCCTGACGGATTAAGAAGGTTACTGTTATTGAACAAATCATACCTTCCAGAAAAATGAAAACCTTTGATGTCGTAATTGAGAAATAACCAGGCTTCTGCGGAGGTAATCTGCTTTCCATACTGAGGGGAAGCAGCCTCAGTAGCTCCTATCAAAGAGTCTTTGATAAAAACAGAAAAATTAGATTGAAAGTTACCACTTAATACGCCTTGATCTTGACTGTACGAATTGGTACTAAAAACAGTAATTGCTAATATTAGCGTAAGGTACTTTTTCATTATTGGCCGTAAATTTAAATAATTCTAAAATTACACACTATTTTACTTTTTTTTGAAGTGTGAATATTGCTCAATTAATAACCGAAATCAAAGCAAAGCAAAGTTACTTGTGTGTAGGATTGGATACGGACATCTCTAAACTTCCTGACGGAATTTCTAAGGATATTGATGGAATTTTAGCTTTTAATAAAGAGATAATTAATGCAACAAAGGACTATGCTGTCTCTTATAAAATAAACACAGCTTTCTATGAACAGCTAGGAAGTAAAGGGTGGGAGGTTCTTGAAAAGACCAGAGAACTAATACCAAGTAACATTTTAAGTATAGCAGATGCAAAACGAGGTGACATTGGAAATACAAGTACAATGTACGCAAAAGCCTTTTTTGAAACCATGGATTTTGATGCTCTTACAGTAGCTCCATATATGGGTTTTGACAGCATAGAACCATTCCTTAAATTTGACAACAAAATCACAATTGTCTTAGGTTTAACATCCAATAAAGGCAGTTTAGACTTCCAAACCAATGATTTATACTCTCCACCACTATATAAAACCGTCTTAGAAAAGGTGTCTCAATGGGGAACTATGGATAATTTAATGTTTGTAGTAGGTGCAACAAAGGCCGAAGCATTAAAAGAAATTAGAGCTATAGTGCCTGACCACTTTCTTCTTATACCGGGAGTTGGTGCCCAAGGTGGAAGTGCTGTTGAAGTCTGCGAAAACGGAATCAATAAGAATGGAGGATTGTTAATCAATTCTTCCAGGGGAATAATCTATGCTTCAAGTGGAAAAGACTTTGCCGAAGTAGCTAGAGAAAAGGCAAAACAACTTGCCTTAGAAACAAGACCCTTTACAACTCATTTATGATCTTTCAGTACAACGAAGACCTGCTACAATTCATTTGGCAGTATCAGTTGTACAATCCTAAAGGACTGAAAACCGAAAAGGGTGAAAATATTACGGTAATTAAGCAGGGACAGATTAATTTCAATAGTGGTCCAGATTTTGAAAATGCACAAATCAAAATTGACAAATCAATCCATTTTGGTTCTGTTGAAATACACATAGATAGCAAAGACTGGCATACCCATAAACATCAGACAGATTCTGCTTATGACAATGTAATCTTGCATGTATGTTTCTCCAACAGCAAAATGGTCAGTCGAAAAGATGGAACATCACTACCAACACTTGTACTTAAAGATAGAATCAATTTAGACTCTTTGGAAAAGTACAATCGATTAATGACTAAGAAAACATTTATTCCATGCGAAAATCAACTTTCCTCTTTATCTAATTTTACGATTAACAACTGGATAGATAGAATGGTGGTAGAACGATTGGAAGACAGGTGCATGCTTTTTCAATCTTATTTAGAAACGGCTAAAGGAAACTGGAACCAGGCTTTTTACACTGCAATTATTCGCTCATTCGGAATGCCAATCAACTCTGACTTTTTTGAAGAATTAGCATTAAAACTTCCATATCAATTGGTACAAAAACACCATCTGTCTTTGTTTCAACTCGAGGCTCTTTTCTTTGGTGTCGCAAATCTTCTAAAAGAACCGGATGGAGATTCTTACTATCAAGGATTGCATAATGAATATGTATTTCTATCCAAAAAGTATGGATTAAAAAAAGTAAATCATCAATTAAAGTTTGGAAGAATGAGGCCTATGAACTTACCTCATGTCAAAATTGCCCAAATAGCAGCACTATTCCATCATGTTCCTCAAATTACCAATAAAGTACTTTCACTACCCGAGGTTCATGAAATAAAAAGTCTACTTGCTTTTGATTTATCCGATTATTGGAAAACGCATTATTCATTTCATAAAATTTCTAAAGAAAGGTCGAAACACATATCTAAAAAATTCGTGAATCACCTTTTTCTCAATGCATTTATTCCTTTTGTATTCTTTTACGAAAAGACGAAATTAGTAGGTGATACAACCAAGGCTTTGGACTATTTAGGTTCCCTAAGTTCAGAGTCCAATTCAATAATTGACAAATGGAAATTGACTGGAATTTCTGTTAATAATGCTTTAACATCTCAAGCATTGTTACATTTGTACAAAACATACTGTAATTCACAGCGTTGTTTACAATGTAATATTGGTAAGGAATTACTTCTTCAATAAAGAATGGATCAGATTAAAAAAAATATTGAAAATTATGCATTTGGTGTATGCTCCTATCTAGGTGAAAAATTTAATATTAACTCTGGTACAATACGTCTTTATTTCATATACATATCCTTCTTTACTCTTGGAAGTCCCGTTGTAATTTACTTCATTGTTGCCTTCTGGCTTAACATCAGGCACTACCTAACATCTCGCAGACATTCTGTTTGGGATTTATAGAAAGCTGTACTATTTCCTGTGCATCAATAAATTAGCGTTAATAAACGTTAACCCATCTGATTCTACATTTGTGCTATGCAACAACAGATAGCTCTATACCGGACAACAAAAGGATTCCAACAAAATCATAAATCTACGGCTTTAAAATGCACACATTGTGAGCAAGATTTTTTAGCAAATAGAAAGACAGCTAAGTTTTGCAGTAGTTCTTGTCGTTCTCAGTTTTGGATGACAAAAAATCAAAAGAAAGTGATTACAATCGCTGTTCCTATCGATATAGACGACGCATACCTTGACAAGATAAAAGAGATGCTAATGAACTATAAACCCGAAACAGGACAAACATCTTATTTTGGTAAGGAGGAAACTTTTGCTACAGAAAAAGAATTACGTGAATTCATGAAATTTAACGGTTTCGAAGACTATAAAATACCCAAACATGATATGGGAATATATTATGATGAGGGTCTTATTATCAAGAAGATAGAGGACAACTTCATTGTAAAAATTACGGCTAAGTCCTTACTCGAACACTAAGTCAACATCATCGCTAAGCGGATGAGCTTGACAGGTTAAAATATACCCTTCATCTATCTCAGCATCACTCAATCCTTCTCGTTCGTCCATACTTGCCCTTCCACTTCTAAGTCTTGCACGGCAGGTTGTGCATACACCGACAGTGCAGCTATAAGGAGGATCCATTCCTGCATCTTGAGCTGCAATCAAAATGGTTTCATCTGGTTTTACGGTAATGTTCTTTTGGTCACCAAAAACCTCAACATTAATTGTTCTTTCTATAACTTCATCACTTGTATTATCTGAAACAGAAGCACTTGTTGAATTTGAGGATTCTTCTGTTGCTTTAGCAGTAAAGTATTCTGTATTGATATTTTCATCTCTTACCCCTATGGACTGTAATCCATCTACAACCACATCCATCATAGGACCCGGACCACAAGTATAATATTGAGCTACAGGGTAATTAAGCCCCAACTCTTCTCGCGTTATTTCTGATACTATTTCTTTTGTTAAAAAGCCTCTGTGACCCATCCAAGAACCCGTTGGGTTATCAAGACTATAGATGACTTTAAAGTTGTTGTGAGCGGCTTGTAAGCGGTCTATTTCTGCCTTAAAGATGATGCTATCCTCATCTCTATTTGCATAGACCAGATAACATTTACAATTAACCTCTTCTTTTAAAGCCGTTTTAATAATACTTAGTAATGGGGTGATACCACTTCCTCCTCCAAATAAAAAGTAATGGTTTGCAGATGTTGGATTGGGCTCAAGTATGAATTTTCCCATAGGAGGCATTATTTCCAATGTATCCCCTTCTTTTACAGATGAATTAAGAAAAGTACTCATTCTTCCATCTTCCACTTCTTTTACAGCGATAGTAATTTTTTCTCCAGTTACAGGACTTGAGCACATAGAATATGATCTACGTACCTCTTCTCCGTTAATCATAGCACTAAAAGTAAGATATTGCCCAGCCTTATACTCATACTGTGTTGCCATCAAAGGCGGAATATCAAAAGTGATGCTAACTGCATCTTTCGTTTCTCTATTTACTTTAGAAACGGGTATAGAATAAAATCCTGCTGGCATTATTGTTTACTTTTTTATTAGTTTTTCTAGTATTTCAACGGCATTTGTCGCCGCTCCCTTTCTCAAGTTATCGGCAACTACCCACATATTTAGCGTATTGGGTTGCGATTCATCTTTCCGGAGCCTTCCAACTAAAACCTCATCTTTATCCATTGCATTTATCGGCATTGGATACTTTCTGTTTGCAATATCGTCTACCACTATGACACCTTCTGTATCATTCAATAGTTGCACCACATCTTTTAAATCAAATTCATTAGAAAACTCTACATTAATAGATTCAGAGTGTCCTCCCACAACAGGAACACGTACTGCCGTAGCAGTTATTTGCATTTCTGGTGCATTTAATATTTTTCTGGTTTCATGCACCAGTTTCATTTCCTCTTTGGTGTATCCATTGTCCATAAAAACATCGCAGTGTGGAATACAGTTTCTATCTATTTGATAGTCATAAACCATATTATTAGAAGATCCATACTTACGTTCTTCCTCCATTTGTTCAACTGCTGCTTTACCAGTACCTGTTATTGATTGATACGTTGAAATCACCAATCTCTTAATTCCATACTTCCTGTGAAGAGGTGCAATTGCCATAACCATTTGTATAGTGGAACAGTTTGGATTTGCAATTATTCGATTCGATTCACCTATTGAATCGTGATTTATCTGTGGTACTACCAAAGGGCAATTTTCATCCATTCTCCATGCCGAAGAATTATCAATTACTACCACTCCTTTTTCAGCAAACTTGGGTGCCCACTCTTTTGATATATCTCCTCCTGCCGAAAACAATGCAAAGTCAATATTCTCATTTAAAGCATCTTCGAGTAGACATATGTCATACGATTTGCCTCGATAATCTATACTCTTACCGATACTAGACCTACTTGCCACTGGATACAAATTATCTACTTCAATATCGTGCTCATCAAGCACCTTAAGCATTGTTCTACCTACCATTCCAGTAGACCCAACTATAGCTAAATTCATATTACCTCTGAAATAATTTGTTCCAAGTTAAGTGTTCTTTTTGAAACAATAGCTTGTTTGCGTAGTGCCTCAACCATTTCTTTCATACTGTCTAAATACATAGATTGAAATCCATCGGATAATGCTTCTTCAGGTTTATTATGCACTTCAATCATTAGCCCATCAGCACCTGCAGCAATTGCTGCTAAAGACAAAGGTGTAACCAGACTTCTTTTTCCTGTGCCTTGACTTGGATCAGCGATGATTGGCAAATGACTTAGTTCTTTAACTAATGGTATAGCTGCAATGTCCATTGTGTTTCGTACGGAAGTATCAAATGTTCGAATACCTCTTTCACATAAGATTACATTTTCGTTTCCTTCAAGCAAAATATATTCAGCGGCAAGCAGCCATTCATTTATGGTACTTGACATTCCTCGTTTTAATAGTATTGGTTTATCAATCTTACCTAATTCTTTTAAAAACGAATAATTCTTAGCATTTCTTGAACCAACTTGTAATATATCTGCGTATGGATAGACTTCTTCTATTAATGAAGTGTCTAGAACCTCTGTTACTATTTTGACTCCATACTTTTTAGAAACATCACTGAGCATTCTCAAACCTTCTTTTTTCAATCCTTGAAAAGCATAAGGAGAAGTTCGTGGTTTATAGGCACCTCCTCGCATGAATTTAATTCCAAGATCAGAAATCCCTTTTGCTATTTCATCTAATTGTTGCTCCGACTCAACGGCACAAGGCCCGGCGATGAGACAAAGCTCCTCCCCTCCTATGGTTTCGCTCCCAACTTTTATGATGCTATTGTGATCACTATGTTGTCTTGAGACTAGCTTAAGATCTGACATTACTACAAATAAAACAGTTTGGAGTTAATCTAGTTTGGTATAAGTCACAGAAACTTTAACATCTCCTGCCATAGAATCTGTTCGAATAACCGCTCGAGATGGCGTTACGGGGAAATCTGACGGAATAGAGAGGTAAAAGCCATTAAACTTATTGACTCCTGTTTCATTGTATTCCTTAACTAATTCCTGTAAATATCTGTTGAAATGAAAACTATATCCCTTTTTTGAATCATCATAGTCCCCTCCATAGTTGGTATATCCATTCCAATTAAAATTAGGTGGTATTAACCTGTCAATTAAGTCTGTTATAGGAATTGAGTTCGAATTCACAACTCCGTTTACCGTATCAGGAATTTGAATCCACATTCTATTGGGAACTTTGTAAGCTGTATCTACAACCGATTCATCAATGATGAACTCAATCTCTGCTTCATTAATTACTATATCCTGACCCATTTCAATTATTGAACTTAATTCAGGAATATCAACCTTGATTTTGGTTCCTCCCAAAGACTGGACGTAGGTTATATCAAAATGTCCCGATCCACTCTTTTGAGCATCAATAGCTGCTGTAGATCCTGTTTCATAATAGTTTATTCTTTTTGACGCACTACCAAGAGGTATAATTTTTGTTAAAGTGTCCGAGTAGTATAGTACTAAACCAGAAGCACTTGAATTAGCAACCACACCTATTATGGTTCCATCACCTGAAAGTACATTAGTGGGAACCAAAGCTAGCCCCTTTAGGTATTTGACAAAACTAGAATCACTATTGTAAGCATCTGAGCCAAAGTCCATTATTTCTTGACCGAATGAATTATCTAAAGTTATTACCATTTGAGGTGCAGATTTCACAATACTTCCTTCAACGACCGTTTCCAAGCTATCAAAAAATCTAAGTTCACCGCTAAACTGTCCAACTTTGGTATTTAGAACTGGAGAGTAATTACTATAAAACGTATCACTAGATGCCACTGCATCTGCAAGAGTATAAACATCAATTTCTAGCTCACTTTCAACATTTCCATAGGTCAACAAATATGGATCAATTCCAACAGTTTGAATTTGATTGTATCTAATAAACAACTTAATTGAGTCAATTGTCTTTCCCGACAAATCATCACCCGTTTCAGTAATTCTCGGTTGAATTATAAGACTGGCTTTACTTAAACCAAAAACAGGATCGTTAATTAATCCTAAAATATTCGCAGTAAGAATATCTGTTCTAAAAGAATCATCTGATACTGTTCTGCAGATAACATTCTGATACCGCACAGAGGTCGAATTAATTCCACCCAAATCATCTCTAAGCCCAACTCCTATCTCGGTAGACTCCTTCTTACATCCAAAAAATGCAAGCAAAAAGAAAAGGGGCAATAACCCCTTAACTTTAATCTTAAAATTGTTTTTTATCACTTGTATATTATTCGTTTCCAGACAACAAAGAATTATAAAAATTCAAGTAGTTATCTGCAATTTCATCGTTTGTATGGTTTAAAATCGGCTTCTCAAAAGAAGATAATTTTTGCTCCACCTCAGCATTTATATCCTCACATCTTACAACAGCATCTGCGTGCATTATACCTCCCAGATGTAAACTGGTGCAATCTGCCTTAGAAAATGGCTCTAGTTCTTCGTCTTCGATATAGTTTAGACTGGCCTTACGCATAAAGTCTTCTCCTAAATCTTCTTTAAAGTCATTTTCATAAACAGAGTAAATAACTTTTGCATTGGAGAACACTGGTTCATCCTTGTACAATGTTTTTAAGTACAACGGAATAAGACTTGTCATCCAACCTTGACAATGGATGATATCAGGATACCAACCTAGTTTCTTAACAGTTTCTAAAGCTCCCTTACAAAAGAAAATTGTTCGCTCATCATTATCGGAGAAAAAATCTTCATTCTCGTCATTGTAAATAAATTTTCTGTGGAAGAAATCTTCATTGTCCAAGAAGTAAACCTGCATCTTAGTATTTGGAATAGATGCCACCTTGATGGTAAGTGGGTTATCATTGTCATCTATTGTGATGTTCATACCAGATAATCTTACTACTTCGTGTAGTCTGTTTCTTCTTTCGTTAATAACACCAAAGCGAGGTACTAATATTCTCACTTCGTTGTCTTTTTCTTGGATTTTTTGAGGAAGATACCTTGCAATTTCTGCTAAAGGAGTGTCTCCATCCAAAAACGGTCTCATCTCAGAAGAGATAAATAGAATTTTTTTTCTTTCTTGTGTATTATCCATAGAACGTCTTAATGTTTTAGAATTGCAAAGATACTGCCGTGTAAAGCTATATTAAGAACACGGAACTATTGTTTTTTAACTATTTTTTTCGTATATATATGAACATAATAAAAACATCAATTGTACTCAATCGCTATTTAAACACTATACGTGAAACAAACACAAAGGTTACAATTGGATTTATCCCCACTATGGGGGCCCTGCATTCTGGCCACACCTCACTGATAAATGCAAGTGTCAAAAATAATGACATCACGGTCTGCAGTATATTCGTGAACCCAACGCAGTTCGGGGATTCAGCTGATTTAGAAAAATATCCTAAGCCTATAGAAAAAGATATTGAAGTGCTACTTAAAAACGAGTGTGATGTTCTTTTCCTACCTAGTAATGATACCGTTTATCCAAATGACTACACTCAGAAAAGTTATGATTTGAATGACCTTGACCTTAAAATAGAAGGAGCCAGTAGGCCTGGTCATTTTCAAGGAGTATGTAATGTAGTAGGTAGATTCTTTGAAATTGTGAAACCAGATAACGCCTATTTTGGTCAAAAAGACTATCAACAGACGGTTGTAGTGAATAGACTAATTCAGATTACCAATTCAAGTGTCAAGCTAAATGTTGTCCCTATAAAAAGAGAATCTCATGGTCTGGCAATGAGTTCAAGAAACATAAGACTGTCTGAAAAGGGTAGACAGAATGCTGCATTCATCTACAGGTCTTTAGTCCAATTAAAAGAAGATATCTCCAACTTAGGACTAGAACAAAGCGTCAAAAAGGCCAGACAATTTATTCAAGCTCAAAAAGGGGCCCATGTCGATTACCTTCTAGCAGTTGATTCTATTACACTAGAACCTGTTAAAAACATGGAAGATTCTAAAGGCATTGCAGTAGTTACAGTAGTGGAATATGAAGGGGTCCGACTATTAGATAATATTATTCTTAAATGATTGCTTGGAGAGAATAATAAAGTGCTTATCTTTGCAGCCAATTATCGCGGGATGGAGCAGTGGTAGCTCGTCGGGCTCATAACCCGAAGGTCATAGGTTCGAGTCCTATTCCCGCAACTTATTAAAGTCTCTTGTCGTTTGACAAGAGACTTTTTTTTGTCCATATTTATGAGACTCTTTGAGTTTTTACATAAAAAATGGGGTTGACTTTTCAGTCAACCCCATTTCAATTAGTGATTTAAGATATTATCTATTGATAACAAATCTTGCCATTCCTACTCTCTCATCAGCCTGTAGCTTGATTAAATAAGTTCCTCCAATAAGGTTGCTTACAGAAAGGTTGTTATTTTTCAATGTTCCTTCAGAAACCTTAGAACCCAAAGTACTATAAATTTCGTAAGAATTCCATCTCTCAGACCCAATAACAGTTAAGTTATTAGTTGCTGGATTTGGATAAACACTTAAAGCTTCTTTAGTAATACCAAATACAGAATTGGGAACCATAGCACAATCAGCACTATGAGAACCTAACTGAGACCAATCGTCTTTTGGTAGTACATCCCATTCACTACTAGCTGAATCTGCACCTGCAGAAGCTGCCCAGTCGTTATTTCCAGAAAAGCCTGCTCTTCTTTTTAATGTATGATCTTTGGTAGCTTCCGCAACTCCAGCAACATCCCAACCAGCTCCGGGATCTCCGTTCCAGTCACCATACCAATCCAATACAGTAAATTCAGTCATTTCTCCTGCATCAATGTTCATATCATTATCTAAGTCATTCCATGTTCCGCCTTTTACCAACGCAAAACCGTCATCACCATTACTCAAGAACATATACGAAACCATATCAGCCTTTGACAAAATAATAGAATCCGCATTAGGGTGAGCAATTACAAAAACAGAATCACTTTTAATTACTGCTGCTGAATCGAACTTATTCCAAAATTCATATTTTCCTGAATCTGTTGGAGCATTACCAACACTAGGAAAAGCATAGTCACTAAGGTCTACATCTGCACCCGTACCGTTGAATATTTCGTAATACTTGTTGCTAGAGCTGCCTTCAGCAACTTCTGAGATAAAAAGGTCTGGACATTGAGCATTAGCTACAAAGCCCACTAACACTAGAGCGACTAAACTGTAAATTTTTTTCATTTGTTTGTTTTGTTTGATTAATGACACAAAAGTAACGTTCTAATGTCACCAATAATTAAACAATTTGTAAAGAATACAACAATTACCTAAGATTTGTAAAGTAAATGAAAAGTACACGCATATTATTCATCTTTCTAATTTTACAAGTTACAGCAGTTTTTATTATTGGTTTTACCCATCAAAAGCCTACTATTAATGACAGTATAGAATACGAATACGCCGCTAGTAACATGCTCAATTTCAACATTTTATATTCAGGAAACATGTCTGATCAACTGGATTTTAGACTATACACTAAACGAACTTTAGGCTACCCGATCTTTATGTTATTTCAGCACCAGAATACTGTAATAGTTAATTTCATACAGAGCCTTATAGTGTTGTTAAATTTTCTTCTCGGAATCTCTCTGATAAAAATATTCACAAACAAAAGACGGGTTTTTATGCTTTTCAGCATCGGATATACTCTTCACCTTTCTTTATTAATTCACTCGCAGTTTATTCTTTCTGACCTGCTCTTCACCTCCATAATAACTCTAATAGCTCAAGTGTTTTACTCAAAAACGGATAGTCCAAAAAACAAAATCTGGATCATCTCCATTTTATGGACCGCTGCCGTTGTTGTTAAACCAGTCCTATTACCTTCAGTATTTCTAGCCCCTTTGCTAATAGTATGGCTTCTGGTTAGAACCAAAAAGTGGAGGTTATCCCTAATGTTACCCTTACTTATAATTACAATAGCTTCTGCTATAAACTACCAAAACATAAAAAAGGCGGAGTATAGCTCTATATCTACTATAAATCTGGCTCAGTATAATGCTAAACTGACCATTGCAAAAAAATATGGTTATGATTCTGCACAAAGTTTTGTTAGCTCTGATGCTCTTCGTATACCAAGAACAATACATGACTATGCCGCTTATAAGACAAATGCACGAAACCTTGGAACACAAGCCATACTAGACAATCTGTTCTCTTATCTACAAGTTCACACTTTAGGAACTATCAAAATGATTCTTGATCCAGGACGATTCGAATTGTATACCTTCTTTAATGAGCCAACCAACTCAACAAGTTTAACTGAAATGATTTTTTCCAGAGAATGGACAAAGCTTGTATCTAAAATGAAGGAGAATATCCTGCTTTTTATATTATTTCTTGTATTACTCCTGATTAGTGTTCTAAAAGTAATTGGGGCTGCTATTTCATTAAAAGAGTGGAAAAAACATCTCTTTCTAATTTCTATTACTCTATATTTTCTAATACTAACGGGCCCAGTAGGTGCGGCTAGGTTCTTTCTGCCAGCCAGTATTATCTACCTTGTTATGGCTGCTTTGGGATGGGATAATATTCTAAATTTTTTCCAAAAACGTTCTAAACGTTAAGACATTCTCACCAAATTTTTTCTCTGTTTTTTCTTTGAGTGCTGGAGCATGTCTCGCTTGGTACTCTTCAAATTTTTTCCAAGATTCCAAATGGTACTGAAAAGCGTATGAATTGTGACTTCTATCTGCCGGATTCTCAATCACTTTATACATCTCAAATTTCATAAAGAGATTTGTACTCATTACTTCAGGAATATGTTCCTCTTTGAACCACACAAGTGCTTCCTTTTCTATTTCCGGATGGATACTTACTGTTACGTTATAAATAATCATTATGATCGTGGATGATATTGTTCAATTACTGATTTAAGGTATGCTTTATCTAAATGGGTATAAATTTCCGTTGTGGTAATACTCTCATGGCCTAACATTTGTTGTACTGCTCTAAGGTCAGCTCCTGCTTCAATTAACACTGTTGCAAAAGAATGTCTTAATGTGTGGGGACTAATGCTTTTTTTTACCTGAGCTTCAGAGGCCAAGTCCTTTACTATTTTAAAAATAGAAACTCTGCTTAGTTTATTACCTCTTTGATTAAGTATTAAAGTATTCTTGGAGTTTTCATTAGACACTTCATTTCTATAATATTGAAAGTATAAACCAATTTGTTTTATGGTTTTTCCGCCTATTGGTACAAGCCTTTCCTTCTCTCCTTTTCCCAATACTTTAATAAATCCATCTTCTAAATAAAGATCATTTATAGATAAGTTTACCAATTCAGATACTCGCAAGCCACTTCCATATAGTAGCATAATTACAGTCTTGTCTCTTTCTCCTGAAATTTTAGAAAAGTCTATTGCAGCTAGCATTGTTTCTATTTCAACGTGAGACAGAACCTCTGGAAGTTTTTTGGGAAGCTTTGGGGTAAGAATGGTTTGAAGAGGATTTTGTTCTATATAGTCTTGGGTAATTAGAAGTTTATAGAACGTTTTTAACCCCGATATTATTCGAGCAGTAGATCTAGGGTTTAAACCAAGCTCATGTATGTATCTAATAAATAATGAAATATCTTCAGAAGTAACAGAAACAAGATCCTTGCCTTCTATAAAATCTAAGAGCTTATGAATATCTGCTTCATATGCATCACATGTATTTGGACTCAGAGATCTGTCAAGGGACAGGTAGGTAAGAAATTCTTCAATTAATTGAGAATTTTTATTATTTATTTTAACTTCAACTCTACGCACTGAATAACCTCTTTGCTATTTCCTGCATTATAGTTTATCAAGACAACTACCGATGCGTTCTCAAGAATAATGTTAGAAGGAATTATTATTTGCCATCCTTTCTCAACAACGGTTCCCCTTTCTGCTAAAGTACAATCTCCATTAAGAAGTGGACTTCCATTATAAGGTGTAATGGCTTTTCTAACTACATGTTTATGTATGTAATCATAGTCTGTGCCTCCAGAATAATACTGTGGATGTTTTATACCGTTCTCAAGAATAAAAATCGAAACAAAAGGATTGTAATCAGAACTATTAGTAAAGGAAAAAACACCTTCAATATTTAGAGTAGAGTCATCTACAAACTCTTTGGATAAATCAATATTAACAATAGACCTTTCTCCTTCGAAACTATTTGCCTTATTGGCCCAAGTAGCATAACCCGAATTTACAGAAGTCTCCCCACTAAAAACTTTTCTGTTTACACCTCCTGCGGGAAGAAGATTACTAAAATCAAAAATATTGGTTCCTATCAATTGGGCTGCATCCGTTCTAAGATCAGGAAAGTCTTTTTGCGGTGTTGTAAAAGATTTAGGATCATTTGGATATAAACCTAAAACTACAACCTTATTGGTTGTTGCGTTTTCTTTAATGCTTGCTGCAGCATCTGCAGCATTTGGACAAGCAACACATCGCACTCCAGTTAGATCTTCTATCAAAACACCACGATAATCTGCATCTGGAATATTAGATTCTGATTGCATATAACAAGTGTCCTTTAGAACAACTAAATCTGAGTCACCACAATCTATAGGTGGATTTGATTCTGTACATGCTACTACAGATAATACGACAAAGAGAACTACCAGGCTTTTATTCATTTTTCAAATTTACTTCTTTGTTCGTAAATACACATCAAGGCCCTTGAGCTCTTTAGGAGTCAATTCTCTAAAAGCACCTTTTTGCAATCCTCTTTTTTCAAAGGTGTGAAACATTACTCGATCAAGTTTAAGAACCTCATTATCAATGGCTTCGAACATCCTTCTAATCACCCTGTTTTTGCCTGAATGTATCTCTATTCCATACCGAAAAGCGTTATCTTCATGCAATTCCACAATTTTGTCAAATTTACTTTCACCATCTTCCAAAGTGATTCCTGTAACCATTCGATCCAGTTCCTCTTGAGTTAATTGGTTGGCAACCTTTGCCTTGTAGATTTTCTTTATCTTTTTGATTGGATGCAACAGGTTTTGGGTCAGAGTACCGTCATTTGTTAAAAGAATAACTCCCGTTGTGTTTCTGTCCAATCTTCCTACAGGATATAAATGCTTGAATTTGGGTGGCATAATATCAATCACTGTTTTCCTTTCTTTTTCATCGCTTTTAGTACAAATAACGTTTCGCGGCTTATTTAGTAACACATAAAATCGTTCTCCTGTAGATATTAAGCTGTTGTCTACCTGCACTTTATCACTAAGCAAGACTTTAATTCCAAGGCCTGTGACTTTCTTACCATTTACCTTAACTCTTCCGCCTTCAATGAGTTTATCCGCAGCTCTTCTACTACACAATCCGGCATTAGCAATGTACTTGTTTAATCTAAGCTCAGTAGAAGAATCTTCATCTTCTTCCACTCTTTCAGGTCCAGTTTCTTTCATAGGTGACTCTTTATCGTAATTTTTGCAAAATAAAAGCGTTATTATAATATAATCACTGCCCATTTGAGATATATCTTACCTTTCATACTATTTCTATGTATAAAAAGCTATGGTGTCGTAACTGCACCACAGCTTCTTAGAGCGTGTATTAATTTTGATGACAGCACCGTTACCGTAAAATGGAAGCCTCCAACTGATGCTTGTGGTTCCTTTACTGAATACCATTTATATGGCAGCGAAAATTCAGGACCTTATGTACTGCTTGATAAGATTCCAAACATTGCTATTTCTGAATACCCACATAAATTATTGGATCAAAACACAAATTGGTCTTACTACATAACCGTCTTAAACCTATGTGACGGTCTGGACAGTGCAACATCGAGCTCACTAACCATAGATGTAACCTATCCGACAAACATCCAACTTGATTCTGTAAGCTACTCCATTGTTAATCAAGATATTATAGCAGGATGGACCAAAAACCCGTCCATTGATACAAGAGGATATGAGATTTACGATTTTTCCTCCGGCAATGGAGATTCTATTGGGGCAACGAACCTTACACGGTTCACTATTTCCCAAAACCCTTCGACACGGTTCCCTATCGTCTTAGCTACACTCGATAGCTGCAGTCTATCTTCTCTTATATCTCGACCACACTTGCCCGTATTTTTATCTGGCACAATAGACACTTGTCTTAGAGAAATCAACTTGACTTGGCCTCTTTACAAAGGCTGGACCATCATAGACTCTCAATCATTATACACCTCATTCAATAATAGCCCATATATAAAAGACACCACTGTTAACGGGTCAATTCAGGGCCTAGTTTTTAGTAAGTTTCAACTTGGAGACACTTTTGAATTTTATTTACGCTCATACACAAGTTCTGGCACCATAACCTCTAGTTCCAACAAAATTAAGTTCCAAACAAGAAAGCTAGAAGTCCCTACACACCTTTACCTTGACTATGTCACTGTAGATAGCGACAACCTTAAACAAGTTGTATTGTTATCCTGGAATAGCGACAACCTGTTTGACATAAAAGGCTTTGATATAAGCAGGGGAGACAACCCTAGCACTCTTCTTTATCAAAACAGTATTCCTAAAACAGCCAATGCTGTTAGTTATCAGACATATGACCTCACATCAACACCTGAACTAAAATCGCATACTTACCAAATATCTGCTATAAACAAGTGTGATGAAATAGCACTTAACTCCAACATATCGTCCAGTATTTTCCTTTCCCTAAAACCCACAATCGAACACAATTCATATACTGGCTGGGACGTAGGAGTTGATTCATACACACTACAAAAAGAATCGAGTTCCACGTGGAACTTACTATACACTTCACTGACTCCCTTCGGATTTACAGACTTCCTTGACTCCACAGGTTGCTATAGGGTACAGGCCACTGAAACTCAAAACCAATGGAACGGCGTGGCACACAGCTGGTCTAACAAAGTATGTCTTCTTGACAAACTCCAAGCCTACATCACTACTGCCATAAATCCTAAAACAGAAAACAACCGTTTTGTAGTAAAGGGGAAAGGCATTGATCACGCCAAATCCTACTATCAAATCTTTAATCGCTGGGGCGAACAAATAGTACACAGGAGCACTCAAGATAGTTGGGACGCCACTTACAAAGGAGAACCCGTCCCTCCAGGAACCTATGTTTACTTAGTTATTCTTTACGGGGTGTTAGGTGAAACCGAAATACAAAAAGGAACAGTATATGTCCTCAGATAAAATAAAAACAGAATCAAACTACCCCGAAGTAGGCCAGCTATTACAACCTACTTGTATAGAGAAAACGCATAGAGACTTGGCAATTTCAAAAGGGGTAATATACTATTTCGTTAGTGACGATGACCTCCTAGAAATCAACAAACAAAGCCTTAATCACGACTACTACACTGACATCATTACTTTCGACTACTCAGACGATGATGACATTGAAGACCACGAAATTGTGATAAGTTGGGACAGGGTCAAAGAAAACGCGGTTGAGTACAACGAACCTGTTTTAAGAGAACTTCACAGGGTTTGCATCCACGGTCTGCTCCATATTGCCGGCTATAAAGACGACACTTCACAAGCAAAGCAAAAAATGAGAAGCCTCGAAAACCACTATCTAGCTTTGCACTGTTCCACGTGAAACTATTATACTAATGCACGATTTAATTATTGTTGGGGCGGGTCATGCTGGATGCGAGGCAGCCAACATTGCAGCCAAACTTGGTTCCAAAGTCCTACTTGTCACCATGAACATGGAGACCATCGCAAAAATGTCTTGCAACCCAGCCATGGGTGGCATCGCCAAAGGACAAATAATAAGAGAAATAGACGCCCTTGGAGGACTCTCTGGAATAGTATCGGATTACAGTATGATGCAATTCAGAATGCTCAACACCTCCAAAGGTCCAGCAATGTGGAGCCCTCGATCCCAAAACGATAGAACACTTTTCTCTTTAAAGTGGAGAGAACTCCTTGAGAATAACTTTAATGTTGATTTCGTACAAGACTCTGTTAATCAAATACTTATAGACTCAGGAACTGTTTCTGGAGTGAAGACAACCTCTGGAAACACATTTTTGGCCAAGTCAGTTATACTTACCAGCGGTACCTTTATGAACGGCATCATTCACATTGGTAGAAAGCAGATGACAGGAGGCAGAATGGGAGACCACGCCTCCTATGGCATAACAGAACAATTGGTAAGCCTAGGATTCGAAGCTGGTAGAATGAAAACGGGTACACCCCCTCGTGTAGACGGTCGAACAATCAACTATGCTATATTGGAAGAACAAGCTGGTGATAAACACCCAAAATGCTTTTCATTTCGAAAACCCATAACAATCGAGAAACAACACAGTTGTCACATTACCTATACCAATGAACAGGTTCACGATACCTTGAGAAAAAGCTTCGAGGATTCCCCACTTTTCAATGGTGCTATTCAAGGCACAGGACCAAGGTACTGTCCTTCAATAGAGGATAAAATTAACAGATTTGCTGAACGTACCCGTCATCAAATATTTGTTGAACCAGAAGGCTGGAACACCTACGAAACTTACATCAATGGCTTCAGCACTTCCCTTCCTCAAGACGTACAGCACACAGCTCTTCGCCAAATAAAAGGATTCGAACAGGCAAAAATATTTAGACCCGGATACGCCATTGAGTACGATTTTTTCTTTCCCACCCAACTTAAACAAAACCTAGAAACCAAAGCTGTTAAAAATCTGTTTTTCGCAGGACAGATAAATGGGACAACAGGCTATGAAGAAGCAGCATGTCAAGGGTTAATGGCTGGAATAAATGCCCATCAAAACATAAACAACAAAGATCCCTTCATTCTACGTAGAAGCGATGCCTACATAGGTGTTCTAATTGACGATTTAGTTAATAAAGGTACAACAGAACCCTATCGTATGTTCACAAGCAGGGCAGAATACAGAATTCTACTTAGGCAAGACAACGCAGATTTACGTTTAATGCCCAAAGCATTTGAACTCGGTACAATTACACAAGAAGAATACGATATTATGATGCTTAAGAGTCGCAATATCGATGACCTTGGTAAGTTAGTCCGTAAGAAAACAGTAACCCCAAAGGACGCAAACCCAATCCTCACTAAATATGGGACTGCTGAGATACCTCAAAACTATCTAATTGATAAAGTTCTCTCTAGACCACAAATAAAATATAAACACCTACTTGAAATAAAATCTATAAACGAATGGATGTCAAAGTATAGTGACGAAGAAATTGAACAAGTCGAGATCCTTATAAAATATCAAGGCTATATTAAAAATGAACAAGAAAACGTTCAAAAACTTATAAAGCTAGAAAACTACAAAATACGAACAGACTTTGATTTTAATGCTCTAAAATCTTTGTCTTTAGAAGCACGGGACAAGCTATCTACCATAAGACCTGAAAATATTGGACAAGCGTCACGTATAAGTGGAGTAAGCCCTGCTGATATATCTGTATTATTAGTACATTTCGGCCGATAAATGAAGTACATTCTTCCCTTTGTAATATTTTTCTTTGCCTGTGCATCAATACAACCTCTCAATGGAGGTGACAAAGACGAAGCCCCACCAAAAGTTTTAAATACAACCCCCGACAGTGCAAGCATACATGTCAATGTCAACACATTTAAGTTTGTATTTGATGAGTACATTAAAACACATAAAGTAAATGATCTACTCATTATATCTCCAAACCAAAAGAAGAATCCTACCCTAACCATTAAAGGTAAATCACTAACCATAGTGTTAAACGACACTTTACTACCTAATACCACGTACACATTTAAATTCAATGGATCAATTGTCGATATAAATGAAACAAACCCTATCGGCAACTACCAGTACCTTTTCTCAACAGGAGATTACATAGACTCCTTATCACACTCAGGTACTGTAATTGATTTATTAACCAACACTCCTTGTACAGAATGCAACGTACAGCTTTATAAAACAGCAAACGATAGCTTAATACTCACTGAAAAGCCTGATTATCTAGCTAAAACCGATGAACTAGGAAACTACAAACTAACCAATTTACCTTCAGGCACTTTTAATAAAATAATACTAAAAGACCTGAATAAAAACCTACTGCTTGACAAAGATGAATACACCACTTTGTCTCTATTAATTAATACTGACTCTACTAAATCAGATACAGCTTACATTTTTCCAACTCCTAACACTGACAAGTATAAACCTCGAATCATCAAGCCACTAACTCCTGGTATCATAAAAATACACTTGAATAAACCCATAAAAACAAAAACAATAAAACTCTATATCAACGGTGATACATCCGAATATTCAATATCCTACACCAAAGACACTATATCAACCTATAGCTATTTAACAACCGATACATCCAACATACTCCTTATTATAGACCAAGACACCTTTAAATTAACTTATAGTATTACACCTCAACAACTTAAATATAAACTAAAAATCACCGGTAGAAAAACTGGTACTACTCTACTATTACATTCTAGTACTCCCATCCATAAGTTTGATTCCACTAAACTTAAGCTTTACAACGATTCCATACCTATAACCTTTCAAACCCTTAGTATTACAAAGACAGCTGTTACACTATCTACTAGTTCAACCATAGATGCTAATATTAAACTATACAGTGAAGAAGGTCTCATCACTGACATACTAAACAAAAGAACACGACCAGATACTTTACTTATCAAAAATTCAAGACACCCGAATTCCCTTCTAACATTAAATATAAATGTTATAGATACACTTGAAACATACATAGTATTTCTAAAGTCTGGGAAAAATAATATACAGAGACATTTAATAAAAGAGTCTACAATTATATTGTACAAAAATCTTCAACCTGGCAACTATAACGTTACCATAATTACAGACAGTAACAAAAACGACCTTTGGGATACTGGCAACCTTTTCCTCAAAAAAACACCTGAAAAATTAACTATTTCCAAACCCTTTGAAATACGTGAAAACTGGGATAAGGAATTAACTATTAACCTTTTATGAGCTTATAAACATACTTCTACACATGGTATGTTAATTTGGTATGATAACTACTAAAAATACACTCAACATAATCTTTTCAACCAAACCCTATTTTTAACCAACCACTATTTAACACAAATACACCTACATATACACATGACCCTTATTAACATTTATATGTTATTTAGGTTATAAACACTAACCACATATATTGTTAATTCGTTCATTATTAATAAAATACATACACATATACTGTTAAACAAATGTTATTAAGCACAAATCAAAATTCACTTACCACCGAATCCACAGACACTTATAATACTACTATTATATTCTTTTTATAATCTTTTTAATAAGTAATAAGAAAGTGAACAACGTCATTTTGTTTGAAGAGAAGTAAGAGAATGTTTTCTTTGCATTGTCAAAATGAAAGAGCAGATAGAAAGTATAATTCAAGAATCTCAAAAATTTGCAATTACTACAAAAGAGCAAATGGAAGATTTTAGACTAAAATTTTTAGTTAAGAAAGGATTAGTTAATCAGCTATTTCAGGAATTTAAAAATTTAGATGGAGAGGAAAAGAAAAAGTGGGGCAAGGATTTAAATATTGTTAAAAATAAAGTAGAAGCAATATTTAAAAATGCAGAATCTAAATTGATTGGTTCTGAAGATACTTCAGATGGAAAAAGTGAGTTACCAGGATATTATTCTGAAATGGGATCACGGCATCCTATTAGTGCTGTTGTAGAGGAAATGACACAAATTTTTGAGAGATTGGGATTTTCAGTAGAGACCGGTCCAGAAATTGAAGATGATTGGCATAATTTTTCTGCTTTGAATTTTCCTGCTAACCATCCTGCTAGAGATATGCAAGATACTTTCTTTGTTGGTGAGGATATTGCATTGAGGACACATACGTCATCTGTACAGGTAAGATTGATGGAAGAAGGTAATTTACCGATAAGAAGCATCATGCCAGGTCGTGTTTATAGAAATGAGGCAATTTCAGCCCGTTCTAACTGCTTTTTTCATCAGGTTGAAGGTTTATATATAGATAAGGAAGTTTCTTTCTCAGATCTAAAACAAACGCTATATAATTTTGTACAAGAATTTTTTGGTGCTAATACAAAGGTGAGATTTAGAGCTTCTTATTTTCCATTTACAGAGCCTAGTGCAGAAATGGATATTTATCTTGGAACAGAGAGTGAATCTGATTACAGATTAACAAAAGGAACAGGGTGGTTAGAAATTTTGGGATGTGGAATGGTTGACCCTAATGTTTTAGAAAATTGTAAAATTGATACTAAAGAATACAGTGGTTTTGCATTTGGTTTAGGAGTAGATAGAATAGCTATGCTAAAATATGGGGTGAAAGATTTACGTACTTTCTTTAACAGCGATAAAAGATTTTTGGATCAATTTGTAAATCTTTAATCAATCTTCTGTTTTTTCTAAAAGAGCTGCTTTCATAGAATCTATTCTTTCTTGATCTTGTTTTATCATGTCATCAACTGATTTAATTTCCTGAGCTTCCTGCTCTGTGGATATTTCAGAATTTTCGCTGCTGGAATCGGATTCTTTTTCTGAAGAACAACCTAAATTAAAAAAAACAACAAAACCGAATAAGAATATTAACTTGTACATAGAATACGAATATAAAAAAAGGGCTACTCATAGAGTAGCCCTTTTAACTTTTTAAAAAGAAATTAGTGACTAACTTCCTCTTTTACTGCATCAATAGTTTCTTCAACTTTGTCAGTTGCATCTTCGATTACATCACCAGCAGCACTTGCAGCAGAATCTATAACTTCAGTAGCAGCGTCAGTTGCAGTTTCAACAGCATCAGTAGCTGTTTCAGTTGCATCGTCCATTAAATCAGTAGCTGTTTCAGCAGCATCACTTGTAGTTTCAGCAGCATTGTTGCAAGCAACAAATCCTAAAGAAACAATTGCGAATAGAGCAATAATTTTTTTCATTTTACGCGTAATTTTAATTGTTAAATATTTAAATAAGGCGGCAAATATAAGGAAACGTCATAATAAAGTCGTTTTCTACTTTTTTCTAAAGTAAATACGAATGGGTATTCCACTAAAATTGTAGTGTTCCCTAAGTTTATTTTCCAGAAAACGTTTGTAGCTATCACCTACGTACTGGGGTAAATTACAGAAAAAAGCAAAACTTGGACACCGGGTAGGGAGCTGTGTTATATATTTAATTTTTATATACTTTCCCTTAAGTGAAGGAGGAGGTGTTTTATTAATAATTGGTTGAAAGAAGTCATTGAGCTGAGAAGTACTAATTTTTGTATTCATAGACGCATAGACCTCCATCAAAGTATCTAAAGCTTTGAGTACTCTTTTTTTTGTAAGAGCAGATACGAAGAGAATAGGGACATCGGTGAAGGGTGCTATTTTTTCTTTTACTAATTCGGCATAATCTCTAGCTGTATGTGTGTCTTTTTCTATGAGATCCCATTTATTAATAATGATAACAACGCCCTTTCCATTCTTTTGTGCAAGGCTGAATAAGTTCATATCTTGAGATTCAAGACCACGAGTAGCATCGACTACTAATGCAACAACATCTACGTTTTCTATTGCACGAATACTCCGCATAACGGAGTAGAATTCAATATCTTCACTTACCTTGCTTTTCTTTCTTACTCCAGCTGTATCAACCAAGTAAAGATCATTATTAAAAGCTTTATAGCGAACAAAAAGAGTGTCACGAGTGGTTCCTGGAATATCGGTTACTATGTTTCGTTCTTCCCCAAGTAAAGTGTTACAAAAGGTAGATTTTCCTACATTAGGTCTTCCTACAAAAGCGATTTTTGGAACATTATCGTCTGTATCTATTTCGCCTTCTGGCAATAAAGGAACGAGATCATCTAATAATTCACCCGTACCACTGCCGGATAAAGAGGAAATAGGATAAAGAGTATCTATTCCAAGTGAATAATAGGAATTTGCCATGAACATTCTCTCATCATTGTCTGCCTTGTTGGCTACAACAAGATATGGTTTTCCGCTTTCTCGTACGATTTGAGCAAAAGCTACATCTAGATCATTGGGGTCTAAAACAGCATCTACCATGAATAATAATACATCTGCTTCGGCAATTGCAAGTTCTACTTGTTCACGGATATGTGTTTCAAAAATATCGTTGCTATCTTTTACATATCCGCCAGTATCTATTACCGTAAATTCTTTACCTATCCAGTCACTTTTACCGTAATGACGGTCACGTGTTACTCCGCTCGTGTTATCTACGATTGCTTTACGTTCTCCAATAAGTCTGTTAAAAAGGGTAGATTTTCCTACGTTGGGTCTTCCAACTATCGCTACTATTCCTGCCATTGTACAATGTCTTTTTTAATATGCTATGTTTCTGCTATCCGCAGCCTTTACTGTAACGATGTGAAAACCCTGAGAGAATACCGTGTTACAGTGCGGCAAAGGTACGTTTATATTTACTTTTTTATATACCCGAAGTATTGAAGTTGTTGGTCGTCTTTTCTCCAGTCCTTTTTTACTTTTATACTCAGGGACAAAAAGATCTTCTTTTTAATGAAAGCTTCAATTCTCTTACGAGATGCAATTCCAAGATTTTTAATAGCAGATCCTCCTCTGCCGAGCATGATTCCTCTTTGAGAGTCACGTTCTACAAAAACGGTAGCATATATTTCATCAAGTTTTTCTTTCTCGTTATACTCGGTTACAGATACTTCTACACTGTAAGGTATTTCCTTTTTGAATTGGGTTAGAATTTGCTCACGAATCATTTCACTTACTAGGAACCGAACATTTTCGTCGCTAATGGATTCCTTATCATAAAACGCAGGATGTTCTGGAGCTAAATCCACCAATGTTTTGATTATACCATCTACGTTAAAATTTTCTTTTGCACTTACAGCAAAAACCAGTTCGGTATTGAAATACTCTTTTACCTTGGTAATATTATCCTGTAATTTTTCTTGGTCTTGTACCAAGTCTACCTTATTCATTGCAATGACGAAAGGACATTTTACTTTGTCTCGATATGCCTCAAACTCTTCTACCTTTGGGTATTGGCCATCAAGGATTAAAAGTACCATATCGGCATCTTCCAACGATTCATTTACAGCACCCATCATCGCTTCTTGTAATTTGTAAGCTGATTCTTTTATAATGCCTGGAGTATCGGAAAACACAAGTTGGTAGTTATCGTCGTTTAAAATTCCTTTTATACGGTGACGAGTAGTTTGAGCTTTTGGGTTGGTAATCACAAGGTCTTCACCCAATGCTGCATTTAGAAAAGTAGATTTTCCTGCATTGGGTAGTCCAAGTATCGTTATGAATGCTGTTTTGAACACGGTGCAAAGGTAGGGGAGTATTTTTTTAAAATTAAAAACAAAGTTTACCTTTATTTCTATCATAGTATATGATTTTTGCTTTAACAAATTTTTTATGAAAAATAGTTTTATTGACAAATTGGGAGAGAAAGACGGGTCTATATATTTTCATTTTGTTTATCAGGTTCTTAGAGTAAATAATTTATGGACTGAATTTAAGTTGCTTTTTAGTTCAGGTGAAAAGGCTATTGAGATATTAAACAATTCAGCTCCTTCTTTATTTCTTACGATAAGAGAAAGTATGATGCGTGATATTGTAACGTCTGTTATGAGGATAACGGAAGAAGAGGGTACAGGTAGAAACAGGAATCTAACCTTAGAAACCCTACTTAGCACTTTTAAAGACAAAGTAGATATTCGTTTGATAGAGAATGAAAAGACTAAAATTTATAGAAACCGTATTCTATTAAAAAAACACAGAGACAAGATTTATTCTCACAATTCATTTAGTTTTCTAGTTGAAAATAAGATTGAAATAGAACCGTTTGACAAACGACTTATTAGCGAACTTATTGAGTCTTTAAATGTCTGTTATAAATCAACGTATCTGAGTCTATTTAATTCAAGTGTTATTTTGAAAAGAGCAAGTCGAAAAGATTCTATGGCTTTATTAAGAAAACTTGAGAGGGCTAGGAGGTACGAGAACCACTATTTTAGTGAATTAGAGCAAATGCGTGAATTTGACTCTGATTTCTATGTTTCAGAACTAAAATTTGAAAAGGAATAGTCTTTCAAAGACTTCTAAGCCACCACCAACTTAGCATACGGAACTTTCATCAAGTATTGAGCTTCGAGTGTGATGTGACCAAAGTCAGAAGAGATCTTACCTCGTATTATATAGACGCCACGTCCTTTAGGTTTATATCTTTGGGCAGCTTGAGGAAAGTGTACACTATCAAAAAAATGCCCTGCCTGATCCATAAATGTACCAAAGAACATTTCTTGTTCTACACGACCTCTTGTTTGGGTACGTTTGGTGTGTACTAAATATCCCAGTATGGTTACTGTTTTGTTTAGGTGCTTCATGAAGTCTGCGGAAATAGTTTTGCTTTTTCGGACCTCGTCTTTGATGAGATCAAAGGGTGAACACATAGGAAACCCAAGGTATTCCATTTCGTCCATGGAATCTTCATAAGGAATACTATCCAGTTCTGGGATAGTTACTTTTCGTGTATTGTTATTCTCTTCAAACAGACGAGGATGAGCAAAACTCTTTTTTACATCAGCAAGTAAAAAATGAGCCTTCCATAGCAGCCAATGTTTGGTTTTACCGGTAAACCGAAAGGCGTTGATACGTACGAGTATGATGACCATTTCTAAACTAATAGGTACACGAAGTACAAATTCTTCTAGACCAGAATAGATGCCATTTATACTTCGTTCTTTGAGTAGTATTTGTACAACCTTCGATTCTAATTCTGACAAGTGCTGAAACCCAAGGAAGATAATTTTCCCATTAATTGTTGTATCTAAATTGCTTCGGTTCACACAAGGGACTTCTATGTGTGCACCTTTTAATCTGGCTTCTTGTACATACTGCTCTGTGCGGTAAAAACCACCAAAATTATTGATGGTAGCTACCATATATTCCAAAGGAAAATATGCTTTTAGAAAAAGGCTCTGATAACTTTCCACCGCATAGCTGGCGGAGTGACCCTTGGCAAAGGCATAGTTTGCAAAACTCTCTATTTGAGTCCATACTTCTTTTACCAGTTTTAGGTCGTAGCCCTTTTTTCTACAGTTGTCAAAAAAGAGCTTTTCTACCACTTTAAACTCCGTTCGTTCTCGAAACTTCCAACTCATTCCCCTACGCAAAATGTCGGATTCTTCCAGTGTAAGTCCTGCAAAAGAGTGAGCCACTTTTAGAACGTCTTCTTGGTATACCATGACACCATAGGTTTCGCTCATTATTTCAGCAAGGACTGGATGGGTTGTGGTCCTTGCTTCTGGGTTACGGTGTCTGCGGATATATTCCGCCATCATACCGCTATGGCTTACACCGGGTCGAATAATGGAACTAGCTGCAACCAAACCCTTGTAATCGTCCACTTTTAGCTTTTTCATGAGGGCTCGCATAGCAGGACTTTCCACATAAAAACACCCAATAGCATCTCCCCTGCGAAGTAGGTCCTTTATCTTTTCATCTTGTTTAAAACGGACAACATCATCTATGTCAAAACCTTCGGCATCGGGTTGGTTTTTCTTTATAATAGCAATGGCATCTTTTATCTTCCCCAATCCTCTTTGTGCCAAGATATCGTACTTATAAATACCTACGTCCTCAGCTATATGCATATCAAAGTGGGCCGTAGGGAACCCTTTTGGTGGCATACTCGTTGCTCCAAAATACTGGATAGGACGTTCTGTTATTATGATACCGCTACTATGTATGCTAAGATGATTTGGGAAACCGTGAATGTATTTGCTATAGAGTAGGCAAAGCTTGGCAACATGGTCTAGCTCTTGGGGTTTCTGTGTGCGTTGTATGTTTTTAATATCGTCTGCGGGAAGACCTAGGACTTTGCCTATTTCTCGGATAACAGATCGTGCTTGAAAGGTTACAAAACTGCCCATAAGAGCGGTATTGGGAAAGGTGTCAAAAATGTATTTGGTTACATCATTGCGGTCTCGCCATGAAAAATCAATATCAAAATCGGGAGGAGACTTTCGACTAGGATTTATGAACCGTTCAAAGTACAAGTCAAGTTCTATAGGATCTACATTGGTAATACGGAGCAAGTAAGCTACCAAACTATTGGAACCACTACCACGACCTACATAGAAATATCCTTGTTTGCGGGCATAGCTTACGATGCTATGGTTGATGAGAAAATAAGGTGCAAAATTGCATTCGCTAATTACTCGCAGTTCTTTGGCTAGGCGGGTTTTTATTTCTTCTGTGACTTTACTCGGTGAACCATAGCGATATTTCAAACCCTCTTTAGCGAATCCAAGGAGTAACTTGTAGTCATGCTCTTTACTTTGAGTAAAGGTGCGTTTATTTTCTAGTTGTGTTTTGTCGTTGAAGTTGAAATGTAGGTTGCAGTTTTGGAGTAGCTTTTTTGTGTTTTCAAGGAGAAACACATAGTTATCGTACAAGGTGCAGAGTTCTTCTTCAGTATAAAATCTATGGTGTGTTTCTCCTTGCTCTTCTTTGGGAAGCTTACTCAAGAGCGTATTCTTATCTATAGCACGCAGGAGTCGGTGGGCATTAAAATCTCGCTTATTGCGGAAGGTGACGGGGTTGAGTGCTACGCATTTTTTTTGTGGCCATTGGTTTTTATACTTGGTTTGGTAAGCAAATAATTCGGTATGGTTTATACCAATGTATTCGTTTGCTCTTAGCTTTCGATGTGGAGCTTTTTTGAGGGGGTAAATGATATAGGTATCAGAAAGGGTAGGAGCATTTTCTTCTAAGGCATTTTTTTTTGCTAGAAGGTTAGATAGAAAAAAATTAATATTTTGAAAACCGTGGTTGTTCCTAGCTATAGCAATGAAATACTGATTAGCAGCAGAGCCTATGTCACGAAAATCTACACCCATAACAATGGGCCATCCACGGTTTTTGCATTCTAAGGCATAGTATAAACATCCTGAAGTGCTATTGATATCTGTTAGGGCAACCATAGGCGAGTATGCTTTTTTGAGGTGTGTACTTGCCTCATTGTTAGAATAGGACCCAAGGTTGTTAGAGCACGCCTCAAGGTTGTTGGAACACGCCTCAAGGTTGTTGGAACACGCCTCAAGGTTGTTGGAACACGCCTCAAGGCGTGTTCTTACTAAAGTCTTAGGTGACATGGTACCGTATTTGAAACTGTAATATGTATGGCAGTTGAGATACAAGGTTTTTTGTTTCCTTTTTGTCATTCTATCTAAGAAGCCAAGCAACCAACTTATGCATTTCTATGAGCAGGTACTACATTGGGTTCGCCACTAAAAGGGTTTCCACGGCCTAGTCCTGTTACTTCCATAGCTACACTTCTACGTACGGCATTGGCTCCATAGCGTTGTTTCATCTTATCCATGGCCTGATACAGGCTTATGACCCTATCATCATCATTGAAAAGGTCAATCTGATGACCACCACCAGCTAAATCCCCTAGACGCACCCCTACGAGCCTTATTCGTACACGACGACTGTAAAGTGAGTCAAATAGTTCAGAAGCATATTGTATGAGCGTATGATCCGCCGCAGTATAGGGAATTCGTTTTTGCTTGCTTACTGTCTGAAAGTCAGAGTATCTTAATTTGATGCTAATATTGGAACATACTCGCTCTCCATTACGAAGTTCGAAAGCCAATTGCTCTACCATAGCAATTACCATGTTTTTAAGCTTTACCACGTCTATAGTATCTTTCATAAAAGTACGTTCAGTACTTATAGATTTTTTTTCATGGTAGGGGATGAGTGGACTGTAGTCTATAGCATTGGCTTTTTGCCACATCATTTTACCGTTTTTCCCAAAAGCCTTTTCCAAGAGTTCCAGCGGCATTTCTTGCAGTGTATGTATTTTTTGTACCCCCATGCGGTTGAGCATAAAGGCGGTCTTTTTGCCTATCATCGGAATCTTTTTTACAGATAAGGGGGCTAAAAAAGGTTTCTCGTCACCAAAATCTATTTTCATTTGGTTATCAGGTTTTGCCTCTCCTGTGGCGACTTTAGACACCGTTTTGTTGATGGACATACCAAAAGAGATAGGGAGTCCTGTTTCTTTTGTGATGCGTTGGCGGAGTTCGCTGGCTAGTTTGTAACAACCAAAAAACTTATCCATACCAGAAAGATCCATGTAGAACTCATCAATGCTGCTTTTTTCTAGGACAGGTACTGCTTCTTTTATAATCTCTGTTACTGTTTTGGAATACTTGGAATAGGTACCAGCATTGCCTTTTATCACGACCCCTTGTGGGCAGAGCTGGCGGGCCATTTTCATACTCATACCACTGTGTACACCAAAGGTACGAGCCTCGTAACTGCAGCTAGCTACTACACCTCTATCTCCTACACCTCCGAGTAAAACAGGCACACCTACTAGGCGACTGTCTATAAGCCGCTCTACAGACACGTAGAAAGTGTCCAAATCCATATGTACAATTGTTTTCGACAATTAAATTATCAAACTTATTGGTCATAATTTAGCCAAAAAATAAAAATAAATACAATTTTTATGAGTTTTGTCGCCAAGCCTCATATACAACAACAGAGACTGCATTGGCTATATTCAGAGATCGAGCACCATTTACCATAGGAATAGAGATACAAGAGTTGGGGTAATCCCCAGTTAATGATTGGGGTAATCCAACATCTTCTCTGCCAAAATAAAAGTAGTCAGAATCTTTATAAGTGACTTGGAAGTAGCTTTTAGTAGCTTTTTTGGATGTAAAAAAATGTCGTTCATTCAGCGGGTTAAGTTTCCAAAAGTCTTCAAGGGAGTCGTATTCTACGTAATTGAGATCTGCCCAATAATCCATTCCAGCACGTTTTACTTTCTCCTCATCTATGGCTTTAAAACCATAAGGTTTTATAAGATGTAGCATACATCCAGTGGCCACGGCCAAACGGCCAATGGTACCAACATTGCCAGGCATACGCGGCTCTAGTAGTACAATATGAAACATACGAAGCGGTAAAGGTAAAACAACTTCATAAAGAGAATAACTATAATTGTATGCAATGAGAGTTCTATTAGTCTTATTTATTACGGTTATTTCAGTACCAAGTTTTGCTCAAAACTATGTAGACATAGTAAAAATTGAGTACACCCAAACGCCTCAAAATACTTTTGATAGTTCAATTGCCAGTACAGACTTGCAAAAGGTTAGCGTGAACCTAACGATTCCTATAGAGTTAAAAAATGGGAACGCTATACTTACTGGAATAGCATACGATAGAGTATCTACAAAGTACCATCCAATAGCATATAAAACACCAGTAACGGCAATCCTACTAAAACTAGGTATGAATATAAAGCACTCGGATAAGTGGAGTAGCACATTCCTTTTGTTACCCAAAGTGGCAACAGACCATGTGGCTGACTTAACTAATAGAGATTTTCAACTAGGAGCTCTGGGTTTGGCCAAAAAGAAGAAAAGTGAGCACTTAACATATAAGTTCGGAGCGTATTTCAACGGAGATAAATTTGGTCCGTTTCTGGTTCCATTAGCTGGGTTTTACTATCAAAAGAAAAAGTGGGAGATGGATGTAATAGTACCATCATACGCAAAAATTAACTACAGCCTGCAGCATAAACTAACCGCAGGGTTAAACTGGAGAGCAACAGTAAAATCATACAATTTAAGAGCAAACAAAAGCTATAGTCTTTTCACTAATAAATACCTGCATCATTTATCAAATGAAATAGCTGCACACCTCGGATATGAACCCGTAAAGGGAATTATTGTAAGAGGAATGGTAGGTTTTTCTTTGGGTCGATCATTTCGGGTATATGATAATGATGATAAGATTGATTTTGGGCTGAGCTCCTTTCGCTTTGGTGATGATAGAGCTCCACTCAATCAGGATTTTAAAAATGGAATGTTTTACAGAACGGAGTTGGTATACAGATACTATCTTAAAAAGTAGTCTTTACGGCTTATAACTACTAATTTGGTACAACTATTTAGGCTATCCAAAACCTCTACAGAGTAGAGGTTTTTTAAGGTTTCAAATGTACTTTGATGCGATATCAATAACGTGTCATTGGGTTGAATTGTATAAAGTTCCGTTCGTTTAAGCACAATGTTCTTTTCCAACTCCAATTTTCTTACATAAAACAAATGGGGTTCGTAACCATATTTATTATCTAGGAGTATTGTGGTATTGGATGTCAGCTTTTTAGCATGGCTTTCATCCTTCAAAAAATAAGAAATACCGTTGGTTTCCCATTCATAATGGAGTGGCTCAGGAATATTGAGTGAGGAGGAGTAAGCCTGAGAATAGGGATATGTAGATATAATAATTATAGCCAGTACAGTGAGCCAAGAAGGCGATTTTAGGCGTTTAAAAATAGTCCAAAGACTAATAGAGATTAAGATTGCAAAAAGAGGAATGAGCGGAGCATCATACCAAAAATTTTTGGTGCCTTTTGAAATAATTAACAAAAATGTGGAAGCAGTAACAGCCAATAAAAGCCAGCTTTTATATATGTTTTTGGAGAGAATAGGAGCTATAACTATTGCTATTAGAAACCATGGCCAATAAGACATATGTTCGTTGAGTAATAATTTAATGTAATAGCCAAAACCAGGATCACTGTACACATAGTTGTTACTTTGATTTAAAAATCGAGGAAACAATTCATCATTCCACACGAGATTTAGGTAATCCGTTTGCTGTAGGGTTCGGAGACCATAGTACAACAGAAGTGGGAACAATGAAATCGCAATTGCACTATAAAAATGTAGATTTTTTAGTAAGGAAATAAAACGCTTGTTAACTAAAAGAAACAAAGATATTCCCGGAACAAACAAAACTATTGCAATGCTTTTAGTAAGAATCCCAAGACAGATTGCAGCACCCATGTAGTAGAGGTATTTGGATTGGTTGGTTTGATAAAATAGATAAGTATAGTAAACCAGAGCAATGGAAAACATGACAAGCAAAGCGTCATGATCTCCAAACCTTCCCACATGGTCTCCATAGAAACCGGAGGAGGTTACCAGAATTACTGAGCTAAGAAAGCCAAACCACTTGTTTTTTGTAATTTTAAACGTCAACAAGTAGACAAAAACCAGTGCAATAATTGATGCAATGACCGATGGTAGTCGAATAGCGAGTTCATTGACTCCCAAGAGGTGCATTGACCCAACTTGCATCCATGTAAGCATGGGTGGTTTTAAATTCCAAGTTTCGGGAGAATTGTTGTAGGTACGTATGAGATATTCTCTTGAAGAAAACATTTCGATAGCATTGACAGCATTTCTGGACTCATCCCAAAGTCGAATGGGTAGTTTGTCTACTTTGAACCATAAAGGAATACTCAATAAAAAAAGAAGAGAGAGGATAATAGTATTGGTAAGTATGGTTTTAGTCTTCACAAACTAGTTCAAAACACCGTTGAAAAACAAGTCCTCTTTGGACATACCTTCTTTTAAACCAAAGTAGGTTTTACGGGCACTTACTACGAAGAGACTCGAATTGTACTCCAACACCAGTTTTTCAAAAAGTTGTTGTGCTACATCTGGTTGATTGAGCACATGGAGCGTGATATTGGCAGACCGATAGAGTGCATTATCGGCTAAGATATCTTCACTATATTTTTCATAGATTGTGGTATAGAGCTTGTTGGCCGTTTCGTAGTTGCCAATGCTTTCTTGGACTTTGGCTTTCAAGTAAAATATTTCATCATTTAAGGTGTGGTCTGGATATTTAAAAGGGAGCATATTTAGAATTTCAGTACACTTTTCTACCTGATTTTGATACAAGTAAAACTCCGCTTGAGCATATTCCTTCATGGCATCTTCGGTAGAATCTAAACCAGTATTGTCTTGAATCAGAAGAGCGAGTTCAATTGCATTATTGCTAATCAGTTGGGTCGTCGCTGTTTTGAGAATATCCAATTGACCTTTTGCCCAGTCAAAATCCCCTGTATAGTAACTCAGCTTTGCATTTTTAAATTTCGCTTCTTGGCCTAGGGCATCTTCTTTGTACTGCTTGTCCACTTGTCCATACATTAACTTAGCATCCCAAATATTACCCATCATTAGATAGGCATCACCAAGTAAGAGTTTACTTTGTGCTACAAAATTTGCTCTTAATCTGGGTGTCGAAACGATAGACTCTAAAATGCTAATTCCTGCTGCAACATCTTTTACATAGAATATTTGCAGTTCAGCTAATCGGTACAAACTATTTGCAGTATTAAAATTAGTTCCGTTGTCAGATACAAAGCCCTTAATCTGGCCTACGAGTAAACTTATTTCCTCTTGATTGGGATTTATGCTACTTGTTGTTTTAAGATAAAGAGAGTTAATTAGGCCTCTTTGACCTTCCAGATATCTGGGCTCATCTTTGCCCAAATTAACTACATACTCGTAGGCTTTAATGGCAGAAGAATAGGCCTCATTTTTTATGCACAAGTCAGCAAGTTGAAGTACTCTTACCCCTTGGTTGTTGTTTCTTTTATCCAGGGATATAACTTGGCGAAGTGCGGATGAATATTTCTTTTGCTGAAGAAATATTTCCAATAAAAGTTCATCGTAGATTTGATTGCTAGGATGTTTTTGTGTGTAAAGCAATGTGCGTTGCTTAAGATAGTCCGAGGCTTCTTCGTCGGTATATACGATGTCCAACACCCGTACTACATAGTCAAAAGCACTTCTATTTCTATCCGCTTGTAGCACTTCTAAAGACAAGTCAGTAAGGTCTTTGCGATTATTAGAAGCCCTATAGCCAGATAACAGCTGTGGATAGAAAGCGAGAACTCCTTGTTTTTTAGTGGCATCCTCATAGGTTTTTATGGCCCTATCGTTCATTTGCCTTCTACTAAGAGATTGAGCAATAATGATGGTTGAGTTTTTATCGTTGGAATAGTTCTTCGTTAACTTATCGAAAAACTTGTCTGCTTTTTCCTCGTCATCAAAACGGACGTAGACGTAACCCAAATCAACGCGATTGTTTAATCTGGAAGGGAATTTTTTAATTTGACGTTCTACAAGTTTTTCTGCTTCCTTTCGCTTTTTGAGTGCAATTAGGGTATTGAGGTAGTTCTCGTAGATGTAAATAGAGCTTGCATTTTGTTTGTATAGTTTTTTGTAAAGACCTTCTGCTTTTTCGTATTCACTGTTTTCATAAAATTGAGCAGCAAGTTTTTCGTCAACACTTTGACCAAACCCTATGGATGCAATTACAATAAAGATAAGGAAAAGGATGTTTCTCATATTCTATCACAAAAATAACGAAGATTACTGTTCCAATATTCTATAATGAGGACTAATCCTCCGATTTTAACAAGAGTTTTGCCATTAGAGCGTAATAAATGGGGGCAATTGAAGTGGCTTTAAATAAATTTGGTTAGAACAAGGTAATAGAAGTACTTTTGTGCGGCAAATAACAAATCCATTATTTGCTGATGTCCCAATCCTATAATTCCAAAATTGCATATCAAGGTTTAACCTTTGATGACGTACTCGTACTTCCAAGGTATTCCGATTTATTACCTCGTGATACCATCACTAAAACAAGGCTTACAAGAAACCTTACCATAAATATTCCAATCGTCAGTGCGGCAATGGATACGGTAACTGAAGCGGAGTTGGCAATAGCTATTGCCAGAGAAGGAGGTATTGGAATAGTACATAAGAACATGACGATAGCTCAGCAAGCTGCTGAGATTAAAAAAGTAAAGCGATCCGAAAGTGGGATGATTAAAGACCCTATTACGCTTAGAAAAACCAACACACTCGGTGAAGCCTTGAACGTAATGAAGGAAAATAGAATTGGAGGTATTCCAATTACCAATGATAGCAATGAACTTATTGGAATTATTACCAATAGAGATCTGCGTTTTCAAATAGACTTAAGCACCAAGATAGAAGAGGTAATGACCAAAGAAGGTTTAATTACCGCTGTAAAAGGTACAGATCTAAAAGAGGCGGAACATACTCTTCAAGAATACAAAATAGAGAAATTACCTGTTGTAGATTCAGATAATAAGCTTTTGGGATTAATTACGTTTAAGGATATTCAAAAAGTTAAGAATCACCCCAATGCATGCAAAGATGAATTTGGTAGACTCATGGTAGGAGCTGCGGTAGGTGTCACTGAGGATACCATTGATAGGGTGACGGCACTTGTGGAGCAAGATGTAGATGTTATAGCAATTGACACTGCTCACGGTCATTCCAAAGGAGTAGTAGATGAACTTAAAAAAGTAAAAGCAAAATTTCCAGACTTACAGATAATAGTAGGCAATGTTGCAACAGGGGCAGCAGCAAAGTATTTGGCTGACAATGGTGCTGATGCAGTGAAAGTAGGTGTAGGGCCAGGTTCTATATGTACTACTCGTATCATAGCAGGAATAGGCGTACCACAACTCAATGCTGTTTTGGAATGTGCGGAGGCTTTAAAAGGAACCGGTGTTCCTGTAATAGCCGATGGAGGTATTCGATACAGTGGGGATTTAGTAAAGGCAATAGTTGCCGGTGCTGACACCATCATGGCAGGAAGTCTTTTTGCAGGTACAGAAGAAGCTCCCGGAGAGATTTCATTTTACGAGGGTAGAAAAGTAAAATCCTATAGAGGAATGGGTTCTATCGAAGCAATGAAAAAAGGTTCTTCTGATCGTTATTTCCAAGACGCAGAGGCTGAGATTAGTAAGCTGGTTCCTGAAGGTATTGTAGGTACCGTGGCTTATAAGGGGAAAATATCAGAGGTCCTGTATCAATACATAGGTGGGTTAAGGGCCGGCATGGGATATACGGGGTCTAAAACCATTGTTGATCTCCAAGGGGCACAGTTTACACATATAACAGGTTCTGGAATTAGAGAAAGTCATCCGCATGATGTTACCATCACTAAAGAGGCTCCGAACTACAGCAGATAATTAGTCCTTACTTTCAATAAGTACAAGAACTCCGTCTTCATAGGTTATTTCTACAATTCCACTTTTTAAAGCAGAATTACTAGTACCGCTTCTTTGACCAAAAGTAAGAGATTCGTTGGTTAAGTTATAGGTTAAGTTGGTGGTGTGAATTCCTGAGGAAGAATGTATTGGAACCAAAGAAAGAGCATCGTGCTTGTTGTAATGTTTTGCATACTTTTTTGGTAAGACAAAAGCCTTTGAATGGTCATCGTACAACACAATTCTTGTATTTGAATGTTTTGCCAATGTTGCAAAATTATTGATGGTGTGGTCCAATCTATTGCCAGTTGCCCATACTACATTGATGTCATTGTACCCTTTATTGACTAAAAAGACAATGGCTTTTTCTAAATCTGTATCTTCTTGACTATCCATCTTTAGATACTCAATATTGAGTTTTTTTTCAAAAGATTGAATACTATCAAAATCACCAATTACAACATCGGGAGTAATTTGCAAATCAATAACTCGCTGATATGCACCGTCTAACACAACGATATAGGGACACCATTCCATCAGCGAAGTAAGCATGTCGTACGAACACATAGCTCCGTTGGCAATAATGAGGGCGGGCTCTTGGCCCTCTTTTACAAAGTGATGTGAAGACATTTTAGTGCAATAATCGAAACAAACATAATAATTTCTCCCTCGTAGGGATTTACTTTGTAAGAAATGCGGAATACTATACTAACCTTTTCCCTTCTTCTTATACTGCTGGTAAGCTGTAGAAAAGAGAAGTTTAGTTCAGAGAGTAATTGGCTTGCTCCTGTACTGAAAACCGAATTAACTCTTGGAGATTTAATACCCGATTCTTTAAGTCAACTTAATGCAGACAATGCTATTGATTTAGTGTACGAAGCAGAATATGGAGTAGCCAGTCTAGAGGATATACTAGTAATACCTGATAGGATTGAAAACATAGAGGTAACGCTATCTAGCTTAGTACTGGATGATCGTACTTTTACAGATACATTAACACTTTTGGAGTTATATCCTGCGAGTATTCTTGCTCATGGTACGATGGCCTTCCTTCCTGCACAAGACATTACAACCAACGAAGGAACCAAAATAGATGTATCAGAAGAATTTTTTAGCACAGCAACATTTATAGAAGGATTTATAGATATTACCATTAGTAATGATCTTCCCGTAGAGGCTGAAATCATGGAGTTTGAATTAATCAATGATGATGCTGATATGGATATTATCGTATCTGGAGTCTTCAACAACCTTGCACCCAATACCACACAATCCAAGTCCTATAGCTTGGCAGGTTTGACAGTGAATGGAAAGATGGAACTCAGGGTAAAGCGAGTTAAAACATTAGCAAGTCCTGGTTTGGTATTGGTGAATGTATATGATGGTTTACGTACTACTTTTGGTATTAGGGGACTGAAACCTAGTGTAGCTACCGCAATATTTCCTGCACAAAACCTTGTGGAGCGAGAAGACGAAACAAAGTATGACTTTGGTGGAGCGAAGCTGACCAAGGTTAAAGTTAGAGAAGGTGATATACTAATGAAGGTGGAGTCAAGCATTGAAGAAGCAATTATTCTCGATTACAAAATACCAAACAGCAGCAATCCCGATAAAACAGGAATCATTGAGAGGGTTTGGACGATTCCTGCGGCAGCTCCAGGTGAGATTGTTTATGTAGAAGAACGTTTTCCCATTGATGGTTTTGAAATATTAATGTATGGAAAGGACAACACAGAGTTACCAACGTATAATCACATCTACAACCAATTAATTGCTCGAATAGAGTATTCGGGTATAGAAAGAACGCTTTCTCTGAATGATAAAATAAAAATTGAGTTTGGTTTAATTGATCTAAAACCAGAATTGGTAATTGGTGATCCTGGTTATCATGAATTATCACTTCAAGATACGCTACCATTGGACATATTTAAGAAAATTGGAGGCTCGTTAAATTTAGAAGATGCTCAAATGAACATTGATTTTTATAACAGTTTCGGGATAGAAGCGGAGTTAACTGTTGAAGATATTATAGGTGTTAACACAAGAAAACCAAAAGAAGTTAAGCTTATTTCAACGGACTTAGCGTCTCCTATTTTTCTAGGGAAGGCGATAAATGGCACTTCGTATACCAATTACGAAGAGCATATAGTTTTGGACAAGACCAATTCTAACTTGAAACAGTTTTTGGAAAACATGCCCGATGAAATTCATCCAAAACTAGGTGTAAAAATAAGACATAGAGGAACCGTAAATCAATCGGATTTTGCATTTTATTTTAGCGAATTGATTGCCAATCTAAAAATACAAGTTCCACTTAACATTGGCATGGATAGTCTAACTATTTCTTCTATTGAAGCCATTGATATTTTTAAGAATGAGGACATTGAAAAAATCACAGCCGCCAAACTTTTTGTAAGGGTAGATAATGATTTTCCGATTAGTGGGGAATTGGAATTGGAATTTTTGGATGAAGATGGAAATCTCCTGACTAAAGCTTTTAAAGGGGTAAATAATATAATGGCACCTGCCGAGGTGGATGGCTTAACAGGCAAGTCAGTATTTCCAGCGGAAAGTGAACTAGTGGCAGAACTAAGCAAAGATGAAATGGTTCTTTTGCAGAATTCAAGTAAGGTAAGAGTGATAGCAAGATTTGATACAAAAGACGCTCAGCGTTTTCAGATGTTTGCGGACTATAGAATTGGCATTCAGATTTCGACTGAAATAGTATATGAGAATAAGTTATAAGCTAATTACATTCTTGTTACTATTTGTAGCGAGAGGTGTATGTGCTCAGGGGACTTTGGATAGTTTTAGTTTTCTAGGAAACTCCTTTGATGGAGATTGGAATAAAGGGTCATTTAAAATAGAGGGTAATGCCTTTGTTGGTTCTAATGTCTTAAATACTAAGATGTATTCTGACGTTTTATTTAGAAGTTCTTTTACTCCAGAGGCTAAACAGAATTTTTTAGATAGTAAGCAAACCAAGACCAACCTATATACAGAAAGAGGGGGTTATTTGGAATATAAGCTTGACTCTACAAAAAGTATCTACGCCAGGTATTCTAGTGTAAATGGTTTTAGTTCGAACAAGAAGTTTTCGGAAATGTTATTTTTCGGAAATGCAGCTTTTGAAGGAGAAAAGGTAAGTTCGATAAACACACGATATATAAGAACCGCAAGTTTTTCGGGAGGTATTGCCATGAATACTTTGAAGAATGAAAAGTGGCAAGCCAAAACTGCTTTTGGAGTTAATTTTGTTACGGATTACAGAGCCTTTAATGCAAAGGACATGTCCTTATTTACTGCTGAGGGAGGTGTCTATATTGATGCTGTAGTGAGCGACTTATCAATTACAGAGAATAGCTCAGGTCTTAGAGGTTTAGGACTTGATTTCAATCAGGAAATAAGGTACACAATCAGTGACCAGAATAATGTTTCATTTAAAGTAACGGGATTAAACATCAATTACTTATTCAATCAGACGGCAATAGAAATTGACACCAGTTTAAGGTTTAGTGGTGTGACATATGATTTTCTAAATGATGATTCTACGTCATTAACAGAATATATAGACTCATCCTTCAATAGTGTTATTGACAATGGAAGAAAGTCAAAAAAGTGGATGACTCTACCTTTTGCAATCTATCTGAGTTGGGATAAAAGACTAAGCGAAAAAACGACACTTGTTAGCACAGTTAAAGCAATTGATTTGGGCCTATATGGTATAACAGGTACAATAGGTGTAAAACACGATTTTGGCAAGAGACTTAGAGTATTATCTACTCTGGGTTACGGTACTTTTACAGGAATTTTATGGCAAGAGTCTGCAGAGTATAGAGCAAAGAATGGGCTTCATGTATATGTAAGTGTTGCAGGTATTGATGCAATCGCAATCCCAAAATTGTCTACGAATTATGGATTGAGGTTTGGGTTAGCCAAACAGTTTTGAAATTCGCATCTGAGATTCTTCCCAAAGGAGATTAGATCTTCAATTTCGCCTGTACTCATAAGCCTAAAGTAACGAAAAACTAAAACAACATTGTTACTGCTTTCGATATGGTATTTGTCGTTATCCTTAATGAATTGACGTAGATTCTTGGTAAAGAAAGTTTTAATGGCAATCTTATCTGGCCCTTTTACAGAAAATTGGTGTCTAAAATCTGTATCCTCTTCGAAACTTACATCTTCTTTAACTGCAAAATCAAGTAGTCTAGAAAACAACTGTTCCTTCTCTAATTCAAAATCAGGAATGTTACTATCAAAGCAAATACGAAGCATAGAAGTATTATGTACTTCCGCGGCCATTAGTGCACCCTCATCAAAAGTAATATCAATTAATTCCCAAGATACTGTATCCGTATAATCTCCTGTTATTCTATTTTTAACATACTCAATAGGTCGAGTCTTGAAAAAAGTATTGTTTTTGAGATAATCCGTTTTCCAGTCAATTTTAGCATCAAAATTCCAGTGATGGTTAAAAGAATAAGCTTTCAGCTCCTTTTGTCTTTTGGAAAGCGGTTTGGTTACAGCCTGTGGCAATGTGTGAATACTAAAGGGATGCTCACTTGTAGTTAGATGTTCATCAAGGCCAAGAATGTCAAACTTACCACCTCTATCAGCTACGTGGTCCTTGCCCCAATTTTCTACAAACTCTAACATACTAAAGTCTACCAAACGAGCGTGCGAAAAGTCAAAAATAATCTGTTCATTTTCGGGTACACCCTTCAATACTTTACGCATTTTAAGAATACTAGAAAAGTTGGCGATACCTTTTACTTTTAAGTGATAATGATCGTCTATTTTAGCCAATTCGTATCTTGGAAAGATAAGATATTTAAAGAAAGTTCTTGCAGGCAAATGTGAACGTATCAGATGTATTACAATGGTGAAAATAATCCCAATTAGGATTCCCTTGTTCAAATCGGTAAGAAGAGTTGCAAATAACGTAACTGAAAGTATCAAAAACTGCTCATAGCCCTTCAACGTTGCATCTTTAAACACTTTAGGAGAGGCCAACTTATAACCTGTAAATACCAAAATAGCCATCAAAGCAGCCTTAGGCACCATTTTAATATAGTCGGAGAGTAAGAATACAAATAGGAGTATTAGAACACCGTGAACGAGATTAGAGAGTCTCGTCTTGGCACCGTGATTAATATTCACAGAACTTCTTGCTATTACTGCAATAACAGGAAGCCCTCCTATAGCACCCGATAGCATGGTACTAATTCCCATAGCAGCTACATCTTTGTTAAGGTTAGTTTTGCGTTTCAAAGGATCTATTTTATCAATAGCCTTAGCCGAACCAAGGGTTTCTATAGTGGAAACCAGGAATACAGATAAAACAAACATCCAAAAACGTACAGTGCCTACCAAATCAAAATTTGGATAGACAAAAAAATCACTCAGAATGTCATCTGGCAAATTAAAGTTAATGAGATCTTTATGTGGTGATAAGCTATGTACGTTACCCATTATAGCAACTTCCCCATTTGTTAAATATTGAAATAGGATATAGAGTGGCACAGCAAATAATAGTAGCCATATAGGAGCAGGTACATACTTGATAAAGTTATTGTTAATGTACGGATGAATCGCGAGTATAATTATACTATTGAAAAAGATAACAGCAATAAGTGGGTTCATATTGGCCAAACTGCTAGGTATGGCCGTGAGCTTATCAAAATCGTTCATTTTAGCGATTTCTACACCCAGTCCAGGATGCACCTGACCCGCCAAAATAATAACACCTATTGCAGCCATCATTCCTTGTACCACAGAAGAAGGAATAAAATCTGCTAATCCACCAAGTTTAAACAATCCAAATAGGGTTTGTAGAAGACCAGCACAGACAAAAGCAGCCAGTACATACTCCCAACTACCCAAAGAAGCAACACCTGCCACTACTATACCAATAAGTGCCGGAGAAGGGCCGTTTATAGAAACATTGCCACTCCGTATAAATGACGTAAAAATGCCCCCGACCATAGCGGCCATAATACCCGCCAACAGAGCCTTTGGAGGTAAATCCATAGCCAAGGCTATACCAATGGATAAGGGAAGGGCTACTAGCGAAACACTGAATCCCGCAAGGAGGTCATTTCGCCAAAATTTTTTGATATCGTTAATTGTTTTTTTAATAGCTATCTCAGTTTCTAGAAGTTGCTAATATATAACGATTTTCTAGAAGAAAGGTTTAAGACTTCTAAACTTAATACAGCTTTAGAACAGAGGATTAGATAACCTACTGTTTGCAGACTTTATGATCAGACTTGTATTGTATTTGTAAAAATCGTGACGAATCCTTTCTGCCTGCCCACTGATGGCCGTAGACTTAGAAATCATAGCCATTAACCAGTGCTTGTATTCTGCAAGCAATCGTGTGTCCGAAGTGTGCAGTGAGTTGAAGCTATTAAAGCCCATAGCCAAATACTTAGGTTCATTTGTTTCTAAAAATATGCTATTGTTATCAAGAGACAATTCGCATAAATGAAGTTGAAAGTTTCCGCCGGGTACAGATGAGGATGTCATTTTGTAACCCTGACTAGCCTCTGAAATAAGATTGTCCAGGAGTTTCTGGAGGTCAAGGTACACAGCCTTGGCAGAGTCATCACTCTCAAAGAGTCCACAGTCGTAGTAATATTCTATTTGTTTTAAGGTATTGAACACGGTTTTTTCAGTCCATATTTCTGTAGAAGGGACAGCAGAGTACAATTGATGTATGGTTTGAGTAAGCTCTAAAATATTTGGAGATATAGTATCCAATCCAAATTTTTTTTGCGTGTAATCGCTATCTTGTAAAATGGAGTGTTTCCAGTAAAACAGTTTAAAAGAAGATAGAGCATCATAACCAAACTGCCTAAAGAAGGGCAGGTCTTCACATACATTGTAGGTATTGCTATTTTCAATATGTGTTAGTTTTTTAAAACGAACAATAATCTCACTTAGATATACCTGTAACTCTTGAGGTTTACCATAAAGCGGTCTAAAAGAAAAGCTAATATTGTCAGCATCTCCACTAAGCTCATCTACTGATATGCCCAGTTTATGTCGAAGGATAACCAATTCTTCAAAAGTGAACGAAGTTTCACCTCTCAACCTTCTATAAATACTTTCCTTGCTCAGGTTTAGAATATCGGCTAAACAAAGAGCGATGTTTCTGTTTTTAGGCAATACTGCAAGAAGTCTATTCTTGAGTTTTCTCAATGGAAGATTGTCATTTTCTGGAAAATCACTAAGAACTTTTGTCATACAAAGACAAATCTCGCAAAAGCAATAAATCGTGAGCTACAATTCGACATTTTTTTCTGTAAAAGGGCTAATTTCCGTCTTGCTTGGACCCCGTGATAACACCAGTTTTGTTGGAAATAAAGTAGATGATGGAAAAATTAATACAACAAAGACAAAGAAAATTGACAACAATCATGTGTGTGTCATTTGGGACATTTTGCTTCGGGCAATTACCTACAGATTACGTTACCAAAGTAAGTTATCACGAAAAGAAAGAGGTAACCTATTCCTTACCCAGCGAAGCAGATTTAAACTGCCTTACCCTTTCAGAACTTTCGCAGTACCACGGGTACATGCAGTTTTATACCATGGAGGAGTATGTAGATGAAGAAGGAGACCTTCTCACCGACCAAAAGTTTATCGAAGAAGTACACGTACGAGATGAGTGGATGGAAGGCTATAGTAGAATAACCGTAGGGAAGAAAGGTGTGGATGTATACGGAACAGAAAGTGGGCTGCTGTATCACAGAGATAGGCAAACAGAGGATACAGAAGTATTTCTTAATCCAGAAGAAGCAGCCAACTATGGTTATTTGGATTTGAATGACGATTACTACCAGAGTTTGCTCAATGACTTGAGTACGTTAGACGTGGAAGTCTCCGAAAACAATTCGATCATCACAGCAAGTAGTGGATTTATGACCATGGTGTACGACCACAATACCAAGATGGCTAGTACTACAGAGTATGATAGCACAGGAATTAAAGTGAGCGAATCGGTAATCCAGTATGCATTGAGTCATGAAGGTGACACTTATTATCCAGAGACCGAAACAACCATAGCGTGGTTCTCGGGAGACAAAGGATGTTGTATCCGAAAAACGACAGAATTAAAGCGTTTTGAGTATACTCGGGAGACTCGAGGCGATTCTGGTCCGGAGAGAAAAGAAAAAAAGGAGGTGATGCATAAAAACAGTTCTAAGGGTGAAGCAGACTATCAAATTTTGATAGAGCAAAACAGTGATGTATTCAGAATAGCCAGTAAGAAATATAGAAAGAAGGAATTGGAGATTGAGGTGTATGACATGGCAGGTAAGAAAGTACTTCACACAGGTGTAGTAGAAGGGGAGGCTATACAGCTTCCAAAGTCTTCCAGAGCAGGAATGTACTTAATACATATTATTTCCCAAAACAGACATACTCCAGTAGTAGGCAAGGTGATAAAAAACAATGCAGGAAGCCAATTTTAACAATTAATAATCAGAGAATTCTAAAAGATAAAAAAATGAAAAACACACATAAATACATATTCAAACTTGCGTTCAGCTTACTATTTACGCTCATGGCTCTAGTAGCTTACGCCCAACCTCCCCGGTGCGATACCTGCCATTTCGATTATGATCATACATGGAACCCCTCGTATATAGATTCAGTGGTGGTGTATTCTCCGCCTTTTGCCAACGAATTTCAACCCTGCCAAAATGATACGGTAAAAATGAAAAATATAACATTCATTCATGGTTTGGGAGGCAGTGCCAATTCTTGGGCTAAACAGGCGGTTTGGACTGGAAACAACTATAAGACAGGAAAAACCAACGTAAATTATGATGCTAACCTTCAATCTAGTTTTGACTATATAGGAGATGAACTGTTGGAACCACAAATAACTAAAGGATCAGATCAGATGACAAAAACCAATCCAGGTAGATGTCTACAAAATGACTTTGCAATAGCCCACAGTCAGGGAGGTATTGCAGCTCGATTCTTAGATTGGCAGTGGGATGTAAATACCAATGGCGATTTTGGTATTAGAGGCTATTATGGACTAGTAACTTTTGGAACACCTCATGCAGGTGCAGATATTGCTTTTACTAAAGAGCAACACAAAGGATTCATTCAGGAAATAGTAAGTGCCATTTATTTGGAAAGGGGATATGGTCTGGTCTATGATTTTAGTCAATCCATTGTGGGTAGATTTTTGGGTCTAAAAGGCAGCGATTTAGTTGATAAAATAGATGGTGCCATTGAAAACCAATTGGCCCCAGTTATGCTGGCATCTATACAAGCTCCTACATTGGACGAGATGGCTCCGGGCTCGCCTACAATGAATAGTATCAATAACCATAAGAGCAGGCTAAGAAAAGTAGCTTTTTATGGTATTGAAGATGCTCCTGAATGTTGGAAAATAGTATCAAATATGACTGATACGGCATCGGAAGACTACCCTCTGTGGGAGGCAGAAAGAGACTATCATTTTCAAGAAAAGATGGAAAAAGCAAGGTATGAACATGAAACGGTAATACAAGAATTAGGAAAAGAGATAAGAGTGAGGGGAGACTATATGAAGATACCTATTTTGAAGAAACTACTATCAACAAAAAAGTACAATGAATTGGTGGATGAGAAAAATCATAGAGAGAGAGCTATAACTTTTCTAAACAATGCCAATACACAATGGCGGTATTTAATAGGCTCATATCACAGAGACTCATTTGAAACAAAGACGATTAATAAATACATTGTAAAATGGGATGAAAAGTATGGCTGGTTTTTAAGCAAATGGTACCATCAAGAACGGTCTTTTTATAACTATGATGATGCAGTATCATATAGTAAAACGATACATGGACAAGTGTATCAAATCAAAAATCAGGAAATAGCTACAGTGCAAGAAACACGAGAAGTACAACAGTTCTTTCCTTCTGATGGCGTGGTATTGGTAAGAAGCCAAAGGGCATTCCCAGGGGTGGGAGGTCGAGTAGATAAAATGGAGCACAACAATCACTTCCAAGAACGAAATAGTCCAGAGACTGAAATTCTTTTGCTGAAGCTGTATAATGGGAAGTATGATTCATACTTTAAAACTATTGCGAAATGATAAAGCAAATGAATATATCATTTATTCTATTTACGATACTGAACATTATTGGTTGTAAACCGGATGAAGGACCTCCCAAGCCAGTAGAAAACCCATCTCCTATTATTTGGAAGAAATTACTAAGTAAAGTTCCTGCCTCCAGTTTAAATAGTACACCCATCTATTATAACGAGACAATAATCGTAGGAAAAAAGGAAGTATCTGGATATATGGTAAAGGCTAGAAATATAGAAAATGGGGACAGTATTTGGCAAACTTCGTTAGGGAATACTGGTGGCTTTAATCCTTTGGATGAGCGATTTTTTCTATATCAAGATAAGCTAGTCCTATCTGATGGTACGCGATCTTTTGTAATGGATGCTTCAAACGGAAACCTGCTGTGGAAGCACCAATCCGAAAATATGACAGGCACCTCCTGTGTGATAGATGATTATTTATATAAAGCTGACGAAGTTGATAGAAACACTAGCAGTTTGTATCGTTATGATTTAAACACAGGCTTCGAAGAAAAATTATTCACCATCAATAGAGTAGATTATGGAAGGAACTACTCCCCAGGTTTACTGATGCCTGTAAAATGGATGCATCCCAATGGAGATGAAATATTGGTATTACAAAACCGAAGCTACGGTTGGTTTACGGATATGGAACCTAAGATGGATATTTTGGCTTGGAATCTTACCGCAGACAGTATGCTGTGGTACAGAGAACGACTGGATGGTTTTAGTAGTATGAGTAGCCCTGCTATCAGTGGAGACAAGGTCTATTTCTACGGAGATCATCATGCCTACTGTATAAACCCTTCAAACGGAGAAACCATCTGGAAATACTTTATAGGCAATGGACCCGAAGATGATTTCAATACGGCCAATGTTTTGATAATAGGTGATAAACTTGTTGTGAAACCAGATAGCGATGACATGCATGTCATAGATAAAGAGACAGGAAAGCGGATCTGGTTCAATGGTGAAACTAGGGCAGGTCCAGGATTACTTATTGAGCATAAAGACACGATTTGGTTTAGCAGTGGATGGGTTTTGGGCATAGATGCCAACACAGGGAAAAAGTTGATTGAATGGGATAATAATGATAGAGGCTCATGGATTTTTCCTGTCGCTCATCACCCCACCAATGGGTATATCTATACCAGTGATGCGAGATATCTGTATTGTTTAGATCCTAGGTATATGAAATGATGAAGCTTAATTTTTATACATTCATAGCAATAGTACTTGCCATCAATCTGGTAGGTTGCAAGTCAGATGACTGCCCACCCAATGTGGTGGACAACACCTCTCCCATAGTTTGGAAAAAAGCCTTTGAAAAAACGGATTTGAGTAGTTCTCCCATGTACTTTAATGGTAGTGTTATAGTTGGTCATCCTTCTGATGAGGCTGTTTACAAGGTTTACGCTTATGATGCAATATCGGGTGACACTCTTTGGCAACAATCCATTGACATGCTAGGAAAATTTGAACCTAATTTTAAAGATGAAGTCTTTTTAATTGGGGATAAAGTTATTTTATCTGAGGCTCATGATTTATGTGTAATTGATGCAAATACGGGTGACATCCTATGGTATAAAACTAAAATAGGATTGAATAGCAGATGTTGTGAAATTGATGGTTTTCTTTATAGATCTGATGAGGTAAACAATAATATAAGCACATTATACCGTTTCGACATAAATACTGGGAATGAGGAAAAACTATTTACCATAAATCGTACAGAATATGGAAGCAACTATTCTCCGGGTTTACTGATGCCTATAAAATGGACACACCCGAGCGGAGATGAAATACTAGTATTACAAAACCGCAGTTACGGTTGGTTTACCGATATGGAGTCTAAAATGGATATTTTAGCTTGGAATCTGACCGCAGACAGTATGTTATGGTACAGAGAGAGCTTGGATGGATTCAGTAGCACCGCACGTCCTGCTATCAGTGGAAACAAAGTGTATTTTTATGGCGATCATCATGCCTACTGTATAAACCCTGCAAACGGAGAAACGATTTGGAAATACTTTATCGGCAATGGAGCAGAAGATGATTTCAACACAGCTAACATTCTTATTGTAGATGATAAACTTATTGTGAAGCCGAATAACGATCATATGTATGCAGTGAACAAAGAAACAGGGGAACAGATATGGTTTAATGAAGATACGGGAGCATCACCGGGCTTACTTATCCTCCATAAAGATACCATTTGGTTTTGCAGTGCAGGAATATATAGCATAGACGCAAATACAGGGGAAAAATTGATTGATGATTGGACTAATAATTATAAAGGTTCTTGGCTATTTCCCGTAGCTCATCACCCCACCAATGGGTATATCTATACCAGTGATGCCAGTTATTTGTATTGTTTAGATCCTAGGTATATGAAATGATGAAGCTTAATTTTTATACATTTATAGCAATAGTACTTACCATTAATTTGGTAGGCTGTAAGCCTGATGATTGTCCACCCGATGTGGTGGACACATCTCCCATAGTTTGGAAAAAAGCCTTTGAAAAAACGGATTTAACAAGTACCCCCATATTCTATAATAATTTAATTATTGCAGGTCATCCCTCCTTATCGGATTATACGGTTTATGCGTATGATGGGATGAGTGGAGATTCTGTATGGAGTGTTGATTTGATACCCGGAGGAAAATTTGAACCTCGGTCGGGCGAAGAAACTGTCCTTTATCAAGACAAAATAGTATTTTCCGATGGGTTTTCTTTTTTTGTTCTCAGTGCAGGATCAGGTGAAGTTTTGTGGTGGGAAAAAAAGGAAAATTTCAACAGTAATGTTTGTGTAATTGATGGGTATATTTACAAGACTGACTATGTGAGTAAAAATACAAGCAGTCTATATCGCTACGACCTTAATACAGGTACAGAAGAAAAACTCTTTACCATTGATAGGAGTGAATACGGAAGTAATTATTCACCTAGACTATTGATGCCTATAAAATGGACGCACCCGAGCGGAGATGAAATATTGGTACTACAAAACCGCAGTTACGGTTGGTTTACGGATATGGAGTCCAAGATGGATATTTTGGCTTGGAATCTTACTGCAGACAGTATGCTTTGGTATAGAGAAAGTTTGGACGGATTCAGTAGTACTACCCGTCCTGCCATCAGTGGAGACAAAGTGTATTTTTATGGCGATCACCATGCCTATTGCATTAACCCTGCAAACGGAGAAACCATTTGGAAATACTTTATCGGCAATGGAGCAGAAGATGATTTTAACACAGCTAACATTCTTATTGTAGATGATAAACTGATTGTAAAGCCTGATAACGAGCATATTCATGCTGTAGACAAAGAAACAGGGGAAAGAATATGGTTGAATGAAAATACGGAAGCAGGTCCCGGATTACTCACCCTCCATAAAGATACCATTTGGTTTTGCAGTGCTGGAATATATGGCATAGACGCAAGTACAGGCAAGAAACTGATTGATGATTGGACAAATAATCTTAGAGGCTCTTGGTTATTTCCTGTTGCTCATCACCCAACCAACGGATATATCTATACCAGTGATGCCAGTTATTTGTATTGTTTAGACCCTAGGTATATGAAATGATGAGAATATTTCAAAAAATCTTAATTACAGGAATGTTTCTTTTCAGCGGTTTGTTTTCTCAAGCACGTCAATTGGTGATTTCCCAAAATGGAGAAGTTAAGTATGTTCTTCAGGAGCATCAACTAGTTAATTTGTCTCTAAACAACGGTAGTAAGTTACAAGGAATATTAACCATTTTATCGGATTCTACTTTGAGAGTAAACGATGTAGATATTCACCTTTCAAATATTCGTGGTATTGAAGTGAAAAAAAAGGACAAGGTAGTCACAGGATTAGGAATAGCTGGTTTGGCCGGAGGAACTTGTCTTATTCTGATTGGTAGTTCTTTGATGTCTCAGGAGGGCATTGCAGGAATATTGGATGGAATAGTTGGTGTAGTGTTGGTAGGGTTTGGTGTCGTTGTAGATTTCATAGCAGTTACTGCACTGGCACTTAGTGGAGGGAAATGGATCTATGTTTCAGGAATTTTTTCCGATTATCAACTTAGTATTTTATAATGTCCTTTTTAAAACTAAAGAAATGAAAACATTGGCTGAGATATAATGTACGCTATTATTTACCCTATTTTTGGTTTGCCAGAAATTTGTACTGTCTGTACCCCAAGTATATATGAACGAGCCTTGAAAGAAAAGTACTCAAGGCGACTTTTTTAAATTTTTTAATCAATGGCATTGCTATGCCTAAAAACAAACATAAAATGAAAAAATATATATTAATAATTGTCTTCACCCTCGGATATGTAGGAGTAAAAGGACAACAAGAATCTAATACAATAAACAAGGACTCTTTACTGCATCTGAAGTTTGCTTCTTTTGATAAATTAAAAAAAACGTATTCTCTAGGAGAGTCCAGAATTTCTAAAACAGAGTTTAATAGACAATTAAACTTGAAGCCAGTAGTAATGGAAAAATATAAAAAAGGATTAATGAGACGCAAAGCAGCGGCAGTTATGGCCATAACTGCCGCTGTAAGTGTTGTGTATTTTGAAAATCAATATAGTAAAGATGAAACAGCAATTGAGCCCAGTAAAGGGATGGTTTTTTCGTATATGGCCATTATGGGTGCAGCTATGCTAAATATGAAGGGGAAGGGGATTATGCAGCTGGGTGTAAATGAGTACAATAGTACTGCTGTGAATAAGGAAGTTCCTATTCATATGAATCTGACACTAGGGGCCCCTGCTTTTGGAGTAAGTAATCTGGGAGAAGATATAGACGAGCAAGAATCAATTGCACTAGGGTTAGGAGTAGAAGCCCATTTATATAATCATTGGTTTGCATATGTCGATGGTTATTTGCAAAGATCTACTGCCAGATATGACCTAGGATCATTAGGTACTTTACGTTGGGAAGAGAAAGGACAAAGTCTAATTGTAGGTATGGGTTTAGACTATGAAGTAGTTAAAGGATTGCATTTAATTGGCAAATATGGTTGGGGAATAACCTCTGAGGATGTAGTTGTTAGTATTGGTTATAGCCCCTTGATCAAAGAGGAGGATGTAATATGGCAAGCAGGGCAATTGGGTGTTGGAATGCGGTATTTTGCAACCAACCATTTGGCTGTTGGAGCAAACGCAAGTTTGGCACCTACTACACCTTTGTTTAACTTTGGGTTAACTGTATTGCTTTGACTTTAAGTTGGATATATATACAATTGAGAAAAATGAAAAACATAAGAATTAGCATACTATTTATTTTGGCATTATTCTTTATTGGATGTACAGATGATTCATTGGCGTTACTAAGCACCCATGATGACAATCCACAAGGTGATGCGACAGACCCTGCAAGTATTTGGTCCTATACCATGAAAGAGGGTCATATCAATCTTACACGGGCCTTTGTACATTCGGATAACATCATTTTCGTTATGAATTTTACTGAGTATTGTGTGGTTCAAGCCCACAATCTAGAAACGGGTGAATTGGTATGGAGAACCAAAGACATAGGTCGGTGTAATCCATTGTTTAATAATGGATGCTTTTTAAGTGATTATATACTGGTACTTTCAGATAGTCGATGGACCGTTGGTTTGGATGTGAGAACAGGAGAAATACTATGGACTGATGTGACTGGAGGTGGTAATCGTGACATAATTGCAATAGATGGTAAAGTAATAAAAACCCGAAATAGTGGTGGGGCAAGTAGCGTTTATGAGATTGACTTATTTACTGGGGAAAAGACACATTTATTTACACGAAGACAGGATGAGAATAATAACTATAACCCAGATTATTTATCTCCATCCAAGTATACTAATTCTAAAGGTGAAGAGGTATATGTATTCTTAAGTAGAAGTTATCGTAGTCAGCAAAAAGTAGCAATAGAAGTTTATGCATTTAATTTGAGTACAAGGGAGACGGAATGGCAACGATTTTTGGGAGATGGAGATTACCAAAGCAATGCTCCAAAGGTGTATGAAGGAAAAGTGTATTTTGCCTCACTCAGCAAATTTTATTGTTTGGATTTAAGCAATGGACATACTTCTTGGAGAGAAAAAATTAATGAGTTTAGAGGAGATAATTTTTTGATATCTGATAATTCTATCTTCTTAGCAAATGGACAAGTTCTTAATCGAGCAAATGGTAAAGAAATTGCCATGTGGGATTCTGATAGTTATAGCAACTGGGTTACCGAAAACCAGAATATGATTTTTGGTTGTGATCATAATATATCCATGTATGATAAGAACACAGGGTCTTCATTTAAATATGGAATAAACTTTAGCTGGTTTGGAAGACCTCATCCTACGAAGGATATGTTCTATACAAGTAAAGGGAATACGCTTTTTTGTTTAGATATTAATAGGATGAAGTAGATTGAGACAAGCTGTACAACGGATACCGTGCCATCAAAGCATTTACCTCCTTTTTGGTATCTGCTATGATTTGGTCATTGTCGGTATTCATTAACACACGGTCTATCAGTTCGGCGATAGTTTCCATGTCTGCTACACCCATCCCACGTGTTGTAATAGCTGGTGTCCCAATTCGGATACCAGAGGTTACAAAAGGAGAACGTGTTTCAAAAGGAACTGCATTCTTATTGATGGTAATATCAGCTTTTACAAGTGTGTTTTCTGCTAGCTTACCTGTGAGATTTGCATCTTTAGGTCTGAGATCAATCAACATCATATGATTATCTGTACCTCCAGATATAATTTTATATCCTCTAGCTACCATAGCTTCGGCAAGAGCACTTGCATTGGCAATTACGCGTCTGCAATACGATCTGTATTCTGGTTGTAGAGCTTCTGCATATGCTACAGCTTTAGCTGCTATCACATGTTCCAGTGGTCCTCCTTGTGTGCCAGGGAAAACAGCACCATCTAGTATGGCAGACATTTTTTTGATATTCCCTTTCATGGTTTTAAGTCCCCATGGGTTGTCAAAATCTTGGCCCATCATAATCATACCTCCTCGTGGACCTCTTAGAGTCTTGTGAGTAGTTGTAGTTACAATATGGCAATGTGGTAGAGGATCATTCAACAGACCTGTTGCAATCAATCCACTAGGGTGAGAAATATCGGCAAGTAAGAGAGCTCCAACTTGGTCAGCAATTGCTCTAAAGCGAGCAAAATCCCAATCTCTAGAGTAGGAAGATGCACCACAGATAATTAGTTTTGGCTTTACCTCAATGGCTTTGGATTCCACCTTGTCCATGTCGATAAGTCCTGTTTCTTCCTCTACACCATAAAAAGCGGGTTTGTATAATTTCCCTGAGAAGTTTACTGTAGAACCGTGGGTAAGATGACCGCCATGTGAAAGGTCAAAACCCAAGATTTGATCTCCAGCATTCAACACGCCTAACATAACAGCAGCATTGGCTTGAGCACCACTGTGTGGTTGCACATTTACCCATACTGCACCAAAAAGTTCTTTGGCTCTATCAATAGCTAGTTGCTCAATTTGGTCTATAATCTCACAACCGCCATAATACCGTTTGCCTGGTAGGCCTTCGGCGTATTTATTGGTTGCAATACTGCCCATAGCCTTCATTACGTTTTCAGAAGTGAAGTTTTCGGAGGCTATTAGTTCTATTCCCTCTTGTTGACGTTTAAGCTCTAGATCGAGCAGGTCAAAGATTTGATCAGCCATATTAAGCTAATTCAGCAACAGAAATGTCTGCAGTTTCCATTACTGCATTTACAAGCACCTTTTTGCACGACTCTTCTGCTATGTTGCGAGCTTCGTCTGCACTAGCAGCTTCTACGTGAAGCACTATTTTTTTACCTATACGTACATCGTGTACCTGATTGAGACCAATCTTGTTTAAACCTTGGTGTACAGCCTTACCTTGTGGGTCTAATAAACCCTTGTGAGGCATAATGTTTACGGATACTTCGTAGTTCATATTACGTTATACTTTTTTGAAAGGTCAAAGAAAACACCAAGTACACTATCAAACAAAGAAAAGCACCGAAAAAATGTAGCCATACTATTAACACCAAGCAGGTGAGAAGCATAGCAATTCGTATGATGTTTAAGGTTTTGTTCTTGGAACCAATCTTTATAGAAAATAACTTGACATTGCTGACCAACAAGATGCTTCCCAAAACACAAAATAGTATAATAAAAAGGGGGTGTGTCAACCATATATTGGCTTGCTCAAACTGTTCAGCAGCAAGAGGTAGGGCAAATGCTCCAAGAGCAAGGGCTGGAGTAGGTAAGCCACTGAAGTAATCATTGCTTTGGTCGGAGATATTAAACTTGGCCAAGCGATAACCTGCAAATGCCGCTATTAGCAAGGGAAGGAATGGAATGAGATCATCTAAGAAAGGTATCCCAAAGAATGCATTTGTACCGTTGAACAATTCGTTTCCCCAATAATTGTACAGAACTAAGGCAGGAGCTACGCCAAAGCTGACCATGTCCGCCATGGAGTCCAGTTCTTTACCCATTGGTGAAGACACATTAAGTAAACGAGCTGCAGTACCATCCAAAAAATCAAAAACAAGTGCTGCAATAGCGAAGTAGGCGGCATTCAAAAACTGTAGTTGAAACGCAGAAATAATAATTAATGTACCACAGATAAGATTACATAGGGTAATAATATTGGGTATCTGATTTTTAATATTCACTAACGCAAATATGCAGTAAAAATCTACTTTCGTGGTATGTCTAAGCAGTGGTTAGAAAACGTGCCAGCCTACTTTGAGAAGTATGTGGCAAAGGTTTCAGAGGAGGATATAGTAGAAGCTTTGTCTGTATCAGCAAAGGAGTTAGAGGATTGGGGAGCAGAAGTAGGAGAAGAAAAAGCACACTATGCATATGATGAGGGCAAGTGGACAACAAACGAGGTAATCCTGCATATAATCGACACAGAGCGAATTTTTCAGTATCGATCTTTGTGTATTGCTCGGGGTGAAATGAATGGTATGCCCGGTTTTGAGCAAAACAGTTACGCAAAAAACTCTGAGGCAAATAAACGAACCACCCAATCACTCATGGACGAATTTAGAACTGTAAGAGCAAGTTCGATCTCTCTGTTTGATAACTTGGAAGATTCTAGAGTAAAATTCAAGGGAATGGCAAATGGTCTTGTTGTGCAACCTGTTTTGTATGGTTTTCTCATGACAGGTCATTTGAGACATCATCTTGATGTATTGAAAACGAGATATTAATCTCACGTCATTTTAGAATGTGCAATCTTTCTCGCTAGAGATCGAGGTACAAATCGTACAGCAGTCGCCATTAAGGCGTTCATAAATCCGTGAATAGCAACTACTTTTTTCTTCTTCATTTTAGCATAACCGTATTTAGCTACTTCATGGGCTAAAGGAAAAGGATTAGAGTCACTAGGAACTAGTTTCCCGAAGCCAGCTACTTCCCCAAACTCACTTTGAGTAGGTCCAGGACAAAGCGTACAAACAAATACATTGTGTGGTCTAAGCTCTTCTGCTATTCCTTCTGAAAAAGCCAGAACAAAATGCTTGGTGGCAAAGTATACACTCATTAGTGGTCCAGGTTGGAAGGAAGCTGTAGATGCAATATTGAGAATGGTTCCCTGTTTTCTTGCTTTCATTTCCGCTCCAAATAAGTGGGTTAATTTGGTTAGGGTCAAAACATTTAGGTTAATCATGTTCTCATTTTTTTGCAAATCACTATCTACAAAATCTCCATTATCTCCAAAACCAGCATTGTTTACTAGATAATCTATATTGGATCCTAGCTGTTTTACTTTGTCATATAGCAAGTTGGCACTATTAGGCAGTGCTAAATTCTGAGCAATTACCTGTACGTCAATCCCATATTTAGTGCTAAGTTCTGTAGCGTGGGTTTGCATGGTTTCTTCTCTCCGAGCAACTAGAATAAGGTCTATTTTATCCTTCGCAAATTCTACGGCTAGTTCTTTTCCGATGCCTGCTGATGCTCCTGTTATAAGTGCTGTCATTTCTTGTTTTGTTGCTTCGAAGGTAGGAATAGAATTTTATTTACGATACAACCTACGGAGCCCAGAACTTCCGAATATCATCTATACCCATCTGCTTTCTTTTATCTCTGTACTCTTGAAAAACATTCTCAAAACATTGGTTTACCACATCATCTGGCAGCAAGTGACTGATAATAACCAATCGCTTAGTTAAAATGTCTTCTATGTTTTCAGCAAAGTAATTTTGCCAATGTGTGTAAGCGATTTCTTCTATGTCTGATAGGGGTGTACCCAATAAATTAAGTTCGGAAATGGCTTTTTCTCGCTCTTCCTCTTTAGTAAAAGGATCTTCTATAAATTTGACTAGTTTAGTAATGGCTTCCAAAAGCGATTGTTGATTTGGTGTAAAACGAAGGTAAGGAATTTAGGTATTTTTGAGACATTATGAATGAAGAACTCACAATAGGTAGCAGAGTCAAACATACGGAGCATGGAGATGGCATCGTTTGTCGTATAGGTTTGGAGACATTTACCATTAGTTTCTTTAATGGAGGAGCTGAAGAGATAGACCGTAAGTCGGAAGACTTGGAAATTGTAGAAGTGCTAGAAGGAGCCAATAATATGGTAACGGTAGACGAAGTAGAAGACATTTTTTACGCTATGATCCAGCGTTATACCGATGCTACAGAGCGAGTACACTTGGCGGATAAGTGGAAGGGCGGACTATTGGTTTTAGAACCTAAAGACACAGATTTATCGATAAAGGAAATCCCAATAGAAACCTTTTTTCACAAGATAGTAATGGTCCGAGATCGACTTCGAGTATTGGAGCAAAGTATCAATAGTCACAAGGTGTTGGACGATCAAGATAAGGTAAACCTTCAACAATATGTCACACGTATTTACGGGTCATTAACTACATTTAATGTGCTTTTCAGAGATAAAGAAAACCATTTTAAAGGAGAAGGGAAAAAGTAGGGGTTATTTTTTGCTCAATCTCTTGTCAACGAAATAATCCACTAGGGACATCAGGAATGCAATACCAATAGCCGCGAAGTACAAATTGTAGAAAATCTCATTGAGATACCATCTATGTTGGGTAAAATTGGGGTAATCTCGGAGTACCCAGTCAAAAGGATTAAATTCATAAAAAACGAAGGGCCAACCATATCCGCTGTAATAAGAATTACCTAACCATGAATCGAAAGGTATAGACAAAGCTATAGAATTTAGTACAATGAAAATTACAAGAGCAAGCCTTCCAAACCATAATGAAGGTTTGTAATAAGAATTCTTTTTATAGAAAAGAAGTATAACAATTATGAAGAATATGAAATGAATTAAAGACCGGATATAAATTTCTTTCTCTAAATCTTCAGCAGGCCATAGGACTGTCCAACATATAAAAGAAATCATCAAGTGAATGATGAAAACTAAGAACAACTGGAACGAGCGAGATTTATTTTGTATTTGAGTGATTACTCTCACACTTTTCTTTCTCTACGTTCTTCTTCTATTTTATCTAGTTCATCCTTGGTCTTCTCCCACTTATCTTCTATTGCTCTGTGTTCTCTCTGTTCAGATACAATAGCCTGAACGGCTTTAATTACGGCAAGCAGTGAAATTATGATTAAGAGAGCGAACAGCACTATTTTTTCTTTTGTTTGGAAAGCTTGAACTCTAAACAATCTTCACTCAAAGAACTTTCTTCAAAAGTGAAAATGGGATCTCCTTTTAGAATTTGGATGTATTTCACTTGTTCGATTTTGAAAAAATAGGTATCTGTATCCTCATCATCTTCAATCAGCATTAATTTATCTTCTAGACTCAGGTACCTAGTGTTGGATAAAGAGAAGAGACCTTTGGCATTCTCATCGGATTCAATCTTTTTTAAAATGCGGCTTTTGATGGTTCCGTATCTATAAAAAGATGTAGTATCAGCACTTGTTTCAACCACTAGTTCTACATAAATCCAATTTTTGCTTTTGTCATTGTCCTTATTGGAGCCAAGAGAATCAAAGTCATTGCAACCTACTAAGACCATGAAAAAAAAACCTAAAATGGCATAGCTCCAGTTACTGAGATTGGATAGTGCCATGCTAGATAAATCTTGGATCTGTTTCCATTACAGTTCCGCACTTGTCACAAGTACGCAACTCTTCTGAAGCATAGTATTCCTTAAATCGTGGTTGAAAATCAGTTTCAACGTTGGTCAATGGAAAACGAACCTCATGTAGTTTATGGTTGCAATTGTCACAGAACCACATTAACCCATCTTGATGTTCCTTTGTCCTTTTGCACTCTATAACCAAGCCAATACTCCGTTCACTTCTAATAGGGGAATGTGGTACCATACCTGGTAATAGAAACATTTCACCCTCTTTGATTTCTACATCTACAGCCTTTCCATCTTCTTGTATTCGCACGATTATATCACCTTCTAGTTGGTAGAAGAGCTCTTCTGTCTCGTTGTAGTGGTAGTCTTTACGTGCATTTGGTCCAGCAACAATCATTACAATATAGTCCCCAGCATCCTTGTATAAGTTTCTATTTCCTACAGGTGGCTTTAGCTCATCTCTGTTTTCATCTATCCATTTTTGTAGGTTAAAAGGTCGTCCGATTGCCATAGTTTTAAAGATTTTGGACGAAGTTAAACATTCTTTATAACATAGCTGTACCACCCGTTTCTCAAAACTTTGTTGTACGTTTGTAGTATAAAACAAAATCATGATTTCTACAATATTATTATTTGGTTTAGGTGGTGCTGAAATCACTGTAATAGTGCTGATAGTTTTACTTCTTTTTGGAGGCCGAAAAATTCCAGAATTAATGAAAGGTCTGGGGTCTGGTATTCGCGAATTTAATAAAGCGAAAAACGAGGTTACTGAACAGATTAAGGAAGGAATAAACGAACCACCAAAGTCGGAAAAATCAGAGGACAAATAAGTCGAATGGTTTCAAAGAAATACAATTCTTTAGCTCACATACAATCTGACATACAAAAAGGGGTAATTTCTTGTACAGAACTTGCCGAGTACTACATTGGAAAAGGCAAAGAAAATGAGCATCTAAATGCTTTTTTAGAGGTCTTTTCTGACGAGGCTCGTGAGAAGGCTTCAATTATCGATACCAAGATTAAAAACGGAACTGCAGGAAGACTTGCAGGTATGTTTTTGGCTATTAAAGATAATATTTGTTACACAGGACATAAGGTCTCGGGTTCTTCTAAAATTATTGAAAATTATGAAGCGGTGTATACTGCTACAGCTCTTCAACGCTTACTGGATGAAGATGTAATTGTAATCGGAAGATGCAATTGTGATGAATTTGCAATGGGTGCAAGTAACGAGAATTCAGCATTCGGACATGTAAAAAACGCAGCAGATGAATCAAAAGTTCCTGGTGGGAGTTCTGGTGGAAGTGCTGTTGCTGTTCAAGCAGATCTATGTTTAGCGGCTTTAGGTTCTGATACCGGTGGATCTATACGTCAACCAGCATCATTTACGGGCACATATGGTATGAAGACCACCTATGGTAGAATATCAAGGAATGGGCTGTTAGCCTATGCTTCCAGTTTTGACCAAATAGGACCACTAGCAGGAAGTGTTGAAGATGCAGCACTTTTGGTGGAAATAATGGCTGGCAAGGATGAAAATGATGCCACATCGTCCAATGAAGTTGTCCAAGAGTTTACAGCTGACAGTACTAAAAAATATAAGGTTGCATATTCAAAAGAGGCCATGGAAAGTGAAGGCCTTGCTGATGATGTAAAAGCAAGATATCTTGAGTTAATAGACAAATTAAGAGCAGACGGACATACAGTTGAAGAACAATCCTTTCCATACTTAGACTATATGGTTCCGTGTTATTATGTTCTTACCACAGCGGAGGCTTCTTCAAACCTTTCTAGGTATAGTGGGATGTTATATGGAACACGAAGTTCTAATGCACATGACATAGAATCTACTTTTAAAAAATCAAGAAGTGAAGGTTTTGGAGAAGAAGTAAAAAGAAGAATTATGGCAGGTACTTTTGTTTTAAGTGCCGACTCATATGATGCCTACTATTCCAAAGCTCAAAAAGTGCGAAGAGTAATTAAGGAGGAGAGTGACAAGATTTTAGCAGAATATGACTTCTTTCTTTCTCCAACTACTCCAAGTACGGCTTTCGAGATAGGAGGTGATAAGTCAAAAGACCCGATACAAATGTATTTGGCAGATATATTTACTGTACAGGCTCCATTGGCGGGATTGCCCGCTATTTCTGTTCCAACTAAAGAGTCCAATGGTCTTTCCATTGGAATGCACTTTATGGCCAAAGCCTTTGAGGAAAACAAACTTTTTAATATTTCTAAGATAGTCTCAAACTATGCGTTTTAGTATTTTCACACTTATAATTTTTTTAGGTTTACATGTATCTTCACAAACTACATTTGACGAGATAGCTCAAAACCTTTTAGTTCTAGAAAGTTCTGTTCCGTTAGAATATAACGAGGAAATAGTACAGTATATATTGGAATATACTGAATCCGCTAGCTCAGAAGATATGCTGCGAAAGTACATGGTCCATGATGCCTTATTGAAAGACATATTTATTGGAAATAATGTCCCAGAGGAGTTAAGGTACGCTTGTATTTCATTGTCCAATTGCAATAATCTGACTTCTCATAGTAATGGTAGAGAAGGATACTTTAAAATGCGATATGGTGTTGCAAAAAATTATGGATTGTACATCAGTAATTATGTAGATGAACGCAGAGATATTCAGAAATCAGCAGATGCTTTTTGTAAAGAGATTGCTAAGATATTTAATCGCACCAATGATTGGAGAATCGCTCTTACGGTGTATAGTGCAGGAGATGAAAAGTGGCAAAAAGCCAGAATCTTATCTAAGGATACAGCAGCAGATTTTTGGGTCATTAGCAAGTTTTTATCCAGTAATTTTCGTTCTGAATATCCAAAATATGTAGCGGCTACTTATTTGGCTAATTACTATGCTAACTATGGCATTGTGGCGAATCCGCTTACAGTGGAATTGGAACAGGTTCCTGTTTTAGAATACACAACATTGTATCAGCTTTCATCAAAATTGGGGATGGATTATAACCTACTTAGAGAACTGAACCCTACGTATACAAAAAATGTTATTCCAAATTCTGAAAAAAGGTACTTACTTACCTTGCCCTCTTCCAAAGCAATGGTTTTTAACAATCTTGGGAGAAGTGTGTATGACTATATGAAAACACCTACATATACCAGAACAGAAGTTAAGATACTTGAGGGTGGTCAGTCATCAGGAGTAAGAGATACCTTGATGGCTGGCGAGAAATTACTAGAAGATAAAGGATCTGATGAGATAATATATGCTGTACGAAGCGGCGACATGCTTCTTACAATTGCTGACTTATTTGATTGTGAAGTGGTACAAATTCAGCGTTGGAACAATTTGAGAAGCGAAAGACTAAGTATAAATCAACAGTTGAAAATAAAAGTTCCTAAGGAGAAAAAAGCGTACTATAGTAGAATAGACAAGATGACCAAAGCTCAGCGGGTGGCGATTATAAAATCGGATTAAAATCTAATCTTGAAGTTAGATAGAAACAAATATCTTGAAAGCAGGAGTCTAAAGCCAATAACACTATTATTAGTCCTTTTATCAATTAATATTTTACTCGGATTCATTGTGTGGATTTTTCCATCCGATGGCATCCCAATAGGTGAGAGCAGTAAATTAAAATTTGTTTCTTTTAGTGAGTTGCAGGGTGGGAATGATAGTTTACTTACTGAAGTAGATATTGACCAAGTTCTTTTGGGTGTTTCTCCAGAAGAGGAAATTTTATTGGGAACAGATTCAATTAAAACTGCAGACACGTCAAAACTTGCTCGGGAGACACAATCTTTAGACACCTTACCTGCGTACAGACGAATACAATTGCCTCCGAATAATCCCAATGCACTAAAGACACTTTTGTATGGCTTGAGAAATGAAAGTAAACATAAGGTTGTTCGAATTCTGCATTATGGAGATTCTCAACTAGAAGGGGATAGAATTACAGATTATTTTAGAAACAGAATGCAACAAAAATTTGGTGGTAAGGGACCTGGAATACTACTGCCTAATGAACCTGCTGCATCCTCTCGCAGGTGTATTTTTGTAAGTGAAAGTAAGAACATAAAAAAGAGTGCCATTTATGTTAATGGATCTAAAGTAGACGGAAACAAGTTTGGGATAGGTGGTTCTACATTTGAAATAAGTGGTGCAACTAATAAATTTTTGAAATGGGATTCCATTGAAGTTGCAGATAGCGTAAAGACCGTTCAAAAAGTACAGGTCGCTACATACTCCAAAGCAAAACAAGCTTCTGCATTTATAAAACTTAGAATAGGGTATTCAGGTTATGCATTAGCCAAGCAGCACTCTAAAGTGACCTTGTTGTATCAAAATGATGAGTATTTTGATGTGAATTTAAGGAATGACAACTACATCAATGATTATACGCTAAAACCCTCCATCGGTTTGGGAGTTAGAACATGGGATTTGAAGACAAAAAAGAAACTTACATTAAGCTTTACGAAGGGAAAATTCCCTACTATATTTGGGATTGCCTTGGATGGTAAGACAGGTGTTGCAGTAGATAATTTTGCTATGCGAGGAAGCTCAGCTATAGGTTTTGATAAAATGAACAGAGCTCTATATAAGAGACAGTTAAATCAGATGAATGTTCGTTGTATCATATTACAGTATGGTATCAATGTGGTCCCACATGTCAGGTCAGACTATGGTTATTATAAAAACATATTAGTTAGACAGTTGCTAAGCATTAAAGCAGCTTATCCGGGGATAAGCATAATAGTAATAGGCCCAAGTGATATGAGTAGAAATAAAGGTGGCAGAATGGTTTCTTACTCCAATATTCCGTTAATACGAGATGCAATGAAAGAGGCCGCTTTAGAGTCAGGTTGTTGTTTTTGGGATTTATACGAAGCTATGGGCGGGGAAAATTCCATGTTGGCCTGGGTGAATGAGGGATTAGGACAAAAGGATTACACACATTTTAGCTATAAAGGGGCTAAGTATGTTGGTGAAATGTTGTACGAGGCCATTTTAGACCAATTAAGAGAAAAATAATAAGTTATGGAACTATCACCAGAGTATTTTATGAAGCAAGCCTTAAAGCAGGCTGAAAATGCATTTGCAGAGGATGAGGTGCCAATAGGAGCAGTAGTGGTTGCAGACAATCAGATTATTGGCAAAGGGTACAATCAGATGGAGAGGCTAAATGATCCTACTGCACATGCAGAAATGCTGGCTATCACCGCAGCAAGTTCCTATTTAGGTTCCAAGTTTTTACAAGACTGTCATTTGTATGTTACCGTTGAACCGTGTGTAATGTGTTATGGAGCGATAAAGAATGCGAGGATAGTAAACATTACAGTTGGTTGTATGGAACCTAAGCATGGCTTTACCAATTTTGTACAAAACACTTCAAAATTAGTAGTGAATGAAGGGGTAATGGAGGAGGAAAGTGCTTTGTTAATGAAGACTTTTTTTGAAAGTAAGCGGTAATCTACTATTTTCGTCCCGAATCAAACTACTAATAGGTGAGAATTGTAAGCTGTGTTTTAAATAAAAAACACCGTTATGAATAAAACCCTTAGACAGGAATCCTCAGCAAGAAAACTTTGTTCGTTAGAAATTTTTGGTGCCAATGGTAGCAAGACTATAACAGGAAATAGATCTGTCTTGTTTACTAAAATAGTAGCTACAGACGATTCTATACAATGGGTGTTATTGCACCAAAACTAAAACAACTCTTAAGGCTTTATTAAAACCTTAGTACAGCAGTTCCCTTTATCCCAAATGGCTTAGCGTTTGGATGACTTTCGTCCAAATATGTGACTCTGTGAATAAAGTCTATTCTAACAAATCTGAAAATATTCTCAATTCCATAGCCCAACTCTACATACGGTTTTTCATTTACGAAAAAGCTTGGATTGGTATATGAAGTATTGTTAAGGGGCATTAAGTTTCTGTTCCTTTGGCTCATAGTACCATATACAGCTTTCCCATTTATAAAGCTTCTCCACTTTAGCTGCTTAAGAAGAGGAACCCTGTTCATAAGCAAACCATTAAACTGATGCTCATAATCAACAGAGACATACTGATCGGCAGCAAATTCAAAAAAGTCCATAAGGTTGTACGAAAGACCACTACTAAAGAATGATTGATTTCCTCGCATAATAAATAGAGATGGGTAAGGTGCTTGCCCAAATGTTTTGTAGGCCTTTACGGTGTATTCAAATGTACCTAAGTTACCCAAACTATTAAACTGCCATAGTTCAAGTCCAATTTTGTCAAAATTAAAATCACCTCCCAAGACATTGTCAAAACTTCTCGTATAATCAAAAGAAAGAACAGGAGCTTTCAAATTACCTAGGCTATATCTGCTGGTTCTTCTGTAGATGAATTGCTCTTTATGAGATATTCTACCTCTTAAGTTGATACTAGCAATATCATAGTTTGATTTAATGGAGGTACTGTCTGATAGATTATCAAAGTATCCGAAATTAAAAAGGCCAACCTTTTCAAACTCAAAAGTTTTGTGTGTGAAATTCACGGTTTGTGTATAGCCTTTAATTAATTCCTTTTGACCCCAAATCTTCTTGGTAAAGCTTCGGTTAATTTGATCAGTACCAAACATTGCAAATGCGTCATACAAAGCAGAAGTTCCAAAATCCTCATCTGTCAAACCAATTAATTCCACATCTTTTTTAATGAATAGCCCCACTTTAGCCCATTTTTTTCTGCTAAAGACGTAATCTGCAAAAACCCCATATTTAAACTGTTGATCTTTAAAACCATAAGCCCCATATGTTCTAAGCTGAAAATCCTTGTGAAATTTAGGAGATGTTCTAAAACCAACTCTGGTTCTTATGCCTTCCAGCCTATTGAATCCAACTAAATAATACCATGGTCCTAAATCAATCTTTCCTTTTGGAATATGTCCCTCTACGGCTATTTCTACAATGTCAATATATGATTTTATCAAGGGCTGATTCTTAAGGGAATCCACCATTTGATAAATCCGTTTATCCTCTTCTGTTATTTTTTCATGTCTTGCACTATCCCAGAAAGCTTCAGTTTTGGAAAAAGAGTTTTCCGCAACAGTTATTTTATCCTCGTAAAAAGGCAGTTCATGAACCTTATTAACCTTGGTGTTTTTAGTCGAATTGTAATAGAGTCCAATCATACCAACGGTATTATTGGTTAACTCGGCAATATCAATCAAGATTCTAGTCTTATTGGGTAACCAATAAGTAGGTTCCACTTCTTCAAATTCTTGTTGAATTTTGAGCTTTTCAATGAAGTTCAGATTGGCTTCATCTGTAATTTCAAGACTAAGTCGTTTGAGGGCATAGGAACTTGTTTCTATCCAAATCATTCCTCTGAAAACCAAATCTTTGGGATTTTTTGGATCTACTTGTATTTGATAGCACGATTTACCATCTATCATCAAACTGTCTCTGAGCGTAAAGAAATAATAGGAATTAGCCTGTATACTTAATGGAGAAATGAAGTCCTTATCCAAAATATATAAGTTGTTTTCGTAGAAATTATATTGTTGAAATGTAGAGCCCAAAATCTGAGATACATAGCTTTCATCACCAACTCCTACACCTTGTATTTTCGTTGCTTTAATTGTCTCTTTGGTTCTTCTAGGAAACTTTCTAAAGTAATAATCGCTTAATGTTTCCGAAACAAATACAGGCAATACTTTTTTAGCAGAAGAATCACCGAAACTAGATATAGTATCAAAGAGTGGTGCCATGGCACTAAATATTTTTCGTTTCTTGAATTTATCGGTGACATTGTCAATAGCAAGTTGCACCTTGCTATATGCCTCATATTGGTAGTATTCGATCTTTTCGGGATTGTAATCCTTTTTGTGTTTACGTGCCCGTTTCATAATAATGAGTGCAGGATTTATACCTCCAGGTCTCACTACAAACTCTTTGAGTGTGCTCGAAGACTCCAACAGTGAAAAATTGAGCGTCTGTTTTTGACCAAGGACAACAGCCTTTTTAACAAGAGCATATCCCATATAAGCGGCAATTAGACTGTCAATAGCTTCATCTGTTTCAATAGTGTAGTAACCATCAAAATCGGTAACGGCACCCAATTTTATGTTATTGCCTCGTAAGGCTACATAAGGAAGGGGTTCACCAGATGTGGCATCGGTAACTCTACCTGAAATAGTTGTTTGAGCAAATAAAGTTGCGACATTGGCAAAGATGAATGCTATAAATAGAAATTTTCTCACATTAATAATGAGGCAAGTATAGCTAAATTACTAAGTAGTTTAGTGTAAAAAAATGAACACTGCTTCAAAGAATGGAATAGGCTTTTCGGCATGAACCCAGTGACCTGCATCTGCTATTTCTTTAAACTCAACTTCTGTGAAAGTATCTTCTATGGAAAGTTTGTCCTCTTCCGTGATATATCCTGATTTTCCTCCATATAGAAAAAGTGTTGGAGCATTTATTAACCATTGAAATTCCATAGTGTCTATCATCTTAGGATAAAATGTTTCGATGGGTTTTAGATTAAATTTGAGTTGATATCCAGGATCTGATTTCTCTAGATTTTTGAGTAAGAACTGCCGAATGCCAATGTTTTCCTCGATCTCACTTAGAGCCTGATCTGCTTCCTTTCTAGTCTCAAACTGTGAAAAATCAATCGTTTTAAATGCTTGGAAATAAGTAAGATGACCAGGTTTATACTTGCGTGGGGCAATATCCACTACAATAAGTTTACTCAGCTTGTCAGGATGTAAATCTGCGAATTTCATTGCTGTTTTACCACCCATAGAATGTCCAAGTACATGAGCTTTTTCTATATCTAAATGGGTCATCAACAGTGCTAAATCATTAGCCATAATTTCAAAAGACATTTCTTCTGAATGAGGGCTTTTACCATGATTTCGTTGATCCACTGTGATAACTGTAAAGTGTTCGGATAATTTACGAGCCATATGATGCCAATTATCCAACATCCCAAATAACCCATGTAAGATGAATAGGTATTCTGTTGCATTCTCATTGGGATATATCTTGTGAAACAGCTTCATGATTTGGATGCGAAGGTCAATTAATTAAAGACAAAAAAAAAGCCGCTCACAATGTGAATGGCTTTTAAATATGGTATAAAATCCGAGTTGAATTATCCTAAAATATCTTCAATAGGTGTATAGTCAAGTTCAAAAGCATCAGATACACCTTTGTAGCATACTTTTCCTTCTACAATATTGAGACCAAGTCTCAATTCTTTACTGTCACTACAAGCTTGTCTCCATCCCTTGTTTGCTAATTGAATAGCATATGGAAGAGTAGCATTTGTAAGTGCAAGAGTAGAAGTGTAAGGCACAGCTCCGGGCATGTTTGCTACGGTATAATGTATTACGCCATCTATGGTATAAATTGGATCTTCGTGTGTAGTTGGTTTTGTAGTTTCAAAGCATCCACCTTGATCTACAGCTACGTCTACAAGTACGCTACCCGGACGCATTGTTTTTAGCATATCTCTAGTGATAAGGTGTGGAGCCTTTGCTCCTGGTATTAATACAGCACCGATAACGAGATCAGAAGTTTTAATTGCTTCGCGAATGTTGTACTCATTGGAGTAAACAGTATCTACGTTTTCTGGCATGATATCGTCCAACTCTCTAAGTCTGTTAAGAGAAATATCCATCATTGTAACATGGGCACCAAGTCCAGCAGCCATTTTGGCTGCCTGAGTACCAACAATACCACCACCTATTACAAGTACTTCAGCTGGTTTCACACCCGGTACGCCACCTAAAAGTATACCTCTTCCGCCCATTGGCTTTTCGAGATACTTAGCACCTTCTTGTGTACTCATTCTACCAGCTACTTCACTCATAGGTATTAGCAATGGAAGACTTCTATCTGCTTTTTCTACAGTTTCATATGCAAGACATACAGAACCATTTGCTATCATGGCATGAGTCAATGGCTCATAACTAGCAAAGTGAAAATAGGTGAACAATAATTGGTCCTTCTTGATTAAGCTATACTCAGCTTCAATAGGTTCTTTAACCTTAATAATCATTTCAGCGATAGCATACGTGTCTTCAATGCTAGGAAGCATTTCAGCACCAGCAGAGACATATTCATCATCGTCAAAACCACTACCGAAACCAGCAGTAGATTGTACGTAAACCGTATGACCGTGTTTCTTAAACTCAGCAACTCCAGCAGGAGTTAGTCCAACTCTATTTTCGTTGTTCTTAATCTCTTTTGGTACACCAATTATCATTTCTGTTATTTTTTAAAGTGGTGCAAAAATATGATTTGGGAACGAAAGTATTACTATACCTATTTAAGCTATTTCAAAGATGTAATCTTCTGTCTATAGACACCTTTCTCTGTGTCTATTATTAACCAGTAAAAAGCGGAAACGGGGTTCCATTCTAAAGTAAAATTATTTTCGTTTTTTATATAGGATGTTTTAACCAATCGACCGTGTGCATCCATTAGTGTTATGCCTTTGACTATATCTGTATTCAAACCTTGTAATTGTATAATCACTGAACCATTGGAAGGGTTGGGATAAATGGATATGCTATGTTCTTCGAGTGTATTTATACCTAAAGTTATTGTAACTGGGCTAGAGGTATCAGATTCACAACCATTTGAATCGATGGTTAATGATGTATAAGCCCCTTCAAGTGAAGTAACCAAATAGTTGGCATTATTACCAGATAGAAGGACCCCATCTTTAAACCATTTGTGTTCTCCGCTTTGATTTGATTCTATGCGACCATTTTGTCTTATAAGTGTCGGAACCTTTAAGTTTTTGAAAAGCGATACCTGAATAGAATCAAACATAGAACACCCATTTTCTGTGCTTACGGTTACGCTATATTTATTCGATTGAGAAACTTCAATTGTATTTGAAGTTTCACCAGTACTCCAGACATAGGTGTCGTACGAGCTGCCAGGGTCCAAGGAAATATTGTCTTCACAAGAAGTAGTATCGTTTGGCAGTTTAGGTGCTTCAAAGTATTTTAGGTCAATAGTAGCGGTATCATATGTCTCACAGCCATTACTGTCTTTAAGATAAACGGAGTATGCTCCGCTTGATGTAACAACGATTTGAGTTGTAGAGTTGCTATTGCTCCATAAAATGGTCTTTACAGAATCAACAGACAGGGTGTACTCTGTTGCACAAATTGCCGTATCGTTTAAGGAAGAAATGGGAATCGATAAGGTAGAAACGAACGCTGTGTCTTTGTATGTGCACCCAACACTATCACTATAGGACAGAAATACATTTCCGCTTGTAGAAATAGATATTGAATCTGTGCTGATGACGTTATTCCAAAGCACATTATTTTGGTTGGCATTCACAGAATAACTTACGGTTTCTCCTTGGCATATTGCGGTATCAATTAGCAAAGGGGATGCTAGATTGTTATAGATTCTAACCGAGTCAATGGCATAACAATGGGTGTCATCGAAGACAGTAAGATAGTAGGTTTTATCTGGGTGGGATCTTGTCAAACCAGCATGTATAGAGGTATCATAATAATTAAGAACTTGATTCAACGTATTTCGCCAAAAGTAGTCTATTACACCTTTTGAATTTTGAACATCTGCATGGAGAGAGATACTGTCCCCAAAACAAAGAATAGAATCCGATTGATTCAGAGATACGGACAATGGATTCCTTAGATCTAGAGTGTCTACAAGTATTTGGGAGTAGCTTTGAGAATCATTGGTCAGCGTAATTTTTATGATGTAAAGACCGGATTTATTGACGGATAAATTTACCTGTTGTAAGGTGTCAGCAGTATTTATTTGTGCATCAGTATTGGAAATGCTCTGCCCGATACTATCCAGTATTTGCCATTTAAATAGGGGAGAACCTTCTAAACAAGCAACATCCAAATTGAGTTTATAATTAAAGCTGTTACAACTAACTACTTGTTTATTTATAGTGGCAATCACTCGATCACGAACGGTTATTGAAACGGTTTTATCTGTTTGACCTATTCTAGGACAGTGGTTGTCTGTAGCAGTTACCGTAAATACATAGGATCTGTTTAACTTAACAGTAGAATCCGGATACCATACAAATCGACCACTTTGGTTAAGTGCTGTTGAATCTATTATGGTAAAAGAAGCACTAGGAATAGATTCACTCCAATGTATTTTTACGGAGTCTGGAGCTGGAGATGTGGCTGGCGGAGGAGGTACAAAAACGACATCATTTGTGGTAATAATTACAACAATAGAATCACCCCTACAAACCGACAGTATTTCTGGAGCTGTAATCACTGGGTTATTGTTGTCTGGGCATGTAGTTACCTCGAAAATCATATTTCGAAAACTGGTTCCTACCAATATCGAGACACCATTTGAATCATTTCTCCATTCCTTTACTGCAACTACTGCCAGTGCCTTTTGATTGCAATTGGTAGGGGTGAAGATTATTTCTCCTGTACTTGAGTTAAGATAAGAGCCTATAGGAGGTGTTGCTTGTGGATAGGCAGACATTACAGATCCACTTGGATAATAAACTTGGAAAGGATGGTCATAAGCAATTCCAGATACAGGGAAGCTTATTGTGTCTCCTGTATGATTAAGAGCTTGTCCCCATTCAAAAGAAAGAGAGTCTCCATCAAGTAGATCATATGCACCTAGAGACAAATTAGCTGGTTGGTTACAACAGAGGCTAACTATAGGATCTCGGGTAAAAATAGGAGACGAATTTTGTTTGTGGCTATCCAAGTCAATATCTACATATACTTGGTGACTGGTGGGAGCGGTGGTGTTCGGACGTATGGTTCCAACATTTGATGTAAGATGTATTGTTCCGCAGTTTCTGATACTGGCATAGGCAGATTCTGAAAAGTCAATTGTCACAGTTTGGATAACCTTTTTAACACCATTGAGTACGCCTCCATTGCATAAAGAAGAAGTATCAGGACAGTATTGGTTTATCTCATAAGAAGAAGAAGTTCCTGAAGGTAAAACTACCGTGTTAACACCACAGCTTGCTTTTATGTTATGATGTACTGAAGGTGGTCCAATACAGTCTTCATACTTTACCAAAATTATCTTATACTTCAAGGATGAAATGTGTTCATATCTCATCTCTGTTCCCCTAATTCGTGTGGCATTAGCATAATTGGGAAGTAATAGCAGAAAGACAAAAAGGGAGTACAAAATTTTCATATGAGTCCTCAATTTAAAGAAGCACTAGACCTTTTAGCAAATAAATGACGTTTTATTATAGTAATATGACGAAGGAGTGATACTAAATCATTGAATCACAAAGCTGGTGGAGATCCTTATCCCTACTCTATATTTATAATTTTCTTTCTATAAACAGAGGACTCCATTTCCAATTCCAAGAAGAGTATTTCGCTATTCGAAGACCACTTCAAGTAAATTTGCTCACCCTTGATTTTTACAGTTGTATTCAAGAGTTTCCCCTGACTATCATACAGTTTTATACTCTTAATATAGGTACCGCTTAAACCTTGTATTTGTATAGTAGCCGAACCATTGGAAGGGTTCGGATAAATGGATATTTGATCAGAATCAATTTCTGAGGTTTTCAAAGTCTTGGAAATTGTATTTGACAAATCAGATTCACATCCGTTTTCATCAATAGTTACTGCTGTATATTCTCCAACCTTGTCAATTGTAATAGAATTAGATATTTCACCAAAAACAACAAAGCTGTTTCTGAACCACTTATGTTTACCTGGCCTATTGGACGATAGCGTACTGCCAGATTTAGAGATTCTTGGCACCTTGGTATTGACTAAAAAATCTAGGTAAATGGTATCATATCCGAAACAGCCATTGCTGTTTTCTACCCGAACGAAGTATTCTCCAGATGTAGTGACACTAAGCGAAGATGTCTCATCTGTAGTACTCCATACATAATTGTCGTACACCCCAGGTGTTAGATTGAATGTTTTATCACAAACAGCAGTATCTGCACCCAAATAAGGTGCATTAAAGGGTAAGAATGAAAGATTAAAGGTGTCGCGATTTTCGCATTGGTTGCTATCAATCATGAATACCGAATATTCTCCAGAAGAAGTAGCAACTATGGTTTGACTTCTTTCATCAGTATTCCATTTTATAAATGGGAAAGAATCAATAGTTAAAGTAGCAACAGTTCCGCAAGCGACAGTATCGCCAATCTTGGAAGATGGAAGGTTTAACTGTTTGACAAATAAAGAGTCTTCATACTGACAACCAAAAGTGTCCTTGTATGATACGGTGAAGTGACCTTCCAAATTTGCGTAAATATCATGTGTGGAATCTAATGTATTCCAAAGCACTGAATGGTAGTGGTTAGGAATTGAAAGTAGAGCAGAGTCCCCCATACAAAAATCATATTCTTCATTAAGAGGTGCCGGAACATTGTTAAAACTTTGTACTCTTAATGTATCATAAGACAGACAACCTTGTTGGTTGGTAGCCACAAAGCTAAAGAAGGTGTCTAAACCCACAGAACTATAAGTGACATAAAATGAATTAGAGTCCTGACTTAAACTATTGCCGTTCCCTTGCCAAGTAAATGTAGTCGTTGAATCTGAATTATAGATAGCTGGTTTTACCTCAAGAGGAATACCAATACAAGCTATTGCTTCATCTACATCAAATCGCACTTGAAGTAAGCCTTCCATGTATAAAGTATCGTAGTAGGTATATTCATAATCTCCAGTGCTACTTAAGAGTTTGTATTTAATGATGTACGTTCCTTTTTCAACTACTGTAATCCTTGGACTAGGGAAATTGGTTGTATTTAATCCATTGTTTTCAAAATGTGCCTTGGATGAATTAATAAGTGTATTTGAAGTATCAAAAATTTCCCATTGGTAAATGGGAAAGCCATTCATACAAGCATAGTCAAGTGCATTGTCGTATTCTACCTTATTGCAGGATAGCTGTTTTTTTCGGATACTTGTTACAACAGAGTCTCTCACTGTAATGGAAAATGTTTTGCTTGAAAAACCATTTATGGGACAGTGATTATCTTGTGCTTTTACAGTGAAAAAGTAGGGTGTATTGAGCAAAACAGTACTATCAGGTTTCCACGTAAAAACACCCTCTTGAAGCCTTGCACTTGAATCTATAATTGTAAAGCCTGAACCCGAAATGTTTTGATCCCAAGAAAGTAAAACAGAATCTGGAGGGTTTGGATTAGGAGCATTTATTAGTTCATCAGACGATTGTATTTCAAGGGTAATGGAATCTCCAAAGCAAACAGAATGGTGCGTATTACCTGAAATTTGAGGGTCATTGTTATTGACACTTAATATTTGAACGTAAATATCCCTTTGAATTACACTGAGTCTTTGATATACATTATTGGTATCTTTTCGCCATTCAGTTACTTCAACCACAGCAAATCCACTTTCGGTGCAATTGGAAGGTGTAAATGTTGCAATACCCGTGGTTGGATTTAAATGTATTCCGATAGGTGGATCAGAAGTAGGACTGCTAAAGGGGGCAGAAGTTCCTGCAGTATAATAAGGTGTAAATGGATGATTGTAGGAAAAACCAGAATTGTATGTAACAGAGGCATTTCCGTTGTGCAAACTAGGAGCCCAAGCATAAGAAATAGAGTCATTGTCCGTAGTATCAGAGGCACTAAAATCTAAAGTTAACGGTTTGTTACATGGAAATTTACTTTTGTTGATTGTGTTAAAAATTGGGGCACTATTAACAGAAGAAGGTTTATGTTTAAATTTGACATGTACATATAAAGAGGATGACATCATGGTAGTAACCACAGGTCTTGTTACCGTATATTGAGCGGAAACCAGAAAACTATCACAGTTCGCAAATGCAGCATATTTTGAAGATGCAAAATCTATTTCTACCGTAAAATAGTGTACGAAGAATTTTTCGGTTATGCCCCCAGAACTGGAACAACTGCGATTAATAGCTGAACAAACAGAAATAATCTCTTCAGATTTTTGGAAGGTAGAAATTTCGGATAAAGATGTAGTCCCACAACCCAGTTTAACATTGGGGTGGTAAGCCGCACATTGACCATAGTATGAAATGAGAATTTCATACTTTAGGGAATCAATATGTCTGTAAGAAATATCAAGACCTACTGAATGGCCGGCTTGAACATTCTTCGTGTTAAGCAGTAAAAGTGCTACTGTGCCTAAAAGCAAGAATATCTTTCTCATCGAACATTTACAATTTTCTTTCTATAAACAGAAGACTCAGTTTCCAATTCCAAGAAGAGTATTTCGCTATTCGAAGACCACTTCAAGTCAATTTGCTCACCGTTAATTTTTACAGTTGTATTCAAGAGTTTACCTTGACTATTGTATAGTTTTATGCTCTTAACATTGCGGATATTCAAACCATGTAATTGCACCGTAGCTGAGCCATTGGATGGGTTTGGATAGATGGATATTTGATCAGAATCAAGGTCTGATATTCCCACTGTTTTTTGTACGGTATTGGATAAGTCCGAAGAACAGCCATTACTGTCAATGAACACCGCGGTGTATGTCCCTATACTGTTGATAGTAAGCGTATTCTGAGTAAACCCTGAAATTGGGGCTCCATCTTTGTACCAAATGTGAGTACCTGTTTGGTTAGAGGTTATGATATTATTGGCCCGAGTAAGAGTTGGAGTATTCGGATTGGTTAACAGCACAACCTCAAGAGAATCAGTATAACTACAATTGTTTTGATCGGTACGCTGTAACCAGTACGTGCCAGAAGAATTGGCATTTGTGAAACTTGCCGTACTTCCAGTGTTCCAAATGTAGCTAGTACCCCCAGAAGCTGAGAGTGTAAGAGTCGTACCACAAAGTGTTGTGTCAGCTCCTAAGCTGAATTCCGGAATGGCATTCAGCTTCACATAGATTGTATCTTTATTTTCACAATTGTTATCGCCTGTAAAAGTTATTGAATACGGACCGTTGCCTACTTGAATACTTCGGGTTGTAGCTCCAGTATTCCAGCGATAAGACGAGAATGAGTCACTAGTTACTGTAACTAGACTATTGGAGCAGTATTCTATTGTATCTGCCCATGTTTGTTGGGGCAGACTATTAATAACTACGTTAATATCGTCACTAGAATAACACCCTGTCCCATCTGAGACATTGAGAGAGTAGCTACCCGTTTGAGTAATTAGAGTTGAAGAGGTAGTGCTACCGGTACTCCAGTTATAAGTTCCAATAGCACTTGTACTTAGCATCAATGGACCACAGTGAGTGGTATCTGAACCCAGATTTACATCGAGTTTATTTAAGAATTGGAAGCTTGCCGTATCTCTATTTTGACAGCCGTTACTGTCTGCCACATGAACCCAATAAGTACCTGTCGTATTTATTGTAATGTCCGAAGCCGAACTACCGGTACTCCAATTATAGACTGCAAAGTTTCCAGGGGAAATACTTGCACTACTACCACAATATACGCTATCTATTAAGTTAGGCTGTGGAAGTTCTTTTATGTCTACTATAGAGTTGTCAGAAAAGGCACAACCAAAGCTATCGATATATTGAACTCCAAGATTTATCGATTGGGTGATTTCCAAATTAAATGTTGTCTCACCGTTGCTCCAGAGTATATTTTGCAAAGAAGAATCCAAACTAAAGAATATAGAAACTCCTTGACAAGCTTCTATTGAAGAGACTAACGTGTCTTGGTAAGGGGTATTTGGAGAAGCAATAATCTGGTCTGAGTTGGTACATCCATTTGCATCCGTTATTATAACTTTATAGCCAATAGCAGTATCCGAATTGAAATTTGTTATGGATAAAGATGTAGCAGTGTCATCTGTAAGAAGGGCTCCATTTGCGTACCACTGGTAATGCAAGGTGCTGGAAGCATTTGTTGTTGTTGTGTTAAGAGTGAAGTCCGTGCCAGAGCAAATTATAGTATCCTTTGGGAATTCAATAAGTGTAGTTGCTAAAGTTCCTAGATTTATAGTATCATAGTATGTTTGAGAACAGTTTAGAGGAGTGTTGCGAATGGTATGTTGTATAATATATTTACCCGCTCTTTGTACTTTTAGGCTATCGGTTGAAAGCGTAGAAACAGCGACACCGGTCGATTGGAAATAGGCAATGCTGTTATCGGAAATTGTGTTGGAGTTGCTATCCAGAATCGTCCATAGATATCCGGGATTCCCTACGAAATTACTCGAGTCAATCTGACTAGATATAGTATACCATCCACAATTTAAATCAGTAACATTGACCGTAGTTTCAGCATTCTGTTTCACTTGAACACTAAATGTTCGATAAGTTTTGCTACTTATATCACAGTGGTTATCATTAACCTCTACCGTAAAGGTGTAAGGAATGCTATTAGCTGAGCCAGATGGAGGAGTCCAGCAAAACCTTCCTGTTTTAAGTCGGGCAGTTGAGTCCACAAGGGTAAAACTAGCATCTGGAATACCCTCATTCCAAGACATCAATAATGTATCAGATATCGTAGTGCTGGATACGGTAACAGAGGCGTCTCCTGTTGTTATATTAAAACACAGTTGATTGTCTTCACATATGTTGTAACTATAGGGACCATTGATTGTAGGAGTATTATTAGGACCAAGACTACTGGTTGCTGTTATCACATCCCTCCTTGTTTTACCTACAATTTGGTAGGTTCCAGAAGTATCTTTACGCCATTCTGTAACTTGGAGAACCCAGGAGGTTACTTCGTTACAGTTCGTTGGAGTATATGTTAAGTCCCCAGTAGCAGCATCTAAACATATACCAATTGGAGTACTTGCATTTGCATTGCAATACGGCGGTGCAAGTGAGCCCGGATAGTAAACTTCAAAAGGGTGATCGTATGCATAGTTGGTGCCGGAGTACAAAATGACAGAAGCGGCCGCAGTCAAAGGATACTCAAAAGAATAGGAAACACTATCGTGTTCTATGGCGTCTTTGGCCCCTAAATTATAAAAAACCGGTTGGCTACATGCCTGTAAAAGTTTTGGGTCTGAGGTTAAATCTACGGAATTATTCCCCATTGATAAATTGAGCTCTGCATAATTATAATGGCGTGAGTTTGCCCCTCCTGTATTAATGTTTGAACCACGACAACATTCTGTTATAGCAAATCGAATATTTCCAGAACAATTCTCGTATGTACTGAAAGGGGAGCTTGAAAAATCAATGGTGTCTCTAAAGATATGTCTCTCTACACCTTCAGAGCCATTTATTCGTGTATTCTCAGGAGAACATTCCGAACCATTCGAAGTACAATGAAGTTTCACTTCCTGAATTGCAACTCTTGATAGTGTCTTTATACTTGAAGATCCACTTGAGGTGCATGACACCAACAAATCCTGTGATCCCCCCATAGAAGTACCAGCACATAACCTATACTTAGTAACAGTGACTATGTACTTCAAACTGTCTACTTTCTTGTAGGTGATTTCGGAACCCAGCACATGACCACCGTATGAGTGAATTGAAAAAAGTGAAAGTGTAAGAATGGTTAGTATAATTTTTTTCATATTGGGCTGTCTAAGGTATATGCAAGATACTTGAAACTCATAAAAAGTTGCATTCATTTAAACTTGAATGATTCATTGGTAAATTTGATAAATGCTAATTATCTGTATTGTCACGGAATAACAATATATTTATGGTATGAAAATGAAACACTTGTGGGTCTTATTCCTATTGGTCTTGGCATATTCTTCAATTGCTCAGGAGAATACCATACTAACTCCATATAAATTTTATGTCGTATCACTTAGTCTGGAGCAACTTGAGTATGCCTCAAACTCAAATAAAAAGCTACCACCACAATGGTTGGATAATTATGTGTTAAAGGGAGATACGTTGGATATTCTAAAAGCACAGCTAGGCAATGGGTCGTACATGATATATCAAGAGATTGGGCATAAGCTTAGCACTTCTATTTATTGTAAAAACAGTTATAATCTATCCTATTACAACATTGACAAGGACTTCTACCTATCCATAAGAGATTCTCTAGGTAGACTGGTAAATAATGCGAGGATTAAGAGTCTAAATTCTAAAAATAAGGTAGAAATCGCCAATGGAATTTATAAAATCAGTAAAGTAAAAAAGAACCATTCACTTCGAGTGTTGGTAGATGTAAATGGGGAAATAGGGTTACATAATTTAGGATATATGGGAGACATCCCTTTTTTTAAGATAAAAAACGGAAAGCAAAAGTACGCCTCTATGGCCATGCTCTCTCAAAGTCAATATCGTCATGGCGACACCATAAGAGCAAGTATTGTGGTTTGGAAGGGTAAAAAGACAGTCACTAAACCGCTTGAAGTAATAATAGAACAAGGAAGCTATTATTATAATGAGAAACCCTTGCATAGTAAAATGGTTGAATCTCAGGAAGGAGTCTACATTTTTGAATTCGTAATACCCGACACATTCTTATTGGACAAAAGGTATCAGTTGAGTTATATCTCAGGTAATCAAAGAGAATATCTTTCTTTTCTTGTTAAAGACTATGAATTAGACAAAACAAACGTTGAGTTTAGCATAAAGGATCGTCAAAAAGATAGTGTGTTATTACATATTAGTGTAACTGATAACAACGGATTTGCAAGAGTTGGAAGTGAGGTTTCTATTATAGCAAAACCTCACTTTACCATGATAGATAGTCAATATTTACACATCAATGATACTTTATGGTATAAGAAAGTAACCATTGACAATAACAAACCGCTTAAGGTGGTATTCCTTGATACATTTAAACATCAAGCAGAGGGGAGTATTCTATTTAAAGTAAAAATAAATACGCCAAATGGAGAAGTGTTTAACGAATCAGAATCACTTAGTTTACAAAAAGATAAGGAGCTGTTCATGGAGCTTGATTCAGTGTTGCGAGTACATTATAAAGACCATGACAGGCGAGGGACAGCAACGCTAGAGTATTTTATAGGAGATGTTCCCTTTAATGAAAAAATAGAACTTCCCTATAGGTCGAAAGTGTCTACTGAAAGGAGATATACTTCAGTTTATACTAAAGAAGCAACTACGTTTTTAGAGAAACCACGACCCATTCTTGGGGGGGTATTTGTCATGGATAAAGTATTAAAATTTTACTTGGACATTTACAGTGAACAGGAGGTAGATTATCAGCTTTATAAAGATGAAAAAATTGTAAAAAGAGGTAAATACACGGATACTATACAGATCGAACATTTTCCAAAGTCAGGATATTGGCTTAGATATCATTTCATGTTAAACGGAACCGTAGTATCCAAAATGATATACTATACTCCAACAGAAAATAAAATAGAATTTAAGGTTAATCATAAAAAAACAGCTCAACCTGGAGATGAAATAGAAATAGAGTTTGAGGTAAAGGATGCGTCTGGCAAACCAATAAAAAATGCTATAATTATGGGTAGCAGTGTTTCGAGTCAAATGGATGGAAGACAAAGTACCATAGTTCCTCAAAGAGCAATTAACTATAGATTGCAAATACAAGACGGTCCAAATGAGGTAATAACACCGAATATTCGTTCAAATATTAGTAAGCGAGATGTTAGTCATAATACAATTAACCTTGAACAGTATTGCAATATTTTCTATCCTGTAGACGATGTGTATTTTACATATATTCCTCTGGATTCTCAGTATCATTCAAACTTGGACGATATTAAGTATGGTCAAGTATGGGCTAGTATCACAGATAAGGATGGTAAATCATTGAGAATCTATCAAGTGAAGGTTGATGGCCTTTTAAAGTATGAACTGTCATACAGCAGTGCTAAATCAATGCTTCTTCCGGTAGGTAAGCATGATATTGAGTTGAGGACATACAACAAAACATACTTTTTAAAAGATGTAGAAATACAACAGGATTATAAAGTCGTCATTTCGTTCAATATAGATGGTGTGGTACCAGAGAATAGAAAACTCAGGAAGAAACTAACAAAGTGGGAAAAAAAGGATGCGACTCAGAATTTAGTAGTTTTTCAAAATAACAGCAAGCACAATGCATTAATTCAGCACCTTGGCGGGTTTTCAAAAAGCATCCGTTCTCATAATAGATATAGCAATCGACCTTCGTTTATAACAATGGGTCCTGTTATCGCAGGTACTCAGATAGATATCAAACTATCCAATGGCAAATCATTTAGTATTAAGACGAATCCATATCATCAATATACAATTACGGATAATGAAATTCTGATGACACCACTTAGTGTAAAGAACATGACTAAGAAGTTAGAAAAATACGGAAACAATTCCGGAACCTTGTCAGGATTTTATCCATACAAAGAGTTGAGTGAAAGGCCTATAAAGAGTACGCGTGTTATAGCTTATAGCCCAGATAAATCTTCTGGAGATTTGAAGACGAACCTTTTTGTATTCACTTCAAACTATAAGTATTATCATCATATAGTATTTGAGAATACCAAAACAGGAGATACATTCATGCGTTCATCAAGCAGTGGGTATAAGGTGCCTCCAAGTATATATAATCTATACTTCCAACATAGAGACTCATTTCAAATGATGTCCAATGTTCTTATCCCAAAAACGGGTAGAACGTATCTTAGGATTGACATGACTGAACTTCTTCCTCTTGTTGACACACAAAAGGTTTTTAATAAGTTCAGTACAGAGCTATTGTTCAAAAAGCAAATCAAAGGAAAAACGGGAGTGGTTTTGCAATTGAAGACTAAATTGGGTTATCCTGTATCTTGGGCAAGTGTTTTCGTAAAAGAAATTGGCAAAAAAAACACCCTGTATACTGTAAACAATTTAGGATTGGTATTCATCCCAATGAAAGAGACAAAGAGTTTAAATTGCCTTGTTGTATTTGAGTGCAGAGACACTAGCAAGTTTATTATTAACTATGAGAAGGAAATGGGCTTTTTATGGAAAAGCATAGTCTTAAAATGTGAAAAAGATGAAAATTATCAGACTGCTCTATCATTGAGTAGTATTGAGGTAGAACTTAAATATACAAATAAAGAATTCTTTAGGAAACGCTATTCTAGGTATAGATATACAGCTTCGTCCAGATGGGAAAATAACAATTGGACTGATGCAGATAGGTTTTACATTGAGAGAGGCATAAATTTTTTGGCTTCTGAGAATAATTCAGTGTACGGCACTTCATTTTTAGGTTCCCGCACAGATGCTACTGCTTACTATGTGGATGGAGTAAGCGTACTCAATTCTAGTTTAATTAATCTTCCTGTAAGAAGTTTAAATTCAATTGCAAGCATTTCATACCAGTACTCCTCACGGAAATCAAGGCCATTATCCTATGATGATGCTAGTGATTTTAATGCGTTTAGAGGCACTTTAAACAGGTATGATTCTGATGGAGTAAGTGATTTTTATGATGAGTTATATGACTATTCCTTTTATGATATGGACGAGGAAGAACCAGGGGGATTTTTTGATTATACAGAAAGTAAACCAAAGTTAAAAATTAGAGAAAATTTCTCAGATCTTGGTTTTTGGATCCCTTATGTGAAGACCGATGAAAATGGAAAAGCAACATTTAAGACCCATCTGCCGGATGATATAGCGACCTGGGAAAGTAGGTTTATCATCACGGACATCAAACGTAGGTCCGATAGTAAAACAACATCTTTAAAAAGCTATAAATCAGTAATGGCTCAGTTGCATACCCCTCGGTTTTTAGTAGCAGGAGATAGTACAGTAATTCAAGGTGAGCTTAACAATACATTACTTGATTCCATTAAGTTGTACTCTAGTTTTAAGCTTAATAATACACAGCTAGAAGCCGATACATCAAGAATTGGTAGTAATCATTTTGTGAAACAGGGTTTTCAATTGGACTCTAATTATTCGGAGGAAGAATTAGAAATAGAATTTAGTACTACAGACCAGAAAATTTATACAGACGGAGAACGCAGAAGTATTCCAGTATTTCCCAAAGGAATTCTAGTAAAAAAAGGAAGTCTGTATGAAATTGAGCCAAATTCAGAACGAGAATTTGATATGGATACTGGTGATTCCAATTATTTAATAATGGTCACTTCTCCCAGAGATTTACTGTTACATCAATTAAATACAGTAATCGACTATGAGTACAACTGCAATGAACAGATTGCAAGCAAGTTAAGGGCGGCTCTTATCCTTATAAAAGACAAAAAAAATACGAAAGCTGATGTGAAAAGGTACGATAAATTGATAAAAAGCTATTTCTCTACCTTAAGTAAAAATCAGATAAATGGATACTGGGGCTGGTGGCCAAACTCACGTGCGAATATTTGGATGACTTGTTATATTGCCGAGGCTTTGAATGAAGCTCAAAAGTCTGGTTATGATGTTTCCTCAACTTTAAAGATTACTTACGGCTATTTGATTAGCGAGTATGATGCTGCAAAAAAAGGTGTGAGAGCAGACAATATTATAAGATGCTTACTAAAAATAGGGTTTGACGTGCCTAAAGAGGATTTATACATTGCTTTAAAAAATAGTAAGAGAATCGAAGATCAGATAACGGTAGCACAGTTGGGGTATGATTTACAAATACACTCATCGTTTAAAAAACTAGATTCTCTAAAGAGAACGGATATTCTTGGGAACACCTTTTGGGGAGTAGACACGTTTGGATTTGGCAGCCAATCTTTAAAGAATACATGTGAGGCCTATAGTCTTCTAAAGAAACACAACCCAGAGTTAGCAAACAAGACACGTAAATACTTATGGAACAAGGTCTATGCGAATCAGAGCTTAAACACATACGAAAAAGTTTGGATTGCTGAAGCTCTCTATAGTGATGAAGATACGATTAACGAAGTTAAGAAATGCTTGTTGCTTACTAATACAAAAAGCATTGGACTAACCAATCATGAGAAAACCAAAGTGGTTGAAGATAACATCACATTGAAAAACCCCAATAGTAGTGTCGCATATGCAATTTTTTTAACTGAGAAATGGAATACGAATCCAATGACAGCGGATAGTATATTTTCAGTAACTACAGATTACCATGAAGCAGTTAAGAAAGGCGAACCTATTGAAGTGACCATCACGTTAAGTAGTGATAAAGAACTTGGGTATGTACAGTTACAAGTACCCATACCTGCCGGTTGTTCTTATTATGGTAGCCAAAGTATTTTAAATGCTACGCATACAGAGTTTTATAAAAACAAAGTAGTCATTTATGCAGAGCAAGTTAAAAAGGGAGAAAGCACCTTTACCTTTAAATTATTACCTAAGTATGCGGGTGAGTATATCATAAATGCTACTACCGCAGAGTTAATGTATTTCCCAATTTACAATGGGAACAATACAAACAAAAAGATAGAGATCAAATAGTATTACTTTATTATTTGCTTAGCAAGTGCCTCAGGAAGTTTCCCTTCTTTCAGTCCTTTCTCTATTTCTTCAGAATAGTTTCCGAGCTTAGCTAAGAGTAAGTCTTGAACACTTTTTTTTGCCCAGTAGAGCATTTGTTCCTTTCTATGAATAGCCTTTTGGTCATTACCTAATACCTGCTTTTCAAAGTCAAAAGCTTTATTCCAAAACACATCTATTCCTTTATCATTAAGAGCAGATGCCGTAATCACTTTAGGTATCCAAACGTGGTCTCCGTTTGATGTGATATCCTTGTTGGGCATCAAGTGCAACGCCATACTATATTCTTTGGCAGTGAGGCTAGCTTGCCTTTCAGAATCGCCATCAGCCTTGTTTATGACTATAATATCAGCCATCTCCATGATACCTCTTTTTATACCTTGCAACTCATCTCCTCCACCGGGGTTTAATACCAAAGTAAATATGTCTGCAAGTTGAGCAATTTCCGTTTCTGCTTGTCCTACACCTACGCTTTCAATGAGTATCGTATTATAACCAGCGGCCTCACAAAGCAGCATAGCAAGTCGCGTATTTTTAGCAAGTCCCCCTAGTTGTGTGCCAGACGCAGAAGGTCTTATGTATGCTCTGTCATGAGAACTTAGTTTATTCATTCGAGTCTTATCACCTAAAATACTTCCGTGTGTTTTCCCACTGCTAGGATCAATGCTAAGTACAGCTATTTTTCTATTTTTATCTTGAAGCAAACGCATTCCAATAGCCTCAATAAATGTACTTTTACCAGCACCAGGTGTTCCCGTTATGCCTATTCTAAAGGTCTCGTTTTGTGGTCCAAAATGTTCAATTACTTCAAGTGCAAGTTCACGTTTTTTCTCTAACGTGCTTTCTGCCAATGTGATGGACCTGCTCAATGTGCGTGTATCACCTTTTGATATTCCTTGTATGAGTTCTTCTTTTGTCATTCTTGATAAAAAACTCTATTTACACGTTCACTTACATTTGTTAAAATTTCGTAGGGTATGGTGCCAATTTGTTGGGCTAAATCCTCAACACGAAGAGAGTCTCCAAAAATAATGACTTCATCACCCGCCTTGCAGACTATATTGGTTACATCACACATTGTCATGTCCATACAGACATTACCAACGACTTTAGCTTCTTGCTCATGGATAAGAAATGATCCCTTTCCGCGACTAAATAAGCGATTATATCCATCTGCATATCCTACAGCAACGATTGCAATTTTACGATCATGGTCAGACTTACTGTATTGACCATACCCAATACCATCACCAGCTGGTACAGTCTTTATTTGCGTGATATATGATTTAAAAATACTTACAGGAAGCAGTTTACTTGAATCTCCGACTGTAGAAATTCCGTATAGACCAATACCCAGCCGAACCATATCAAATCGAGCATTGGAGAATCGTTCTATTCCAGCAGTATTGGACAAATGTTTGAGAACAGTAATGCCGAGCGTATCTTCGAATCGACTGCTTATTTCTTGGAAACTTGTGATTTGTTGATGGGAAAAGTCATCTAGGTTCTCATCGTCAGAAGTTGCCATATGACTAAAAATAGAGACCACCTGAGGAGCATCGTTTTGTTGCAATGCGGTTAGTAGATTAGGAAGGTCCTCGTTTACAAAACCCAACCGGTGCATTCCAGTATCAAACTCTATGTGAATCTTAATATTGGAATTCTGTACCTTGTTCAAACTCTCAAAAGAGTAAATGACAGGTTCTATATTTTGTTCCTTATAGGGTGTGAGGTCAGCCAAGTCAGGATTCAAAACCATAATCGGTAATGAGATTCCAGATGAACGAAGGTCAGTTGCTTCGTCGGTATATGCTACTCCCAAGTAATCTATTGTATTGTTTTCTAGAAGCTTGGCGACTTGATACCCACCACTTCCATAAGCCAATGCTTTTACCATGGCCATTATTTTAGTCTTAGGCCCAATCCTACTTTTTACCACATCAATATTGTGTTTTAGGCGAGTCAGATTTACTTCCAAAGAAGTTTGATGAGTTTTTATTCGAAGTCGTTCTGCTATCTTTTCAAAAGCAGAGTCTCTAGATCCTTTAAGTAAAATGGATTGGTCTTTTAACTCGTGCAAAGGATGTTTTATCAGAAACTCATTAGTGTTAGAATAAAATACTGCAGGTAATAAAAAAGACTTATTGGCCCTAGAAATCCTTTCTCCAATACCAATAAAAGAACTAATTTTATGGTCTACAAGCAAGGTGCTTATTTTATGATATAACTCTTCATCAGACCAATTACTCTGTAGAATATCTGATAATATTACAACAGATTCAGGTTTAGTATTCTGCTGATTGAGAAAATCTAAGGCAATTACAGTGGACTGGAAATCAGCATTATAATAGTCCAGAATTAGCTCATTATTATTGAGACCTTCAACTTGCTGAAGCCTGAGGTCCACTTTGGGCAACGAAGGGACTTTTTTAAGAATGTCATCAATGCTCTGACCTACAACTAAGGCTGTGCAAATGGCTGTAAAAGAATTATCAATGGATGCCTTATCATTATGAGGGAGCTTAATTTGATGACTTTTATTTTGATACCTCAACGTGAACGTACCATCACTGCTTTTTGCTACATGCACATCATCAGCTATATCACTGCCCCAAGTAAAAGTGGTTTTATCCAATGCTTTGATTGCGGTAATTACGTTGGCTTGATTTGAAGAACAAACTACTGATTTGCAATTTTTGAAAAGCTTCAGTTTCTCATTCAGGTTCTCTTCTTCACTGTCAAAATTTGCAGCATGTGCATCTCCTAAATGGGTAAATACACCTATTGTGGGTTGTATAATATTTGCAAGACGTTCCATTTCATCAACTTGCGATATACCTGCTTCAAAAACGGAAAGATTATAATTATTGTTGAGTTGCCAAACAGAAAGAGGCACACCTATTTGAGAATTATAGCTTTTAGGACTTTTACAAATACTAAAAGTTTCTTGCAGCAGATAATTGACCCATTCTTTAACAATGGTTTTACCATTACTCCCTGTTATGGCAATAGTTGGTATTGCAAACTGTTTTCGGTGGTATTTAGCAAGTTTCTGAAGAGCGTCTAACGTGTTTGAAACAAGAATGAAATTAAGATCTTCTTTAGGCTTTTCAGAAACTACAGCAGCAGCAACGCCTTGTTTCTTAGCTTGTGGTAAATAGTTGTGTCCGTTGTCTTTGGATGTAGTAACAGCAAAGAAAAGACATGATGGAGCTTGTTGAACTGTACGTGTATCAGCACTTATAGTTGAAATGGAAACTGTTCCATTGCCATGAAGTGTTCCATCTATGATTTGAGCTATTTCTGATAACTGATACAAGCCGAATACAAAAGTAGAGTAAATTAGCCGCCGCATAGTGTTACAGGCCAACAAAAAGAAATATACACCCAAAGAAGCTAAACAGAAAATTGCAAAGTACTGTGCATATCAGGAACGGTGTCATCAAGAAGTGAGAGATAAACTGTACTCCTATGGTTTGGTTCCTGATGACGTAGAACTCATTATTTATGAGCTTATTCAGCAGGACTTCCTTAATGAAGAACGCTTTGCAATTGCTTTTGTAAAAGGAAAGTTTAAGTATAAAAAATGGGGAAGAATTAAGATAAGAGTGGAGTTGAAACGAAGAAAAATTTCGGACTACTGCATAAAAAAAGGACTCAAAGAAATTGATGGGGAGACATATGCTCTAATACTTTATTCTCTTCTGGAAAAGAAAATTAATAGTTTGAAAACAATAAAAGGATACCAAAAAAATTACAAGGCGGCTCAATTTGTTATTGGTAAGGGCTATGAATCAGATATCGTTTGGGAAACCATCAAAGAAAAATTTCCAGAGGTGAATGAATAAGATGAATATTTTAAATCATTTAACAATACCAAGTCCTCTTACTCAAGTAAAAACAAGTTGGAGCATTGCTGCAGGAATAGAATTATGGCTAAAAAGAGATGATCTAATCCACCCTATTATCTCAGGAAACAAATGGAGAAAACTCTCTGGTATTTTTGAAGACTATAATCGCGAAGATTATAATGGTATTATCACCTTCGGAGGAGCATATTCCAATCATTTGGTGGCCACAGCTGCAAGTTGTGCAATTATGGAGTTGCCTTGTATTGGAATGATACGAGGAGAGGAGCCTAAAGAATGGAACCCAGTATTGAAGCTGTGCAAACTGTATGGAATGAAACTTCAGTTTATATCTCGCGAAGAGTATAAACGAACCAATAGACAAGAGGGAATAAAGGATAACAGGCTTTATATACCTGAAGGTGGAGCTTCTAAATTAGGAATGGTAGGTTGTGCAGATATACTAAATGAGATAGACCTAACAAATGTGTCCAAGATTTTCGTTGCTTGTGGTACGGGAACCACAATAGCTGGAATGGCTACTTATTTAGAAAAATCAGAAAATAATCACACTAAATTATATGGTATTCAAGTATTGAAAGGGGAACGATACATAGCCAATGACATTAAGAAACAGTACGATATAACCAGTGTACATATTTATGATGAATTTCATGGTGGAGGTTATGCCAAAACAAACGAGGAGCTAATTTCATTTATAAAAGAGTTTACTAGGGAAACAGGTGTTTTACTTGACCCTATTTATACGGGCAAGTTAATGTTGGCTATAAAAAAGCTAGTTGAAAGAAAAGAAATTAGTGGGGAAAGAATTGTTGCCATCCACACTGGAGGTCTAACAGGTTGGTTTGGTAAAGTGAGCGACTTATAACTTGGGAGCCACAAATCCCTTAATTTCTAAAAATGTGTAACCCTCTCCAGAGTTATGGAGTACAGTAATAGTTTTCATGAATTTTCCAATATCTTCTTTGGAGTCATAGGTAGCAATGACAAAGCCTTTTTCTCCCGGCTTTATTATATCTTTTGTCCAGTCAGGACTGGTACAGCTGCAATCCGCAACTACATTAATTATTTCTAAGTTATTAGTACCCGTATTGATAAAAGTAAATCTCTGTTTTACAATAACACCTTGTATGATATTACCCATGTTATAATCAACAGTGTCAAAAGTAATACCGGCCTTTAGTATGGGACTTTTATCTTTGGGACCAAACGAGCTGGCATATGAAGTATCAGTAAAACTTACAGTATCATTATTGTCATTTTGTTTTTCTAGATGACCCAACTTTCGTAAAACATTATTTATATCGACATGGACAGAATCTTTTTGAGCCCATGAGAACAAGGTCGAAAGTATAAGTGTGATAGAGAGTAAGTTCCTCATTCGGGTATTTTTTAAACTAAAAACCCCTTGCAAAGCAAAGGGTTCTGTAATGTTTAAATTTTAGTTCTTATTGCTCTGGAGAAACAACAGTTGGCTTAACAACAGCAGGAGCTTTATTAACAACACCTCTTATAGTTAAGAACTCTGTTCCACCTTCACCATTGTGCTTTACAGTAATAGTTTTAGTGAAGTTACCTGGTCTACCTTTTGAGTTGTAGATAGCAGTAATTACACCTTCAGCACCTGGAGCGATAGGCTCTTTAGTCCATTTTGGAGTAGTACATCCACAAGAAGCTTTTACACTATTCAATACTAGAGGAGCATTTCCTGTATTCTTAAAAGCGAAAGTAACTGTAGCTTGAACTCCTTCTTCAATTGGTCCAAAATCGTGAGACTTCTTTTCGATTACCATCTTAGCCTGAGCTTCAGAGGATAAAGTGATCTTATTGTTGTCCGTTTGGGCTGTGCTATATGCAGTGAATCCAAAAACAAAAGCAGTTAGTAAAATTAAATTTTTCATGTTTCTATTTTATAATAATTATTTTCAAAATTAATGTTCGTGAGGTTAAGAACAAATAGAATGCCAAAATAACTGACACACTACTTTGTCATATTAACTATAGTTAGGCTTACGTTTTTCAAGGAATGCAGTAGTTCCTTCTTTAAAATCAGTGGTCTCAAAGCTTTTTGCGAAACTGTCTATTTCGTATTGTAAACCGTCTACGTTTTTGTACAAAGCATTGGTACACTTGATTACTTCAGCAATTGCCATTGGTGATTTGCCTATTAGTTTTTCTACGTATTTAATACATGTTGGCAGTAAATCCTCTATAGCAACTAGTTGAGTTACAAGACCAAAATCAAGAGCAGTTTCTGCATTAATTGATTTTGCAGTAATTAGCATATCCATTGCTCTCCCTTTTCCAATTATTTGAGCAAGACGTTGAGTGCCACCATATCCAGGAGGTACTCCTAAATTTACTTCCGGTTGACCGAAAAGAGCATTTTCGCTGGCAATACGAACATGACAAGACATGGTTAGTTCACAACCTCCGCCGAGAGCATATCCATTTACAGCAGCTATCACAGGTATTTCACTTTCTTCTATACTAGTGAATACTGCCCCTCCTTTAGAACTCATCTCTTTAGCCTCAGTTTCACCAAAATTGGCAAACTCTGAAATATCAGCACCCGCAGCAAAGGCTTTGGTTCCTTTTCCTGTTATAATAATTCCACGAACGGACTTTTCCTTATTCAATCGGGCAACCTCAATTCCAATTTCTTGAATAAGCTCTATGTTAAGTGCATTTAGCTTGTCTTCACGATTGATTGTGATGATTTGCACTACACCCGAACCATCGGGGTTACTGTTTTCTGATAAAATGTTATTGTACATTAGACGGCAAATTTATATAAGTCTAAGCCTAAATTTATCTGCCACGACGGAAAGTTTAAATTTGCCCCAATGCAATTGGATAAGACACTGTCGTTTGATGAGTTTTCTAAAGCAAGTTTGGCTGATTGGAAGGCCAAAGCAACAAAAGATTTAAAAGGAAAAAATCTAGGGGATTTAACATATATAACATCTGATGGACTTAGTTTAGAGCCGTATTATAGTGATGAGAATAGCACCTCAGCAACACACACCAATAATTCAAACTGGCAGATTGTACTATTATCAGAAAAGAAATTAGAGGGAGTAGATAGAACCATTTCAGATTTAAGTGAACTGGGAGAGAATGGTGGAGATTTAAGTCTCGACAATTTGAATAAAGCAGCAAATGCAAAAGCGATCTACTTTGAAGTTGGCACCAAATTTTATGAAAACATTGCTAAACTTAGAGCTCTAAGTTTAGCATATCCGGAAGTAGAAATCAATGCAATTATTGCATCTTCTGAAGATGAGTTTGAGTATAACAATTTGGTTAGACAAACTATTGCCGCTGCGTCCACTATTATTGGTGGAGCAAAGCATATTTGTGTTTTACCATTTAATCATAAAAGTACCACACAAAGTAATCGTTTAGCAAAGAATATTCTCGTATTGCTAAAAAGCGAGAGCTATATGTCAGAGTTGCAAGATGCAGCTAGTGGTAGTTGGTTTTTGGAAAAATTGACAGCCGAATACTTGGACAAAATCAAGGTAGATATACTGTCAACTCAAACGATTACTCCTTCCTCATTTATAGCAGGAGAGGCTCCCTATTTGCGTGGTCCATATAGTACCATGTATGCAATTCGACCTTGGACCATTCGTCAGTATGCGGGTTTCAGCACAGCAGAAAAGAGCAATGCTTTTTACAAACGAAATTTAGCCGCAGGCCAGAAGGGTCTTTCCGTAGCTTTCGATTTGGCTACACATAGAGGATATGACAGTGATCATCCACGTGTAACAGGAGATGTAGGCATGGCAGGGGTTGCTATTGATAGTATTGAGGATATGAAAATCCTTTTCGATGAAATTCCTCTTGGTGACATTTCTGTAAGTATGACAATGAATGGAGCTGTATTGCCTATTTTGGCATTTTATATAGCTGCGGCAAAAGAACAAGGAGTAGATCAGGCAAAACTTGCAGGCACTATTCAAAATGATATTCTAAAGGAGTTTATGGTGCGAAACACCTATATCTATCCACCAACTCCAAGTATGCGAATCATTTCCGATATATTCAAGTATACGTCAGCCAATATGCCCAAGTTCAACAGCATAAGTATTAGTGGGTATCATATGCAGGAAGCGGGAGCTACTTCTGAGTTAGAGCTGGCATATACTATTGCAGATGGATTGGACTATATACGAACAGGAATAGGTGCAGGGTTAGCCATTGATGATTTCGCTCCAAGACTTTCATTTTTCTGGGGTATTGGGATGAATTTTTATAAGGAAATAGCAAAGCTAAGAGCAGGTAGATTGCTCTGGGCTAAGCTGATTAAAACATTTGACCCACAGAACCCTAAATCTATGGCACTGCGTACACACTGTCAAACAAGTGGATGGAGTTTAACAGAACAAGACCCATACAACAATGTTGCTCGAACCACTATAGAAGCACTTGCTGCGGTATTTGGAGGTACTCAAAGTTTACACACCAATAGTTTTGATGAAGCAATTGCATTACCTACAGATTTCAGTGCTAAAATTGCCCGAAATACACAAAAAATTATCCAAGAAGAAACGGATATTACCAAGGTAATAGACCCTTGGGGTGGGAGTGAAATCATTGAAAAATATACTCAAGAACTTGCTGAAAAAGCTTGGGAGTATATTCTGGAAATAGAAGAACTGGGAGGAATGGCGAAAGCCATAGAAAGTGGAATTCCTAAAATGCGTATTGAGGAGTGTGCAGCCATAAAACAGGCCAATATAGACGCAGGTAAAGACATCATTGTAGGTGTAAATAAGTTTAAGACTGATGAAAAAGCAAACTTTGATATACTGGAGGTTGATAATGACGCAGTACGCAAATCTCAGATAGATCGAATAAATAAAGTAAAGGATAAACGAGATAACAAAAAAGCAGAAGAGATAATTGCACGGCTTGAAATGGCTGCTAGAGGAGATCAAAATCTACTCGATATTTGTATCGAAGCGGCAGAAGCTCGTGTTACATTAGGAGAGATGTCCTATGCCTTAGAGAAAGTTTTTGGACGTTTTCAGGCCAATAATGCAACCATAAGTGGTGTATATTTGAAAGAAGTGCAAAACAATGACAAGGTAATTGAAGCCCGTAAAAAGGCCGACGAGTTTGCGGTCAGAGATGGCAGAAGACCAAGGATATTGGTTGCTAAAATGGGCCAAGATGGTCATGATAGAGGAGCTAAAATAATTGCTACTGCTTTTGCCGATTTGGGCTTTGATGTGGATATAGGTCCATTGTTCCAAACGCCTGCAGAAGTGGCAAAGCAGGCCATGGAAAATGATGTACATGTGCTCGGGGTATCTTCACTTGCAGCAGGTCACAAAACCCTTATGCCTGAGGTTGTTCAAGAATTAAAAAAGCAAGGAATGGACAACGTTCTAGTTGTGGCAGGAGGAGTGATTCCAGAACAGGATTATGATTTTTTATCCAGCAATGGAGTTAATTTTATATTTGGACCGGGTACTGTGATTGCAGAGGCCGCAATTGATATACTAAATGAACTAACTTTGAAACTATGAGCATTTGGAGAGTAATATTGTCTGTCATTTTTCCTCCGTTAGCCGTTTATGACAGGGGCTGCGGTTCTATATTAATTATCTTAATACTAACAATTTTAGGTTGGATACCTGGAGTGATTGGGGCTCTTATAATTTTGAACAAGGATAAATAGGATTTAGCACTTAGATCATTCCTCTACAAATAGTCATTTAAAGGCTACGTCTGTTATTAGAGTTTAGTTGAACATCCAGACGTAATTTGAATTAGTCAACCTGAGGAGAACGATTTCGCATATTTTTAAACAAAAGAATAAAACAGTAGAGGTCATGAAACTTTAGTAATTCCACCTTCCTGTACAATTTCACAAGCTCTTTGTGTGTTGTTAATTAAAGCAACACAATCTATTGGTAATATTGAGGCAACATATCAACGTGAAATTAATCAGAAACATTTTTATTTCTTTCTTGGCAGTTGCAGCCATTATTTTCTTTTTTCAAACCATGAAAATAGTGCCAGATGAGCATACTGTATGTGAATTTCCACAGCTGGAATGTAGGTTCACGGCAACTTTAGAAGAAAGTGGAGTAAAGATGCCTGTGGTAGACACAGCGGCAATTATGAAGATTGCTTTGGATAAAATCCAAGTTGACATTAAAGATGAATATTTATCCTCTCTAGCTGGAAGAAGGCTTTGGGGAATAGATATATCAAAATACCAAAAGAACATCAATTGGAACTTGATGGTCAAAAGAAACAAACCAGATTTCGTATTTGTAAAAGTGACCGAAGGAACAACTATTGTAGATCCATTGTACCGTTCGCATAAAAGGAACCTTGAAAAGCATAATATTCTTCATGGTGCCTACCATTTTATGAGTTTTAGCAGTAGTGGTAAACGACAAGCACGAAAATTCATTAAACACGCAGGTCTTAAAAAGGGGAATATGGTTCCTGTTTTAGATGTAGAATATACCCGTAGAAGAATGCCAAGTCGAAGAAAGGTCCTACGCGAAATCAGGAGTTTTTGTCAAGAAATAGAAAGGCATTATGGTGTAAAACCCATTATATACACGCATCCACATTTGTACTCCAAATACCTGAAAGGGAACTTTAAAGATTACCCACTTTGGATTTGTGATTATAGAAATAATCCGCGTCACAATTGGTCCATTTGGCAACATACTTCCAAAGCAAGATTATATGGTTACAATGGAAGATTAGACAAAAATGTAATGAAGTCTGACAAGAAAACATTGAGCACTTTATTAATGCTCTAATCTCAATTAAACCGCTACGGGAGCACTTATTCTTGGGTGTGGGTCGTATCCCATTAATTCAAAATCTTCGAATTCAAAATCAAAAATCGATTTCTTATCTGGGTTTAGTTTAAGGGTAGGAAATGGTCTTTCTGTTCTGCTCAATTGTTCCGCTACTTGTTTTGTATGGTTGCTATAGATGTGAGCGTCACCAAAGGTATGTACAAACTCACCAGGCTCTAAACCTACTTCTTGAGCTATCATTAAGGTTAGTAATGCGTAACTTGGAATATTAAAAGGAACACCCAAAAATAAGTCAGCACTTCTCTGATACAATTGACAACTAAGTTTGCCATCTGCTACATAGAATTGAAACATACAATGACAAGGAGTTAAGGCCATATCCTTCAACTCGCCAACATTCCAGGCATTGACTATAATTCTTCGGCTATCTGGGTTGCTTTTTAAGGTATCCAATACATTTTGTATTTGGTCAATAGTTTCTCCATTTGGGGCTTCCCAACTTCTCCACTGCTTTCCATAAACAGGACCAAGATCACCATTTTCATCAGCCCATTCATTCCATATTTTGACTCCATTGTCGTTGAGATATTTGACATTGGTATCCCCTTTTAAAAACCATAGAAGCTCATACACGACTGACTTCCAGTGTACTTTTTTGGTAGTAATTAGTGGGAATGACTTGGACAAGTCAAAACGAAGTTGTCCTCCTAGAACACTCTTAGTCCCAGTGCCTGTTCTATCTGTTTTTACTGCACCATTCTCAGATACATATTTCAAAAAATCTTCGTATTGACTCATATTAGTACAAAGCACGTCCTATTTACTAGAAATAAATTACTCTATTATTCACCGTTCTCAACAATATTTGAACTTGTATGTTTAGCTTTGCGAAGCTTTATAGAGATTAACAAATGGCAGTAGCAATAAAATTACCTAGAATGAGTGATACGATGGAGGAAGGTACTATCGTAACATGGTTTGTGAAAGTAGGTGATACCGTTAAGTCTAGTGAGATGATAGCTGATGTAGAAACAGACAAGGCTACCATGGAATTGGAAAACTTTGAGAAGGGTGAAGTTCTTCATCTTAACGTACAAGAAGGAGAAACTGTTCCTGTAGAAACTGTAATTGCCATTATTGGTAAGAAAGGTGAAGATTTTCAAGATTTACTTGTAGCAGCCCCATTGGCTTCTACTGAGGAAGAAAAGATAGAAATACCTGTTACTCCTGAAGTAGAGACTTCTAGCACTTCTGTATCAAGTACACCTGTCCCTGTGGTTAGTGCTTCTTCAAACGGGCGAGTATTCGCATCTCCATTGGCTAAAAAAATGGCCGAAGAAAAGGGTATTAACTTGGATACAGTAACAGGTTCTGGTGACAACGGCCGAATTATAAAGAAAGATATAGAAAATTATAAAGCTTCTCCAGCCATAAGTAGTGCTCCTGTAGGGGTTGAAAGCTATGATGAAGTACCTATTACTCAAATGCGTAAGACCATAGCAAAAAGGCTGGCAGAGAGTAAGTTTACCGCTCCACACTTCTATCTTACGAAAGAGATTAAAATGGATGCTGTGATGGCAGCTCGTAAGCGTATGAATGAATACAGCGAGACCAAAATATCTGTGAATGATCTGGTAGTGAAAGCTGTAGCGGTTGCTCTTAAGAAGCATCCCAATGTGAACTCTGCTTGGTTAGGGGATAAGATTAGAAGAAATCATCATGTTCATGTGGGTGTGGCAGTAGCAGTAGAAGATGGTCTGCTTGTTCCTGTTGTGCGATTTGCAGATAGCAAATCACTATCTCAAATTGGTACAGAAGTAAGAGATCTTGCAGGTAAAGCAAAGAACAAAGAATTACAACCAAAGGATTGGGAAGGAAATACATTCACAATCTCTAACTTGGGTATGTTCGGAATTGATGAGTTTACAGCAATCGTAAACCCACCAGATGCGTGCATTTTAGCTGTAGGTAGTTCAAAAGAAACGGTTATCGTAGAAAACGGAGAAATGAGAGCAGGGCACGTAATGAAAGTTACTTTGAGCTGTGATCATAGAGTGGTAGATGGAGTAACTGGGGCTAAATTTCTACAAACCTTTCAAGAGTTACTGGAAGAGCCTGTGAGACTTTTAGTCTAACTAAATATACACCTTCCCTCACTATTGTACTTGTGTAAATACAAGTACTTGCATTTTTCCAAACTTTGTTTTACACTTGCAAAGCCTTTCAGGCAATTCTCAAGAAATTTCCAAAAATTTTCTAGAAACAGTTAAACAAATATTCTTAATAATACATGTACGATATTCTTTCATTAGGAGAGATGGTTCTCCCAGAACTACGCAAAATTGCTGACACTTATGAGGTTCCTCATAAAGGATTAAAGAAGCAAGACCTAATATACAAAATACTAGACTTTCAGGCGGTAAATCCTGAGAAGTTTAAAGGATCAAAACCTAAAGATGAGGCAAAACCTTCTGATGCTCCTACGGATAAAAAACCTGTAAGAGTTAAAAAACCTGCACCTGTTAAAAAGGTGAGAGTTGAAGGGGAGCAAGACACTCCGAAAAGTGAAGTAAATGACAATAAAGAGGGTGAACGAAGAGAACAACCCCACAGAGAACGGCCTCGTAAAGAGGCTCCTAAAAAGGAGAGTAAAGAAAACCGAGAAGAGGGAAATGATAGACCCAATAACAACGACAAACCTTTACATAAAGGTGAGCGTGTAAGCAGGGAAGATCGAATGGCTACTGGTAATAAACCAAACCCGAATCAGAATAAATCCAACAATAATAATCCCAATCAGAAGCAGTTAACTCCTGAAGAGAAAGAAGCTCGTGACAAAGAACGTGCAGAAAGGGATGCGGAACGCAAGAAGGCTGAAGAAGCAAAACGAACCAAGAGAGAAGCAGAAGAGAAACTGATTAATTATCTTGAGTTAGAAGGAATTGTAACAACACAAGGAGTATTAGAGGTGATATCCGATGGATATGGATTTCTGAGATCGTCTGATTATAACTATCAACCATCTCCTGATGATGTGTACATGGCTCCAAACCAAATTAGACAAAACGGTCTAAAAACAGGGGATGTAGTTAGAGGAAGTATTCGTCCACCGAAAGAAGGTGAAAAGTACTTTGCTTTAATTAATATTTTGGGCATTAATGGAAGAACGGTTGAATTTGTAAAAGATAGAGTAGCATTCCATCACCTTACACCACTTTTCCCAGATGAGAAATTTAACCTAGAGTATAAGTCAGATAATTATTCTACTCGTATTATGGATATTATCTCACCAATTGGTAAAGGTCAACGTGGACTTATAGTTGCTCAACCTAAAACGGGTAAGACTAACTTACTTAAGGATGTGGCCAATGCTATTGCTCACAATCATCCAGAGGTGTATATGATTATCTTGCTTATAGACGAACGTCCTGAGGAGGTTACAGATATGGCACGTAGCGTAAATGCTGAAGTAGTAGCTTCTACTTTTGATGAGCCTGCAGATAAGCATGTAAAGCTTGCTAATATCGTATTGGAAAAAGCGAAGAGACTTACTGAATGTGGTCATGATGTAGTGATACTTCTTGACTCTATTACACGACTTGCAAGAGCGTATAATACAGTACAACCTGCAAGTGGTAAGATTCTTTCAGGTGGTGTAGATGCCAATGCATTACAGAAACCTAAACGTTTCTTTGGTGCTGCCCGTAATATAGAAAATGGAGGTTCTTTGACTATCATAGCAACGGCTCTTACCGAGACAGGTTCTAAGATGGACGAGGTAATCTTTGAAGAGTTCAAAGGCACAGGTAATATGGAGCTTCAATTGGATAGAAAACTATCTAATAAACGTATCTATCCAGCTATTGATATTGTATCTAGTAGTACACGTAGAGAAGACTTATTGTTGGATAAAATGGTACTTCAGAAAATGTGGGTGATGCGTAATCACTTAGCGGATATGAATCCAGAAGAAGCAATGAGTACTATGCTGAATTATATGAAAGGTACTAAGAACAACGATGAGTTCTTAGTAAGTATGAATGGATAATTAACATTCATATAGATTGAAATAAATGAAAGGTCGGCCATTGGGTTGACCTTTTTCATTTATTTCAATTTTGTAATCTTAGTCTAGTATGAACTTTGTGTTCTCAATATTAAGATGAAGTAGATGTACTGTGTATTGACGCAACATTTATAATGTACAACCGTTCTTACTTTATCAAAACTCTAGTATTAATTATATCATTGTTTATTGCTACAATCAGTTTTGCTCAGGTCCCCAATAAAACAGTCAAGGACTTAAAGGGAGGTCGAGTAGAGAACGATACTACACCTATTTATAGGCTACCGTGGAAGGTAGGTATGAAAGTGTTGTTGGTGCAGGGTTGGCAGAGCAATTTATCTCATCGTGGAGAGTTGGCTCAAGATTTTAAGATGAAAGTGAACACACCCATTTATGCAGCCAGAGATGGTATAGTGACTCAAGTGAAATCAGATGGAAAAAAGGCGGGACTTAAAGAGGAGTATCTTTCAGAAGGGAACAACATAGTGATTATGCATTGTGATTCTACCTTTGCTGGTTACTGGCATTTGAATTACTCTGGTGTTTTTGTTAGTATTGGAGATACTATTACCCAAGGTCAAAAAATTGGACTAAGTGGTCATACCGGGTATTCAGCATTTCCACATCTTCATTTTATGGTTTTCAAATATGATAAAGAACGGAGAAGGACTATACCTATTAGGTTTCAGACCAGAAAAGGTCCGAGGTATATTCGACCGGGTAGAAGATATAGGGCTGTATAGCTGAGAACTATTTTATTCTATCTAATAAGTGTAATAGTACCGGTGTAGTTATACTCTTCATCGTTGAGAGCAATTACTTTGAGAGCATAAGCATATACATCTTGTTGAGCTGGAACACCTTTGTACATACCGTTCCATTCTTCGTATTTGTCAGTAGACTTAAACATGATTTCACCCCATCTATTGAAGATGACTAATTCCATTGCTTTT